>JAEUHM010000021.1 GCA_016795485.1 Verrucomicrobiaceae bacterium | reverse complement strand
AGCCAACGGATTGGACAGCGGCAAGCAAGAGAACAACTTCCGCCCGATGGAAGAGTACACCACCTCTGGGGCGATCCTTGAGGTCAAGGGTGTGATCAGCGGCACGGGAAGCATGGTGAAAGTCGGTTATGACACCGTGATCTTGAGCGGAGCCAACACCTACAGCGGAGGCACAACGATCGCGGGAGGCAAGCTGGCCATCGGAGCCGACAATGCATTGCCTACCACCGGCACAGTGACCACCACCGCCAACGGCGTGCTGGACTTGAATGGCCAAAACCAAACCATTGGAACCCTCAACAACGTGGTTACCACTACTACGACTGGGTCTACTCAGGGCTTTGTCACGAACGGTGGTACAAGCATCAAGACCCTGACGGTTGGCAACGGTGTTACATCGGACTTCGTTTATTCGGGTGTGGTCCAACACAACGTGGCACTCACAAAGACCGGCACGGCTAAGTTGACTCTCCACAACACGAACACATACCTTGGAACCACCGAGGTGGCGGGTGGCACATTGGCTCTTGGAGTTAACGGCAGCAATCAAGACTCTGCATGGCTGAAGATCAGCGGTGCTGGCTCCACGTTCGATGTTTCTGCCAAGACGAGCTATGTCTTTGATGGCGTTGTGAGTGGTGGTGGCACCAGTGCAGCAGGCACCAACTTTGCTTCGGCTGCCACAACCAACGCTGCTAGAATCGCGGGCAACTTTACTGTGGGTGATAACGTGGGTGCCGTTTCTCAGATCGGCAGTCTCGCACCTGGTAACACCACGACTACCGCTGGTGATCAGATTGGCCACATCTACACCAGTGCAGATCTTACCCTGGCTGGTGGAGTTACTGGCGCACCCGTTGCAACACCAACGGATCGATTTGCCCTCCAACTTGGTGGCGCTACTGCAAATGGAAGCACTCTCGGGTGGGATGGTTCCGTGAGCTGGTTCAGCACCAATGCTCTGGACTATCTGAATGGCGTCCAAGGCAACATCGAGAACCACGATTACGTGAATGTCGGTGGAACGTTGAACTTCAATGAGGATGGTCGCGGAGTAGTGTCCTTTGTTTCTGGCTCTGGCTACACACCGGGATGGGGCGATATCTTTAACCTGTTCGACTGGGTGACGGCTATGAACCTCAACGGCTTCAACTTCAACAACCAGTATGACGGAACAGGAGATAGCAGCTACGACCTCGATCTGCCAACACTTGGCACCCAGGCTGGAACGCAATTGCTGTGGGATACGAGTCTGTTCACCACTTACGGTGTGATCGTTGTCGTCCCTGAGCCAAGCCGTGCGCTTCTGCTCATGTTCGGTCTGTTGGCTCTGTTCTGGCGCCGCCGCCGCGCTTAATCAGCCGATCAATATCGATCTAACCCTCTCGGAGGGGGCTCTTATCGGAGCCCCCTCTTTTATTTGCTGTTACTTGTGTCAATGTCGCGCAGATGGACGACGAAAGTGTGTATGAAAAGAACTTGGGTGGCGAACTGCTCGCTGCAGTCTCCCGTTCTTTCTACCTCACCCTCAAGGCTCTTCCAAAACAACTCAGAGAGCCAATCTCCCTGGCCTACTTGCTAGCCAGAACGGCTGATACCATTGCCGACACGGCCCAAGTGGCACCTGACGTTCGTCTCGGGTGTCTCACGCAGTTCGGTTCTTTGATCCACGACAGGGCAGAGTGTAGTCCCGAGTTCGGAACAGTGCTCATTCAAGACTTTCAGCCCCTTCAGACGGATCCTTCTGAGGCAAAGCTCATGCAGCGGCTCCCTGATGCTCTCAAATGGCTATCAACGATGAACGGCCACCGCCTTCAAGCCATCCAGGGCGTGTTGCATCACATCATCGAGGGTCAGAAGGCTGATATCATGCGATTCCCAGCGAAAGGGCATCTGCGTTCATTGGAGACCAGTGAGGAATTGGAGGCGTACACTTGGCAAGTGGCCGGATGCGTGGGAGAGTTTTGGACAGACCTCTGTTTCTCAGAGCTGGAAGGTGCGTTTGAGTCGAGTTCTGATGCCGCGCGCATGAAGGAACTGGGCGCTCGATATGGGAAGGGGCTTCAGTTGGTCAATATCCTCCGCGATATCGGTAAAGACGCCGCATTGGGCCGTTGTTACCTTCCAAAAGCTGAATGGAGCGTGCTCGGATTCACCGAGGACGACATTGCAAGATCACCGGCCTTATTGCGTCCAATATGGGAATCTTGGGCAACCCGAGCCACGGAGTTGTTAGGCTCTGGAGTGGAATACGCAGCCCGCCTAGCTCATTCGCGACTTCGTTACGCTACGGCACTTCCTGCAATCTTGGGCGTGCGGACACTTCAATCATTGAAGCGTGCGACCGACTCTGAACTCGTGTCTGGTGTCAAGATAGGGCGCATGGATGTGGCCAAGCTCCTCATGCAAGTTTCGTTGAACAACAGCGCGGCAGGCATCCGTAAACTCGCCGCTAGTTAACTAAACATCCAACACCGTGCCCATACGGCGTGCCACATCGGCGAGATAAGGCCAATCTCCTGCTTTCACCTCAGCAGCGGCCCAGCCTGAGTAGTTGATAGTGCTTAGCTCGCGCCGCACGGCTGCCCAGTTAATCGAGCCCTCTCCGAGCGGCTTATCGAAGCCCTTTCTCATGCCCTGGCTCAGCGCGATCTCCAAGTCATACTCTTTGACGTCCAATTTGAAGCTACGTTTACCAAGCACCTCCATCCAGTGCTCTGGCACACCCCAGCGCATCACGTTGCCCACGTCAAACTGCACCTGAACCCATTGGCTCCCCACCTCATCGACGAATCGCGCGAGATCGAACGGGCTGGTGAAGAATGTATTCCACACGTTTTCGATCACGATCCGCACGCCTAGTTTCTCCGCGTATGGAGCGGCTTCCTTCAGCCGATCCCGGCTCTGGTTCCATTGGGCCATGAGCGGCTTCGTGATGTCGTACTCGACGACGATGAGCATCGTCTCACCGCCAATAGCCTTGGTGGTGTCGATGCCACTCTCCAGCACTCCAAGTCGGCCTCCAACGGTGCCATCAATCACCAAGCCGCTCCTTTTGCTAGCCTCTAGCCATTCACTTGGATCCTTAACGTGCCCCGCAAGCACACTTGGCTCCACACCTTCGAAACCACAGTCGCGGAGTTTTGAAAATGCATCGGGGAGGGTCATGCCGCGAGCCGCTTTCTCTGCCATGCTCCACTTGAGCGACTTTTTGATCTTACCAGTGAACTCCCCTGCCGTTGCCGAGATGGGTGCCGCAGTTGCCATCAACAAAGTAGAGGCAGAATGGCTTAAAAACGTGCGCCGTTTCATGAACGACCAGTGCAACGCTGGTTGTGTGACCTTTCCTTTCATTCTTTGCAAACATGAGTAGGATTCCCAGCCCAAAACCATGCCGCGCGTCTACATCAAAACCTATGGCTGTCAGATGAACGAGAGAGACACTGAACAAGTGTCTCAGATGTTTGTCGATCGCGGTTATACGATGACGTCAACGGATGCCGATGCCGATGTGGTGCTCATTAACACCTGTTCCGTGCGAGATCAGGCTGAGCAGAAAGCATTGGGCAAAATGGGCATGGTGAGAAGAAGGCGGACGCCGCTTGTCACTGGCTTTATGGGTTGCATGGCGCAGAGCAGGGGACCGGAACTCCTGGAGAAGGATGTGGATCTCGTTGTCGGCACTCAAAAGTATCACCGGGTCGTTGAGTATGTCGATCGCATCATCCGCGCCAAGGAAGAGCAGCAGATGGACGATGAAAGGTTTAGCATCGTAGACATCGAAGAGGAAGTTGGCTCGCAGAACTCCATTCGTGATCACAAACTCAAGGAGGGCCAAGGAGCTGCCTTTGTGAGCATCATGCAGGGCTGCAACATGAAGTGCACCTTCTGCATCGTGCCCTACACACGCGGTGGAGAGCGTGGGCGGCCCATCCCTGAAATTGTCGAGGAAGTCCGCCGTCTGGCGGATCGTGGGGTGAAGGAGGTGACGTTGCTTGGTCAGATTGTGAACCTCTATGGCCGACACGAGTTCCCCGCAGTGAATGGTAAGAGTCCTTTTGTGCAGCTTCTAGAGGCGGTGCATGAGGTCGATGGCATTGAGCGCATACGCTTCACCAGCCCGCACCCCATCGGTTACAAAAAAGACCTCATTGAGGCATTCACTTATCTGCCAAAACTCGCCGAGCACGTGCACTTACCTGTCCAGAGCGGCTCGGATGCGATTCTCAAACGCATGCATCGCCCGTACACTGTGGCCAAGTTTGAAGAGCTCGTAGCGCGTATTCGCGAGGCTAGGCCTGGCATTGCGGTGACCACCGATGTCATCGTTGGGTTCCCCGGTGAGTCGGAAAAGGAGTATTTGGAGACTCGAGCCATGTTTGAGCGTGTGCAGTTCGACAACGCGTTCATCTTCCGCTACTCCAAGCGTCGAGGCACCCCAGCTGCAGAAATGGAAGAGGCGCTCCATGTCAGTGAGAAGGTCAAAGAAGAGCGCAACCAGGATCTCCTGGCCTTGGTCAATGCCATCGCGTTCAAGCGCTACGAGGAGCTGGTTGGCCAAGATGTAGAAGTCCTCTGTGAAGGTGCCAGCAAGAACAACGAAGCTCGCCTCATGGGGCGCACGCGCACCAACAAGATCGTCGTTTTCGAGGGAGTGGCGTCTCGACTAACTGGCCAGATCTTTCCTGTTCGTGTCGACAGCACGCAGGGCTTCACGCTTTACGGGACGGTAGCGTAAAGGCGGTTTCGTGATGTAGGAGAAGGCTTGGGCATTGATCGAAGTTCTGCCCGCTAGACACGGTTTGGTTTGTTGGCCATGTCCTTTTTTGCGGTGAGGCAGCTTCCGAGAGGCACAGCTTTTGGCTTTGAGTGGCTCGACCTTTTCCCATACGTGATTTCATCCGTTGCCGTGCTTATTGAGTTATGGTAATTATAAAGCTAGTCATGAAATCCATTCTTGCCTTCCACGCTGCCTTTCTTTCGATGGTGATCCTGCTTCCCGCCCAAGGGAGCATTTGGAGTGCAAACTCGAATGGAGCCGCGGAAGACCCTCAAGAGCAAGCAACCCGCAGTCTGGCTAACTTAGTGGCAGTGGTCCAGGCGTACAATGCGCTGCCCGAGACGGCTAGGGGCCAAGCAGGCTCACCCTCCGTGCGTGGAGCGTATGAACTACTCTCTACCCAAGCCGAGAAGCATCCAGATTTAGAACTCACCGGTGAGGTCTCCATCATGATGGAGTGGGCACTGATGCTCACTGAATCTGGTAAACTCAGAAGTGCGCCACTTCTTAACAGCGTGGTAGAGGAAAACATGGCCTTTGCCACCGCTGCAAAAATAAAGCGCAACGCTCAGACACTGGCGTCTGTTTACAACGCTGCATCAGCTACCGGAAGTGCAGAGTTAGACGATGTTAAAACCACTGGAGAAGCGATTGAGAAGATTACCGTCGGAGTGAAAGGCGCTGGAGCGTTTGCTGGGCTGCCGTTTGTCGCCAAAGTGACCAAGGAGGATGCAGCAACTGCCATGGCCTATCTGGAGTATGATCCCAGCGAAAAAATCCTGCGCTATCATGCTGAAAGGAAGCCGAAAGTCGAGACACCATCCACTGCTACTGATGCCGTTGAAGTTCTGGCCCAAATGATCAAAGAAAAATCAGGAGAGAAAAGAACGACGGTATCTGTGGACCAAAGAACGGCACAAAGCCTAGCATCCATTTACAACGCTGCGATCGCCGCCGGAACAAAGGACCTCGACGATGCTAAGACGCTCGATGAAGTGATCAAGCGACTCAAAGTTGGAGTGCTCGGCAGCGGCCCATTCGAGGGAAAAACATTCGTCATGCCGATCACGCCAGAGCAGGGTGCCCGCGCTCAGCGACACCTCAAGCTTGATTTGGAAAATGGCCTCCTTGAGTACCTGCCCGTTGCTACCGCCGCGCCTGTGGAGTCCCAAGCTCCTCGGCGTGTAGTGGAGAAAAAGAAAGTCGTGACTCCAGAAGGAGAAGCCCGCCGGGACGCACAAACTCTCTACAGCACGTATCTCTCGGCCAAGCACGGCGGATGCACGAAGATCAAGGAAGCCGAGACCGTAGCCGAAGTTCACGCCATGCTTGCCAAAGGGGTCTTCGGCGGTGGGCCGTGGCAGGATGCAAAGTTCTCCGTGGTCATTTCAAAGAGCGAGATGGACGCCGCAGCCCCATTTCTCAAAATGGATGCTGACATGGGGCTCATCTATTTGGAGTAGGCCCGAGCAGACACGGGTGCGAGCGAGATTCTGTCGATTCTGACGTTAGCTAGGCTCACATTATGATCCGCAATCTGTTTCTGCTGCTTGCTCTCATGATCACCGGTCTTCTTCACGCCGATGAACGCATTTGCGAACTGCGCATTACACCTGCAACAACGGCAAACTGCCCGACTCGCTGATGCGCTTCAGGGACCATACCTGCATGCTGTTTGAGAAGCATGGCATGGAGAACATTGGCTACTGGGTGCCTGTGAACAAAGAGAATGGCAGACTGCTCCGAAGGCGAGTGAGGAACTGAACTGCCGCAAGAGATTTCCTCTCATTTGCCAACCACCGAATACGGATCCTCTTTCACCGCGGCAGACTCAATCTCAAGCCTGCCATCACCGACTCAACCTTGCGAAGAACCTAAGTTTGGTCTGTGGGCGCGTTGAGGCACCGCGAACGGTTCCTTTTGACACGAGCCGAACTGACGGTGCCAGTCTTGGTCGACAGCAGTGCTCGCGTTCTTTCTTCCGATTCTAAGCGTTGCGGGAGAGACTACAGACAATCAGACAATCAGACGCCAGACCGATCCTCTGCAATCATCGTCAACCGTCCCCAATCTCACAGTGATTGAATGTTCGCTGGGTCTGAGCGTCTATGCACTTGCCATGACGCGCTTTTATTTTGCACTTTCTGCTCTCGTTTGCTTTTTCACCGGTTCCGCACTCGCCACTGAGAAGAATGCGCCGATCCAGCACTTCCAGGGCACCATCGGTAAGGATTTGAAGGTGTCGCTAACGCTCTGGACCAACCAAACGGAGGAAGGCGAGCAGTTGAGGGGCAGCTACCACTACCAAAAGTCGGGGATTCCAATCTCTCTGGACATTGGGAAGGACCCGAAGAATGAGGACCAATTGATTTTCATTGAGTCCACGGGCTGGTCGATGGATGGCGATCAGCAGGTGACCGGGCGTTGGACCGTGGTGTGGAAGAGCTCGACGATCACGGGCACTTGGAAGACTCCGGACGGCAAAAAGTCTCTGCCAGTGAACCTAGAGCTTTCTCAGCCAGAGGGTTCTGTGTCTTTGGATCAGATCCACCTGACTTATGAAGTGAAGGAAACCGATCAAGTTGCCCCGCGCGGTTACCAACGTGAGCTAACCCTGCTGACAGCGCCAGAGAACGAAGCTCTGAGCCGCAAATTGTTGGAACTGGCCTGCGAGAGCTACAAGGATGATGAGAACCGTGTTCCTGCCAACTTCAACGAGCTGAAACAAGCCATGCGCGCATCCACGCATGAGGAGATTGACGCTGAAGCGACTTATGTGGACACCTACAGTGAACACTTTTCGGTGCGCATGAATGAGTCAGGCTTCCTGACATTGGAAAACAGTAACTACGGCTACTCCGGTGGTGCTCATGGCCACTACGGCAGCCAGTTTGCTGTGTTGGACACTGCCACGATGACTGTCCTCAAGCTGACTGACATCGTATCTCCGGAGAAGATTGCTAGTTGGAAGTCGCTAGCGATCTCTGCTCTCAAGAAATCACGGGCAGTTCCCCAGGACGCGCCACTGTCTGAAACTGGCGTCACAGTTGAGGACTACACTCCAACTCCAGAGGACTCCTGGTTCCTCGTTCCTGGTGGCATCGGCTTTTACTATGAGCCTTATGCCATCGGCTCGTATGCTGCGGGAGAGTACGAGTTCATTCTGCCGTGGAAAGAGATCGTGCGCGACCTGAAGCCTGGGACGGCGGTCCACAAGCTGGCACAAAAGATGACCGGTGGCTCGTAGGAGCCGGCCAGTACTACAGGGTTTCCTGCTGAAGCAACCGCGCGACTTCGACCTTACCGGCGGGATGCGCCTGCTGAACGGCATCACACAAGATCTGTGAGCGCTCCCGCTCTCCGTGGACGAGGAAGACACGTTCTTTGGCACCGCCTACCCGGCTAAACCAGCCTAACATCTCATTGTGGTCCGCATGGCCAGAGAAGCTGTCCAGGATCTCGATCTTGGCACGTACGGCAAACTCATCTCCCAGGATATTCACCTTCTCGAAGCCATTTCGCAGCTTCCAACCCAAGGTGTTCTCCGCGCAATAGCCGACAAACAGGATGGTGTTGTTCGGATTCTGGATGTTGTTCCGCAGGTGATGCAGGATGCGGCCGTTCTCAGCCATGCCGGAAGCAGAAATGATGATGGCGGGGCCTTTGAGGTGATTGAGCTCCTGTGAGTCACGTCTGTCACGCACGAGCTCCAGCCCATCAAAGCCAAACGGATCATCTTTGGTGTAGATGGCCTGCCCCACGGTGGGTTTCATCGCATCCAGATGAAGTCGGAAGATGTTGGTGGCATCGACTGCAAGCGGACTGTCTACAAACGTAGCCACAAAGGGCAGACAACCCTCATGTCTCAACCGGTCCAACGTAAGCAGCAACTGCTGGGTCCTCTCCACGGCGAATGCGGGGATGATAACCTTTCCACGACGCTCCAACGCATCGTTAATGATTTCGCAGATGCGATCTGACGTGTGGGCAGCCAACTCGTGATGTCTCCCTCCGTACGTGCTCTCCATGACCAAGAAGTCCACACCATCACAGGGCTCTGCATCATTGAGTAGATCGTTGTTAGGGCGCCCAACGTCACCTGAGAACAGAAGTCGACGTTGGTTCCCAGTATCGTGATCGTTGATATCGAGAACAACCTGAGCAGAGCCAAGCACGTGCCCGGCATCAATGAACGTGAGCTTCACGCCATCAGCAATATGCATAGGCCGGTGATAGCCTACCGTCACAAACAGCCCGATTGTCCTTTCAGCGTCTGCATTGGTGTAAGTTGGCTCCAGCAAGGGCTCGCCGGTCTTCTTGCGCTTCTTGTTGAGCCATTCCACATCGCCTTCCTGGATCTTGGCGGAGTCTGGCAGCATGATGCTGCAGAGGTCGCGAGTGGCCGGGGTAGCGTAGATGTTGCCGTTGAAACCTTGCTTTACGAGGTTAGGCAGATTGCCGCTGTGATCGATGTGGCAGTGCGAGAGCACCACGCAATCGATCTTGGCCGCATCGAACGGAAAATGACGATTGCGCTCTAAAGCCTCGTTCCGCCGGCCCTGATAAAGGCCGCAATCCAGCAAGATCCGCTGGCCGTTGACTTCGATCAAATGTTGGGAGCCCGTCGTAGTGCCTGCCGCACCGCAAAACTGGATTTTCATGGTGCTCGCAGGCTAGCGAGCAGCGGGCATTTCGTCGAGCAGTGAATGAACGGCTTACTTCGCGAGTTTGGCGAGCATGTCCAGATTCACACCACCCGCGAGCTGTGCGAGTTGATCCTCAGAGCACTTCTTTCCGCGCACTGTGACGAGGAACTTGCCGCCAACGGACATCTGTAGGAGCCCTTCTTTGCCGATGAACATTGCGGTGTTCCCACCCACGGACTTGGGCTTGGCACCAAGCAGCGCCCCGAGGGCTGGATTGGCCAGAAAGGTGGAGATTTGGTTCAGTGTCGGCGAGTTGGCGATGACCGATACGGAAGCCGTGATGGACTTTGGGTCTTCTTTGTCCCCCTTGCGGTAGTTGCGCTCGGTGGCCTTGCCACCACCAACGCCGTCCAGGTCTTTCGTCGTGATGCGTCCGCCTTTGAAGTCGCCGATCATGTCTGGCAGCACCGCGCTGAGAGAGTTGCCCGTCTTCTCATCAATCAAGTCTCCCGCCTTCTTCAGCAAGTCACCTGCTTCAACTGCCTTACCCGCTTTGTAAGCCGTGAGCGCCGCCTGGATGGCGTCCTCCACGTCATCTGCCAGCAATACGCTGCCACTCATGGCAAGCAGGAGAGCGAGAGAGCGAAAAGGAGTCTTCATGACAGAACGAACGGAACAGAGTGACTCCGGTTTACACCCAAAGCGGCCCCCTTCAAGCCCGAGCCGCACCAACGTTAAAGAATCACGCAAACTTTGCGATTTCTGCGCCACGGAGTAGCATCGTCACCATGTCCGATGCTCCTACGCCCAAGCCAGAGCGGCCCAAACGGTCGCTGTGGAAGCGGCTTCTGCTGTGGAGTGGTGCGTTGACTCTGGTTGGTGTGACAATGCTTGCCATCGGGCTGTGGTGGGCGTGGAATCACCAAACCACCGTGGCACAATGGGTGCTGAACCGTGTGCCACTGCCGGTGAAGGTTGAGTTGAGTGAGCTGAATCTGGATCTGCAGCGTGTCCAAGTGCGTGATCTTGTGGTCAAAGACCTGAAAAGCGGAGGTGAGATGGTGCGCTTGCCAACTGCCACATGGAAAGCGGATTGGAGGAAGCTCACTGCGGGAGACCTCGGCGCGCTGATGGTGAATGATGCACAAGTCTCGCTCAAGCTTGCTGATTTGAGAGGTTCTGGTGGAACCAACACATCGACTTCGTCCCGCCCGGTGCGATTCGACTCGATCAAGCTGGCGAACACCACGGTGAAGCTCGAAGGATCGGAGGATGTCCCCTCCATCTCAGCAGTTATTGATCAAGAAATCACTAACTTGAATCTGAGTGACTTGTCCAAGCCATCCGTGGAGCATTTCACCACCACCGTGCGAAATCTTAAAACGACTGACGGTGAGCTTCACGCTCCAAGAATGGAGGTGGAGGGTAGTCTATCTGGCTCAGACGGCATTTTGCGTATGAGCAAAGTAGATCTGTCCACGATCTCACTCAAAGCCGATGCCAAACTCATCACCACCGTGCAGGAATGGCTGACTCAGCCTGCCCCCGCTAGTCAATCGCCCAGCGTCATCAAGGGAATCGAAGTACCTACGGCTCACTTGGGTAAGACACCAGTGAGATTGCCCGGGATCACTGCCACTCTGGAGGCCGATGGTCACGCGCTGAAGTGGAGCGCTGCCACGGGCACACTGGATGGGCAGCACGCACTGTATGTAACGAATGCACGCGTCGAACCTCCTTCAGGCAATGGACACATACAGGCAACAGCCCTGGAGGTGAAGGCAAATGGCCTAAACATTGAGCACCTCAAGCTAAGCGGGGCCTCAGTAGACTGGACCGCCGATCTGGAGAACTGGCTGATCACGCCTAGCAATAACTCAGCATCCACTGAGAGCTCGGCGTTAACCATCCAGATCAATGCGGCAGAAATCGATGATGCGGTCATCAGCATTCATCGGACAACGCGCATCCCCGCTGAAGGAAAAGTGACCGTGAGTGCCAAACTGAAGGACCTTCAGTATGGCCGAGAAGGTTTGATCTCCAACTCACCGCAAACATTGACTCTTCGAGACGGCGTCTTTGCTGAACACCCGCAAGACAAGCTCCAACCCCTGGAAGCCCTGGCCAAGTTGACCAAAGCAGAGCTGGAAGTAGTGCCAAATCATTGGCTTAAAGAGAAGCGCATTGAGAAAGTTCTTCTGGACCTTCCTTTTCTGAAGCTAACACCTGAAAACACAACTTTTCTCAAACCATCGAAACCAACCGCAATCGCCGAAGCACCAAAGACCACTCCCACTGATGAAGTAAAGGTGGGTGAGTTTCGGTTAGCGGCACCCAACGTTGAGTTTGCCTACGACATGGCACAGCGGATGCATATTCGCGGAGGCGTGGAGGCAACCTCGGTCAATGGCGCGGAGACGATCAAGTTAACCAAGCTTTCCGTTAGAGCACCTGAGTTTACTGAAGTGCCGGTGGCGTCTGTTGATGAGATATCTGCCGCTTTTTCACTCAAGGAACTGATCACGAACAAGCGAGTCAACCAACTGACCGTCAAAGGCTCTGAGATAGATGTGAACGACGTGCTGAGGCGGCTCACCATGCCGCCCGCATCCACCGACACAGCCGCGCCAAAGACCGCAAGTGCTGCGGACAGCATGAAAGGCTGGCGCATTGACGATTTGGAACTCAAGGGCAACTCCATCACGCTGCACAAGCTTGTGCCAGGATTGCCATCCGTGAAGTTCTCTTTGGATTACACAGGCAAGGACATGCCATTGGCACCCACCGAACTGATCGGCCGTCTGGAGCCGCAAAAGATTGAACTCAGCCAGCTTTACCTAGCCTCACCATTTGATGCGTACCGAGATGTCGCCATCATGAATACCGTTTTCATTCACTTCACGCTGGATGGACTTCTGAAGGGTCGGATCGACAAGGTTGAAGTCATCAGCCCAACACTCATGGTCGGCGAAGATTTGTTCTGGTACATCGACTACTATCGCAAATACGCGGCAGGCGAACTTCCAGACGACACTCCACCTCCACGAATCGTCTCGAACGACGATAACTTCGTCAAGGAAACGGCAGTGGCCCAGCAAGATCAAATCCACGGGCCGCCGGGAGACGCCTCGTGGACGCTTGATACGCTAGCAGTGACTGGTGGAAACCTGGTGATAGCGCCCAAGGGCGTACCTCTTGCTGGAATCCCGCGCCCATTCCCCTTTAGCTTCGAGACGAAGCTGAATCAGGGGAAGTTTGAGGCGGAGTTGAAGATTCCCGGAGACAATTACACTTGGGAGGACATCAAGTTGGAGTTCCAGAACCTCAGAGGTCACGTGCTGTTTAACCTTCCTCACAAACAGATGGATAACAACCTGACCGAGACTTTCCAGGTAGACGTGATTCGTTACAAGCAACTGCACATGGAGAAATGCCACTTGAGTGTGACCTACGATGCCGCAGGCATATACGGCCAGTTTGGCGGAGCAGCGTATGAGGGCTACGTGAACGGTGCATTTAACATCTACAACGACTCAACCTTCAGTTGGGATGGCTGGATCACCGGGACTGGAGTAAAGACCACCGAGATCACCGAGAAACTCACGCCCACTTATCTTTTTCTAGATGGCAAGATGGACGCTTCCGTCGTTGCACTTGGCAACATGTCCGAGGTTTTTCAGACGGATTTATCTCTAACAGGCACTAGTCCCGGCAAGTTTTCCATCACCACGCTCAATGATGCCATCAAGGCTATTCCTTTGGACATTGAAGGCTATATTCAAGACCTCACTCGTATAGGAATCGAGACGGTAAGAGACTTCGACTACGATAAAGCGGAGGCAAAAGCACGGTTTTACGGACGAGAAGGACGCGGATATCTTCGCTTGAGAGGACCGCACGGAACGCGCAACATAGACGTCAATGTGTATGACCACCGCTGGAAAGTGGACAAGAAGAAAGCCTCAAATGCTGAAGCAAGTGAATAGGATGGCGTTAACCGTGATCGCCGGGCTATCGCTCGGGAGTTGCAAGCTCCCGGATGTTAATCTTGCGACACCAGAGCCACTCGAAGTGAACCTCAACATGCGCCTGGATGTCTACCAGTTCACGGGAGATGCGCCAAAGGATGCGGAAAAGGCCAAAACGATCGCGGAAGCTGCGGAACGGAGGCGGAATCGCAGTTCAGAGATTCAGGAGCTTAAGAACAATCGTCTCGTCGGAGAAGATCACCGCGGACTACTCCACGTTCGGGAAGTTCCAGGCGGAAAATGGGGTGAGCGAGTCAAACAAGCCGTTCAGGAAGAGAACGATGACCGCACGTTGCTCATGAGAGAAGAAGCTAGGAAGCGGGAGATGACGGTTTTCGACATTCAGCAAGAGAACTGGAAGCAGGCCATCGCCAAAGCGTACAAAGGCGAGTGGGTAGAGATTCCCGGCGAGAAAGAAGGCACCTTCAAGTGGGTCCAAGCCGAAGGGCCCAAAGAGAAATCCCCTGCGGCACCTGCTCCAGAGAACAAAGCAGCCGCTGAGCCAAAGAAAGATGACTCAGCGGCAAAACCCGCTGCTCGCTAAAGCAAAACTCGCAAGAAAACAGAAGCCGCCGCTCAATGGTGACAGCCGCAACCTTCACCACAGCCGCCTTGATTCATCACTTCCTCTTTGGTCGGCACCTCACCACTCTCCAGAGTCTTGCTGACGAAGGCACTCACCATCTCTGCCACGCCCTGGAGAACGTCTTGGGCTTCATGAAAGGACTTGATGCCTGCGTGATGATCCGCAGCATGCTTTAGCTCCACGAGTTCCTGGACATCTTCATCCGCGATCTCCTCACCGTCATGCTGGCGGTGTTGCATTTCGCGGGACTTTGTCATCAGTTCACGATAAAGATCCACTCCCTCTTCATCCGCAAGAAAGGCCTCGGCTTTCGACCGGGCGCCTTGGAGTTCGGAATCTTCAGCAATCGCAACACACAGCGCTTTGAGGCGCTCTTCAATCAATGGAGTCATGGAGGCGAGCCTACCAGCCCTGGGCTGATGCGCTACTTGATCTGTGAAAAATCTGTGGCGGTCATGTAGACAGATTTGACACCATCTTGGATGGTGAGAGACCCGTCTTTCTCGCTTTCTGACTTTGCCTTGATCCAGTCTGGATCTGCACGGAAGGCCGTGAAGGCATCCAACCCTGCCTGCTTGCTTGGATGGGCCAGGATGTAAATGAGCTTGTTGCTCGCTCCCTTGTCTTCATCCACCGGCTGCCAATAGGCGATGTGGGTCATGCCCTGCTTGCTAAAGAGTTTCATCGTGTGATTGCGGAAGCGAGCGTGGAGAGCATCCAGTTTGCCGTCATTGCAGGTGTAGGTTCTCATCTCAAACACGCGTGGAGAGGCACCCTCGCCTGTCTTGATAGCGGGAGAATAATCCGTTGGCTTCATGAAGATTGATTCCGGTGCCTTGGCCAAAATCTTACCATTGGCCTCACTCGCCTTACGCGCTGCCTGCCATTCCGGATCAGCCCCGAAAGCAGCAAAGGAAGCCTTTGCCGCTTCACGGCTCTTGTGAGCCAGAACGTAAATCAAGGTGGTGTCACTGCCATTCTCCTTATCCACAGGCACCCAGTAGCCAATGTTCTCCATGCCATGCTTCTCAAACAGCTTGCAGGTATGGTCCCTGAAGCGCTTCAGCAAGTCGGGTAACCTGCCCTCATTGCAGGTGTAAATACGCAGTTCGTAGATGCGTTCATCGGCGTGAAGAAGACCGGTGATCATGAGAGCAAGCAGCAGAAACAGATTTCGGATCATAATGTGAGCCTAGCTAACGTCAGAATCGACACAATCTCGCTCGCACCCGCGGGTGCTCGGACTACTGCAAGTAAATTGGTCGCATGTCGGTGTTCATCTTTTGATATGCGTTAGCTCCGTTCCAACAAACTTTCTGACATACTCGATTGGGCTGAAGCCGGAGCTAATTTTTCTTCACAGGCGGGCCGGCGATTAGGGCAGGGGGAGGGGTTGCTCCGAGACGGTTTTCTGGTCGTCGGAAAACGGTTCCGGAGTCTCGGTATGCCTCGTCGGATCATCGGCAAGGACCTCCGGAGTCTCAGGAGGTGCTGTCGGACGAACTGAAAGGACTGTCGGAGTCTCCGGGGGTGTTGCCGGACAAGCTGGAAGGACCGCCGGAGTCTCCTGGGGTGTTGCCGGACGAGCTGGAAGGACTGTCGGAGTCTCCGGGGGTGTTGCCGGACGAGCTGGAAGGACTACCGGAGTCTCCGGGGGTGCTGTCGGACGAGCTGGAAGGACTGCCGGAGTCTCCGGAGGTGTTGTCGGACGAGCTGGAAAGGCATCCCGACTTTCCTGTTCCCTTTTCCGGTCGTCCGATTCGAGTCCCGGAGTGAACCGTGGAGGGACTGGAAGGCTGGATTTTACTTGGCTACAGGCCGATGGATCAAAAATGGCATCGCCTGCCACGACGAGCTTGATTGAGCTTCCTCCTGCTTGGGCCGCACCAACAAAAACCCCTTCTCACCTTGCGGTGGAAGGGGTTCTCGAATGGTTTTAGGGGCTCAGTTAGCCGACCAACTCATCTTCATCGTCGCCACCTTTGGTGCTGAAGACGGGTTTCTCCGTCTCGAACACTTCGAAGTTGCGGTTCTTGATGAAGCCGGTGCCTGCAGGGATGAGGTGACCCATGATGACGTTTTCCTTGAAGCCGCGGAGCATGTCGCTCTTGCACAGAGTGGCTGCTTCGGTCAGCACGCGGGTGGTGTCTTGGAAGGAAGCAGCAGAAATGAAGCTTTCGGTCTCCAGAGATGCCTTGGTAATACCAAGCAGCACTGGTTCGGCCTCGGCTGGCTTTCCACCGTTCTCGACAACACGCTCGTTCTCGCGCTCGAACTCGGTGCGATCGACTTGATCTCCCCAGAGGAAGTCAGTGTCACCCGGATCGGTGATTTTCACCTTACGAAGCATCTGGCGGATGATGATCTCAACGTGCTTGTCGTTGATCTCCACACCCTGGGCGCGATACACTTCCTGAACTTCGTTGACGAGGTGTTCACGAAGGGCCTGAGGTCCAAGGATCTCTAGGATCTCGTGCGGAACGACAGGTCCGTCCGTAAGTTGGTCGCCTTTGGTGACGTGGTCGCCATTGAACACAAGGATGTGCTTCTGACGTGGAATAAGGTGCTCTTCCTGCTGGCCCGTCTTCGGATCGGTGACGAACACGCGGCGCTTACCGCGAACAAGGCCACCGATTTCGACGGTTCCGTCGATGCGGGCAATCTCGCAAGCGTCCTTTGGCTTCCGTGCTTCGAAGAGCTCGGCCACACGAGGAAGACCGCCGGTGATGTCTTTGGTCTTGGATGCCTTACGTGGCGTCTTGGCGATGGTGGTACCAGCCTCGACTTTCTCGTTGTTCTTCACTGCAAGGTGAGCCCCTGCAGGGATGGCGTATGAGCCTACTGCTTCATGAGTCTTCGGATCAACGATAACGATCTGCGGGTGCAGGTCTTCTTTGTGCTCGATGACCACGGTCTCTTCTGCGCCCGTTGCATCATTCTTCTCCTTGGTGATGGTAACCCCGGAGAGCATGTCGCGGAACTCGATCTTACCCGACTTCTCGGTGATGATGGGCACGTTGTAGGGATCCCATGTGACGATTTGCTGGCCTTTCTTGACCTTGCCGCCGTCTTCGACGCTGATGACAGAACCCAAGACGAGCTTGTGGCTCTCGAGTTCCTTGCCGTCTTCATCGTGGATGGAGAGGCTGCCGCTCTTGGTCAGCGCAATCCAGGTTCCTTCCACGCTCTGCACGATACGAAGATCGTTGTAGCGGAGGATACCAGCGTTTTTGGTGATGATGAAGGGTTGCTTGAAGGCACCCACGGCCACACCACCGACGTGGAAGGTACGCATGGTCAACTGCGTTCCCGGCTCCCCGATGGACTGAGCGGCGATGATGCCGACTGCCTCACCGATGCGGGCCATACGCTGAGTGGCCAATTGAAGGCCATAGCACTTGGCACAGCAGCCGCGCTTGCTTTCGCATGTCAACACGGAACGGATCTTCAACTTCTCCACACCGATCTTGGCCAGGGCCGCAGCTTCTTTCTCAAGAACTAAGGTGCCTGGAGCAACAATGATCGACTTGTCGACCGGGTTGTGAACGGTCTCGCAACTGACACGACCGTAGATACGTGTCTTGAGGTCAACAACCTCCTCGTCACCTTGGTAGATGGAGCTAAGAGTAATGCCATTGACGGTGCCGCAGTCTTCGATCGTAACGATGACGTCCTGAGAAACGTCGACCAGCTTACGTGTCATGTAACCGGAGTCAGCCGTCTTCAGAGCGGTGTCTGCCAAGCCCTTACGAGCACCGTGAGTGGAGATGAAGTACTCCAACACGCTGAGGCCTTCACGGAAGTTAGACGTGATCGGACGTTCGATGATCTCGCCGGAGGGCTTGGCCATCAAGCCGCGCATACCACCGAGCTGCTTAATCTGAGTGCGGTTACCACGAGCACCCGAGGTCACCATGACGTAAAGCGGGTTGTGGTGCTTCTTGCCTTCGTTGAACTCAATGGTCCGGAAGAGCTCATCAGCAACCTGGTCACCAGTCTTGGTCCAGATGTCGATCACCTTCTGGTTACGCTCACCGTTGGTGATGATACCGCGACGATATTGACCCTCAACGACCTCAATCTCCTTGTAGGCAGCACCAAGCGCGTTGACTTTGGAGCCTGGGATCATCATGTCGGTGATACCGATGGAGCAACCCGAACGAGATGCCTCACGGAAGCCAAGTTGCTTTAAGCGATCCAGAGCAGCAACGGTCTCACGCTGACCAACGGTCTGGAAGCAGCGCCAGATGATGTCTGAGATCTGCTTCTTACCGACTGTCTGGTTGATGAAGCCAAGCTTCTCAGGCCAGATTTCGTTGAAACGGACACGTCCAGCGGTGGTCTCGATGTGAGCCTTGCTTGGGTCGCCGTAAATGCGGCCACTGGAACCGAAGTCTGGATTACGGAAGAGAACTTTTTGGTTCAGCTCCACCTTACCTTCGGAAACGGCGAACTCCACTTCGGAAGCGTCGTTGAACATCGGTAGCTGGATCTTCTTGCCGTTCTTGGTGTCGTTCTGGCCGACTTCACGCAGGTAGGTGAGGAAGTAGCAACCGAGTGGAATGTCCTGAGAAGGAGTATTCACTGGCTTGCCAGAAGACGGCGAGAAAATGTTGTTTGGAGCCAACATGAGGAGGCGAGCCTCCATTTGGGCCTCAATGGACAGCGGAACGTGCACGGCCATCTGGTCACCGTCGAAGTCGGCGTTGTACGCCGTACAAACTAGCGGGTGAACACGGATAGCTTCACCTTCGATCAAGACTGGCTCGAAAGCCTGAATGGACAAGCGGTGCAACGTAGGAGCACGGTTCAGGAGAACGGGGTGTCCCTTGGTGACTTCTTCCAGAATGTCCCACACTTCGGGAGTGCGGCGCTCAATCATCTTCTTGGCACTGCGGACCGTGTGAACGAGCCCCATCTCCTTGAGTCGGCGAATGATGAATGGTTCAAACAAAACGAGAGCCATCTTCTTGGGCAGACCGCACTGGCTAAGCTTGAGATCTGGACCGATAACGATCACGGAACGACCAGAGTAGTCGACACGTTTGCCGAGAAGGTTTTGACGGAAGCGGCCCGACTTGCCCTTGAGCATGTCAGAGAGCGACTTGAGAGGGCGATTGCCAGCTCCGGTAACCGCACGGCCGTGGCGGCCGTTGTCGAATAGGGCGTCCACCGCCTCCTGGAGCATGCGCTTCTCGTTGCGGATGATGACATCCGGAGTGCGGAGCTGAAGGAGGTTCTTCAGGCGGTTGTTGCGGTTGATGACGCGACGATAAAGGTCATTCAGGTCGGAGGTCGCAAAACGGCCACCTTCGAGAGGAACGAGCGGACGGAGATCGGGCGGAATCACTGGAAGCACCTCCATGATCATCCACTCAGGGCGTCCATGGCTTTCCGAGAAGCCCTGTGCAAGCTTCAACCGCTTGGCCAATTTCTTGCGCACCTGCTTGGAGCGAGTCTTCTCCATGGCGGCTTCAAGATCCTTGATCATGTTGACCAAGTTAATCTGTGAGAACAGCTCGCGGATGGCTTCGGCACCCATTCCAACGCGGAATGTTTCAGGGCCGTATTGATCTTCAGCGTCACGCAGTTCGACTTCGGTGAGAAGTTGAGCGCGCTGAAGAGGCGTGCTGCCTGGATCGATGACAATGTAGTCTTCGTAATAGATCACGCGCTCCAAAGAGCGGGCGGTCATGTCCAGCATCAAGCCGATGCGAGAAGGCATGCACTTGTAGAACCAGATGTGAGTGACGGGGACGGCAAGTTCGATGTGACCCATGCGCTCACGGCGAACGCGGCTAAGGGTTACTTCGACGCCGCAGCGGTCACAAATCACGCCTTTGTGCTTGATGCGCTTGTACTTGCCGCAAGCACACTCCCAGTCCCGAGTAGGGCCGAAAATACGCTCACAGAACAGGCCGCCTTTTTCTGGCTTGAACGTGCGGTAGTTGATGGTTTCAGGGTTCTTCACCTCACCGCTCGACCAAGAACGAATGCGTTCCGGGCTGGCAATGGAGATGGACACCAGGTCGAAGTTCTCGCCGCGCGAGGTTTCGCCAAACACTTCTTTGAGATTGGATTCAATGCTCATGATTTTATCAGTTGGGCTTGTGGTTTTCGTTTCGTGGTGTCGGGGAATCAGGCTGCAGAACCAGTGAAGTCTTCCAGTTCAGGAGTTTCTCCATCAGACTTGCGCTGAACGCGCACGTCGAGACCGAGCGACTGCATTTCCTTGATGAGAACGTTAAAGGATTCAGGTGTGCCAGCTTCAAGCGAGTTATCGCCTTTCACAATGGCCTCATAGATGCGCGTGCGGCCCTGGACGTCGTCAGATTTGACGGTGAGCAGTTCCTGCAACGTGTAGGCTGCACCGTAGGCTTCAAGTGCCCACACCTCCATCTCCCCGAAACGCTGGCCACCATACTGGGCTTTACCGCCGAGAGGCTGCTGAGTAACGAGTGAGTAAGGTCCAACGGCGCGTGCGTGGATCTTGTCGGCAACAAGGTGGCCCAGTTTCAACATGTAAATGTAGCCAACAACGACCTCCTGAGTGTAGGGCTCGCCAGTGCGGCCATCATACAGTGTGGATTTACCATTTAGGCCCATCCACTCGTATTCAGGCACTTTCTTGGCCTCCTTCACGTAGTCCATGATCTTGGACTCAGGAATACCATCGAAAATCGGAGTAGCGATCTTCATTCCGAGAGCACGAGCAGCGAGACCAAGGTGGGTTTCAAGAACCTGTCCCACGTTCATCCGGCTTGGCACGCCGAGAGGGTTGAGCACGATGTCGACTGGCTTACCGTTCTCAAGGAAGGGCATGTCTTCTTCGGGAACGATGGTAGCCACCACGCCTTTGTTACCGTGGCGTCCGGCCATCTTGTCACCGACTGACAGTTTACGCTTGGAAGCGATGAACACGCGAACAAGCTTCACAACACCGGACTCCGACTCGTTTCCGGCTTCAATGCGGTCGAGGGAACGCTCACGCTCCATGTCAGCATCGCTGAACTTCTGCTCGAAGGCGGCGATGATGTCCATGATCTTACTGCGAACTGGAGACGGATCGATCTCGATCGTGTCATAGCTCTCAGCCAGCTTACGAAGAAGGGTCTTGGTGATCTTCTTGTTGGCACCAATGATGATTTCACCGGTCTGGCCATTGACCACATCAAGCGGGATCTTCTCGTTGAGCAAGATGTCGCTGAGACGCTCTGTGAGTTGCTCAGTGAGCTCTTCTTTCTTGGTCCGATAGTTCTCCTCGATCTCCTTGACCTGCTTTTTGTATTCGGTCTGGGAAAGCTTCTCTTTGTTGGAGTCAGCAGCAGCTGCACCACCAAGGCGCTGTGCCACGCGCACATCCATCACGATTCCCGTGCAGCCAGAAGGCACACGGAGAGACGTGTCTTTCACGTCGGCTGCCTTCTCTCCGAAGATCGCGCGCAGAAGGCGCTCTTCAGGAGCCAGTTCAGTCTCGGACTTCGGTGTGATTTTGCCAACGAGGATGTCGCCAGGCTTAACTTCGGCACCAATACGGATCACTCCATCCTGGTCGAGGTTCTTGAGAGCCTCATCACCGACGTTTGGGATGTCACGAGTGATTTCCTCAGGCCCAAGCTTCGTGTCACGGGCTTGGACTTCAAAGTCCTCAATGTGAATGGAGGTGTAAATATCCTCCTTCACCACGCGGCGACTGATGACAATGGCGTCCTCGAAGTTGTAACCGTTCCAAGGCATGAACGCGACCAGCATGTTCTGGCCAAGTGCGAGTTCACCTTGATCGGTGCAAGGACCATCAGCCAACACGTCGCCTTTCTTCACTTTCTGGCCCTTTTTGACCAACGGCACCTGGTTGATGCAGGTTCCAGCGTTGGAGCGACCAAACTTGCGAAGAGGATAGACCCAAATGTCGGCTTCTGGATCGGTCTGGATCTTCGTCCAGTCGGCGAGGAAAACTTCATCCTTCACAGGGAGTTTACCGTCCTTGGTGACGATGATCACGTAGCCGGTGGCGGCAGCGACGACACCATTGGCATCGCAAACAACGACAGCTTTGGAGTCACGAGCAGCCTTACCTTCCATGCCGGTGCCGACGAGCGGTGCTTCATTGTGAAGCAGAGGCACGCCCTGGCGTTGCATGTTTGAACCCATCAATGCGCGGTTGGCGTCATCGTGCTCAAGGAATGGAATGAGCGAGGCAGCAACCGAAACGAGCTGCTTGGGAGAAACGTCCATGTAGGTAGGTTTTTCCGGCTCCACTTCAAGGAACTCACCACGATAACGCACCGTGACACGCTTGTTGGAGAACTTGCCGCCCTCTTCAAGCGGGTTGTTTGCCTGGGCGATGTAATGATTCTCTTCCTGATCCGCAGTAAGGTACTCGATCTTCTCAGAGACGACCCCGTTGCTTACCTTGCGGTATGGAGTCTCGATGAAGCCGAACTCATTGATCCGACTGAAGGTCGACATTGAGTTGATCAGACCGATGTTAGGACCTTCCGGGGTCTCAATCGGGCAGATACGGCCATAATGGGAAATGTGCACGTCGCGCACTTCAAATCCTGCACGGTCGCGGTTAAGGCCGCCAGGTCCAAGAGCGGAGAGGCGGCGCTTGTGCGTCAACTCTGCAAGAGGATTGGTCTGGTCCATGAACTGTGACAACTGACTGCGACCAAAGAAGTCACGCACCACGGCGCTCAGCGCCTTTGGATTGATGAGTTTCTGAGGTGTCATGGTGTCCATGTTCACATCAAACAGAGTCATACGCTCCTTGACCAGACGCTCGGTCCGGCTGAGGCCCACTCGGCACTGGTTGGCCAAAAGTTCACCCACAGCACGCACACGGCGGCTTCCAAGGTGATCGATATCGTCCAGAAGACCTTCACCAGCGCGAAGTTTGAAGAGATAACGCATGGCGCTGACGACATCATCGGCAGTGAGAATGCGGCAATCTGAATCAATCTTGATTCCCAACTTCTGGTTGATCTTGTAACGACCAACGCGTGTGAGATCGTAACGTTTTGGATCGAAGAACAAGCGCTTCACAAGCGCCTTGGCGTTCGGAACTGTCGGAGGATCGCCAGGGCGGAGGCGGCGGTAGATTTCCTTCAATGCTTCATCCTCATCGCGTGCGGTATCCTTGCGCAGAGAGGTGATAAGCAGGTCATCAGCACTGGCGTGCACAACGCGGATCGCCTTATAGCCAGACTGAATGATTTGGCGCACCGTGCCTAGCGTGAGAGGCTCATACGCACGTGCGATGATCAACTCCCCATCAAGAATGTCTTGGTAGAGCACTTTGTTGGCAAGTTGGTCCTCGGTCATGCTCTCCTTCAGCTTCAGCTCTTCAAGGTTGTAAAAGAGCTTGAGGATGTCCTCGTCATTGGGGAAACCAATCACTCGAAGAAGAGTAGTGGCGAGGAACTTACGACGACGACGACGACGATCGAGATAAACGTACAGAAGGTCGTTGGTATCGAACTGCACTTCCAGCCAAGTTCCGCGGTCAGGGATGATGCGGAAGCCGTAGAGCCAGCGACCATTGAGGTGCATGGAGGTCTCAAAGCAGATACCAGGGCTGCGGTGCAACTGGGAGACGACGACGCGCTCGGCACCATTGATGACAAAAGTCCCGCGATTGGTCATCAGCGGAATCTCGCCCATGTAAACCCGCTCCTGCTTGGCGGCCTTCTCTTCTTTCAACTCAAATGTGACATAGAGCGGCGCGCTGTAGGTTTCAGCATCACGAATGGCTTCGAGCGGATTCAGTTTTGGCTCACCAATTTCGTATTGAACGAAATTGAGCGACATTTTGCCGTCATAGCTATCGATTGGGAATACCTCACGAAACACCGCCTGGAGGCCAACCTCTTTGCGCTTGGCCATGGGTATGTTTGTCTGCAAGAACTCTTCATAGGACCGCAGTTGGACCTCAATGAGGTTTGGCGGATCGATCGGCTCGTGGATATTTCCGAAGTTAGTGCGCTGTGACATAATCGTGGAAGTTGGGGGCTTCGGTGGGTGGCGGGTGGGGTTGGGGTGTCGATTTCAAGCGTGAGGCGTGGAACGACGAAAAGCCCTCCTCACGATTCAGAAGTGAATCGTTTGAAAGGCGAAAATGAGAAGCTGAAAAGACTAGGGGCTAAGGGCAAGGAACGGAGAAGACTAAGAGGCGTGGCGGGCAGAGAGCAGATGACAAGTCGTTTGGAATTGGACTGGCCTGTCGTCTGGGCTCTTATGGAGTTTGATTGACTGTGTGATTTCCTTTTCCTGCCTCGCATCGCCGCAAGGGGCGCGACGATGCAAGGGGAAAAAGGAGTTGATGACCTTACTTGATCTCGACTTTGGCGCCAGCTGCCTCGAGCTTCTTCTTGATCTCTTCGGCTTCGGCCTTGGGCACGCCAGTTTTGACGGCTTGACCACCTTTGTCGACGAGGGCCTTGGCTTCTGCGAGGCCGAGACCGGCCACAACGCCACGGATTTCCTTGATGACAGCGATCTTGTTGCCACCACCGTCGACGAGAATGACGTCAAACTCAGTCTTCTCTTCAGCAGCAGGAGCAGCAGCGCCACCAGCGGCACCACCAGCAACAGCTACGGCAGCGACAGGAGCGGCGGCGGAAACGCCCCACTTGTCTTCGAGGGTCTTCACAAGTTCAGCGATCTGAAGCACTGTCAGTCCGCTGAGTTCATCTACGATTTTGCTAATATCAGCCATGTTTTTTCTTGGTATTGCCGATCACCGGAGCCCCGGTGGGTTTGAGAACACAAGCCTGCGTTCCGGCAAGGAACCGTTGGATGTTATACTTTACTTTGTCTTTTTGGGTTCAGACCCCGCACTCGCAGGGCCATCTGATCAAATGGTTTGATGGAGCCAGGGTCGTTCAAGACCGCGGCTACGATTGTTATTCGCCTTTCTCGCCTTTTGCCTTGATAACACGAGCGAGAGACGCTGCGGGTTCGTTGAGCAAGCGAACGAGTTGGGAAGCCGGTGCATTGAGCACCCCGAGGAGGGTGGCCTGAAGCACTTCTTTGGAAGGCAGCTCTGCCAGGGAGTTGATGCCATCGGCGCTAAGATAGGCACCATCGAGCACGCCTGCCTTGAGCTTGGGTTTTTCAAACTCCTTAGCAAAGGTCTTCATGACCTTGGCTGCAGCGCAAACGTCTTTGTCGCCCGTGACCACGGCCGTCTGGCCAGTGAGAGCGGTGGCAATATCGGTAGGATAGCCGGCCTTCTCAGCAGCTTTCTTTACAAAGGTGTTTTTGATCACGTGGATCTCGGCACCAGCGCCACGAAGACGCTTGCGGAGTTCTTCCCAGCGAGGAACGGTGAGGCCAGTGTAATCTACTACAAAGAGGAATGGCGATGCATTTACCTTCTGCACCAGGTCATTGATCAGGTCGGTCTTTTCAGCTTTCATGAGTCGGTATTCCTGGAGTGATTAGAGTTTGATGTATTTTGAAACGTCGATTCGAAGACCCGGGGTCATCGTCGCCGCCATCGTTACGGTTTCAATAAAGCGGCCTTTGGCAGTCGCTGGACGAGCGCGATTCACTGCGTCGATGAGAGCGCTGCAATTGTCGACGAGAGCACTAACCTCAAAGCTAGCCTTACCAACACCTGCTGCGCAATTGCCATTTTTGTCGAGCTTGAAGTCAGCACGGCCAGCTTTGACGCTCTTCACAGCACCAGCTGTGTCGTCGGTGACAGTGCCTGTCCTTGGATTGGGCATCAAACCACGGGGTCCGAGTTGCTTTCCGAGTTTACGCACTTCGGTCATGGCGTCTGGAGTCGCGATCGCTACATCGAAGTCGAGGAAACCCTCTTTGATCTTGGCGATGAGGTCTTCATAACCTACGAACTCGGCACCCGCAGTCCTCGCCGCTTCAGCAGCGCTGCCTTGTGCAAACACAAGGACACGAACGGCTTTGCCAGAGCCGTGAGGCAGTGGGCATGTGCCACGAACCATCTGGTCTGACTTTTTCGGATCAACTCCCAAGCGGAACGACAATGTCACGGTTTGGTTGAACTTCGGCCCAGGGAACTTGCGGACGAGGTCTGCAGCTTCCTCCAGGGTATACACCTTTCCGGATGCGGTCATCGCGGCGGCTTTCTGGTAGCGTTTGCTTCTTTTTTTCATGGTAGTGGCAGTGCTAACGAACGGTTCTAGTTCTCCTGCTTCGGTTTTGGTTTATTCGTTTCTCTGGGGGCCTGCTGAAAAGCAATCCACCAAAAATCTTCGGGTTAGTCGACGATGTCGATGCCCATCTGACGAGCAGTGCCGGCCATAATACGAGCGGCGCGCTCAGGGTCAGGGGTATTTAGGTCAGCTATCTTCAGTTTCACAACATCAAGCAGCTGCTTCTTGGTTAGCTTGGCCACCTTCTTACGATTAGGCTCGCCCGATCCAGAAGCGATGTTGGCAGCTTTCTTCAAGAGAACGGAAGCTGGAGGCTGCTTCGTGATGAAGGTGAAACTTTTGTCTTTGTAGACGGAAATAATGGTTGGGAGAATGTCTCCACCCAGCTTTTGCGTGGCGGCGTTGAACTCCTTGCAGAATCCCATGATGTTCACACCAGCCTGACCGAGAGCGGGGCCGATAGGTGGCGATGGATTTGCTGCACCAGCCTTGATCTGGAGCTTGATAACTTTGACGACTTCTTTTGCCATGAGTGATGTTCCTTAGTGTAGAGTGGTTTTTCTGATGTTGAGACAGTCTGGCCGTAGAAGCGCCAGCCAGAGCGTGAAAAAACAGTTATGCTTTTTCCACCTGCCAGTATTCGAGTTCCACGATGGTGGAGCGTCCGAAAATGTTGACCGAAACACGCAACACGCCGCGTTCCGGATCGATTTCTTCAACCGTGCCGACTTGACTCTCAAACGGACCGTCAGCGACACGAACCTGATCGCCAGGAGAGAATGCAATCTTCGGCACAGATCCTTCTTCGCGCTCCCGAACCTGAGAAAGCAGACTCTCAACTTCCCTTGGACGCATGGGGATCGGATGATCCTTTGCACCAGCAAAGTTCAACACACCGTCGGTCTCCTTAACAAAATACCATGTTTTGTCGATGAGGCGATTGTTCTCATCCAACAAGTGCATGTTAGCGATGATGTAACCTGGGAAGAACTTGCGATTACTTTCCGTCTTCTTGCCTTTTTTGACTTCCGAGACGCGTTCGGTTGGAAGCAACACTTCGTAAACGTAGTCGCACATCTCCTCTGTCTGGATGCGGCGGACCATACTGTCACGCACACGATTCTCCATGCCAGAACGGACATGGATGACAAACCATTGATCTCGAGGTGCGGGGATAGCTCCCATAGGGGCGAAACAGAAACGAAGGTAAAGTAATGAAAATATTGCTGATCAAAGATTGCCTGCGAGAGGCAACATGACCCTAGCGTGATGCCCAGTCGTTCAACGCCTGGAATGAGTAACGCAGTGCCGTATCGAAAAACGCCACGAATGCGCCAAGCAAGATCATGGCGACAAATACCATGATGGTGGAGTCATTGAGCTCCTTGTACTTGGCAAAACCCTTCTCTTTCGGGTCCCAAGGCCAGGTAGCCTTTCTCAACTCGAGCATTACTTCGCTGATGTAGGTGCGGATGCGACTCATTTAATTATTTCTGAGGAATGTCGGACGTTGCATGGCTTTGAGGTGGCAGGCCAGGAGGGACTCGAACCCCCAACCAATGGTTTTGGAGACCACTACTCTACCAATTGAGCTACTGACCTGTATGCGATGCAAAATCCTCCAGATGATTATCAAGTTTTCCCGGTCTGTAAAGTCCGGGACCAGACTTCCGACGGCCCAACTCCTTGAGAGAAAGGCCGCAGAGCTCTCAACAAGCCCTGCGGCACATATTCCCAAAGTCATCAGGACCGGCGCCAGCCGGTCAGACTTTCCTAGTCAAGGATGTCAGA
This sequence comes from Verrucomicrobiaceae bacterium, assembly GCA_016795485.1. Classification (GTDB taxonomy): domain Bacteria; phylum Verrucomicrobiota; class Verrucomicrobiia; order Verrucomicrobiales; family Verrucomicrobiaceae; genus JAEUHM01. The sequence continues at coordinate 221,951 of JAEUHM010000021.1, read as the reverse complement.
CACGCGGCCTGCACCGACGGTCTTTCCGCCCTCGCGGATAGCAAAACGGATCGTCTTCTCCATGGCGATTGGGGTGATAAGCTCCACCGTGATGGACACGTTATCACCGGGCATCACCATCTCCACTCCCTCAGGAAGTGTGACGGAACCCGTCACATCCGTGGTGCGGAAGTAGAACTGCGGACGATAGTTATTGAAGAACGGCGTGTGACGGCCACCCTCGTCCTTGGAGAGAACATAAACCTCTGCCTTGAACTTTTTGTGAGGAGTCACAGAACCTGGCTTGGCAATCACTTGACCGCGCTCAATGTCGGTCTTTTTCGTACCACGAAGCAGCAGACCAACGTTGTCACCTGCACGACCTTCGTCGAGCAACTTGCGGAACATTTCAATGTCCGTGACGGTGGTCTTGACGGTAGGACGAATGCCCACGATCTCGACTTCGGACATCTTCTTGATGATGCCACGCTCAACACGGCCGGTGCAAACGGTGCCACGACCTTCAATCGCGAACACGTCTTCAACTGGCATGAGGAAGTCTTGATCAATCGGACGCTCAGGAAGAGGGATGTAGCTATCAACTGCATCCATAAGCTTGAGGATGTTACCTTCGTGCTCGGCATCACCTTCCATCGCCTTAAGAGCAGAGCCCTTCACGATTGGAATGTCATCACCTGGGAAGTCATACTTGGACAGAAGGTCGCGGATCTCCATTTCCACGAGTTCAAGGAGGTCAGCGTCAGCCATGTCCACCTTGTTCATGAAAACAACGAGAGCAGGAACACCCACCTGACGAGCAAGCAGGATGTGCTCACGAGTCTGAGGCATAGGGCCGTCAGCAGCGCTCACAACGAGGATACCACCGTCCATCTGAGCGGCTCCGGTGATCATGTTTTTCACATAGTCAGCGTGTCCTGGGCAGTCCACGTGAGCATAGTGACGCTTGTCGGTTTCATACTCGACGTGAGCGGTGTTGATGGTAATGCCGCGCTCTTTCTCTTCTGGAGCAGCGTCGATTTGATCGTAAGCGCGAGCCTGAGCATAGCCTTTCTTAGCCAGCACAGTCGTAATAGCGGCGGTCAGTGTAGTTTTGCCGTGGTCAACGTGACCGATGGTGCCGATGTTGACGTGCGGCTTGTTGCGTTGGAATGCTTCTTTAGCCATTGTGTTGAGTGGATGTTACGGGTGCTGAGGACGTTTTGGGTTTGGTACTTTTTCTGGGCTCTTCGGCTCATTTTTTGCACTTGGTCTGTCATGGAGCTCATTTCGGGATTTGAACCCGAGACCTCGTCCTTACCAAGGACGTGCTCTACCACTGAGCTAAATGAGCAATGACTGTGTGCAAAAAACTTGCTTCCGAACCTCTTCTGACGGCCCAGGAAATGCTAAAGGACCGCTTGCACGGGACTACAACACACCCCGGGAAATCCGAAAAAGTGGCAGGCAAGCTATCGGCTAGACCCGTAGTGTCAATGTTTTTTCTTTCGTGTTTTCGCCGCATTTGGCATATTTTGCGGGGTCGGCACACTCAACGTTCGATAGCTATCGCAATCCCCATACCGCCGCCGATGCATAGGGCCGCAATGCCGCGGGCAAGTCCGCGCTCCTCTAAACTGTGCAGCAGTGTGCAGAGCACTCGAGCCCCACTTGCGCCAATAGGATGCCCCAAGGCAATCGCGCCCCCTCGGACGTTCAGCTTTTCTGAGATCAACCCAAGGAGCCGGGCGCACGCCAGCACTTGCACAGCAAAGGCCTCATTGATTTCAAACAAGTCTACCTCGCCCATATCCCAGTCCGCCTCACGACATATGGCCCGAATCGCTTCCACAGGTCCTAACCCCATCTCGGCAGGGTCGCAACCAACCACTGCGGAGGCCACGATCCGCGCCCGGCTGGCCAAGCTTAAATCGCCCGCCACCGCTTCACTACCGACCAGCACCATGGCCGCACCGTCATTGACCCCGCTCGCATTCCCAGCGGTCACCGTGCCGTCAGAACGGAACGCCGGCTTGAGTTTTGCCAGTTTTTCGGCGGTCGAGTCCTTCCTTGGGTGTTCGTCAAGGATCACGCCCTCCACGGGCGTTATTTCTTCACTTATAGCCGAGTAGAGTGCTTGGCTTCTTGCGGCAAAGGCATCTTGTTCTTGTCTAGATATCCCAAACTTCGTCGCCAAGGTCTCGGCGGTCTCTCCCATGCCAATACCCAGCAGCGGATCAGTCAGTCCGTCGCGCAAGATGGCATCTTCAAGCTGTTCGTTTCCGAGTTTAAGGCCCGCTCGCAACCCACGGAGATAATGTGGGGCGTTGCTCATTGATTCGGCTCCGCCTGCAAGTGCCAAACCATACTCGCCGGATTCAATCGAACCGGCAGCCAGCGCCACCGCCTGCAATCCTGAGCCACACATCAAATTGACCGTCATGGCTGGTGTCACAACCGGCAGATCTAGACGTAGCGCGACTTGTCGCGCCACGTTCATACCACAGCCAGCTTGCAAGACCTGCCCAAGGATCAATTGCCCAACCGAAGAGCGCACCTCCTCGTTAGCCACCAATGGAGCCGCTGCCGCAACAGCAAGATCAGCCGCAGTGTACTGAGCCAACGAGCCGCCTAGCCTGCCAATCGGCGTTCTTTTTGCACCCAATAGATGGACGTTCTGATATTTCATGACTTGCGCTTCTTCTTGAGCTTCTCCCAGGCATCTTTCACCACCCACCCCGTGGAAATCAGAGCAGAGCGAGCCGCCTCGGCATCACACCCTGTGAGTTCTTGCACGATCCATTGCGCCCGCTCCCGCAACTTCACGTTTGTTGGGTTCAAATCGACCATCAGATTGCTCACCACCTTCCCCGTGCGTGTCATTGCGACCGTGGTGAATAGATTCAAAAGCAACTTCGTAGCTGTCCCTGCCTTGAGACGTGTACTACCGGTCAACACCTCGGGCCCCAGGCCAGGAGCGATCAATTTGTGCGGCCAAAACAGACCCTTGGGCACCTCAACCTTCCGAAAAGCAGGATTGAAACATACAAGCACTGTTGTGGCACCCAGTTCCGCTGCTCTAGCCAGAGCACCCCAGACATACGGAGTCCTTCCACTGGCGGCGATTCCTATCACCACGTCGCCCGCTTCCACTCCACGGTGATCCACTGCTGCGGCCCCTGCCGCTGGATCATCTTCAGCCCCCTCCACCGCACTCCAAAGGGCGCGCTGCCCGCCTGCGATGATTCCCTGCACTTGTTCCTGCGGCGCCCGGAAGGTCGGCGGACACTCACTCGCATCCAGCACTCCCAACCGCCCGCTGGTGCCAGCTCCGACGTAGAACAGGTGTCTGTCAGCCAAAAATGCGGTCGCGATCTTCTTGATCGTCCACTCGATAGCAGCCGCCTCTGCCCTCAGGGCTCTTGGGACACTCGTCGTATCGTCCAACATCAGAGCTACTGCGTGCGCCACGGACATCTCGCCCAGTTTGCTAGACTTTGCATTTCTCTGTTCGGTTGGCGAGAGCCTCAGCAACTTTAGATCAAAAGCTGGGTGATCGTGGGGAAGACCAGCCAGGACCGGTGGCTCAGTCGTAGGATTCTCCGTCAGCAGACCCTCTTGCGAGCGGGCGAGGGCAACGGCACCCCATGAACTTGCGACCTTGACGGGTGTGAACACCGACCTTGGCCACCGAGTGCGTAAACGCATTTCCACCGCCTTGGCAAAGGACTCATTTTTCAGCAGCACTCCACCATTGAACACAAACTGGACCCGATCCGTCGATTGCGCGATGCGACTCGCGCATGCATGGCCATCATCAGCCAACGCCTGGGCAGCTTCGGTCAACACCTGTGCTGCGATTGGATCACGTTCTCGCGCGGCGGCAAACACTGCCGTAGCGAGAGATGCCAGATCCGTCTTGTTCGCTTCCATCGACCAAGGGATAAGGTCTTCTGGGTTATTCAGCGCCAATGCTTCCAAAAACTTAACGCCAAGTCTCGGCCACTTCGCCGTTTGGTCGTAGTGAGCCATTAACGCCTTCAGTCCCCTCTGGGCGATGTCACAAGCGCTACCGCGGTCGCCAATAATGTGCCCACGGCCACCCGTCTTTGCTGTCTGACCTTGATGGTTCCGAGCAAAACAACAACTGCCTGTGCCGCTCAGGATAAGCACCTTTGCCACCGCATCCTTATCTTCATCCGCAGCCGCCAGGGCCGTCTCAAGGTCATTTGTTGCCACACATGGCACTCCTGGCCAAACCCGTGCCGCAGCGCGTCGAATGCGATCCCTGTGGGTTTCCGTCCGAGCACCCGCTAGCCCTACGGCCACAGCGGTCAAAACCCTGCCTTCAAGTGGTAAACGGCTGGCAAATCCACGGAGCATCCAGATCAACTGCCGATCCGACAGCAAAATCAGATTGGCTGGCCCGCCTTGAAACTCAGCTAAGACACGCCCGTCTGCATCAGAAAGCGCGGCAGTCGACCGCGTTCCACCGCCCTCAATCCCCAAATACACGGGAATGGGCTCAGCAGTGACTTCGGCGATCTTTTTGGACATGATCTCGACCTTTGGCACAGACTTCTGCGAGCGTCTACCACTCCGCAAATCAGCCCGACAAGTGCTACCACATCGCCTTTGTTTTATTCAGAGGTGGTGGGCAGGGCTGGATTCGAACCAGCGTAGGCGTAAGCCAGCAGATTTACAGTCTGCCCCCTTTGACCGCTCGGGTACCTACCCATTCGCCTCAGCGAGATGGCTTGATTTCACGCAGAAATCAGGCGGACCGCAAACAAGCCAAAACGGGCATTGTGTGCAAGTTGATTTTCAGATTATCAATGGATGTACATTCTTTTACCCCCACCCAGCCCGAGGAGCGCGGATCACGAAGGGAAAGCCAACGCCTACACTAGATGCTCACCACGGAGAACGAGGGGTCTTCACCGCAGGAGAAGAGGCTTACGAAGCAGAGAGGTTTATCACCACTAGGCGCAATGGTTGGCGTGAAGATGCTCAAAATGCACATGAAAACGCTCCCTTTGCATGCAGCAAACCCGCCCATTCACCTGCCGAACCCTCTCCCGCATGTGCAGAACCCCCTTCGTCATCCAACAATCCTCAATCTGCATCTGAAGATCGCCGATAAACATATGAAGATGCACCATCTTCACACGACAAAGCGCCCCGCTCACATGCAGATCGTCGGTATTCACATGACGACGCGGAACTTTCAAACCAACAATGAAGCCGCTGACGCTGACCGGACCATCTTCGGCCCCCAAAACCGGCAATGACTGGACCGAATGCGTCGACTTCTGACCGCCCGAGCCCCATGGACAAAGCCATCGACTATACCTTCCACCACTGGCCTCATTTCCAAGTCATTGGTCACTCCGGCAAAATCAAGATCGAGAACAAAACGTTGGGCCACGCCACGTGCTTGACTCTCTGCCTCACCGCTCCTTCACCTTGATGGCGGCCTGCCACCACCACGGCATCGACCCCTGGGAGTATCTGCGCGATGTCCTCACCCGCCCACCCACCCTGAGCAAGTAGCAGATCGAAGAAGTCACGCTAGACACGCGGTCCAGAGCCAGAGTTACACGCCACAGTCTATACAACCACCACCCATTCCATCCAAGTCAAGTGTCCGCGTGACGCCGGTCCGGTGACGCTTAGGGCTACCGACGGAGACACTATGCGACTTGGGTTTGCATTGCAGTTCCCAAGTGCTGTCGCCGCCGTCAGCAACGACAATGGCCAGCGGTTACTCCAGCGCTAAATGCTCAGTTGGCTTGGTCCGACCTGATGAATCGACTCTACAGCCCCACGTGGTCAAAACTAGAGTTACGAAATACCAGAGCGCAGTCAAGATGACCAGCAGCCCAACCGCATCGGTGATTTTTGGTGCCATTAGTGGTGACACCCATTCGCCGGTCGGTGGATCTTGCCAAAATGATTTTGGTGTCGGCTGAATTACGTTTGCAGACTTTAAACGAGCTATTGCGTCCATGCCTGGGAGTTGGGCAACAACGGTCGAATAAGATCTGACCTGGGCTAGCATGGTAGAGTGCACGTACGGAGCAAGGGATACAACGTACACCACCAATAGACCCATGAAATTAAGTAATTTTGATCTTGTGTCGCTTAGCAAACCCAGGATTCCTCTCAATAAGATGGCGACACATACCACGCCGAGCACTAACGAAGCATCGAACCGCCAATCAGCCTCAGATACAAACGGTGCTACGCGAACGCGCCGCTCAAAATAAATCGACCACAGCATCTGGGTGGCGGCTTGCTGTAATTTTCTAGCGAACAACCAAATAGAAAACCCAAGCGCGATCAGACCCCAAAAAACAAGGGATTTGCCGCGTGAATAAGTCTTTTCTTTCATAACAGTAAAAGTTTAATTGCGTATTCGTTCAGCCATTAGTTACTGGGCGGCGGCAAGCTAGGTGTCGCCGACTGAAAAAACTCAGGTGGAAGCGGCCACGATGAACCACCACCCGGAGGAGGCGGTTCTCCGTGGGGTACAACTATCCTATCTGAGCCGGAACCCATTACTTTTGAATTAGTCCCTTCCAGCACCGGTCGATTCGACTGTGCGGTTATCTCACCATTCTCGTCCACGTAACCCCAAGTCTCAATCACATCAAAATAGAATTCTCCCCTGGAACCAGAAATGTAGATGTCATCGCCAAACAAACCTAAGAATCCATCCCTTCCCTCATAAACCCAATCACTTCTCGTCACAGACGTGTAATCAAGCACATAAACGCCGGTTTGCCCGAGATAGATCCACCCTGTTACTCCTCCGCCTGGGTTTGTTATCCTCACATACTCGTTTCCGGTGACCGTTTTGCCATCGCTACTAGTTCCGGTGATTTTGACATTGAACCCCCCCGCGGTAGTCGGCACTCCGCTGACGATAACAGAAGTAGAATTGTTCGACGAAGACCCCGGAGATGTGATCAATCCGTCCGGGAGACCAGAAATCGAAACGCTGAGGTCTCCATTACTCCCACTTACTGTGATAGTTGCGGAAACGTCAGAATTGATTTCGTGATCACCAATTGATCCTGTGATCGTCAAGCCGGTGTTTCCTGTTCCTGTTCCTGTTCCTGTTCCTGTTCCTGTGCCAGTCCCGGTTCCACCTTCATCGAATGTTTCATGATCCCGGGGATCAGACAATTCCCATTCGGTTCCAGACCATACCCCTAACACCTCTTCAGCGTTGGTGCGACCATCACCATCCCAATCGTCAGACGAGTGATCCAGCAACTCTGGATCTACCACTTCGTATCCACCATCTCCCTCGTCATGAGGGTCAGTCCCATCCATGTATTCCTCATAGTTTGTGGCCCAGTCACCGTCTGGATCGGAACCAGCGTCTGGGACAAAGGGCAGAGTGCCGTTGGCCATTTCCCACAAGTTCGACATTTTATCTCCATCAGCATCATAGTTTTCGCCGAACCCTCCGTAGACATCGAAGCCAGTCTGATACTCCACGAGGTTAAGATTCCCGTCACTGTCTGCGTCTCCCATCTCGTCACTGGCCGTGGTGGGATTGAGGTGCCAGTACACTTCAAGGCGGTCTGGGATACCACCACCGTCGGTATCAACCAAGAACGCAAGAGTGGACGCTTCGTAATAATCTGGAAATCCGTCTCCGTCGCTATCGGCGTTGGTCGGGCTGAAAACCTGCCCTCCATTTTCGTCGACAAACACCACTACTTCTTCGTTGTCAGTCAAAAAGTCGCCATCTGTGTCAACTCCTCGGCCGTTAGTTCCAGCTTGCGACTCGGCACTGTCACCAAGCCCATCATCGTCTGTGTCTGCGTCTGATGGTGAGAAAGACGAGATATTGGCAAACTCGTAATGGTCGTCCAAGAAGTCACTATCGGAGTCTTGCGCTTGATCCGAGGTGCCCAGGTGTTCTTCAACAATGGCGACGATTCCATCACCATCCTGATCTACCGGAACGAGATAAGAAGCATAGCCTGTAACGTGAAAACTCATGTCCCCATAGCTTCCGAGACCTGTGGAATCAATGCTCTGATCTGATGTCCCATAGTGCGCTTCCAAAATGGCCCCCAATCCGTCACCATCATGATCCACGTCGGTGGCGCGGACATTCGCGTAGTAATGCAAATACCAGTCGCTGTATCCGCCTCCGTTGCTTGCGCCATCGGAGTCTGACAAAGAAATACCTAGCTGGAGAGACAGCGATTCCTCCTGGGCAGCAGTTAGGCCGTCGCCATCACCATCAATGGATGCGGCGTCATCCGTAATCGCGATGGAAACGTCAGCATGGGCTTGATTTGAGTCTGCGTCAGTCGCCGTGACATGAACGGTGTAACTTCCGCCGGGGCCATTGGCCACACCAGTGATCTCCCCTGTAGTCGGATTAAGAACCAGCCCATCCGGCAAGGCGTCCACAGACCACGAATATGGCTCCGTTCCGTAACTAGCAGACAGTTGCGCTGTATAACTTTCTCCGATGACTGCGGTGGCTAGGCTTCCTGTACCAACATGAAACACCAATGGCGGATTTACATGAAGAAGGCAGGAAGTAGAGACTGTACTGCCTCCAGGTTCAGACACGCTCACGGTGATCGTGTATCCCCCTGGTATACCGCCCGGTACCCCGGCAATGGTCGCTGTTTCGTCATTGAAAGTTAAACCGGGTGGCAACCCTGAGACCGAAAATGAAAAAGGTCCGCCAGCGTTGGAGGAAGCGTACAGCGTTGCTGAATACTCCGAACCAATATTAGCGCTACCAACAAAACTGAGATCAACCGACAAACCAGTAGGATTGGTCCATTGGTCGTAGTCTGAAACACCATTACCATCCGTGTCCGTTACCAGCGGATCGGTGCCCATAACGAAAACTTCATCCGAGTCGAGTGCACCATCACCATCGGTGTCAGGGCTGAAAGAATCCGTTCCTAACCAGTTCTCCAGCCAATTTGGGAGAGTATCCGCATCTGAGTGGTCGAAATCCGGTCCTGACGAAGGCTCAGGAACTTCCTGGTTGTTCTCGTCATATTCCACTTCCCAAGTAGGGCTACCAGCGGCATCGGGCACATAACGTGCGTGGCTCATTTTCATTGGTCCAACGAAACACCACAAAATAGATGCCATCGTAAGAGCTACCTTCCTTGCCTTGCTACGACGAAGGGCAGAGAGAGAGAGAGAGAGAGCAGGTTTCATGAGCACAAGAGTATTTTGGCTGATCTGATTACCGAAAAAATCTGCAATTAACTCTGCCACTTAATCAGTTTTCGACCGGGTTAGGAAGAAAAATGTGAGAATTAAGCAAAAATCTTGTTTGTCGCTCCTCCACGAACAGAGTTGCCACTAATCAAGACGATACCGCCTCACCGCTCGGTCTGCCTCATCTTCTAGCTCCTCGGCACGTCTAGGCATGAATCCGGCACCAAATAGCTAAACTGTCTTCAGCGTGCGCTCAATCCGCCTCAGCGAGCCGTCCTTGCCCACCAGATCAAGGATCGTGGTCACTCCGGGGCCGCGATTTTGACCGGTGAGGGCGAAACGAAGCAATGGCATCAAGGCCCCGGCTTTTACGCCTTGGGCGGCAGCGGTTTTCTCCAGCGCATCGTGGAGACTGGTCTCATCCCATTGGGTCATGGAGGCAAACGTCTCTGCGGCGGCTTGCAGGAGTGCTTTGTTCTCGGGTTTGGCATTTAGCTTGGCGACGACTTCAGCCTCGTACAGATAATCTTCGTTTAAGAAGTTTGGGGTCGGCGTGTCCTGCGGTGTCGAGCCTGTTCGAAAGTTTCAGGTTCCTGGGATTCACGCACTACCCTCATTTAGACCCAATCTACCCTACAACCAGAGGGCTACAGCTCTTCTGTCTTCTGAACTGGGAGGAGGGGTACGATCTGCAGCAGCACGAGAGCAACAGAATGGGTTCTTGGTGGCCAGATTGTTAGACACTTGACGCCAGACTGGAGAACGGTGGGGAGTTTGTGCTTTGTTCGTTGTTGAGGGGGCAGACGAAGAGGGGGAACTTAGGACGGCTCAAGTGCACCTGATTCTTTTTTGGTCGGTGGTAAATATATTTGATCTGAGGGGTTGCTGTTTTGGGGTGGGCTGTTAGTCTGGTGGCTCTGATGAAGATTAGCTGCTTTGCGCCTTACCACACTCCACTCCGTGGATGGCGCATGTGCATGGTTGTGCGTAATGAACCTGCTGCGCGCCCCGGCTGACGTCTTTCGTCTTTGTTTTTTGACTTAGAGTTTCGTTTCGGCCGGACCCAATGAGAGTCCGGCCTTTTTGTTTTCAGTGAAATCGTTTTTCCAATCCATCCGCGAGCTGCCAAGACCTTTCTGGGTCTTGGTGGGAGCTGTGTTTGTGAATCGGTTTGGGGTGTTTGTGTGGCCGTTTTTGACGTTGTTCATCACGCGGCAGGGGAACAGCCCGTCGGAGGCGAGTTGGGCGGTGGCGTCTTATTCGTTGGGGACGTTTGCGGCGGCTTGGCTGGGTGGCTGGCTGGCGGATCGGTTTGGGCGGAATCGGGTGATGAGTTTTGCGGCGTTTGGGAGTGCAGTGTGTATGCTGGCGATGTCTCAGGCATCGCACTGGCAGACGCTGGCGCTGATAGCGTTCTGCACGGGCTTGATTGCTGACTGTGGGACGCCGGCGAGTGCTGCCCTGGTGCAGGATATGGTGCCGCCTGGGCAGCGGGTGGCGGCGTTTGCGGTGCAGCGGTTTGCGGGGAATCTGGGCTGGTCGCTGGGGCCGATGGGTGCTGGGTTTTTGGCGGAGGTATCTTACACTTGGTTGTTCGTGGTGGATGCGGTGACGTCTGTGTTCTTTGGAGTGGTGGCGTGGTTTTGGCTGCCAAAGGGGAGACGGACGGAGGCGCACTTGGCAGGGTGGGGTACTGCGTGGGCGTCCATCAAGCAGAACACGCCGTTTTTGATGCTGTTTCTGGCGTGTCTGTGTGGCTCATGGTCGTTCAGGCAACTGACGACGACGTTGATGCTGCACTTGGAGAAGAGTGGGCACTCGCCGACGTGGTCTGGTGCGATCCTGGCGCTGAATGGGGTGATGATCATCACGATGGAACTGATGCTGGCTGCGGGAACGAGGCACTTCCGTGCGGCGAATATGCTGGCAATCGGTTACTTGCTGATGGGTGGGAGCTACTTGGTCCTGTTGGGGTCATGTCCACTGTGGGCGTTTGTGGTGTGCATGGTGGTGTTCACGATTGGGGAGATGTGTGCGTTCTCTCGGCAGCAGGCGTATGCGGCGAGTATGGCTCCTGACTCAATGCGTGGGCGCTATACCGGCTTTTTGACTTTTGCCTGGGCGCTAGGTGGTGTGTTTAGCTCCGCCACGGGGCTTAACTTGTATGCGGTGAATCCCCACTGGGTATGGATCTCAAGTGCGGTGTGCGGTGCGGTGGCCGCCTCGTTTCTCCTGGCATCTAAAAGAACGACCACAGAATGACTGGGATAGGGCCGTAGCTGAAGGATGGCTCGCTGGTTTCTTTTGCTGTTGTTCGTTGGGTGTTCGTTCGGAGGAGAGTTGCGGTTAACGCTCCCGCCGAGGTTCTATGCGGTGGAGGGTCAGCCGATGAGTCTCTACTTTGACAATGTGGTGCTGACGGAGCATCCGGAGCACTACCAGTTCAAAGTAACATGTGCTGTGGGCAAAACGGAGGCCAACCGATGGACGGTGACGCCGGGTGCTAGCGAGCGGGGGTTGCATCCGCTGGAAGTGAAGGTGCTGGACAAGGCGGGAGTCGTTTTGGAGAAAGCGGCTATGGAGTTGGTGATTGTCGGAGCTGATGCTGGGGCTAAGCACGCGCCGTTGAGGGTTTTGATGGTTGGCGATAGCCTGACTCATGCCACGCATTACCCCAATGAGTTCTACCGGCTGATGAAGCTGCCGGGGAATCCGTCATTGTCGATGATCGGCACGCATAAGCCTCCATCTGCCATGCCGGGAGTGGTCCACGAGGGTTACGGTGGCTGGACGTGGATGAACTTTCTCAGTCGGTCGGTGCCTGGGGAGGTGGCCGCAGGGGAGAAGAAAAAGGGGAGCAGTCCCTTTTTATACGTCGGTGCCGACAACAAGCCGAAGCTGGATCTGGAGCGGTACGTGGCCGAGAACGCCGGTGGGACGGCTCCAGATGTCATCACGTTTCTGCTGGGGATCAATGACTGCTTTGGTGCTAAACCGGATGACCTGAAGGCGATGGATGCCCACATCGAAGGGGTGCTGGTGAATGCGGACAAGTTGCTGGCGGCTTTCAGGGCGGCCTTTCCCAAGACGGCGTTTGCCGTGGGGCTGACGACACCGCCAAACTCGCGGCAGAAGGCGTTTGAAGCGAACTACCAGGACAAATACACCCGCTGGGGCTGGAAGCGCATTCAGCATCGACTGGTGGAGAAAATGCTGGCTAGATGGGCAACTTCCGGCACCCAGGGCATCTATTTGGTGCCGACGGAACTGAACCTGGACCCCGTGGGTGGGTATCCCGAGAACAACGGTGTTCACCCGAGTCCGGCGGGCTATGCGGAGGTGGGCGGAACGTTCTACGCCTGGGTGAAGGCGTGGCTGGCGGGGCAAGCAAAGTGAAATAGGCTGAAACTTGCGGCCAAAACTGCGTTTTAAGGGCTGAATCTCTCTACCGCCTTATGAAAACGCTACTTCAAGCTGCCGATCCGTTCTCCCGCCGTGAGTTCGCCATGTCCGTGGCCAAGACCTGTCTAGGTGTCTCGGTGCTAGGGCGTGGCCTGAATGCCGTGGGCGCACCGTTTGACGATGCATCCAAGGCAAAACAGGTGCCAACAGCGCGGAATGTGATCTACCTGTACATGTCTGGCGGGATGACGCACTTGGATACCTTTGGCTGTGTGCCGGGTGCAGACACGATGGGCGAGACGAAGACCATCCCGACCTCTGCTGACGGGGTGCAGATCGGCCACATGTTGCCTAAGACCGCGCGGACGATGCACCGCGCTACGGTTTTCAACGGTATCTCATCCACGCAAGGTGCTCATGCTCAGGGGAACTACTTCATGCACACGGGCTACAGCCCAAGAGGTGCTACACGGCATCCCACGATGGGTGCGTGGCTCCAGAAGTTTCAGGGCAAGGGGAATCCTGCGTTGCCTGGCAGTGTTCTGATCTCGGGCGATAGCCGCCATCCTGGTGCGGGCTTCTTTGAGGCGGACTTTCAGCCGCTGGCGATCAATAACGCAGCCACTGGCCTGGCTAACAGCAAGATGCTGCCTGGACTGGCGGAGGATGATTTCAACTACCGGGTAAATCTTTCCTCAAGACTGGACGCGGCTTTCCGGAGCACTTACAACCAGTCTACCGTAAGAGCCTATGCAGATGTGTACAGCCAAGCCATCAAAGTCATGAAGAGCGAGGATCTCGTGGCTTTTGATCTGAGCAAGGAATCTCAGTCAGCGCACGATGCATACGGTTCCAATGATTTTGGACAGGGTTGCTTGCTGGCTCGCCGTCTGATCGAGCACGGAGTCCGCTTTGTGGAGGTCACTCTGGGTGGATGGGATATGCACCAAGACATCTACTCCAGATTGCCAGAGAAACTTGGTATCCTGGACAATACGCTTGGAGCGCTGATCGCTGATTTGGAGTCCAGGGGCTTGCTCAACGACACAATGGTGGTGCTGACCACTGAGTTTGGCCGGACACCGAACATCAACCAGAACGCTGGACGCGATCACTACCCGAAAGCATTCTCCAGCGTAATCTGGGGCGGTGGAATCAAGGGTGGGTATGTCCACGGAAAAACCGACAAGGGCATAGCGGTGACGGAGCAAGGGATAGGAGTGCCGGACTTGAGCGCGACGATCGGCTATGCGCTCGGGTTGCCTCTGGATCAGGTGTTGTTCAGCCCTAACCGCAGGCCATTTACCGTAGCGGACAAGGGTAAGCCAGTGCTAGAGGCGTTCGCCTAACGGCACGTGACTCAGATGGAGAGCAGCCCACGCGCTACTTGGCGTGTGGGGCTGGCTGCCTTCCTCTCAGCGCACCAGACTTCCACGCTGTTGTGCCCTTTCTCAGCGAGTGCTTCACGCACATGCCTGATCGCATGCTCGGGTGAGTTGCAATCTTCGCTCAAGTGGCCAAGGACCACTTGATGCAAGTCATCATGGGCCAAGTGCGCGACTAACTCTGCTACCTGAGTGTTAGAAAGGTGGCCATGGCGGGAGCTAATACGTTGTTTCGTGGCCCAGGGGCGCTTGGTATCGACTTCCAGCAGATGACTGTCGTAGTTGGCCTCTACGAAGAGAGTGTTGACCTTTTGGAGGCGGTCGCGGACGAGATTGGTGACAAAACCAATGTCACTTACGAGCCCAAGCCGTGCTCCAAGAGCCTCAAACACAAAGCCAACCGGGTCCACAGCATCGTGAGGCACGGGAAAGCACTCAATCCGCACATCGCGAATCTCGAAAGGCTGTCCTGTGGTCATTAACTTCCAGCGAGGTTGCTTTCGGAAGTCAGACTTGATGGCTTCGTGAGTGAGTGGGGTGGCATAGACGGGCAGATCCCACTTTTTGCAGAGAATCTCCAGTCCGCCCGTGTGGTCGGAATGCTCATGAGTGACGAGGATGCCGTCCAGCAGGCCAGGATTGAATCCAGCCGCTTCCATACGCAAGACGAGCTGCTTGGCACTGAGCCCGGCATCTACGAGCAAGGTGGTGTCTTTGGTGGAGACCACTGCTGCATTGCCTGAACTTCCGCTGCCGAGAACCGTGAGTTGCATGAAGACCGTATGGGTAGGGTGAACCGCAGTGGGATCAAGCATGGGATGCAGTAGACGTTTGGATTGTGAAGGGCCATCTCAGGCGTAGAATCGCCCCAAATGTTCCGGAGATTTTTACGTTTCACCTTCTGGCTGCTGTTGCTGACAGTTGCGGGAGGTGTTGCGTATCTGTTTACGGACTCATTTGGCCTGCACTGGCGTGGATTCATTTTGCAGGCGCTGGAGGAGAAGGGCATCCACGTCGATTTTCAAACTTTTGGATTCCATCCGCTGGATGGGCTTGTGGCGAAGGATGTGAAGGTCTTTGGAGACGCCGAACGCGCGAACCCGCTGCTGGAGGTCGACCGGTTGGCTGTGAACTTTGATCATGGGAAACTCCTGGAGCGAAAACTCTACATCAATGGGTTCACCGTACGTCACGCGCGCGTCTCACTGCCGCTCGATTCAGATCCGGCATCGCGCTCAAGGCTGAATCTGGAGAATCTGTCGGCCCGCGTCTTGCTGGACTCAGATAAGGTAGATGTCATTAGCGGGACAGGAGAGGTAGCGGGCGTTCGACTCGTGATTAGTGGCTCGGTAGGACTGCCACAACGCCCTAACAAGCTAAAGCCGCCGGAACCAAAGAAGCCCGCCCAGACTCCGGTGCAACGAATGGCACCTCTGCATCAAAAGAAGGCACAGATCGAAGCCGGGCTGGCCTTTGTGAAACGCTTTCACTTTCACACCCCTCCTACGCTTGAGGTAAAACTTACCGGTGAGGCTAAAGAAATGGAGCACTGCCACGGCACAGTCAGTTTTCGGTCTGGGGAAGTGGAGTATGATGGCTACAGTTGCAAATCCTTGCAGGCTGAAGCGGACTACAACGATGGGTTGTTTAACCTGCGGCAAGTTCAGGTAAAAGATGCCGTGGGAACACTGACCTTGAGCGGCACGTGGGCAAGGCAATCTGAAGCGGTAGAGTTCCGTGTGCAATCCACAGCAGACCTCCCAGCCTTAGCGCGCACGGTCCTGCATACCGATGCGCTGAAGGAAGTGGTGTTTTATGATCAAAGTCCACCCGAGATGACGCTGGAAGGGCGCTGGCACCTGGGTGGCGAGTCCAAGGTGCGTGGTCTAGAGCTTGCAGGTTCACTTCAATGTGGGCGCTTCACCACCCGAGGAGAGGTGTTTGATGGTGTGAGCAGTTTGTTTGGCGTGCGCGGCAGCGATTTCTACCTGCGGGAAGGCTTGCTTCAGCACAAGTCTGGCACGCTGGCATTTCAGGTGCTGAAGGAACAGCAGCAGGGACTGAAGTATGAAGCCGCGCTAAAGATGGACCCTCATGCGTTCCTGCCGTTTATCTCGAAGAAAGAGCAGCGCGATCAGATCGAGCGTTTTACGTTTGACGAACACAGTAGCATCTTTGCTCTCGTGTCAGGGAAGGCTGAGGATGGAAATCCGAAGGCACTCGTTCACAGCGGGCGGGTGGATTTGCAAAACTTCAGCTACAGGGGAACCCCGTTTTTGACGGTCAATGGAGACATCGAGATCGCGGGTCGCGTCATTGTCTTCAAGAACATAAGGGGCTCGCGTCCAGATGGACAGGCTCAGGCGGACAGTGTCGTCATCAATAACCATCAAGGCAGGGTACTCTTGTTTGGAGCAAGAGCCCAGCTGGACCCTGTGCCAGTGTTGAAGTGCTTTGCGCCCGATGTGGCAAAGAATGTGGCCCTGTATAGACTGCCCCCTAGCACGCAGTTGAGTGTGGAAGGTTCGGTCGCGTCACGCAAAGGTAGCCCATCCGACCTATTGGTGCGATTTGATGCCAGCAGGGGCACCGGCTACTACCCACTCTGGGGCAAGGACTACAAGATCGATGCGCCCAGGGGAACGATTTCGTTCAAAACCGGCGTCCTTGGTTATGATGTGCAGGGGAGCATTTTCGGTAAACCACTGCGAGCCAGCGGTGACGTGCTCATGGGTGGCACTCGAAGTGGTTACAACGTGAAGTTCAACGCTGAGAGCTTTCCATATGAGGTGCTGGGCAAAGATATGCCGTTTGAAAACGTCGTTGCCAATGTCACAAGCACAGGCACCGAGTCACCGTTTGAGCTCACGGCGGATTTGCTGAATGGGAAGTTCCGGATGGCGGGGAAACTGGATCTCACAGCCAAACCACATCCATACAATGGTAGGATTGAAGTGAATGGCATGAGTCTGCAAAAGTTTGCCCAAGTTTACTCGCCGGACCATGAATCCGAGGGCGATCTGACGGGACACTTCACGTTTACCGGCAAACTGGACGACTGGATGCAGCTGAAAGGTTCTGGGGCCGTGTATATCTTGAATGGAAACCTCTACGCTCTGCCCATTCTGGGACCACTGACGCCACTACTGACCACGATTTTACCCAATCCAATCCGTGGATACAACGTAGCTAGAGAAGCCAACTGCACGTTTCGTGTAGCGAATGGATTTGTGGTCACTGAGGACATTGAGGCACTGACCGCGACGTTCCGAATCGTTTCGAGCGGCAGTATTGACTTCATCAAGGATGCGATCGATTTCAGAGCGCAGGCACGTGTGCGCGGCCTTCCGGGGCTCGTATTGAGGCCGGTGAGTCAGTTGCTTGAATACAAGGCCGAGGGATCCTTTGGCAAGCCACAATGGAAGCCTCATCTTTTTGGGCTCACCAGCGGCGATGATGAGGGACGCAAAAAGCCAACGAATGAAGAGTTAACTGCCGCCCAACAACAAGGAGATAAGGCAAATATGAATGCCGAGAACAAGGAGGCCGTTCCGCCTGAAGAACCGGTCAGGAAGAAGACATTGCTCAACCTATTTAATCGCAACCCTAAGCCATAAGGTTGCTCAGAGTGCCGATGTCGTCGATGGAGATGCGAACCTCATCACCCGGCTGAAGGGTGAAGTCGTCAGGTGGTACGATGCCTGTGCCAGTCATGAGGAAAGCACCCTGCGGAAAATCGTTGTCTCGATAGAGGAATGCAATCAACTCCGCAGGCGTACGTTTGAGTTGGGCAAGAGTTGTCTGACCTTCAAAGGCGGTGACTCCAGAACGCAGAATCTGAAGATGAATGGCTGTCTCACTCGAGAGCGGCTCTGCCGACACCCGAATGCATGGGCCGAGTGCTGCACTGAGTCGAAAACACTTGGCTTGAGGCAAGTAGAGCGGATTCTCACCTTCGATATCGCGACAAGAGAGGTCATTTCCCACGGTCGTGCCGATCAGTTTCCCGCCCGCACTGATGACGAGAGTCATTTCAGGCTCTGGCACCATCCACTTAGAGTCTCGCCGAAGGTGCATGGCAGCTCCGGGGGCAGCAACGCGCTGGGGAGTGGCTTTGAAAAAGATCTCGGGACGTTCGGCTGCGTAAACTCGGTCATAGAAGCTGCCGCCACCTGCATCTTTGGACTCCTCCATGCGAGCCGTACGACTGCGGAAGTAGGTGACGCCCGCGGCCCACACTTCCTGGGAGGTGCATGGAGACAAAGGCGCTTCAGGAGCCGAAGTTGGCTCGCCTTGAACTGTGGCAAGATAGCTTGGCAAATCATCGCGGATGATCAGTTGATCCCAGTGGTCTGAAAGCAGAAGAAAGGCGTCACTGCGCTTCAATACTGGGCCATTGGAGGTACGATACAAATGCATGGGTGTTAACGAGTAAGCTGACCGTCGATGTTACGAATGGAACCTGAAGGATTGGTTTCTCGAATGGCCTCTGGGAGTTCACTGTCAGGGAAGCCTTGATAGCACACGGGGCGGACAAAACGGTAAATGCTGCCAGTGCCGATGCTGGTGAAGAAGCTGTGGGTGGCCGCAGGATAGGGGCCGCCGTGATGCATGGAAGGGCAAACTTCGATGCCAGTAGGGAAACCATTGAAGATGATACGGCCCACCTTTCTCTCCAGAATGCGCACTAGGTCGGCATACTCCTTTAGATCCTCTTCCGTCCCATGAATGGTAGCCGTTAGTTGGCCTTGAAGCTGACTGGCGAAGTTCAGCATTTCTTCCTTTCCGCTGCACGTGGCAACAATGGAACACGGCCCAAATACTTCGTGCTGGAGGTGATCATGAGACTGCAAGTTATCCAACTCAGTCCGGTAAATGATGCACGCTGCCTGACTGGCAGCGGGGGAGGCCTCAGCGAGTGACTTTGCAGCCACAGAAAGGCCAGGAGTAGAGGAGATGGATTTCGTTCCATCATCGTAAGCCTTGCAAATACCTGCGTGTAGCATGGTGGAAGGTGCCCACTTGGCTGCTGCGTCTGCCGCAGATTGCACAAAAGTCTCCAGATTAGCTCCTTTGGCCCCAATCACGACCGCTGGATTGGTGCAGAACTGACCCACCCCCATCGTGACGCTCCCGACATAGTTCTCAGCGATTTGAGACGCTCTTTGTGAGAGAGCGCCAGGCAAAAGGAACACGGGGTTGACGCTTCCCATTTCACCATAAAACGGAATCGGAACCGGGCGCCTGCACGCAAGGTCGAACAATGCCCGCCCGCCTTTGAGTGATCCCGTGAATGCTACGGCTTGAGTGAGTGGATGTGTGACAAGCGCTGCTCCGAGTTCATTGGAATGACCATGGACCAGCGAAAAGCAGCCAGATGGAAGTCCCACCTCGTCAAGCGCCGCAAAGACGGCACCTGCCAGTAACTCGCACGTGCCTGGATGAGCTGGATGTCCCTTGACCACAACGCTACAGCCGGCGGCCAACGCGCAAACGGTATCAGTGCCTACTGCTCCGATGGCGAATGGAAAGTTACTGGCTCCGAAGACCACCACAGGACCAATCGGCTGCATCACGCGGCGGACATCAGGCTTGGGCAGCGGTTGACGGTCCGGGATAGCGTGGTCGATGCATGGAAGAGCCCACGAACCCTCGCGAATAAGGTTGGCGAAGAGCTTACACTGGCCAATGGCACGGCCACGCTCTCCCTGGAGTCTCGCCATAGGGAGGGCAGTCTCAGCGTGCGCACGATTGAGCAAATCATCACCCAGGGCCATAATCTTGTCAGCAAGCACCTCCAAAAGCCTTGCCCGAGTTTCTACTGATGCCGAACGAAGTGCATCAAAGGCACTGTCCGCCACTTTCAATGCCGCATCTACTTCAGGCTCGCCGCCCTCATGAAACGCAGGCTGGAGAGTCTCGCCTGTGCTGGGATTTTGAGCACTGAAGAATGCGCCGGAACTTTCAACGAGTTTGCCAGAAATGAGATGTTTGCCATGCAAGGTCATACCGCATGTTGGCAAGCAGTCAGCGGATGACAAGGGCTCTCAGCCACTCCCTCGCCAGCCTGCGGGAATCAGTCTCCCGGAGCACCCATCCCGCGCTGTGATTGGGAAACGGGAGGTCGTGGAAGGTCCAATCTCCGGTTAATCCTGTACTCTCCAGCCACTTTCTGGTCTCTGTTGCGCTGCCCTCATGGCTAATCCACTGGGGGCGGCCTGCAAGCCGCTTCAGGCGGGTCATGGCGGATACGCGATCGGCTCCGGGATACCCCCAAGACTCTCGCACTCCGTCGTAATGGCTGTGACAAAACATTCCACACCATAAGCTGCTGATCTTGTCGTCGTGCAGACCGATGTAGTTGCAAGCAATCGCACCACGAGAGAAGCCGAGCAGCACTACCCGCTTGGAATCCCCTCCCCACTTTTGGCACACCTCATTCACCGCAGAAATGCAGTAGTTCTTGGTGGCCTCAACGTCACCCCACCACTTCGTGGAGGTGGATCCGTCTTGATTGACGAATGGCAAGGTCAGCCAAATGAAGCCTTTTCCCGCACTCAAGCCATAACCGAGCACACAGCCATCTGGCGTTCCGTCACTCACATCTCCCAGCTTGTTTTTGAATCCTCCATTCCCCGGAAACTCCACCAGAACTGGCCAGGATCTATCCTGCTGCCAGTCGGAAGGAAGATAGACCTGATGAGATTGAACTTGAGCACGGACTCCCGCTGCCGGAGCTAACCTCTCTATTCTCGGCACGACTAGGTCTGGTGGGATGTCATTGAGATTGGCGACTTGTGCCGCCAAAAGTGCCGCCAGGATCAAGTTCATGAGAATCCCTCTGGCTTTTCACCCACAAAGTAGACGTCTCGGTTTGGCCGAGAACCTGGAAAATGAATATCAAGCATCTCCAAAGCCTCAGTCCCAGTCTCAAACCCATGCGTTGTGCCAGGGGGAAGGCGCAAAAAATCTCCAGCCTTCAACTCATGGCGGACACCATTTAATACTGCCATGCCGGAGCCACTCAGCACGTAGTAGAACTCCTCGGCGATTTTGTGGAAGCTTATGCTGGTGATGGAGTTCGGCTCAATGCGTACGCGATACGCAGTTCCAGCCTTCTCCTGCTCTTCAGGGATGAGTGATTCAATTTCGTACGGTCCGAGCTTCTGTTTCTCGCCCGCCTGAACATGCAGGATGTCACTCATGCCACTGCGGCCTGGAGTTCGGCCATGGCCGCTGCCATATCTGGTGGACCAAAAGCTGAGGTGCCACACACGAACAGATTCGCACCGTGGCGTCTGGCGATAGGGGCGGTGTTCGCGTAGATACCGCCATCGACTTCGAGATGATAGCGCAACCCATATCTGTCTCGATACTCCGCTGCAGCTGCGAGCTTGGGCATGGTTTCGGCTTCCATAAAGGGCTGGCCACCAAAACCAGGTACCACGGTCATAATGAGCAAAAGGTCAATCTCGGAAAGATACGGCAGAGCCGCCTCAAAGGGGGTAGCTGGGTTCAAGGCAAGCCCACACTGGATGCCATAAGACTGAATCCTTTTCAGAGTTTGCATCACATCGCTCTCATAGTTTGCCTCAACATGGATGGTGACGTTGTCTGCTCCTGCTTTTACGAACCGCTCCAAGTAGTGATCCGCACGGTGAATCATCAGGTGCACGTCGAAGAAGAGGTTACTGTTCTTGCGAACCGACGAGATCATCTGCGGGCCGAAGCTGATGTTGTCCACGAAAGAGCCGTCCATCACATCCAAGTGAAGCCACGTGGCACCAGCATCTGCAGCACGCTGAACTTCAGCGCCCGCCTTGGCCCAGTTGGCCGCCAGCAGAGACGGGATGATGATTGGAGTTTTGTCGGAGGTCATACCGCCTGCCACCATGTCCAGGAGGTTAGGGATTGCAACGCATCCCGCATGAAGCCACCATCCGGCGTGGATAGCCAAATCATCGACCCCAAGAACGACGAACATTTCATGCGTGAAGCCCTACGGCTGGCCAAGAAGGCAGCGGGTCAGGATGAGGTCCCGATCGGCGCGGTCATCGTTCACGAAGGCAGAATCATAGGACGTTCCTGGAATCAGGTGGAAACACTCAAGGACGCAACGGCTCATGCGGAGATGCTCGCTCTCACACAGGCGGAGGCTGCCATGGAAGACTGGCGGCTCACGGAGTGCGACCTCTACGTCACCAAAGAGCCTTGTCCGATGTGCGCTGGCGCTATTATGCATTGTCGCATCCGGCGGGTTATTTTTGGATGCCCCGATCCGAAAGGTGGCGGTGCTGGCGGCTTTTGGAATCTCCTCCAAGCTCCAAACTTGAACCATCGGTGCGAAATCACGCCGGAGGTGCTCGCCGACGAATCGGTAGGTATTTTGAAGGCGTTCTTTGCCGAAGCTCGGGCGAGAAAAGCCTCGGGAGAGCCTCACAAAAAAGGGTTGTCCTCATGAGCCTGCCACCTGCGGCATCTGCCATGCGTTTGTTGCGCGATTGCTCTTACGCGGAGTTGCGTTCGCTCATGGATACAGATGGGCTTGCCGAAGTTCACACTCGTGCATTGTGGAATGTGCTCATGCGAGCCCCAGACGCTGAGCTAGATGGTCACCCTCGCTTTCTTCCACCATTGAGGCGTTGGTTGCAGACGCATGTTGGCACCACATGGTCAAGCGAGTTACCGGAAGTTGAGCAGGAGGTAGAGTCTTCTGATGGGCACACGACTAAGTTACTCCTGAGGCTACAAGATGGAAGTCGGATTGAGACCGTTGTCATGCGTTACAATGGACGGCAGACCGCTTGCATCAGCACTCAGGCGGGCTGTGCGATGGGATGCGTTTTTTGTGCAACCGGCCAAGGTGGTTTTTCACGCCATCTGTCACCAGGGGAGGTGGTAGGTCAGGTGCTAGTTGCTCGCCGCTGGGCCACCGGTTTACGTAACCTAGTGCTGATGGGCATGGGTGAGCCGCTTCATAACTACGATGCCGTGATGAAGGCGTTGGACATCATCATTGACACCCGTGGAATCAACATCGGCCCATCACGGATCACGATTAGTACTGTGGGCGTGGTGCCGGGGATCCGAAGGATGGCAGACGAGCGCAGACCTTATCACTTGGCGCTCTCCCTTCACGCAGCCACTGATGAAAAGCGGAGTGCGTTGATTCCAGTTAATCGCAAATGGCCACTTAGAGAACTCATGGATGCTTGTCGCTACTACTGCGCTCAGACTCAGCGCCGCATCTTTGTTGAATGGACGTTGATTGAGGGAGAAAACGATTCAGCACAAGAGGCGGGAAGGCTCTCCGAGTTGTTGAGCGGCATGAATGTTCAAATCAACCTCATCCCGCTCAATCCTACCACTGGCTACTCTGGAAGAGCAGCAGAAAGCCGGGCCGTGAGAGCATTTCAGGAGCTTATTCTCCAAAAAGGGATCCCTTGTACCGTGCGGCAACGACGTGGCATAGATGTCGCCGCTGGATGTGGCCAACTTGCTGGTGTCGCCTGAGTGAAGGCATACGACTACAGAATAAGCAATGCCTAAGGTGGAAACAAAATCGTTGATTCAGAAGCCCACCGCTCCACGGGAGCTTTGGGTGGATGCACTCAGAGGTCTAGCGGTTATCGGCATGGTGTGGACCCATTGCGCCAATACTTTTCTCACGGCGGAGTTGCAGCAGACGAAATGGTTTGATCGACTGGTGTTCTATCACGGTCTGATCGCGCCGACTTTCTTTTGGGTGGCAGGTTTGATGCGAGGAAGATCTTTAGGGAGGAGTAATCCCGCCCGGCCCGCAGTATTTCGACTGCTTTCAATCCTCGGGCTCGGCTACCTGCTGCATACACCATGGGACTCACTTTCAAGATTGGATTTCGGTCACGAAACTTGGCGGATTTGGCTACAGATGGATGTACTGCAATGTCTAGCAGTGAGCGGATTTGTAATCATGCTCGTGGAGCGATGTGGCAAATGGGCCATGGCGTTGGCACTTCTCCTCATGGCCTTCTTCATTGGCTTCCGTGAACCGCTAGATGAAGTGCAAACAGGTTGGACAGTTGTCGATGCCATGCTCAATCGAAAATCGGGTAGCCTGTTTCCTTTATTCCCTTGGGTGGCGTTTGGGCTGGCAGGATTTATAGCAGGAGCGCTGCGTCAGGCCCTTGGACAACAGGGGCATTGGTGGCTTTGGCAGTGGCTGTTACCAGGCTTCGTCTTGGCAGTCAGCATGGAAACATTGCCTGGAGCCTTTACCACATTGACCTTCTTCCTTCAAAGACTTGGCTGGGTACTCATGTTTGCTGGCACTTTGACAGGTGCTTGGCCTTGGGTGGAGCGTATCGGGGGCCCAAGTGCTCAGCGTCTTGTTTTGCTGGCCGGTAGGCGATCATTGACCGCATATGTGAGTCACTTGATCATCATTTACTCGCTTCCTTTGTGGTCAGGGAAACCGCTTGCCCAAAGTATCGGGCTATCTTGTGGGTTGCCGATGGTCATTTCCCTCTTTGCCACAGTTCTCGTCATCACCCTTTGGCTCTGTTGGTTGCTTGAACATAAAGGCGCAAAAAAAGAACGCCACCCGTCGTGAAACGGGTGGCGCTTGTGTTCAGCATAAGAGCTGAAAGGCAATAACTTTAGGCGGTCGGCACAGTGGCGATCGTCTTCAGCACGCGGCCGGCAATGGCGTAAGGATCGCCTTGGCTGTTCGGGCGGCGATCTTCGAGGTAACCCTTGTAGCCATTGGCAACAAAGCTGTGGGGAACACGAATAGACTTACCGCGGTCAGCAACGCCCCAACCAAATTGGTCGATGGACATTGTTTCGTGCAAACCGGTAAGGCGCATGTGGTTATCTGGTCCGTAGACGGCGATGTGCTCGTTGCAGTACTTCTCAAAGGCACCCATGAGGGCTTTGAAATACGCCTCTCCACCAACTTCACGGAGGTGCTTCGTAGAGAAGTTGCAGTGCATACCGGAGCCGTTCCAGTCAGCATCTTTACCCAGCGGCTTGCAATGCCACTCGACGTCGATGCCATACTTTTCACAGAGACGAAGCAGAATGTAGCGAGCTACCCAAACTTGGTCAGCGCAGTTCTTGCTGCCCTTGCCGAAGATTTGGAACTCCCACTGGCCCTTGGCCACCTCAGCATTGATGCCTTCATGGTTGATGCCCGCATCAAGGCAGATGTCGAGATGCTCCTCAACGATTTGGCGAGCGATGTCACCAACGTTCTTGTAGCCAACGCCAGTGTAATAAGGTCCTTGTGGAGCGGGATAACCGTTGTCTGGGAAGCCAAGAGGACGCCCATCTTGATAAAGGAAATACTCTTGCTCGAAGCCGAACCAAGCGTCAGCATCATCAGGAATGCCGGCCCGGGTGTTGGAGATGTGCGGGGTAGTCTTGTCGCTGTTGTAAACCTCGCACATGACGAGGACGCCGTTCTTGCGAGTGCTGTCAGGATACACGGCTACAGGCTTCAACATGCAGTCTGACTTATCGCCAGGAGCCTGCTGAGTAGAGCTGCCGTCAAAGCCCCACCAAGGAAGTTCTTCAAGTTTTGGAAAGGAGGCGAACTCCTTGATCTGCGTCTTGGAGCGCAGGTTGGCCACGGGCTGATAGCCGTCTAGCCAGATGTATTCGAGTTTGTATTTTGGCATAGTTGCTTAGGTTGGATGTCTGGTTGGTCAATGGCAGGCTGGGGTCGCCAGTCTGCACATTTGGAACAAATAGCAGCTTATGTGCCAAAAGCGCCAGAGATTTATTGAGAGACTTAAGTCCCGTTTCGCTTCGAAGTTCATTCGCGGCTTATTAGGCCGGTCTTTTCCATTGGATGGAGGCCTCGCATGACGAGTGCTGGTGCTCCTGTTACCGGGAACATTTTGCCTTGGTTTGATAACTCGGAGGGATCAACTGCAGAACGTATGTCTCGCATTAACTGCATGCTGCTGCTGTCGAACATCGCAGGAAGGTAATCGCGTTTCTCCAATCCAACCCCGTGCTCGCCAGTGATGGAGCCGCCCATCTCGACGCACATGAGCAAGATTTTTCCTGCAAGAGCCTCGGCACGCTCAAGCTCGCCCTGGTTTCTTCCGTCGTAGAGAATGAGGGGGTGGAGATTGCCGTCTCCTGCATGGAAGACGTTTGCAACTCGCAAGCCGCAGGCTTTGGAGAGTTCGTCAATGCGGCGCAAAGCCTGCCCTAATCGACGTCGAGGCACGACGCCATCTTGGACGATGAAGTCTGGGCTCAACCGACCAACTGCGGAGAACGCTGACTTCCGGCCCTTCCAGATGCGCATTCGGTCCTCGGCATCTTTTGCGATTCGCACTTCAACTGAATCGCTTCTTCGGAGAATAGACTCAAGTTTTGGGACTTCGGCAGTCACTTGTTCGGCTGGACCTTCAAGCTCGACGATCAAGCATGCTTCACTGCCTGCGGGGAAGTCGGACTGCACGGCCGCTTCAGCCGCATCCATAGCCAGTCGGTCCATGATCTCCATGGCACCGGGAAGCAGTCCACTTTCTACCACTGCGGCCACAGCGTCCCCAGCTTGCTCCAGGGTCTGATAGCCCACTAAAATCGTGTGGTAGCGTTCTGCACGGGGTAAAAGCCGCAAATAGATCTCAGTGGCGATGCCCATGAGACCTTCGGTGCCGCAAAACATGCCAGTGACATCAGGACCGACACCTTCTGCGAATGGGCCTCCCAACTCCGAGACCGTTCCATCAGGGAGCACGACTTTCATGCCCAGGATGTGATTGGAGGTCATCCCGTACTTCAGACAATGAGCACCACCGCTATTGAACGCCACATTTCCGCCCAGGGTGCAGACCTGCTGGCTACTGGGGTCTGGCGCATAATGCAATCCGAATGGCTGCACTGCCTTTGTGACGGAGAGATTGGTCACACCCGGCTCAACGACAGCCAAGCAGGCTTCAAGGTCGACTTTGATGATGCGGTTCATCCGGTTCATGGCGATCACCACGCCGTTCTCGATAGGTACGCTCCCTCCGCTCAAACTTGTTCCGCTTCCTCTGGCGACAAACGGAACGTGGTGAAGGTGGCAGAGAGAGACGACCTCTACGACTTCCTGATGCGATTCGACGAGTACCACCGCGAGTGGCACTACATGAAACGCTGTCACGCCATCACTTGCGTAAGCCGCCAGAGCAGCCTTATCCACTAGACAGCGATCTGGCGGCAAAAGCTTTCGGAGTGCTTCGGTGATAGTCACGCTTAACTCATGGCAAGGTCGAGCGCTTCTTCCAGCCCCACTTCATGAGCACGTAATAGAACACAGGGGTAAGAAGGAGTCCGAAAAGAGTCACGCCAATCATCCCGCTGAAAACTGCGATTCCCATAGCGTGGCGCATTTCCGCACCTGCTCCGTGGCTTGCCACTAGGGGCCATACCCCAGCAATGAACGCGATGGAAGTCATCAAGATGGGACGCAGGCGCAAACGGGCGGCGGTGACTGCTGCCTCAAACGGTGTCATGCCCTCATCTTGTTTCACCTTGGCAAACTCGACGATGAGGATGGCGTTTTTGCAGGCGAGACCTACAAGAACGATGAGGCCGATCTGCGTGAAGATGTTATTCTCGTTTGTCGTGATCATCACACCCACAAGGGCGCTCAACAGCGTCAACGGAATCACGAGCACGATAGCTAGGGGCATGCGGAGGCTTTCGTATTGAGCGGCTAGCACGAGGAAAACGAGCATTACACACAGCGGGAAGACGTAGACTGCGGTGTTGCCAGCCAGTTCCTGCTGAAACTTGAGTTCAGTCCATTCTATGTCCATTCCTTTGGGCAGCGTCTCTTTGGCGATCTTCGTAATCATCGCCTCGGCCTCTCCGCTGGTGCGTCCTGGAGCTGGGTTTCCATTGATCTCAGCACTGAGGTAGGAGTTGTAGTGCATCACCCTGTCAGGGCCGCTGCTGGGAGTGACCTTTAACACAGTAGCTAGGGGAACCATCTCGCCGCGGGTGTTCCGTACTTTGAGCTTGGTGATGTCCTCTGCCTTGGCCCGATACTGTTGATCAGCCTGGACTACGACCTGCCATGTTCTGCCGAAACGGTTGAAGTCATTCACGTAAAGCGAGCCCAGATAAACTTGGAGGGCGAGAGAGATTTCTTGTTTGCTGATTCCAAGGCTTTCCGCCTTCACCCAGTCCACTTCCGCAGCAAGTTGTGGTGTATTGGGCCGGAATCCTGTGAACACGCTCATTGGAGCAAACACACCCGTCTGATAGGCCTTGCCAATGATCTCATTCGTAGCATTGGCTAGTGCATTTACGCCCAAGTCGGCGCGATCCTCTACCTGCAATTTGAATCCTCCGATTGCACCCATTCCATTCACTGCGGGCGGCATCACGGCTAAGACGAAGGCCTCCTGAATCTGCGAAAATTGCATGTTCAGAGCCATTGAGATCGCCTCACCACTTAGGTCCGGCGTGGTGCGTTCTTCAAACGGCTTCAGGCCCACGAAAACAATGCCGGAGTTGGATGCATTGCTGAATCCGTTGATCGACAAGCCGGGAAAGCCAATGGCGTTTTCGACACCCGGCGTCTTCATAATGATGTCGCTCATACGGCGCATAACCGCGTCTGTTCGTTCGAGTGATGCACCATCTGGAAGTTGGGCAAAGGCAACCAGATACTTCTTGTCCTGGGTAGGGACGAATCCACCGGGAACCTTGTTGAATACGTCATATCCGAGGTAGACGAGCCCCCCATACAACAGCAATGAAACCACGGAGAGGCGAATCGCACGTCCTACGATCCACTGGTAGCTACCGCCGAGCTTCTCAAAGAACCAATTGAACGGCTTGAAGAACCAACCCAGGCTGAAGTTCATCAGACGTGTGATCAAATCGGGCTTGTCGTGGTGTCCCTTCAGCAACAAGGCGCTCAACGCGGGCGAGAGAGTAAGCGAGTTGAATGCCGAGATGACTGTGCTGATGGCAATGGTGAGCGCGAACTGCTTGTAAAACTGACCCGTCAGTCCACTGATGAAAGCTGTTGGGACGAATACGGCACAAAGGACGAGTGCTGTGGCCACAATTGGACCCGTGACCTCCTTCATGGCGACTCTGGTGGCCTCTAGGGGCGTCAATCCTTCGCGAATGTTCCGCTCGACGTTCTCCACGACCACAATGGCATCATCGACCACAATGCCGATGGCGAGTACTAGCCCGAAGAGGGAGAGCGCATTGATTGAAAAACCAAGTGCGTGCATCACGGCAAAGGTGCCGATGAGCGAGACGGGCACCGCTGCCAGCGGAATGATGGACGCACGCCAGGTTTGCAGGAAAACGATAACGACGATGACGACGAGCAGAATGGCCTCGAGTAGCGTGTGGATGACTGCGTCGATTGACTGCTGAACAAACACAGTTGGGTCATAAGCGATGGTGTATTCGATGCCATCTGGGAAGTTAGCTTTGAGCTTCTCCATCTCGGCGCGTACTGCGGCGGAGAGTTGAAGCGAGTTGGAGCCCGGCTGCTGGAAGATCGGGACCGCCACTGCATTTTTGTTGTTCATGGTGGACCGCAGCGCATACTCGCTGGCACCCAACTCCACGCGGGCGACATCCTTGAGTTCCACGGTCTCGCCATTTGGCCCGGTTTTGATGATGATCTTCGCGAACTCATCTTCGGTGACGAGGCGACCCTTGGTTGTGATCTGCAACTGAACGGGGACATCGCTACTGATTGGTTGATTGCCGATGGACCCGGCGGCAACCTGTGCATTCTGAGACTGGATGGCCCTGATGATGTCGGCAGGCGTCATGCCAATCGATGCGACCTTCTCCGGATTCAGCCAGATGCGCATGGAGTAGTCTCCTGAGCCAAAGACGGTGACATTCCCCGCACCAGGAATCCGCGCGAGTTGGTCCTTCACGTTCATCGTCGCGTAGTTGCGCACGTAGATGTCATCGTATCTGCCATCGGGTGAGAACAGGTGGACTACCATCGTCAAGTCTGGAGACGACTTCATCGTGGTGATGCCCAAACGCCTTACTTCCTCCGGGAGACGAGGCAGAGCTTGGTTCACACGGTTTTGTACAGCCACCTGAGCTTTGTCGAGGTCGGTGCCTATCTTAAATGTCACCGTCAGGCTCATGACTCCATCGCCGGTAGCTTGCGAGTACATGTAAATGCTGTTCGAGACTCCGTTGATTTCCTTTTCAAGCGGAGTCGAAACCGTTTCGGCAATAACCTGTGGGTTAGCCCCAGGGTAGACTGCACGCACGACGATATTTGGCGGTGCTACCTCAGGGTACTCGCTAACGGGCAGGAAGTTCAGAGATATACCACCTACGAGGACGAGGATGATAGACAAGACCCCCGCAAAGATGGGGCGGGTGATGAAGAACTGGGAAAAGTTCATGTCAGGAAGCAGTTACTTCACGGGTGTTTCTGCGACCTTTTTGTCAGGAGGCATAGGTGCTACGGGCATTCCGGGACGTACTTTGGCTAGTCCATTAATGACGATAGTGTCGTCCTTGTTGACCCCGCTGCGGATGATGCGCTTGTCACCAATGAGAGGCCCGATCTCCACAGCCCGGTACTCGGTCATGTTCTCCTTGCTCACGGTGAGCACAAACTTTCGGCCTTGATCTGTACCAATCGCTTCTTCAGTGACTAACAAAGCGGTGTATTTTGGTCCGGCGGGCAGACGCATACGCACAAACGTGCCGGGGCGTAATGTGCCATCTTTGTTTTCAAACTGAGCACGCACGAGGATGCTTCCGGTTGTGCCTGAAATCCGGTTATCAAAGGACTCGATGTATCCTTTGTGAGGATAGTCTTGTTCACCTTCGATCTGCATTTCGGCAGGCGTCTTTTGGTCTGTGAGGTGGGTGGCCTTGCCCTCCGTGCTGAGGCGTTGGTAACGGAGAAAGGTGGCCTCATCCACATCAGCGTAGACATACACGGGATCGAACTTGACAACGGTGGTGAGCAAAGTCGTGAACCCGGCCACTCCGCTGACATAGTTACCTGCGGTGACCATCTCACGGCTGACACGGCCGTCGATTGGGCTTCTTACCGAGGCAAACTCTACATCGAGGGCAGCAGCTTTGACCGCAGCTTCGGCAGAGCGCAGGGCATCGGATGCCTCTCGGAAACTCATGGACTTAGCATCTGCTTCTTCAGCACTGATGGCCTTCGTGGCAATCAACTTATCTGCTCGGTCAAACTCTTTTTTCGATAGCTCCAGTTTTGTTTTGGCCCGTTGCACTTCAGCCTCAGCACGATCAAGGATCGCCTGAAAAGGACGTGGATCTATCGTAACCAAAAGGTCTCCTTTCTTGATTAACTGGCCAGACTTGAAGTGAATCTGATCAATGTATCCGCTTACGCGTGGACGGATCTCCACGGACTCAGCGGCATCAATCCTACCGGTGAACTCGTCCCATTCCTGAACCTCTTGTTGAATGGGAGGAGAAACAGTGACGCCCGGTGGAGGCATTTCAAAGTGTCCACCTGCGGCATCCCCAGGCTTGTTACAGCCTGCAAGGATCACTACCGCAAGAATGGTGAGTGAGAGGGTGTGTTTCATGGTTTTGGGGTTGGGGATTGGTTCCATCCGCCGCCTAGGGCCTGGATGAGTTGCACGGTGGTGAGCAAACGCTGTCCGCGTAATTGGACGAGAGAGCGTCTGGCGGAAAGCGATGTGCGCTCCGCTTCAATGACTTCGAGATAGGTTGCCACGCCCTCCGTATATCGCTGGCGGGCAAGTTTGGCTGCTGCATCTGCAGCGGTTTGCAATCTGGTCTGCGACTCAGCTTGCTTCTGCTGAGCCTCCAAACGAGACATGAGTGATTCAACTTCTTTGAATGCAATCAGCAGTTTCTCTTCAAACAGTCCAGTTGCCTCAGCCAATACTGCCCGGGCGGCGTCTACCGCTGCTTTTCGCTGGCCCCCAACGAAAATAGGGATGGAAAGCCGCAGACCAACATTCCAGATCTGGCTGTCGCCATCCAAAAACTTCGTTGCATGACTTGTTTGTGTACCATACCCCGCACCGAGACTTACCTTGGGAAAGTATGACGTCTCAGTAGCACCTACTCTAAGTCTAGCGGCATCTATGCGGCGAGTAGCTGATACGATGTCTGGTCGCCTCTGAAGCAACTCAGACGGAAGCAGTTTTGGGACCGGTGGAAGGCTAGCTGGCAGCTTTGCTGGTGCTACTTTGTAGCCAGAAGCGACTTTGCCCAGTGTAACGGCAAGCGTGTTCTCAAGCTCAGCGCGCGGGCCTGCCAAAGCTGCAAGTTCGGCTTCCGTTGTCGCAAGTTCAGCTTCTGCGCGAACCCGATCCAGTTCATTCGTTGCACCGGCTTCCACTCTAGCGGTCGCAAGCTTAAGCGCTTCGTGCCTTAGCTTGAGTGTTTTATCCAATACGTCCTTTTCCTCGTCTATGGAACGCATCGCATAGTAAACGCGGGCCACTTCTCCCGACAAAATCAGCCCAACCGCATAGACGTTTGCGTTCTCGCTTTCAGCATCAGCCTTGGCAGCATTCACTTGGTCACGTACCCGCCCCCAAAGGTCGACTTCATAGCTCAACTGAGCAGCGGCACCGTAGTTGGTAAGCGTGCCGAAAGAGAAATCATATACGGTGTCAGAAGCACGACTGCGCCCCAAGTCGCCCGTGGCCATAATGTTGGGCAACAGAGCTGACCGAGCCATCCGCACAGCGGCACGTGCTTGATCCACACGCGCTATGACCGCTTTCATCCCTGGGAAGCTCGCTTTTGCTTCGGCAATAAGCTTGTTGAGTTCTGGGTCGTTGAAGACCGTCCACCAGTCGTCTAAGCCCGCACTGACTTTGTTCCCTGGCGCCTTACTCTTCCAAGCGGTAGGAAGTGGGGGAGTATCTGCCAAGGAGAAGGTCACAAAAGAAGCGACTAGAAAGGTGTAGAGGCGCATAGTGATAATAGTTGACCGGTTGACTATAAAGTTCGCAAGCATTTTCCAGGTCTAGGCCGCCTGCATGTTGGGTTTGGTTGGAGTTTGGCCTGACAGTCCAATGAGTTTCTCAATAGAAGGCCAAAGATTCGAGAGCAGTTTGACGTCGTTTTTGATTCTGGCCTCGGCGAGAGCGCCTTCCCAGTAAAGAAAGATGGCCTTGGCCATAAATGCGGGATCTGCACATGAGATTGTGCCTTTGGCTGCCGCCTCTCGCAATGCTGACTCGAGATAAAGAAGTTCAGTCGAGAGAATCCGATCAATCACGTCCCGAAGAGACTGCTCCTGCGTGCTGATTTCGTTGCCAAGGGAAAACAACGGGCAGCCCAGCACGAAGCCAAATTGACGGAACTTCTCCTCCTGTTCAGCAACTGCATGTTCCACGGCTGCTTTGAGCCGGTCAAGAGGCGCGACAGATGGGGAGTAGAGCGAATCCATGAGCGGCCGATACGTTGAGTTCCACAAATCTTCGAGTGCCGTGGCCACGAGCTCTGTCTTGGAGTCGAAGAAGTAGTAAAAGCTGCCTTTTTTGACGCCAGCCTTCTCACAGATCAAATCAATCGTTGTTGTGCCATAAGAACCCGTCCAGACGAGTTCCAACACGGCACTCATCAATCGCTCTTTTGCATCTGAAACGCGTCCCATAGGAATCTTGGGCTCAAATCTGCCGAGAATAGACGTTTAGTCAACTATTCTTTTAGTCGGACTATTGTTTTGCGTAGACATCCGATGCTGCAGCGCTTCCGCCAGATACTTTTAGCAGATCTTCGAGCGCTGCCAGAACGGTCATAACATGACGGCGTGTGGAGCTGGCTCCCATCAGGCCAATTCGCCATGCTTTCCCTTTGAATGGACCAAGTCCCGCACCGATTTCGATTCCATAATCGGTCAGTAGGCGTTTCCGCACGCCGGCCTCATCGACACCGTCTGGCACGTGGATCGCGTTCAGTGAGGCGAGTGAGTGTTTTGGGATGTACTTCAATCCAATCGCTTCCAAACCTGCTCGTAGTGCTTCGTGATTGAGCTGGTGGCGTGCCCACCGAGACTCCAGACCTTCCTCCAAAACGATCGCTAGAGCTTCACGAAGTGCATACGTCATGTTGATCGGTGCAGTGTGGTGATACACCCGCTCTTGACCCCAGTAACTCTTCAGCATGCTGACATCGAGATACCAAGATTGCACTTTGGTTTTGCGACTCATGATCTTGTCGACAGCGGCAGCCGAAAAGCTGACCGGAGCAAGCCCTGGAGGGCAGGAGAGGCACTTCTGGGTGCCGGAATAGCATGCGTCGATCTTCAGAGCATCTAAGTCCAGCGGAACACCCGCCAGTGAGGTCACTGCATCGACGAGAAGCAGCGCACCCGCATCATGCACAAGTTTGGAAATCTCTTCCAGCGACTGATGGGCCCCGGTGGATGTCTCGGCGTGGACGATCATTACTGCTTTGGTACCGGGCTGCTGCTCAAGTGCGGAAGCTATGGCTGCTGGCTCAATGGTTTCTCCCCATGGTGCCTCAAGCGCCAACACTTTAGCTCCCGCGCGTTCCGCCACATCCTTCAGACGACCACCAAAAACACCGTTCACGCACACGATGACTTCATCGCCCGGCTCAACGAGGTTAACCACCGTTGCCTCCATGCCTGCACTTCCCGTGCCAGGAATCGCCATCGTCATTTCATTCGATGTGCGGAACACTTTGCGCAGAAAGTCACGCACTTCGTCCATGATGGCAAGGTAGTCTGGATCAAGGTGGCCCAAGGTGGGGGCGGCCATAGCATTGAGAACACGGCGCGGAACGTCACTTGGACCTGGGCCCATCAGTATACGTTCTGGCGGAGAGAAGCGGGGAGCGATGAATGACATAGCAGATGTGAAACTGAAGAACAGCAGGCCAAGACACGAATGTCCAGAAGGAGAAATGTCTCCTAGTGCACGATCTCGACTTCGTCGCCCACGTCCACTTTATTGAAGAAGTCCCGCGCTTTTTCCCACGGTAATCGAATGCAACCATGGGAGGCCGGGCGTCCAGTGACGTGGCCGCTGTGGAGACCTATGGCGCTACAGTTTAGACGCATGAACCAAGGCATGGCGACGTGATAGAGTGTCGATGTGTGAGTGCGATGTTTATCCGTCACCACGTATCTGCCTGTCGGAGTGGAGTAGCCTGCCCTACCTGATGAGATGGAGGTTTTGTCGACGACTTGGCCATCTTTGGTGATCCATGCCTTTTGTTGCGATAAATCGACGGTGACAAGTAGCTTAGGCTCTTCGTCGGGCGATTTTCCAAGCAGGACCCTCATCAGAAAGAGATAACCCTGCTGGGCGGCAAAGTTGAGCGCATACCGCTTGTACTTGCGCGTGTAGCTGCTGGTTTTGGCCCCGGCTCGTAACAGAGTCGCCGCACCTTCCACGTCACCTCTAGACGCACATGCCATGAGCGGTGTGATGCGGCTGTCGACACTGAGGTAGTAGCGCAAGTCTTTGATCAGTACTGACTCGAGAATATCTGCGGGTACAGGGTTCGGAAAAGTAGTGTTGGGATCTGCACCAGACGCCAACAGCAAGCGCATGATCGGGGCGAAACGGCGCAATGATGCCAAACAAATAGGGGTCATGCCTCCACGACCTGGTTGGGAGGCGTTAGCACCATACCAGAGTAACTGATCTGTCGCAGTGACATTGCCCGTACGAACGGCAGCGCAAAGTGGCGTGTCGCCAGAAGCGGTAGATTCATTCGGATCAAACCCATTTCGCAACAGTGCCTCCAGCAGCTCGTTGTCACCGAGCAGCACGGACTGATAAACTGCCGAGTGCTCACTTATCCAAAGATGGCGGGATAGGAAATAGTCTACTGACTCCCTGGCTGCACCCGCAGGCACTTCATTCCACAGGCTCATCTCTTTTGGCTTTGGGGATGCTGCCGGGCGATTCGGAATGTCAGGTTCGCGCTTAGCCTTTGATGTGCTGGGCGTCTTCGTGCCAGTTTTCGGCTCGAGAGAGTCGGTTTTGAGTTTCGGAGACTCTAGTTTGGCCGTCTGAACACTGGCATCTGGCTTTGGAAGCTCTGATTTTGGAGTTAGTGGGTCCGGAATCGGTCGGCTCGGGGTAGCAATCTCCACTGAAAGTGGAATCGCCTTTAGGATGCGCCCCTCATTTGTAGGGACGGTCTTCATCTCATTTGCCGGCGTGCTCTCCGCCACGGCCACTGCGGTGATAGGCACACGAAACCAGTCACCAGCCCCACCCACAAGGGCCGACCCAAGCAACAGCCCTCCCCCAGCACTAGCTGAAAGGAGCCATTTTCTAGGCAAGTAGACGGGCGGTACCATGGAAAGTATTTGGTAGGCAATCCACGTGCCAGTGTCGAACATTCATTCGGGCGTTATTTCTGATGAATAGAGAAATCTCTGGAAACTTCCATTCTCGGCACCCGAATCCCCTTCTGGGATGCATGATTTTTCTGGTAGATGCCCTTGCTCCGACGCTAAGAAAGAAGTATTTTACCCGTATAAGAAGGGAGGCAAAGACAACCTGTCTAGCCACGATCCCTGGATCACTCGGTGTGATCTGAATCGATTTTTGCATGATTAGAACCCACTGCGCAACTACCCAGAGTGTCCGGAAGCACCGGCGGGAGTTGTTCGTGATCGCATGAGAACTGCTGACGATCAAGTGTTCTACCCAGCCGGTATTTTTGTCGCAAACTCAAAGCGCCACCAACCCAGTAACTCAAACCGAGAACTCGTATAAGCACCCCAAATAACAACTACAACAGACCGCAGAATCGTGGCGGTCGATATGTCGATCAAACCCGAGTCAATGAGCGGATTCGTTCGCCACGTGTGCGAGTGATTGACGGTGAAACAGGTCAGCAACTGGGCGTACTTGCCACGCCAATTGCGATTCGCGCTGCAAAGGAGCGGGGACTGGACTTGGTGGAGGTGGCGGCGAATGTTGATCCGCCAGTGTGCAAGATTGTCGATTACGGCAAATACAAGTACATTCAAGAGAAGCACAAAAAGGAGGCCCACAAGCACCAAAAGGCTTCCAAGCTCAAAGAGCTAAAGTTCCGGATCGGCATCGATCCGCACGATTACCTAATCAAGATTATTCATGCAGAGGATTTCCTCTGTGAGGGCCACAAGGTCCGTATTCAATTGCAGTTTCGTGGCCGCCAGATGGCGCACCAGGAACTGGGCTATGAGCTTGCTACTCGCATTAAGGGTGATTTGGCGACTGTTGGGCATCCAGACATGGAGCCCAAGCTTGCAGGTCGTAACATCAATATGCAGATGTCACCTCACCCGGAACGGCAGCGCGTCAGGAAGTTCCGCACAGCCGAGCGTATGAAGGACATGAATCATGTCCCTCACGCCAACGATGTGAATCACAATGACGATGATCATGACGATGACGCTCATGATCATGCTGACGGGGAATAGTATCAGCCTACATACGTCCGAAAATGTGGCGGCGGCGTGATTTCTCACGACGCCGCTTTTTTTGATTTCGTGGTCGTGGGCCTAGACCATTGCTGCAGCCGCTGCCTGAATGAGCTTTGCGGAGGGTTTTCCTGCGTTTGATACTGAAGGTGCTGCCACAGAAGGCGAATCGTTCAAGGCTTGGATCGTCTTCTCCACTTGCCCAACACTTCCGTTCCATGAGGTGACGGTTGGATAAACCTGCACGGTTGTGGACAGGAATATCCGCCCTGGGATCAAGACCTCAGGGGCGCGGCGATTCAGGAAGCCCTTGGTGTAGATGGGTTCCACGAACGGAGCGCGGAAGATGTAACTAGCCTCGACATGCTCTTCTCCAAGAGCAGGGAAAAGCCTTTTCAGAGACGCAAACCAGTTCTCTCTAATGTCTTCATCTCTTGCCGCATATCTTGCGTCTCTGCGATGTAGATACTTGGTAAGGTAGACAACGGTGCGCCCAGCCTGTCCACGATCCTCAGCGTTGGTGAGTGTGGACGTCTCTACAATCCCGTCAAACGGGTAACCTTCTTCCGGAGTAGCCAGCCAGTAGTGCGAGGTAAGTGGTCGCTTGAGCAGAAAAACAGCATTGATCACCCCCTGGAAGTCGATGTCCCACGAGATATTTCCCGCTTCAGTCTTCAGTCGGTCTCCCACCGCCTGGGCAAATGTTGGCCATGGTGATGTAACGACCACCTGCGAGAATCGCTCCGTAAATCGGCTTGTTTCGACCACTGGCGTGCCGTCCTCGGCAAGTTCGATTTTCTGGACGGGTTCATTCATCCGAATGACAGCCCCTCCGTCACGGAGTGCCGCCTCCAGAGCCTGAATGATCCGCTTGTAACCGCCCTTGACGTAACCTTTGCACTCACCCTTGGAGTCACCTTTCTCTCGGTTGAATCGAGTCCAGAACCATAGAGCAGGGACTCCACTCCAAGCGTCACCAAACTTGGCTTCCAGCATCGGCTGCCAGAACTTCTTGAATGCTCTGGCTCCAGAGAGCTTTTCTAGCCACTCGGCAGTCGTTATTTCGTCCAAGCCGGTCGACTTCACCATTCTCCCATACAAGCCAGTGAATCCTACCCGAAGCCTATCCCAGAACGATAGTGGCCCAAACTTCAGCAGATCGACTGCGCGATTGAGAGGGAATATCTTTTCGCCTTCAGCATACGCAAAGGTCGTGGGCTTCCAATAGATGTCGTGCGACAGGCCAAGTTCATCAAGCAATGCGAGCAGAGGTCCATCGCTTGGCAGCATGCAATGGTAGAACTTCTCAAAGGTGTGCCCGTCATGCTCAAAAAAGGTTCCGAGTCCACCAAGTTGGGCCGAGCCTTCTAGGAGAGTTACGGCACGGCCTTGCTTCATGAGCCGATAGGCTGCAACAAGGCCAGAAATGCCGCCGCCAATAACGGCGATTCGAGGAGGTGTCATAGATGTGAGGGACATGCTTTGATGAAGGGTGCAGACCGACTGCTTTAGGCGCGTTGTGGCTGAGTTGAAGCCATGGGAATGCTCTCGGCAGCAGGCAAGACTCTGCGGTGACGCCAGATCACTGAGAAGTAGCGCTTCACGGTCCGCCAGATGCGCAACTTGCTTGCCCCAGCTTTGAGATCATAACGCAAGGTGTAGGGGATCTCGTCGGCAGTTGCGCGGATAGAGCGCATCTTGAGCAGTAACTCCAATTGGCAGACAAAACCGTTTTCTTTGATGAGTTCGCCATCGTATTGCTTGGCCACCCTTTGCAAAACGCTGGCACGATAGCAGCGGAAGCCAGTGGAGTAGTCTCTAACGTTACGAAACGGCGCAAGAGTCTTGAGCATAAAGAAGCAGCCGTAGCTAAGCATCTGCCGATAGTAGGGTACGCCCTTCACGATGCTTCCACGCTGATAACGTGAGGCGATCACGACATCAAGGCTACTGTTGCGGTTCAACATGCGGACCATCTCTGTGATGTACTCGGGATCATGCGAGTTATCTGAGTCCATCGTCGCTATAAAGTCTGCTTCCTTCATTGCAGCACTCAATCCCGTTTGCATTGCGGCTCCGAGACCCTTGTTCACTTCATGCTGAATCAGGCGGACTGGCATGGTGAGAGCAGCAGTGCGTGCGATCTCTGCCGTTCGGTCCTTCGACCCATCATCGACCACGACGATGTGATAGCCGAAAGGCTTGTCTTGCATGGTGTCATGAATGCGGTGGAGCAGAGCAGGGAGATCTTGCTCCTCGTTGTAGGCAGGCAGAACGAATGCGACTTCTTGCTGGGAGGTATTTGCTGTTTTCATGGTGATCATCGGCTGAGGGACGGTTGAGTTTTGATGGAAAGGCTTGGTGCTAGAGAAAGGTGTTGTGCTGCTGCCTCACGACAGTGCTCTGCCATAGTCATGGTTCGGTAGTGGCGCTGAAGACTGGAGATGACTTCACTCACAAAGGACATCTTCCGCTCTGCCGGAATGCGAATCCCTGGGAAGAAGCTCATTTCAGGCACATCATTTATGTCCAGATAGTCAGTCGGATGCAGAAGCATTGAGGGGCTGATCCCCTTGATGCGGCACAGTGTGAGAGTCGTGCTCCAGTATAATCTGGCCAGCGGCATGGAGTATTGAGCAAGGAACAACAAGTAGCTCATGTGCACCGGAAGGCGCAGCAGTGGCATCGTGGTGACCGGCATCTCCATCAGACCTGACTCGATTTCGTGGGCGTTCAGTGAACTAAATGCGCTGCTAAAGTTGCCGTACAGTCCTGAACGCTTGGCTTTTTCTTCGGGAGAAAGATTGCTCTTCATCATGAAGTAGGCACGAGCCACGGGTCCCAAAACGGTGGGGAAAAGTGAAGCATCATACTCGTAACCACGGGTGCAAAGCTCATGCCGAACGGTTGTAGAGCTGCTAAAGCCAGGTCCTCTGAATCCTACTGGCTTGCGGCCAGATATCGCCTCGATCGCAGCTTCCGTTCGGTCGAAATCATTAGCAAGCTCCTCGTGGCTGTAGAGATGCAACCATGGCTCATGCATGAAGCTGTGGTTGGCCAGTTCATGTCCGGCTGTAGCCATGGCACCGAGCGCTCCGTGGTTTTCCGCACGCTCAGCATCTGCTCCAACCACGAAGAAGGTGATCTTCTGGTTGAGTAACCGCATTTGGTCGAGGATTCGCGGAGTTACGACGTCAAAGTACGACGGGAAACTTCTCCAGGACTCACAGCCTTGGGTCTTGAGATAGGCCCACTTGTTGTCCAGGTCGAGCGAGATGCTTGCAGGTAGACGGTGCATGAGAGGGAGTGCAAAAGGTTAGGCCGCCAGGCGAACTTCCACGCTGAACTGTTCGAGGAGCGCTTTAGCTGTTTTCTGAGCAGCTGTTCCATCACCATAGACAGCTCCAGCGGTGGCCGCTTTGGCGAACCATGCTGCATCGTGAGCACTAGACTCCAGCAGTTGTTCCAGGTTTTCGGTTTGATCTCCGGCGAGACGAGCAACTCCGGCAAATACACCTTCCGGGCGCTCGGTGTTGGAACGCAGAACGAGAATCGGCTTTCCTAGAGTTGCGGCTTCTTCTTGGATGCCCCCGGAGTCAGACACCATCATCCATGCTTTGGAAAGAAGGTGAGCAAAGTCCGCATACCCCAATGGCTGGCACATCAGGACGCTCTCACAGCCCATAAGTTCATCGGCCACGGCCGAACGGACATTCGGATTGGGGTGGACGGGAAATACCACACACACCTCCGGGTGGTTGGACGCAAACTTCCGCAAAGCACGAAGGTGAAGCCGCATCGTCTCGCCAAAGTTTTCTCGGCGATGAGTTGTAACGACCATCATCTTGCGGCCTGCGACTCTCGCGTAAATGTCGTGGAATGCGTCACCCGGCTTTACGTGCTTAAGCGTCCATTTCAGAGCATCCACGACTGGGTTCCCGGTTACTTGGATGGTTTCGGAGCGTACGCCCTCGGCTAGCAGGGTGTTCTTGTTGTGCTCGGTGGCTGCAAGATTGAGGGAAGCCAATTGGGTGATGAGACGACGATTCATCTCTTCAGGAAATGGGCTCATCATATTTCCGGAACGAAGCCCAGCTTCAATGTGGGCCACTGGAATCTGACGATTGAATGCAGCTTGTGCGCCAGCCAGTGCAGAAGCCGTGTCTCCTTGGACCAGGACTACATCGGGTTTCTCGGAAACCAATACTGGGTCAAGGCGCTCCATTAGCCGTGCGGCGAGACCGTTTAGTGTTTGGCCGTGTGTCATCACTTCGAGATCATGATCTGGCTTTACCTGAAACAGCTCGAAGAGCGGCTTCAGCAAATCAGAGTGCTGCCCAGTGTTGGCTACAACCGGGGTGATACCCAGGCCCGGAAACTCTCGGATGAGTGGTGCCACTTTAATGAGTTCAGGACGGGTGCCGAAGCAGAAGAGAGCTTTCA
The DNA here is from genome assembly GCA_016795485.1 of Verrucomicrobiaceae bacterium. Taxonomy (GTDB): domain Bacteria; phylum Verrucomicrobiota; class Verrucomicrobiia; order Verrucomicrobiales; family Verrucomicrobiaceae; genus JAEUHM01. Next base: position 180,107 of record JAEUHM010000021.1, on the reverse strand, counting down.
TGATGAGGTATTAGAGGGAGTAAAACGCCAACCATATGAAAAGGCCGGAATAGATGGAAATTATAGCAAACATAAAATAGATGCAACTATTTTTTGCAAATATTATCAAAAATGCATTTTTGATAGAAAATGATCCTTATGACACCATTGGGTGCTAGCCGGGAGGGCTAGTTCCGGATCACGAGGCCAAAAAATGGCCTCGGAGAGGTCTCCTTCAGGCGACAATTGGCACTAAGCCTCTAATGGGCTGGTGCCCAGAGTCGCCGCCACGGCACCCGGGCCAGCAGGGATGCTGCGGCAATCGCTACGACGGGAACAATCCCAAGAAAATAGCGTGGTAGGGCCGGTGCCAAGGTAGAGCCTCCAGTGTAGAACGCTGCCATCAACAGCAGCACCCAAAGGATAGCTGGTGGATTTTCCTTCCGAAGCCAAGTCAGCGCCAATCCCAGGAGAACGCCGCCTAGCAGAGCTGTGTTGAATACGAACAAGGGGAATGTGGTAATCTTCTCCCGCTCGAGAGATCTTGGAAAGCCATAGAACAGGCGTGTCACGTTGCAGACCCAGTTCCGTGCAAAGTCGCGGGGAGATTCTTTGATGCGCCGAATGGCGACTTCCTTAAACTTTGCCTCCTTTTCGAGCGGTCCTAGGTCAGCAATGCTACGGAAGAAGTCCGCATGGCGGACAGCAAGTTCAGGGCGGCCAAACACCTCCGATTCGTGATACCAGTGGCCATTTTCGCCTCCTTCATGGCTCGTTAGCCAGTACAGCAGCTCGCCAGCGCTTGTCGACCAGAGGAAGTAGCTCCCAGTCTTGTTGTAGGTGAACCGCAGATAAGGTGCGCACAAAAACAGCGCACCAAGCATCACGACAAACGTTCGTCTGGCCGCAGATCTCAGGCTCTTGAAGATAGCCAGAATGGCGCTGCCGATGACCATGACGGTAATCACATGCCCCATGAAAACCCGGGTCATCGTGAGCATCCAGATGCTCACCGCAGCCCCAGCGGCCCACCACCACCAGCGCTTCTCAGTCTGCACTGCGACGATTAAGCACCAAAGATAAATCGCCAACAGCACCTGTGTCATCGGTTCAGTCATCAGCATGTGCCCCTGCCGAAGTAAGTTGGGGTGAAATGAGCAAAATGCCGCCACCGCGATGGCCCAAGGCTCTGGCATGAGCCGCCTGCCGGCCAGGAACAAGAACCAAGCGGACAGCCCGATCATAACGGCACCTGTGAAGCGAATGATCGTGAGCGGAGCACCAAGCTTCACGAACGGATACAGGAAGAAAGGGTAGCCTGGGCCATTGAAAATGCGGGGATGATCATCCGCAACGAAGTACCCCTTGGTGAGATTGACAGCGTCATCATAATAGCGCTGCTCATCTCCCTCGAGTCCGGCAGGATGAAGCATCGCGGCCAACATCCAGTAGGCCAGCACAACGAACACCGCCAGCACCTTGGCGAAAGCAGTCCCAGACAATCCGAAAACCCGGCTGTCGGGCAACGAAGCGGCCAGAAGCGTAGCGCCAGTAGTTGTGGAGTTGCTAGGGGATTGCATTTGCTGCTATTTCCATAATAAACAGCACTTCGGCCTAGACGACTAATGATTTATTATGACTTTTAACAGTATTTGCCGAACCTGCGTCTGCTTTAGGCACGGCTACGGAACCCCATTCTTGAATCCCCAGCATCCCGCGACCTCTATTTTCTAACGATCACTGCTACCAGTGATCCTGCCAGTAAGAGGCTCGCCCCGGCCACTTGGAGGCTTGTGAAAGCCTCTCCGAACATCCAAACACTGAGCCCAGAGATCACGAGAGGCAGCATCATTTGGAAGGCGCCGCCCGCAGCCACATTGAGATAACGAAATCCTTCCGTCATTGCAAGTTGGGCGAGGCTGACCGCCACTCCTGCACCGCAAAGCCAGGCCCAATCACCAGCAGTGAGCGTATGAAACCCACCAAGTGCCACCGGAAGTCCCATCAGAAAGCAAAAGACGCATTGGGAGGCATAAATCAGCGCTGAAGAGGTCGTGGCTGAAAGTTGCCGTATTGCCACAACGGCCACGGCACTGAAAAAAGCGCCCGCCACTGCGGTAGCTTCTTGCCAGTGAATGGTAGCAAGAATATCCCAACCAACTCCAAGTAGCATGCCGAGTCCTACAAGGGCGATTACCAGCCCACCGAGCCGGAAGAAGCCGAGAGGCTCTCCCAGCATCATCGCCGCCATCACGGCCGCAAAAACCGACCAAGAGTTATTGATCAAAGTTGCTTTGCCGGCTCCGAGTGGGCCGAGCGTGAGGTAAAATCCCGTGATGCCGAGGGTGCCAATGAATCCGCGCTCGAACATCAAGCGCTCGGTGAACAGCCGTTTCCACCCCGCCCGCAGTACTCCCGGAGCCAATACTTGGACTGTTAGCAGTCCGATCAAACCCCGCACAGCCATGGCCACCCAAGGACTAGCGTGATTCCCGGGGGTGTTCATTCGACTGATCAACAGCGCATTGAAAGCATAACCGGCCAGCGAAAGCAGCATGTAGACTGTGCCAAGACCAAGGTTGTCCGTCTGCCGACCTTGGCGTGGAGACTCTGTTGTGCTCATTTCCGAAACACAACCACCTTCCCATTTCCGGCCCGCCGAGAGTCGCTACTCATTGAAGATCGGAATCTATCGCCCTTGATGAACCCTGCAACTTCCTGCTGGCTTCAACCTCGCCCTACCGCCAAGATGAAGGTCGCATGATCTACCTGCCAGACATCATCGTTATCCTTGCCTACTTTGCCCTCATCATGGGCATAGGCCTTTCCCAAAGAAGCAAAAGCGGGAGTGTAGAAGGCTTTACTTTGGGCGATCGGCAAATCGCTTGGTGGGCGGTGCTAGCCTCCATTCTCGCTGCGGAGATCAGCGCGGCAACTTTCCTGGGCGCACCAGAGGCTGGCTACACGAGACGCAATTGGTCCTATGCCCAGTTCGCCATCGGGACCGTGATCGCCCGCATCATTGTCAGCTTTCTGTTCATCCCGATCTTTTATCACCACAATGTCATTTCGTTGTATGAGTTCCTCGGCACTCGGTTCGGGAACGCAACTCGGCTATTTGCATCAGGCACTTTCCTCATTACGCGCGTTCTTGCCATGGGCACCAGGCTCTACGTGGCCGCCATCGTTCTTGTCATCGGTTTTGCCGCAGTGACCGGCAAGCCAGTGGATCCTAATACCAAGTTTTGGCTGTTCGCCATGGCCGTCGTAGTGATCACGCTGTTAACAACCATATACACGAGTGTTGGCGGTATCCGAGCGGTGATTTGGACGGACTTCATTCAAGTGGGAGTCCTTGTGGCATCGCTTGCGTTCACGATCCCATACCTCGCGTCCAAGATCCCGGGCGGATGGGAAACCGTGGCCAATACCATCAGGTCGCCCGTTTTCTTTGATTTTGCCAAACCCGAAGGCTCGCCTGGCTTCTGGGAGTGGATCAAACACGTGCTGACTAGCGAGTACACGATCTGGGCGGCCATTATTGGTTCCACGTTCGTTACCACCGCCACTCATGGGATTGATCAAGACACCGTTCAACGGATGCTGACGGCCAAAAATCGCAAGCAGTCAGCGTTTGCCACCATCCTCTCTGGCATCGTAGACTTACCCATCGTCAGTGCCTTCATCCTGATTGGCGTCATGCTGTTCGCCTTTTATCAGGCGCATCCGACAGCTGATCTTCCAAAAGAGTCTCGGGAAATATTTCCCTACTTCATTCTTCATGAAATGCCGGTAGGATTGCGGGGACTCGTAGTGGCTGGAATCATCTCTACGGCCATGGGCTCACTCTCCACCGCGTTGAATGCGTTGGGCACCAGCTTTGCGCGTGACTTTCTGCTGCCTCGAATGGGAGAAGACGTGTCGGAAGCTAAAAAGGTAGGAGTCTTGCGCTGGAGCACCGCGCTGTTTGCTTTCTTCATCGTGGTGATTGGCGTTTGGACCGCCTACTACATGGCACACAATCCGAAGGTCGAAATCTTACCTCTTGTCCTGGGTATCCTGGGCTTCACTTTTGGCTCACTTCTCGGGGTATTTCTCGTGGCAGTACTGACCAAAACTCGCGGTAGCGATTCTGGCAATGTCATCGCGATGATCTGCGGCATTGTGGCGGTGCTTCTATTATCGAATCCGATGGGCATTCAGGATAAACTTGGCTTCAACTTTGTGTTAAGCTTCCCTTGGCGCGTGACCTTGGGCACGCTCGTCACTGTAGCGGTTTCCGTTTGCTTTCGGACACCTGAACGGAAATGAGATTTCTCGTTGCTAGCATTTTGGTGCTTGGGTGTTGCGGGCTGGGTGCAGGGCTGAGGGCACACCCGCTTCAGGCCGAGCCCATCAATCACCCTTACGTCTTCACGTTTGATCAGTTCAACTTGGCCGAAGATCCTGACGATCACTTGGTCAACGGCGGTCTCCTTTTGATGGCCGAACTTCGATGTGGGTCTTGTCACGAAGCTCCATCAGCATGGCGAAACCAACTCGAGCCAGCCCGTGGACCAGACTTGGCTGGTGTAGGAAGTCGGTTGGATGCAGACACCCTATGGCTGATGATTCGCGGTCCTCAATTGCGCAAGCGTGGCACCCAGATGCCCGCTCTGCTCTATGGGAATGCGGAAGGAAGCGACGAGAAAGTTGAGGCTCTCGTATCATTCCTTTCAAGCCTGAAGAAGAACGTTGAATCTCTACCCCAAGGTGACAGTTCGCGTGGAAGAAAGCTTTACCATCAGACCGGATGTGTGGCTTGTCATGAGCCTGCTAGCGATGTGACTCCACCGGGCATCGCTCAAGGACAAGATTTTGACCGTCCGGGCAATGCGTCTGTGCCCATCGCGATGGCGGACGCCTACGACCTTCAGCACCTCGCTCGGTTCTTACTTGATCCCCGGCTAGATCGCCCCTCTGGCAGAATGCCATCACAGCGCCTTAACGAACAAGAGGCGGCAGACATCGCTGCTTACCTTCATGAGGGGCGCAAAGTGGAGACGGCGCCTGAGCGAAAGTTCCTCGCAGTTCCGCCACAGTCGGCCGAGGCAGGTAAGAAGGCGTTCTCGACTGAACGCTGCGTCAATTGCCACACCCTTGATGGCATGATGTCAACTCCGGCACTGCCTATGGGCAAACTCGTGCTCGATACCGCTACGAACTGCCTCACAGCAGTCCCGGAACCCGGTGCCGCCAAGTATGACTTCAACCCCTTGCAACTCCGCGCACTTCGCCTCGCACTTAAGCGCCTTCAGGCTGGTCCTCCTGATGAGATGGAGCCTACTCAACGGCTGGATTGGCAGATGACTCGACTCAATTGCTACGCCTGCCATGACCGAGATGGCAAGGGCGGTCCTGAAGAGCCGCGAGCGGCCTACTTTTCCACCAAGCATCCTGGAAGTTTGCCCCCGAGCCTCGATTTCATTGGAGGAAAACTGCTCCCAGATGTTCTTAAGTTCTCACTGGTATCTGGAGCGCCAGCGGTGCGACCGTCCTTGGAGGTCCGCATGCCTTTGTTTAGCAAACATGAATCCGAGAGTCTCCTGGAGTTGTTCAAACTTGATCAGCAAGACGATGTGGCGCTCGTTGGTGGTCATGCAGGCCGTGGTAGTGCCCTTGCGGTAGCTAAGTGTGCCTCATGCCACATCCTTCCAGGCAATCCAGCTCCGGTCGCTTCGGCAGTCGATCTTACTAGCCTGACCAAGCGGGTAACTCCGTGGTATTTTCGTTCATTGATGTTGGGCGAGATCATCAACCCGCTTCATCCTCCTTTATCGGAAGAGATGACGAATCTCCAACCAAACGAGATTGCCGACGTGTGGCAGTTCCTGAGCACGACGCGATGATTTTGGCATTCAGTCTTTCTTCGTCATCAGACGCCCTGTTTCTTCACATAGCCCAACGAAAGTGCGCTCGGCTAGGTTGAGTCTTTTGCCCTTGAGGATGGCGGTTACCCAGGTGCGCTTGACTTGGCCTCGTGGGAGAGGCACGACGTGGAGTTGCTTTTGTTTTATCTCTGCTTGAGCTGTCCAACGTGCAGAGACTGCAATGCCGATCCCAAGTTTGGCCAGTTCTTTCATTGCCTCCGTGCTACCAAGCTCAATGATGTGATTGAGACGTGCGCCTTGCTTGAGAAACATTTCATTCAACATGGTGAAGCTTTGGCTGTTCCGGCTTGAGACAATGAAAGTCTCCTTGCCAGCGTCCTTCAATCGCGGCTTCCCTGTTGCCCAAGGATGCATAGGTGACACCAGCATCTCAAGTTCATCGGTAAAGATCGGGTGGCATTCCAATTTGCTCGCATCGGATGGTTTTAGGCAGATTCCGATATCGATTTCCCCCGCCACGAGCCTTCTAGCTGTTTCTGGAGTCTCGCCGGGGACGACCTTGATGTCGTAGAGCGGAAAGGACTCCTTAAACTCACGGAAGACGGTTGGTAGAATGAACTGTGACGCAGCCGGCGTGCACCCAATGGTTAACTTGCCCCTCGGGTTACGATCAAGGGCACCAAGTGCCAATCTCGCCTGTGCCATCTGCTGCATAATATTCTCTGCCAATGGCAGCAGTTCCCGCCCGTGATGAGTGAGGAAGACGCTCTTCCCTTGCCTGAGGAACAATTGGCATCCGAGATTGCTTTCTAATGCCTTAATGGCGTGGCTTATCGCCGATTGGGTGATGTGCAGTTCCTTTCCTGCCTGAGTAAAACTGCCGCGGCGTGCCAATACCACGAAGGCTGTGAGCTGTCGTGTGTCCAGGATATCCATGAATGATATTCATGCATACAGTGAAAAAGATTACCAATCATTTATGGGTGATTTGAAGTCTCTGGCACGCGCGGTGCTGAATGAGCGACTGAACAATGAAGATAGCTCAGTCAAAGTCCCAGCCACATCTCCAAGGGGTGATATCGCCTCTGAGAATCGGTTTTATACCGGTTGCGGACTGTGCACCACTTCTTGTGGCCCGGGAGCTTGATCTGTTTCGTCTTCATGGTGTGCAAGTTGAGTTTAGTTGTGAGGTGGGATGGGCCACCATCAGGGAAAAGTTGCTTCATGGCCAGGTTGATGCAGCCCATGCCGTCTCCGGTTTGGCATTCGCACTCAGCCTCGGTTTGGACTGCCAGCCATTCCCGGTGGTGGCCCCATTCATTTTTAATCTCCATGGCAACGCTATCACGTTGAGCACTGACTTGTGGAACCGGGGTGTAAGGGACGTAGCTACGCTAAAGAAACTCATCAAGAGCACGCACAGACGGTTCACTTTTGCCGTGGTATCAGCGTATTCGACTCACAACTTTCTGCTCAGAGAGTGGCTTTCCGCCGGAGGAATCAATCCTGAAACGGATCTGCGTATTGTCTCGCTGCCACCGACACAGATGGCACCGAGTCTCAAGTCGGGGCTGGTTGATGGCTTTTGTGTCGGTGAGCCTTGGAACTCTGAGGCGGTTAATAGCGGTTACGGATGGGTTGCTGCTACCAGTGCTGACTTGGCACCACTTCACCCAGAGAAGGCGCTTCTCATTGGCAGTGCTTTTGCCAAGGCTCATAGCTCCCAGATCGCTGCCGTGATCAGCGCGCTGACACAGGCATGTGCTTGGTGTGACAAAATGGAGAACCGTCCGGCAGTTGCACGCATTCTACACGAGAGCAGCTACTTCCGCTGCAAGGAAGATGTGCTGATGCGCTCGCTTGCGGGGCCTTTTGTGACCGGCACGGGACGTGAGATTCCTGCGGATCAATTTCATATCTTCCACAGGCACAACGCCAACGAGTCCACTCCAGCCAAAGGCGCGTGGATCATGCATCAATTGCTTCGTCACCAAGTGATTCCTGGCGACCGCGAGCCAGAAGCTCTCGCTCTTTTACCACAAATCTGGGCTTCACCCATGCCCACCATCCTCAAAACCCCAAAGCTCAAACACGCTCTAACATGAACACGCCAAAACTCCCCACTCGCCGCGCATTTCTTACTAAATCAGCAACTTTGTTGTCAGGTCTTCCACTTGGCTGGTCAGGCCGAGTGTTTGCGGATGACTCTCCAGAGTCACCCGATGTCAAACTTGGCATGATCGCCCTCACAGACTGCTCTAGCATCGTCATCGCCCATGAGAAAGGCCTCTTCAAGAAATACGGGATCAACTCCACGGTGAGCAAGGGCGCAAGTTGGGCCGCTATTCGCGATTCTTTGGGCAATGGAGATATCCAAGCCACTCACATGCTCCTCGGGATGCCAATTGCCTCCACCATGGGGCTGGGTGGTGCTCCCAAGAAGCCCATGATCGTGCCTTGGATCATCAATAGAAACGGGCAGGCTATCACTCTGGCCAACTCGCTCAAAGGTAAGGTCTCAGGTGACCCGAAGGCATTGAAGCCATTCGTTGAGGCCGCAAAAGCAAGTGGCACGCCAATGACCTTTGCCATGACCTTCCCACCTGGGACACACGCCATGTGGATGCGCTACTACTTGGCCGCTGGGGGGATTAACCCAGGTGACGCTGTTGGTGCTGGTGCTGACATTTCTCTGATCACTGTGCCACCTCCACAAATGGTGGCTAACATGAAAGTGGGAAAGATGGACGGCTTCTGTGTGGGTGAACCCTGGAATGCTAAGACCATCGCGGAGGACATCGGTTTCACAGCGATCACGACTCAGGCCATATGGAAAGATCACCCTGAGAAAGTTTGCGCGTTCACCGAAGAGTTTGCCACCAAAAACCCGAAGACGGTCAAAGCAATGCTCAAGGCACTGCACGAGGCGAGCCTCTGGCTGGACAAGATGGAGAATCGACCCGAACAGGCTCAGATCGTCAGCGCGGCAACCTACATCAATTGTCCTCCTGAGACGATCCTTGGGCGCCTGCAAGGCAAGTATGACATGGGTGATGGCCGGAAGATCAAAGACCCTGATTACATGATCTTCAGTGACCGTAACTGCAACTATCCGCAGCCAAAATACGCGAAATGGTGGCTGACTCAGCTTAGGCGTTGGGGGTTCACCGAGGGTGCTCCGGACTATGAAGGTGTCACGAAGCAGGTGATGCGTAATGACATCTACGAAGAAGCCATGAAGGAGATTGGCTACACCCATGGCGGGCTAGATGAGAAGCCATCGACTCTGTTCGATGGGGTCACATTTGATCCAAAGTCCGATCTCGAGGCTTATGCCAGCGGCTTCAGCGTGAAGACACTTAAAGCTTAGTCACATGCATCTGATACATCGATTCAAACTCGACTCTGTTTTGTTACCGCTTGGTGGTATTCTCATCTGTCTACTCATCTGGACAGCCATCTCAGGTAAATCGGTCACCACGATCAAGACAGACGACTGGGGAGACAAAGTCACCGTCACCAAGCGGGAGGGGGTCTCGGCAGATCTTCCCTCGCCAACGGAGACATGGACGGCAAGCAAGCTTTACGTCACAGAGCCATTCGCCAAACGTGGTGAGTTGGACCAAGGCATTTTGAGATTCACCTGGCTTTCTCTGAAGCTGGTTGCCCAGGGCTACTTCATCGCGCTTCTGCTCGGCACACCACTGGGATTTGTGATCGGATTGTCCAAGAAGATGACGATCGCCTTGGATCCTATCATTCAAGTGCTCCGGCCAGTGTCACCACTGGCTTGGCTTCCGCTGGGTATGGTGATGTTCAGTGGCGTCAAACTCATGGATAGCTCGGGCAAGACCACCTTTGGGGCGTCTGACGCTGCCGCTTTGTTCACGATCGCCATCTGCGCCATGTGGCCCACCGTCATGAACACGGCGGTAGGCGTTCGTGCAGTTCCTCAGGACTATCTCAATGTTGCCAAGGTATTGAAGCTCAACCGCTGGAAGACTCTGTGGAAGGTTTTGGTGCCGGCAACTTTGCCATACATGTTCACCGGCTTTCGGCTGAGTCTTGGTATCGCTTGGTTGGTGATCGTTGCCGTGGAGATGCTTACCGGGCGTCCCGGTGTTGGAGGTTTTCTTTGGCAGCAGTACAACGCCAGTAGCTTTGCTCATATCATTCTCTGTATTCTGACGATAGGAGTCGTAGGCTACGTGTTGGATCGGCTCATGAGCGTGGTGGAGGGACGCTTCAAGACTGCCTGACCCATGAGCGCTCCTCTGATTCAGCTCAACAACGTGTCCAAGTCATATGGCGACACGCGAGTGCTATCGAATGTCAACCTCACGGTTAATGAAGGTGAGTTTGTGGCCATTGTGGGGTACTCCGGCACGGGAAAGAGCACCTTCATCAATATGATCTCTGGACTGCTCAAGCCGGATGAGGGGACTGTCCTGATGAATGGATCGTCCATCACAGGTCCGGGACCAGAGCGCGGATTGGTGTTTCAAAACTACTCTCTTTTGCCTTGGTTGACTGTCGCGGAGAACATCGCGCTCGCTGTAGACGAGGTGTTTCCTCAATGGAGCGCCGCAGAGCGAGCTGATCACGTGGCCAAATACGTGGCCATGGTCAAACTCTCCCACGCAGCTCACAAGTTTCCCAAAGAGTTGTCAGGTGGCATGAGGCAACGGGTATCAGTGGCCCGTGCCTTGGCAATGAACCCCAAAGTGCTGCTTCTCGATGAGCCACTCAGTGCGTTGGATGCACTCACGAGAGCCAATCTTCAGGATGAGATTGCTGAGATTTGGTCGAACAACAAAACCACTGTCGTCTGGATAACCAATGACCCGGACGAAGCCATTCTCGTCGCTGATCGGGTGATTCCGCTTCTTCCCTCAGCTCCCGCAACTTTGGGCGAGGCGATTCCCATCACCATCGAACGCCCGCGGGATCGCCGGGCCATCAACCATGACCCAGTCTTCAAGTCGTTGCGTTCTCAGCTCATCAACACGCTGCTCGAAGCCAAAAGCCGCACCCGCTCGACTGCATCAGTCACACTCACTCTACCTGACATTCTGCCAGAAGATCTCAACTACGTGAACACATTCCAGTTCTTCAATCGCCACGGTCCTAGAAGGCGCAATGAACTTAAACGCGAAGAAGTGGAGGTGTCCGCATGAGCCAGCCGCGCCTCAACCCAAAGATGCTGGAGCTTGATCGGCTCTGGAAGATTTACGACACACCGAAAGGGCCTGCTACCATCGTAAAGAACTTCAATCTCAAGCTTCAAGAAGGTGAGTTTGCTACATTGATTGGTCACAGCGGATGCGGAAAGAGCACTGTGCTCATGATGGTGGCTGGCTTGAGTGATCTGAGCAAAGGCAACATGATTCTCGCAGGTCGTGAAGCTGTGGGCCCCGGCCCGGATCGTGGCATCGTCTTCCAGAGCCCTTGTTTGCTGCCCTGGATGACAGCGTTTGAGAATGTCATGCTCGGAGTGAACCAGGTCTACTTTACGGCGAGCAAGACGGAGCGCCGTCAACTTGCCGAATATTATCTTTCCGTGGTCGGCTTGGCAGATGCAATGCACAAGAAGCCCGCAGAACTGTCCCAGGGCATGAGACAGCGCGTAGGTATCGCCCGTGCATTCGCCCTTCAGCCAAAGATGCTGCTTCTTGACGAGCCATTCGGCATGTTAGACGCGCTCACGCGTTATGAGCTCCAAGAAGTCCTGCTCAATCTGTGGCGCAAGAACAAGATCACCACACTCATGGTCACGCACGATGTGGATGAAGCAATCTTCCTTTCCGATCGTGTGGTGATGATGACCGATGGTCCTGAGGCCGAGGTTGGAGACATCCTGCGTATCCCGTTTGAGCGTCCCAGAAGCCGCAAGCAGATCATGGAAGATCCGCGCTACTACGAACTGCGCGAGCACCTCATTGGCTTCTTGAACGATCGCTCCCACATCCGGCCCAGCCGGGAACCCGATTTCCAACCATCCATCGACATGGCTGAAGAGCTGTCCGGCCAGCTGCTCTCAAGCCCCGTGTAGGCAATCCGCAACTCCAAAAACCTTATGAAATCATTACGACCTATCATTGCTCTCCTCCTCGTTGCTTCTTCGCCAGCGTTTGCTGGTGATGCAGCCTCATCCGCAAAAGCACCCGCTACTCCACCGCCACCTCCTCCTGCCAATCCACTCTCCTTCTTCGATGGCAAACTCACCTTCGACTTTGAGGAGAAGATGCGATTTGAAGCACGGGAGAACAACTTTGACTTCAACAGTGGTGTCGACTCACTCACTGATGATGCCTGGCTGCTTCAGCGTGCCCGTCTAGGTGCTCTGTTCAAACCTACCCCATGGCTGTCCTTCTACGCTCAAGGTCAGGATGCGCGTGAGTTCGATTCAGATCGTCCTAACATCATCGGTGAACTCGGCGCTGAAGGTGACGATACCTTCGACCTCCTTGAGGGATGGGTGATGCTGGGGCAACAGCTAGATGGTTGGAGCTTCAAGGCCGGTCGCCAGAAACTCTCGTATGGCGATCAGCGCCTCGTTGGTCCACTCGAGTGGCTCAATCCTTCACGGACCTTCGATGCTGCCAAGCTCCGATATGCTGGGAAGAAGTATTCATTCGATCTTTTCACTTCGAGTGTGGTGACGTTTGAGGACGGCGTGTTCAACCAGTCCGACTTCTACAACGACAGTCCACGCGATCAGATGTTCTCAGGAGCGTATTTGGCTACTCAGTTCGTGCCGTTCAACACCACCACGGACTTCTATGTGTTTCACCTGGATCAAAATGCTCCCACAGGAAACCAAAGCTTCTTCACGCTCGGCACCCTTTGGAAAGGCGATCCCAAGAAGCTTAACGGCTTCTACTACAACACAGAGATGGCCCTTCAGTTTGGTGAAGTGGCAGACAAGGACCTGTTCGCATTCGCGGGCCACTGGAAGCTCGGCTATCAGTTCCAAGACGCATGGAAGACTAACTTCGGGGTGCAATACAACTACGGCTCTGGTGATGACAATCCCACCGATGGCGATGTGGGCACGTTCCAGAACCTCTTTCCTACCAACCACCTGTTCTATGGCTTCATGGACACTACTGGCTGGATCAACATGCATAACCCACAGATCAACCTGAGCATCCAGCCCACGGAAAAGATCAAGATCACACTCGATTACCACCTCTACTGGAACGACACGAGCAACGATGCTTGGTATCGCGTCAATGGCATCACCAAAGTGAGAGAGAACGGTGCTGGGGCTGATACTTTCCGAGGCTCAGAAATCGACGTCACAGTCGCCTATAAGCACAGTAAGAACCTGAGCTTCTTGTTCGGCTACAGCCACTACTTCGCCGGAGACTACCTCTCTGACACAGGGGCATCGGATGACGCTGACTTCGCTTACGCTCAAGTGCAGGTAAACTTCTAACCTCACTTCAATCATGGTCCCCCTCATTCCAGAGAATGCCCCATTTTCGGCTGAGCAGCGCGCCTGGCTAAATGGCTTTCTCGCAGGAGTTCTCAGCCGTGGGAGCGCACCTGCTGGTGCTTCATTGCCAGCAGGTGGCACCCAGCACCAGGAACCACTCCTGGTGCTCTACGGCAGCCAGAGCGGCAACGCGGAAGCTGTGGCAAAGAAGATCGCCAAACGAGCTTCTGCCGGCGGCTTCAGTGCGCGGGCGGCTAGCATGGACACGGTGGCTGCTAGTGCACTTCCTGCGGAAAAGAACGTGCTAGTGGTTACCAGCACTTGGGGTGATGGGGACATGCCTGACAATGCTCAGTCTTTTTGGACCTCGATCAATCAGAACGGAAGCTCACCCAAGCTCAAAGGAGTTCGCTACAGTGTGCTTGCTCTTGGCGACCGAAACTACGCCGATACATTCTGCCTCGCGGGCCGGAAGATTGATGAGCGTTTTGCCGAGCTTGGAGCAGAGCGTGTGGTGGGTCGGGCTGACTGCGATGTGGATTTTGAGGAGACGGCTGAGCATTGGTCCTCCAGTGCGCTTGCGGCCCTTGGAGTGGCACCTGCGGCTAAGGTAACTGAGGAGAGTGAGGAGGTCGGATGGACAAAGAAGAAACCATTTGCCGCTTCATTGAAGGCAAACAATCGACTCACGAGTAAGGACTCTGCCAAAGACACCCGACACATTGTCTTCTCCCTTAAAGGCTCAGGCATGGTCTATGAAGTGGGTGATGCGCTTGGCGTCTACGTCAGCAATTGCCCCGAGGTGGTTGATCTTGTCATCAATCAACAAGGTTTGGATGCTGCGGACACAGAACTGCGAGAAAAGCTAACCACTCAATATGAGATCCGGCATCTCTTGGGCAAACCACGTGGCGAGTTTTCATTCGAGACACTCCGGAAACTCCAGCCCAGGCTGTATTCCATCGCCAGCAGTCTCAATGCGCACCCAGAGGAGGTTCATCTGACAATTGGCGTGGTCAAATATGAGGACGGTGGAGTTCAGCACAAAGGCGTTGCATCTACCTTCCTGTCTGAGCGGTTGGCGCTCAATGAAACAACGGGTGTCTTCATCCATAAAGCCAACCACTTCCGACTTCCCACAGACACTGATGTCCCGATCATCATGGTAGGACCCGGCACGGGCATAGCACCCTTCCGCGCCTTCCTGGAGGAACGAGAGGCGACTCGATCCAAAGGTAAGAACTGGCTCTTCTTCGGTGACCAAAGGCGAGCATCTGATTTCCTTTACCACGAGGAGATCACCGCCTGGCTTCAGAGTGGTCACCTCACGCGGTTGGACACAGCATTCAGCCGCGATCAGGAGAACAAAGTCTATGTTCAGGATCGCATGCGGCAGTCTGCGGATGAGTTGAAGCGCTGGATTGATGGTGGCGCTTACTTCTACGTGTGTGGCGATGCTAAACGCATGGCCAAGGACGTAGACGCTGCTCTCCGTGAGATCGTCGGTGAATCAACAGTAGAGGCCATGCGCAAAGAGGGTCGTTACTGCCGGGATGTCTATTGAAGCCAAAACGATGAGTGCCTTTTCTCTGGAACAAACACGATACTTGGAGGGCTTCTTCTCTGGTGTCTCAGCGGGTGGAGTGTCTTTCTCTCAACTTGCGCCTACACCACAACCGGAAGGCCCTGCTTTGGATGACCTCACCAAAGAGGAGCGCATCAAAAGAGAGTCGCCACCGCTCAATGCCATGGAGCAGCTCATGATTGATGCGCGTTGGAACGCCAAGCCCGAGCCTGAGAATGTCTTTCGTTACAAGTGGAATGGCCTCTTTTGGCTCAATCCAGTCAAAGACGGATACATGTGCAGGCTGCGGATTCCTGGTGGGATCGTGCGGAGTCATCAACTACGCGAACTTGCTGCCATTTCGGAAGAGCTAACTTCGGGTTACATCCAAATCACTACGCGGAATAACTTCCAGATTCGCCTCATCGAGCCAAAGAACTGCCCAGAGGTGCTGCGGCGCATTCAAGGCTGTGGGTTGCACTCGAGAGGTGCTGGAGCGGACAACATCCGCAACATCACCATGAACCCCTGTGCGGGTTATGATCCCTTTGAGCTGCTGGATGTCCGCCCCCTGGTCAATGAGCTCGCCACGCTTATCATCGGCAGCACGGAGTTCTATGATCTGCCTCGGAAGTTCAACATCGCTTATGACGGCGGTGGTTTGATTAGCTCCGTAGAGGACACCAATGACATTGGAGCCTCTGCGGTAAAGATTTTGGGCAATGATCAAGGCATCGAGCCCGGTATCTACTTCCGAATCGCCCTCGGTGGTGTCACTGGCCACCAAACGTTCGCTAGTGATTGGGGTGTGATCGTCCCTGCAGCTCAGTTGAATGATGTGATGGTTGCTCTGCTTCGGGTGTTCATCAAACATGGTGATCGGACGAATCGGAAGCGCGCACGCTTCAAGTATGTGGTCGAGAAGCTCGGTCTCTCTGGCGTGCTAGATGAGGCGGAGAAACTGCTCCCTGCTAAACTCACGCGACTTCCGGCTGACTCGTCTCTCCAGGAGCGCAGAGCCTTCTCGCAGCAGGGTCACTCGCATGTTGGCGTGCATCGGCAAAAGCAGGAAGGTCTTGTTTATGTCGGTGCCAGTGTGCCCGTCGGTCAGTTGACGGCCAAACAGCTCCGTCGTGTTGCGGATCTTGCTGAGGCGTATGGCACGGGTGAGGTGCGGCTTACTGTGTGGCAGAACCTCATTATCCCTAACGTTCAGCAGACGTATGCGGCTACCTTGGTGAAGTCTCTTGGCAAACTCGGCTTCCCTTGTGAGCAATCCAACCTCCGCAGCGGCTTCGTTGCCTGCACGGGTAATCGTTACTGCAAATACGCCGCTACCGACACCAAGTCCCATGCCATCGCGATGATGGATTACCTCGATAGGCGTCTCAAGCTCGACAAGCCAGTCAATATTCACTTCACCGGTTGTCCGCACTCTTGTGCACAACACTTCATGGGAGATATCGGCCTGCTTGGGACGAAAGTGAAGTCCGAGTCAGGCGAGGGCTATCACATCACGGTCGGAGGCGGCTTTGGTGAGAATCGCAAGATTGGCCGCCAAGTGTTCAGTGGTGTTCCCATTGAGTCTTTGGGTTCCACTCTTGAAGCCATGCTCAAGGGCTACCTCGCTCATAGAAAGGAGGGCGAGTCATTTCATGAGTATTGCAATCGACACACGGTCGGTGAGCTCCAGGAAGCCTTCTCTTCTGCTGGATGAGCTCCTGCTAGATCAGCGAGTGCTCAGGACTCCGGTGGTCGAGATATCCGAGCACTCGGGTGGTCGGTTTAGCCACCTTATTCCGCTGACCAAACCCTCGCCGGGCGAGCAATACGCCTTTGACGTCAATCTTGACGCCTGCACGGGCTGCAAGGCGTGCGTGGTGGCTTGTCACACCATGAACGGCCTGGATGAAAATGAGTCCTGGCGCGATGTCTTTTCTATTACCGACACGTCTAGCAATCTGACGCAGACAATTACCAAGGCCTGTCATCACTGTGAAGACCCCGCGTGTGCCAATGGTTGCCCGGTGCTCGCGTACGAGAAAGATGAGACCACTGGCATCGTCCGCCATCTCGATGACCAATGCATTGGCTGCTCTTACTGCATGATGAAGTGCCCGTATGACGTGCCCAAGTGGAACGTCAAAAAAGGCATCGTCCGGAAGTGTGACATGTGTCAGTCGCGCCTCTCAGCAGGGGAAGCACCCGCTTGTGTGCAGAGTTGCCCCAATGAAGCCATCCGCATTCGCGTGGTGAAGAAGGATGCCGATGTTGGCGTGTTGTTTCCAGGAGCCTTTGATCGGAGCTACACCCAGCCGACCAGCGTGTATCACACCAAGCGCAAGGATCTTCCCTCTGGCACTGACCAGAAGTCAGAAGCTCAACACCATGGTCCTCTTGCGTGGATGCTTGTTCTCACGCAGTTGAGTGTTGGTGGCATTCTGTTTGGTAAACACCCTCTTGCATGTGCACTGTTGGGAGCGCTTGGAGTCGCCATCAGCACCTTACATCTCGGTCAGCCGCTCAAGGCCTGGCGCGCCTTCCTTGGCTGGCGTAAAAGCTGGCTCTCACGCGAGATTTTGGCATTTGGAGCCTATGTCCCGTTAGCGGGTCTCAGTGTTATCGATCCCCGCGCTACTCCGCTCGCGCTTGCGGCAGGCATCGTATCAGTGATCTGCTCCATCATGGTTTATGTGGACACTCGCAGGCCACAGTGGCGCTGGCAGGTCACTGTTCCCCGATTTGCTGCCACCACGCTCGTCATGGTCTTGCCTTGGATGCTGGTCGGGCCACTCGCAGCACTTCTGGTGTGGGAAAGGCACCGCTTCTTTACCCGATGAGCCTTCAGCTCAGAGAGTGGGATGGGCCGCTCACACGCGATCTGGTTCGCCACCCACCCAAGGTGCTGGGCAAGGCCGTGTGTGGTTTCTGTTCCACTGGCTGCGGGTTGAAGTTGCATGAGAATGGAGTGGTCACGCCCGATCTCGATTACACGGTGAACCAAGGCACGGCCTGTCCCAAAGGCTGGGAGGCTCTCTCGGTCTTGGATGCGCCAGACCGTGCCACCGTGCCATTGCATCATGGTAAACCCGTTTCTTGGGCAGAGGCGATGTCCATCTTCACCACGAAGATGCGTGAGGTCGGCCCAGAGAACGCAGCCTTCATCTCTACGGGACAAATCATGACTGAGGAGATGGCGCTCCTCGGGGCCGTGGCCAAGTTTGGCATGGGCATCCTGCACGGAGACGGGAATACCCGCCAGTGCATGGCCACCGCAGTCGCTGCTTATAAAGAGAGCTTCGGCTTTGATGCGCCACCCTTCACGTATGCCGACTTTGAGCAATCCGATGTGCTCGTCTTTGTTGGGGCCAATCCCTGCATCGCTCACCCCATTCTATGGCAGCGGGTGCTGAACAATAAACGCAATCCCAAGATCGTCGTCATTGATCCACGCACCACAGAGACCGCTGCGGCTGCTACCATGCATCTCCGCCTGCGGCCCAAGAGTGACTTGGCACTGTTCTATGGCCTAGCACATCAGATCATTCAACTTGGCGGCACCGATAAAGCCTTCGTCCAAGCCAGCACCAGCGGCTACGAGCAAATGCGGGAGCATGTCCAGGCCTATGATCTAGATAGGACATCCAGCGAGACGGATATCGCCATGAGTGACATCCGTATGTTAGCCAGATGGATTGTGGAAGGCACGCCGCGGGTCTCCTTCTGGTGGACCATGGGTGTCAACCAGGGACATCAGGCCACACGCACTGCTCAGTCCATCATCAACCTCGCCCTCATGACGGGCAACATCGGCAAGCCAGGCACAGGAGCCAACTCCATCACAGGCCAATGCAATGCTATGGGCTCGCGATTGTTCTCCAACACCACCAACCTGCTTGGCGGCCATGACTTCACCAATCCTATCCATCGGGAGAAAGTCGCGCGTGCCACGGGCATCCCGCTGGAGCGTATTCCCACGCGCCCTAGCCTTGCGTATGACCAGATTCTTCAAGAAGTCGAAGAAGGGCGCATCAAGGCGTTATGGATCATCGCTACCAACCCCGCTCACTCGTGGATTCAGCAGGGCCGCTTTCAAAAGCTTGCGTCTAAACTGGAGTTCCTCGTCGTGCAGGACATGTATCACAGCACCGAGACCGCACGCATGGCCCACTTGCTTTTGCCAGCCGCAGCTTGGGGCGAGAAAGAAGGCACCTTTATCAACTCAGAGCGCCGCCATGGCTATAGCATGAAAGTGCGGCGTCCACCCGGCCAGGCACTTAGCGACTTCAGCATCTTCCGGCTCGTTGCAGAGAGCTGGGGCTGCGGCGATCTGTTTCGCGAGTGGAGCAGCCCTGCTGAGGTCTTTAAGATTCTACAACGATGCAGCGCTGACCAGCCATGCGACATCACCAGCATTCAGGGATACGAGCAGCTCATTCGTGAAGGCGGCGTGCAGTGGCCGCCAGGGCAGGGGAAGGAGCGCCGACTCTTTGAGGACGGCAAGTTCTTCACCCCAGACCGCAAAGCCCGCTTCGTAGTGGCCGATCCACAGCCGCCGATCGAGACTCCAGACGACGCCTACCCCCTCGTGCTTCTCACCGGCAGAGGCAGCAGTGCCCAGTGGCACACCGAGACCCGCACGGGTAAGTCCCAAGTCTTGAGCAAACTCCACCCCAGCGAGCTCATCCTCACCCTTCACCCATCAGACGCTGGTCACATCGTCGATGGACAAAAGGTTCTTGTGCAATCCAGGCGCGGCAGCATCAAAGCCACCGCCCAACTCCGCACCACCGTCCGCCGCGGAGAGGCTTTCCTCCCCATGCACAACCCCCAAGTCAACCAGCTCACCCTAGAAGTCGTCGACCCCATCAGCCGACAGCCCAGTTACAAGCACTGCACCGTTAGAGTCACCGCCGAGAGCACGGTTGGAGTCGTGTCTTCTGGCCGAAGCGGGGTGTAGAATGACCCACTGTAGCGGAAAAAGACCTTCATTTTTTTCGGGAAGGGGCGTTTAATGGGGTAGTTCTCACGGCCACTAGGGCGCGGTGCCTGCGGTGGCGGACTTTATGCTTATGAAAACGCTTCACTTCCCCTGCCTCTCCCTGGTTACGTTTTTCGCGCTCGCCTCGCCTGCCTGGGCGGTGGATGCGGTGGTCACGACGCTACTTAATGATGAGTTCAGTGTCCCGTCTGGTGCGGATGTCACACTAACGGAGGCCGTCTCGGCCGTGGGAAACAGTGGCGGGAAGGTGACGTTTGCCCCCTCGTTGGATGGCGGGGTGATTAGATTAAGCGAGGTATTCGATGGCACAATTAATGTGGTGATCGATGCGACGAGTTTGCCCAACGGCATCACGGTGAATGCGAATAGGGGAAAAGCCTTTGACGTCATGCAAGGTTCTTCCCTCACCCTGCGGGGACTGACGTTCCGCAACGCTGGAAGTATTGGATTGATCACCATGGAGCGAAACTGCTCTCTCAACCTAAGCGACTGCACCTTTTCTGGGAACTTTGCATCTTCCGGCGGCAGCGTGATTTTTGCGGCTGGGGGCCCAAGCACCTCAGTGGAGATCACACGCTGCACTTTTGTGGATAATGAGAGTGGGGATAACAATGTATCTAACAGCGCACTCATCACCGGGGGAGGTGCCTTAGTGGTCTATGGAGGAGGAGGGACGGTGAAGATAACCAACTCGACGTTCACGCGGAACAAAGTGGGCATAGCTAAGAGCCTGAATGCAATGCAGGCAGGTGGAGCGATCCTGCTCCAAGACTTCAGCGGCAACTGCACTCTGAGCCACTGCACGATCACTAATAACAGGGCAGTGCAGGGGGGAGGGGGACTGGCGGTGTTAAACAGCCCGAACGCCACGGTGAAGGTGGAGAACTGTCTGATCACGGGGAATATTTCGGCTCCGCATGCGGCAGGTGGCGCGGATGTGTTGATGGGCTCCTTCGTAGCTGCCAACGCGCCGAATCCACCTTTTCCGCCCAAGCTTCAGGTGAGGGGTGTGAATATGATTCAGAAACTTTCCAGCCAGCGGACGGATGGTGCATTCACCTTGGTGGACAGTGAGTCTAATATTCTCCCCACCTCCATCAAAGAGGCCAAGTTGGCCGCCCTGGACAGCTATCACGGGCGTACGCAGACGATAGCGCTGAGCTTGGGCAGTCCGGCCATAGATCGGGCACCCAGTCTGCTCGGCGGGTCGGACCAGTGTGGCCGCCCACGCCTGATGGGCGGGAAGTGTGATGTGGGTGCCTTTGAGTTTCCTACGTTTGCGTTTCAGGGCAAGGGCGTGGAGGTGACGACGACGACGGATGAACTCAATGACTTCCCTCCCGACGGCACGGGTATCTCTTTGAGAGAGGCGCTGACTTATGCCGGGGATGGAAGCACGATCACCTTCAGCCCGAGTGCTTTCAATGGCCTCTTCCATACCATCGCCCTCAATGCAGCCCTGGGGCCGCTGAAGGTGAAGGCGGGTAGGCTTATCATAGATGCGACTGCCATCGCCCCCACGGCAGACAGCGCGGGAGTGACGGTGGATGGCGGCGGGGGGACGAAGTTGATGGATGTGTTCTCTGGTGTGGTGCTGGAGGTGAGGCGGATGACGTTCAAAAATGGAAATGACCCGGCGGCAGGTGGCATCAGGAACGATGGCAACCTACTGCTGACCGAGTGCTCGGTGGAAGGGAATACCTCCTCCATGGGCGGTGGTGGCGTGGTGAATGTGGGGACGCTGAAAGCCCAGCGCTGTACTTTCTCTGGCAACCAAGCGAATGTGGGTGCCGTGCCGCCGGTGGACTCCGGTGGGGGCGCTCTGCTGAATCAGGGCCATGCCACCCTGGAGAACTGCACGTTCTCTGGCAACTCGGCGATGTTCGGCGGGGCGATAGATCAGTATCAGTTCCCTACGGGGGGCAAGCCGGTGCTGAAGATCACGCATTGCACCATCTCAGGCAACACGGCCAATGAGATGGAGGGCGGTGGTGGCCTGTACTTGCTCTATGACTGCACCCTGACGGACTCCATCATCTCCGGCAACACGGCCTTTCCGCTGATGCCGAATGATGTGACCAATAACAATGACTTTTTTGATCAGAACAAGGGGCTGATCACCGCAGGGGTGAACATCGTGCCGAATATTCTCACCGTGCACGGTGGCAAGCTCAGTGGGGCGGCTCCTCTGACGGTGGACCCGATGCTGAGCGCTCTGGCTCAGAACGGTGGCCCTACCCGCACCATGGTTCTCCTGGCGGGCAGCCCGGCCATCGACAAGGCGACAACCAGCCTGGGGGGTGATCAGCGTGGCCTGGGCATCAAGGACAAGGCGGACGTGGGTGCGTTTGAGTTCGGGACGTTCGGCACGGGGCAGTTCTCGGTGAATCTGGGTGACACCACGCCTCCACCGCCTCTGGGGCGTGCCGCGCCACCTATCGTCATCAACAACGGGGCGTCTGAACTGACTCTGAATCTGACGGGCAATGGCAAGTTCACCGGGACGATCACTTTCCAGGGAGCCAAATACACCTTCAGCGGCCAGTTTGGGCAGAATCGGACCGCTTCCATCCAGGTGACGGGCAAGAACCTGCCGCCCTTCACGCTGGACCTAACCCTGAGCGGAGCGCAGGACGAGTTCCTGCAGGCCAAGGTGACGGGGGCGAGTTTCTCCGGCGAGTCGGCCGGTTCAGTGGCCGAACTGGCACCCACGACGAAATACCAGGCTCCACCCGCAACGGTGGGACGCTACACGGCGAGGATGTTTGATGTGGATACCCTGGTGTGCGTGATGGCGGTAGAGATCACGTCCAAAGGCGTGGTGAAGGTCACTGGCGGCCTGTATGACGGGACGAAGTTCACCTACAGCACACGGCTGAGGGGCAGTGCGGCATTGGGAATAGGTTTTGGCGGGCGGATACCGCTCTATAACAAGAAGGGCTATCTTTTGTTCGGCGGGTTGAATGGGGGCGGGCTAGACTTCAGCGGAACGGCCCAGATTTTCCGCCCGGCGGGCGTGACGCCTGCCAAGCCCGCGTCCGTGGCGGGTGGATTTAACAGGCAGAGCAGTTTTTCATTCCTACGCTACACCCCAACGATCCAGGGAGAGCCTCTGGTGGCTGGCATGGCCACCAACCACGCAATGTATGTGGAGGTGGATCGAGGGTTTGGCGGTGCGTCACTGGTCACAGCCTATAACGCCCAACTCTCGCCCCTGCTGGTGCTGACGACGGCGGTGAACGGACTGACTTTGAAGATCAACCGGGCCACGGGCGTCTTCACCGGCACGCACCCGGCCCTACCCGTAGCGGGCCAACTGCCCACCACCAAAACGGCACCCATACCGCTCTACGGCGTGCTGGTGCAGAATGACGCCAACGCCTTCGGCTATGCCGTGGGACCCAGCGCCAGCACGAGCTACTTCATCGAACTGCATCCTGGGGTAGCGCCGTAGTGGGCGCTGATCTTCATGGGGCAGCGCCTCAGACAAATCAAAAATCTGCACTCAGAAATCAGCAATCTATTGTTCGGCGTATGCAGCGCACTCCAGTGCACACTGGCAGGATTAATTGATTTCTGAGTGACGGTTTCTGATTTTTGAGCTCGACGGACGCCCCAGCCTCCACTCTTGCCACTCCCACTCAGTAGTGACATACTCACCCATCATGAAACTCGCAGCCTTGCCACCTACCGCGCCACCCTTGGCACGTATCACCTGCGAGAAATACCACGCCATGATCAAGCAGGGTGTGTTGAGTGAAGATGACCGCGTGGAACTCATCCACGGCTACCTTGTAACGAAAATGTCCATAGGCTCACTCCATAGCGCTATCCGCACCCGTCTTGAGCAAATGCTTATTCGCGCCCTTCCACTGGATTTTGTGGTTCGCGGACAGGAACCCATCACCATCCATGACTACTCCGAGCCGGAGCCAGACATTGTGGTAGCCAAGTTCCGGTCTGACTTCTATGCGGGCAGCCATCCTGAGCCGAGTGATGTCCTGGTGGCTATTGAAGTTGCGGACACCAGCCTAGCTTATGATCGGGATGCCAAGATTCCTCTCTATGCATCTTGCGGCATAGCAGAGTCATGGCTGGTGGACATTAATGGCAAAACCATCAGCGTGTTCAGCAAGCCAGAAGGAGCGGCCTACGGTCAGGAGACCGTTTATACCAGCGGTATGAACGTGCCTCTCACCACCGTCAGCCCCGGCACCAGCCTCTCACTGGCAGACCTCGGGTTTTGAGAAAAAACCGCCAATCCTCGCTAGTCCGTTCTCCGTTCCATTCTTCGTAGCAAACTGCGAACGATGAAAGGTTTACTCCCAAGGCTGAATGGACACCAATAGGCACGAATCAATGCATATCCCCAAGCCGGAGGCTTGAGAGAGATAAGCCATTGTGTGACCAAAGGGAACCACCGGACCCAAAGTCGCGCCTCAGACAAATCAAAAATCTGCACCCAGAAATCAGCAATCTATTGTTCGGCGTATGCAGCGCACTCCAGTGCACACTGGCAGGATTAATTGATTTCTGAGTGACGATTTTTGATTTTTGAGCTCGACGGAAGCACGGCACCACCGCACGCCTAAATGCCGCCCTGGAGTCGCTTCCGCCGCTGTGAGCTGTTAAAAGGGTGAGGACTTAGAGCACGGTGCGTAGCGGAAGCTGCCAAGCTTCCGAGGATTGGCCCAAAAGTGATTTCAGAGCGCTGGGGTTATTCGTAGCGGAAGCTGCCAAGCTTCCGGGGATTGGCCCAGGGGTGATTTCGGAGCGCTGGGGACGGAACTCTGGCGAGTTCCGCTACGTCGAGATGGCGCACACTGGCAGGACCAGTTGATTTCTGAGTGACGATTTTTGATTTTAGATCTCGACGGAAGCACGGCACCTACCGCCGCAGCGCCAGGATCACCTCATCCAGCTTTTGCAGGATGGCTTGGATTTGGTTTTGCTCGTAGTTGGGCTCCGCGTTCATGTTGAGCGTGTCCACGTTGTTCGTGTTAGCGCTGCTTTCAGCCAGCAGGCTGGTGAACTGCTCGCGGAACTTATCTGCATCTATGTTTTGGCCGTTTTGTGGCCAGTCAGGATCGAAGGGCATGGGGAAAAGGGGAAGTTGGCTATGGTTGAGGGGCGCTGGCGCGCCGTTGAGCGGTGGTTTAGCAGTGGTTGAGCGGATTCTTCATAAACAATGGCTAAACCACTGCTCAACAATCGCTCAACCACCGCAAACTCCCCCACTTACGGCACTACCACCGTAGCTTCGGGTCCGGGGGTGCTTTCGCCGGCGTCATTGGCGGAGGTTACACGGATTTTCACGGTGGCACCGCTGGGCAGGCCGGTCAGCGTCACGTCACTATCAAAGACCGTCTCCACGGCGTGGAAGTCCGTGTCTGTGCCCACGATCATGATCCACACCCGGTAGCGCTCAGCCCGCGCGGCATCATCCCAGTCCACCAGCACGGAACCTGGCACGCCGGGCAGCGCGGTGGTGAAGGTGGGCACCTCAGGCGTCTCAGGGTCCGCAGGGCGATTCAGGCCAAAGGCGTGCCAGAGAGGATCATCAGGACTCAGAAGAGTAGCCAGTTCACCGATCAGGCCCTCCATGCGCTTGCGCAAGTTGGCCACGGCATTGTCCCGCGCCACCTTGGCCAGACCCACCTCGGTTATTTTCTGGTCCAACTCCGCGCGCGCGTCACTCATGGCCGTGTGCAGGGTGGCTGCCAGGGCAGAGGTGACGCCCAGGTCCGCGCTCTCATGCGCTGCATGGCTGGCAAAGTAGAGCTTCAGGCTGTTGATGAGGGAAAAGCGCTCATCCTGAGTCGTGGGGATGGCGGTAGAGTTGCTGGGCCAGCCAGCGGCACCCCACTCCGTGCTGTAGCTCTCCCCAAAGAATCCGGAGAGCCGCTTGCGTGCGTTGCTGATGAACACTTTGGCTGCCTTATCCTGAGCTATCACCACCGCGTTAGCAGCCTTTTTCTCCACCTGTTTCACCCCGTAGGCGGCCTCTGCCCCTACGGCCGCATTCAGAGCCCCAGAGACGACAACCTCCGTGTTTTGTTTGATGCCCACAGGCACCTCGTGTTCGTGGAGACCGTGAACCATGTCCGTTCCTTGGGCAAAGAGTCGGTCTTGAGCAGCTGGTAATGAGTTTGAAGCCATAATACTTTTGTGTCGCAAGCGTGGCACCACCACCGCCTGAACGCCAAACCGTGAACCATCTCCGAAAAATGCCTGTCCGAACCGGGCCACGAGTCTAAGCGCTGCAAAGGGTGAAAGTTAACCACAAGGTTAAAAATAACCTCCCCCCGCCAAGCAACGCCCGACAGTAAAAAGGGAAGCTACGGACGGCAGCGTAATGAAATCCCGCCCCAGAACGCAATCTTTTTTCACCCGCAGGCGAAAAAAAGACCTCCAAACGACGGTCGTTTGGGCCTCCTGGGAAAAAAAGTACGCCAAACGACGGTCGATTGGTCCTCCTGGGAAAAAAAGCATGCCAAACGACGGTCGATTGGTCCTCCTGGGAAAAAAAGCACCCCAAACGACGGTCGTTTGGGCCTCCTGGGAAAAAAAACACGCCAAACGACGGTCGTTTGGGCCTCCTGGGAAAAAAAGCACGCCAAACGACGGTCGTTTGGGCCTCCTGGGGAAAATTGGCCCACGGGAGAAGCCAAGGTGATGGGACTGAAATTGAAAATCCACCGGGCCATGGGCGGGATTGGCCGTGGGGTCTGCCGGGAAGCAAAACTTCAGCCATCCAAATAATCTAGCAGCCTAATAGGGTTGAACCCTGAGGCAAGTGAGGCTCCCTTCTTGCTCCTTAATGACAGGCAGTCTCATTACCGCCCAAACGATCGCTGATCTACTTGCCGTAGGGTGTCGTTCGGCTCCTGCCCGTGCGGCGATTGTCGGCATGGATGACTGCCAAAACGTGAGCCATGACCAGCTCGCTTCCCTTCTTGAGACGGCAGAGCAAAACCTCCGCTCACTGGGCATAGGACGGCAGACGCGGGTCATGACGGCCCTGCCAGATGGCCACCTAACGGCGATGGTGCTAATGGCGCTCACACGGGCTGCGGTCTGTGCTCCCATCAATCCCGATCTGCGCGCTGACGAAGTGATCCAGTTGGTGCCGGAGCTTCGGGCTGAGGTGCTCATCGCCCACGGCATTGCAGCAAATGAGGCACGGACGGCGGCGGAACGTGCAGGATTGCCTATTATTGAAGTCGATTGGGACAAAACGACGGGCCAGTTGACCTGGACAGCTCAAAGTCGGCCCACACCCGATGCAGCATCGAGTGCACCGGCTTTGCCCACGGATACCGCTCTCATTCTGCTCACGTCCGGCTCCAGTGCGCGACCGAAGCGCGTTCCACTCACTCATCAACAGCTCACGGCCTCTGCCAGGCGCATGGCGGCCTCTCTTGCGCTCAGTGATGCCGACTGCTGCCTGAACATGATGCCGATGTTTCATGTGGGGGCCATCGTTGACCTTCTGCTGGCTCCTCTCTCGGTAGGTGGCTGCGTGCTGCGGCCAGACACGATGTCGGTGCCAGCGTTCTATGCTGCGTTAGACAGCGGCAGGCCCACTTGGTTCCAAGGTGTGCCCACACTCCTTCATGAGGTTGTTAGGCAGTTCACTCCAGGTAAAGCAGAGCGCGCCTCATTGAGATTCATCCGCTCCGTCTCCTCGCCCCTGCCTCCAGACTGGCTCGCGCAGATCGAGTCCACTCTGAGTGCTCCCGTGGTCGAGATTTATGGCATGACGGAGACCGCAGGGGTCATCACCAGCAATCCACTGCCTCCACGCCAAAGGAAGATCGGCTCGGTAGGCCTCGCCACAGATGGCATGGAAGTCACCATCCAGGGAGCGGAACACCCCGGCGAGCGTGGTGAGATCCTCGTCCGTGGTGCGGGCGTCATGACCGGATATGAAGGCCGCGCCAATGACGAGTTTTTTACCCCGGACGGCTGGCTGAAGACGGGTGACGAGGGCTACCGCGATGATGAAGGCTACTTCTTCATCACGGGACGCATCGGAGATCAAATCAATCGCGGTGGAGAGAAAGTCTCGCCCAGAGAGATCGACGATGTGCTCGCCAGTCATCCCGCTATTCAGGATGTGGCCGTGTTTGGCGCGAGTCATGCAGAGCTAGGCCAAGAGGTCGCTGCGGCCATCGTCTGGAAGCCCGCAACTGCGGCCACCGCTGCGGAACTCACCGCGCACGTCTCCTCGCGCCTCGCTTGGTTTAAGGTTCCACGTGCGTTCTATGTTGTTAGCAGCTTGCCGCGTGGCCCAGGAGGCAAACTTCGTCGTAGGTTGCTGCCAGAGATGGTGCAGGGACTCACACCCCTGAGCGGAAACTCGCCTACCGCCGCGAGCACGGACTCAAGTGAACTCACTGCCACGGAGCAGAAGATCGCCGCCCTGTGGGAGGGCGAGTTGAGGGTGCCAGTGACCGACAGCGCCTCTGACTTCTTTGAACTCGGTGGCGACTCGCTGGGGGCTGCAAGCTTCGTGCTGGAGCTTGAGAAGCAGTTGGGCATTCCAGCACGTCCCGCAGCGCTCTTCGATCATCCCACGCTCAGAGCTTTTGCCTCATATGTGGATCAATTGGCAGGCACCACTGCCGCACAAGATACCCGACCCACTTTGCAGCCGCCGCCGGGCACTGGATTGAATCCAGAATACTTCGTGCGCCTCCATGCCGTCATGCAGACGTGGCCAGGAGAGCGCGCATCGGCAGAGTCATTGCTCGTTGGTCGCAATGCATCGGCATCCGGCCCACCTCTCTTCTGGTGCGTCCAGGGCCAGAGCGAGTTTGAGGGCTTGGCCAATCACTGGCCTAACAACCAACCCACCTACGGACTGCGGTCTCTCTATTTGTTCGAGGGCAAGAATCGCGAGGACGAGCGTGCCCTTGCCCGTGTCTTTGCGCATGAGGTAGCTACCGTTCATCAGGGGCGAGAGATCGTCTTGGGTGGCTTTTGTGCCGGGGCGCGCATCGCTTACGATGCAGCTCAGTTCTTGCTGGAAGCCGGTGTCCGCATCAAAATGCTCATCCTCTATGAGTTCATGCCCGTGGAGCCCATTCAGGTGCCAGTCGCTCTCGGTTTTTGCAAAGAATCGTCCTTTGATGTTAGGCGCAAGTTCTCACGGCCAGAGCATCGCTATGACCGACTCTTCCCCGCAGGCTGGCATGCAGCGGAGTTACCTGCTGTTCACAATGCGATCTTCAGCCCAGAGGTCATCCAGCCGGACGTGAAGCGTCTCCAGGCACTGCTCAGCGGCGAGCAGCCCTTCCGCAGGCAGAACCTCGTCTCCCCGGCCCCAGCAGCAGCTCATCGGGCACAGATCACCTCCTTCATTCATCAGAAAGTGGCCAAAGCAGGCGCGCGCGGCT
The DNA here is from genome assembly GCA_016795485.1 of Verrucomicrobiaceae bacterium. Lineage (GTDB taxonomy): Bacteria > Verrucomicrobiota > Verrucomicrobiia > Verrucomicrobiales > Verrucomicrobiaceae > JAEUHM01. Next base: position 150,850 of record JAEUHM010000021.1, on the reverse strand, counting down.
GGGCTCACGTCCGTGTCTTCAATGAAAGCCAAAGCGACTGGCTACCCTCCAGCGAAAGCGGCCTCTACCTCGGCTACCGCTGGCGAGATGCACACGGCCAACTCATTGGCGATCCAGGCGAGTCCCTTCCACTCCGCCGCATAGTGCCCAGCAAGAAAACTATCCACTTCCTGCTGCCTTTTGTCGCTCCAGCCAAGCCAGGACTCAACACTTTGGAGGTCGATATGATCAATGAAGGCGTCACCTGGTTCTCCGACCGCAAGAACGCCCGCAAGCTGTCCTCCCCGCTCCATCTCCCTGTCAGTATCCACGCTCCCAGAAGTTAACAAGCATTTCAAACCTCCTCACCATGTCACCTGCACAACTGCTTTCCCCCTTCTACAGAGAACTCGATGACGAAGTCCGCCGTCTTGGCGGCTACCTCAATGCCCACACTCATCTCGACCGAGCTGGTACCATGGACCAGCGCTATTGGCGTGATGTAGGTCTCCGCGTAGAAGACACGTCCTACATCTCCCTTCACGAGAAGCACCGCCTCATCTATGAGGTGCACCGTGGCCCCGCGTATGATCAAGACGACCTCACCGCACGCGTCAGCGCTCACCTTCAGGTCATGCAAGACGTCAACACACGCCGGGTTGACACCTTGGCAGACGTCACCGCTGACCGCGTGGGCCTTACCGCACTCCAAACGATGCTCCAGATCAAAAAAGACTGGGCAGACAAGATTGACCTCCGCGTTGCCTGCTATTCCCCGCTAGGATTTCCGGCAGATGAACCGGAGCGCTGGGAGCTTTTCCAAGAAGGCACCAAGCTCGCTGACTTCATCTCAGCCCTTCCTGAGTCAGACGAGCTCTCCGAGTATCCCGGCCATATTGGATTTGAGGAGCACTGCCGCCGCATGTTAGCCCTCTCGGCTGAGCATGGGAAAATGATCCACGTCCACACGGATCAGCGCAATGAGCCCGGCGAGAGCGGCACCGAGCGCCTGCTAGAAGTCATGCGCCAGGAGGGCCACGGCCAGTCCATGACCGAGGAGCCCCGAGTCTGGGTCGTCCACATGGTATCGCCCGCCACCTATGACGAAGCGCGGCATCAGCGGCTCATGGAGAATATGTTGGAACTCGGGGTGGGACTCATCTCCTGCCCATCCGCCGCCATTGGCATGAGACAACTCCGTCCTCTCATGACGCCTACCACCAACAGCATTCCTAGAGTGCTGGAAATGATTGCCGCAGGCATCCCCGTCCGCCTTGGGTCAGACAATATCTCAGACATGTGCTCCCCCAGCACTACCGCTGACCTCACAGACGAAGTCTTCACCCTCTCTGCCGCCATCCGCTACTACAACCCAGAACTCCTAGCCAGCCTTGCCTGCGGCGTCATGCCCACTCCTGCCCAGGTGCAAGCAGTGAAGGACCACCTTGCTAACAACGACAAGCAAATCTTCAGCGTCATCAGTGCCGGCCATGCACTCCACGCTTGATCTTCAGCCGCTGGATGCGGCCTTTGTCCACGATCCCTACCCCCTCCTCAGTCGCCTCCGGCAGGAAGACCCCGCCCACCGCAACAGTGCAGGCGTCTGGGCGCTCACCCGCCATGCAGACATCGTCTCCGCCTTGAGCGATCCACGCATAGGCAACGCCCCTTCACCCTATGCGGTCGTCAACTCTCGCAATCGCCACCGCTACCTATGCGCTGATGTAGCCAACAACATCATTCCGTTCCTCGATCCACCGGAGCACGATACACCACGCCGTCTCATCGGCCGCGCCTTTGCTGGGCAGATGCGGCACCAGCCACCGGACCTCGCGGCTCTAGCGGAAGAGTTCATCGCTCCACTGCGCGCACGCACAAGTTTTGATCTTCTGCACGACTTTGCCACTCCCTATGCCATCGCTGCCATAGGGCGCACTCTCGGCGTGCCCAGAGAAGAAGAGACCGCACTCAAGGAATGGAGCCACTGGTTCTTCTACCTCTTCTCCATCATCCCCTCTAAAGAAGTGCGCGATCAACTTGACCAAGCGCTTGCTCAGTTCCGCGACTACTTTCGCCACCGCCTAACGCATGTCCGCAGCAGCCCAGACAGCTCCCTCATGCATGCCCTGGCCATCTCAGGCCTCAGTGATGCCGAGATCGTAGACACCGCCATGCTCCTCTTTGCCGATGGAGTGGAGAACGTCGACCGCGCCATCGCCAACGGAGCCTCCGTCATCCTCCCCAGAGAAGACAACCTTTGGCGCCGCATGGCCGAGCAGCCCACCGTCATTCCCGCCGTCGTCGATGAGTGCCTGCGGTATGAATCCCCCGCCATGTTCGTCGGGCGCGTGGCCAAAGAAGACATCCCCCTCCACGGCAAAGTCATTCCCAAGAACTCCGGCATCCTTCTCCTCTTCGGCTCAGCCAATCGCGATCCAGAAGCCTTCCCCGATCCAGACACCTTCCAGCCCGATCGGCAAAGCAATCGCCACCTCGCCTTCGGTCAAGGCAGACACTCCTGCATCGGAGGCCCCTTGGTGAAGCTAGAAATGACCACCGCTTTCCAAGCCCTAGCCCAAGCCTTCCCAAATCTTGCCACCACCCCCGAGCCCAAAGAATGGACCCCGCGCCTAGGCCACCGCTGGCTCGCCAAGCTCCCGGTCATCGCAGGAGCGAGTTGATGATTTGATCCAGCTCGTCCCGCCTGATGCGGAACGATCTCACCACTGCCGACCTCAAAGTCGCGCCTCACATCCATCAAAAATCTGCACTCAGAAATCAGCAATCTATTGTTCGGCGTATGCAATGCACACTGGCAGGACCAATTGATTTCTGAGTGACGATTTTTGATTTTTGATCTCGACGGAAGCACGGCACCACCGCACGCCTCGATGCCGCCCTGGAGTCGCTTCCGCCGCTGTGAGCTGTTAAGAGGGTGAGGACTTAGAGCACGGTGCGTAGCGGAAGCTGCCAAGCTTCCGAGGATTGGCCCAGGGGTGATTTCGGAGCGCTGGGGACGGAACTCTGGCGAGTTCCGCTACGGGGGGGCGTTGGGGGGGTAGCGGAGGGCATCTGTGCTGGTAGTTCGAGCTTTAGCTCGTCCCCGGCGCTTCCTGAGCGAGCTGAAGCTCGAACTACGAACTCGTAGCGGAAGCTGCCAAGCTTCCGAGGATCGGCCCAGGGGTGATTTCGGAGCGCTGGGGACGGAACTCTGGCGAGTTCCGCTACGTCGGGATGGCGTAGCGGAGGGCATCTGTGCTCGTAGTTCGAGCTTTAGCTCGTCCCCGGCGCTTCCTGAGCGAGCTGAAGCTCGAACTACGAACTCGTAGCGGAAGCTGCCAAGCTTCCGAGGATTGGCCGAGGGGTGATTTCGGAGCGCTGGGGACGGAACTCTGGCGAGTTCCGCTACGTCGGGGAATGGGGGAGGCCTGCTACGTCACTAGGGTGTTAGGCGGACAACTTCTTCTGCGCCACTGCGGCCTTTGATGATAACTGCGATGCTGCCGTCTGACGCGATGACTTGTCCAAGGCCGCGACCGCCGACTCCGCTGGGGTCCAGCGTAGGTTTGAGGGCGATGCCGGTGATGGTGTCGGTAATGCTGGCGGCGGTGTGGTAGTGCTGGCCTTTGCGGAGGATGAGGTTGGGCAGACGGAGCCCAGAGAGGAAGGTGTCGTTGCCAAAGGTGGTTCGTCCGCTGAGCAGAGCTTGGGAGGAGCCAGCAGGCACACCGCTCAAACTCGCCAGAACGACGTAGCGGCTGCTGATGGGGTCCACATCCACAGCGGAGATGCTCTTCAGGCGGCAACCCGGTGTCATGCCAGGGCACTGGCTGCCGGTGCGGGCGAGGTATTGAAAGCTGCCTGTGGCGGGCTTGCAGAGCACGGCCTGGTTGTTAGCTCTGGTGACTCCGGTGCCCGTGAGCACGGCATGGATGATGAGTTGATTGCCGTCGGTGCCCCAAACGCGAATGAGCTTGGCGAGCTTCACACCGCCCCCGATGTGATCGCCTTTGCGCACCAGCAGGGTGCCGGCCTGGCTCCATACGCCTTCGTTGGTGGCGCTGGGGCTGCCGGTGAGCGTGGCGCGGATGATGGTCTCTGTATTGCGGCGAGTGATGCCGGTGAATGTGCCGTAGCGCTCACCCGCTGTGGTGCCACTTGCGAGATCGCCTTCTAGTGGCGCATGACGGGTGCTGAGACTGAAGAGGGCGTCCTTGGGCGGCTGTCCGGAAGCGGCGATCCATTTGGCCTGATAGCTGAAGAAGGTACCGTCATAGGTGCTGCGGACAAACTGACCCAGAAAGCCAGCACCCCCAGGTGCAGCAGCGCCTTCACGATGACTGGAGAGAATGATGCCACCGGCGTGATTGAGCATGAGCAGACCGGTATCAACATCTGGCAGGACGCCTCCACCAAGATGATAAATGAACGACAAGCGGTCCAGAGTGTGCGCCTGAACCAAGTCGAGAAACTGATCCGGCACACCCACACTGCCGAGTTGGAGACCGGTGCGATACAGCGGTGAAACATGTGTGCCGTAGTCCACGAACATCACTGTGTTGTTAGCCGCAGTGATACCCGTTCCGCTGAGGGTGCCGAGGAAAACGCTACCTGCACTCGCATGATTGGCAGAGAGCCGGGAGATGCTGCTCACCCTGGCGGTGGCAGGCAATCCCATGGCACCACCCATGGAGGCACCAGTTTGGAGAACCATTTCCGTGATCTCCTCCAACTGGGAAAACAACCCAACTCCACCTCCGTTGGCCGTACCTTTGCCAGTGAGCTTGTTGGAATAGAGGAGGTTCTCACCAGGCCCGACTGCTGTTTCCCGTGTGGTGCCGAAGGCGATGTCAAAGGCTCCTGGAGCTGGCATCCGTGCTTTGCTTGATCCGGTGAGGATCGCCCCAGCGGGATGAACCAATCCACAACCTGCATTGGTGGCACCTGCACTGTATTCCTCCGAGTTTGGGCCTTGGACGGAGCTGCTGTCATCGCCTTCTGCACCCGCGAGCATCCAGTTTTCACCGATGGAAACGGAGATGCCCAAAGCATCGCCAGCGTTTGGGTCCAGATGGGTGATGGTCTTCACCCAAGTCCACAAACCGCCCCGGCAGAGATACAACTCCGCGTTGCCCGCACCTGCGGGATCGGCTGGAGCGCCCACCAGGAGTTTGTCGCCATAGAGGCTGACCGCTGTGCCAAAGTAACCGTCCATGAGGGGCGAGGTGGCCTTCAAGTAGCTCTCCTGTGCCCAGGTGGTGCCAGTGCGGGTGAAGATGTAGGCGGCTCCAGCGGCAGAGAGGCTGTCGTCGTTTTGATTGCCATTGATGGCGGCGGTGCTGCTGTCCTCTCCGCGCGCGCCCACCGCGATGGAGTCGCCATAGATGCTGACGCCCCAGCCGAAGTAGTCCAACGCATCAAGCACTGCGGCTTTCAGTTTGGCCTGCTGAGTCCAGGTGCTGCCTGTGCGGAGAAAAACATAAGCTGCACCGGAATCGTTGCCGCCGGAGTCATCTCCATAGGCACCCGCCACGATGGTATTGCCAGAGATGGCCACGCTCAGGCCAAAAGAGTCGCCTTGGAGAGGTGTGGCGGCTTTGAGGTAGGCTTGTTGGCTCCACACCGAACCATTCCTAACGAAGACATACGCCGCGCCAGAGCCGGACTGGCTTTCGTCATTGTCGTTTCCATTGACTCCGCCTACACCGCCATCCTCGCCGTACGCACCGATGACAGCGGTGTTGCCTTCAATCGCCACGGACTGGCCAAACAGGTCGTACGCCTGGGTATTGGAGGCTTTCAGGTAGGCTTGGAACACCCAGGAGTTGGCCACGCGCTTATACACATAAGCCGCGCCTGCGGAAGCCGCGCTGTTGTCCGTCTGGCTGCTGCCATTGCTTTTCTCCAGTGGGGCACCGACGATGAGTGTGTCGCCATGGAGTGCCACGCTCGTGCCAAATCCATCACCTGCTTCTGCATTCGGTGCCTTGATGTAAGCTTCGAGCCGCCAATAGGAAGGGTCCAGTAAATCTCTAACGTACACATACACGGCTCCTGAGTTGATGGCAGTGCCGAGGGCTTGGTTGCCATTGACGCCTGTGGCGCTGTTGTCTTCTTTTGGGGCACCAACAGCCAGGGTGTAACCGGAGACCGCAACAGCGCGGCCAAAGTAGCTATCCTCAGCCGTGTTGGTGGCTTTGAGGAAAGGCGCATCGTTGACGTAAATGGGATCAAAGGCGTGAACCCGGCCGACAAAGACGAACAGCGAGAGAGTCAGCAGCGATTGAATGAGTAGAGAAGAGATCTTCATGGCAGGGCGGCGAAAGTGATGTGCCAATGGTGCGTTCAGTGTGGCGGCGGCGCTATCGGACCTAGGGAGTAGGACTTTGGTCGGAGGTATGAGTTAATAAGCAATGCGCAGGAGCTCCTGCGTTCCGGCGCTGGTGGTGACGACAGCAGCTGCGAACCCTGCGTTGACCTGCCGCCGTTCGCCGTAGTTGCCCACACCGCTTGCGTGGAGCACAGGCCGAATGGAAATGCCCGTCACAGTGCTGCCTGGCGTGGACGCGGTGTGGATTTTGTCCCCTTTCCGCAACAGCAACTGAGGTCGGCGCTCGTAGGCGTAGTTGAAGTTATCCCCCAACACCGTTCGCCCGGCCAAGAGCACCTGATTGGTGGAAGAGGGTCCAGTGGTCGTGGCGAGCACCATGTAGTGACCACCTGCGGATGCCGTGTCGATGGCGCTGATGCTGCTCACTCGGAGCGAGGGGTCGGAGATGCCTGGCACGGGGAGTCCTGTGCGAATGAGGACTTGGAAGTTGGTGCTGGTGTGTGGTTTGAGCAGCAGAGCCACGTTATTGGATTTGGTGACGCCAGGACCGCTCAACACGACGTGCAGCAGGTAGTGCGGCGCGTCATTGGCCCACACACGGATGAAGCGGGCGATCTTCACTCCGCCTCCAATGTCCTGGCCCTTGCGCGCCACGAGCACCCCGTTGTCCAGCCACAGCCCTTCGTTGGTGCTGGATGGGCTGTTGGTCAGGGTGGCCTTGATCAAGCTGAAGGCTCCCATGGTCCCGATGCCGGTGAAGGTTCCGTAGCGCTCGCCCGCGGTGGTATCGCCAGCGAGTTCGCCCTGCATTGTCGGCTGGGCAGCAGTCAAAGAGCACACCGTGTCTTTGGCAGGTTGTCCGTTGCCAGGGAGCATCTTAACGATACAGCGCGGACCACCGAACCCACGGGCCACGCGCACCATCTGGCCAAACTTGGCCGTGCCCATGCCAAAGAAGCTACTGCCCTCACGCAGCCCGGCATTGGTCACCATCCCGGTATTATCCAATATGATAAAGCCACTGTCCGTAGCGGTGGAGCTGTTGAGTTTGTAATGCACTGCCAGCTCCGACTGGCCGCTGGCGGGCAGCATATCGACGATGGTGGAAATGCTGGCGTTGTTGAGTGCGGGCATCGCCATCCCCGTGCGGAAGACCGGCTGCACGGTGTTGCCGTCATCCACGAGCACCACTTTGCTGGTTCCCACTTGGGCCTGATAGTAGGCATGGCGGTAAGCACCGATGTTTACCGGTTTGGAGAGGGCGGATATCCTGGCTGAGGAAGGCAGACCCAACATTCCTCCCACAGGAGTGCCCGTGCGCATGGACATCCACAACAAGCCGGAGAGATACTCCACATCAAACATAGCCTGCGTTTGGCCAGCCAGAGCGCCGGGGCCAGTCAAGCTGGAACGAAAAAGCACTTGGCCTGCGGCGGACCCATCCACACAGACCTCGCCAAACTTACCAAATGCGATGCTCGGCCCACCTGGAGCAGGCATCCCCGATTTGGCGATCCCGATTACCTGCGGACCCACGAAGAAGGTGTAGGCCGCTCCAGAATCATTCTCCCCGCCAAGAGAAGGGTCCCCGTGTGTGCCTTTCGAGGGACTGTCCTCTTTCGGCGCACCCACCACAGCGAACTTATCTGACACCGCTACAGATGAACCGAACTCATCACCGTAGTAGCCCGAGTAAGTGCCACGGTCTGGATAAAGCTGACTCACGAAGTCCCAGCCCGCATCCTGCCTCTGATAGATAAAGGCCGCACCGATGTCCGTGTTGTTCGGAATATCCAGATTGTAGTTAGGACAGCCCACCACCACACGCTCACCGTAGATGGCCACACTTGAGCCGAACTTATCCAGGATATTGACTGCAGGGTCCAAGTAGAAGAACAAGATGCTGCCCACCTTCAGATAGGCCTGACGACTCCAGGTCGTGCCCTGACGATGGAACACATAGGCCGCACCGGCGTCCGAGACGCTGTTGTCTTGTTCTGGGCCGTTGACCTTGGTGCCTTTGCCGTCCTCCCGCGGTGCCCCCGCCACCAACGTGTCCTTGGAGAGTGCCACGCTGAAGCCAAACTCATCGCCGATGTCTGCGTACTGACCTGCCTTCACATAGGCTTCCTGGGTCCAGACCGACGAAGCACTCCTGACAAAAACATACACCGCACCATTATGATTCCCGGTGTTGTCGGAGGGGTCAGTGTCGCGGCTTTTCTCAAACGGAGCGCCCACCGCCACGGTGGCTCCCGAGACGGCCACAGAGTATCCAAATGCATCACTAATGTCCGCATTCGCTGCTTTGAGGAAAGCATGCTGCGTCCAGGTAGTGCCGTTGCGGGCAAAAATGTAAACTGCGCCACTGTCGCTGCCGTTGTTCGTGGATTGATCGCCATTGATGTCGCGGCCAGAGCTATCCTCGTCTGGCGCACTCACCGCGATGAGGTTTCCGTCCACACCCACGGAGAATCCGAAGTCATCTCCGTCTCCTGGGTTGGAAGCCTTCAGGTAGGCTTGCTGGATCCAACTGTTGCCCTGACGCACAAACACATACGCCGCACCAGATTGGCTCGAAGTGTTGTTGGACGCATCACCATTGACGCCACTGGCATTGCTGTCCTCCCCCGGTGCACCTACGACAATTGTATCCCCAGAAATGGCCACACTGGCACCAAAATGATCTTCACTGTTGTAACGAGCCGGCTTCAGGTAGGCCTGCTGCACCCACTCGGTACCCACACGGACGAAGACGTAGGCCGCACCCACCTCACTGGCGTTGAAGTTGTTCTGGTCCCCATTCACGCCCGTGCTGGCTCCATCTTCATAGGGAGCGCCCACCACCATCGTACTGCCGGAGATAGCCACCACTTGACCAAAGTAGGAGCCAAAACGGGTATTGGAGGCTTTCAAATACCCATCCGGCTCGGGATCGATGGCGAGAGTTGAAGCCGCAATCAAAAGGAACAGTGCGGATTTGAGGAGTGATGAAGCGTTCATGGGAAAGGTCAGATAGACCGAGAGTATTCTTCGTCACTATGGGGAGGCTGCAATCCGACCAAGAGACTAGGACTAAAGTCGGATAGGCAGCCGACATGATGAGATTCTGAGACCCAAAAGGTTCACGGGCATCAAGGACAGCATCGTGTTCCAGCCCTTCCACGGACCTAACGACCTGAAGGTCGAACTACAAGCGCTCGTGGCTTGACCTTGGGCGGGATGACACTCTAGTCTCGCCTTTCCCAGCCATGAGCAAGAAAGCCGCCTCGAAAAAATCCAAGCCTGCCAAGAAGAAGTCATCCAAGCCCGCGTCTGCCGCCGCAGCCAAGCCTGCCCTGACGGAAAGTCGTGTGTTTAAGCCGTCAGCGGAGTTTTCCAAGGCCGCGCGCATCAGCAGCATGGCTCAATACAAGAAGATGTATGACGAGAGCATCAAGCACCCGGACAAGTTCTTTGGCCGTGAGGCGAAGGAGCTGTCCTGGCAGAAGCCTTTCACAAAGGTGCTGGAGTGGAAGTGCCCGAACGCGAAGTGGTTCCTGGGTGGCAAACTGAATGTGAGCGAGAACTGCCTGGACCGGCACCTGAATGGCCCGCGCAAGACGAAGGCGGCGATCATTTGGGAAGGGGAGCCTGGGGAGAAGCGTGTGCTGACCTACCAGCAACTGCATCGTGAGGTGTGCCGATTTGCCAACGTGCTGAAGCGCAACGGCGCGAAGAAGGGTGATCGGGTCATCATTTACATGCCGATGATACCTGAGGCAGCGATAGCGATGCTGGCGTGTGCGCGCATCGGCGTGATGCACAGTGTGGTGTTCGGTGGTTTCAGCGCGGAGTCGATCAAGGATCGCGTGAATGACTGCCAGGCGAAGATCGTGGTGACTGCGGATGGTGGTTACCGCCGTGGAGCGGTGGTGCCACTGAAGAAGAACGTGGATGACGCTCTGCAACTGGGTGAGACGACGGTGAAGAAGGTGATCGTCTATAAGCGCACGGGCCAGGATGTGCATATCGAGGAAGGCCGCGATGTGTGGTGGAACCGTGAACTGGAATACGTGGACGCCAATTGCCCTGCGGTGGCACTGGATGCGGAAGCGCCGTTGTTCATTCTCTACACGAGTGGCTCGACTGGGAAGCCGAAGGGCATCCTGCACACGACGGGTGGCTACCTGCTGCACTCCTACATGACCTGCAAGTATGTGTTCGACCTGCGGGATGAGGATGTCTATTGGTGTACGGCGGATGTGGGCTGGGTGACAGGCCACAGCTACATGGTGTATGGCCCGCTGGCGCTCGGAGCTACGTCTCTGATGTATGAAGGCGCGCCGAACTGGCCGGAGAATGATCGTTTTTGGCGCATCATCGACGAATACAAGGTGAGCGTGTTTTACACCGCGCCTACCGCCATCCGCGCCTTCATGAAGTGGGGCGATCACTGGCTGAAGAAGCACGACCTCACTTCACTGCGTCTGCTGGGCACGGTGGGCGAGCCGATCAACCCGGAGGCTTGGATGTGGTATCACAAGCTCGTCGGTGGCGGCAAGTGCCCCATCGTGGACACCTGGTGGCAGACGGAAACGGGCGGCCACATGATCACGCCCATCCCTGGTGCGACTCCAACGAAACCGGGCACAGCGACACTGCCATTCTTCGGCGTGGATGCCGCCATCGTGGATGATTTGGGCAAGGAAGTGGGCAAGGATGAACAAGGTAAGCTGGTCATCCGCAAGCCATGGCCTTCCATGCTGCGTGGTATCTGGGGCGACAAGAAGCGCTACCAGGAAACCTACTGGAGCGAGTTCAAAGGCTGGTACTTTGCCGGTGACGGAGCGCGCCGTGATAAGGATGGCTACTTCTGGATCATTGGCCGGATCGACGATGTGCTGAACGTAGCCGGGCATCGCCTGGGCACTGCGGAAGTGGAGTCAGCACTGGTTTCTCACCCTGCTGTAGCGGAGTCTGCGGTCGTAGGGCGTCCTGATGAACTTAAAGGTCAGGGCGTGGTCTGCTTTGTGACCGTGAAGGAAGGCGTGAAAACGAGCCGTGAGCTTGGCGAGGAACTGAAGAAGCACGTGCGGACCGTGATTGGTCCCGTGGCGACTCCTGATGAGATCCGCTTTGCCGCAGCACTGCCGAAAACACGCTCTGGCAAGATCATGCGCCGTCTGCTGAAGCAAGTGGCTGCCGGCGAGATCATCAAAGGCGACACGACGACCCTGGAAGACATCAACGTCATCGCGCAACTCGCTGCGAGTGGTGATGATTGAGATCTGACTCAAAGAGCTAACGAAAACGGCACCGCGGAGTGATCCACGGTGCCGTTTTTCTTTGTTAGGTGATGAACTAGGGTTTCAGGAGCCAACTGCCGTTCGGCAGTGTCGGCGTGCTGCCAAAGCCGCGCGCTTCCTGCCTTGTTTGCAAGGTGACACCTCTCAGCGGCAAGACATTGAGACCGCGAGCGAGCGTGCCCGACCACACACCGGTGGAACGTGTGAGGGTGAGCTTGAAGACATCTAACGCCAAGGTGCCCGTTTGAGTCAATGCCGTGAACGGCGCTACGGATGGAATGACGGCGAGCGTGGGTCCGTCATCGTAGTTCAGCTTCAACGTGCCGGGCACACCAACGACCGGTGTGCCGGAGGTAGGCGCGATGTATTTGCTCCCAAGGACGTCAAGGCGCACAGGAACGATGCTCAGACCACCGCCGAGGCGATTGTCTTTGAAGCGCCAGTCAGCCAAACCCACGACCTCGCCGGTGGCGGAAGTGTTGTTGAAGTCCAACACCATGGCGAGGAGTTGCTGTTTGGGTGCAGTGGAAGATGCTGAGGGCGACCGATAAAGATGGGCCACGCCATCGACACGCACATTGCCCGTCATAGTGTAACTGCCACCCCATGCCTGCTCACCACTGAGGGCGATGGCTCCCGTGGAGGTGACGCTCATGGTGGCATAGCCGTTAGTATCAGGCGTGGCGGTGGGCGCAAATGCTACGGTGTAGCGCGATGCGAGAGCAGGAACGGAGTGGTTGTGACGCAGAGGATTGCCCACGAGGCCAAAGATTTGGCCCGTTTCATCGACACGCACGTTCCACCGGTCAGTCGTGTCATCATACTTGAGGGTGATGGTGCGTGTGACGCCAGGAGATAGGGCGATGGTCTTCGTAAAGAGAAGGGGACCGGTGAGTGGGCCACTGAGAAGATGGGTTCTGCCCTCCAGGAGAATCTTTGCCGTGATGGCCGCATTCCTGGTGAGTGTCACCCGAGCGAGACCTTTGGCTCCAGTTGGAAGATCGCCGACGTTAGGATTGGGGTTCACGAGATTTTCCGGCTGGAGCAGGCTGCTGAAGGAGCCGGAGATGGATTCAAACGTACGGACGTTGATCGTGCGTGTGGCGAAACGGCCGGTGGAGTCTCGCAAGATGACGATGAAGCTATCGGAGACATTGCCGTAGAAGTTGGCGCTCCTCTTTGGCGTGTAGCGGATGAATCCATTGGTCAAAATCAAGGCCTCACCCAGTTGAGCAGGGCCAATGCTCACCACCGTCCACTGCCCGCCCTGTGGCGGTGGTGGAACATCACGCAGAGGATTGATCTCAATCGGAGTGCGGCAGTAAGTCGCCACATTCCTGCTAGGGATTACAATATCGTCATCATCGTCGTCTTTGATGACCGCAGGTTCCTGACCACGGGCAGCAGGTTCGCTACTGGCAACGCTCACCACGAGCGCTGCGGTCACGGCCAACGTCTGGCAGCGGCTGAGCAAGGTGCGAACAAGGTATCGAGTCATGGCGAGAGGCCTGTGAGGTCAGTCGAAGATCAACGGGGGACCACCCTTACAGACCTGCTGCGGGATAGCTGACGGATGACGGCGGGTGAAGGTGCGGGTGGAAATGCTTTCGGAGAGATGGCTAGCGCTCACCTCCCCGAGCAACGGCCATGCATTGCGCTGGATGGGGCCAATCAAGAGCGGATGAATCAATGGAAGCGCTGGCACTGGCGGAGGTGGCAACATGGGCTGCACGTTCTTGGCGCTCTTGCCCGAAGGTCCTGACGCTCCGGTGTGCGGCGTGTCTGCACCGTAGTGGTTGAACGCATAGCGGCACAAATCATGCCCAGACATACCAACTGGCCGACTAGGGCGACCAAAGGTGTAAGCGGCGGTGATATCGAATCGCCATTCTTGGCCAAGCGCCTCGCCATTTTGCCTCCATTCAGCACCGAGAAACAAATGTTGCCCAAGGCCGATCTGCCCACGCACCTTGAACCCCTGAATGTCGAGGTCTGCCACCCAGGCCTGATAATAGCCAGCGGCAAGATCGACCGTGATGGGGCCTCTTTGCAAAAGATGGAAGCCCAACTCTGCCTCCACCGACTTCAAGGCACGAGTGTGGGTGTGAGTGACCTGTGTCACCGCCCGGCGGATCTCCGTAATGCCCGTGCCGCCAGGAATGGGCCGACTTTCACGAGTGGTCTCCGTCCCGAGCGCGCGGCGGACGGTTTCCACTCTGAGGTCGTCTTTGAGAGGGAAATAGCCACTCGCGTTGAAAAACCATCGCCCAGCAGCAGCTTCGATGCCTGCACCGAGTTGATTGTAGCTCACCTCGCCTGTCTGGAGATGGTCAAAGAAGCCATTCACCCCAAGCATCACATCGCCACCGGCCACGAGAGTCCGAAGCCCGAGCCCACCGCTGTAAATCGCCAAGTCGTCGTCACCCAAGGCAGCACTGCCGTTCAGAAGCAGCATCGTGTCAGCGCTGAGCTGCTGAAACAAGGTAGCGTCCAGACCGCCAATGGAGCGGTCGTCCACCCAGGAATACCTGCCTCGGACGGTAAGGCTGGTGTCACTCTCGGTAGAAACGACTTGGGAGGAGATTGAAAAAGCCTCCTGAGCGCCCAGTTCCAAACCTGCGAACACGATAAGTGCAATCACACTCAATAATCTGACATTTGTGCCTATTGATGAACCCACACTCGAAACAAGGAGGCTTATCAGGGATGTTCTTATCGCAGTTCCGACCATCATAGGCGTCAAAAATCTAGATTCACCGAATGCATTTGCATATTTTAGGTAATTTCAATGAAAATGGCAACACGTATTTACAATTGTGATAATATTATCAATTTTCAATATCACTCTTGGCTGCATTGTTCCCAATTAACTTCTTCGAACTGGTGGCTCAGTGAAGCGACCACCCAGCCGGATAGGATTGACATAAGGGATGGAGCCGGGCTGGCCTGCCAGCCCCCAGAACGTCAGATTTCGACGGGCGGAGTGGCAACAGAACCAACGAATACCACACGCCTGGCACCTAGCTCATAGGCTATGGTATTCAGGCTGATGACATGTAGCGTTTTTTGCGACAAAAGTTGTCCAGTGCGTAGCGCCTACCTCTCCCCCACAATACTCAGCGAGTGACGTCCATAAATACCAGTTCTAAAACCATTGCTCTGCCAAACCCGCCGTCTGACTTGAGGCAAATCAGTGCCGACACGACGAAACTTGCCAGGGAAATCCTCAAGATGGCTACCGGAGACCGAGTCTCGTGGTTTGACCAACTGGAGCGCCTCCGTGGACTGCCTCCTGGGCTGCTAGTCACTGGATTTCTGACCTTGCAGTTCGTCATTGGCTTCCTCGATCACTATGCGGGGAAGGGAGCAAGCTTCTTTGTCTTTTATGCTCTCCCGATCGCAGGAGTCACGTGGATGGTTTGCAGCCGATGCGGATACTGGCTTGCTTTGTTTTCTGGAGCTATTTGGTTAACAGCGAACTACGGCAATCTGGACCTGAACACGATGTGGAGCGTGGGGTGGATAGCACTGGGAAGGGTAGCGTATTTCACCGTAGTCGCAGCAGGAACCGGGGCTCTCAGAAACAAGACTGAGTCTGACCAGATCAAAATAAAGATGCTCAACGAAATGCGCCAACTGGAGATGGAGCTGGTCAACGCTAAGGAGCGCGAGCAACAGCGCATCGGACAAGATCTCCACGATGGACTCTGCCAACAGCTCGCTGCTCTGAGTTGCGCATTGGAGGCGCTCGCTGCGGATTTGCGAGAGCGAAAAGCGCCAGAGGCAGATGACGCACGAAACATTGGCAAAGAACTTCAACGATCAATCGGAGAAGCGCGGAGTCTTGCAGGTGGTATGACTTCACTGTCTGTAGCACGCGGTGGTATTGTCAACGCGCTTCAACTCCTGGTGGAGATGACCAACCGGCTGGGAAACGTTCCGGTTAAGTTGGAAGTAGACGATCAAGTCTCGATTAAAGATGCTGAGCAGGCGACTCACCTTTACCGGATCGCCCAGGAAGCGATCAGCAATGCCGTCCGTCACAGCCATGGAAATGAAGTGCTGGTCGCTCTTCAGCGCACTGCAGACGGACAAGTGGAACTACGTGTGGAGGATGACGGCAGAGGCTTCCTCGAAACAGAAACACCAACGATGGTAGATGGATTGGGTCTTCAGACGATGCGATTTAGGGCTCATGCGATCGGCGCGTCGATCACCATCCGCCCGCGCAAGGACGGCGGCACCAAAATGGTGTGCCTTGCCCCCTACCGCCACGACCCTTAGTGCACCGCACATTCTAGTTAGCCATCATGCCAAAATCCGCGCCTACGGCCATCCCTTCCCAATGCAGTATCTTGATCGTTGATGATCACCCAATGTTCAGGGAGTACCTGACACAGTTGATCAACCGCGAACTGGGCCTGAACGTCTGTGGAGAAGCTGACAATGTCCGAGACGCGATGCGGCTGATACAAGAACATCGCCCCGATGTGGCGATCGTCGATATTACGCTGCGTGGACCGAGCGGCTTGGAACTGCTAAAAGACATCAAAGCCCAGGGCATTAAGATCAGTGTGCTTGTACTCTCGATGCACGAAGAAGAACTTTATGCTGAGCGCGCGATGAGGGCCGGAGCGCGTGGTTACATCACCAAAAATGAGGTGTCTACGACGGTGGTGAAAGCCATACGCAAGGTGGTTGCTGGAGAAATCTACGCCAGCAAGAGATTCACCAACACTTTGCTTGAGCGAATCGTCCAAACACGGTCAGCACCCGATGCTTCGGAGATTGCGTCTCTGGCAGACCGTGAGTTGGAGGTTTTGCAACTCCTCGGTAGAGGCAAAAACACCAAAGAAATCGCTCAAGCACTCGGGTTGGGTGAATCCACTGTGGAAACCTACCGCTCCCGCATCCGAGAGAAACTCGGCTTAAATAGCTCGGCTGCCCTGTATTTGAGAGCGGCCCAGTGGGTGCGCGACAACGTTACCTGATCTCCCTCTTCGAGGAGCAAAGAAGCATCATTTGCACACTTCCTTCAGCACGGAGAGTTTTTCGTCCGTGAGATAGCCGTAGCGATTCACCCACATGCTACCGCCGCTCGCCTGCCAAGCGATGGACATGCGTTTGTGGTAGTCTTCAAGAGGACCGTAACCGTGCGCTAAGGCATGAACTGGGCAGTCACCGGCCATCCTCTGGGCTGAGCGGATCTTCTCCGCCATGGAGAGCGGCCCGAAGTGATGCGGCTCTTCGGGTTCGGGATAGTGATAGTCTTCAAGACGAGGAAGTCCGGGACCATCGGCAATCTGAAACCAGCGTTGTAGAGCTGCAGCCACGACCGAGCTGTCCAAGCCTGGATTTGCCTTCAACAACTGATCGCCATAGAACCGGAGCATCATCGTCCAGTGCATGGTATAGAGCTTGGAGCAGATGCCTTGGCAATGCTTTGCCACACGGGAGTAATCCAGACCGCTGATCTGGCTCCAAGGCAGCGGAAAGGCATTTAGCACCAGTTCTTTGTCAGCTCCAGCAGCAGAGGTCAGCGTCTTCCGCAGTTCGGCAACGAACTCTTCCACCAGAGTGGCTTTGAACGAGTGCACCTGCATCTCTGGCAGCTTCTGCATCGCCTCCAGGCCAGCGTTGGATAATCCGCCGTGAAGTTTCTCATACAGGGCACTGGCCTCGGCGCGCATCGCTTTGAAGTTAAGCCCAAGACGGTCAGCAGCGGCTTCGGCATGAGCGCTAAAATCAAGAAACCACGAATCCAAAGAGTAAGGCGGAAACTCTGGCCAGTCGGGGCGTAGGCCGTTGATCTCAGGATAGTGCTCTAGCAGATCACGAATCAGCGCACGCTCGTAGTCGAGGATGTGCGGGCTAGCGAGGGTGCCATTCTTGTCCACGCGTCCTTGCGGTAGCTTACCGTTGGGCAAACGCGGCAAGTCATCATCTTGTGGCCCACCAAACTGAACCCGATAACCAGGTGGAATAGCTGCCTGGACCTGGAGGTAAACTTTTAGCCCGGCACTGCGCGCTTCCTTCACGAAACTGCGGACGATTTGGCCCTGCTTTCGAGTGTAGGATGACGGAGGAGCAGGCTGATAGCGCAATGACTGATACAACTCTTTGTTAGCTGCAAACGCCGGAGTCGTGGTGACAAAGAGTTCGCGTTTCCCGAACAGAGGCCGATCCAGAAGTCGCACCGCGCCTGCTCCAGCATCTGCAGGTGGCTCTCGCGAGCCTGTTTTTGAGTCCGCCTCCAGCATGAGGTAGGGCGAGGTGGCTACAGCGGTGGCTCCGGCGCGCTCGATGAGGTTTTTGAGCACTCCATCAATGCCCTCCGTCTGAATGTACTCAGGCAAGACGGTGATGCCGAGAACGCGTGGGCGCTGTGCCGAACTTGCAACTGCGGGCAAACTCGCCGATAGCGCTGCTGACTTTAGAAATCGTCTGCGATTCATGGGCTTTATTGATGACTGGGCTCAAAGAGATCTCGCTCTCCCCGTATTTGAGCCAGCACTTCACCAGCAAGGTAGAGTGATCCCGTGATGAGCACTCTTTGCCTGTGCTTGGCCGCTTCTGCCAGCGCATCCTTTGGATTCTCATGCACTGAGGACGGAAAGGAGTCCCCGTAAATGGCATGATGCATTTCACTGACCTGTGCAGGATTTGCCGCCCGAGGCGAATCAAAGTCTGTGAAGCACCAGCGCGCTGCAATCGGCTGGAGCGCACGAACTACAGCACGCACATCTTTGTTCGCTGCCGCACCAAAGACAATGGTCGCCTTCTCACCAGGAAACTTGTGCTGCCACGTCCGCACCAGTGTTTCAGCTGCATCAATGTTGTGCGCACCGTCCAAGATCATCCGATTGGCACCGTCCAGGTTCTGGAATCGGGCAGGCCACGACACGTTTTTGAGCCCTGGATTGAGAATGGTCTCGGTAAGCTTGAATCCAGCGGCCTTGACGGCGGCTACGGCCATTGCCGCATTCCAAAGTTGATGATGTCCGGCAAGTCCCAGTTGGTAACCGCGGACTGGCGTGGTGACGATGTTCATGGGTGCACCGCGCTCCCGTGCTGTGCGTGAGACCACTTCCATCGCCTGCGGGTTCTGCTTCATCGTGATCACTGGGATTCCAGGCTTAATGATCCCTGCCTTTTCACCAGCAATAGCAGCCAGTGTATTCCCAAGCGCCGCTTGGTGATCCATGCTGATGGAAGTGATCACCGTTACCGCAGACTGGATCGCGTTGGTAGCATCCAGCCTACCTCCCATTCCCGTCTCAAGCACCACCCACTCAAGCTTCTTCTGGGCGAACCACTTCAATGCAACGATCAGCGATAGTTCAAAGAACGTCGGATGTGGATCCCACTCAGCCACCCTCTGGCGCACTTCTCTGAGAATCACCACGAGATCATCATGCGGAATCATCCCGTGACTGTCGCGGATGCGCTCCCTGAACTGAATCAAATGCGGTGAGGTGAACAAGCCAGCGTTCACTCCGGCGGCAGACAAGATGCTGTGAGCGAAAGCGCACACAGAGCCCTTGCCGTTCGTCCCCGCCACATGGATGAAGCGCTGGTCCTTGGTTGGCAGGCCAAACTCCGTTAGCAGCTTTTGGGTGCTTTCCAGACCCAGCTTAACGCCATACATCTGCGTGCCATAGAGCCAGTCGAGCAGGCGTTTTTCTTCACTGGGTTCAGCAGACATCGCATCGGATTAAAGCGCCTGCCTCTCGCCATCGCAACCGGCGAGGTCAGGCAGATACATTGCCTACTGCTGAGGAGGCGGGATGGCTGGAGCCGTGCCGTCTGGTGGCAAATCAGCACCCTGGAGCTTCAGTTGCTCGCGCAGACCTTCACGCCACTTGGTGATGTCCGTCCCAAAGTCGTCTCCAACGATCGTCGACATCAGTTCCCTCGCTTGCTCCGCCATCGGATGCCGGGGTTGACCGATGATATCGATCAATACTGGCCACCCAAGTTCTGGTGGGCGATTAAGCATGTCGTTGAAGAACGACTCCATGGCCTCTGGGGGCGTGAGCGGGTTCTTCAGCAAGTTAATCATCTTCGGGAGCTCCTCGTCAGACGTCAGGTTCACCATGTGAGGTGCTGCGGCCACTTTTTCGTAGGACGTAAAGTTGGGGAACAGCAAGTAAAGCTTGGCACTGACCGCCTCCGGAGTCGCCTCCTGCTGAATGATGGTGCCGATCTTGTAATCAGCAGCCTCGCGTGCAGCTTCGTCTGGTGTCTTTGGAGCATTGGGCTCCACCACCATTGGCGCTGGCTGCGGTGGAGCGTTCTGCCCCGCTCCCTGGGGTGCACCCGGAGTGGGAGCCACAGGCGGTGGGCTTGTTTTGGGCTCAGCCTTGGGGGCAGGTGGCTTTGGGGGCGTAGGCAGGGCAACTTGAGGTGGACCATCCGGCCCACTGAGCTTCCAGCCAAGGTAAACGACTCCCACCAGCACGGCGACAAACCCGGCCAGGATCTTTGGGGAAAAGAGACTATTCTTCATGAAGTTAAGACAGCAGTTAGACGCCCGAGGGCACCCAATTGTTCCCGATAAACTGCTCCACCCTACAAATCAAAGCAAAGCCCGCAGGATTCATGGCCGCGTCCCCCCCCCCACCGGCCCAAAGGGTCGGCAGAGCCCAGCCCAGGGCTGAGCGTAGCGATGCCCTGGGTTCCCCATCACGCAACGCGAGGTGCCCTGAAGGGGCACGAGAGACTCTGATCCCTCTCGCGGCCCTTCAGGCCGCACCGCATAGGCCACACCGAGACCCAGGGCATGGCTCCGCCAAGCCCTGGGCTAAAATCTCCGCCCCACCGTGGGGGCGTCCATCCCGCAAAACACCACACCACCTCGTCACCCAACACGCCTGGAGCAACCCAACCACCGACCACCGACCACCGGTTACCGGTTACCGATGACCGATGACCGATGACCGATGACCGATGACCGAATACCCACCTTACCGACCACCGGTTACCGTTCACCACTCCACCACTCCAACTTCCCCCCTCCGGCCCAACGGGTCGGCAGAGCCCAGCCCAGGGCTGAGCGTAGCGATGCCCTGGGTTCCTCATCCCGCAACGCGAGGTGCCCTGAAGGGGCACGAGAGGCTCCAAACCTCCGTTGAGATCTTCTACGGCACCGCCACATGCAGCAAATGCGTCCCACCCGCCGTGTCCGTGACTTGCATCACCACCTCACCAGCGCTGTTGAAACTCCTTGTTTGAGCTGGGCTGCCTGACACGGTGCTTAGCACTTGGAAGCTCGCTACTTTCGAGACGCCTATCGGGTCTCCCTCTTGGATGAGCTTCTTCACTGCTCCCGCGCTGTCCGTGGCCCATACTCCCTTGTCTTTGCCGGTGGTGATGCCTGCACGTCCTACCTCCAGCGTTGCGACAAAGATCGGCCCGCGCCCCTCTGGCAGTGCCACGGTGTTGAAGGACTTCCAGCGTGCTCCGGTCACCACGCCTGGCGGTTGCGCGCCTTCTCGGGCCATCAGCTTCAGCACCGTGCTGTCGTCATACCACACGCCATCGTTGCTGCTGCTGGTAATGCCCGCCGCTGAGTTGCTGGCCATGCTCCCGATGAACGCTAGCACCTCACCGCTCTCATTGACCGGATCACTGAAGCCAGAGAACACACCGCCGGTGATACCCGCTGGGTCCTTGAGTCCGTAGCGCTTCGTTAGGGTCCAAGTGGCATCGTCCTCCGCGAACAGCGCTACATTGTTCGTAGCAGTAGCCGTGCCCGTGCCCGGCTTCACCACTCCTCGGAAGCAGAGTGCCCCAGTGGGATTCGTCTGCCCAGGCATGCTGAACGACGACCATAGCGCTCCTGTGCCATAGCCCACGGCGTCCGTGTTGCTCTCATAGGGGAAGTCTAAGCTGCTGGGGTACAACACCACACCGATCGCTGTCCTGCCATTGTTCAGCGTCACTCGCAGCGAGATCTGCTCATCGCCGAAGCTGGAGATCACTCCGCGTCCTTGACCACCCGCCTTCGTTCTCGTGGTCAGTGCGCTGATCGTTTTCACTCTCGACCCCAGCACCACCTCGCCCTCACGCAGCAGCATCACGTTCGACTCAGAGAACCGATCGTAAAGCCACAGCCCTGAGTCACTCGCCAGGCTCACACCTGCCGATGCAGACACCACCATCTTGCCCAAGAACCCCACGGACCCCTCACTGACCACCACCGAGCTAAACGAAGCCCACTTCGCACTCGCCGTGTCAGCGGCCACAGCCCCTTTACGCGCCACGATCACTGGGGGATCGCCACCGGGGCCATCTTCATCCAGGAAAATCGCCGCATCAGTGCTCGTCTTCACCGCACCCGTGGTGCCAGGCGCATTCGCCAGAGTCGCGTACCACACCGCTGCACCGCAAGGGCACAGCAGCGGATCTTTGAAGCCACTGTACACCGCCTTTGGCACCCCAGGCACCGCTTCACCCTTAGCCGCCAGCAGAGTCATCTGGCCCGCAGCCGAGTCTTGGTAAAACAAGCCCTGACCCCGACTCGCCCCCACCTTCCACTCACCTAACACAGCCATCTGGCCAAGCTCACTCAACGCTGGCACCCCCAGCCTATGCCACACCGCACCCGCCGGGATGCCACTGCCCACCACCCCAGCACCAGGCACCGCACTACCCTTGCTCGCCTCCGTCGAGAGCAGCGGATCACGATCAATCACCACACTGGTAGCAGATACCGAGGCACCATCATTCCCCAGCGCATCCTGGTAGCTCAGCGTCACCGTGTAGGTGCCATTTGTCACGGGCTCACCACTAGCTATCTCAGGGCTAGCCAGAGGGTCTGGCGGAGCAAACGTAAAGGAGTGTGTGCCCACTGTCTCCTGGGATGCTGCTAAAGTCAGTTGCGTGCCTCCAAAGGCCAGCTTCACACTCCCAGGGCTGGCCGCCTCAGGCAGAGAGAACGAGACCGATACGCTATCCTTGTGGGCAGAACCCGAAACCGGAGCAGAAAGCATCGGGATTTGCGCGATGGTATCGACGACGACGTTCAAGCTCTGCACCTGAGCCGCGGTATTGCTCAGCGCGTCCTGATAGCTCAGCGTCACCGTGTAGCTACCATCTGCAATGGCACTGCCACTCGCTATCTCCGGGCTAGCGGTCGGGTTAGCCGGATCAAACGAGAAGCTATGCGCCCCGGCAGTCTCCTGTGAAGCAGCCAGCACCAGTTCAGTGCTGCCAAACAACAGCTTCACACTCCCAGCCACAGCCGCCTCCGGCAAGGAGAACGAGACGTTGATGGGCGAGGTCGTGATACTACTCGAAATCGGTGCAAACAGCGTTGGCGTCCGCGTGGGGTAGAAGTTCAGTCGCCAGACCGCCAATGGGTCAGCTGTGCCATACAGGTTGCCATCGCTGCTGAAGGTGGGA
Organism: Verrucomicrobiaceae bacterium; assembly: GCA_016795485.1. GTDB lineage: Bacteria > Verrucomicrobiota > Verrucomicrobiia > Verrucomicrobiales > Verrucomicrobiaceae > JAEUHM01. The sequence continues at coordinate 127,846 of JAEUHM010000021.1, read as the reverse complement.
GTGCCAAGGGGAGGACCGGTGGTGCTACCATCAAAGGAATGCAGCACCGTGTGAGTGCCACCAGGGGTGATTTTGTAGACCGTGCCCAAGCCGCTCGCTCCGCCATTTCGTGTAATGCCGTAGAAGCTTCCATCGCTGCCTTGCACCAGCCCGGCTTGGGGATCGCGGCCATCGCTTCCGCTGAAGCTGTGCAGCAATGTGTGCGTGCCACTGGAGGTGATCTTGAACACCGTGCCGTAGCCGCTTGCTCCGCCCTTTAAAGTGGTGCCGTAGAAGCTGCCATCGCTGCCTTGCACCAGCCCATGAGGGAGGCTTCCATTGGTGGAGTTGAAGCTGTGCAGCAACGTGTGGATACCGCTGGAGGTGATCTTGTAGACCGTGCCGTCGCCCCCTCCGCCACTTCGTGTAGTGCCGTAGAAGCTGCCATCGCTGCCCAACACTAGCTCTGCAGATGGATAGCTGCCATTGGTGTCGTTGAATCTGTGTAGCACCGTGCGCGTGCCACCAGAGGTGATCTTGTACACCGTGCCATAGCCGACCACTCCCTCAAAGCCGGTCGTGCCGTAGAAGTTGCCATCGCTTCCTCGCGTCAGGCCCCCAGATGGGAAGATGCCAGACATCTGTGCGATGAAACTATACAGCAGCGTATGCGTGCCGCTGGACGTGATCTTGAACACCGTGCCAAAGCCGCTCGCTCCGCCATGGCTGGTAGTGCCGTAAAAGTTGCCATCGCTGCTCTGCACCAGCCCATGAGGGAGGCTTCCATTGGTGGAGTTGAAGCTGTGCAGCAACGTGTGGATACCGCTGGAGGTGATCTTGAACACCGTGCCGCAGCCACTTGCTCCTCCATCCCTGGAAGTGCCGTAGAAGCTGCCATCGCTGCCCTGCAACAGCCCCGACTGAGGATTGCTGCCATTGGTGCTGTTGAAGCTGTATAGCAGGGTGTGGGTGCCGCTGGCGGTGATCTTGAACACCGTGCCGTTGTCGCTCACTCCACCATAGTAAGTGGTGCCGTAGAAGCTGCCATCGCTGCCCTGCACCAGCCCGGCTTCGTAGCGGCCATTGGTGGAGTTGAAGCTGTATAGCAGGGTGTGGCTGCCACTGGCGGTGATCTTGAACACCGTGCCGTAGCCGCTCGCTCCGCCACCATTTGTTGTGCCGTAGAAGTTGCCATCGCTGCCCTGCACCAGCCCTGCATAGGGATAGCTGCCATTGGTGTTGTTGAAGCTGTATAGCAGGGTGTGGGTGCCGCTGGCGGTGATCTTGAACACCGTGCCGTAGTCGCTCCCTCCGCCTTGGTATGTGGTACCATAGAAGCTTCCATCGCTGCCTTGCACTAGCCGGGCTTCGGGGTAGCTGCCATTGGTGCTGTTGAAGCTGCGCAGCAGGGTGTGGGTGCCGCTGGCAGTGATCTTGAACACCGTGCCGTAGCCGCTCGCTCCGCCACGACTGGTGGTGCCGTAGAAGTTGCCATCGCTGCCCTGCACCAGCCCGGCTATGGGATAGCGACCATTGGTGCTGTTGAAGCTGTGCAGCAGGGTGTGGGTGCCGCTGGCGGTGATCTTGAACACCGTGCCGTAGTCGCTCGCTCCGCCATATTGAGTGGTGCCATAGAAGCTGCCATCGCTGCCCTGCACCAGCCCCGCATAGGGAAGGGCGCCGTTGGTGTTGTTGAAGCTGTGCAGAAGGGTGTGGGTGCCGCTTGACGTGATCTTGAACACCGTGCCGTAGCCGCTCGCTCCGCCAGCGTAAGTGGTGCCGTAAAAGTTGCCATCGCTGCCCTCCACTAACTCCGCATTAGGCTGAATACCGGTAATTCGGTTGAAGCTGTGCAGCACCGTCAAGGTGCCACTAGCGGTAACTTTGAACACCGTGCCATTGTTGCTTTCCCCACCTTCATCAGTGGTTCCATAGAAGTTGCCATCACTGCCTTGCACCAGTCCGGCGCGAGGGCGGCTACCTTCATTATCCGAAAACAGCACCTCAAAGCTCTGCCCATGAGCTGACACCGAGAACAGCAGCGTTCCTGTAACAGCGATCAGCAGAGTATTGAGAACTAGAGCCTTTATCATGAGAGTGAGTGAGGTGACGCACACAAAGCCGCCCAAGATGGGGTGTGTCAGAAGCCGAGGATTTCTTGTTGGGCAGGGAAAGTCAATCCTGAAGTGGTAAGCGGGAGGCGGGCGGGGTTTTTTGTCCTTGGGCTTGAATGTAGTCCTACGCCTCCTGGGTCACAGACCCAAGCTACAGCCGTGGCGTGTATGGCTCACATCGGAGTGACATGTGGCCCCCATGAACAGCGTTGGGGTGCCTCCGGTAAGTCATTGGGGTGACTCCATGCGTTCATTGGAGTGACCCCAGTCGGGTCTTGGGGTGACTCCAATCGGTTCTTTGAGTCACTCCAGTAAACTCTCGGGGTGACTCCGTTCCGTTCTTGGAGTGACTCCAGTGACTCGCAGGGGTGACCCCTACGGTTTATTGGAGTGACTCCAGGCAGAGCTCGGAGTGACTCCATTGAGTTGTAGGGGTGACCCCAACGGATTCTTTGGGTCACCTAGAGCATCGCTTGGAGTGACCCCGCGCTCCCGCTGGGGTCACCCCTGCGGCTTCTCTGCCTAAGGCAGTTGGGTGATGGGGGTCATGTACGTGAAGCTGCTGATGCTGACTGGGGCGTTTCGGGTGCGGTGGGCTACAACCCGCGTCTGCCACAGCGGATTCCGACGATGACTCCTCAATCAGCTTGGAGGGGCTGTGAATATCTTGATGTGGCAAATCTCACCGGCGCGTTTGCGCAATGGCCAATTTTCATCATGTTCTGCCATGGACTGCCACCAGGAAGAAATCGTCAGCGCGCTCATGGAATCGTATCGTGCGCGCGGCGGTATCAATCACCTCGACTGCGGTAGCCTGCCGTCCAAGCGGGCGATTGCCTCCATCGCGGAGGATTTACTTCATCTGCTGTTCCCTGGGTTCTTCAGTGAGGAGGCGGTGGCCACCGGAGAGCTGGAGATGCTGACGAATGAGCTGGTGGCCACTACGCGCCAAAAGTTGAGCACCGAGGTGCGGCGGAGTCTGCGGCTAAGAAACGGGAATGGTGACCACACCGCTGAGGCTAGCCATCTGGTGTGCTCTTTCCTCCGTCAACTGCCTGCGGTGCGGGAGTTGGTGCATACGGACGTGGAGGCTTCCTTTGAGGGTGATCCGGCGGCGGGCTCACTGGAGGAGGTGGTGCTGGCTTACCCTGGGCTGGAGGCGATAGCGATCCAAAGGACCGCGCATGTGCTCTACAATCTGGGGGTGCCCTTGATTCCGCGGATGATGACTGAGTGGGCTCATGGCCGCACGGGGATCGACATTCATCCGGGTGCGACGATCGGATCGCACTTCTTCATCGACCACGGCACGGGGGTGGTGGTGGGGGAGACGTGCGAGATCGGTCACCACGTGAAGCTGTACCAGGGTGTGGGCCTTGTGGCACGATCTCTGGCCGCTGGGCAGGCCTTGCGGGGCAAGAAGCGTCATCCCACGCTTGGAAATCACGTCACGGTTTACGCGAATGCTACCATCGTGGGCGGGGATACGATCATCGGGCATGGCAGCACGATCGGCGCTAGCGTTTTCCTCATGGAGAGTGTGCCGGATAACCATGTGCTTGCGCTTGGTGATCAGGAGCATCGCATCAGTAACAAGCAGAAGGGCAAAACAGCGGCTTAGTAGGGGAAGCGATGCGGATCCAGCCTACCATTGATGAACTGACCCAGGCAACGTTCTCGTTCCTTGAGAATGTGCCGGTGAATGAGGCTTCTGAAGCCACGGAGGTTCCGTGCGAGGAGGATGAGGGTCCGGTCGAAGAGTTGACAGACTCGGGCGATGAGCCGCCTGGGGGTGAGGAACCGCTGGTCCGTGGGCCTGACATGGGCTTGGAGGATCAGGCGCGTCAAATGCTCCTGGACTTGGGCATGGAGGAGGCGGTGCCGTATGTGAAGGTGCTGTGGAATCCTCGATTGAAGAGCACGGCGGGTTACGCGGCATATCCTTCGTGGCGGATCGAGCTGAATCCGAGGCTGCTTGGATTTGAAGGGCAGGTGGATCGAACATTGAAGCACGAACTTGCCCACCTCGTGGCGTACCATCGTGCGGGGCGGAGGCGGATAGAGCCTCATGGTCCTGAATGGCAAAAAGCGTGTGCCGACCTGGGTATCCCCGGCGAGCCAGCTCATCACCGGTTGCCTCTGCCTCGGAGTCGGCGAGAGAGGAATCTGGCTTATCAGTGCCCGCACTGCCTGGTGGTAGTGAAGCGGGTGCGTATTTTCAAACGTCCCACTGCGTGCCTAGCCTGCTGCCGCGCCCACAATGGCGGGCACTACCACGAGCGCTTCCGGTTCTTCAGGGTGGCGCTTTCCGACCCAGCGGCCCAAAGCTAGATCACTGGGCAGACTCAGGCACTACTGACTTCTCAGCATCAACGAAGCAAGCAAACAAGCCTGCGAGGACAAAAGCACCAGCACAGAGCCATACGCCTTCATGGAAGTCGTGATTGGTGTCAAAGCTCTTCAGCACAGCGGCAAAGAAGATCGGCTGGAGAGCGGCACCAAAGTTCCCCCACATGTTGGACCAGCCGAAGAGCTGGGCTTGATATTTGCCACTGATGTCCTGCATGGTCGTCCACATGGCGGGCAGCCCAATGTCGGCAAAGAATGCTACTGCACCAAAGGCAATGGCCATGCCCCAGGGGGAGTCCAACTGCAACGCCACTAAATAACAAGCCGCCGCACCGAACTTGGTGACGGACATGGGCAACATCCGGCCAAGCCGACGGCCTCTTTTCCTTGTGATCACGTCCGTCATCCATCCTCCGAGGGGGAGAGCGGCTATGCCAACGGTGAGCGCTACACTTGTGATCCAGCCTGCATCTCCTTCCCCAAGGTGCTTCACCTGTTTGAGATAGTCTGGAAGCGACAGAATGAGAAAGGCCCAGCCGACATTGGTGAAAAACTGCACGCCATTGGCCATCCAAAGGTTGGCGGAGGTCCAAGCTGGACCCCAGGGGAAGGCCCGCGGTGGATCCTTGACCGGCAGAAAGTCACCACGCCCTTCGGCTAGGATGGCGATCTCCGCTTCATTGCATCGCGGATGCTGACGTGGATGCTCACGAAACACATGCCAGTAAGCTGCGGCAACGAGAATCCCAAACACCCCGTAGGACCAACCCGCCCAACGCCAGTCACCTGAGCCGAGGATCACAAATGCCGTCAGAGCTGGTGCAAGGGCACCACCCACACGCCCTCCCCAGGAAATGATGCTGCTGGCCATGCCACGACTGCCAATGTGGGCCCACCGAGTCAAAAGCCCGCTGCTAGCTGGGTAATAGCCGGCCTCAGCAAGGCCACATCCGAGCCGAGCAAGCATCAAGGTGGTGAACCCGACCGCAAAACTCGTAGCCGCTGTGAAGAGTGACCACGCGGCGATGTAGATGGTGATCAGCATACGAGCGCCAAAACGGTCGCTCAACATCCCGGCAGGAACTTGGGCCAGCGCGTAGGCCCAAAAGAACGCGCCCTTCACCCAGTCGATCTGCCATCCTTCCATCGCGATGCTCGACTTAAAGGAATCCGAAGCCACGATTTGAGCCAGACAGATGCGGTCCAGATACATCAAGAAAGCCACCACCGTGGCCATGGTCAGCACCTGGAAACGGATCTTGGTCGGGCGTGAGTCGGTCATAAACGCCAGCCTGTCAGAAAGCGGCAACAGTGTCTACGGGAGAAGCGCTGGGGTTCTTCATCCTGATCCTCAACGCACCCCGTATCAGCAAAAGCTCGCTAATCAGGAGGCATCGGCTGAACTGGAACAAGTGGTTCACAGGCTGGGCATTTATCCAGGCCTGATTCAACTCTGGATCACTGTTGGCAGCGCCCAGATGCACGGTGAAAATGCCATTTGACCCGGTTTGACCACTGCTGCACTATGCGCGCCCTTTTTTCTCAAACCACACAACCTCATGCCCGCCAAAATCTACACTGAAAAAGACGCCAGTCTGGCCCCCCTTAAAGGCAAAACTTGCGCCGTCATCGGCTTCGGCTCCCAAGGCCATGCCCACGCTCTGAGTCTCCGTGACAGCGGCGTGAACGTCATCATCGGGCTCTACCCTGGCAGCCCTAGCCGCAAAGTGGCCGAGGAAAAAGGCCTCAAGGTCTACGACACCGCCGAAGCTGTGAAAATGGCTGACGTGATCTTCGTCGCAGTGCCTGACACCAAGATCCCTGCCTGCTTCGAGAAGGACATCGCTCCTAACCTTACCAAGGGCAAGACTCTGCTGTTCTCCCATGGCTTTGCGATTCATTTCAAGACCATCGTTCCGCCAAAAGATGTCAACGTCATCATGGTGGCACCCAAAGGCCCTGGCCACATCGTGCGCCGTCAGTACCTTGAGGGCAAAGGCGTGCCTGCTCTCATCGCCATTTATCAAGACCCAAGCAAGAAGTCTAAGCAGATCGCACTCGCTTGGGCACACGGCATCGGCGGCACCCGCGGTGGCGTCATCCAGACGACCTTCAAGGAAGAAACTGAGACCGATCTCTTCGGCGAGCAAACCGTTCTTTGCGGTGGAACTAGCGCCCTTGTCCAGGCTGGATTTGAAGTGCTTGTTGAGGCTGGCTACAGCCCTGAGATGGCTTATTTCGAGTGCTTGCATGAGCTTAAGCTCATCGTGGACCTGATGAACGAGTCTGGCATTGCCGGGATGCGTTTCTCTATCTCCGAAACCGCCAAGTGGGGAGACGTCAAAGTCGGCCCAGCTATCATCGACGCCGGCGTGAAGAAGCGCATGAAGAAGGCGCTCAAAGACATCCAGGCGGGCAAGTTTGCCAAAGAGTGGGTGGCTGAATACAAGGGCGGTTACAAGACCTACAACAAGCTGCTCAAGGACGGCGAGAAGCACCCAATCGAGAAGACCGGTGCCAAACTTCGTTCCCTGATGCCATGGATCAAGAAGCGCGATATCAAAGCTGCTCAAGCTAGCTACGAATAAGCCGCCAAACTCTGAACGAGTTGAACCATCTAAGCCCGGAGCGACCCTCCGGGCTTATTTGTGTCAGCGTGCCGCCTATTTTTGCCGAAAACTCAGCAAAAATTTTGCCGAAAACTCAGCAAAAATAGACGAAACACTGGCGCGCTCTGTGCGCCTCGTTAGAGTCGGCAATCTATGGCAGTGGTATCCAAAGGACTCGAAGGAATCGTGGCAGCAGAAACGCGTCTTGGTGAGGTGCGTGGACAGGAAGGTGTGCTCTTCTACTGCGGCTACGACATCAATGAACTCGCAGGCAAAGTCAGCTACGAGGAAGTCGTTCATTTGCTGTTTTATCAGCGCCTTCCAAATCGCGCCGAGCTCGATAAACTAACTACCGCACTCCGGGCAGAGCGGGAAATCCCACAGGGCGTGATCGACTACCTTCAGAGCGCTCCAAAGTCGGCCCGTCCGATCGACGTGATGCGCACCGCAGTATCCATGCTTGGCTGCTATGACACCATGCGCCATGACCTGGACATGAGCCACGAACAAGCCACTGCGATCAAACTTGTGGCCCAAATTGGAGTCATCGCTGCCTATTTTCATCGTGCCAGGAACGGCCAAAGCCTCCCACCCGTCCGGAAGGACATCAGTGAGGCAGCCCACTTCCTCTACCTGATGACCGGAGAAGTGCCCACCAAGGAGGCTGAGCAGACTCTTGATGTCGCCTATGTGCTGCATGCTGAACATGGATTCAATGCTTCCACCTTCACCGCACGTGTAGTGGCATCTACGCTGAGCGATATGCACTCTGCGATCAGCGCGGCGATTGGCGCACTCAAGGGTCCGTTGCACGGCGGTGCCAATGAGGGCGTTATTCACATGCTGGAAGAGATTGGCTCACCAGACAAAGTGGACGCTTGGGTTGAAGACGCCCTTGCTCAGAAAAAGAAGATCATGGGCATAGGCCACCGCGTTTACAAGGTGCTAGACCCACGCGCGCCGCATCTGCGTGACATGGCGGTCAAGCTGACCGAGCAACTCGGGGAGCCCAAGTGGATCCAAATGTCAGAGCGCATCGCTACGATTATGCGTGAGCGCAAGAGCCTGAATGCGAACGTCGATTTCTACAGCGCCACCGTCTACTACAGCCTGGGAATCCCCACGGATCTGTTCACTCCGATCTTTGCCATTGCCCGCATGAGCGGTTGGACCGCACACGTCCTGGAGCAATGGTCAGAGAACCGCCTCTTCCGCCCAATGAGCGAGTACGTCGGCCGTCCGTACGGTCAGAAAGTAGTGCCCATTGACGAGCGCTGAGAACTGGAAGCCGTATTTACAACCAGCCGATTTCCGGCTAGGATGAGGGTCCAAAACTCCTCATGACCCCCTTCCGTACTGTGCTCTACAGTCTGGCTTTGTTGCTGGCCGCTACTGGCTTGGCACTTGGCCAGGCTACTACCATCGCCGAACAGCCCGGCGACACTTTTTTCCGCGCTTATTTGCTCGGAAATGACGCGGACAAACTCTCCAAGTCCGGCGAGCATGATCGTGCCCTCGAAAAGTTTGGCCAGGCACTGGCTATCCTCGATTCCCTGGCAAAAAACTACCCGACTTGGCAGCCTGAGATGATTCGCTTTCGTCGTGGCAAGATCACAGACTCCCAGGAAGCGGCCCAAGCTGCTAAATCCAAGGCCCAGCAGGCTCAAGCGGCTCCAGTAGCACCACCGCAGCCAGCAACTCCGGCAAGCAACAGCGTGCCGCTGACGGCATTCGGCACCGGGATGGCAAGCGCGGTCACTCCGCAGCCATCTGCAATCCAAATCCCCAGTGGGCCCACGACGCTCAATGATGCTTTTGCTATCATCCAAAAAGCACTGACTGACGAAAAAGCTACACTCGCCGCCGAGAATCAGAAGCTAATGGCCAAAGTGGGAGAGATGGCATTGGCTTACGAAGCAGCCACAGGTCGCCTCAATGAATACGTGACCGCTTATCAGACGCTGACCAAGGCGGCTACGGAACAACAGGGCCGAATCAGCGAACTGGAGAAGTCTTCGACCAGCAACGCTCAAGCCAAGACCGATCTGGAAAAACTGCGCCAGGAAAAATCAGAGACAGACGCCATGCTCAGTGATGCCAGGGACCGAGTCGCCCGCGCTGAGAAGGCCGTGATGGACCAGAGCAAGCAACTGATGGCAGCCACGGACAAGTTTTCTGCCTTGCAAAAGGAACGGGACAGTTTGGCAAAAGAAAAGGAACTCAGCGAGGCTGAGCGGGCAAAACTCGCCAAAGACGTGGCAGATTTGAAAAGCAGCCTCGAAAAGGCAGAGAAGAACATGGCCGCTGTGACTAAAGAGCGGGACACACTCAATACTGAGATCATCGGGCTCAAAGCCATGGAAGGCAAAGGCGTTTCCGAAGGCATGAAGAAGCTCGTTGAAGAAAATCAGCGACTTAAGACCGAACTAACCGCCGCCAAAAAGCAGGTGGATATCCTGAAGGCAGATATCACCAAGAAAGATGCGGAAATTGCTTCCATCAAAGGTGACCTCTCCAAACTTCAGGGCGAACTCGCTGCTCTGAAGAAACAAAACGCCGACTATGAAACTCAAGTCGCGGATTTGACCATCAAGATCAAGGAGTTGAACTCGACCATAGCAGCCGTCAAAGATCCCAAAAGCGATCCTCAACTCACCGCCGAGAACCAGTTGCTCCGAAGCATCATCATGCGGCAGTTGCGCATCCAAGCGCGCCAGCAAGTGCAGAACGAAGCTGTCATTCGTGAGGTCAAGTCCATGGAGAATGCCTCCAAGACGCTTTTGGAAGAAGTGGAGGCATTGGATGACAATCGATTTGTGCTTAGCCAGGAAGAGCAGAAACTTTTCACTACCCCGCAACTACAGGAGATGATGGGCGGAGGTGAAGGCCTGCAGGGCACCATCGTTGCAGAGGCCAATGCTAAAGCGGGCTCAAGCATCACAAAGCCTGTTTCGGCAGAAGATGCGCAAAAGAAGATCGTGGCCGACTTGCTCGCAAAAGGAAACACTTTCTTGCAAGACGGAAAGCTCGCTGAAGCCGCAACGGCCTACCAAGACGCTCTACGCGCTGACCCAAAGAACATTGATGCCTTCCTCGGCCTCGGTTGGGCTCAAGTTCAACTCGGCAAGAACGAGGATGCCGAAGTTTCGATGCGCAAAGCATTGGCGCACGATGCCAAGAACTCCATGGCTCACTACATGCTCGGCGTTAGTCTTTTTAGACGAGACCGAGTCAACGATGCCATGACATCTTTCGAGAAGAGTCTTGAACTCAATCCGAAAAACGCTCGTGCTAGGCACTACCTCGGTGTCATTGCCAATCGCATGAATCTTCCGCAGCGCGCTGAGAAAGAGTTTAAGTCAGCATTGGCTATCGATCCGACCTATGGCGAGGCCAACTTTAACTTGGCCGTGCTCTACGCCACTTGGGAGCCACCCAAGTGGGACGAAGCCCGCAGCCAATACGACGAAGCTCTCAAGAAGGGCGTGAAACCAAATGCAGATCTCGAGAAACTGCTAAAGCCCGGATCTCAGAGCGGAGCAGAAAAGGCAAAAACGGCAGCGGTTCAGTAGCAGCAAAAAGCATCTGACAAGCGAGTTGAGTGTGTTATGGTTTTTATAAACCAGCACTTTCCATCCGCCTGCCCTTATGAAGCTAGTTGCCCCTCCGCCAGAGGCCCGAATCGCCAATCAACAGCATGTTTACACACCGAAGCCCCTGCTGACCCCTAGCGAGGCACGATTTTATCAATGCCTGCAAGCGTTGTCGTCGGATAGGTGCCGGATTCAGATCAAACCACGTCTAGCTGACGTGTTCCAGCATGCGCGCGGCGACTTTGCTGGATTTGCCAAGATCAGCCAGAAGCACGTGGACTTCCTTATTTGTCGAAATGAAGACTGGTTACCGATGCTCGCTATTGAACTGGATGATGACAGTCATCAGCGCGCGGAAAGAAAACGCCGAGATGTCTTCGTGAATGAGCTTTTCGCAGCAACAGGCATTCCGTTGCTGAGGATTCACGTGAAGGAAATCCATCGCGCTGAGTTGCTCGTGCAGAAACTCAGCTACGCTTGGCACCACCGCGGGGCAGTGCTTCAGAGGCTCCAGCGGTAGCCGTTCTACTTCGTCTCAGTAGAATATGCTTCGTAGGCTTTTGCGATGTCAGCAGCCTTCTCGTCGCCTTTGTGAAAAATGACTCTGAAGCGGAACTTCATCGTCTCACCCTTCTTCTGAACGTAAGTGCCTGGAGCGCTGGCCTTGTCGAAATCCTGAAGGCCGAACGGATTGGCGCAGAACAGGCCATACTCGCGGACATGCCATGGAGTAGGATGGCGGAACGAGGCTGGATGATCAAGAATCGCCACACCGAGGTGATCCCCCTCCACCTTGCCGCTGTAGTCCACCCAGTTGGAGCGCTTGCCCCATGCTGCGGCATCTATGAGGCCTTCCGCGTTGACGATACGTCCAGGCTCACCCTTGGCCTCTTTGTGTTTTACATCCATGCTGCTCGCTACTCGAAGCCCAAAAGTGCCATCCTTGTTGTCGCCCCACTCCACATCGCTCTCAGTAGCCTTAAGGTCGATGTCGAAATCAATGATGCGCGCATCTGGAGTGGCTGAAAAGGTAATCCGGCGCTCGTCTTCGAGCTGCTTTTTGCCATCACCAGCAATCCAGTCGGTGACGGAGTGGATGACCCCCTTGTCCTTGCCGCCTTCGAGCTTGGTGAACTCCCGATGTTTGGTCATGCCAAGGTTGTTGACCTCTTTTTTGCCAAAAGAAGTCTTTTCAGCCCAGAAGTTCCAATTGTTCACCTCCATGTGGGTAAACCAAAATGAGCGGTGATGAGGATGATCATGCTCTTCATTCTGAGAGTCCTTCACCATCGGATAGTCGCGAGTCATTTTTTTGCCCGTAGGTCCGATGATCGGGTAAAGAATGGGCTTGGACTCGCTCAGCGTGACATACTCAGTGAAAAACTGCCCATCCACCTTCACCACAGCTCCTGCGTCAGACTTTTCGACGGAAATGTCGGCAGTGGCAGCCGGGCAGATGGAAAGACTGAGACTTAAAGCAAGAAAAGTGCGGTGGGACAAAAACATGGTCTACCTCAAACGCTCCCAAAGATCTTTTTCTTCAGGCAGCATCTTGAGCTTTTCGTCCAGCGGCATTGATTCCTTCAAGACTCCGCCGCGGTGAGCCAGGGCGGCATAAACCGCCTTGCGACCAGGGCCGCCGACGTCCTCGGAGTCAATCCCCTGCATGTTCCGGACCGCCGTGGCCTCATCTCCTAACCTCCAATAGCCGAGGGCTACCAGTAGTTTGCGTGATGAATCATCTGGACGCAGTTCCAACTGCTTCCTCGCACGGCTCAGTTGCCGCTCCACGTTCTCGCCAATGAGCAAGTCAGCGTAAATCGCACCATCGATGAAGTTCTGATCGTCGGGCCACCTTCTACCGCCTTCTCGAGCCGCGTGACGATAGGATTTTGTGTCTCCTGTAGCTAAGGCGAGGCGCATCCAGCCTGCAAAAAACTGCCGGACGTTCTGCTTCAAGCTCAATGCCCCCATCTTGTAAACCTCAAGAGCAACGGACGGAAACATATGACTCTCTGCATACTCCGCGAGACGCATTAGCATGTCTGCCCGGCGTTCTTTGAAGGCAGCTTCCTTGGCACGATTCAGGAGATCCAACAGTTTGTCCCGATCGAGCGTGCCAGCTGACATACCTTTCACCAGAGCAAGATGTGCACGATAGAAGGAACGCGAGCCGACCGAAATGTGAGTCTCTGGGTCTTCCACGAGATCCTCAAGCTCAGACAGGCGACCCAGCATGCTAAGCGCACCCATATAGTTGAGAAGCAGAAGCTCATGCGTCTTAATCTCCTGCACGTTCGTGATGGCGACGAGTCGATTAAACTCACGGTTCAATGCAAGCCAGCGGCAGATAGGGTAAAGGTCATCCCGTTTGAGATCGCGTGTGCGAATCAGTTCCTGCTCGATCAACCGATTCTTATTCAGTGGGTCATTTTTGACACGGTGATCAAACGCCATGACTCGATCTCCCTCCTGAGCATTAGGATGATTCAGCGTCAGTTCAGCAATCTCATGTCGCTCTGCGGGCGTGAGATCTTCAAGCATGGACAAATCTCGTAGCGCCGTAAGAGCCACGGCGTCCTTGCCTTGTGCGAGAGCGAAATAGCTAGCACGTCCGAGCAGCCTATCGTCGGCATTTTCCGATGCGAGCTCTCGCCGAGCCGTCAGGAGGGCGCTATCGCGATCTTCTGGATTTGCCTGAAGGAAGTGGCGCATCTTTGTGAGATGGCGCTGATCCGCCCCGGACTTGCCCCAAACCTCCTCGCCCAGTTTGATGAGTTGCGGGTTGGCTGGGTGCTTGTCTAGCAAGTCAGTGAGTGCGTCTTCGGCCTCTTTTGACCGGCTGAGCCGAAGAAGAGCGCGCACATGGCCAACGTCGTCTTCCAGCGTATTGGCACCAAACTTCTCCAGTCGTTGCCAAAAATAGATGGCTTGATTCTGACCAGCAGAAGTAAGCAACTGCGCCAGCACACGAAGGGCTGGGATGTAGTCAGGACTCAACTGCTGTGCCTCTTGAGCTGCAAGGTAGGCCTTGATTGGGTCACCTTCTTTGAGATGCTTCTCCGCATCACGAATGAGGCGCTTGGACCGCCACTCATCGTAGGTGTCTTTGATCGGTTTGGCATAGATCACCGCCCCTGCGATCATCATCAGACAAAACAACACCAAGAAAATCTGCGCTAGAAGTCGAGGTCCTTTCGCTTGTCGGTCTTTGTCCGCTTGGGTCTTCGGGAACAACCAGCGCCACGCGTTCACGATCCACTTCACAGGCAGGAAACGCCTAGCCTGGCCGCTTCGGGTGGGATCGATCTGCTGGGTTGATAGCATGGGGGTGTGAGGGAGGATTCTACGACAACAGCGGCGATATGGCTATGCTGAAGTTAGTCCCACAAGATCAAACTTCGGCGCACTTTCCCTGCCACGAGCGCCTCATAGGCCTCATTGATATCTTCGAGCTTCCATGTTCGCGTGATCAACTCATCGAGCATGAGTCCGCCGTTCTCATGCATTTGAATCAACGTGATTAAATCCTGCCTTGGCCTAGTCGTGCCGTAAAGACTGCCAATGAGCGATTTCTCTGCATACACGAGCTGATTCACGTTGATAGGAGCTCGCGCCTCAGCACGCGCGATGCCCACCACCACGCACTTTCCACCCTTGCGAGTGGCATCAAACGCTTGAGCGATCAAACTCGCATCTCCGACCGCCTCAAAAGCAAAATCGACGCCCCTGCCCTCGGTAAGACCACGCACAGCCTCCACCGCATCGAGGTTCTTAGCGTTCACCACGTCAGTGGCCCCAAAAATCCGCGCATCCTCTAGCTTCTGGTCATGCACATCCACGGCAATGATCTGCCTAGCGCCCACCATGCGTGCTCCTTGCACCACATTGAGGCCGATCCCTCCGACACCAAAGACTGCCACCGTAGAGCCCAGTTGCACCGCAGCTGCATTGGTGACTGCACCTACACCCGTGATGACTCCACAGCCAATCAGCGCTGCCTTGGCAAATGAGAACGAGTGCGGAATCTTCACGACTGAGGCCTCCGGCATCGTCGCGGCAGAAGAGAACGCTGAAACGCCTGCATAGTGCCGAATGCCTTCTCCACGATGATTCCGAAACCGCAGGGTTCCATCTGGCATGGTGCCATTGAAGCGCATGGCGGTGCCCATCTCACAGAGCGCGGGCCGTCCACGGGCACAGAAGTCACATCGACCACAGGGGCCGCGCCACATTAGAATCACATGGTCACCGACAGCGACGGACGTGACGCCCTCACCCACTGCCTCCACTACGCCTGCCCCTTCATGGCCTAAAATGATCGGCATAGGCATCTTCAAGTCCCCACTCATCACGTGGTAGTCACTGTGGCAGACCCCGGCGGCCTTCATCCGCACCGTCACCTCACCGCGCTGCGGCGGAAGGACCTCCACCTCCTCCAGTTGAAGGGGGCTACCTTGTTCATACAAAACTGCGGCGAGTGCGTTCATGAAGGACCTGGATCATCCAGACTTCCTTGGAGTCTGGCCAGCGCTTTTTGTTCAGTTCTGGCGAATGCTGCTAAATGCTTTCCCTGGTTGCGCGGCACAGTGCCGGGGCTAGGTTGGCGGCCCCTTAAGCCATGTGGAAAGGACGTTTCAGCCAGCCAACCAGCGCGCTCGTGCAGCGCTATGGAGAGTCCGTGTCGTTTGATCATCGGCTCTATCCCCATGATATTCGCGGCTCCATCGCCCAGTCTAAGGCACTTCTGAAAGCCGGGATCATCACCGCAGAAGAGCAGTCGGCGATCGAAAACGGGCTAAATGGCATCCTTGCTGACATTCAGAACGGCAAGTTCGAGTGGCGGGAGGATTTGGAAGACGTTCACATGAACATCGAGTCCGAGCTGACGCGCCGGATCGGTGCCGCTGGCGCAAAGCTCCACACAGGACGCAGTCGTAATGACCAAGTCGCGCTCGATGTGCGCATGTATTGCCGCGAGGAAGTGGGGCAGATCATTGCGGCATTGCGGGAAATGCAGCGCTCGCTCGTGGAGTGTGCCGAGCGCCACCCGAATGCCGTTCTGCCGGGCTACACTCACCTTCAGCGCGGGCAGCCCGTGCTCTTTGGCCACCATCTCCTGGCCTACATCGAGATGTTTGAGCGAGATGTCAGCAGATTGAGTGATTCGCTCAAGCGGATCAACGTCATGCCTCTCGGCTCGGGCGCACTCGCCGGTTCCACTATTCTCCTGGACCGTGAACTGGTTGCAAAAGAGCTAGAGTTCCCAGCAATCACGCAAAACAGCATGGACGCCGTGAGTGACCGTGACTACGTGGCCGAAGTGCTGTTCGCCATCGCTCTTTGCGGTGTTCACCTCTCCAGATTAAGTGAAGATGTCATCCTTTGGGTCAGTGCCGAGTTCGGTTTCGTCAGTCTTAGCGATGCTCACACAACAGGCTCCAGCCTGATGCCACAAAAAAAGAATCCCGATGTCGCAGAGCTCACTCGCGGCAAGACAGGACGGCTTGTGGGCAATCTGATGTCGCTTCTCACTCTGCTCAAAGGACTGCCGATGACCTACAATCGCGACTTGCAGGAAGACAAAGAGCCGCTCTTTGATTCGGTCGATACCATCAAGGCCGCGCTTGCTGTGTTTGCTGAGATGATGGCAGGATTGACCGTCAAAGAAGACAAAACTAGGGCCGCTACGAGCGATCCGATGCTCCTCGCAACAGACCTTGCCGACTACGTGGTCAAAAAAGGCCTGCCCTTCCGTCAGGGGCACGAAGTCATCGGCAAGCTCGTGGCTTTCTCCATCGCTGAAGGCAGAAGTTTCTCTGAACTCACCTTGGACGAGTATCGCCAGTTCTGGACGGGCTTTGAGCAAGATGTCTTTGCGGTGCTCGACGTCGAAACAGCCCTCAAAGCCAGAAAAAATCCAGGAGCGCCGAGCCCTGATAACGTGAGTGCGCAGTTGCAACGCTGGAGAAAGGCGCTCGGTGCCTAAACTAATCAAAGATCGTCTGGAACGTTGGTAAATCCGTATGTGGCAAGGAATACTGAATAAAGTCTTCAAGGCGCGCGAGAAGTTCGCGCTCAACTTGGCCAAAGAGGATGAGGAGAAGCCCTTCCTAGAACACCTTGAGGACTTGCGCACTATGATCGTGCGCATGGTGCTCACGATCATCCTTTCGGTGATTGGCACGTTCGTTTTCCACAAGCAGTTGTTCTACTTCATCAAGCTTCCGCTTCTAAACGCTGGAATCGTGAAGACGATGGAGGAGACCATCAATTACCTCCGGTCGAATGGACCAGCCGAGACGTTCATGGCCATGGTGAACCTCTCGCTCATCGCTGCGGTAATCATTTCATTTCCGCTGCTGCTGTTGTTCATCCTCCAGTTCATCTTGCCGGGCCTAAAGGACAACGAGAAGAAACTCCTCTTCCCCGCCATTGCAGTGGGTGCTGGCTTATTCTTGACCGGAGTAACGTTTGCCTACTTCGTGGTGCTCCCGAAAGCATTGTACTTCTTCGAGGAGTTTGGTCGCTCAATGGGTGTGCGCCAAGATTGGACGCTCGGTGACTACATCACCTTCGCGACTCGTTTCGTGCTCGTCTTTGGCATAGCGTTCGAGTTGCCAGTCATCGTGATGGCCTTAGTGAAGCTGGACATTCTGAACTACAAGCTCATGAAGAGCACGTGGAGGCATGCCATTATCGGTATCACATTGTTCGCAGCCATCATCACGCCCACTCCGGATGTATTGACCTTGGCTCTGATGTCTGGCCCCCTCTACATCCTTTACGCGATTTGCATCTGGCTCGCCTACTTCATGGAGAAAAAAGACCGTGAGATGTATCCTGAGTATTACGCTCAGATCGAGAAAGATGCCGAAGAGTTGGAGAAAGCTGGACCCTCTGATGCGTGGGACAACGACGACTACAACCCCTGGAGCAGCAACGACGAGAACGACGATGGTGATGACGATGAGGGTTATCGCAAGAAGGATGCCCCTACCGATCAGCCTAAGCCCCCAGCGGATTCCGAGCCAAAGAAAGACTCTGAGAAGTCGCTTGAGGACTACTCTGAAGAAGATCAGGCGAGGAACACTGGTGGTTGATCAAATAGCGGCCAACAAGTTGTCCATTCGCTGTTTCCACTGTTCAGGATTCGCTTCCTGAAGCAGCCATCGCCTCCCATTCTCACCTAACTGCCTTCGTCGATCTACGGAAAAGGCTTCCATCTCGCAAACTTGCCTCGCTAGTTCTCTACAGTCTCCAGGCGCATGCAAAAGTCCTGTTTCGCCATGCGATACCGTTTCGGTGAGCCCACCAGAACGAGCAGCGAGCACTGGTTTGGCATAATCGTAAGCTTCATAGACGACAAGCCCAAGCGGTTCCCACCAAACTGACGGCACAACGACAGCCCTGGCTGCTCTCAGTGCCGATTCCTTCTCTGTTCCCGAAAGTTGCCCCACATAGTCAATGCACGGAAGAATCGCTGCTGCTTTCTCGACCTCAGCTCGCATTGGTCCATCGCCAGCGATGACCAACCTTGGTGTTTTGGATCCAAGTCCTGAGTTTAATCGCTGCCATGTAGTCAGAAGCATCTCGACTCCCTTTGGCTCAACAAGGCGACCAAGAAAAAGGTAGCTGCCATCATCACCAAATGCAGGCTGCTCTGGAAGTGCGTCCCACGAGTGGCGTAAAGCAGTGATCTGGCTGGCCGAAACCCCCGCTTGGATGAGTTGGGCCTTCATAAACTCAGAAATGGCCACCCAGTGCTTCACACTCTTCAACCAGCCAGTGCGATGAAGCCACTTCAGCATCACAGCGAACAAGGCTGATTTCAAAACGCTGCCCTGCCAACTTCCAGTCCGCACTTCTCGCCAGTAGTTTCCAACTAGTGCTTCAGGCATCAGTTGGCCATTCGCAAACAATGTACCACCCACACTGAATGGCCTGAAGTTGTGCAGAAAGTGAACCACCGGAACTTTCGCATCCAGGGCAGCCTTGAAGAGTGATGGCGAACCTACCGGATAGATGTTGTGAAACAGAGCAACCTCCGCCTTCGACCGAACTAGCATCTCGTCGAACACTGAACGGCTGGCGCGATTGTAAAATAGTCCGCCTAACTGTGCTAGGCGTGAAGGTGCTCGATGTCCGGTCCATTCCCGGCTGTCAAAAAGGCAACGCGTGACTGCATGCCTGTCACGAAGATGTTCGTGAATGCGATCCACCGATTTCTCCTCACCACCAGGCTGAAGATAGCGGTTGAACACTTGCACGATTCGCCTGCTCATGAACTGCGTTGTTTTTGAAGCCATGACTCAAGCACCAACAACATCCAAACCGGCTGGCAGAGGGACCATCCAGCCTTCGTTGTGTTTGCCGTCGTCTCATATTCCGAAAGATGACTTTTGATGATCTTGCGATCGATCCACTCGAGCAACAAAGCATCTGAGCTTAACAGCGTGTCATGCAGTCGTTCTCTCCAACATGGCCTCAACAGCCACTTCATGAGCGGCAGCGTAAAGGTGAGCTTTGGGTTGGACTTACCTTTCATCCAGGATGGCAGCATTTCTTCAAAAGCTGCTCTCAGAATCAACTTGCCCGATCTTGTGCTAACTTTGGAACTGGATGGCAACCTTCCGGCGAGCGCGAACACCTCCTTGTCTACCATTGGTACACGAAGTTCAAGCGAGTGTGCCATACTGGTGCTGTCATTATCTCTTAGAAGCATGTTAGGAAGATAGGTCCTTGTTTCGGCAAGCATGATTTCCTGCATCCAGGATCGGGAAAGCAACCCCAAGTCATTACGAGTGACCAAATCCACTTCACTGCTAGTCCTTCTCAAAAGCTCAGCGACACTCTGTGGATCGAGAATGGACCGGCGATACTGCTGGCAGTCCAGGCCAGTCTGTCCGGCTGCCCCCGTGGCCATGCATAGGGCAAGCAGAACGGGATTGTTCCTCCAAGCAAGGCCCGCAGACTGATGTAGTCGCCTTGCCAAAGGAGCCAGAACATCACCCAAGGGGGAGCCGATTAACGGTGAGCGTGCTCCAATCAATGCCAATCGGTGATAGTTGTACCCGCCAAACCATTCGTCCGCCCCGAGCCCGCTGAGCACTACTTTAACATGCTGGGCAGCCAATTTTGCCACCAAGTAAGTGTTAAGCGCATCACTGCTCGGCTGATCGAGCGAGGAAATGAACGAGTCAAACTCCATCTCCACTTGTTGCGAGTCGAGCCTGTGCTTGATGAACTGACAGCCGAACTCTTTGGCCGTCATCTCTGCTGCACTCGTCTCATCAGGAACGCCGGCTCCCTCATCATACCCGATTGAGAAAGCTTGCACGTTGGATTGTCCGAGGTGCTTCATGCAAGCCACGAGCAGGGTGGAATCCAATCCGCCGCTCAGGAATACCCCAACTGGCACATCGCTAACGAGGTGGGCACGCACACTGTCGATCAACGTATCACGCACAAGCGACCGCTGCTCTTCCCAAGACATCCCTGTGGACGCTTCGGTCGGCCACTCCGGGCTAAACCACGGCTCCACCTTGCAGCCAGCGATGCTCCAACGCATGAGGTGACCAGGCAAAAGGCTCTGGACTTGATCGTAGATCGTCTCGGGTGCTTGAACAGCGCCCCATCGGAGAAATTGGGCAAGTGCGTTCCCATTGATGGATGACTTTTTGCCAACAAGGGCATGAACGGACCTCACCTCGGACCCGATCCAAAGATCTCCACTCCTATCATCAGAGTAATAGAGTGGCTTGATGCCAAAACCATCTCTGGCAGCCAGGAGGACGTGCTCCTGCTGATCCCACCATGCAAACGCAAACATTCCACGGAGTTGGGGCAATACCTGAGTGATCGGCTGCCGCATCAACAAAGCGCCAAGCACCTCAGCATCTCCGGAAGATCGAAACGGGTAGTCACCGAGAGATTGCCTGAGTTCCCGATGATTGTAGATCTCACCGTTGAACACCAAAGTCCACCGACCATCACCGAACCGCATTGGCTGTCTGCCACGTTCTGACAAATCTTGAATAGCGAGCCGCCGAAAACCCAGCCACCAGCCATTCCCATCAAGTTCTGCGGCATCATCAGGCCCACGATGAGTCAGACCGTCGAGCACGGCGCTCTGGTGAGCACGCTCGGCTTTCTGCCATGGCTGTTTAAGAGCCTTGAACCATCCTAGGAATCCGCACATTGGTCTTGCCGCTGAAACTTAACATCACCGAAGTAACTCAGACAACCCCTGGATTCACCGTATTTAGTATCCCATCATGAAGCACACCGTCCCTACGATTCTCCTTTCCCTTGCCGCCGCGCTCCAGGGCCAACAGCCTCAGTTTAAAGAGCAAACCATCGATGCTAACATCCAAATTGGCTACGGTCTTGCCATCGCGGATGTGGATGGGGACGCCAAGACAGACATCTTGCTAGCCGATAAGAATGAGATCGCTTGGTATCAAAATCCGAGCTGGCAAAAACACGTCATCGCCACCTCCCTGACTGCCAAAGATCATGTCTGTATTGCCGCTAGGGACATTGATGGCGATGGAAAGGCAGAGATCGCAGTGGGAGCAGAGTGGAATCCGGGCGATACCGAGGGTTCTGGCGCTGTCTTTTATCTCGAAGCGCCAAAGGATCGCACTCAACCATGGAAGGCCATCCGCCTGCCTCATGAGCCCACGACTCACCGCATGAAGTGGGTGCGCACCGCAGTAAATCCAGATCGTTACGACCTCGTGGTCGTTCCACTTCACGGGCGAGGCAACAAGAACGGACAGGGTGCTGGGGTACGAGTGCTCGCATATCAGCGTCCAGCAGACATCCATGCCACTTGGCCCACTCACGTCTTGGTAGACACGATGCACGCCACCCACAATCTCGACATCATTCCTGCACCTCCCACTGAGGCTGAGTCCCTTCTCGTTTGTGGTAGGGAGGGCGTCGTGCGGCTCAATCCGCTGGAGAATGGCACTCGTTGGCAACAACAATGGATCGCGCGACATCCGACAGACAGTCAGGAACTCCCCGGTGCAGGTGAAGTGCGCTACGGTGTCCTTGCCAATGGCATGCCCTACGTGGTGACAATCGAACCCATGCACGGGAACATGCTCGCGCTTTACACCCCCGCTCCTAGCGGCCCAAAAGATCTCCCGTGGAACCGCCAAGTCCTAGACGACAGCTTAGTCGACGGCCATGCACTCGCCACCTATGACTTTCTGGGCCTAGGCAACCGCCAAATCGCCGTTGGCTGGCGCGCTCAGCAGAAGATCGGCCCAAATGTGGGAGTCAAGTTCCTGCATACCACCAAGGAAACCGGTGCCGAATGGACCACGACGCCCATTGACCAGAATACAATGGCTTGCGAGGACCTCGCTTCATTTGATCTCGACGGCGACAAAGATCAGGACCTCATCGCTGCCGGCCGGAGGACAAAAAACGTCAAGATCTATTGGAACCAGCGCAAGTAACTAGCCCAGGGACAAACCGTCCTAACACGGACCTGACCAAAGCTCCGTGTCTGCCTCGGGTGTCACATCAGCAGCAGACGAGGCGGCCATCGGGCGTTCAACGAGACTCATTTTGTGCCAGATCTTCCTCGAAAGAGCCGTGGTTAGCATTTCAATCTCGTTGTTCTTCTCATCGCATAGCACATGATCAGCACTGAGACGAACATCGCCCACCCCCACTGGCCTTGTCATCAAACACTACGTGCTTCCCTGCCAGTGAACATGGCGATCTCAGTGAATCGTTCGTAGCAGCAGAGTCTGGAGGAAAATGCGGTCCCATCATTAGTTCGTCGAGGCGATGGAGTGTGCGTCGCCAGACAAGCGAATCAGCGATCGAATCGAAGAACTGACGCAAGGATTTCACCGCCTTAGCACTGACAACGAATGGGGGATTCGATGGGCTTAGCTTCGAGCATGCTCACTTCTAAGATAATGAAATTGCATCAGTGCAACGTCTAAACATCCCGCTGCCGTTCCCTCCAAGCAGTCATGTGTTTGCCATGCTTGGGCCGCGAACTACGCCGACAACATCGAAACTGGATATGATGGCTTGGTTGAGAGCCTTTGTATGAGCTGCAAGCGTCAGTTAAAGCAACCCAGTCAACACGAAAATACTACTTTTTGGCTTCTGGCTTGGCTGGGGTAGCGGCGGGTTTTGCTGGGGTTGGCGCGGGAGATGCTGCTTTCTTTGGCTCTTCTTTCTTGGCCTCGGGCTTTTTGGCTTCCGGCTTCTTGGGCTCTTCTTTTTTAGGAGGAGCTGGTGGTGCGGGCGGTGGAGCGGTGAGTTTGGCAATTTCTGCCTCGCTTAGGCCTACATTGACGACGAGGCCAGGGATCTTGGCTTCGAGTGCTTTGGCTCCTGCGGGGGTGACTCCGGTCTGCCAGACGAAGAGTTTCTTGAGGGCGGAGTTGCCTGCGAGCTTGGCGATGCCTGCATCCGTCACTTTGGTGCCGTAGAGGTTGAGATACTCGAGTTTCTTGAGTCCGGCCAACTGAGCGATGCCTGCATCGGTAACTGTGGTGTTCTCTAGGTGGAGGCGCTCTAGGGCGGTCATCTTCGAGATAGTGCCGAGGCCTGCGTCAGTGACCTTGCTGCGGGCGAGGTCCACCCAGAGGATGTGTGGGGCGATGGGTGAAAGCTCTGCGAGTTGAGCGTCTGCAAACTTGTCCGCAGCATTGATGACGGAGAGGCGGAGTTGCTCGGTATCGAGCGCGAGGGGCATGAGCGATGCGCCAAGTGCCTGCATTTTGGCTGCGGCAGCGGAGACGGCTTTCTTTTGCTCCTCGGAGAGGGGAGCGGGCTTGTTCTTGGCAGGAGCGGCTGCGGTCGGAGCCTTCGGCAGGCCTTTGGAAAGGATGGTGGCGAGGGTCGCCTCGATGTCGGGGCTCTTCTTGGCTGCGGCTACGGTGAGTGTTTCGTTGGCACCTTCTGTGATCCACCAGCGGAGCAGGGCGGTTTCTTCTTTGGTGAGCTGCGGCTCATCGCTAGGCGGCATGTGCTCGTCGTCATCGGTGGGGAGAACCACGCGCTTGATCATCAAGGAGTCGTCTGGCTTTCCAGCTATAACGTTATCTCCCTCACTGCCGCCCTTCATGACATCAGCAAAGGTATGGAGCTTGAGTTTGCCTTTGGACTTTTCCTCGCCGTGGCAGGAGGCGCACTTGGTATTGAGAATGGGAAGGATGACATCACGGAAAACGACTACTTTGGCAGCAACGGCAGCATCCAGCTTGGCTCCAGCAGCTGCGGGAGCGGCAGGTGCGGGGGCAGCGGCTGGTTTTGCCGCTGGTGCAGGTGCTGCTCCAGGCTTAGCGCCTGCTGGTGCTGCGGCTACGGCTGGCACCTCTACTGGGCGTGGCTTGGCATCATCTTCGGCGGTCCAGCCGATGTTCACGTGGGTGCCAGCTAGGGCTTTTTTGAGCGAGTCGGCTCCTGCCTTGGTCACCTTGGTCTGCCAAAGGTAGAGGGACTTCAGTTTCTTGAGCCCGGCGAGCTTGGCCGCGCCTGCGTCTGTGACTTGGGTGCCGTAGAGGTTGAGATACTCAAGAGAGCTGAGTCCTTTGAGTTGATCCAGGCCTTTGTCAGTGATGCCCGTGTTCTCCAAATGAAGCTCGGTTAGGTTCTTCATGGCGGCTACGGAGACGAGGCCTGCATCTGTGACCTTGGTGCGGGCAAGGTCCAGTGAGATGATCTTGTCTGCTACTGCTGCAAGCGGCGTTAGGCCAGCGTCTAAAAACTCCTTGGCTACGTTCAATGCAGTGAAGCGGAGATTCTTGGAATCTGAAGCCACAGGCATGATGGATGCACCGGTGGCGTTGATCTTGGCCAGTGCGTCAGCGAGTGCTTTGTCCTCCTGGGCGTGTGCCAAAGGACTGAGCGCTGCGGCGAGCAGGAGCATCCCTGTGAGTGCGTGAGTCTTCATGAGTCGTGATTCAGGTGGGTTGGGTCGATGAACAGAAAAGTGGAGGAGGGACCGCCGGATAATACGGCCGAGACATCTGAAATGTTCCGGGATTCTTCCAATGAGGGCAAAGTGTTGGCCCCTTAGGCGTATCAGGGCGTGAGGAGAGACTTTGCCTCGGGAGGAGCGCCAGCGGAATCAGCTACTTTTTGGGAGGCGGATGCTCCAGACTGAATCCACCACTTGATGAGAGCCAGTTCCTGAGGAGTGAGTTCGGGCTTCATGTCTGGAGGCATGTGCTCGTCATCGTCAAGCGGCAGCATCACACGCTGAACGAGCAGGGACTCGTCAGGCTTGCCCGGGATGACGGTCATACCTTCCTCGGAGCCGCCTTTGAGCAGAAGCTCATGCGTGTCCATGCGGAGGTCGCCTTTATCTTTGTCTGCGTTGTGGCAGGAGTTGCACTTGTCCTCTAGAATAGGGAGCACCACGTCCTGGAAGACCAACTTGTCCTTGCCGCCAGAAGTGGTGGCTGGAGGGGTTTGAGTCGATGAGGGGTTGGGCGAGGCGTTGGAGGGAGTTTTTGAAGGTGAGTCATTCGACTTTGGCTCAGTTGGATCGGAAGCTTTGGCTGGAGCAAGCTTCAGCACCCAGTTCTCAAATCCATGCATGGCTTCTGCCACGGCAGGTGGTGCGTATTTGGTGAGGTAAGTGCTGCCGTGCACCAGATTGGCACCAAAGTGAGCTCCTACGGACATTAGGCTCATGCAGAGCAGCAAAGCGCCACGGTAGGCATGCATAGTTCCCTTTCCCCCCGACGACATAGCGCTCAGGCGCAGGAACAGGGCCACCAGTAGCACCGCAGTCATGCCCAAGCACAATGCCTGATGCATGAAGAAGGTGCCGCCGTCCGTGTAGCCACCTGAGCGGGCCAAAAACACGCCGTAGATTGAGGCTTTAACCGCTCCCGCTGTAGCGACAAATAAGATGAACAAAGCCACGGGTCCCCAGCGATACTCGGTGGCGGACCGCAGGCATAAAAGCTCAATCAGCACCTGAAGAATAAGCACTCCGACAGGTAAATGCAGGATGATGGGGTGGAAGCGCCCAAGGAAAGCCATCCACTGTGGTGCAGGCGTGGTGGGCTCTGCCAAGACGGGCGGACAAAAGGCCAACGTACCTGCAAAGGCGGCTGCCAGGACGATAGAGCCAAACCAATAGAGGTGATAGGGAGGCGGGTCTTCCAGAAGTCCGTTGGCACTGGATAAACGATCAGAGGTGAGGCTGGGCATGAGTGAGTGGTTTTCCGTCACACCAGAACCGAAATAATGGCGAGACTTGAAAAATAAACGTCCCGAGGAGGAGGGGACTTTTCAAGGAGCGGATATTGCAATGAGCGGAGCAAGATTCGCACATTGAGAAAGTCCTTGCCAAAAGCTGGGTGAAGAGTAACTAAACGGCCCATCCAAAACCGCGGGATGGAGCAGCCCGGTAGCTCGTCAGGCTCATAACCTGAAGGTCGTAGGTTCAAATCCTGCTCCCGCAACCAATTTGAAACCCCGTAGAATCAAGGTTCTACGGGGTTTTTATTTGTTTCTGCGTAAATTGAAGCAGCGGGCCAAACGGCACAAAATGACCTTAAAATGCCTCTAAAATGGCACGAGTTACGGCACGAGTGGCGACACGATGCTTTCCTTGTATTCCCTTGGCTAGCGGTCTGGTGGGTTGAACTCGTGCCATTGCACAAGGCACGAGTTTGGCTCTCCCCCCTTTTCGCTTTGAAAGGCAAGAAGTCTCCCAGAATCAGCGCTTCGGCTCCCGCAAGTCTCCTGTGATGGTCTTGATTTGGCAGGGCTTCCGGCGTGTCTGGGAACTGTGGGAGACATTGAAGCCGCCCTTGTCTCTTATTTCGCGTCTTCGGGTTCCTTGCTCTTCATTTCCTCAATTTCTGCACATGGGTGAAAAAGAAGTGTCCCAAGTCTCCCGGCAAGTCTGAGGCTTTGATCTGGCTGGAGAAGTTTGGGAACCATCTGGGACTCCTGGGACGCATTTCCCGCAAAACTGGCGAAAATCTGCCGATCTGCACACGCAATGAGAGACGATAAACCCGCAACGGGGGTGGTCTTTGCGAAGAGATTCCTTCCTGTGGCCCCCCTCTTGCGGGAAATGGCCGGGGGCTAGCACTCCGAAGGTGCTGAATATCCGTTTTGGTGTCGCGTCCGAGCACTAAGCGACATTTTCGCCGCGAGAGTGTCGCCATGCGCACCATGTCGCGACATCTCATAAAAAACAAAGGTGACAACCAAACCGAGAAAGCGTGGACGGGTGATAGCTTCCTTTTCGGGATCACGGGCCGCCCGATCTGAAGCTCGTGGGCCATGTCTCACACCCTACCAGGGGAGATGCAATAGGTCTGAGCCGCACAAACCGTGCAGCCGCACGTATTGTGCGCAAATGCGTGACGGGAGTCTTGCACGCCACATGCGTTCGAGGGGAAAAGGGGGGCCTAAATCTGCGTCCGGTGTTAATCCCCACGTGGGGACCGTCGCGATTTCAATCAGAGCGCCATTCAATGCCACGGTAGCCAATCGCGTGCTTTCCAGCATAATCCTCTACGCTGTTGGATTCATCAGCGCCAAAAAGTTCTTTCATGACCAAACGTAGACGCGCCCCAATCTCGCGATCACTCGGGACGTTCCAACGCCTCTCTTGGCAATACTTTTTGAAGGCTTCGCGAACGTCCTTTTTCACGAGGCTTTGGCCAGCTCGTTTCTCGATCCGGTCTAGCGCGAACTCCCGCACCGGGTCTGAGCGGTCAAGCATATCATCAATGCGGCGCTGCTGTGCGGGGGTTAGTGGGACGCTCCCGGAAGATAGGCAGGTGAGAGCCATGCTCAGAGCACGGTTTACAATGCCAGGGCCTTCTTCACGCAGTAGCACGCGTTCTAGCCCACGAATGCGTTGCTTTACCTCGTGTGCCAGGAAGGGCACAACAACAAACCGCCGCTCCCATGCGTCACGATCTCCCTGCACTTTGACGCGCAGTTGGTCATTTGTCGCCACGATCACGTTGAAGTTGCCGTAAATGAAGGGCCGGGCATTTCCCTGCTTCAACTCCGCTTGCAACAAATCGCCACCAGTGAGGCACTTCAGCGCCTCCGCTCCGGGAGATAGAAAAAACTTAGGATTCACATCAGCGCCAAGAAGCAACGTGCGCCCGATAAAGGAGCCAAGTTCAAAGCGCTCGTGCAAAAGATGGGTTCGGAGTTGGGCCGTGTTCTCTTCACCCACAAGCAAGGCCGCGAGCTTGGCAAAAGTGCTCTTGCCGCTTTGGCTTGCACCTTGAAGCAAAAGAATCTTTTGAAGAGGATTGAAGCCAAGAAGGGCGAAGCCGAGGCACGCGAAGAGCAAGTCCATGTCCGCGTCCGCTGTCTCTGGTGTCATCGCGGGACGCAGGAAGTCGTTAATCGTCCGCTGGCAGTCTGCGTCTGGGTCATAGTTCACGGGGCAGCGATTGCGCGAGAAATGGCGCTTATCGAAGCCCTCGCGGAATCCGGCAGGCTTTCCATCACGGATCACAAACACGCCATTGGCAAAGTGAATGAACCGTTCGCCATACATGAAGTCCGGGGAGCGCTTGAACGCATCTCGCGCTTCAGCTATCGCCTTCAGCCGATACACAATCTCGCTGTCGAGCTTGAGGCAAAGCCGCTCTTGAAGGTTCAAGACTGGCATTCCTGGGGCGATCTCTTCCCGCCTACTCTCTGCCAGCATAAAGGCCCGCACGCTTGCCACGAGCTTTTCCTCCGTCATCACCTGCCAGAGTCCCGTGCTTCCATCATAGCCGTAAAAGCGCTGCTCTTCTGGCTCCCATAGAATGTCATGCTTTGCGTTGTAGAGGCCAGCAAAGAAGGGGGCGGAGACTTTCGACACGCTAGCCGGAACGCCTGCTAGGTGCCGGTAGAAAGCCCCGTCTCCGTGGTCTTTCGTTAGCTGCTGACGGAGTTCTCGTTCCGTTCGTTCCTCCGCCGGATTCTCCGCGCCGTTTTCGGCGGCGCGCACCTTCGCGGAGTAGGTTCTTCGCTTTCGATCATTCATGCATTCAAAAAGTTGCGATGGGGCCTAGTTCACCGATCTCGTGCCGCTCCATCACAAGCACATCGTTCAAGTCGCCCACGGCAGCGCCGGAGCTGGTGGCGAGGCCGGAAAGGTCGAAGCAATGCGCCGAGCCTCCCGCCTTCGTTATTTGCGTTTCCCACCGCAAAGCCGCCTCTTCTCCCGCCTTGCTAGTGTCGAGATGCGGGAAGATGCGCACGCGCCGCTTTGCGATCTCCGCCAATGCTTCCGAGGGAATCCAGTTTGCCGCCCCGGTCATGGCCACGGCAGCGCATAGCCCTTGTAAACGCTCTGCCGTGATGAAATGCCAAGCCGCGAGGAAATCGCCAGAGCCTTCCACGAGAAGCAAGCTCTCTGACGTGGCGAGGTCCGCCGCGCCGATAGGCCACGAGGCCCACGAGCCAGGAGCCGCTAGAGTTTTCTTTGCGCCCGCCGGATGCGGGAAAGGCTTCCCGTCCATGCGCCGGAACTGGCAGTTCCAACGGGCCGAATCCGCGATGCACCACGAGGAAAAACCGCGCCACATTGCCACGAACAGCAAGCCGAGCGATGCAGCATAGAGCACGCACTCCGGTGAGACGTGGCGCTGTTGTGCAATCTGCTCCGCCTCTTCACCGGAAGGAGTCTTGAGCGCGGGTAGCATGGGCTTCTCGCGAACTGGGGCCGCTTTCGGCACGATCTGCCGCGATCGTGGTATCCGTGGGCCGTGTGCTCCCTCTTGCGGCTCGCCTTTAACTCCAGCCAGTTCGATGAACACGCGACACGCATCGCGCATGTCCAAACCTTCCACCGCTGCTAGAAGCGCCGGAGCATCAAACACGTCTCCGCTTTTGAAGTCCTTCGCCAGTTCCTCGCCGCTGCCGCTGGTGAAGACGGAGAAACTCTTCCGGCTATCATCAGGCCGGAAGGGGCAAAAGCACTCCCTTCCCGGCTCGTGAGGCCAGCCACGGAGCCGCCAGAGGTCGGAGAGCGGGAGCTTCACCTTCGCCCTTGCCAGGGCGCTGTGAGGATCGTGTTTCATGCCATGCCAGGAAGGGGCGGAGATTCATCTCGTGGGTTCTTTCGCGGTTTTCGCCAGGGCTTCGCGATCTCGCCGCGAGTCAGGTTCTCCACGGAGACGCACTTGTGGAACTGCTCCGGCTTTGAGAAGTCGAAGTTCTTGATTGGCTCCTTATGTGCGAAGAACCACGTCACGCCATAACTGGCGAGGTCGAGTTTCCCGCCCGTGGCGTTCTCCCATTTCTCGCGAAACTCCGCCATCGAACGCACTCCCACGAGTCGGAGCACGCACTCACCCGCCTCCCAACCTGCCCGCAGGCAGCGCACGAGGTATTCCACCACGTTGTAGGCCCGATCACTTCGGCGATATTCCGGGCGCTGCCGATACTCGCGCATGAAGGCACTGTGGCGAAGCCGCTTCTTTTCGCTCTCGCTCATGCCCACTTTGCTTCACGGGTGAACTGTTTCTTTAGTGCGGCTTCCACTTGTCGCACGTCGTAGCGCACGAAGCGGTGTCCGATCTTCACGCACGGAATCAAGCGTTGCTGCCGCATTTTGCGAAGCCACCGCTCCGTGGGCCTGCTTCGGGGGTCGGGAAAAAGAGCTTCAAGGAGCCCTGTGTCATCAACGAGGCCAGAACGGAGCGATTCGGGGCTCGTTTGCGTAGATTTGGTAGATTGTTGCGCCATACAGAGCGCAATCGTGTCAATTCATTCCGCGTGCGAGATGTCCACCCGCCTTGATCTCGCCGGGATCACGGCGCGCCGCTAGGTCCCAACCATAAAGGCGGGCAACAATCTTGCCGAGGCTCGTATTCCCCTAGCTGAAAGTTGTCTCTTTGGCGCGCAATTTCCAAGCCTCGGCAAGCCTCTTCCAGAGAACTATCTCAGCACGCTTTGACTCTGGGGGAGGCATTCCAAGATTGGCATATCTTCCGCCCTTAACGAACGCGGGGTGCGATGCCGGATTGCCGTCTGTCGCGTCTTTCAGTATGTCGTGAGACACGGCAATCCAGTCCTTCACGGTTGTAGGCGAAAGGGCAGGCAAACCCGCCATGCGGAGAGCTAGCGGATTAACGTAAAAGTTTGCGCGCGCTAAGAACTCCTTTTCAATTGCCCAAGGAGCGAGCTCCTTCTCTCGGCGATAGGATTCAATATATGCATGGAGTGAATCTGCTAGTTCATGGTGGGCGCTCCGAACGCTGTGCACCTTTCCTTTCGCCTTTTCGGCTGCTGCAAGTGGGAAGGGATAGTTGACTCCGAGATCCACTCCCCGGCAGAGTTTGCTCATTTCTTCGTTGATCTCTGGTGCCCTCGAAATCCACCCCGGCATTTTGGGCCATCGCTTTAGTCTGTCCATGATGCCTGGAGAGTGCTTGCGAGCGTGGAAGACGAAGGTGTCGGTGAGTTTCCATGCAACTTCAGCAATCTGACCCTGGGCAGCGTTATTGCCAAGAATAGCATGAGCACTCAGCCAATCTAGAAGACAGCAAGCTGCCATGCTCGCACCTAGCATCATGAGGTCTTCACGTGCTTCGGGAGTTGTCCCAACTGGGGCCGTGATCTGCTCGGTGAAGAGGTGCAGTTTCTTCACTAATGCAGTGGCATCGAGGGGAGCACGAGGCACGTGTTTTTGGTCACCTGGAAGGCGAAACTTGTGGTAGCGCATGAATGGGTGCTCGGTCATTTCGGCTGGAAGAATGGTGGTCTTAGTCCTTTTCATGCGCTCTTCTCAAAAGGAATAATCTTTGTTTGTATCACTGGCAGTGGAGTAAGATTCCAATATTTGCGCGCCTGCTCGCCACGCTTCTTTGCAGGTGACTCGTAGTGCTCTTTCACGATCTGCTCACTGTTCCCGCCTTCCTTTGCGGCTTTGGCGAAGCTATCGAACTTAGCCACGAAATAGGTAAACCATGAATGACGGCACACGTCATGCGTGAGCTTGAACTCGCGCCGGAGATGTTTCAAATCGCGGTCAATGTTCTTCTCCGGCAGCACTTCGCCAGGAAAGGCTACGAGCCATTTCTTCAAGTTCGGCTGTATCTTGATTGTGCGCTTGCGTCCCGTCTTCGTGATCTCTGCCGGGAGTTCGATCTCACCGCACTCTAGGTCAATCAACTCGTGGCGCTTCTCATGCCGCGCAAGTTTCAGCGCCTCCGTGGGCCGGAGTCCAGCGAAAAGGAGCAAGGCGAAGTAACGCACGTAAGCGCCGCCTTTGAACGTGGTAGCGTAGGCAAGAAGCGCCTCTGCCTGCTCCGGCGTGAGAACGTCCGGTTCTGGTCGTTGTTGGTGAACGAGCTTGTGAGCGTAGCGGGTCGTATTCGTGACGGGATTCTCTGAGCACCAACGGCGCTTCTTGTCCGAGCACCATGCAAAGAAGGAAGACAAGTCTGCACGGTAGCCGTTCCAAGTGGAGAACTTTGCACGATGAATGCCGTCCTTCGACTTTAGCGAGCCGAGAAAAGTCTCAATGTCGCCCGTCGAGATTTCATGCACCATGCATTCACGCGGTCCGGATTCGCTGCTAGCCATGGTTCTTTCCATGAACTCAGCAAACTGAGCGAGAGTCCGCTCAAGCTGGTAAATGGAGCGCTCTCGCAGTCCTTCGCGCTCTTTACCGTCCAGAAACTTCCGCCGTGCTTCGGTTAGCATGATCTCGGTTTCTGGTGCTTTGAAGTGGCGAAGGAAGTATTCAACTACTTCGTCCAGAGAGTAGCGGCCACGAAGACGGCGAAAGGCGTTCTCCGCCTGTGCAATCTGCTCCGCCTCAAGATCAGTAGAAATCGCTTTCTTGAGTTCCTTCCGGTTCGCGATGCGCTCCACGTTCGCCGTGGCGAAACTCCGGGCCTCTTCCTCGTTTTTGAACTTGCGCCGAATCCGGGTTCCAGTGCCGTCCACGCCTTCCACCATGAAGAACGAATACTGATAGCCGTGGTCACTGGTGTTGCAGCGCTTGAGGGTAAGCGGTCCAAAACTCTGAATCAGCGAGGTTCGTTTTTGGGTCTTCTTTCGTGCCATATCGTGCCGGATTGTTCCCGAATAACGAGGCAAAAAGGCACGAGTCAAGGCACGAGTTGAGGAGAATCCTTTATTTGCAATGTATGCCTTCCGTCTGATAAACTGAAGGCCGTAGGTTCAAATCCTGCTCCCGCAACCAATGAAGGCCCGTCATGCAAGTGACGGGCCTTCGCCTTTTGGTGGATGCCGCAGCGGCTTGGATTGATTTGTATCAAGAACGAGCGGTGCAGAGTCTCGAGCGTGTCCGTTCTGCGTCTTTATTCCCGCGTTTTTCTTCCCAAGAAAAGATTCATTCCTTGCTTTGAGAGTGGAAACTAGGCGACATTTTGTGATTCGCCCCCCACACTGAAAAGTCCTGCCATGTCTACGCCCCTGCCAACTGACGATGTCGCCGCCATTAATGAACTGCGTTCTACTTATGAGCGCCTCAAGTCGGAGCTTTCCAAAATCATAGTTGGTCAGGAGGATGTGATTGAGCAGCTTTGCATTTGCCTTTTCGCTCGTGGTCATGCGCTGCTGATGGGTGTGCCTGGTCTGGCAAAAACGTTGCTCATTTCGCGGCTGGCCGAGACGATGAGTTTGAGTTTCAACCGCATCCAGTTCACGCCGGACCTGATGCCAATGGACATCACAGGAACAGACATCCTCCAGGAGGACCAAGGTGGGCGGCGGCAGTTTGAGTTCGCCAAAGGACCAGTGTTTGCAAACATCGTGCTGGCGGACGAAATCAATCGGGCACCTGCCAAGACGCAGGCGGCGATGTTGGAGGCCATGCAGGAGCATCGCGTGACGGTGGCAGGCCGAACCTACAAACTGGATCAGCCGTTCTTCGTCCTTGCTACACAGAACCCAATCGAACAAGAAGGAACGTACCCGCTGCCAGAGGCTCAGCTCGACCGCTTTATGTTCATGATCGGCGTGGACTATCCAAGTCGATCAGAGGAGCTCATGATCGCCAAAACTACCACTGGAGCCACTTTGCCAAGCCTGGACCACGTGCTTGATGGATCTCGTGTGATGGCATTCCAAGAGTTGGTTCGTCGTGTTCCTGTGCCCGATCACATCTACGAGTTTGTGGTGGATCTAGTGCGCCGCACACGTCCTGGACGAGAAGGATCGCCAGAGTGGGTCAAGCCTCTCGTTGGTTGGGGGGCTGGACCACGAGCTGTGCAGTATCTTGTTCTCGGCGCGAAAGCTCGCGCGGCCTTGAATGGTAGTTACATGGTGAGGCAAGAAGATGTGATGGCGGTTGCTGAACCGGTGCTGCGTCACCGTGTCATCACCACGTTCACCGCAGAGAGTGAAGGGGTGGATAGCAAGAAGGTGGTCAAGCGGTTGGTCGATGACTTGGCTAAAGAGGGTTGAGTATCGCACGACGCAAATCGGTATTTGATTGTCCCTCATTCATATCACGCCCTTCAGCATTCCATAGCAATGGCCCGCTACTCCGATCGCGAGAAAATCCAGGTCGATGCCGATTTGGTGGGGCACTTTGCTTGGCCGGATAGGAGGAAGTCGATTTGAACCCAAGAGACTTCATCGACCCAACGGTTCTCTCGCGCCTGTTGCCGCTCCCGCTTCATGCACGGCAGGCGATGCTGGGCTCAGTGTCTGGTCGGCACAGAAGTCCCGTGAGAGGCTCGTCCATCGAGTTCGCCCAATATCGAAAGTATGTTCCTGGTGATGACACACGGCGTCTGGACTGGCGAACTTGGGGCCGGACCGACCGTTTTTACATCAAAGAGTTTGAAGCAGACACGAATCTGCGGCTTTGCCTCGTGTTGGACGCCTCTGGCTCGATGAAGTTTGGCCCCGAGGGTGCCACTCGCCTTGATTACGCGCGGAGGATGGCCGGCACGCTCAGTTACATCGCTGCACATCAAGGCGACGGAGTCGGACTGTGGCGTGTGGGAGCAGGGGCGAGGCTGGAACTGCCCTCTAAGCGAGGTGCCTCTCATTTGGGACTGGTGCTGGATGCCCTAGCAGAGACCGAGGCCACAGGAGAGAGCGATCTAGTGGCTGCTTTGCATGACGCAGCCGAGCGCATCAGTCAGCGGGCGCTTGTGGTGATTCTTTCTGATCTGTTCGTGAGTCCAGATGCCCTTAAGCCAGCGATTCAGCATCTGCGGTTCAAAAAGCACGACGTCACTATGTTCCACCTGCTCGATCAGCAGGAGATTGACTTCAACTTTGACCGTCCAGCTCGATTCGTGGATCTGGAAGGTGGGGAGGCTATCCTGGCTGATCCTACAGATATCGCAGATCGATACCGCGAGGCAGTTCGAACGTATTTGAGCGGTATCGATGATGTAATCCGAACAACTGGTGTCGACTATCATCGCGTCAAGATGCACGAGCCCTATGAAGAGGTGCTGGCCAGATTCCTCCTGTCTCGCACGCCGAAGAAGGGAGGGTCAGCTTGAGTTTCCTCGCCCCAGTTCTGCTCTTTGGGCTACCGTTGGCCGCACTTCCGGTGATCATTCACCTCATCCACCTGCATAGGCGTCGAACGGTGCCTTGGGCAGCCATGATGTTTCTGCTCATGGCGCAGAAGATGAATCGCGGCTTCTCCAAGCTGCGGCAGTTTCTGATTTTGGCTGCACGGGTGCTTGCGGTGCTGGCGCTGGTGTTTGTGATCAGCCGCCCGTTAGCTGGCGGTTGGCTTGGACTCACGGGTGGGGCTCCTGATACCGTTCTTGTCCTGCTGGATCGAAGCGCCAGCATGGAGCAACAGAACCTCACGACAGGAATCTCAAAACGTGCCTCCGCACTGACCAAAATGTCGGAAGGGATCGAGGACATGTTCGGAAGCAGAACCAAGGTGGTGCTTATCGATAGCGCCAGCAATGCGCCGATAGAGATCGCCAACGTCAAGGCTCTGACTGATGTGCCGGTGACGAGTGGTACAGACACCGGAGCGGACTTACCGGCAATGTTGCAAGCGGCACTTGATTACATCACGGCCAATCAACTTGGGCGCACTGACATTTGGATAGCGAGTGATCTGCGGCAGGCAGACTGGAATGCTACCAGTGGTCGCTGGGAGGCTCTGCGGGCTGCATTTGGCAAATTGGAGGCCGTACGTTTTCATTTGCTGGCCTACCCGCAGTCCAGTCCAGACAACTTGAGCGTTCAGGTAGAAAACTTTGTGCGGCGAGAAACAGCAGAAAAGGCGGAGTTGATGTTTGATATCCGTTTGCGCCGTGAAAGCGCAAGTGCGGGCGACCAGAACGTGACACTCTCCTTTGTCGTGAACGGAGCTCGCAGCAGTCTTGCGGCTCAGATCAAGGAGACTGAACTGCTGATTCAGGGTCACACGATCCCCATCGATAAGTCTACAAAGAAGGGCTGGGGCCGAGTCGAGTTGCCGGCTGACAGTAATCTAAGTGATAACATATGGCATTTGGTCTTCGATCAGCCTGTAGCCCCACTCAGCGTCATTGTGAGTGATGATCCAGAGACAGCGGGACCGACCAAAGCTGCTCTTTCCGTGAGTCCTGAGCCCGGCCGTAAACAAGAAGCACGGGTGCTTCCCTCCAGCAGCGCTAACGAGATCGAGTGGGATAAAACTGCACTGATCGTGTGGCAGTCGCCAATGCCCGTCGAGGGCGATGTGTTGGCTAAGCAACTTACGCAGCATGTGCAGGAGGGACGGAGCGTATTGTTCATGCCTCCCCTAGCTGGTGGCGGTGCTGAACAGAAGTTTATGGGAGTCAGTTTCGGAGCTTGGAAGCCTTTGGAGCGCAAAAAGGAGCAGACTTCAGATGTGGAGTGGTGGCGTGCCACGGATGGACTTCTGGCGAATGCTCGGAGTGGTCAGCCGTTGCCTGTGGGCGAACTGCAGGTGTCTCGCTACTGCCCAATCACGGGAGACAGCACGCCGCTGGCGAGGCTGGCCGATGGTGAGCCTCTGCTTGCCCAAGCTACGGACGGCACTGCGGGGTTGGTGGCATTTCTGGGCACCACCCCAGGCAGCAGTGGATCTTCTTTGGCCCGTGATGGAGTGGTTTGGTATGCGGTGCTGCAGCGGGCCTTGGCTGAAGGAGCGAAGTCTCTCGGCAATGCCCAGCAACGCGAGGCGGGGGCTAAAGCCCTTGCACCAGATGTCGTTTGGAAGCCGATGGAAGATGGCGTCACGGCAGTGGTTCAATCTTTGCGGGCGGGTGTGCTCACCGCTGGAGACAGATCCGTGGCGCTGAACCGTCCCTTGCGTGAGGACGTCACGTCGATCTTGAGTGATGACTCCCTCAAAGAACTATTCAACGGGCTACAATTTCATCGGGTCGATGACAGCGTGGATAGCGGGAGGGACTTAGCCAATGAGATTTGGCGTACGTTCTTGTTGCTGATGGCGCTGGCGATCATTCTTGAAGCGGTTCTCTGTCTGCCAAGAAAACAGACCGTCAAACCAGAGCAACGGGAGGTGATGGCGTGAACTCCACCGGCACTTTGACGTTCGTTACGACTCCCTGGAGTGTGACTCTTGGTGTAGTGATCGTTTTGGTCACCTTGGTGCTAGCTGTCATGGGGTATCGCCGGGCGATCAATAAGAAAGGTGCAATAGGCTTCCTGGAGGTTATGCGAGTGTTGATCGCAGTTTGCATCGCGATCACCCTCAATCAGCCTGAATGGCGTGAACTGTACAAGCCGGAGCACAAGCCTGTGCTTGCTGTGTTGCATGACCAATCCAAGTCGATGCGGACCGAGGATGTCCTTGATCCAGACAACGCTTCGGCACCGCCAAAAGCTCGAGCCGCTGCTGTGTCTCGTCTCACCCAGCCTGAGTTGTGGCAACCGCTCAAAGAAAGACTCGATGTCGTGTTTGAGCCATTCAGTTCGACGCTGAGCCCTGCGGATGAAGCCACGGACATCAATCAGGCGCTGACCAAGGTAGTAGAAGAGCAAAAGCATCTCAGGGCTGTTGTTTTGGCGACTGATGGAGACTGGAATACTGGCAAGCCGCCATCTGAAGCTGCTACGCAATTGCGAATGAGAAGTGTGCCGGTGCTCGCTATCCCCGCAGGAGCAGAAACGAAGCTTCCCGATGTGCAAGTGGTGAGCTTCGATGTGCCGACCTTTGGAGTAGAGGGTAAACCTTTGCGTGTTCCGTTTGTCATTGAGTCATCACTGCCGCGCGAGCAGTTCGTCACAGTCGAGATGACGACAGGAAAAGGTGAGCGCTTGACCAAAGAGGTAACTCTTCCCCCTATGGGACGCGTTCAGGATGCGATTGTTTGGAAACCAGGAAGCATCGGTGATGCAACGCTGACTTTGACCCTCCCAAAGGTCGAAGGGGAACGCTTTCCGGATAACAACACCATGCAAGCACCCGTCTCCATTCGGAAAGAGGAGCTAAAGGTGCTTATCATTGAAGGGCTTCCGCGTTGGGAATACCGCTACATGCGCAACGCCATGGAGCGTGATCCCGGGGTCGATGTAAACACGCTTCTCTTTCATCCTGGTCTAAATAAGATTGGCCAAGGTCGAGGTTATTTGGACGCATTTCCGAAACAGGAGGACCTCAGCAAATACGATGTCGTCTTCATAGGCGATGTGGGGATTGCTCCCGGAATGCTCACTGCAGATCAAGTGGCTCAGATCAAGAAATTGGTGCGCGATCAGGCCAGCGGTCTTGTGTTTCTTCCGGGCTTCCAAGGCCATCAGATCCAGCTAGCCACCGAACCATCGCCCCTATCCGAGCTTTATCCTGTGGTGCTGGACACAGCTCAGACCAAAGGATGGGGCAGCGCGGCTCCTGGGCGTTTCGCGCTCACTGAGAGTGGTCAGCGGAGTTTGCTCACGCGCCTGGAGGACACAGACGAAGCAAGTGCGCGTGTGTGGGCCAGTTTGCCTGGCTTCCAATGGTATGCACCAGCACTGCGCGCCAAGGCTGGCTCCGAAATCCTGGCTACACATAGCAGCGAGAGCGGTCGCTATGGACGCATTCCTTTGCTAGTCTCGAGAACTTTCGGAGCCGGAAAGATTTTGTTCATGGGCAGTGACGGAGCGTGGCGTTGGCGCCGTGGAGTTGAGGATAAGTATCACTATCGCTTCTGGGGCCAAGTCGTGCGATGGATGGCGTATCAGAGAAACATGGCAGCAGGCGGCAATCTGCGTTTGTTTTACAGCCCAGACCGTCCCCGGACGGGTGATGTGCTCACGCTGAATGCAAATGCCCTCAGCACCACAGGGGAGCCGCTGCGTGATGCCGTAGTGACGGCCCAGATTGTGGCTCCGAGTGGGAAAGCGAGCAGTGTGCGTCTGCTTCCTGCAGGTGAAGAGAGCTATGGATTGTTTACTTCGACCTTTACTCCCACGGAACCGGGTGAGCACAAGGTGCGCCTCACTTGTCCGGACAGTGGAGCGCCTCTTGATGCGACTTTGAGCATTCAGGGCTCGACTCGCGAGAAACTGGGTCAACCAGCGCGTCACGATGTGTTGAGGGAAATCGCAACGCTCACCCGAGGTCAAGTGATGAACTTGCTGGACCCTGTTGCACTGGTAAATGCCATCGGCGCTTTGCCTGAGCCTGAACCTGAGGAACGGCGTGTGCTCATCTGGGGTCACCCTGCTTGGGCTGGGCTGATGTTGCTGTTGATGGCGGTCTTTTGGATTGGCCGCAAAATGGCAGGTGCTTTCTAGCGTGATGCGCCACGTCATTTTCTTCCTCGGGGGCGCTGCGGCATTGTCTTGGCAGATTCTTTGGCATCTGGATCTGTCTTTGGCACTTGGTGCGTCTGCCCAGGGAGCAGCTTTGACGTTGGCTGCGGTGATGGTTGGCCTCGGGATTGGAGCCCTATGGGCTGGTAGGCGTTGGCAATCATTGAGCGACGGCGCGGCTTGGAGAATGTTGGCTACTTTGGAGTTCGCTTCGGCGGTGCTTGGTTTGCTGCCCCGAACTTTAGAGATGGGGATGGGTGCACTGGAGGATTCACTCACCTCCCTGCCTCCTGTGGCCGCTTCTTTGGTGACGATCTTCATTCTTGGAGTAGTCATCGGCCCTGCCTGCTTTTGCATGGGTGCTACGATGCCGCTGTTGGGGCTCATTAGTCGAGCGAGTGGCGCACGGGTGTCGGGTGGATACGCCGCTAACACGTTTGGTGCGGCTTTTGGGGCGCTGATGGGTGCGCATGTTCTGCTGCCATTGTTGGGTAGGGCAGGGAGTGCGCTGGCGACTGGTGGGATGGAGTTGCTCGCGGGTCTTCTGGGCCTCTGGATGGCCAAATCTGACTCGTTGGCCGAACAGGATCATCCCATAGAACCCAAACACACATCTTCTGCGCCACGTAGCGCGTTGCTGCTTGCCTTTCTGACAGGATTCGTGGTGTTTGGTCTTGAAGTCGCATGGTTTCGTATGCTGCGAGCTGCGTGGTTGAGTACAGCGGACGCATTTGCAGCGATGTTGGCGTGTATATTGATCGCGCTTGCCTTCGGTTCCTGGGCTAGCCGCAAAGTAACGCTTACCCCTGCCGGCGTTGGAGTCGTCCTGTGTTTTGGCGCTGCAAGTGTTTGGATTGGGACATTGTTTTTGGAGCGTCTCGACGGTTGGACGGCCCTCAGTGGAAGCTACGCCATTCGCTCCCTGGTGAGAGGTGGCCAAGCGCTGATTTTCATCGGACCAGCAGGCGCTTTGATGGGCATGATCCTGCCTCTATTATTCGATAAGCATTCCAACAGCAGAAGTTGGGCTGCTTTGTATGGCTTCAATTGTGTTGGATGTGTGATGGGTAGTGTTTTTGTCGGCTGGTATCTGTTGGGGGAAGTGGGTCCCATCACTTCAACTTGGATTCTCGGTCTCATCGCCGCGATTACTGGTGTTTGGATGCTTCCACGAACGGATGAAAACTGGCGGACGCTCGCTGTCATTGCTCTGTCTCTAGTTGGAGGTGCTGCATGGATGCTTGATTCTGGAGTTGGAGTGTCAAGAATCGCTGGCAGTGCAGCCGCGCTTAAGAAACCCCATCGAGTAATAGCGCATATCAACGGACCCGATGTCACGACTGCTGTTGCAGATGTCGAGGGAGGCCATCGGGTGCTGTTTATTGACGGGTACGGCGCTACAGCCGAAGCTGGCGAGCTAACCGGCTATATGTGGCAGATGGGGCGGCAGCCGATGGAGTTACACGGCAAAGCAGGGGCTGCGTTGGTGATCTGCTTTGGAACGGGACAAACGGCTCGTGCAGTCCTTGATGCTGGAGCGACTCGTGTCGATCTTGTGGATATCAATCCGGCCGTTTTTGAGACCGCTAGGCTTTTCGCATCCAACAAAGATGTCCTCTCAGATCCACGTGTAGCCGCTCAAGTGATGGATGGTAGAAAATGGCTGCGGCGTACTCGCACGACGTATGATGTGATTACGCTGGAGCCGATGCCGCCATCATTCGCTGGCAGTAACAGTTTGTATTCGATCGAGTTCTATCGACTTGCGAGAGAACGAATGAGTAATGGGGGCGTTCTTGCGCAATGGTTCCCTTTGCATCTGCTGACTCCTACTCAAGCCAAGCAAGTGGCAGCGGCTTTTGTGGATGTTTTCCCGAATGCTGTCCTTTGGATTGATCCGAATGGCAAAGATCCTAGTGGTCTATTGCAGCAAGGGATTCTTTTGGGGCGCAAAGGCCAAGAACCTTGGCCAAGTGCGTCGAATGTGTTGCTGACTCCAGATTTGTTGAAGAACTACAGCACGAAAGTTGATCCCGTTACCGACAATAACCAGGCCTTGGAGCACGGATCTGACTCGCTTCAGCGGATTGATTTCGCCAAAAGAAACCTAGTTCGCGAGAACTGGCGGGACTTGCAGCGAGTGGCCCCTGATGCAGTGGAGTTGATTCTGACAAAGAAGTGAGAATGTGAATCCTAGCAGTATAGGATGTTCACACACCAGACTTTGGGGAAGACGGAAGTGTAGGGTGACGTTCAATCTGGCAGCACAATGAAAACTCTTTTGTTCTCCCTTGTTCTTTCGCAGTCGCTAATGGCTCAATCGCAGCCGTTTGCGTCGTTCGTCGAACTGCCGTGGCGATACGTGATTGGAGGCTCTGAAAGTGGTAAATGGTTGAAGAGCGAGGCGGCGGGCAAGAAATTGAACGGGAAGCAGACCGAGTATCGGCTCTTCACGTTGGGTGGTGAAGTAGGAAAAGTGTATGGCAGCAAAGCAGCACCCGATGTCGATGTTTGTCCTGATATCTGGATACAGAACATCACGCCCCAGCCGGATTTGGAAGTTCCAGCCATCGGAGTCAATGCGATGTGGGATCCTCAGCCGCGAAAGCCGCAAGTGCTGGACAACAAACAAGAGGTCTACGTCACTGCGGTGGGCGAGTTACTCAAAGCAGAGGGCTTGAGCAACACTAAGGTTGAGATCACTAGGATCGTTCGAGTCGATCTTGAGGGTGATGGGCAAATGGAGGTGATTTTGTCTGGAACCCACTTTGTTCACAAAGACGAGTTGATGATGGCAGAGCCAGGCGACTATTCGTTTGTCGCGATCAGGAGGATTGTTGACAAAAAGGTGCGGACCCAAGTGCTGAATGGTGAGTTTTATCCCAAGAGGGAACCAGATGCAGCACCAAGTATTCATGAAATCTCAGGTGTACTTGATCTCAATGGTGACGGCGTTCTTGAGGTGCTTGTGAATACCGCTTACTACGAGGGTGGCGGG
Organism: Verrucomicrobiaceae bacterium; assembly: GCA_016795485.1. GTDB lineage: Bacteria > Verrucomicrobiota > Verrucomicrobiia > Verrucomicrobiales > Verrucomicrobiaceae > JAEUHM01. The sequence continues at coordinate 85,497 of JAEUHM010000021.1, read as the reverse complement.
CTCAAGGTGTGGGAGATGAAGAAGGGCGAGGCGGTGGTTGCCATCGAGCTGGATTGCGGTGTTTGAGTTTATACCTATCCGACCAAAGTCGTAGACCGTTGGTCCTATACCCACATCACACAAGTGGGTCCATGATGGTTCTGTCGCTCAAGCTGAGTGACTTCACTCAACTTCAACCATCTGAACACTTCAACACCATGAATACCAACGCTACCATTGATCCAACGAATCGTCTCCCCATCCGCATTGAATCCGCTCCTGCCTTTGGCGGCGGCTCCATGAGCGTGGAGAAGGAAAAGACCTTTGTGTTGCTCGCTCACTTGTTTCCGCTCGTCATCTGGCCTTGGAAGCGTGCCGCAAGTCCAGCTGTGGACGCCCACGGTAAGGAGGCACTTAATATGGGTATAACTTTGTTCATCATCATGTTCCCACTCGGATTCATATCTGGGCTGGTTGGTTCCACAATCATTGCAACTTTGGTGAGTATCGTTACTTCCCTTGTCAGTTTTGCAGTGTTGATGCTGGTCGTGATTGGAGCGCTAAAGGCTCAACAGGGCTACATTCTGCGCTACCCGTTCAATTTGCGTCTGATCAAATAGTGCGTTCTGACGCTGAAAGTGAACCACCCAACTTCATCTGTTTATGAATGTCGCTCGCTCGCAATCCAAGGTCTTTTTTGGGCTGGTTAGCATCGGTTTGATCGGTCTTGGTTTGCTTGGTTCTTGGTCGCTGGCCACTAAAGAGTTCAGGCTTGCTCTTTTTGGTCACCACTCAATGGCGACTGTCGTGAAAGTCGAAAAGATTACGACCAGCACCAGTTCCAAGTGGGAAAGGAAAGGATTCAAGAAGGTTGCGGTGAGTCGAGGCAGCGATTTGGAGTTCATGACACTCGAGTTCGATCCCGGTAACGGACGCATGACTCAGGTAGAGACTCTTGCGACGTTCAACACAGAGGCAAAACTTGGTGACAAGCATCCGCTGATCTACCTGAAGTCAGACCCTGAAAACGCCAAGATTTACTCGGCAAAGCAGCTCTGGCTCCCAATGGTCGTTGGCACGCTCTTCTCGCTGTTGTGCCTGCTTTTCGGTGGTTTTGCCGCTAGGCGCACCCTTGCATTCTCTCGCGAGATCCAGCCCGGTGTTGCGCGTTACGCGGTTGGCTGAGCCTCAAGAGTGACGTAAGGGCTCTCGTGCAACGCCGAGGATTCCTTCTTCACGAGGAGCTTCCACCAAAGGCGGGCACAACCCGTGGCAATCAAGGCTACTGCAATGAGGAAAAACCCTGCCACGATGCTGTTTACTGTGCGAGTCGCAGGTGGGAAAAGCAAGGTGGGGTCACTCGAGAAGATTTTGGTATATCCGGCCGTGAAGGTGGCGGCAATCAAGAAGAGCAACGGAATCAAAGTAACCGCGAGATAGCGTTGGCGTCCCATTTTGATCAGGATTGTGGTACCGAGACAGAATGCGATCACGGCTAGAAGTTGGTTAGCTATGCCGAATAGCGGCCAGAGAGTGTTGATGCCACCATTTGGATCCACAACACCTTGATAAAGGAACCAACCCCAGGCGCCGACTAGCAATCCCGTGGCAAAAATGGATGAACCTGCGTTCTGGGTGTCACCCAACGGCTTCCAGGCCAGTCCCAGGAAGTCTTGCAGGATAAAGCGGCCAACTCGTGTCCCAGCATCAATCGTCGTGAGGATGAACAATGCCTCAAACATGATGGCGAAGTGATACCAGAAGCCCATGAACTTCTCACCGAAGCTCCGTGCAAAGATCTGAGCCATGCCAAGAGCAAAAGTGGGAGCTCCACCCGCACGTCCGAACATGGTGTCCTCTCCGATGTCTTTGGCTAGCTTGTCCATCTCTGCCACCGTCACAGGATATCCTTTGTCGCTGATGATTTGGGTGACCTCGGCAGGGGTCTTGGTCTTGTTCATCGCTGCATTGATGGCGAAATACTGCCCCGGCTGAAGTGCACAGGCAGCGATGAGGGCCATGAGCGCAACGAGCATCTCGGTGACCATGGCACCGTAAGCGACACTGCGAATAGAAGACTCGTTATCGAGGAGTTTGGGTGTCGTGCCACTGGAGATCAGTGCATGGAAGCCCGAGATGGCTCCACAAGCGATGGTGATGAAGACGAAGGGAAAGACTTTGCCCGTGAACACCAGTCCAGTGCCATCCACGAACTGCGTGAGCTTGGGCATTTGCAGATTGGGAGCCACATAGATGATTGCCACGGCCAGCACGGCCACGGTACCGATCTTCATGAAGGTGCTAAGATAGTCGCGCGGGGCCAAAAGCATCCAAACCGGGAGTACCGCTGCCACAAACCCGTAGATCATGATGGCCCAAGCCTGCCACTCACCACTGCGGTGAAACCATGACTTGATTCCCCACTCGTCGAGGTGATCACCCGCCCAAACACTGAGCAAGAGCCCCACGATGCCAAAAATGGTGACCGAACGGACGGAAAGACCCATTTTGGTGTGCCCGATCCCCATAATCAGGGCGAGAGGAATGGTCATCGCGATGGTGAACAAACTCCAGGAACTGTGAGCGAGCGCTTTAACCACCACAAGACCGAGCACGGCAAGGAGAATGACCATGATCGCGAGGATGGAAATCATCGCTACGAGACCCACAAAGGTCCCAACTTCTTCCTTCAACATTTGTCCGACAGATTTTCCACCACGGCGAATGGAAGCGAACATCACAATCGCATCGTGGACTCCGCCACCGAGAGTTGCGCCGATCAAAATCCACAGCATCCCAGGCAAGTAACCAAACTGAGCTGCCAGAACAGGTCCCACGAGTGGTCCCGGTCCTGCAATGGCTGCAAAGTGATGGCCGAAAACCACCCATTTATTTGTTGGCACGAAGTCTTTGCCATCGGCATGGGTTACCGCTGGTGGTGCCCGGTGAGAGTCCAAGACAAGGACTTTTGCCATCAGCCACTTTGAGTAGAAGCGGTACGCTACTGCGAACGAGCAAAGCCCTGCAACGACCAGCCACAGGGCATTGATCGTTTCCCCTTTGTGGAAGGCGGAGAAAGCAACAGCTCCGGCCCCTAAAGCAGAGATGGCCAGCCAGACAACAATACGAACGATGGCGGAAGACATGGCCGCGATGGTAGAAGAGACCTCGGCCCTGGGCAATCGCGGAGTTCAGTCGATGTAGAGGAACTCGTTGGCGCTCATTAGCGCATGGCAGAGCGCTGCCAGACCAAGAAGCTCCGGTGCGGCAGGTTGCTTGTCTACGGGTCCTACGGCGACTTCAAGCGGAGCGGGATTGGCTTTGTAGTGCGCAGTTTGAGCTGAGATGAAGTCGGACGCATTGGCAACCTCGCTCATGGATGACGCACGCGAGTACGCAAGTTCGATGGCTCTGCGTGCCTGAGCCTGCACGTCTGAAGGATGTTCCGCTGCCACCCGTTTGGCAAAGTGTCCTGCGTATTCCCGCATGTAGCCGTTGTTCATCAAGAGAAGGCTTTGAGGGCTCACGGTGGTTACGGGACGCGTTTCGCAGTTTGCTTCCATCATTGCCGGTGCGTCAAAGGTGTTAAACATCTCCAGTGGGCGAGTTCGCCGATTCTGCACATAGATGCTGCGGCGAAAATCCTCACCGTTAAGACTCAAGAACTTCCCAGATGGTCGTCCTGCCGTGTCGGTGGTGTCCAATCCCAATACGGCCTGACCTTCCGTGTTCAGCATAACCGGAACGGGTTTACCACCGAAGCTCCGAACCAGCCGCCCAGCCACGGTGAGCATGGCATCCCGCAGTGACTCGGCTTCCAGACGTCTGACGTTCATACGGCTGAGGAAAGCATTGTCTGGATCCACACGGTCACGGAGACTGTCGCGAGCGCTCATCTGGCGATAGGTTCTACTCATGAGAATGAGGCGGTGAAGTGGTTTGAGTTTCCATCCACCTGCCATGAACTCGCTTGCAAGCCAGTCTAACAGTTCAGGATGCGTTGGATGGCTGCCTAGGCGACCAAAATCTCCCGCACTGGACACCAATCCGCGTCCGAAGTGGTGCATCCAGAAACGATTGACCAGCACGCGAGCCAGCAGGGGGTGTTTCCCATCAGTCAAACTCCGCGCGAAAGCCAAGCGCCGCCCAGTGGTTGCGCCCGGAGCGGTGTTGGATGGCACTTCGGTATTTCTGATGCCTGCAAGCACACTGAGGTCCGAAGGCGTGACCTTTTCCTTGGGTTGGTCTGGCTCCCCACGGTTCAGAACAAAAGTGGCGGGCACGAGTTCTGGTTTTGGCTTTGGCACCTCAGTGAATGCATGCAGAAACTCCTCCGTTGGCTTACGTGCTCTCACGGCTGTCGCCTCTTCAGTCATCTTTGCCAGTGTCTTGGCGTGAGTGGTTTTGTAAGTGGTGTCGTACAAGTAGAGAGAACCAGCACTCAACTGATTTACCCGTGGGTACGACTTCAAAAGCTTGATTTGGTCTGGAGTGCGTTTGGCTGTGGCGGTGCGATAGGCAGCGCGGAGCAGTTCCCGGTCTTTCTCCGCCGCTTTCAGTAGCTCTTTCTCCAGCACTTCTGTGATGAACTGCTCTTGTTTGGCTAGACGAGCGGCATCTAGCTTCTTCGCTTCAGCTTCAATTTTAGCTGCCTGTTCACGTTCGGCATCCGTTAGCAAAGAAACAAGCCGACCAGCAGGAGTGCGCCATGCTTTGATATCAAATCCGGGTTCAAACACGGCACGGAGCTTGTAATAGTCGGCTTGACTGATCGGATCGTAGCGATGGTCGTGGCACTGCGCACAACCAATGGTCATGCCATAGAGTGCTGTGCCGACGATCTTGATTGTGTCAGAGATGCAAGCGTTCTGCGCCACGAGCACGTTTGTGGCGCTCGTACCGTCTGGGGCCATTCGCAGAAATCCGGTAGCTGTCAGCTTCTCAATGGCATCAGGTGCGAGGTTCTTGTGTGGAAGTGGAACCATCTCGTCCCCGGCCAACTGCTCCTGGATGAACTGATCCCACGGCTTGTCGATGTTGAATGCGCGCACTACGTAGTCGCGATACTTCCACGCCCATTTGCGTTCTGGATCGGTGGCAGAGTAGCCGTCACTGTCAGCGTATCCGGCTACATCCAGCCAGTGCCTGCCCCAGCGCTCTCCGTATGCTGGTGATTCTAGCAAACGATCGACTAGAACCCGCATCGCATCTTCAGCTGACTTTGCGTAATGGTTTTCGAATGCTCGCACGTCTTCGGGAGAAGGTGGCAGACCAGTCAGGTCGAAGGTGACGCGGCGGATCAAAGTCGCCGGTCCCGCTTCAGGAGAAAGGGACAGCTCCTTTGGCATTTTCGCCACGATGAATGAATCGACAGCGTTCCGCACACTTGGGTTGGACGATATCGGCACGGTTGGGCGCTTGATGGGCTGTAGCGACCACCACTGGCGTTCCTCGTCCGTAAAAGCATGCTCGGGCCCGAGTTTCTCAGGTTCAGGTCTTGCCGTAGGCGCACCGTTTGCGATCCACTTTTCGAGTTTGCTCAGGTCCAGTTCCGAAAGTCTCGCTTTGCCCTTTGGCATCTCGCCCTTCTTTACCAATTCGAGCAAATGACTCTCCGCAGCTTTCCCTGGTACAATGGCCGGTCCAGACTCGCCGCCTTTGATAGCATATCGTGCCAAACGAAGGTCTAATCCTCCCTTGGTAGTGCCATCTTCTCCGTGGCAGTGGAAGCAGTGCGCCTTGAAGATCGGGCGAATGTCCTTTTCGAACATCGGTGAGTTCTCCTCTGCGATAACAGGGAGGCTGAGGGCGAGGGAGAGGGGGATTAGTGAGATTCGCATTCGGCGCTTCGGAATCTGTTGTGAGATTCCTACGGCCAGGCGGGCTGGACTCTTTCCTGGCTCAGGCCTTGATGCCTTTGGCCTTTAAGATGGGAAGCATCAGTGCCCGGAGGTTTTCGCAAAGAATGAGTTTTTTGTCTTCCTCTGCAATCTGGGCTCCCAGAACCTTGCCCAACTGAGTGGCGAAAGAACGCCCCCCACCATCACTGCCGTAGATAACCCGTTTGGTGCCAAGTTCACGCACCGCCATCTCTGTCACGCCTGCAGTAGGGTTACTCCCTGCTAGGTCAGCATAAAGATTGGTCTGAGCACGGATTGCTCGTATGCCCAGTTCCCAATTGCCGCCTGTGTGTCCACAGATCATCGGGACCTGGGGAAAGCGCTTAGCGAGTGCCACGAGATCATCGGGCGTAGACTCACCCGCGTAGTTGCCGTTGGTCTTGAACCATGTGTGCTGGAAGATCACGGCCTGCAAATCGGCAGCTCGCTGGATGATGGGATCGATGCGCTCATTCGCACATCTTGCCGCCACCCAGAGTTTGACGCCTACCATCGGTCCGTTTGCCACACATCGCTCTAGTTCCAGCATGCTCTGTTCCGTGTGTTCTGCACTGAGATACACAAATCCAAATGCTCGATCAGGATACTTGTTCAAAGCGCGCAGAACCTCATCGTTTTGGCGCACGAGATCATCTGGCGTGGGATTTTGGGACCACTTCATGCCCATGTAAATGCACAGGCGTTCAATCCCAAGCCTGTCGGCGTACTTCAGCAACTCGCCGAGCCTGGCTTCTGGCGTAAGGCCTGCAACTCCAGACAAGTGGCAGTGAAGATCCCAGATGCGCATCACTGGCTGCCCTCGGCACGAAGTTTCTCGAAAAGTGGGCCTGCTTTGGTGGCCGCCTCATAGTAGTTGGTCATCGCCAGCATGTGCTTAATGAACAAGCCGGCATCAATCATGTTCTCATCTGTCCAAATGCCTTGCTTGTTTTGTCCGCTGAGAGCCGTTACGACTTTTTTTGCCGCCCCTTTTGCTTTGGAAAGCCACTCTTTCTCGGTTTGCGGGCCTTTCCTCTTCGCCAGTTGATCCTCGCGAGACGCGGTCATGCGGTTCTTGAATGCGTCAATGTCGTCCTGTAGCTCATCAACTTTGAACCCGTAGTGAGTGGGCATGTTCTTGTCGTCATAGGTCAGTTCATACGTGTCTTTCACGAAGTAAAGCGGCGTATTGGTATGCAACTCCTGGAAGCGTGCGTATTGCCCATCCGGAAGGCGGCTGCTTTCAAGCCACTTGAGCGCAGACTCCTGTGGCTTGAGGTATTTGTCATCGCCCGTCTCCACCCAGATTTCTTGGAGCGTCACAAGAGCAAGCAGCGTCTCGAGGGAACTGATGCATGGTGGTTCAAACTTGCGTGCCCACGCGGGTTCCATGTTGAGATTATACTGTTGAGCCCAACCCGCTTGCGGTGCGGGGCACTGGGAAAGTAGCAAAAAGTCACCCAGCCTCTTCACCGCACTGACATAACGTTGATCAGGCTGAAGCTCATTAGCGCGGATTAGCAGACGGGCGATCGATAGCAAATTGCCATCGTTGAGCGTGTAATAACCTGTGTAATCCAAATCCGGCCACTTTCTTGGCCAGTCTTTTGGCAGAGTAGGTGATTTGACAGGCAAGGTTGGATCTGTTGGCCCGCTAAAGCCTTGCGGCCAGCCGCCGTTGGGAGCCTGGGCTGCAAGCAGTCCCTCCATGCCAAACTTGACTGCTTCAGGTATCTGTTTGTCATCCCGACACTCCGGAAGCTGTGACAGCTCCAGGAGAAACAGCAGCGCAAACTGAGTTTTGTCGTCATCCAGGTTGCTGTGGGCATTACGGCCTGCTCTTTCCGTATCACCAGCTTCGAGGTCCCTGCGGTAATGGCGTCCGTGTGCCTTTGATAGAGCGAAGTCATGATCTGAGTTCCATCCCCCGGATGCGAGTTGCGTCCAAAGCAGAGCTTGAGCTGCCTCCCGAGCGCCCTGGAGATGCACTTTGTCTCTGGTCACCTGATAGGCTCTCAGCATGGCGTGCCCAATGGTTGGGGTGCCAGGAGTCTCGATCGTGATAAGTGTGGCACCACTCCGATCCGAGTTACCTGATTTCTCCAAATCACGCGACCATTTTCCAGCATATCCCCCAGCAAAGCTCAGGTGAGTCCGGTAGTAGCTGACTGCCCGCTTCATCGACTCTGCTACCGTTGACGGAACTGGGTAGGGATCGGGAGCAGGCGTCGTTTTCTTCTCCTGCGCCAGCAATGTGGAGGAGGAAAGTAGCGTGAGGACAAGGCAGCGCGTAAGCATAGTGTATTGATGGACGACGTGGATTGTCTGCGTTTGTTGCCAGGAATCTTTTTTATTTTATGCGCATCATCGGTCTACTTACCATGGCTCTCCTTGGCGCCCAAGTCGCGGCTGCGGACGAAACGGAGAAGCTGGTGGAAGAATGGATGAAGTCCGTGGTGAAAGTGACTCAACTCGGCAGGAATGGCACGGAAGGACTTGGCGCGGGCTGGATCGTCGATGAATCGGGCCTCTTGGTGACCAATCTTCACGTCATCGGTCGCGGTCGTAAGCTACAGGTTGAGGCACGAGATGGAACCCGGTATGAAGTCACAGATGTTCATGCTTGGGATGAACATTTGGACTTGGCTGTCCTCAGGGTTAACGCCAAGGGGCTCAAGCCCTTAAAAATTGCAGACGTAAAGACCGCTCGACCCGGTCACCCAGTGGTAGCGATTGGGAATCCAGAGGGCCTCGAGTTTTCCGTCGTGGAAGGGGTTGTTTCTGCCACCCGGGATGTCGATGGCATCGACATGATCCAGGTGGCCTTGCCCATTGAGCGTGGCAACAGCGGCGGTCCTTTGCTTAATCGCAAAGGAGAAGTGCTCGGCGTGCTGACGCTCAAATCAATGCGGACTGAGAACCTCGGCTTTGCGATGCCTGCATCGCATGTACAACGCTTGCTGGTCGATCCAAATCCGGTGTCGATGGCTCGATGGATGACTCTAGGCGTGCTGGATGAGAAAGTGTGGCAGGTAATCAAAGGAGGAGCTGACTGGACGCAGCGGGCAGGAGTCATCCGCAGTGAGGGTCTGGGAGCTGGTATGGGGGGGCGCACCGTCGCCATCTCTCGCCTAAAGCCGCCCACAGGCGCTTATGAAGTGTCCGTTAAAGTCAAACTAGCTGACGAAAGCGGAGCGGCGGGCCTCGTGTTTTGTAGCGATGGGGAAGATCTCCACTACGGCTTTTATCCGAGTAACGGCCAGATGCGGCTAACCCGATTTGAGGGTCCAGATGTGTATTCCTGGACGGTCCTCGCACAGGCACCTTCGTCCGCCTACATGCCTGGTGAATGGAATGATCTCCACGTTCGATTGGATGCTGGGAAAATGACATGTTGGGTCAATGGCGAGCTATGGCGCGAAGTTGAGGACAGTGTGCTCAAAGGCGGTTCAGCCGGACTTTGCCGTTTCCGTAATCCACAGGCAGAGTTTAAAAACTTCAAAGTGGGTTCGGATCTCTCGCGCCCTGTGTTGGACATAAAACAAACACGAGCAGTGCGCGAGGCAATAGATGGCTACGTGGCAGGCAAGACCACACTCAGTTTGGCCACGGGCAAGCTCTCCGGCAGTGAGGATTCAGCGCTAAATCAGATCGAAGAAGATATGAAGAGCCTCAACGAGCGGATCAAAGCCCTGAAGCGACTTGGCACTTCCATGCATAAAGATGCGGTCATCACGCAACTTGCAGCTCACCTGGATAAGCCGGAGGGTGAAATCAGTCTCCTTCACTCAGCGCTACTTCTCGCGCGTTTGGACAACCCCGAGGTGGATCCTCAGCCATACCTAGCGCTTGTTGAGCGCATGGCAGATGAGTTGAAGAATGACGCCGCGATCAAAAAGGGCGGCACCAGTGCGCTCAAATGTCTCAATAAGTACCTCTTCCACGAGAGCGGCTTCCACGTGAGCCGTCACGATATGAGCGACTCAAATAGCTACATCAACGAAGTCTTGGATGACCGAGAAGGCCTCCCCATCATGCTTTGCACCCTTTACTTGGAACTGGGCCAGCGTCTCGGCATTCAAGGGCTTCATGGACTAGGGTTTCCCGTCAAGTTTATGGTCGGTTGGAAGGCCAACAACGAGACCGCGCCGACCCAAATCATTGATGTAGCGGAGAACGGGAGATTCATGACGTTGGAGCAAGTGGCAAAAGACATAGGCTTCCCAGACCCGGAAGGTTTGAGTGAGTTTCTCGTGCCATCCACGAAGAAAGAAATGGTCCTTCGGATGACTCGCAATCTCATGGGTGAGATCGACGACCAATCTCCACCCTCAGAACAGCAAGCCGGATATCTCAGCCTCCAAATCGCGCTCATGGACCACGCTCCAGGCGAGCGAGTGCTCAGAGCTATCTATCGGAGCAAAAATGGAGACAAATCAGGCGCGAGAGACGACATCCGCTGGCTCATCCAAAACACAGGCGACAGCATCGGGGAAGCTCGCCTCAACGAACTTCACACATGGTATGAATCCTTGGAAGAGCCTGCCACAGACGAGCCTTAGAGCACACCCCGCACGTTCGCCGCTCAAGCGTAACGCAAATAAGCGAAAGCAATGGCCCCCAGGGACAAAAGGAAGATAGCGATGAAGATACCAGTGAACATGTCGCCGCTTCCATAAGCCATACCCAAACCATTTCCAGCAAAAATCTCAGCCTGAACCTGTCGAGCGTTCTGCTGTGGTTGGCTTTATTGCCTGCTACGCTAGGGAGAACCATCCAAGCGTGGATCGAGTTTAGTTTGTTTCTTTAGTGCCGCCCGGTTGGCGGTGTGCTGCTTTTCCAACGCGCGTCCTAGTAAAAGCGAGAGCGCAGGTTTGAATGACGTAGACAGTGAATGGATCACTTGTCGTGTCGTTTCAGTTCGATTTGTCTTTTGTGGCTGGTTCTAACATCGGAGCTGGCTTTTGCTCAATCTGGACCACCGCCGAAGGCTCCGGTCGTTCCTGCGGAGTTGTCTCCGATGATCGAGTTGCTACAGCCAGGGCTCAGGATGGAGCTTTTGGCTGAACATCCTGCTCTTGTGACTCCGACAGGCATTGATGTGGACAAAGATGGACGGATTTGGCTCGCTGCTTGCCACACTCACTTCCGTCCAGAGGGTTATGTAGGTCCTGAGCATGATGAGATTTTGGTGTTCGATGTCGCAGGCAAGGGAAGACGAGTCTTCTATAACCGGACGGATGCTACCATGCATGTGGAGTGCGGCCCTGATGGCTGGATCTATCTGGCTGAGCGGGACCGGATACTTCGAGTGAAAGACACTGATGGGGATGGGGCAGGGGATTTGGAAGAAAACATAGCAGTATTGAACACGGTGGCGGATTATCCGCACAATGGGTTGAGCGGAATGGCATGGCATGTGGATGGAGGCCTTGTTTTTTCTCTGGGTGAGAACTTTGGCAAGGATTGGACGCTCACGGCTGCGGATGGAAGCAAGGTTTCTGGCCGTGGAGAGGGTGGCGTGTTTCGTTGTAGCGCTGATGGCAAAGGATTGCGCAGAATGGCGCGTGGTTTTTGGAATCCTTTTGGGCTCATGGTACGCAGTGATGGGGAGATCTTTGCGGCGGAGAATGATCCTGGAAGTCGCCCGCCTTGTCGATTACTGCACATCGTAGAGGGCGCTGACTATGGATTTCAGTGGGTGTATGGCAGCGCGCCGGTGCATCCATTCGTTGCGTGGAATGGCGAACTACGTGGGACGCTAGGAATGGTGCACCCCAGCGGAGAAGGGCCGTGTGCGGTTGTGGAACTCGGGGGTGGTGTTCTGATCCCAAGCTGGAGCGATCACAGCATCGACTACTTCCCGCTGAGGCAAAAAGGAGCGAGTTTTTCCTCGGAACGCGTGCCGCTCGTTCGAGGAAGTGATTTCTTTCGACCCGTGTGTATGGCTCAGGGAGCCGATGGTTATTTTTACCTGACTGATTGGGTTTACAGTTCGTACCCTATTCATGGCAAGGGTCGCCTCTGGAAGATAACTGTGGATAACGACAAGGCGACATGGCTGGAGCCGAAGCAGGAGCCTACGAGTGCGGCAGAACTGGCGGCGAGCCTGCGGGCAGGGAAGGGAAAGCTCGACGTGGCCGAACTTCTCAAACTGGCACGCGGTGGTGACAAGACGCTAGCCGATGCGGCGCTCACGGCTCTGTCCAAGAGTGCCCTCACGCCCGAACAAGTAGGTGCACTCGCGTCTGAAAATCGTGTTTGGGCATTCGTTGCCATGAGGCGAGCTGGACTGGAGGATGAGAAGTGGGTGAGAGCGTTTGTGAACGATGACGACAAGGAGATGAAGTTCGAATGTCTCCGTTGGATTGCGGACGGTGTCTTGATGGAGTTCCAGCCACAAGTGGAGGCGGTGTTGAATGATCCCAAGACGGACTTCAGGCTGTTTGAAGCGGCATTGGCTGCATGGAACACGCTGAAGGGTGATCCCGGTGCTGGTGTGACCAATGCGGAAGTCTTGTTTAACAAATTGATGGACGACAAGGCTCCGGACAGAATCAAGGGCTATGCCTTGCGGCTTCTTCCAGTGACTCACCAATCACTAACGGACGATGCTCTGGCCAAACTAGCATCTAGCAAGGATGAAGTGCTGGCGCTGGAAGCAGTGAGAACGTTAGCGTCCCGCCGTGCCAGTGCCGAGGTGGCAATGGACACGGCCCGAGCAACCCGATTGCGGGCAGAGGCTATTCTGGGCGTGGATGACTTGGAGTTGCTGCGGAAACTTGAGCAGGACGCCGCTATGGAAGTGAAACTTGAGGCTGTGAGAGCCTTGCGGGCCGTGCAAGGGAAGATTCCTCAAGAGAAGAGGCCGGATTTCGCTGACACAGCAGGTTGGGTCAAGTTGATGGATGGATTGGCGGGTGAAGCCGATCGCGAAACAGGGCGAAGGATATTCTTCAATAGCAAGGTCGGACTATGCGGGACCTGTCACAGACACAGTGGGCGTGGCAATGTGGTTGGACCTGACTTGTCGTTGATCGCGAAACAGGGCGATCGAGTGGCCATCATGCGTTCTATCCTTGAGCCTCATCGAGAAGTAGCTCCTCAGTTTTATCCATCACATGTTAAGCTGAAGGATGGGAGCGAGTTTATGGGTATTCTGTTGAGGTCTTCGAGTAGTGAAGTGTTTCGTGACCTCAGTGGGAAGGAGAAGTCATTTCCAGAGAGCGAGATCGTCAGTCGGACTGAGCTTAGGACGTCACTGATGCCTCCGGCGTTAGTGACGATGTTGACCAATACTGAGGTGCGAGACCTTCTGGCGTTCTTGGTCGAAGGCGAGCCGTGATTGGCCCCAGTTGTCACCGAGGTTGACACGAACGATTAGCCGAGTTAGCACAGCAATGTTGAAAGCCGCGCTCCAGCGTATTGTTCTCATAGTGACCGTCATGTATTTGGCAGGCGGTCACTGGGGTGTGCTTCAGGTGATTGCTTGGGGCAAGATGGCAATCGACTACACTGCCGAGAAAGGCTTGGCTCAGGGCCTAGAAGAGACGTTCGACGCAGAACATGGATGCCAGATGTGCAAGCGCATCTGGGAGGAACACGAGAAAGAGAAACAGAATCAGTCTGGGGTGACGCAGATTGAACAGTGGATCAAGATTTTTCCAATTAGCGACTGGCACGTGGTTATACCCGTGAGAGCATTCACTGAGGTTCCGAAGGCACAATTTGCCGGGCCTTATGCTCTGAAGTCGCAGTGGAGTAGCGCGCCTGAAGCGCCGCCGCCACGGCAGGCCGAAGCCTGATATCTTAGAGATCGCAGTGCCCTTCCTGTTGGAAGTGTGCCTCATCTTTTCTACGCCAATTTGCGTGGGCGTCCGTTTGGCTGCGGCCCGTCTTATTGGCCTTTGATGGCCTGTGGTTATTCGGGCACCGCGCATAGCCTGTCCGGCGTCCGGGTCAGTTCGCCGGGCAGGCAACTTCTAACTGCCCATCCTGCCCCCTTTTTTGAAACCTGTGAAATCTACCTCTGAATCTTCTTCTTTGTCCTTTTGGGCGATTGCCAACAAGGTGATCGCCGCTGCGGTGGCAACTTTTGCTGCCGTTCCGCCTGCTGCCATGATCTATGGCGGCATCATGCGCCACGTGCAGGCTGATACGCCTCCATCTTCTGCTGTGGCAGCCGCGCCTGTTGTGCCGGATGCACCTGTTCCCTCAGCGACATCTGCTGCGCCATCTCCCCAACCAGCAAGTCCAGGCGCGGCGCCCGAAGCTCCAGTTCCTGCCGTCAACACAGCAGCGGGGCAGCAAGTGTATATGACGGTGTGTGTAGCCTGTCACCAACCCACTGGCATGGGTTTGCCAAACATGTTCCCGCCTCTTGCAGGTACGGATTGGGTTAATGCTCCAAAACCTGACCGTATCATCCGTAATGTGCTCCACGGCGTCACTGGGCCGATTAGCATCAACGGGAAGCCGTTTACTACGCCAGCTCCTCTTATGCCGCCCCAAGGTGCTGCTTTGGATGATCAAAAGATCGCCGATGTGCTCACTTATGTGCGCAGTTCTTGGGGTAACAAGGCGAACGCCGTGACGCCGGACCAAGTGAAGGCTATTCGTGAAGCAGAGAAGGCCCGCACAGCGATGTGGACTGAGGCGGAGTTGCTCAAAATACCTGACCGCTGATGCTCCAAAGAATCCAGACCCTGGCGCGTTGGAGAATGCTCCAGGTCGTCCTTGCACTGATGAGCGGTATGATCATGGCGCTCGTCAGTGAAGGATCCGTGTCCGTGGATTCTCGGTTTCCGGGCACCACGGGCGCGGAGGTTTACCATCAAACTTGCTCACAATGTCACGGCGTCCATGGTGAGGGACGCTTTGGCCTTGGCACAGCCTTAAATGCTTCTAGTTGGCTCAAGACCTGTCAAGATGAGCAACTGATTGCTTTGGTGATGGACGGTGTTCATGGAAGGATTCCGGGTAGTGATACGCCATACCCTGTGATGGTGGCCATGCGGGACTGGCTGAGCGATTACCAACTCGCTGAGGTTTGCAACTATGTGGCGAGAGCCTGGATAGGTCGTGCCGCCGAAATCCGCCTGGCGATGGTGCAGATTCACCGGGAACGTTATGCAGATCGACTAACTCCTTGGGCACTCGGAGAACTCGCTCGTTGGACTGGAGACTCCCTGCCAACTGCAGACCAGAATCTAGGAGGTAGGCTGCCATGAGTGAACATGCTCAAGTTGATCCGAACAAGCAGGTGCTGTGGATTCTCGCCGTTGTTGTTCTACTGGTGCTGGCGAGCTTCGCATTCGGTCGTTACGCCACCGAAGTGATGACACCGAAGCCTCCTAAACTTGCAGTCTACGGAACCCTGCAAGCTGACCTCCAGGCCCAGGAACGCAGCGGACAATACGTGAACTTTTCGGACTTGAAGGGCAAGGTTGTAGCCTGTGCCTATCTTTACACCGTTTGTCCTCATGGGTGCGCTGCGGTGGTTGCGCAAATGCAGAAGCTACATCACGACTTCGGAGCGCGTTCTGATTTCCACCAACTGTCGGTGGCCGTGGTGCCTGAACGGGACACGCCAGTGACGCTCGCAAGCTATGCCGAGGCTCTGGGAGTGAAGCCGGGTGATCACTGGTGGTTCGTCACTGGGCCTCGTGATCCGCTGGTTGGTTTCATGACGCGTGAGTTGCGCCTCAATCCTTGCCGCTTCATCCCGCCGGGCAAGCGGCTGAATCCGGCTGACATGTTCGAGCACGACTTGCGCATCGTGCTTATCGACCGTGCCGGGCAGGTGCGTGGTTACTACGATGTGTTTCACCCTCAGGCAGAGTTGGCCGCACTCATGTGTGAACGACTGCACCGCGATGCCAAAGCTTTACTCGACGACCCCATTCTATGAAAACTCCATCCATCACCATACTCATCGTTGCCCTGCTGGCGACGTTTCTCCAGGCAGCTGACAAACCCATCTATACTTATGAAGGTGAGGTCGCAGGTGTCATGTGCAGCGCTTGTTCCAATCGCGTCAAAGGAGCGCTAAGCACCATCGAAGGCGTAAAGTCGGTGAAGATCACGCTGCCCAAGAGCGGAGGGCTGCCGCAGATCGTGGTTGTATCGTCTTCGCCATCTCTGACCAAGGAGGCCGCTGTCAAGGCCCTGGGTGCGGACGCCAAGATGTATGACATCCGCAGTCTGAAACTGAGGGGTAATCCATGATAATGCGCCGTCCTCTTCTCATTGCCGCGCTCACCACCGGCGCACTAGCGCAGGCTGACTTCAAGCACTTTGAAGCAAGGCAGGTGCATCCCATCGCGCTCACGCCAGATGGTAGCAAGCTCCTGGCCGTGAACTCGCCGGATGCCAAGCTGAGCGTCTTTGATGCCTCGGCCATGACATTGAGTGCCGAGATTCCAGTTGGTGTGGAGCCGGTTTCCGTCAGGGCGCGGAGCAATACCGAGGCTTGGGTCGTCAATGAAGTCTCGGACAGCGTCACGGTGGTCTCACTAACAACGCAAAGCGTGGTCGCTACCCTCCGTGTAGGCGATGAGCCAGGTGACGTTGTCTTTGCGGGAGGAAAGGCCTTTGTTTCTTGCTCTCGCGCGGGCAAGATTCAGGTCTTTGACGAAATCACACGCGCTGATCTCGGCACCATCCCACTCACGGGCGACTACCCGCGCGCGCTTTGTGTCAGCAACGACGGCAGCAAAGTGTACGCAGCGTTTCTTTACTCCGGCAATCACACTACCGCGATGAAGCGCACACTCGCCCCGCCTCAGCCCGCACCCACCAACAGTGCTTTACCAGCGCCCCCATCCACAGCGTTGATCGTGGATGTGGATGACTCACGCATCAACTACACCGTGCTCGACCACGATGTCGCTGAGATCGATGTAGCCACTCAAGCGGTATCGCAGTATCTCGAAGGAGCAGGCACTTGCTTGTTCGCCATCGCGAACCGTCCAGGAAGTACCGAACTGTGGGTGGCGAACACCGAGGCGCACAACCTTGTCGCCTCCGAACCCGCCTTGAATGGCGTTTTCTCGACCAATCGACTCAGTCGCGTCACTCCTGGCGGCAGCACCAGCTTCATCGACCTATCCAACCACGCCCAGCCCACAGCCGTCGTGTTCTCCAACGACGGTGCCACCGCTTGGGCGGCGGGATTTGCTTCAGACCGAGTGGCCAAAGTGGACGCTGCCACTGGCAATGTGGCTGGCACGGTGGATGTCCGCACAGGTGATCCTGACAGCAAGAACATGCGCGGTGCCCGTGGACTGGCCCTGAACGAAAGCTTGGAGAAGTTGTTCGTCCTCAACAAGCTGGCCAACACCATCAGCGTGGTCAACACCAGCACCTTGGCAGTCATCACGGAGGTTCCGGTGGGCACCCATGATCCGGTGCCCCTGGAGATCAAGCAAGGCAGCGGCTATCTCTTTGATGCCCGTCTCAGCGGTGCCAGTAACGTGTCTTGTGGCATCTGCCATCCTGACGCCGACCGAGATGGGCTCGCCTGGGATCTGGGAAATCCCGGCGGCACGATGACCACCACCATGGGAGCCAATGAAGTCATTCATGACAACAGGACGCGCTCACGCCATTCGCATCCCATGAAAGGTCCGATGGTGACGCAGACACTACGGGACATCGGTGAGGGTGCGCCTTTTCACTGGCGCGGCGACAAGCCGACGATTCAGAGCTTCAACAGCACCTATGAAAACCTCATGGCCGGGGAGCTGCAAACCTCCGAGGACATGGATCTCCTGGCTGCCTACATCGCGTCCCTTGCGGCTCATCCCAATCCCAATCGCAATCTCGACCGCTCGCTGCCCTCGAGCTTCAATGGAGCCAATCCCATCACGGGGCGCGACGATTTCAATCAACACGTCAACCACTGCTCCCTCTGCCACACCTTGCCGCGTGGAAGCAATAACGTGCTGGATTTGCCCAATGAAGTGGGTCGCAACCAACCCATCAAGAACCCGTCTCTGCGTTTGGTTTATCAGAAGCAGCTGTTCAACAACACTCCAGGTGCCACCAGCGTTTCCGGGTTTGGCATGTTGATGGATGGCACCGGTGGTCTCCAGCAGATGCCCATCGTGCATCCCTATGTGCTGGATCAACTCACCACACCCGCCGATTTTGCGAACATGACGGCTTTCATGCTCTGCTTTGACAGCGGCGTGGGTAGGACCGTGGGCTACAGCGTCACCGTGAATGCGAGCAATGCGACCGACAGCGCCGTTTTGGCCGACATTACTTTGTTGGAGGCTCGAGCTGTGGCTGGAGATTGTGATTTGGTCGTGCGTGGCATCCTGGGCGGCCAAGAACGCGCACTACTGTTTGATTCTCCCGCCTACCAGATGGACGAGGCAGCGGACGGCACCAAGACACGCATTGCTTTGTTGAACCTCCTCACGGGTGCCGATAGCGTTACCTTCATGGGAGTGCTGCCCGGCTTGGGCGCTCGACTTTCGATTGATCATGATGAGGACGGCACTCTCGATGGGGATGAAGTGAGCGGCGCACCCATCATCCAGATTCATCCCAAGGATGCCATCAGCAGCGCAACGGGCAACATCACCTTCAGCGTAGTGGCCAAAGGCACTGGCTTGCAATATGCGTGGCGGAGAAACGGCGATTCGTTTGGTGCTGCCAACGCTGCCAGCATCGTGGTGAGTCCACCCGTAGCGGGCACTTACGACGTGCTGGTGAGCAACGGCAGTGGTTCGGCCGAGAGCCATGACGCGACTCTAACCGTGCGCACACCTCCCACGATTACCACTCAACCGACCTCGAAGCTGGTCACCCCTGGCACCGTCGGCACCCTAAGCGTCACCGCCTCGGGCACCGGCCTTTCTTACCAGTGGTTCAAGAATGGCGATACTCTCATTGGGGCGACTTCAGCGTCCATCGCCTTCAACAATGCGCAGAACCCCGACACCGGAGTCTACACCGTTCGCGTCTCCAACGGTGCGGGATCGGTGATCAGCAATCCAGCCACGATGGATGTGCCAATCCCACCGGTCGTGACGCCATTGAATCTGGACGATGCGCGTGTGGGTGAGAACTACAGCAAACAAGTCACTGCGGCCAACTCACCCACCCGCTTCAACATCAGCGGTCTTCCTCCGGGTTTGACCGCCACTCAGGACGGCCTCATTTCTGGATTCCCCACCGCCGAGGGCAGCTACACCGTCACGGTGGTAGCCGTGAATGCCGCTGGCAACAGCCCGCCCGTCAGTGACCAGATGCAGGTACTAGGTCTCGCCGATGGCACAGTCGGCAAATACACCGGTACGGTGGATCGCCAGAATGAACTGAATGCCAACCTCGGCGGCAGCGTGTTCGTCGAAACAAAGTCCACTGGCCAGTTCCTCGGCAGCTTTGTTCTTGGGACTAAAAAGCACAGCTTCTCAGGTATTCTAAGCCCATCCGGCGTCACCGTAGATTCTACCGGCACCGCCACCATCACACGGCCTGGAGCCGCCTCACTCACGGTCAACTTCACCGTCACTCCAGCCACTAAAGCCCTGAACGGCACCATCTCCGATGGCACACACAGCACCACGTTCACCGCACGACAACCCGGCACCATAACACCTGGAGGAAGGGTCGTAGCGTTACTCGTCAAGGCACCACAACGCGGCGATCACAGCCTGCCACAGGGCCACTGCATCGGCGCGTACACCATCAACACCAAGGGCATCGCTTCCGGCGTCATCACGCTGGCCGATGGCACCAAGGTCACCTTCAGCGCCCCGGTGGAAGAAGGTGGAGTGGTGAGCTTGTTCAAGCCGCTCTACAGCAACACTGGCTCGTTGCTCGGCACACTGGGCAGCACGGGAGCCACCAGTTGGTTCAAACATCCGCAGCCCAACAAGTCCACCACCCGCAGTTACAAGTCGGGCTTTGCCGTGATCGACCAACAAGTGATCGACGCACCCGTCAGCCCTCCCACTTTGACGAGCGCCAAGATGACCTTCTACGGCGGCGATGCGCCAAGCCCCGCCACGCGGCTGGATCTCAACACCATCACGCTCGGCACTGGCACCGGTTCCGTCATCGCCGCTATCACCGCGCCAAACCCAGGCATCGTCACCCTAACCCTGGCTCCGACGAAAGCCACCTTCACCGGCAGCTTCATGCTGCTGGACCCAGATACTACCAAGGTCCCCAACCGCCCCGTCACCCGCAGCGTCACCATCAGCGGCGTGGTGATCAACAACATCGGCTACGGCTTCTTCCAGCTGCCCGAGCTACCACCCAGCACCCGGATCATGTCCGGCAGCGCCACCCTGGAGGCGAACTGATTTCTTTCCCAAACTGACCAAACTCAAACCAAACACCAAGAACACGACACATGATAAAAACACTGCAAAAACTATTAACCTGCGCCCTGCTGCTCTCCTGCGGCTTGACGGCACAGGCCCACATCGGCTACGGGGGCCGCGACTTCGGTACGCTCGATCCTTCCGGCACCACCACCAACACCATCAATGGCCAGACCGTTAGCACGCGATTTGGCTGGGCAGATGCTGCGGATGCAGACTGGGGAGACAGCCATCGTGGCCGCTTCTACCGTTTCACCCTCACCAGCCCGAGCTACGTGACCATCACGTTCACAGGAGTCACCGGTGGCACTGCACCTGGCCTTCTGATGCCCGGCTTCACCGTGTATCAGGGGCTGGCCCATGCTTCCCCGGCTGATTATGACTTCTCCGTGGTCAGTGAGGCTTGGCTCGACTCCAGAGTTGGCTATCAGGAAGGCTGCCTCGTTACCATCGGTGACTTCAAGATTGGCAACGATGCAGGCACCAGCTTTGCAGACCTCTCCAGCTTCACCTTCATGGGATATGCTGTGGACGGCACCTCCGCGAACTTCGGCAGCACGCCGGGGATCGTGGGCGATGGCAATGCAGACAACACCGTCACCGGCACCTTCTTTTTGCAGCCGGGAGACTACAGCGTCTTTGTGGGTGGAGCCGAGTACGACACTCAGCCGACCCCATCGTCGGTTTACGTTGATGCGGTGAATCAGATCGG
This sequence comes from Verrucomicrobiaceae bacterium, assembly GCA_016795485.1. Lineage (GTDB taxonomy): Bacteria > Verrucomicrobiota > Verrucomicrobiia > Verrucomicrobiales > Verrucomicrobiaceae > JAEUHM01. Next base: position 64,585 of record JAEUHM010000021.1, on the reverse strand, counting down.
CGAGCGGAGCTATCCCACCGCTGACTTTGGCTATCGCGTGAACGGCACGATTTCCGTATCAGCGACCAATCCCGCCAGCGCGGTTGCCTTCAGCAGCGCTACTGTGACGGCACCTTTGGATTCTGCCAACGCCATCGTAACGCTCACTCGCCCTGTCGGTGGACCTGCCTTCACCGTAACGCTCACCAACACAGACGGCACTGCACTCGCTGGCTCGCACTACACTGCTCCTACGGGAGTCGTCAGCTTTGCTGCAAACCAAACCAGCAAGACGGTGGCCATTCCTCTAACACCACAAGTCGGAATCCGCCCCACCCGCACCTTCTCACTCGGCCTCGGTGCCATCACCGGAGGCGTCATCGCGGGCACTCAAACTACGACTGAAGTCACCATCGAGGGCAACGATTCCGGCGGCATCATCTCCCTTGCTGCCACCACTGCCACTGTCGTCCAGGGCGCTACGAGCGTCAGCTTTACCGTAAATCGTACCGCCAGTCTTGTGCCTTCCACCGTGGCTCTCACCACCACCAATGGCACCGCCGTGGCTGGCACGGACTTCGTGGCACCTAGCGCCACCGTTGACTTTGCTGCCAATGAAACCAGCAAGACCGTCTCCCTCACGCTCATTCCTCGCCTCGGTGTGCAACCAACACGCAGCTTCACCGTTGGCCTCGGTGCCACCACGGGGAACGCCACCGTCGGCAGCCCTTCTTCTTTGACCGTGACGATCAATCCCGATCCGAATGTCAATGCACAAGTCATCGTGGGTGATACCAATCCTGATGGCATCGGCTACCAATGGTATGTCGAGATGGATGGTAACGACAGCGCATCCTTCCAGGGTTCTACTGGCGGATGGAGCTGGGAAGATGAAGGCATCGCTCCTGCGGGTGGTGAAGGCTGGACCCACACCTCACGCTGGGTCGCACTCTCCCTCACGCAGCCCACTGTGCTGACGCTCACGCTCGCACCAGACGCTACGGTCCCCAATGGAACGGGCGGTTTTGTCGACAGTGATAAAATGGCCCCATCGTTCACGGTCTGGAAAAACTGGGATAATGACGACGGTGACGACCACACTTACCCTAACCGCGGCAATGTGCCTTGGGCGGAAGACATCGTCTACCTTGACCACTTGGAGAACACCTCCAACACGGCCCAGACCAAGTCCTGGGTTCTGCCTGCTGGTCAATACACCATCGTCCTCGGCAGCAATGCGCCTTCCGCTAACGATCCCGAAGACCAGGGCTTCAGCGCCACGTTCTCCACTTCCCAGACCGCAGCACTCGACCTCGTGCCTAACACCTATCCGTTCCCTCAGCCCTCCACTGGAGGCGTGGGCTACCAATGCACGGTCGTCGCTCAGGCCGGGCAAACCGGAACCTTCAAGTCCATAGTCGGCGCCTGGAGCTGGTCAGACACAAACCCTGGCTTCAATCCCGATGGCTCCCAAGGCTGGACCCACACCTCCAATTGGGCCGCCATCGAAGTGCCCGTGGACAGCTTCGTCACCGTCGTAATGGCCGCAGACGCTGCCGTGCCTTTCTCTGGCAACGGTAACGTGGGCGGATTCGCCGCCACCGATCACATGCGTCCTTCCTTCACACTTTATCGTGGCTGGGACAACGACGGCAGCGATGACCACACCTACAACAACCGAGGTCGCGTCCGTTGGGCAGAAGATCTCAGCTACATGGACCACTTGGACAACTCCTCTCAGAGCAGCGTAAGCCGCACTTGGTTCCTGCCTGCTGGCAAATACACCATGGCGATGGGCAGCAATGCCCCATCCACCACCAATCCCCCCAACCAAGGCTACAGTTTCACCTGGTCGGCCAAGACCGCTACCCCAGGCGTCAATACTGGTGATCCTGGCACTGGCGGCATCGGGTATGCCTTCTCCGTTGTGGCAGATGCCAACGATACCGGCACCTTCAAGAGCCACGTTGGTGCCTGGAGCTGGTCAGACACCAACCCTGGCTTCCCTGCTGATGGCAGCGAGGGCTGGACCCACACCTCCAACTGGGTAGCCCTTCAGCTCACTGAACCCACTACCATCTCCGTGACCATGGCCCGTGATGCCACCGTTCCCTTTGCGGGTACGGGCAATGTCGGCGGTTTTGCCGCTGTCGATCACATGTTCCCGTCGTTCACGCTCTATCGTGGTTGGGATAACGATGGTGGCGACCACCATACCTACCCGAACCGCGCCAATGTGCCCTGGGCAGAAGACATCAGCTACATGGATCACTTCGCCAATACCACAGCGCTGAGCATCACCCGCTCCTGGACGCTTCCAGCAGGTAACTACACCCTGGCTCTGGGCAGCAACTCCCCATCCGCGACCAATCCACCTCGCCAAGGCTACAGCTTCACCTACACCACCAGCGCCCCGGTCTTCACCGCACCGTTGATCACCAAGCAGCCCAAAGGTGCCGTTGTGAAGCGTGCCGTCGGCAAGGTCTCTGTGCAAGACATCAGCGTCACCGCTGTCGGTCCAGATTTGGTTTACCGCTGGTTCCTCAATGGCGCACCCATTGATGGAGCTACGACCAACCGCCTGACTCTCACCAACCCCACCACTGCTGCCAGCGGAGAATACACCGTGGAAGTCCGCAACGCCGCCGGTTGGGTCATGAGCCTGCCGGCAGTCGTTACCGTCATTGAGCCCCCTGTGGTCAACAACTTCAGCCTGCCTGCAGTCAACGTTGGCCAGCCAGTCGCCCTGACCCTCAGCGCTACGAACAACCCGAAGGCCTTCACCCTGAAGGCTACGGGTGCCAGCTTCAGGAATGCCATCTTCCGTCCTGCCACGGGCGAGTGGTTTGCTATTCCGACCACTCCAGGCACGGTCACGGTCACCGCCACTGCCAGCAACGAAGCAGGCAAGAGCGCTCCAGTCTCCGCCACCTTCCAAGTGGTCGCTCTGGACGCCAACTCCGTCGGCACCTTCAACGGCCTCATCGGACGCTCTCCGTTTGCCAATGAGAACCTCGGCGGTTGCATCAAGATTACGACGACTGTCGTGGGCGGCTTCACTGGCACGCTGAAACTCGGAACGAAGAGCTATCCTCTGAGTGGCGCGCTCAATACCACATTCACCACGCTCACCGGTTCCCAAACCATCACACGTCCCGGCATGACACCCATCACCGTCGCCTTCAGCATCCCGCCCACGAACCGGATCGCTCAAGGCACCGTGACGACCGCCTCAGGCATCCTCCCGTTCACTGCCCGCAACATCGCTGCCGATGCTGCCAGCTTTGCCGGACTCCACACCCTGGCCATCCTCTTGACTGAGCTTGACGCTGCTAACCCAGCCAATCCCAAAGGCCACGGCTACGGCAGCTTCACGGTCTCACCCAAGGGCATCGCCTCCGGCTTCCTCATGCTGGCAGATGCGACCAAAATCACCTTCTCCGCCCCAGTGGAGACTAATGGCTCCGTCAGCCTCTTCAGCCTGCTCTACAAAAACGGCGGCTCTGCTCTGACCCAACTCTACATGGACGCTGGCGACGAAAACAACCTCGCTGCCTCCGTGGTGGACTGGCTCAAAAAGCCCGAGCCCACCACCTCCAAGAGCCTAGTCTACAAAGCAGGCTTCGGTCCGCTTAGCCTGAACGTGATTGGCCGCAAATACGTCGCCCCCACCAGTGGTATTCCCCTGGATGCCACCGCCGGCAACAACAACGCCACCGTCACCCACGGCACCGATGCAGCACCCGTGAGCACGGACTGCACCGTGACGAAAACCACAGTGACCTTTGCCGCACCCAACACCAGCGCCCTGGCAATGAAGGCAAGTGCCGCCACAGGCATGTTCTCAGGCTCCCTCACGCTGAACGGAAGCCCCGCCAAGTTCAACGGCGTTATCGTCGATGAAGGCTCAGCCCAAGTGGGCTACGGGTTCTTCCTCGCCAAAAAAGCAGGAGTGATAGCCTCCTACGACCTCAAGGCCGCGAAGAAATAAACACAAACCGGAGCACGGCGAGGTCCGCCGTGCTCCCTTCTTTAACCCACTCACTCTTCACTTTATCCAACCACTCTTATCCCAATGAAACGGCTACTTCTCTCTCTCTTCGCCATCGCTTCCCTTGCACGAGCCGACCACGGACTCGATTTCATGCGTCTCCAGGACACCAGCGTTCCCAAGCCTGGTCACGGCGTTCTCTATGGCAACTTTAGTTGGGATCGCGAGTCTTCGTCCGATACCTTTGAGACGGAGCCAGCTCTCTATTTTGGTCTGACTGAAGGCATTGGATTTGGATTGATTACCGCATTCGAAGATGAAGGCGCTGGATGGGAGTACAGCTCCGTCACGCCTTACGCTCTCGTCAATTTGCTTCCTGCCGATAGCAAGGTCTTCAAAGTGGCACTATGGGCTGGTTATCAGTTTGCAGATGATGGTTCGGCTGAGAGCCTTCAATCCATGGCCTACGACAGCAGCGGCCAGTCGCTCGGGTCGATGTCACGCCGTAACTCGACAGACCACGCCGAAGAGCATCGCCATTCCAGTCCCAACAAGTCAAAACCAGCTTCCAGTTCGCACTCTCACAAGTCCGCCAACAAGAAGCCCGCTTCTGTTGCAGGAAGAAGTCGTCACACAGGCGGTGGCGGCACGGGTAGTGGCCCAGATGCGCCCACGACTGGTGGGCATGATCATCCAACGAGCAGCGCACCCGCAACATCATCACCTGTCCCCAAATCGAGCAAGCACACGAAGGATGACCACGATGACCGCGAGCACACCGAGTCTAAGCCCGCAGAAGAAGAACATGAGCACACCGCTCATGATCACGCTTCGGGGATTCATAGCCATGGAGTGAGTGGACTTAGGGCTCGGCTGATCATTGAAGCCAACATTTCAGAGAGTAACAAAATCGTCGCCAACTTGATTAACGTGACTCCAGATGACGGTAAAGCTGCCTGGGGATACGCCATCGGGTTCCGACATGCATTCAACCACGATGTCGCGATGAGCTTGGAGGCTATCGGTGACTTTGATGTCGAGATGCAGCATCAAGTGCTACTTGCCGGACATTTTTCCCCCGCTCATTGGGCCACTGTTCGAGTTGGAGCAGCAGTGGGCCTCACGGAAGCGTCTCCAGACTTCACCTTGCAGACCGGTCTCGTTCTCCGCTTCTAGTTTGGGTCACGCGGCAGCATTCTCCATGCTGTCAGATGGTCAGAATGGCCGTCTTCCTGCGTTGGTTTGGTTATGGTCCTCCAGCGCATCCTTTTCAGCCTCTCTTTGGTCGCCTTGGCCGCCAAAGTAGAGGCTGTTGATTTTGTTAAAGAAGTACAGCCTGTGTTGGCAAAGCACTGCGTTGCTTGCCATGGCCCCAAGAAGCAGGAAGCGGCCTTTCGGCTCGACCACAAGCCGAGTGCGCTGAAGGGTGGTGACTTTGGAGTGGCTATCGTCCCAGGCAAAGCAGCGGAGAGCCGCATGGTCCATGCGGTATTGGGCACTAACCCCAAGATGCGCATGCCGCGCAAAGGCGATCCCCTATCAGCGAGCGAGATTGATCTCATCAAGCGATGGATTGACGAAGGAGCCGTGTGGCCAGATTCTGCTTCGGCCAAAATTGAGCAAAAGACCGATCACTGGGCCTTCAAGTCGGTCGTTCGTCCTCAAGTGCCAAGCGGTGCGGCCCATCCTATTGATGCATTTGTTAGGCAGCGTCTGGCAAAGGAAGGGCTGTTCCCCGCGCCACAAGCACCACTCCACACCCTCGTTCGTCGTTTGCATCTAGACATCACTGGCTTGCCACCATCACCCGAAGAAGTGCAGGTCGTGACTTCAGGGAAGGTCTCCTTGGAGGCTCGCATGGAGCAACTCCTCTCATCTCCGCATTACGGTGAGCGTTGGGGCCGTCATTGGCTCGATGCCGCTCGGTATGCCGACTCTAACGGCTACGAGAAGGACCCCATGCGCTACATTTACTTCTATCGGGATTGGGTGATCTCTGCGTTCAACAGAGACTTGCCCTATGATCAGTTTATCATTGAGCAACTAGCCGGGGACTTGCTTCCTGGAGCCACTCAGGATCAAATCGTGGCCACGGGCTTCTTGCGCAACTCCATGGTGAATGAAGAGGGAGGCGTTGATCCAGAGCAGTTTCGCATGGAGGCCATGTTTGATCGCATGGACGCCATCGGGAAAAGTATTCTTGGCCTGACGATTAACTGCGTACAATGCCACGACCACAAATACGACCCCATTTCCCAAGCGGATTACTACCGCATGTTTGCTTTCCTCAACAATGACAACGAGCCATGGCGCGTGGTCTACACCGCCGATCAGCAAATGATGCGCACGAGCCTTCTGCAGCAGATCAAAGAAAAGGAAGATGCTCTGAAGCACCGCCATCCTGATTGGGAGCAACGGATGAAGACTTGGATCGAGACTCAACGAAAACAGCAGCCAGCATGGACTACTTTGAAGTTCGAGGATGATCCTTCAGGTGGTGAGAAGGCATTGAGGCAACCAGATGGGAGCATTCTCGCTCAAGGCTATGCACCCACGAAGAGTGATGTCACTTTCACTGTGAAAGTAGACAAGCCCATGACGATTGGTGCCTTCCGTCTGGACCTCATGAACGACCCCAATCTCCCTGCGTATGGCCCTGGCCGGTCTCAAAAAGGAACCATGGCCCTCACTGAGTTCAGCACCAGCACGAAGGCGGGGCCACTTAAGTTTGTAGAAGCTACCGCAGACTTTGGCGAGCCGGAGAACACGCCTTTGGTGCCGTTCGCTAAGGATCAAGATGCAAGTAAGGATAAGCGAGTAACCGGTCCCGTAACGTATGCGATTGATGGCAAGCCCGCCACTGCTTGGGGTATCGATGCAGGCCCTGGTCGTCGCAATGTGCCTCGCAATGCTGTTTTCAGACTGGAGAAAGCCATCGAAGTGACGCCTGAGTCTGCTCTGAAGGTCACCCTCAGCATGAAGCACGGCGGATGGAACAGTGATGATCTACAAACAATGAACCTCGGGCGCTACAAGATCAGCGCCACCTCAGCGACCGTAGCCAAAGCGACGTTGCCTGAGACTTTCTCTGCCTTTCGCACCACCGTTGCCGAGTGGAAGCCTGTGAACGATGAGATTGAGGCTCTTTGGAAACAACATCCAGAAGGCGCTACCACGCTGGTGCTCGATTCACGAGAGCAACCACGTATGACCAGTGTGTTGAAGCGCGGAGACTTCCTCAAGCCCGCTGATGCTGTCACTGCAGGCGTCCCAGCGGTTCTGCATCCGATCACTGGCAAGAATGATGGCACGCGATTGGCGTTCGCTCGTTGGATGGTCGACAAGAGGTCACCCACCGTTGCCCGCGCTTTTGTGAATCGCGTTTGGCAGGCTTACTTCGGCAATGGACTCACGGGCACACCAGAAGACTTTGGCACGCAGGGAGAGTTGCCAAGTCATCCCGAACTTCTTGATTGGCTTGCAGCCGAGTTCATGCAGCCCTCGGATGGGAAATCACAGCCGTGGAGCATCAAACACCTCCATCGGCTCATACTTACCTCAGCCACGTATCGCCAGAGCAGCAAGGTGTCGCCACAGTTGCTTGAAAAGGATCCTTTCAATCGCTTGTTGGCTCGAGGGCCGCGCTTTAGGGTTGAGGGTGAGGTGGTGAGAGACATTCAACTGGCTGTTAGCGGTCTGCTCAATCGCGAGATCGGAGGGCGTCCAGTTATGCCGCCTGCTCCTCAGCATCTCTTCGAGAAGCCAGCTAGCTATGCGCCCTTCCCATGGAAGTCAGAGGAGGACGCTCAAAAGTATCGGCGAGCTGTTTATACATTCCGCCGCCGCAGCACGCCTTATCCGTTCCTTAGCACGTTTGACGTTCCCAATGGAGAAACCAGTTGTGTCCGCAGAGCTCGCTCGAACACACCTATGCAGGCTCTCATGACCCTCAATGAGACATTGAGCATCGAAGCAGCTCTCGCATTGGGCAAGGTGGTCGATGAAAAAGGTATTCCAGAGGCCTTTGCGCGTTGCACGGGTCGCACTCCTTCAGCCAAGGAGCTAGAGATGCTTAATCAGCTCCTCGTTAGAGAGAAAGCTCGCGGCGGAGAGTTACCTCCCGCCGCAGTAGTGGCTCGGGTGCTGCTCAATCTCGATGAAACGATCACCAAAGAGTAGCCGAGCAGTGAATAGCGTGCCGATCACGGCTTGGCTGGAGCAGGGGGCGTTGCGGTGATCAGCGGGAAGTTGTCGCTGCGGAACGGAGTGACCGGCAGGTTGCCATTGAAGGTGTAGAGATTGCAGATCGGGTTGTCGGCCCATGCATAGCGCACGGCTGTGGGTTGCTTCACTTTCGCGGAGCTCACTTCCAGTGTGTTCTGGCCAGTGATCTTGCCTTCAGCCCAGTGCCAGACCTTGTCTTCACCACAGAGGGCAAATCCTTTCACATCCGCTACGTCAAAGGTGAAGAGGGGCGCTCCAAAGGTGTCGAGCGTCACTTGGGCTTTGCCACCGTTGAACGTTGCGCCTTTGAGCTCCGCGCTGCGGTAGGGGATTTTCTTGCCGTAGTCGCGCGCCAGGGCCCAACGCACCAGTCTTTCCGCCACATCTTGCTTGTTACGTGGATGGATGTCTTTGCCTTCACCCAGGTCCGTGATCACCGCTTGTCCTCCGTTAGGGATGGCCTTCATCGTCAACGTCTGCGCTTCACGCAGTTCAGCCCACTGACTGTCGCCTGCTTCAGGAAGCTCAGCTTTGTAGTCAGCTAGCTGCACCCAGTAGAATGGAAAGTCACCTTGCTTCCACACTTCACGCCAGTGGCTGATCATCAGCGGGAACAGATCACGATACTCGGCTGCACGTGCAGAGTTGGACTCACCTTGATACCAGATGGCTCCTTTGATGCCGTAGCCGATGAGAGGGTGCAGACATCCTGCAAACAGATTCCCTGGGCGATGCTGTCCGGTGAGCGGATTCTGTGGTGCACGTGGCGCTGGAGCGTCGAATGGTTGCTTGGCCTTGATCGCCTCGCGGCGCTTCTCGGCCCACACCTTGAGCTTGTCTGCGTGCTGTTGCTTTTGTTTGGCGAACGTCTCGTCGGTGAAGGTTGCCTCAGTCTGCTTCCATTGCTCGATGATGCTCTTGAACCGCGGATCTTTCTCCAGAACGGGCCGGTGAACCCACGCCTCACAGGCAGAGCCACCCCATGCGTTGTCGATGAGTCCCACCGGCACCCCGAGCGCCTTGTGCAGCACTTTGCCAAAGAAGTAGCCCACAGCGGTGAACTCACCCACGTTCGCTGGAGAACAGGGCTCCCATTGTCCTTTGAAGTCGTCCTGTAGCTCTTGTGTGCCGACTTGAGGCACCGAGATGAGCCGGATCATGGGAAGATTTGCCGCAGCGATCTCCAGATCACCGTCATAGCAGCGCCCAACGGTGAACCCCATGTTTGACTGCCCAGAGCAGAGCCAAACTTCACCCACCAGCACGTTCTGTAGCACGCGCTCCGTCGTTCCTTTGATCGAGATTGCTGCAGGAGTCGCATTCGCGGCCACAGGATCGAGCTTCACGCTCCAGCGGCCTTTCTCATCACACACGCCTGACTTTGATTGTGAGCCAAAGCTCACCGTTACCGTGCTTCCTGGCTTGTCCCAGCCCCACAGCGGATTGGTCTGCTGTTGTTGGAGCACCATATTGTCGCCAATGATGGCTGGCAGGCGCAGTTCAGCCTGGGCGAGAGAAGAGAGGCAAAGCAATGCGAAGATTGGTTTCATGTCAGGGCGCTTAACGCAGCAAGTTCAGCCAAACTCGCAAGCACAAACAAGCCGGGTGCGTAGGTCTGCCATGTTGCGCCCCCTTTTGTTTTTCTCCCTAGTGCTTCCCTTGCTCTTTGCGCGTGCGGAAGTGATGGAAGAGCACGTCATGATTCCCATGAGGGATGGAATCCACCTCTCGGCATGGTTGTTTCGTCCCAAGAGACCCCAAAAGCTTCCAGCCTTGTTTGAGCAGCGCTATGCCGACATCAGTGGTGCCAATACTCGGAAGAACGCATCTGAACTTGCCGCACGAGGATTCGCCGTAGCCATGGTGAACTTCCGTGGCACACACAAAAGCGAGGGCACCTATGTTGGCTATCGTGCTCTTGGCTGGGGAGAGAAGAAAGACGGCTACGACGTGTGCGAGTGGCTCGCCGCACAGCCATGGTGCACTGGTAAGGTCGGCACATTCGGCAGCTCGCAGGGTGGCTTTGTGCAGAACTTCCTCGCTGTCGCTCAACCTCCCCATCTCGTTGCTCAATACATGGTCGATACCGGCTTGAGTCTCTTCCAAGAAGGCTACCGCATCGGTGGCGTTACTCGACCGGGGAGGTTCAAGACGTTGGCAGACAATTGCAGAAACCCATCCGACAATCAGGCATTGCTGGCCGAGTGGGATCAACACCCCAACTACGATGACTACTGGCGGCAGGAAGATTGCTCCCTGCACTTCGACAAAATGAACGTCCCGTGCTTCACCATCGGCAGTTGGTACGACTTCATGTGCCAGGGTAGTGTCATGAGCTATCTGGGAAGGAAAAGCCGCAGCCCGCAGCAGTTGCTCATTGGTCCGTGGCTTCATGGTCGATTGAACAAGGGCAACAAAGTCGCCGAGATGACCTATCCCGAAAACGCTATCTGGCCGGAGCTCGATCACATGGCTCGGTGGTTCGGTCATTGGCTCAAAGGTGAGGCCACAGGCGTCATGGATGAGCCGCCCGTGCGCTATTATGTCATGGGTGCAGTCGGTGAGGACGGAGCACCCGGCAATGTGTGGCGCAGTGCCCAGGACTTTCCTCCCAAGACCGAAGAGATGTCTTACTACCTCCACCCAGATGCCCAACTCGCAGCCACAAAACCCACCACCGTTAGCAGCACCAGCTACGTTTCAGATCCTGCGCGTCCCATGTCTATCCCAGGGCGCGGATTCCCCGGTGCGGCAGATGCACGCAAGTTAGAAGAACAAGCCGAGGTCCGAACATGGACCAGCGAGATCCTACAGAAACCCGTGGAGTGGACCGGACTCGTCAAAGCCGAGGTCTGGCTCTCCTCATCCGCCAAGGACACCGACATCATCCTCCGTGTGAGCGATGTCTACCCAGATGGCCGCAGCATGTTGCTTATCGATTACCCTCTTCGCGCAAGGTATCGCGAGGGTTTCGATAAGCCACGCCTCCTCACCCCAGGCGAGCCCGCCCTGCTCAAGTGGAACATCGGATGGACCAGCATCATCTTCAATCAAGGCCACCGCATCCGCGTCACAATCACGTCAACCGGAGCGCCCCTGTATGAACCCAATCCACAAACCGGAGGCCCGCTCAAACACACCGAAGCACCAGAATCCGGCGTTAAGGCCATCAATACCATCTGGCACAGTGCCACCCAAGCGTCCCGAGTCATTGTTCCTCTCAGATCAGAGGTTCAATGAGACCTGGAGACATGGAACTGGCCGCCAGGCGGCATACTTCGTCGCGGATCACCCGTTTGACTTGGGCTTAGGTGTTGCGGTTGGTTGCCGCCGCGTTTTTGTGCCCTGCCATCACGCTGATGCAGGTCTGACTTGATGATGAAAGTTTCCTTGGAGAGGAGCCCAAAACCCGGTTCATCCACTGACTATGGCAGGTACGGCGATCCCAGAGGCAGGTACGGCACCCGAAAAGGCGGTTACGGCTGCCGTACCTGCCGCTCCGACCGCCGTACCGCCCATTTTGATCGCCGTACCTGCGACTTTAACTTCCGTACCGGCCATTTTTACCGCCGTACCGGCTACTTTTACCGCCATACCTGTCATTTCGACCGCCGTGTAGGCCACTCCGACTGCCGTACCTGCCACCTGGAGCGCCGTCCTTGGCTGCTTCAACAGCCTTCTATTCATCCTTACCACGCCTACGGGACCACCTACCAAGCAAGCGGAACAAGAAGCCAAGGTGTTCAAAATCACCGTCAGTGGCTACAGCACACTCGTAGCAAGCTAATAAACCGGGGAGATCAAAGTCAGCCCCACTCCATAGAAGTCCCGCGCTCACCACTGGTGCGAAGTCGGCCGTCTACGGTTTGATGCTGTTTCTAGTGCGGAATATGGCAAATTGCGCCCATGCTCCGCCTTGTCCACCTGCTTACACTTCTAGGCTGCCTCTCATACACGCTTGCCGGTGAAAATCCCATCACGCTTTGGCCGGATGGCGCGCCTGGAGCACTCGGCACGTCAGCGAAGGACATCCCGACTCTCACACCATATTTGCCTCATAAGTCGAGCGGCGCTGCGATGCTCCTCATCCCCGGCGGCAGCTACAGTGGCATCTATGAAGGGCAGGCTGAGCCCTTCGCACTTTGGCTCAATGAGCAGGGTTTGACGGTGTTTGTTCTGCGTTACCGGCTCGGCAGTGCTGGCTATCGCTATCCCGCACAGCTTCAGGACGCAGTGGAGGCGATGTTTCAGATTCGCGGGAATGCCGAGAAGTGGAAGATCGACCCGAAACGCATCGGCGTGATGGGATTCTCCGCAGGTGGACACCTTGCCTCCACGCTCATCAACCGGCCGGAGGATGGCATGATCGACGGGCGTGAGCACAGCGTGAGTCCGCGGCCCGCTCTCGCCATCCTCTGCTATCCGGTCATCAGCATGATCACGAAACCACACGCGACCTCACGCAAGATGCTCATCGGCGATTCACCGGATGAAAAACTCCTCCGCCAGACCTCCAGCGAGCTGCAAGTGAAGCCCGGCCTGCCGCCCGTCTTTCTCTGGCACACGATGGAGGACAAAATGGTCCCCGTGGAGCACGCCCAGCTCTACGCCGCCGCTTTACACGCGAACAGCATCGCTCACGAACTCCACCTCTACCAACACGGCGATCACGGCACCGGCCTCATCGGCACCGAGCATCCGTGGTTCGCGGATTTGCTGTTCTGGCTACGTGCGCAGAAGTTCGTTCGCTGATTTTACTGCTTGGCGGCCTCAGCCCGCTTCTTGAACGCCGACAAGCTGCGATGCGGAAATGGCAGCGGAGTCGATTCAGGCATGGAATCGAGCACGGCTTGCAGTTTGGCCCTCACTTCGGGTGATGCCTCTTTTGGAAGCGGTGATTGCTCGGCGGGGTCGGCGTCGAGATCGAAGAGACTGCCGTCGTTTTTGAGTTTGAAGCGTTCATCGCGCACGACGCGTTCATCGGCGTAGTGGTTGAAGATCCATTTTCGTGGCGCGGGTGCCTTGCCGACCAAAAACGGGGCGAGGGACTGGCCGTCGATCTTCAGCGCAGACGGCACGGAGGCTCCGGCGAGGTCGCAAATCGTCGGGAAGAGGTCGGTGAAGTCAGCGAGCGATGAGATGCGGCCGCCTTTCACGAGCGCGGGGCTGTAAACGATGAGTGGGACGTTGCCGCCAGCCTCATTGATTTGATACAGGCCGCCGTTCACGACACGACCATTGGCACGGGCGGACAGAGTTTTCTCCGTGCCGTTGTCGGAGGCGAGGATGACGACGGTGTTTTTCATCAAATCGAGCCGCTCCAACTCCGCGATGATGGCGCCGACCTGCTTGTCGGCATAGCGCAGCATGTCAGCGAAGAGCTCGTGTTCCTCCTTCGGCGGCTTGGCGCGATTGTCCGGCGTGGTGACGACCTGCTGCTTCACATTTTGACCATGGGTGAGCACCATGGCGTGGTAGAAGAGAAACGGCTGCCTGGAATGCCGCTGGTAGAAGTCGAAGGCGAAGTCGAGAAACACATCCGGCCCAAACTTGCCTTGCGCGATCTCGCGCCTGCCGTTTCGCAGCAAAACAGGATCCCAGTAGCGGCTTTCGATCTTCCGTGTGGCCTCGGTGAGGAACTCCGCGTCGTTGTTGGCGATGGCTTTTTGAAACGCGGCCATGAAAGCGGCATCCGCCTTGTCGCGATCAATGCTGCCGGGCCACACGAGCTGCTCATCGAAGCCGTGGCGGTTGATCGCATCCGGTTCGTCGTAAAGGTTGTTCACCTGCCACTTGCCCGCGATGCCGGTCGCGTAACCAGCATCACGCAACACACGCGCATACGTCGTCTCGCGCTGTGGATCAAACCCGCCGCCGCTGTAGAGCGCCGCGTCGTGATGCAGATACCAGCCCGTGCGGAAAGGATAACGCCCCGTGAGCATTTGCACGCGGCTGGGGCCGCAAACGGTCGTGGTGTAGCAGTTCGCAAAGCGCACGCCACCCGCGGCCAGTTTGTCGATGTTCGGAGTGCATTTCTCCTCGCTGCCGTAGCAGCCGAACCACTCACGCCCGACATTGTCGAGCAGGATGACGACGATGTTAGGGCGTTCTGCCGCACATGCTATGGACGAGTGAACAAGCAGGAGGAGACAAAAAAGACGAATCATGGCGTTGGGGCAAACGAAGACATGCGAGGCGACTTATCCGACAAGACCCGGTCTGCATGTCCGTTGGTGCTCAGGATGAAACACCTGCTAGCTCTGCTTTTCTTTGTCTCCGCCGCTCCCGCTGAAGATGTGCCTGCGTTCAAACCACTCTTTAATGGCAAGGACCTCAGCGGCTGGGTGGATGTGAACACCTCAAAGGACACCTGGAGTGTCAAAGACGGCCTGCTCGTGTGCAGCGGGCTGCCGATCGGTGTCATGCGGAGCGAGAAGCAGTATGAAAACTTCGTCCTGCACATCGAATGGCGTCACATGAAGCCCGGTGGCAACAGCGGCGTGTTTTTGTGGAGCGATGCTACGCCCGCGCCAGGCAAGGAACTGCCAAAAGGCCTCGAAGTGCAGATGCTGGAGCTGCAATGGCCTGCACTGCATCCGCTGAAGGATGGCCAGCCGAATCATCCCGGCTACGTCAGCGGCGAGCTCTTCGGCGCAAACGGTCTGGAGATCATCCCGGAGAATCCGCGCGGTAAGCGCAGCATGTCCTTTGAGTTTCGCTGCAAAGGCGCGGGCGAATGGAATACCTACGACGTTGTGGCGGTAGATGGCGTGGTGAAGCTGAGCATCAATGGCAAGTTCGTGAACGGCGTGAGCCAATCCACCGTGCGCAAAGGCTACCTCTGCCTCGAATCTGAGGGCAGTGAGATCCACTTCCGCAACATCAAGCTCATGGAGTTGCCACCGGGCCGCGTGACACCGGAGCAGACGGCCCCGATTCTGAAGTAGTCACCTCTTCGGCTTGAGAAAAATCACCTCTGCGCGCTCGATCCAGCCTTTGCGCAGGTCCATGCGGAACCAGCCGTCGCTGTTCTTGTAGTTAATGCGGCAGCCGCTGCGTGCGCCGAACTCCTTCAGGTCGTATTGCGACCACGTTTTGCCCATGTCGGAAGACCAGATGATGCCGCAGGCATAGGTCGAAGCTGGAGCGCAGTGCGTGGCGACGAACACGCCGTCCTGCACGAGCATGTTGGCCGATTCGAACATCGGATTGAACAGCATCGTGTGCTTCGAGGTGTCGGTGATGTCCTTCGGATCGCAGACGAAGATGCCGCGATCATGACGATTGGCAATCGCAGGGCCGTTCGCATCGGCGATCCAGTAGCATTTGCCGTCGATGAAATTGATGCCGCCGCACTTGAAGCGCGAGTTTGAATCGACGCTGATGACGAGCTTCCAATCCCATCTGTCCGCCGCCGCGTCGTAGGTGCCGCGAATCCAGTGGCATTCTTTGCCGTGGGTGCGGTCGATGTCGCCGGTGCAGGCGTAGAACGCGTTCTCGCGAGGGTTGTAGGTCACGTTGTGAACATGACGGG
This sequence comes from Verrucomicrobiaceae bacterium, assembly GCA_016795485.1. Lineage (GTDB taxonomy): Bacteria > Verrucomicrobiota > Verrucomicrobiia > Verrucomicrobiales > Verrucomicrobiaceae > JAEUHM01. The sequence continues at coordinate 48,857 of JAEUHM010000021.1, read as the reverse complement.
CGATGAGCTTGTTTTCTGGATTACCCAGCATCGGATCTTCCGGCCTCGCACCCTTCTGCTGGAACTTGGGATTTTGCCCGAAGGCGTAAGCCAGCTTCACCGTCTCGCCGTTGTCGGTGGAATAATAGACATTCACCGGCACCGCGCCGCCGAGCACGTTGCAGTAGTTCCCCCACACCAGCATTTCCTTCCCGCCGACCTCGAAACAGTGCTCGCCATCGAGCGAGTGGAAATACCAACCGGGATTTTTGGGATCGACAGGCGTGTGCGGACGGTAGTCGGTGCCATCGGGGCGCTTCACGATGATCTCGCGATGCGTCTTGAGCTTGTCCGTGCTCAGGAACAGCCGTTCCCGCGTGGCGAAGAGCACGTTTCCGTTTTTCAACAGCACGCTGAAGGTGATGTCCTGCGCCTCTGGAAACTCCGCCACATGCGGCCACGTCTTCCCGCAGTCCTCGGAGAGCATGATCTTCGTGCCTTGGAAGGCAAACATGCGGCTGCCGCGTTGCGTGTCCACATACGGCTCGTCAGGAGACGGCATGCGGTAATAAAAGTGCTCCGTTTCGCCCTCGATGGCGGCAGAGGCGAGGTTTGAAATCAAAGTGGTAAGAAGAATGAGGCGCGGCAGTTTCATGACATCGCAAAGAACGGCCCAGACATCAGCGAACGTGCATGAGCAGCCTTGTTTGATCGTTTGCAGCATCATTTTCCGACCTACGCTGGTCTCGAAGGATGGCCCGCAATGGTTACTGTTAGACCAAACGCCAGAAGTTATCAGAGATAAACTAGTTAGCAGGGCGAAGAAGTGTGCAAAGTGGTCGCACGTTAGCCCGAGCAAATGTACACCATGGGATTGAAGTTTGGGCAGTGGGCTGGCAAAAAATCTGTGCGGCAATGATGCGGGTTGAGACTTTTTGGCCACATGCGTGTCACAGTGACTGAAGGTGAAGCAACGGAGCTATCAACCGCTGGGGTAACCGTGGGGTTCGAATAGGGTCCAGGGTTGCGAGCCGACGGTGTCTGGTGCCTCTAGCAGACGCAGAAACAGCTTTCGCAGGGTTTGTTCGCTCGGTTTGGCCGGTACCTCCTCGCGTTCCCGATCAGTAAGGCCCGTACAAACCGCTGGAGTTGATGGCGACCGAAGAAGAGAGCGGAGTGAGGTGTACTCTTGCGCATGGCGTTGGTCTTGGCACTATCGTGGCCAGCCCATGAGCCAGACAGACAACGCTACTGCTACTTCCCCTGCCAAGTCGGACTTCATCCGTGACATGATCGCGGAGGATCTGCAGCAGGGGCGGAATGATGGCTGGGTGGTGACGCGGTTTCCGCCGGAGCCGAATGGGTATCTTCACATCGGTCATGCGAAGTCGATTTGCCTGAACTTTGGCCTAGCGCTGGAGAATGCTCCGAAGGCGCGCTGTCATTTGCGTTTCGATGACACGAATCCGATCAAAGAAGACACGGAGTATGTGGAGAGCATCATGGAGGATGTGAAGTGGCTGGGTTTTGATTGGGGGCAGCATCTCTTCTATGCCAGTGACTACTTTGAGAAATTGTACGAGTTCGCGGAGCAGTTGATCACGAAGGGGCTGGCGTATGTGTGCGATCTCTCGCCAGATCAGGTGCGTGAGTATCGCGGTACGCTTACGGAGCCGGGTAAGAATAGCCCATGGCGGGATAGAAGTGTGGAGGAGAATCTTGAGTTGTTCCGCAAGATGCGGGCGGGGGAGTTTGCGGACGGTAGTCGTATTTTGCGAGCCAAGATCGACATGGCGCACCCGAACATCACGATGCGTGATCCTGCGATGTACCGGATCATGCGTGCGCATCATCACCGCACGGGTGATGCGTGGTGTATTTACCCGATGTATGATTATGCGCATCCGCTGAGCGATGCGCTGGAGAGTATCACGCATTCCTTGTGCACGCTGGAGTTTGAAGATCACCGGCCGTTCTACGAGTGGTTGATCGCGAATGTGAATGGACTGCCTGGAAGCCCGTATCAGCGGGAGTTCGCGAGGCTGAACCTGAACTACACGGTGATGAGTAAGCGTAAGCTGCTGCGTCTTGTTAAAGAGAATCACGTGAATGGCTGGGACGACCCTAGAATGCCGACAATCAGTGGCTTTAGGCGTAGAGGCTATACGCCGGAGTCGATCCGGCATTTTTGCTCCACGATCGGGCTGACGAAGTTCAAGGGTGTGACGGATTACGCGGTGCTGGAGCACTGCATCCGGGATGATTTGAACAAGCGGGCGTTGCGTGCGTCTGCGGTATTGCGGCCGATCAAGGTGGTGATTGAAAACTATGGGGCTGATCGTGTGGAGGAACTGGAGTTTCCGAACAATCCAGAGGATCCAAACGCGGGTGTGCGGATGGTGCCGATGTGCAATGAGATCTACATCGATGCCGATGATTTCATGGAGGAGCCTGTGGATGGGTTCCATCGGTTGGCTCCTGGTCGTGAAGTCCGGCTGAAGATGGCGTTCTGCATTATTTGCAAAGAAGTGGTGAAAAATGCTGACGGCAGCATCAAGGAGCTGATTTGCACCTATGATGAGAGCACGCGACATGGCAAGAAACCCGAGGGACGTCCCAAGCCGAAGGGTATCATTCACTGGGTGAGTGCTCGCCATGCGGTGGATGCTGAAGTGAGGCTCTATGATAGGCTTTTTACCGTGGAGTCGCCTGATGCTGGTGATGAAGATTTTCTTCAGTTCCTCAACAGTGCATCGTTGGAGATTGTCGCCGCGAAAGTGGAGCCGTCATTGGCTATAGCTGGAGCCGGAGCGCGCTACCAGTTTGAGCGCGTGGGCTATTTTTACGTCGACCCCAAGGACAGTGTCCTAGGTCGCCCGGTCTTCAACCGCACTGTGACCTTGAAGGATTCTTGGGCAAAAGTTGCGGCCAAGTGATAGAATATCCGTGATTTTTTCTGCGGGCTTGAATAGATTGTCACGGTTGACGTCATTTTAATCGTATCTTCTGATAACCTATGAAAAACAAACTTTCTCAGATTGCTGCCTCAGTTCTCATTGCTTGCTCGCTTGCTTCTTGCGCGGGTGGTCCTAATGCCCAAACCGGTGCCGTGCTCGGCGGTCTTGGTGGTGCTGCTGTAGGTGGTATCATCGGCAACCAAAGTGGCCGCGGCCTGGAAGGCGCTGCCATCGGCGCTGGCCTAGGTGCGTTGGGTGGTGCTGCTATTGGCGATGCTAAAGACAAGCGGAACGCTGGCTACTATGGCAACCCATACTATCGGCCAGCACCCCAGCCTTACTACGGTCAGCCATACTATCGCTGATCTGAGTCTGACAGGCGATTTTGTGGTGCAATATAGCCTTTCCGGCACGTTTCTTCTTTTGTGACTGAAACGCGCGCCCCCCGCCTGCCACTTCGACTCTTCATTTTTCTCGCCTCCTGTTCCGGCCTCTACTTAAAGGCTGAGCAGAGAGGCGAGCCTGTTTTCAGAAAGGACGTCCTCCCTTTCTTGGAGCGCTATTGCTACGACTGCCATTCCGATGGTGTCAGGAAGGGGAAGTTTGCTCTGGACGAGCACAAGGATTACCCGTCACTCATCGGTGATTTGAAGCATTGGGATCATGTGCGGCAAATGCTGGTCACTCATGTGATGCCGCCTCTTGATGAGGAGGTTCCCGCACTAGCTGAGCGGGATGCAGCAGTGAAGTGGATCGACGAGAATGTCTTCTATTTCGATCCTGCCAAACCTGACCCTGGACACAGTGTTCTGAGGAGGCTTAACCGGCGAGAGTATGACAATACGGTGCGTGAGTTACTCTTCATCACGGACGGATTTCGGCCGGCGGATGAGTTTCCACAGGACGACTCAGGATACGGCTTTGACAACATTGGCTCTGTCTTGTCGCTATCACCTATGCTGATGGAAAAGTATCTCCGTGCAGCGGGCAGAATCCGCAATCACGTGCTGAAACTGAATCGTCCTGAACGGCTAAGTCTGGATGTAGGTGCTGAGCGCTTTGACCGTGGCGGCAAAAATGTGAAACTTGTGGACGACAACGAGGCGCTTTGGTTTTTCGCGGAAGACAAAGTGAAGACGAGCTTCTACGCACCAGCGGATGGATTTTACGAGATCGAACTCAAGGTTGCAGCGAGTTCCGCAGGGCCTGAAAAAGCAAAAGCCCAGGTCGAAATCGATGGAAAGTCTGTCGGTGAAGTTTCTATCGACAAAGAGTGGGCTGAGGGTTCCAAATCGTGGCAAAGGTTGACCTTGGAGGTGAAGTTGGGCCAGGGCACCAGAAAACTTTCCATCGCGTTTGTGAACGACTTTTTCGATGAAAACGCTCCCGAAGGAAAGAGGGATCGAAATCTCGCCCTCGGGGGAGTGGAGATCAATGGTCCTATGGGGCTTGTGAGGCCACGGACGACTCGTTTTTTGGAATGGGTTGCTCCCGGGGTCCGATTTGAGCTTCCAGCCATGGATCTGTCTGGAGAAGACTTCCACCAAGGAGAAGGAGACGCTGCTCGTGACACTGGCGCGATGGTATTGGCGAGTTCAGGCTGGATCAGGCACCCGTTGGTGCTCTCTGAGGCAGGCAAATATCGTTTCCGTTTGAAGGCCGGGGCTCTACAGGCAGGGAAAGAGAATGCGAAGTTTGAAGTGAGGCTTGGTGATAAAGTGCTGAAGGCTGGTGAGGTCACGGCAAAGGATCAGGCACCAGAGTGGTTCGTCTGGGAGTCGGAAGTTCCTGAAGGTAAGCATGATCTCCGTGTGGCGTTTCTGAATGACTATTATGACGCTGCGGCTAAAGCGGACCGGAATCTATGGGTTCACGAGTTGCAGATCGAAGGCCCCGGCGCGTCCGGCCAAATCATTGACGCGATTTCCGTGTCAGAGATGGTGGAGAAGATGGCCAAGCGGCTTTTTCGCAGGCCATTGACTGCCGAAGAGCAGAAGCAGTGGCGAGGCTTGGCAGAGCAGGCGCTGAAATTGGGCGAGACACCCTTGGGCACCTTGGGGATAGCGCTTGAAGGCTTGCTGACTAGTCCTGCATTTTTATTCCACCCCGTTCCAATGCCAAAGGGCACACCACAAAATGGGGTAGCTGAAGTCGATGAAGTCACATTGGCCAGCAGGCTTTCTTACTTCTTGTGGTCAGGACCACCCGACGAGTCGCTGCTCAAACTTGCTGAGGCGGGGCAACTGCGGGCCAACTTGGATACGCAGGTAAAGCGGATGATTGACGACTACCGTGCACGGGCGCTGACCGAGAACTTTGCCGGTCAGTGGCTCCAGTTGCGTGATTTGGATGGTGTTTATCGCAGTCAGAGGCTCTTCCCTGAGTTCCAGAATGGCCTCGCATACTCCATGCTAGTGGAGACCCAGATGTTGTTCAGTCACCTGCTCAAAGAGAACCGCAGCGTGATGGAGTTCATCACCGCAGATTACACTTTTGCTAACAAGAAATTGGCGGAGTTTTACGGGCTGAAAAATGCTGGTGGATTCAGTGGCCGTGACTTCAAGAAAGTGTCTCTGGTGGGCACTCCAAGGCGTGGAATCCTCACCCATGGCAGCATTTTGACGCTCACAGCCAACCCCACACGGACCAACATTGTCCGCCGAGGCAAGTTCGTCCTGGAGAGTATCGTTGGCATTCCGCCACCTCCGGCTCCAGGGGACGTGCCACCGCTTGATGAAGAGAAGGCGCGTTCTAGCAAACTGACGCTTCGGCAACAGTTTGAGGCTCATCGCGCAGACGCATCTTGTGCTGGTTGTCATGCGCTCCTCGACCCCGTTGGGTTCGCGCTTGAAAACTTTGATGCTATCGGACGGTGGAGAGACAAAGAACGCGGCAATCCGATTGACTCGACCGGCCAGTGGGTGAGGGGGCAGAAGTTCAACAACATTGAGGACCTTCAAAAAATCATCGCTGGCGACCTTAAGCAGGACTTCATGCGGTGTTTGGTCGAGCACCTCATGACCTATGCGCTCGGGCGGGGCTTGGAATACTCAGATCGGCCGTTTGTGCAGGAGATTGTCGCCCAGGCTGAGAAATCTGGCGAAAGGTTCCAGGATATCATCCATCTGGTCACTAAATCAGTGCCATTCCAGAAAATGAGAGTCCGAGAACTGAATGCCAAATGAAATACATGGTAAATACATTGTATTTTCATTGACGTTTTTCGGGCTTTTTGATCAAATCGAGCCAGAAATGAAAAAAGGCCGTCAATTTTCTCGGAAGAGTATTCTTTTTCGTCAAGGTCATGTAATGGCATTGTAAATCCATTGACAGAGTTTTCTCATTTTGTTGAAATCGCATCGCAAAGTCCTTCGAACCCAGCCCAACAGCCATGAAAGAGAAGATAATCGGACTATTCAGAAAAAATGACCGGCGTGGATTGGCGCTCGTGTCAGTTTTGTCGCTCGTCACCCTCGCCACGATTCTCGTCATGGCGCTATTCACGGTCAGCGAGGCCGAGTATAAAGCGTCGACGCTCTACGCAGATGGAAACGCTGCTCGGCATCTCGCGGACAGTGCTGTCAACATCGTGATCAATCAGATTCAATCTGCTGCCACGGGCGTGGCGGTCGGAGGAGCTACGAGAAATCGCAGTGGTGGTGCCAAAGTGATTTGGGCAAGCCAGCCCGGGGCCGTACGCACCTATTCTGCAGGCGGTGGATTTTTGGAGGGGCGCAAGCTTTACTCGTCGTCTCAGATGGTGACTCGGCAAGCTGGAGCAGCAGGGGAGACTGCGTTTACGAAGAGTGACCAGTTGGACAGCGATTGGGATCGTCGGCCAGATGAATGGACGGACCTCAACGCTCCAGTCGTTAAAGTGACGCATGGCACAACTGGTTCGTCTGGCTCCGTGGGAGGAACCCCGTCAACGAATGTGATATTTCCAGTATTGGATCCGCGGTCCTATGCTGAGGTCGAAGGAAGCCCAGGTCAGGCACCAGATGATAGAAGAGTTGAAGGTTTTTCGATCTCTTCGGAGCCCCCGGACTACGCTAGTGATTCCAACACAAATGTCACTGGAGTGAATGTTAGCGGGGGAACTGATGACTGGAGAGTTCCTCTGCCGGTCAGGTGGCTGTATGTGTTGCAGGATGGAACGGTTGGCACGATGGCCCAGACACCGGGAGGTAGCGCAAATTGGGTCGGTGGTGGTGGCCCTTCCCCAACTCAAGAAAATCCAATCGTCGGGCGGATCGCTTTTTGGACTGATGACGAGAGCACGAAAATTAACATCAACACTGCGGGCGAGCCGGCATTGTGGGAGTTGCCGCTAGTCTACCACAAACGAGATTACGACTGGGCGAATAACCAGCCAGTTGTTGCCGAGTATCAGCGTTACCCTGGACATCCCGCTACTGTCGCGCTTTCAACCGTATTGCTTCCCAGCTTTGCTTGGGACACGTTCCCCAAAGGCAGTACAACAGGAAATAACTACGATAGCGAAGGGATAGCATACAAAAATCGCCTTTACGAGATGCTTCCAAAGTTGGGACCTGGCGGGACACAGGACGGATCACGCTCTTTCGACATAGATGCCTATAGTTCTTCCACAAGTTCGGTAATTGATAATCGCACTTGGCAGCAGATGACGTCAGAGAAGCTTAACATTTCACTGGATGAGTTTGCTTTTGAGAAAAAACTTTCCCAGGGTAGGCGTCGACTTGGTGAACTGTCATCACCGTCTGGCGACAACTTGCTTAATCCAGGAGTAATCAACAGAAATCGATTTTTCTTGAGTGCTCACAGTCGTGCGCCCGAGACTAATATGTTTGGATACCCAAGAATAGCCATGTGGCCCCTACCTGATGCTTCATTGGGGCCGCTTTACCGGACAAGTTATGACACAGCTATACAAATGGCGGCTACGTTGGGTGAAGCATCGACAAACAACACCTCCAACGTTGGGAATCTTTATGCGTTCAGCCGAGTTGATTCGCGCAGTAGCACCGCTGATGGCCTTGGTGGTACAACGGCCGGAACGGCGCGGAATCGCGACCTGATGCGATATCTTGACGAACTCATCAACCATCAAATGCCAGGTGCGGGTGGGAGTGGAGGCAAGTTTGGCACCACTGCCGGAAAGTATTCCGTGGGTCCTCTTGGGGGCAGTGACGCTCGGCAGATTATCGTGCAGATTTTCGATTATATTAGGTGCACTAACTTGTTCGACGCAAGACTCTACAAAAGAACCATCGAAAACTTTGGATTGGATTTGTTTGACCCGCCTGGTTACAATATCCAGAGGGATTCAGTACTTGTTCACAACAAGCTCCCTGATTCGACTCGCTTTTTGACCTACACGGAGCCACGTTTTAGAGTGATTCGACGCGGGGGCGATGTTTACAACATCCCAACCAATAGACGGGATGAGTTTGCACAGGAAGAGGTGGTTACTGGCGCATATCCTGGCCACGGACAGGTAACTCCTATTGATTGGGTATTTCCAGGCGAGACATTCACATACAAAGGGTTTGGGCGATTTCCAACCATCTCAGAGGTTGCATTGCACTTCATTTGCACGGCTGACGGGCTTACAAGCGACTATAGCTACATAGCAAGGAGCAGTTCTGGTGACATTCGCAGTGGTGGGAAGGTGGCGATGATGCTAGACCCCAAAGTTCAAAATATCCGACGACCAGACTCAGATATCGCGGCTGTTGAAGGAATCCCAGAACCGCGCTGGTACTCAAATATACCACCCTTTCCCACCAGAGTGACGATGGAGAATTGGGGCCTCGACTTCGCCCGAATTGGGTCCGGCGGTTCTACCGATCCAATGCGCCATCCAGCATGGAGGGCGAGGAACTGGAATGTAACGCTAGATCGTGACACCCCTCTTCAAGAGTATGAAAAACGGATTCAGGTTGCGATTCAGTTTGAGACATTCGTTCCATCAGCCGGGTGGACGAAGTATGTGCCGGATTGGACCATTGTGATGGACGGCGAATCTGTGTCCAATCTAAAAGTCCGAGACTCGGGGGGCAGGATGGTGCCTCTTTTTGAAACCACTGAAGATCTTGTTCTTCAATCAAATGAAGCCTATGTTGGTGGCGATTACCGCGGCATGAGGGAGGGTACGGATACCTATCCAATTGGCGGAGCGTATGGGACGACGGCGCTTATGAATGGGCGGAGTGTCCGCGCCATCGGTGAGATGCCTGCAGATCAAGGTTTCACCGCAGATGCATCGTCGGCTATCAGTGGTGCGATGCGTAGATTTCCCTTCGTAAGCAACTTTGTCACAGTAAAGAGGACAGAGGGGTTTATTGAGTTCGAGAACGGAGGGCAAACAATTGAGACGGCCACCCCGCTCAAGGTGGCTATTTATCCTTCCCATGATTGGCAGGGAGTTCGCGATAAAAGGGGGAGCATCCCCGTTCAAACATTTGACCTGGCAATTCCTGGCGGGCGGGTGCCTATGCCAAGTCTAGTCGTGCACTCATCTGAGTGGGTTGAGTATATTGATGCAAGCGGAAATCGATGGGAGCAGCAAGCCGTTCCAGCGGTGCGGTGGTGGAGCTTCAATCGGGGCGGAGCGGTGAACCAGTACAGGGGTAATGGCAATGTCGATGGCGTCGATGATCCGAAGACTCTCTGGCGAAACATTGAACCTACGACTGATCAGGACAAAAGTGATCTCCGGACTCATGGTCGTTTGCTTGGCCAGGCACATACGACAATTCAAACGTTCTTGGGAAATAGAACCAACCCAGTGTTCACAAGTGCCAATAATGTTCCTGTTGTCACTGCTGTGTCGCCTGAGCCTCGGACTCTTAACCGAACCGGAAGAACCATCACGGGTGGCAATATCTATGGTTTCTCTTCCGCAGACGCATTTAGTGGGACAAGAGCGTCTGTCGAACACGATAATCCGAGTGCAGAGCATGACACAAAAACTGGCGGCTTTCTTGGTGGAAACAACGGGAACTACCAGTGGTGGGGGTCCGATAGTATCAGAAGTATCGTCCCACGGCATGGTGACTACCGCATTGTAGCTGCTATGAAGCATGTCCCGGCGAGCATGTGGATGAAGCATCCGGTTTGGGTTGACAGGGAGAATGCGCTGTTTGCACACAGCCTAACTGGATTCAGTTCCGCATCGCATCCAGGGGTAGACTTTGGAGGAAAAACAGACCCCAATTGGGCAAATCCACGGTTTAGACTCGTGCCACAAAAGTGGTATCCCCAGAGCCAAGTGCCAGATATCCCGCTGCGCAAGCAGACCATGGAGGCGGTCACAAGATATGGTGACTTCGACAACGGAGTAGGCGTGATGAGGGATGGTGCCTACATCAACAAGCCCGATGATGGAAATCTAAGTGTAATGGGATTCTGGGTTGATGGGGACATCAGGCGTGTGAGGAATGCATACTTCTATCAGTCTTGGATCCAAACACCTCTTGCTGGTGACTTCTTTGGACCGAATCGCCTGATGCCTTCTCCAGGGATGCTGGGTTCACTCCCCACTGGCGTGTTTGGCAGCAATCCTGTTTCCGATACCGAGGCGGCTTCTGCTGGAGTGCCTTGGAGGACATTGTTGTTCCGTCCGAGCATTGCCCCTATTCTCGAGACGGAGGAAGGTCAACGTACTGGCATTCCCCACACCGGTCGTGGTCAGCCTGGTATGCCGGCTGATCACTTGTTCATGGACCTCTTCTGGATGCCGCTTGTCGACCCGCGTCCATACAGCTACGGGTGTGCTACTGAAGGCAAGATAAACATCAATTTCCAGATCATGCCCTTCCGTCATGTCATACGCTCAACAGGAGTACATGCTGTGCTAAAAGGGGAGTTTGTGACCGCAATCAACAGCACTCTCGCCTCCCGAACTGGTGGACAAAGATTGAGAGTCGAAACCCATGATGTTAGTCGACCTGATCTAACGCTATTCTATAAGCGAGAGAAGACTGGCGGACAGACGTACCCTGAGCGATTCTGGCAAGAAACGGATGTGCAGTTTCACCAGCCTATCAATGCGGCTCGCACTCTGTCAATCATGCATCACCGCTTCAAAGCGACGACAGCGATCGGTCAGATGAGTCATGTAGGATTGTTTAGGACTGCATCAGAGTTCACAGAAGTGCACCTCGTTCCAGATGACAGTATCCATTACTCATTCGATTTACCGAAAAAGGAACGTGATTTGAACGGCAACACGTATAGCCAAGTGATCAACAAGATGAGAGATTTTTGGTTTAAGCACTCACTGACTGGTGACAATGCCAAAGAGCGCCCTTATACCAACATTTATCAAAAAATTACCACTAAGTCGAATGTGTTCAGAATCTACTTCAAATCACAGACGATCAAGAAGGCTAAGTCGTTGCCTCCCAATGAACTCGACACAACTAAGGATACGGTCACTGCAGAGTATCAAGGCTCTGCTCTGATCGAGCGTTATCTGGATTTTAAGAACGACGTGTATCCAGATTATGCGAAGAGGGGCCTGTCGGAACTTAGCCTTGAGAACTTTTATCGGTATCGAGTGATCGATATGAAGCAGTTCGCGTTTTAGTCGACTATTGGCATCAATCCATGACTTTTCTTTCTAACATATTGAAGCGGATGAGACTCCAACGTCGGCTTTCGAGCCCACGGGCAAATGGATTTTCACTCATTGAGTCAGTCGTGGCTCTTGGGATTATGGGGCTGGCAGTTACAGCCTTGTTGGGATTGTTGCCTCATGGGATGGAGGTTTCTCGAAGAGCTGCCAATGCCGGAGCAACCGCTCGTATCATCGAGTCGGTCACAAATGAGCTTTCGCAGTTGAACTTTACGAACCTTCAGGATTTGCCGGCACTCCAGCGCCTAGTTTTCGATGACGAAGGCATGCTACTTTTCCCAGGGCAGACTTCGGGGCAGATCGCATATGTCGCTGAAGTAGAGAAGCCGAATGACAGCCAAGGGAAAGCTACATTGCCAGGGGGAGGTCCCGACGAATATCTTCTGAGATTCATCGTGAAAGTGGCGAATACTCCACTTCCTGATTTCAATTTCGAGGACGCAGATCCTTCAGCTTATTACACTACCCCGGTGTTTCTGGGGCCTTCTATCCAACAATGAAATCCAAGTTATCGGTTGTTAGGGTTTTGCTAAGTTCTAGGGCCTCCATTAGCAGTAGGCACGCTGGTTTTTCACTGGTTGAAGTTCTCGTTTCAATGGTGATCTTGTCCATGATACTCTTGGTAATTACTTCGGTAATTGGACAGACCCAGCGGACATGGAAAACTGCAACTGCCACACTGAGCCAATTTAGGGAGGCGAGGGTGGCATTTGAAACTGTGGCTCGGGAGATGCGCCAAGCCACGATGAAGAGTTACTATGACTACGAAGGATATGGCGCTTACATTGGCGCGCCGCCTCAGAGGATAGTCAAAAAGGCTGAAGGCGGGCTGGTGGTCGATAGCGCAAGGGTCATAGTCACTGGCGGCAGCGCTGCCGAGTTGCCGGGCAGTGCGGTCATTTTTCAGGTGCCTGCTGGTGCAGCTTCCGCGCAGGACCCAAGCTGGCTCCCCCTTCAGTTTGCACTGTGCAAGAGAGCCTATTTTGTTCAATACAGCGATGACTCCAGGTATTTGCCCAGTGGGTTAGTTAGCAGGCTGCCGCTTCGTTATCGTTATCGGTTGGTCGAATACAGTCCACCAACTGACTTTAATGACATCTACGATACAAGTGGTAGCCCAAACGGCCCGGCTTGGACGAGTGTGCTGCGGGGTCAAGCCGAGAGTGACGGTCACCTTCGAATTGTTGCTGACAACATAGTGGCCTTGATCGTTGCCGTATCGCCTCGTCAGGCAGCGGTTGGAGCTGATCGGCAGTCCTTGGCTCAGGCCAGAAACCCTTTCTTACTTTATAAGTTTAGTACGTTTGTGGACAACATTGTGAATGGTCGGCAAGTTGCGTCTTCAATGCCTGCGATGGCTCGGTTAGTAATGGTCGCTGTTGATGAAGAGTCGGCCGTGCGAATGACCCTTGGTGGTGGTTCCAATCCTCCGGATATTTTGGGACGTTCAGGCGCGACCTTCACTAACCCGCAGTCTGTTCAAGAGGATGTCGAAACCTTGCGCGCCTACATGCTACAGCAGCGATATAACTTCAGGATTTTTAGTTCAAATGTGTATCTTCCAGCCAATCAAATTTAAGGATCGCTCAGTGATTCGGATGAGCCGTGCCGAAGCGCCAGCCTTCACTCTCATTGAGATGCTGGTGGTAGTGAGTATCATTGCGTTGATCGTCGCTGCAATGGCTCCAATGGTATTCAGTGCTGTAGCTTCGAGTCGACTTTCGACTGCAGGCCAGAGTGTAGCTGCTACTATTTCGTATGCTCGTCAGAAAGCGATTTCATCAAATCAAGAAGTCGAAGTCCGGTTCTTTGCTTATGACGATCCAGATCGTCCTGGCACGGACGTCCTCTATACAGCGGTTGGGTTATTTGCTAACACAGACCGCAGCGCTAAAGTTTCAACTGGTGCGGCGGCAATGTACTCGCAACAAATTGGCTCTTTGCTTTACCTTCCATCGGGCATCGCTTTTGGTGCCAATACTACTCTCTCGCCATTTCTTGCTGGCGCTCAGGCTCAGCTATTCCCAGACCGGCAGAACAGTATTTCCAAAGCTAATGCACAATATAAGAAATTTAGCATCTATCCAGACGGGACGACCGATTTGAGACTTGGCACTCAGGAGTGTTACGTGACACTTGTTGAGGAGCGCTATGCTATCGGCGGTGCCGGTGAGCTTCCCAGGAACTTCTTTGCGATCCAGTTTGATCGGATGACTGGACGGGCCACGACATACCGTCCTTGAATGGATTTTTATTGCCCTGGCAAGATCGTTGCCCGGGCGTTTACTGCGCTAGCAAGTAGTTGGGTACACTCCGCCACGGTGAGTTTTTCCGTGTTTAGGGTCAAACCTGGTTCTATCTTTGGTTCCTCAAACAGAGAATCCTTACCCGTGAAGTTTGCCACCTGATTTGCTGCGGCTGCTTTGTAGAGACCCTTGACGTCCCTGTTAGCACAGGTTGCGAAAGAACATCGAACGTACACTTCAAGAAGGTCGTCTTTGTGGATGATCTCCCTCACGAGTCCGCGCATTTCTTCCAGAGGGGTAATGAAACTACAGATTACCACGCAGCCAGACTGAACACTCAGTTTAGCAACTTCTGCTGCCCGACGAATGTTCTCCAATCGGTCTTCTTTCGTGAAACCGAGGCCTTGGTTGAGCCCACCACGTAGGATATCGCCATCCAGATGGAGGGTTAGCTTACCGGCCTTATGCAAACTTTGGCCTAGTTCGTTGGCCAGAGTCGACTTTCCTGCACCTGAGAGGCCGAACAGCCATACGACGAGTCCACGTTGCTGAAGCATTTGCTCTCGATCGGATCGACTGACTTGGAACTCGGGCAATAGGCTTTGAGGCATGAGTGGTTGGGCGGTGGATATGTAAAGGCAGGCTGTGGGTGGGCACTCTTTGGCTGATTCCGCGCCTTTTCAACTTATAGCATCGTTGCCAACGCGGTTCTAACCTGTGTCTGGCGGAAGATTGGCTCGATTATGGACGTTATATCACGCCCCACAGGAGAACCCCGCTCTCGCCCATGAAATCGAGTATCCACGCTCTCTACCTTCTCGCGTTTGTATCCACATATTCCTTTTCAGCCCCGCCAAAAAGCGAGGAAAAGTTGGATCCGAATGCGCCTGTCAGTTTCTACAAGCAGATTCGTCCGATTTTCCAAGGCCAATGCCACGGTTGTCACCAACCGGCTAAAGCCAAAGGGGATTACATTATGACTGACTTCGCTTCCCTCTTAAAGGGTGGTGAAGAAGGGGTAGCTGTCGTTCCTGGAGATCCGGCCAAGTCCAGCTTGTTGTCGTTGATCACGCCCCACGACGGAAAAGCAGAAATGCCGCAAAAGGCTGATCCCTTGGATCAGGCGCAGATCGGACTGGTGGCAAGATGGATAAAGGAGGGTGCCAAAGACGACACTCCTGTTTCTGCAAGAGCTCACTTCGACATGGAGCACCCACCTACGTATGTGACGTTGCCGACCATTGTTAGTTTAGACTATTCACCAGATGGCTCATTGATCGCAGTGTCAGGTTATCATGAGGTAATCCTGCACAAGTCCGATGGTTCTGGGATTGCTGCTCGGCTTGTTGGGCTCTCCGAGCGGGTCAACAAGGTTGTGTTCTCGCCCGACGGGAAACGTCTAGCTGTCGCGGCAGGTTCGCCTGCAAGAATGGGAGAACTGCAGATTTGGGACATCGCCAAGCGAAAGCTAGAAGTCTCAATCCCGATCACCTTCGACACTTTGTATGGTGCTAGTTGGTCCCCTGATGGCAAAAACGTAGCGGTCGGATGTGCAGACAACACAGTTCGTGCATTTGATGCAGTTAGCGGCAAGCAGGTCCTGTTTATGGGATCACACAGTGACTGGGTTCTGGACACGGTTTGGGGGAACGAGGGCAAGCACTTGGTCAGTGTCGGCAGAGATATGGCGGTGAAGTTGACCGAAGTAGCGACACAGAGATTTGTGGACAACATAACCTCAATCACGCCTGGCGCGCTGAAGGGAGGTGTTCATGCGGTGGTTAAGCACCCGACGAGAAACGAAGTGCTTGTCGGTGGCACAGATGGAGTGCCGCAGATTTATCGGATGGAGAGAACCACCAAGCGGGTCATTGGTGATAATGCCAACCTCATTCGCAAGTTTCCGGGGATGAAGGGCCGCATTTTTGGAGTGGCGTTTTCTCCAGATGGCAAACGGATAGCTGCAGGTTCCAGTTATGAGTTCACAGGTGCGGTTAATGTCTATTCTGCTGAGTACGACCCAACGATGCCACCCGAGGTGAAAAAGATCGTTGAGACGGTCAACGGTAAAGGTAAAGAACTGGATGATTGGGTGACTAAAGACGTGAAACTTGTCTCTACCATGTCTGTGTCTAGCGGCATTTATTCAGTTAAGTTCAGCCCAGACGGGAGCAAAGTTGTGGCTGGTGGTGCAGATGGTAAAGTGCGGCTCTTTGATGCGATTTCGGGCCAGCTCACAAAGGAGTTTGATTGTGTGCCGCTTACCAAAGCTGCAACGATCGCTGCTAGTGACGTGATAGCAGATGACACAGTCCGCACCCAGTTAAAGACGGACGACTTCATCGAAGAACTCCACAAGGGAGCTGTCGTGAAGACAATCGAAGTAAGTCCGGAAACGATCAAGATATCCCGAGCCACCGAGTATTCACAATTACTGGTCACCGCGCGGATGGTGGATGGAAGCAGCGCTGACATAACTCGCATCGCCACTGTTAAGATGGAGGGTCAAGCCGCCACGATTGACAGACGTGGGACCATCCGCCCAGAGAGAGATGGCAAATCGACCCTGCATATTTCATTCAATGGAAAGACTGTCAGTGCGCCCGTGGAAGTGACCGGCATGAATGTGGCATTCAAGCCGGATTATGTTCGCGATATCATGCCGATCACGTCAAAACTTGGGTGCAATCAGGGAACGTGCCATGGTGCGAAGGAAGGGAAAAATGGCTTCAAACTAAGTCTGCGCGGGTATGATCCGCTTTTTGATGTGCTTGCTTGGACTGATGAGTTGAGCAGTCGTCGTGCAAACTCTGCATCTCCAGAACATTCACTCATGCTGCTTAAGGCCAGCGGATCTGTTCCGCATGAGGGTGGTCAACTCACCGTCCCAGGTGAGTTGTATTACGAGTCGATTAAAGCTTGGATCCGAAATGGTGCCAAAGTCGATTTCAAGACGTCTCGTGTCGCTCGGATCGAAGTTATGCCGAAGAACCCAGTCATTGAGCGGGTGGGTGCTAGGCAACAAATGCGAATCATTGCCACCTATACCGACGGCTACTCAAGGGACGTAACGAACGAGGCTTTCATCGAGAGTGGCAACACGGAGGTCGTTGAAGCGGACAAGAGAGGTCTTTGCACCACAGTCCGCCGCGGAGAAGCACCTGTCCTCGCTAGATTTGAAGGAGCTTACGCAGCAACGACGATCACAGTCATGGGAGATCGCTCTGGTTTTGTTTGGACAGAGCCAGAAAAGTGGAACCGGATCGACGACTTCGTTGCCGCCAAGTGGAAGCGCATGAAGATCGCACCTAGTGACCTGTGCACAGATGCAGACTTTGTTCGGCGTGTTCATCTTGACCTGACCGGACTGCCTCCAAAGCCCGAAGAGGTTCGATCCTTCCTGTCCGACTCACGTGATACTCGGGTGAAGAGGAATGAGCTTATCGATAAACTAATCGGCAACGACGCATTTATTGACCACTGGACAAACAAGTGGGCTGATATGCTGCAAGTAAACTCCAAGTTTTTGGGTGGAGAAGGTGCTACCGCCCTACGGAACTGGATTCGAGAACAGGTTGCGAGCAACACGCCCTATGATCGGTTTGCCTATCGGATCATGACCGCAGCTGGCAGCAACAAAGATAACCCAGCGGCAAGTTACTTTAAGGTTCTTCGCAATGCAGAGGAAACGATGGAGAACAGTACACATTTGTGGCTCGCAGTGCGATTCAACTGCAACAAATGTCACGACCACCCTTTCGAGCGTTGGACGCAGGATCAGTATTATCAAACCGCCGCCTTCTTCTCCAATATCAATCTCAAGCCAGACCCCAAGGCAGCCGGACAGACCATAGGAGGAACGGCCGTGGAGGGAGCCAAACCACTCTATGAGATAGTGGACGACAGTGCACAAACGGAATTGGTCCATCTCCGTACCAATGCCATTACTCCTCCAAAGTTTCCGTATGATGATGGAATCGCAGGCTCAGCCAGCACAAGTCGTCGCGAGAAGTTCGCATCTTGGCTTACCAGTAGCGACAATGATTACTTTGCCTCGAGCTACGCAAATCGCATCTGGGGCTACTTGACAGGCACTGGCGTCATCGAACCCCTTGACGACATCCGTGCTGGGAATCCGCCAAGTAATCCCGAGCTTCTCCAATACTTGACGAACGAGTTCGTCCAAGGTGGCTTCAATGTGCGTCACCTCATGCGTCTTATCGTTCAAAGCCGCACGTATCAACTTGGCTTGACGACTAACAAGTGGAATGAAGATGATAAGGTGAACTATAGTCATGCGAAAGCACGCCGTCTCAGCGCAGAGGCTCTCTATGATGCCGTGCACGCCGTTACGGGATCAATCCCTAGCATTCCAGGTGTGCCTGCTGGAACCCGTGCTTCTCAACTTGCGGACGCTCAAGTCAAACTCCCGGACGGATTCCTCGGAAACTTTGGACGGCCAGCCCGCGAGAGTGTCTGTGAGTGTGAGCGCAGCAACGATGTCAATCTCGGGCCAGTCATGGCATTGATGAGTGGCCCAACTGTAGGCGATGCGATCAGCGATCAGAAAAATGCAATCGCAAAGCTAGCCAGCGAGATTGGTGATGATCGGAACCTCGTTGATGAGATTTTTGTCCGAATATTGAATCGCCCAGCTACACCAAAGGAGATCGATGTCGCTATACAGTCGATGACGGGCATGGATGCTGAGAACAAGATGCTCATGGCTGAATGGCAAGCACGAGAAGCTGAACAAAAGCCGGTGATTGCAAAACAAGAGGCAGATCGCCTAACCGCCATCAGCGTCAGAAAGGCCGAGCTTGAGGATTACATGAAGCAGCAAGCGCCTGCAGTAGCCAAGGCAACTGCTGCGCGTGAAGCCGCCATAAAAAAAGCGAAAGAGACCGTATCCAATGTGATCACTGCATCTGCGCCTGCCCAGAAAGCTTGGGAGGACAGTGTCGACTTGAGCACAGAATGGATTCCTTTGGATGTTACCGTTGGGCGCTACACCGGAGTCGAGAAGCTGGAGAAACTGGTCGACGGCAGCATCTTTGCTACGCCGTACACAGATGGTCGGGCCACCCCTGGAAACTATTCGGTGACGGCCAAACTTCCGGTTGGCGGGGTTACGGCAATTAAGCTCGAAATGCTTACTGACGAGCGACTGCCAAATAATGGTCCAGGCATTGCGCCTGATGGCAATTTTGTGCTGAGTGAGTTCAAGGTTCAAGCGACCGAGCCGGGCAAGAAGCGTCCAGGACGGCGCGATGCTGGTGTGCAGTTGATCAATCCAATTGCCGACTTTGAGCAGACCAGTTTCGCAGTTGCTGAAGCACTTAAGGGTGGAAACCGTGATCGTGGTTGGGCTGTTTCACCCGATACGGGTCATCGCCATCAAGCAATCTTTCCTCTCAAAGAGGCGCTGCCAGAGCCTGGGACAAGCGTGACTTTCAATCTTCTTCAGCAGTTCCAAAACGGGAAATACAACATCGGGAAGTTTCGACTGTGGATAACGACCAGTCCTGTACATCGCTTTGGTGTTAGCACCCGAGTGGCAGCGGCACTGCGGACCCCTGTAGGCAAGAGGGACAAGGCTCAACTAGAGACACTAAGACAGGCATTCCTGGAACAATTTCGTGATCTGAATAACCAAAAACGTGTGCTTGCTTCAGCAAGTAAGCCGCTGCCAGTTGATCCTGTATTGGTTCAGAAGCAGCAAGCCGTGGCGATGGCAGAGAGACCAATACAGATCGATCCCAAGTTGGTTCAGTTGCGGCGTGATGTTGAACTCAGCAAGACCCAATTGGCAAACAAGCGGCTCACTGCCGCGCAAGATCTGGCATGGGCGTTAATCAACTCCCCAGCGTTCTTGTTTAATCATTGATGATTGCTGATCCCCTACGGACGCAGGTGCCTCACTAGGAACTCCATACGTAAACGTGAGCCATACGGTGTCTCCGCTGCTCCGTGACCGGCACCGGCGATAGGCATAAAGTCGAACGTCTTGCCGGCCTTTTGTAACGCGGCGACTACTTGCATCGTGCTTGCGGGATCAACATTCGTGTCGAGTTCGCCCACAATGAGCAACAGATGACCCTGGAGTTTGTGCGCGTCCTCCTTGTTACTGCTTTTGACATACGAGTCATCCACTGGCCAACCCATCCACTGCTCGTTCCACCAGATTTTGTCCATTCGATTGTCATGACAACCGCAGTCGGCTACGGCGACCTTGTAGAAGTCATGATGATCAAGGAGCGCCCGCATTGCGTTCTGGCCACCCGCACTGCCTCCATAGATGCCAACGCGGGTCAAATCCATCCAAGGTCGCGTTTTGGCCGCCTCGGTGATCCATCGCTTCCTATCAAGAAATCCAGCGTCCTTGATATTCTTCCAGCATACGTCGTGGAAGGCCTTGCCACGAAAGTTGGTGCCCATGCCGTCAAGTTTAACGATGATGAAACCCAGTTCGGCCAGTTGATACATACGCGCCTGCCGATCAAACTCCTTTGGCGCAAAGGCGGCGTGCGGACCAGCATAGATGTTCTCTACCACGGGATACTTCCTTGCTGGATCGAAGTGCGAGGGCTTAATCATCACACCGTAGATGTCTGTTTTGCCATCGCGTCCCTTTGCAACAAATCGCTCGGGTAATCTCCAACCCGTTGCCAGGAGCGCTGAGACATCGGCCCGCTCCAGATCACAAACGAGGCTTCCATCTCTGCTGTGGCGCAGTTGAGTGACTGAAGGCATGTCTGCGCGCGACCAAGTGTCTATAAAATATTCCCTTTTGGGTGAGAACTCGATGCGATGATTGCCATCGCCTTCGGTAAGTTGCTTGAAATCGCTACCGTCCATTTTCACGCGACAAAGATGTTGATGATACGGATCCTCCTTTTCCCGCAAACCGCTTGCAATGAACCAGATCTCCCGCATTGCGATATCTACGTGCAAAACTTCACGTATTGGCCAGGAACCCTGAGTGATCCTATTTTTCAGCCTGCCGGTTTTTGCGTCGTAGAGGTAGAGATGGCACCAGCCATCGCGCTCACTCATCCATATCAGTTCACCTGTACTGTGTAGCCAGTGTCGCCATGTTTTTTTCGTGTAATCGACAAATGTATTCGATGTTTCCTCTACCACGACTCGAGCGGCGCCTGTCATCGCATTCACCGCCACCACGCGGAAGAGTTGATGTCCGCGCTGGTTGTAATTGAAGTAAAACTCACTGCTGTCGGGAGCCCAAACGGCCTCCAGTTCGCCGTTTTCTGTAAATGGATTATCATAGATGTCGCGAGCCACGCGAATCTTTGTGCCGTCGGCCTTCTCAATTACCCATTGTGGCTTTGGCAGCGGGTCACCTGGTTTGATGTAGTCAATGACCTTCAGTTTGGGCTGAACAACGCCGTCGGGTGTCGACTCGACGATGGTCACTTTTCTGCGCTCCACCTTCTGCGCTTCGGTAAAAACCACACACAAGCCATCCGGTGAGCGGAAACCGTGCTTAGGCTTTGTCGGTGCTTTCTGTTCAGCGTTCAAGATGCCTTTGCCGTCGATGATGAACGTTTGGGCCTGGGCTCCACCTTCCACGACTGCGAGATGCTCCCCGGTGCGGTTGGTGATCAGCCACACATGACCATCAAACGTGTGTTGCTCGCGTTCTGTGCCAGCGTGGACATCGCCATAATGCTGACGCTCGCCTTGCTGGTTGATCCAGTAGAGATCCACATCCTGATCAAGCTTATTGATGAACTTGAGAGCCGAGGACTCACCAGTCCTCTTTGTTTGCCGCATCTCGATCTTCAGTGTCGTAGTCTTTTCGGCTTCTTTTTCCGGTAGACCGAGTCCCTTCAGCGAGGATGCCTCTTTCCGCGTGCCGGTGGCAGTGTTGATCAGAACGAACTCCCACTTTTCAGGTGCTGTCTGCACACGGTACCAGAGCGTCTCTTCATCTGCGCTCCAGTTAGCATGAACACGGTCGCGAAAGACTTTGTTTTCAGTCCTCGCTGGCAACGTGACTGCTGCTTCAAAGTCAACGGGCACGGCGCTAGCAGCGGAGCAAACGAGACAAGTAACTGCGAATCTGAAGAACATAAAGTATTCCACGATAAATACCCTGGGGCTTCTTGCCATAACTCAAAGACCGCCCACCGAAAATGACATAAACTTGTGACGTTTTGCCTTGCATGAGCGGGACCGTTGCTGCGGTATGTATGCATATTCGGACATGAACACATCATTGGTGACTCGCAGGAGATTCGGGGTAGGGGGCATGGGGCTGTTGTTCCCTTTGCTGGGCTCAGCAGACGAGATTCGTCCTTACAAATTGCCCAAAGCGACCATTACTCCTCTCGCAGACCATCAGGCCGTTTTTGAAGCCGGCGGAAGAGAGTTTTCTCGGTGGCATTTTCCGTCCGATTACCCTCGGCCCTTTTTCTATCCATTCTGCGGACCATCCGAGATCTCGCTGACAAGGATGGGACATCCTGGAGCCCCCAACCACGACCACCACCAGTCGATTTGGTTTGCGCACCATGACGTTAACAAAGTCAGCTTTTGGGCCAACTCCGGAGCTGGCCGAATCAAGCAAAAAGACTGGCTCTGCTATGAAGATGGGCAAGATAAAGCGGTCATGGCTGTGCTACTGGGATGGTATGATTCGGCTTCTGGCAAAGAGCTCATGGAGCAGCAACTGATAGCAATATTTCGGCCCATGGCGGCTGGTGAGCAGACCCTTGAGTTGCAAAGCACGTTTCGGGCTGTTGGTGATAGAGTGGAGCTTGGCAAAACTAACTTTGGGTTGCTGGCTGTCCGAGTGGCAAAATCTATCTCGGCTGCGTTCGGTGGGGGTAAGTTGACGGATAGTGAGGGCAGGATTGGTGAACCGGACATTTTTGGAAAGCAGGCGAAGTGGATGGACTATTCTGGCCCAATCAAAGAGGATGCCGTAGAAGGAGTCACCTTTTTTGATCATCCAGATAATCCAAGATACCCTTCGTATTGGCATGTTAGGTCAGATGGCTGGATGGGAGCATCATTTTGCTTGGCTGAGGGATTTAGCATAGCGCCAGAAGTCCCACTGCGACTGCGCTATTTGCTTCATGCACATGCCGGAGAAGTGGATTCGAGCAAAGCAAGTAGCCTTCAGGCGGATTTCGCCAAGTGGCGTCTTTACGACGTAATCAAAGGCAAGAAGCCGCACCACCAGTTCGAGCTTGTCGAGCAATGATGGTGCGGTTTTGAAGGACTGGTGACTTAGGCCGTTGCGCGGTTGATTGCGCTGACGACCGCTTTGATGGAGGCAAGCTCGATGTTGGTGTCTGTGCCTGCGCCCCAGCAAACCCGACCATCGGCGAGCTTGATTTGAATAAACGCGAGAGCGCTGGCCTCGGTTCCAGAACTCAGCGATTGTTCGCGGTAGCTGCTGACTTCAAATGCCGGTGCACCTGCATCTTGGACGAGTGCTTGAACAAATGCAGCGATGGGACCATTGCCCTCTCCAGCAACTCCGACTTCTTTGCCGGAGATGACCAAGCTACTGCGGCATCGGAATACCCCATCCACGCCGTCTGCATGAAAATGATGCAGGCTGTATGGAGATGTGCGCTCGATGTATTCCTTCCAGAACATCGCTTTGAGCTCTGCTGCGGTCACTTCACGTCCGAGGGCGTCTACAAGATCGTTGGCGATAGGGCCAAACTCTCTTTGCATGTCTTTGGGCATTTCAATGCCGAACTCGCTTTCAAGAAGGTAGGCCACACCACCTTTTCCAGATTGTGAGTTCACGCGGATGACCTCCTGATATTTGCGACCAATGTCGTGAGGGTCGATCGTCAGGTAGGGGACATCCCATGAGCCCCCTGTTTTCTCGTAGTTGGCGAGACCTTTCTTAATGGCGTCTTGATGGCTGCCACTGAAAGCGGTGAAAACCAACTCCCCAGCATAAGGCTGACGCGGAGGCACCGTCATTCCAGTGCAGCGTTCATACATACCAATCAGGCCGTTCATGTCACTGAAGTTCAGCTTGGGATCAATCCCATGCATATAGAGATTCATGGCCGTTTGAACGATATCGAGATTGCCTGTGCGTTCTCCATTACCGAAGAGTGTGCCTTCCACGCGATCAGCACCCGCCAACAAGCCAAGTTCCGTGGCCGCCGTGCCGGTGCCACGGTCGTTGTGAGTGTGCAGTGATATGAGCAGTGCCTCGCGGTTACGAATGTGGCTGCAAATCCACTCAATCTGGTCCGCGTAGACATTGGGTCCTGCCACCTCGACTGTGTCCGGCAGATTGAGGATCATCTTCCGTTCAACGGTTGGCTGCCATACATCCATGACCGCCTCGGAGACTTCTTTTGCGAACTCTACCTCTGTAGCGCTGAAGCTCTCCGGAGAGTATTGTAGCATGACTCTGGTGCCTGTATCCTCAAGCCGGTGGATTCGTTCTTTGATCCAGTTGGCTCCCTGAATAGCCACTTCAATGATCTGCTCCTTCGTCATGTTGAACACATGTTTCCGCTGGGCGGGCGATGTGGAGTTGTACATGTGAATGATGACACTTTTGGCACCCATGAGCGACTCCACGGTGCGTTCAATAAGGTGTTCTCGTGCTTGAACCAAACATTGGATTGTAACGTCATCAGGGATGCGATTGTCCTCGATGAGTCTTCGGTTGAATGAAAACTCAGTGTTCGATGCAGATGGAAACCCCACCTCAATCTCTTTAAATCCGCACTTCACGAGTGAGTCGAACATCTCGAGTTTTTGCGAGACGTTCATCGGTACTGCAAGAGCTTGATTTCCATCCCGGAGGTCGACACTGCACCAGATGGGGGCTGCCGAAAGCGTGCGTGAAGGCCACTGGCGGTTCTGGATGGGTATAGGGGGAAATGGACGGTATTTGTTTGGGGACATGGTGTGACTGAAAAGATTTGGAGACGTTGCCCGAGGTCGAAAGTTTGGACCTGGAACGAGATTTTGCGATTAGAAGCGTCCGCACAATGGCGGTGAGGTGAAGTTCAATGGGCGGCCAACCCGAGCAGCAGGTGCTGACGGAGTCGAAGCTTAAGTTGTGCCGAATGGATGCCCATGAAAATAACGCTAATTAGACTCCTAACCACGATAGTGGAAAACTCAACGGCCAATTCATGAGATCGCTGAGGAAGGGTCAATGCCCTATTCTCCGGGCCGACCCTCGGCCAAGGGTTTTGTCCGGAAGAGGCTATGTTGAATGGCATCTGGGCCTGGTTTTGGCGAACCAGTGCCGGCGACTAATCTGGAAAAGAAATACAGCTTGCCGTCCTGCCCAAAACTAAGCCCGTCCGGCCAGAGTAGACGAGCGTCTGAGGCCAGGACACGGTAGGTGCGGTTGGAAGCTTCAATCACTCCGACCGCACGGCCCTCAATGTCGCCGATATGAATGTTGTTCTTCTCATCGATCACCATGGATGAGCAAGGTGGCTTCGATGCGTAGGTTTCGATCGCCGCCGCCAGAGCTTGGGAAGTGATGTCTGGCTTCCTGAGCAGTTTCATTGGCAGACGAAACACCGCGTGTGACTGAACGGGCGCGTAGTAGAGCCATTCGCGCTTTCTATCGAGGGCAAGAGCGCGAACTCCACTATGGGGCCATGAACTGGAGCCGTCGAGCTTGCGCGGTGGAGTGACCTCTTTCGGTAACTTGAGGGGACGTGACTTGTCAGGGACGACTGTGACGTGCCCCTCCAACATTCGCCGACCGACACCCGTTGCCCGGTCCAAGATCACAAGAGCTGCGTTGGCTCCATTCGCTGGGTCTGAGATGACCACCAGTGATGAGTCGGGATCGACGACGAAATCGGTCAAAAAAGAACCTGGGACGGTAGCTGGGGCTACCAAAACATGCTGAGAGCGAAGTTTTTCCTCTTCATCGTCCCAAGCGATGAGTTTTGCTGGCATCTCAGAACGGCGTCCGTTGTCCAGGATCCAAATGATGCCGTCCTCGTCCGTTTGGAGGGCCTCCACAGCATCCATCAGGATAGGAGCGGCCTTTGCCGCCAGAGAAGTCGCCTCATCAGGAAACGGGAGGACTTCTGTGGCATTGCGCACCCGCACGGCACGAAAGCGGGGCTTCTCCGCCTGATCAAGCCCCACGACCCATGATCCATCGGGAACGGAAGTGATAACCGACGGAGCGAGGGTTAGGTTGTAAACTACCTCAATGGATGGGTTATCACCTATACCTGCGTATGCGCAGATCTGGATGGCACATGCGAGCCTGAGTCCTGTATTAAGGAGCCATCGCCATGCCACCCGGCTGGACTGGTGCGTTACCAGTTCTTGATCCACTTGCCAGAAATCTTGATGTCGCGTTTGGCACCCAGACTTGTCTCCGTGGTGTTGATTTCCGACTCGGCATATGACCACAAGTCGAAAGTAGTATTCATCGTATTGGGTGTAGGTGGAGGTTGACCAGGACGAGGACGATCGGGCCCCTTCATGTATTGGAAAGGCTTGTTGAAACCATCTACCAAGAAAAAGCCGTCCTGGGTCTGGAGTTTCATTTCCTTCGGCATGTCAGTCATCCGAATGTACTTTGATTCCTCCGTGCTCCACTGTCCATCAGATGGACCGAACCTTGATTGACCAAGAACGATTTGATCGTCTCCATCAGAACTGAGCACCTGATACAACATTTTGGCCGGGCCTACGATGAAGCGCTTGCCCTGTATGCTCGTCTGTGAGGTCGGGTCTCTTGGAGTAGGGTACTCCCCAGCGTCTTGGAAATACTGCTCCAATCCCACGCTGATTGACTTGTGAAAAGCCGATGTGCGGTTCCTGGATGCAGTAATCTGGGCACTCTTAAAGCCCACCATCGTCAATGCGGCGAGGGTGACCATGATGGCGATCACGGCCATGAGTTCCATGAGTGTGAATCCACGGAGTGAGCGGCGGGCGTAACTATGTTTTGTTCTCATGTTGAGACAACGATGAAGGTTTTTGGGTAGTGAGCGCAGAACAGATTTACTGACCGACTTTGTTGATCACCTCGATTAGCGGCATGAACAGCGCCATCACGATCACACCTACCACGAGAGCAAGCATGACGATCATTAGCGGCTCAAGCAACGAAGTGAGTGCCGACACAGAGTTATCCACCTCGTCTTCGTAAACATCGGCGATCTTCAGAAGCATTTCTGGCAATTGACCGGTTTCCTCACCCACATCGACCATTGAGATTACCATCGGTGGAAACACGCCACTGGCTTCCAGTGGGGTGACCATAGACTCACCTTCCTTCACCGCATCATGCACCTTGTCGATAGCATTGGAGACGATGACATTGCCGGCAGTCTCACGAGTAATGTTGAGGGCCTGAAGAATGGGCACACCGGAGGTGGCGAGTGTACCAAGCGTCCGGCAGAAGCGAGCGATGGCGCTCTTACGCTGCACATCTCCGAAAAGCGGTAGTTTAAGCTTGGTTTTGTCGATGAATAAGCGACCACCTTTAGTGGCAGCGAAGACTCGCCAGCCGATGAAAAACAGCGCGGCGGCGATGAGAATCCACCAAATATACTCCCCAATGCCACGGCTGAAGCCGATGACATACTGAGTGAGTTTTGGGAGGGCTGCACGTCCGCCTTGGATCATGTCGTCGAAGATTTTTTCAAACTTTGGAACGATGACGAGCATGAGGAAGATCATGATCACCACGGCAATCACCATCACGATGATGGGGTAAACCATGGCAGCGACGATCTTGTTTTTGAGCTTTTGGGCCTTTTCCTGGTACTCTGCCAAACGGTTGAGGACGACTTCAAGCACCCCGCCCAGTTCTCCAGCCTTCACCATGTTGATGTAGAGCTTGTTGAACATTTTAGGGAAGGCACCAAGACTTTCGGAGAAGGTGCTGCCGGTTTGGACGGACTCAGCCAGCGTATTGATGGCCTTTTTCATGTTGGGAACCGGTTCTTGCCGCCCTAGAACAGTGAGACCTCGAAGCAGAGGAAGACCCGAGTCAATGAGTGTAGCAAGCTGCCGCGTGAACACCATGAGTGTCTTGCCTTTTACTTTTAAGCTTCCAGTGGCCTTGCCGCCCGCAACCCCTTTGGATTTAGCGCTTTTGGCCGCCTTGCTTTTAATCTCACTCGCGTCTCCGCGCCCTTCCTGTACGACTTGGGTTGGGTAGAGTTGCTGCTGACGGAGGATGTTGATGGCGTCGGTTTCGGAGTTGGCATCAATGTCCCCGGCGGTTTCTTGACCGTTTTGGTCGAGCGCAAGGTAATGAAACTTAGGCATAGAGAATGGGCTTTGAGGGGCGGTTTCGGAGTGAGTGTATCGAGATTAGCTGGAGGCTGGGCAGATTGTCGATGCAAAAAGCATCAGGTGTATTTGAGAACTTCTTCGATTGTGGTGACTCCATCAAAAATGCTCCGGATGCCGTCCTGGCGGAGGGTGACCATTCCCATCTCGATGGCTTTCTGTTTCAGCGTGAGAGTTGGAGCGCGTTTGACAATCATGTCCCGGAGGGGGTCGGTGATATCCATGAGCTCGAACAAGCCTTTCCGCCCTTTGTAACCAGAGTTCCCGCAGCGACCGCAGCCGCCACCTGTGAAAAACTGCTTCCCTTGGGTATCATGTGCGGTGAGTCCAAGCTGATTGAGAATGGATTGGCTTGGGTTGTAGGAAACTTTGCACTCTTTGCAAATAGTCCGAAGCAGCCGTTGAGCCAGAACACCTTCCAATGTGGCCGAGATAAGGAATGGCTCGACCCCAAGGTCAACCAGACGAGTTACTGCACCCGCAGCATCGTTGGTGTGAAGTGTGCTCAGCACCAAGTGGCCTGTCAGAGACGCTTGGATGGCGATGGATGCCGTTTCTAGGTCACGAAGCTCTCCCACCATGATCCGGTCTGGGTCTTGACGAAGAAATGCACGGAGCGCCCGAGCAAAGGTCAACCCCACGGCTTCGTTCACTGGCACTTGCATAATGCCATCGAGTTCGTATTCGACTGGATCTTCGGCGGTGAGCAGTTTTGAGTCGATGGTGTTGATCTCTCGCAGAGCCGCGTAGAGCGTTGTAGTCTTGCCTGCGCCTGTTGGACCGGTGACGATGAAAATGCCATTGGGCTTGTGGATCGTCTCCTGAATATAGCTGTACAGGTAGTCCGACATGCCCAAGTCTGTCATGGTGAGCTGAATCGAAGAGCGATCCAAAACCCGGAGCACCACGCTCTCGCCGTGTTGAGTCGGAAGGGATGAAACACGCATGTCCACTGGCTTGCCTTCAACGGTGGTCATGATACGACCATCCTGCGGAATGCGCCGCTCGGCGATGTTAAGGTTGGCCATCACTTTAACGCGAGAGATTACCGTGTTGGCGAGGTGCGCCGGAGGCGGCGCCATTTCGTAGAGCGCCCCGTCCACGCGGTAGCGGATCTTGAACTCATGCTCGAAGGGCTCAAAGTGGATGTCTGAGGCCTTTTCCTTGATGGCCTGAGTCAAAACGAGATCCACAAACCGGACGATCGGTGCGGAGTTGGGATCTGGTTCATCATTCGATTTTGCAGCAGAGAGCCCGAGTTGTTTAAATATCTCGTCAAAACTAGTAGCCCCACTGCCATAGTGTTTGTCGATCAACGCCTGAACTTGATCGCGGCGGGCCACGACTGGAACAACGTCTTTACCAATCGCAAAGCGCAGATCCTCAGCAAGTTGAGGATTGAGGGGATCGGTAAAGGCCACGTGCAGGCTCGTGGAGTCCATCGTAATGGGGAATGCTCCATACAGCCTAGCCATGGCGGACGGCATGATGCCGACGAGCTCTTTTGGCGGGTCAAACTCCGTGAGGTCGAAATGCTGAGCACCGATTTCTTCGGCCACTGTGGCCCAGAACTCATCTTCATTGCTGAACACTCCGAACTCAAGAAGCACGGCAAGGACATCTTTGCCGCCGTGAACTGCTTCATTGGAGATGTCATAAGCCTGACCTTCATTGATGACTCCGCGAGCCACCAGCAAGTCCACTACATTTTGCGCTGTCATACGTCGAAAAGATTGGGGAAAAGTTTGTCAAATACCCGGCTGGATGCCGTAGGGCGTTTCGTCGTGTTAGTCTGCGTCTGACATGGTGGCTTCGATGACTTCCTCGGCCGTTGTGAGGCCAGCCAAGACCTTGCGGATACCGTCTTCACGAAGTGTGCGCATTCCCAGCTCCCTCGCGCGCTTTCGCAATTGCGGGGTTGTCAGCTCTTCGTTGACCATCGAACGCACCTCATCGTCAAAATTAAAGATCTCAATGACGGCGAGACGACCACGGAACCCAGCCTGACGGCAGCGATTGCAGCCTGTTGGGCCCATGATGTTAGCTTCCATGACTTGTGACACATCCAACCTCAATGCGCGCATCTCCTTTTCATCCAGCGTGGATGAAGATTTGCACTCGCCGCAAAGTTTTCTCACAAGACGCTGGGCCATGATGCAACGCACCGCGGATGCAGTCAGGAAGGGTTTGATGCCGATGTCCGTGAGACGCGCAACGGCGGATGGAGCATCGTTCGTGTGAAGCGTGGAAAATACAAGGTGACCCGTCAGTGCAGCTTGGATAGCAATGCCAGCGGTTTCCTGGTCACGAATCTCTCCCAACATGATGATGTTGGGTGCCTGACGAAGCATGGCCTTGAGAGCCGCAGCAAAGGTCATGCCCACGTCTTCTTTCACCATCACTTGGTTAATGCCAGGCAGTTCATATTCCACAGGGTCTTCGACCGTGATAATCTTCCGGTCTGGCCTGTTGATGTAGTTGAGACAGGCGTAAAGCGTCGTGGTCTTACCTGATCCCGTGGGCCCGGTGACGAGGATGATCCCGTCAGGTAGGCTGAGTTTTTTCTCGAACATCTCCTGGTCATCGGTCAGGAAGCCTAGATCGGACAAACCAAGCCGCAGGCTGCTCTTGTCAAGAATACGCATGACCACACTCTCGCCGTGCTGGGTCGGGATGATGGAGACGCGCAAATCCAGTTCTTTGTCCTGGAAGGTCATCTGAATACGACCATCTTGAGGCACCCGCTTCTCATCTAGTTGCATTGAGCCGGTCATGATCTTGATCCGGCCAATAATCGCAGATAGCAGTCTCTTTGGATGATGCTCTACATCATGCAAAACACCGTCGATACGGTAGCGCACGCGGATGTCCTTCTCGATGGGCTCAATGTGAATGTCAGATGCTCGTGACTTAAATCCTTCGATCAGGCAGTTGGTCACCAATTTGATGATAGGCGCGTCATTAGCGCCTTCGCCCCCGGTACCGCTTCCGCGAATCAGCGTTTCTGCGAGATCCGCTTCACCACCATAAAGAGCTGACAAAACGGTGCGGATGAGGCTCGGCGTAGAACAAAAGAAATCTATATCCGGAGTCAGAACGTGGGGCAGGGCATCCAGAGTCTCGAGGTCAGAAGGATCGCCAACAGCAACTTGCAGACGACCAGCCTCCACGCCAAGAGGAGCCACTTTGTAACGCCGGGCGACTTCCTCAGGCACGACGTTTTTCATGTCCTGACTTGGCACGTAGCCATGCAAGTCTACGAACTCGACGCCATAGTTTGTCGCCAAGGTCTTTGCTACCTGCTCATCGCTCACGGCACCCGTCTTGATGAGTGCGTCCACAATGGACTCTGCAGGTTTTTTTTGGCCCTTGGCGGTGGCGATTTTTCGTTGATCAATGAGATCAGCTTCCTCCAGAAGCTGAAGAAGGTATTCTTCGTTGGAATACATGCAAAATGTGACGCGGGAAGGTGACGGAGAGAGGAAAAACTATTCTCAGTCTATGGCAGCGGGCCTTTCAGTGTCAATATGGATCGCCAAACGTTTCCGTGTTCCGGTGAAATGATTAGAACCCTAAGAACTCCAAGGAAAGTAAGGCAATTGAGGCTCTGATCACGTTCCAAATCATTGCCGTGAACCGAAGTACAACCACTGGTGACGCAGAACGTCCGGTGACGATCGTCTTAGTTGTAGTTCAGTGCCTTTTCAGGGCGTTGCATTATTGTTGCTGAACTTGGAAGAGGGCGAATGATGGTGTGCTCAGATCTACTACCGGATAAAGTAGCTCAGGTTTTCTAGCTCGACTGCCAAGTCTACGCTGTTAACCACGACGTTGTCGGGCACTTCGATCACAATTGGCGAGAAGTTGAGGATACCTTGGATGCCCGCTTCCACAAGTTGGTTGGCTACGGTTTGTGCTGCCGCAGCTGGCACAGCAACGATGGCCATCTTGACACCGGCTTCATTTACGAATCGGCTCATTTCGCCAATGGCACGCACTGGCACTTGGACTCCTGCTAGTCGGGCGCGGGAGGGGTCCACGTCGAAAGCGCTGACGATCTCGAACCCTTCTTTGCGGAATCCACCATAACGCAGAAGAGCCGAGCCTAGATTACCCACTCCTACAAGGATGACGGGCTGAAGTTTGTTCTGCCCGAGGACATCCCCAATCGTGCGGGATAGGGCATCCACGTTGTAGCCGAGACCGCGTGTGCCAAACTGGCCAAAGTAAGCTAAGTCCTTGCGCAACTGCGTACTCTTCACGCCAGCAGCTTTTGCCAGAGCCTCTGATGACACAGTATCGACGTCATTTTCCTTGAGGCGCTGAAGGCAGCGTTGGTAGATGCTGAGGCGGTAGATCGACTTGCGGGGGATATCAACACGATGCACGTGTGAAATTTCACATGCTTCATGATTGCGTCAAGGCGACGATGAAGAAACTGTAGCGTAGACACTTCAGGGTCGCCGCCCATGATAAGTCGCGATGAAACTCTCCACGTGGAATGTAAATGGTATCCGGGCAGCGATGAACAAGGGGCTTCGGGAGTACTTGCTTGGCACAGATGCGGATGTGATTTGCCTCCAAGAAGTGAAAGCGGAACAAGTTCAATGTGATTTGAGTTGGCTGGAGGGCTATCATGCCATTTGGAATAGCGCTCAGAAAAAAGGATACTCCGGGACTCTCCTTTTGAGCCGGGTCGCCCCAATCACCTCCAATTTGGGGCTGGGGATACCCGAACATGACAGCGAGGGACGTGTGATTCACGCTGAGTACCCTGACTTTCATCTCGTCAATGTTTACACGCCTAACTCTCAGGCGGAACTCGCCAGGCTGGGGTATCGCCTTCGGTGGGATGCTGATTTTCTCAGGCATCTGAAAAAGTTGGAGAAGCGGAAGCCTGTATTGGTCTGTGGCGATCTCAACTGTGCTCACGAAGAGATTGATTTGGCCAACCCTAAGTCGAACCGCAACAACCCAGGCTTCAGCGATGCTGAGCGGGCAAGTTTTGGCAACTACATGAAGGAAGGAATCGTCGATGTGTTTCGTCGATTTGACCAGAGCCCGGGTAGATACACATGGTGGACGATGCGGACGGGTGGGTCCGCACGGGAGAAAAACATTGGATGGCGTCTCGATTACTGGCTTGCTTCCGAGCAGTTGTTGCCTGCGATCAAGAGTTGCTCCATACGGTCGGATGTCTATGGATCGGATCACTGCCCAGTGGAGTGTGTCATTTCATGACCCTGTGATTTGAAAGTATGGGCAAGAAAAAGGCCGCAGTGCACTGAGCAACTGCGGCCTTCGGATTAAAGTGGAAGTCCCAGGATTAAGGTAGCGCAACGATCTGCACCAAGCCGCCTTTGCCTGTGCCATCGACATTTTTGGGCAACGGCGAAAGCAGGAAGCCGTAAGCGTTGCTTACACCACCCTTGGCAACGACGATGCCGAATATGCTGTGCTTACCGGATGACAAATCAGTGTATTGACCGGTGATTTGGCCGGACTTGGTGGAGGTCGTTGGAAGAATCGTAAACTTAGGATCTTTGGTGAGAGGATTGGTCAAGCCGACACCCGAGCCGTTCACGTCCATGTTCTTGGTCACCGGTGATCCCGCCACAAGAGGACTGCTCACGGTCAGAGTGGCATTTGGGGAGTTTGCCGTGAAGTTCATAGAACCGAGGGTAGAAGTGGACTGGAAAGCCCCCGTGAGATCAACGGTTAGACCCTCTTCATAACCTGCTTGGTAGTAGTGGGAATTGTTTGGAGCACGGAACCAACGGAGGCCTGTGCCAGTGACGTCAGTGTTGAGCGCACTTGTGTCGACTGTTGCATTGCCTACGAGCGCTCCGAGACGGGCAGCAAATGGAGCGTAGATGCCAACCGTGCTGTTTTTTCGCAGCCATGTGGCGGATGTCGCAACGGTGCCGTCGGCCAAACGAATGACTGCTTTGGCCGTACCATCGGTTCCTTTCACCGTGAACGTGCCCACTGAGTTTCCTGTGGGGTATTCACCAACTGCTAGAGAGGGTGGAGCTACGGGAGCGGTCAAGGCCACATTGTAGATGCCTGTCTTCCCAACGGGAGGCAGGTCTACTTTGCTGTAAGTTTGAATCGCTGAGAGATTGAGAACAGCCACAGGAGCTCCAGCCTTGTAACGAGTGATTGTCCCGGTAATCGAAGGAGTGCCGGCAGAAGAGTAAGTAAGGTTGAATGCTTCGCCAGCGCCTGACACCGGAGCAGCGGTACTAAATACACCAGTAGTTGGGTTGAAAGTTCCGGCAACGGTAGTGACCACGCCCGACCTGTTAAGCTTACCCGAGAAAACACCCGCCGTCGTTACGGTGATGGTCGCGTGGGCGCTGTTTAGCTGTGTGTCGGTGCCAGCGGTGCTTCCTTGAATGATACCGCTGAAGTTCCCAACGTTGCCCGCAGTGGTCGGAAACTGGGCGTTTGCACTCGTAGCGATGCCGATCCCGACAATGATGGTGGCGAGCACTATTCTCATGGTTTTCAGTGACTTCATGGGTTGGACGTTGGTGAAATTGGCTCTGTCAAAAGACAATATTTTTTCATTTTGCGATGAAATGGCAAAAATGACAAGCCTCTTTCTCGGTGTTTGCGAATCAGTCCATGAAAATGTTCTGGATGGGTGATGGACATTCTATCATTTCTGATAATATCTGATCATTACGCATTATTCTAAATCATGGGGCATTCCTCTACACTCGTAACTCCCAACTCGCCTTCGCCTCGACTGCGGGTGTTGTGGATTAAGTCCGGTGGAGTGTATCCACCCAATACTGGAGGAAGATTGCGCACGTATGAGATGCTCAAAGCACTTCATGCGGACCACGACGTTCACTTTTTGGCACTCGGAAGTCCAGAAAATGGAGACCGTTGTGACTACGCCTCAAAGATAGAGTTCATCCCACTAGAAGTGCCGCACCGACGGTCTGTGGCGTTTATGTGGCGCGCCATCGCGAATCTCTTCAGTCCCAATCCGCTCTCGCTAGATCTTTACCGCAGCACTGCGCTTGGTCATCGAGTGGAGCAGATCTGTAGACGGGACGATCCTGATTTGATCATCTGCGATTTTCTAACTCCGGCGCTTTCGCTACCCCTAGCCGTCAGGAAACGGGCGATATTATTTCAGCACAACATCGAAGCTCTGATTTGGAAGAGAACGGCGGAGACCGCCCGGTCCTGGTTCGCAAAGATGTATTTCAGCAGTCAGTATCGCCGGATGCACCGGCTTGAAGGGCGGTTGAGCAAAGATTTTGCCCGGGTCATCACTGTCTCCGCCGCTGATTCAGAACTGGCGGCCCGGGAATATGGATTGAACAATATTGTTGGGCATGTCGCCACAGGGGTCTCTGAATCGGCCTTTGCGGGTATTTGGGAAAAGCCAAAGCAGCCAGGGCAAGTTTGTTTCTTGGGCTCGATGGACTGGATGCCTAATATAGATGGCATGGCCTGGTTTCTGGAAGAAGTATGGCCGAGTATTTCCACAGGTCACCCTGAGGCATCTTTGCGGGTTATTGGGCGCAATCCTCCTCCGTCGTTGGTTCAGCGGGCATCTGGAGCGCCGTCAGTTTGCTTCACAGGCACGGTCGATGACATCAGACCCCACCTTGAGGACGTACAGATTGCTGTCGTGCCTCTGAGAATAGGCGGTGGCACCCGATTGAAGATTTTGGAACTGATGGCTGCCGGTATTCCGATCGTTTCGACGACCATTGGTGCTGAGGGGCTGCCCGTGCAGCACGGGGTTCATCTCCTCCTAGCTGACACTCCAGATGAAATGAGGGCAGCTGTTTTGAAGTTGATGGGTGACGCAGGGCTACGGAGCCGACTTCGTGAGGCTGCTCAGAAGGAAATCGTTCGTCCAGCGGGTTGGAGCGCTGTCACGAGGGATTTTGTCCGCTTGGCCACTAACCCACTCCAATCCGGGTCTCACTAGCTGGGTAAATTGTTCTAAATGAACCAATGGCGTCTTGAAATGTCGCAATCGTGTTGCAAGACACGTGACGCGAGCATTTGATTCTGGTATATTAAGTATTTTATGACGCCCCCTGTTTTTCCAAAGTGCATACTTCTGGTGCTTTGTGCGGTGATTTCCATTGCTGGATTTTCCACCGCTCAAGATGCTAGCGTGTTGTTCAACACCACGGTCGATCTCAGTGTGATTGAAGATCCGGAGAACATTGGGGAGATTCTGCAACAGCCCAATGCAGCTTTTGGATCAAGGATCGCTGCAAGCGGTGATCGCTTTATCGCAACGGCGTATCCCCCAAGCACTGAAGGAAAAGTCTACGTTTACGCTGACAACACATTTGATTGGACGGTCGAGGGGGCGCTTCATGAGTCCTTGGGTGTTGAGGGCGAAGACAGCGAGGGCTTCGGTGAATCCATCGCTATCGCGGGGGAACTGGCTGCAGTCCTCCAACGCAAAAAGCCAAATGCTGCCGTCGGGGTGCATTTGTTTTCTGGTGGTTTTTTTGGCTGGTTCCATGATCAGACTCTCTTTCCGCATCTTCCAGACTCTCCTTTGGACACGCGCGACTGGCCCGACGGAGATATCGGCGGCATTACTGTCGTGGCGATGACCGAAGATACCCTTGTGCTCGGTTGCCCCGATGGAGCTCATCCGCGGAACGGTCTAAAATGCGGCATCGTTGGAGTGTTTAGCAACGCAGGCGGCTACTGGGAGCACGTGCTTACGCTGGTTCCAGCAGATCCTCAAAACGGAATGAAGTTTGGTTCTGCTGTGGCTGTCCACAAGGATACCATCGCGGTTGGTGCTCCGGGAGCACAGGTTGGAGGGGTTTTCTTGAGAGGTGCGGTTTACGTCTTCTCCCGGCAAGCTGAGGAAGTGACGCCAGCATGGACACAAACTGGACGTCTGACGGATCCACGTGGTGCCCAGGCTGATCGTTTTGGCACAGCTGTAGCAATGGCAGACGGAGTGATTATCGCGTCCAGTCCAGGTAAGGACCACGGCGGACAAGGCACTGTGATAGGATTCTCCAAGGGCACTTCCTCTTGGGTCGCTGACGGTGTGTTTCCGACTCCTGTTCAAGAGAAGAGTCCAGCTTTTGCTGGTTCACCTCGATTCTTCGGTGCTTCCCTTAGCATGGCTGGCAGCATGGCTTCCGTATTGAGCACGGCCGGACCCGCAGCCGAACATCGAAGCTATCTGTTTCATCGTCGTGGTGGACGATGGCTCGAGATCAAACCCTCTGCTGGAGTAAACGAGAATAATGCCACCAGCAATGCCAATGCTGTCGGAGGCAATCGCTGGTTTGTGGGTCGCCCAGGAGTAGATACCGATGCTGGCGTCAAAACTGGTGAGGTTCGCATCTACGATATCACTTCCGGGTTAGCGATTTATGATGGACCGACCGTTTTCAGTCCCGAGATCACGGCTTTTGGCGGTGCAGATATCGATGTGGGCGACCTTGTCGCGGGGAAGTCGTACAAGCGCAGTTTCACTTTCCAGAATCTGACTACGGAGACCCTCACCGTGATTGGCCTCGAAGTGATCGGATTTGAGGATGAGGTGCTCACTGGTGGCGAGGGTCTCGAAGAACTACCGCCCAATGCCTCGGTGACGGTCACACTCACCTACAAGCCATCCGCCGAAGGTTTCTGGCAGGCGGGCATCAATTTGGACACCTTTGGCTCCGACTTTGAACGCACTTCCATCAATCTCAGTGCGCTGGTTGTAGCTGAAGCAGACGGTGAGGGTGCCTTTGCCGTGCTGAACGCTGATCCATCGACACTAGTTCGATTTGAAGACTTCTTGGAACTAGAAAGCATTCCTTTTGGCACCCAAGCCATTACCTTCAATTGGACTCGGAATGGCAGCCCAGTGGGTGGAAGTCATCAGCGGTTGTTGAGATTGCCAGCCATGACGCCTGCAAATGTCGGGGTCTATCGGCTGAACGTGAGTAATGCATTTGGCAGCGCTACCACGGCTCCTACCTCAGTGGCGATGTACTATGAGAGGCCTGACACAGACACTCTTCTCGTGGAGGGCAAGACGGCTAAGTTAGAAGCTCCAGTAGTTGGGCCTGGCGTCACTTATCAATGGCGCTTCAACAACAACATCCTCTCTGACGGGGCGGATTACTCTGGCACCTCAACCAAGACGTTGGTCATCAAATCTGCCAAAGCAGTGATGAGTGGTCAGTATCACGTCATCCTCAACCCTGGCCTCAAACAAGTGATCCCGCAGCGTTGGAACACAACGGTCCTTGGTATTCCAGTGGTCACGAACCCACTCAACTTCTTGGCTAACCTCAGCGTATCCCAGCCAGTCTTCACTCGGTTTGATACCAATCATCCAGCCACTAGCTTTAAGGTCACAGGAGTCATTCCACCAGGACTCTCCGTCAATCGACTGACTGGAATCATTGCAGGTCAGCCTACCACTCCAGGCACCTACGTGATCAATGTGGTGGCCACAAACGCCGCTGGGACGACTCCACGTTCGCCAGTGGATCTCAGCAAGACATATACGATCAATGTTGCGGCTATCCCTAGCGTTACATTGACGAACCTGCTCGGTCACTATGCTGGCACCATTGCTCGCCACTCAACGAACAAAAACCTTGGCGGAAGGGTCACGATGTCTATCACAGGGCAGGGAGCGACTTCTTACACGTTGTTCATCGGGACCAAGACGGTGCGTTCGACCGGGCAAATCGCAGCCGGGCCTGGTGGGATTTATCAACAGGTAGTCGTTGTCCAGCAGGGACTAGTTCGCGACACTTATGTCATTAAAGTCGATCCTGCGACTGGTCGGCTGTCCGGCACCGTGGCGTTTGGTTCGCAACAACTTGAGGAAGAAGTATTCAGTGGCTGGAAGCGAGTGTGGTCTGCCACCAATCCAGCCAACTCCTGGATAGACGTTTATACTGCAGCGCTCTCTCCTGCGGCACCGATACCGATCACAGCGCATCCTGGCGGTACCAGCTATGGGCGTGCGGTTGTTGATAGCGTGGGGGGAATCACGATGGCCGGACGTGTTGCAGACGGCACCTCTTACACGGTGAGCACCTTCATTTCACCAACCCAGGGCACAATGGGTGCTGACTTTGTGGATGCGCCGATGCACGTCCTCCTTCACGGCAATGTAGGTAGTCTCTTGGGCAATCTTCGTCTTGGTCACAGCAGTTCTGCTCTCGCTGGGTTTCACGCAGCTACTGGCACTTTTTCCTGGATGAAAGGAGCCACTGCCGCAAGTAGGTCATACAAGGCGGGTTTTGCTTCACACGACCTCACTGTGACGGGAGGTAAGTACGTTGCACCAGTTGGTTTGCCGATCATCAATATTCCGTCTCGTGGCACGCCCAACGCCAAGTTGGATATGGCCGGTGCCAAAGTGTCTGACAGCCTTCAGTTTGCCCTCATCGATGATGGCTTTAACGTGACAAATGCAAACGTCGGCAGTTTTCCGGCTCCGAACACACTGAGAAACACCATTAGCATTGATGCTGCTAATGGAACCTTCAGTGGAACCCTCGTCCTTCGTGATCCCAATCCCTCAACCAATCTGACCACCAACTTGGACCGCACAGTGAAGTATTACGGGGTCATTCTCTCGGGGCTAAACCAAGCGGTTGGCCACTTCAATCTCGCAGAGTTGCCCAATCCCTTGCTGAATCCTCCAACGACCTCTAGCAACTCTCCCATTCTTTCCGGAACGGCGAGAATATTGGCGCTACCATAGACGTTGGCGACTTTGTTTTCCTCGGGCATCCTGTTTTGGTACCATGTGGCTCGCCGATTCGTGTTAGTTCTTCGGTAAACGCGATGTTTTGCGGCATGGAACGTCGGTTTTTGTGGAAGCAGTGCTCTTGATTGACTTTTCTGGGCGAAAACGGGACACTCGGCGCTCATTTACTGAATGAAATTTCCTTATCCATCTTGCCTGCATCTGACTCTGGCGGTTCTCAGTTGCAGTATGCAAGCCTGGTCACAGACAACTGTAGATC
The DNA here is from genome assembly GCA_016795485.1 of Verrucomicrobiaceae bacterium. GTDB lineage: Bacteria > Verrucomicrobiota > Verrucomicrobiia > Verrucomicrobiales > Verrucomicrobiaceae > JAEUHM01. Next base: position 8,755 of record JAEUHM010000021.1, on the reverse strand, counting down.
CCGGCAATACCATGCACACGAGCAGCCAGGGCATGGAGTTTGTTATCGTCCCAGGCACGGACATTTTGATGGCTCGCTTCGAAACGCGCGTCTCCGACTTCGAGGCATTTGAGAAAGCTGCGTCATACAAGCGTGAGGTCGAGAAGTTGCATTTCGAGCAGGCACCTGATCATCCGGTGGTGAACGTCAATCTCGCAGATGCGCTTTCCTATTGTGCTTGGCTCACCGCCGAAGAGCGAAAAGCAGGAAAACTCACATCGGATCAAACTTATCGCATCCCGACACGTCAAGAGTGGAGCGCCGCAGCCGGATTACTTTCTGCACGCAAGCCTAACGCTTTAGGGAATGCCAACCCAGATGAAGTAGACCTCTTCCCATGGGGTGCGGATTGGCCGCCCCCTCAAGGTGCTGGAAACTTTTCTGCCCGTGATATTCCCGGCTTCAATGATGACTTCCCGTTCACCAGTCCCGTTGGCAAGTTCATGCCCACGCCTGAGGGAATCTATGATCTCGCTGGCAACGTCTGGGAGTGGACCCAGGAACGGGAGTTGCGTGCAGGGAATGAGGGCAGCCTCCGCGGTGGTTCCTGGGCCTATTTCAAACAGGAGTGCCTAACTTCTGGCTACATTTACGCCGTCCCTGCAGACTTGAGAGCACCAACTTTCGGTTTCCGGTGCGTGATGGAAGATCGTGCACGGCAAATGGAGTTGAGGCGTGTTGCTGCCGCGGAAGCGGCAAAGAAAGAGAAAGAAATTGAAGAGGCCAAGCGCAAACGCCGTGAGGCCGCAGACGCAGCGCTAGCGGCTATGGAGAAGGAGGGCTCTGCCGCACGGGCCATGGCCAACTCTATCGATACCTCAAGCACCAAAGCATTCGTCAGCGGTAGCCCATACACCAATTCCCTTGGTATGAAGTTTCCTGTTGGGAGTGCCCCTGTCCTAATCGCCGAGACCGAGACCACAATCAAATCAGTGACCGCTTGGGCGAATACGGCCAAAAAGTCGATATCCCAACAGCCAACATTTAGCACGGATCCCAACCAAGCTGCTGTGAATCTCACCTGGAATGAAGCGGTGGCATTCTGTGATTGGCTAACAACGTTCGAGCGCTCCAAAAACCTTATCCCCGCTTCCGCACGATACCGATTACCCACCGACGAGGAGTGGAGCAAGGCGGCAGGGCTGTCGTCCGAGCAGGGCAGCACCCCGGACGAACGTCACTTGGCCAACACCAGTCATTACATTGGCAAAACCTATCCCCCAGAGCCTCATTCCGCCAATTTGGATCATCCGAAGATGCCTGGCTACCAGGATCGCTTTGCGTATGTCGCACCGGTAGGTTCATTCACTCCAGATGCGGGTGCTCTTTATGATCTGGGCGGCAATGTTTCAGAATGGTGCCAGGATTCATGGACTTCGGCGGAAGGCGAGGCGGTCGCCAGAGGGCCTTCCTGGCTCACTTCAGATGAGCGCAGTATGCTCACTTCCTACCGTATTCATCGGCCAAAGGATACTGGCCGATTTGATATAGGTTTTCGGTGTGTCTTGGACCTCGGATCTTAATTGAATGACAATCGCAGACCCACCAGATCCGGCACCGAGAAAAGAAAAAGTTAGCCTCCCAAAGTGGAGCATTTACGCTCTCGTATTTTTTACATTGGCTCTGGTAGTCGGTTTCAATGCCCGTCCTCTTTATCATGCGTTCAACGATTGGCGCGCCGAATCAGCCGCCCAAAAGCTAGTGGAGCAAATCGATCAGGGTGATCGCGAGAAAGCGATGAACCTTGGTGGCGAAGTGTTCCGGCAGTTCCCCGACAGTTCTCCGGTCCTACGTGCCCTAGCCCGCCTTCTTGGAGAAGTCGCAGGTGACTACACAACCGCAGCAAGCCTTGTGAAGCGAATCGTCGCCAAGGATCAAGCTACGGATGAGGATCGTATCAATTTGGCGGAGTACTTGGCAAAAGCGGGCGACCTCCTTGGCGCGCAGAAGGCTATCGCTACATTGCCGGAACCACTGCACAAGACAAGGCGCATTCTCGAGGCTCGCTCTGCCATCGCCAGTTTTATGGGTGACAATGAGTCTGCCAAACAACTGCTAAAGCAAGCCCTACAGGCAGATCCTGACAATCCCGATTGCCAACTTCGACTCGCCATACTCCAAGACAGCGAGAGCTTTTTGGTGGCCCAGCGTTCACCTCCCCTTGAGACGATTTGGTCGTTGGCTGAGCGACACGATAAGACTGGGCTCGCGGCTATCAGCTACTTGTCGAGCAGTCGTGCATTGTCTGCTGGAGATGTTCCTGAGTTGCTCCAGCTTGCTTCTACACATCCACAGGCAAAAGATGAACATGTTTACTCCGTGCTACTGGCTCATCACAAATTGCGCCCATTGGACACAGATCGCCTAGTCGAAACCGAACTGAAGCGTCAGAAGGGACGTTCGGTAGATGACCTCACTGCTTTTTTTCGTTGGCTGGTCGCGGTGGGCCATCATGAGGACATCCTTCGACTAATGCCGCTGGACCAGGTAATGAAGGATGGCAAATCTATGTTAATCTACATTGATGCCCTGTCAGCGGGTGGCGAGTGGAAGACTTTGATTGATCTGATGAATCGCCAACGACTTCCAATCTCGGAAGCAACTCGCAGCTTGGTCTTGGGGCAAAGTCACGGCAGGCTCGATTCGAGTCAGTCAGACCGCGCCGCTCAGTTTTTGCGTGATTCGATCGGGGCGGCGGGACAAAAAGATGTGATGCTTTTGACTCGTGCTGCAGAAACGGCTGAATCGCTCGGCCTCACTTCTGTAGCCAAGGAAGCGTATCGGCGGGTCCTGAAGGCTCAGCCAGAGAAGCGCGTTCCTTTATTGGAGCGTCTGCTCACTCTGTTTCGCCGAGATCGGGATGCGCTCGGTACCGTTGAGACATTAAAGGAACTCATTTTGGCTCGTCCGGGATTTCAGCCTTATGTAGATGAACTCAACTACACAAGACTCATCAGTGGCGTTGAGATGGAGATGGCCATGGCTGATTTGGAAGCCGAGCGACCCGAGTCGAAGTTATTGAGCCGCACGTTGCCGTTAATGCAAGCTATGACGAGTAAGCGCTTTGGTCAGAGCGATGAATGGAAGCATCACCTTACCGAGATCGCTGATCCTCAGGCTCTTGCTCCGGGTATGCGTGCTGTTTTGGCAGGTTATCTGGCAGATGCAGGCCAGTCCGACAAAGCGTATCGACTTGCCGAGACCATAATCGGTAGTTTCGAGAATGGACGCTTGGTAGGTGACAAAAGGGGCCTTCTTTTGCCAGAAGAACTGAAGCTCCTTGAGTCCAGTTTGCGCTGAGATGGATTGTTCCTACTGACCTCGTTAACATGGCATGTTCAAATCGCCACTCTGTGTCGCTGCGTGTTTTGGTGTAGTCGCTTTCGCCACTGACTCTTCCCCAATAATGGTCTCCGGGCCCTGGCTGCCCGAAAATCCTCTCCAACTCGACTTCGCCGCTTTGCCAAAAGTGCGCAGCGAGCATGTCATCATCAGCGATGTGCGTGCAAAAGGTGGTGATCCGACCAAGCTCGACAAAAAGAGCGGCGGCGTGAACCAGCACAACTACCTCGTGCATCACGACGGCCAGTTTTGGGCCATGTGGAGCGATGGGCCGGGCATCGAGGATCGCGTCGGCCAGCGGGTGAAGTTTGCCACGAGTGCTGATGGCCTCAAATGGAGCGCGTCGCAGTATCTGACGCCCATTCCGCCGAACTCTGGCCCCGATTCACCACACTACGGCACCCGCACGGACAAAGGCATGCGCTGGATCTCACGCGGCTTTTGGAAGCGCTACGGTGAATTGCTCGCACTCGCCTCGCTCGATGAAGCGGCGGGCTTTTTCGGCCCCAGCCTCGAATTGCATGCCTTTCGCCTTCAAAACGATGGTTCATGGCAAGATGCGGGCATCGTGTTTGACGACACCATCAACAACTTCCCGCCGATGAAACTGCGCACGGGCGACTGGATGATGTCACGCCGCATGCACGACTACAAAACGAGCGGCGTGCACTTCCTCGTCGGTGGTGTGAAGTCACTCAGCGACTGGCAATCCTACCCCGTGCTCGGCAGCGCCGCGGAATTGAAGGCCGAAGAGCCCGATTGGTGGATTTTGCCCGACAATACCCTCGCCGCCGTCTTCCGCGACAACCGCCGCAGCGGCTTCCTGTTTCGTGCTTTCTCCACCGACGACGGCCGCACCTGGAGCACGCCCGTGAAGACCAACTTCCCCGATGCCACCTCAAAAATCAGCGGCCTGCGACTTCGCGATGGTCGCTACGTGCTCGTTTCGAATCCCAACCCGAAGAAGCGCGATCCGCTCACCCTCTCGATCAGCGAGGACGGCCTCGTCTTCACCCAAATGCTCTACCTCGTCGGCGGCCGTCACATCGACTATCCGCATGTCATCGAACACGGCGACAGCTTGTTCATCGCTTTTGCAGGTGGCAAGCAAACCGTCGAACTGCTCATAGTGAAGCTCAGTGATGTCGATGCGGTAAAAATGCCCGAAAAGCCCGTTGGTGCTTTTTGATATGTCGCGCTGCACTCACCCCCTTCTCTTCTTCGCCCTCACATTGACCGCTTCGGGCCAGTCCGTTGATGTTGCAGCCCAGCGCATGAAGGCCAAAGAGCGAGCCGCGCAGGTCTCGGGCATTGATCGTGTGCTGTCACGAGAGATGCCGGAGGCCTTGCAAGCGCTGCCGGTGTTTGGTGAGATCATCTGGAAGGTGAAAGCACTGCCGTTCATCGCCGATGGACCTCATGGCGGCATCAGCGGCGCGGGCATGGTCGTTGTTCGTGGGAAGATCTATCTCGCCGGTGGATTCATTCCTGCGGGTGACGGCACGGATGATGTCGCGCATCGCACGTCTCGCTGGGCGCATGTGTTTGATCCGGCGACGGAGACCTGGACGCAATTGCCCGATCTTCCTGCGCGACGCGAATACACGCGAGCCATCGCGACCGACGACGCGGTGTATGTGCTCGGCGGTTTCACGCAGGGCAAGCCGGGAAAACCCGCCGCCGAGGTGTTTCGGCTGGATGTGACGAAATCACCGCTCCAGTGGGAGACGGTGAGTCCGCTGAACGTGCCGCGCTCGCACATGGCGACCGACAAGGCGGGACATCATCTCATTGTCGCGGGTGGAAACGAGTATGACCTCGCGGAGAAAGGCTACAGCGCCAAGACCATTCGTGGTGTCGTCGATGTGCTCGATCTCAGTCGGCCCGGCGAAGGCTGGCGGCAACGTCGCGCCATTCCTGGCATGCCGCGTGGCTGGTGTGCCTCAGCAGTGGTGAAGGACCAGTTTTACATGCTCGGCGGGGTGACTTGGACGCCCAAAGGTCGCGAGCGCCTCGGCGAATGCTTGCGCTACGATCCCACCACCGATGAATGGAAACGTCTCGCTGATTTTCCGATGCCCATCTCCGGCTGGGAGGCGGTTGCGTTTCAGGATCGCTATGTCATCGCCGTCGGCGGTGCCGGATTGCGATGGAATGACGTGGCCTTCGTCTATGACACGCAGGAGGATCGCTGGCTGCGCTGCACCAGCCCGCTGCAGCCCGGCGGCTTCTTCAATGATCCCGGCGTCTGCCTCATCGGCGACACGATCTACGTCGCTGGTGGCGAAGGCGGCGGTGGCAGTCACTTCAATCATTTCCTCATCGGCAAGATCAGGCCGCGTGCCACACCGTGACATTCGGCGGGTCCCGCCTTATTTTAAGCCGGAATCCCTTCAACTACGCCCGCCGCGCTTTCGCTTCAGAAGAGCGCCGCGATGGGGCTTCCTTGATCCGTGATCGGCACGGGGCGGTCGCCGTCGTAGAGGTTCTTGCGGTAGTCCACACCGACGGCGGCGCAGACGGTGGCGAAGAAGTCGGGCACGCTGACGGGATGGGAGACGATCTTTTTTGAGAGTTCATCCGTCTCGCCCCAGGCACCGCGGTGCTTCAGGCCTCCGCCGGCGAGCACGCAGGTGAAGGAGCTGCCCTGATGGCCGCGTCCGCCGCCGCTGTCGAACTCCGGCGGCCTGCCAAACTCGGTGGTGACCATGATGAGCGTGTTATCGAGCAGCTTCTTGGCCTCTAAATCGCGGATCAGAGCGGCCATGGCTGTGTCGAGTTCCTGAATCAACACATGCTGCTGGAGGATGCCTTCCTTGTGAGCATCCCAACCGGCGCCGTTGATGAAATTCAGATTGTGCGAGACCTCGATGAAGCGCACGCCGCGTTCGACTAGTCGGCGACTGAGCAGGCAGCGCTGCCCGAACTCGCCGCCGTATTCATTGCGCAGGGCCGCTGGCTCGGAGTCGAGCTGGAAGGCGCGATTGAAGGCAGGTCCGCTGAGTTTCAAACTCTGCGCGATGGCGGCGTCGTAGCTTTGCAATTGCCGGTCGCTGGTCGGGTCGGCACTGGCTTGCAGAGCGGTGAGATAGCGCTCACGACGTGCCTGACGCTTCATCGTGATGCCCGGAGGCAGCGAAAGTCCTGCGGGTCCGCGAGCGGTGTCGGTCAGGTAAAGGTAGCTGGACTTAGCACCGAGGAATCCGGGGCCGCGTGTGACATTCGGATAGCCGATCAGGACATACGGCGGAGCATCTTCCGCCGCCGCTCCGCGCTCGTGGGCGATGATGGAGCCGATGGAAGGATAGCCGATCGTGCCACTGATGGCACGCCCGGTGTGCATGCGGTTGGTGGCGGCGGCATGCTCGTCGATCACGTCGTGATTCACGGTGCGCACCGCGGTCACGCGATCCATGAGCGGGGCCAGCTTGGACAAATGCTCGCAAACACGCACGCCAGGCACCGCCGTGTCGATGGATGGGTAGTAGGAGCCGGGTTTGTTCGTCTTCGGGTCGCCGAGGCGCTTGGGGTCAAAGGTATCCGTCTGCCCCATGCCGCCGCCGAGCCAGATGGAGATGACGTGCTCTGCTTTGCCGCGGATCAGTTTGGATTCCGACTCCGCGAAAAGCGAATGTGGCAGTGCGAGGGCACCACTCAAGGTGGTTCCGGCTTTGAGGAAGTGTCGGCGATTCATAAGTGGGATGATTTAGGCAGTAGAATGGGGGCAGTAGAATTTTCTGATCTGAGTTTTTGTTTCTGAAATTCTACTGCCGTCATTCTACTGCCTGCTTTTCTGGTATGCTGAGTGTCGTGATCTCGACACGGGCGTGATTGAGATTGATCCACTGCATGGCCTGAAGCGGGATGCGTTCAAACACATGCTGGAGCTGACGTTGATACGATGTCTGGCCATCGCTGAGAGTCGTGAGATGAAATGCGGCATCGGGTGCGTGCATCTGGACGAGATGAGAGCCAAGGACGGAGCTGGCGGAACAGACATCGACGCGCTTCAAGCATTGTGACTCGCCGCCGAAGTGATGAATGAGGGCTTCATTGTAAAGCGAGCCGCTGAGATGGGTGCCCCAGTCGTTGAGCAGTGCTCGCAGATGATCGATGAGCCGCTCACATGACGAACTCACGGGCCTCCAACCGCTGTTCCGCAGCACCGGATGATGTCGGTCAGGCTCATCGAGCTGGTTTTTGAGAAGATCGCCCTGAATGCTGCCCGCGCCGAAATTGAGCAGCTTTACCAGCCGAACGCCTTGAAGCATGGCGTAGTGCAGCGCCTGGGCCTTGTGCGAGTGATGCAGGCTTTCGACGACTTTCAGCTCATAAACCATGCCGTTCACGATCAGGTCGAGATAATAGGTCTTGGCGAAGCTGCTATGAACCGCATGAACCGGAACCTGCGTGTGAACCTCAAAACCATCCGCTCGCAGCCGGTCAGCGAGTTCGTTTTCATAGATGCGCTCGTCGAAAAGCCGGCCCATGCGGTTTTGAATGTCGTAGGCATGGTCCATCACCGCTTTGTCGATTCGGGCAAACTCGGCATCCGTGATGGCTGGCAGGCTAATTGCGTGGTGGATGGGCATAATGAGGTGATTTTAGGCAGTAGAATGGGGGCAGTAGAATTTTATGATTTTGGATTTCTGGGTCCAGGTTCAAGACATGGGTAGTACAATTGGTTCAGGACATAGGTAACGGACTGTCCTGTGGGCAGGTAGGCTACAAGCATGGCGTGGCAACAGACCGAACCCATCATGAATCAGAAAATGCAGTTCGCCTTTCGAGCGAAGAGCAGTGCAAACTTCAGCGAGCTGTGCCGTGAATACGGCATCAGCACGAAAACCGGCTACAAATGGAAAGCGCGGTTTGAAACCGGGGGGCCGGAAGGCCTCAAGGAAAAGAGTCGTCGGCCCAGGAGTAGTCCAGAGGCCTTGAGTGAGGAGGTCGTCTGCCGCCTGGTGCGGATCAAACAAAGCCATCGTCACTGGGGTGCGCGCAAGGTGCAGGCCATCTACGAACGCAGTTGGGGCAAGGCACCGAGCGAAAGCAGCATCAAGCGAGTGCTAGAGCGCTGCGGTTTGGTGGAGAAGCGGCGCAAGCTGCGTGCTGCCACGCCGAGCGGTCGGATCACCAGCGATGTGCAAGTCAGCGCGCCCAACGACCTGTGGACGGTAGACTTCAAAGGCTGGTGGAGAGAGGGCAGCGGACGCAGCAATCCACTGACGGTGCGAGACGCACACAGCCGCTATATTTTGGAGCTGAGGCATCTGGACAGAGGCGACACAGCCAGTGTGCGAGCCTGCTTTGAGAGGCTCTTTGAGCGGCATGGCCTGCCCAAGATCATCCGCAGTGACAACGGGCCACCCTT
>JAEUHM010000016.1 GCA_016795485.1 Verrucomicrobiaceae bacterium | reverse complement strand
CACCACTCGGGTGTAATCTTCTAAACTCGTTTTCATCAACCGTGGCTCCATTGGCCACGGTGTCCTCTTTTATGAGGCATCGACTCTCCCCATTACCCTCGGTCTCTCCTTCTTCGGTGTCCTTTTTTATGAGTCACTGCGCGGCAGCCACCATCTGTTCCGATGTCCGCGTGGCAGGCGGCAAAGCCGGTGCTTCCGAGGCGGGTGACTCGTTACCAGCGCTGCACCCACATCCATCCAAGCCTTCATCCGCCAGAGCAGCGCAGCAGCCCATCTCACAAGCCACACCGCTTCCCATCGCCAACGGCCACAGCGCCTGCGCAGGCAATGCCTGTATCAGAGCGGCCAGGGGCAGAACGATGGTGCGCAGAAGGTTCATGCTTCGTTTCAGACACGCAGACGCGCCTGTTTATTCCATGTTACCTTAAAACGTGCAAAAAACAGGGACTTTTAGCAATAACAGCTTCAGGGAGCGGTTGGGCTCACCTCGATGTCATCTAGCTCAATGCCGGCCTCACCGCCGTTTTGCATCCAGAGCAGTTTGTGCTTAGCGGCATTAAAATTGGGCCTGGTGAGCGTTTTCGACCACGTCTGGCCGTCGAGCGTGATTTGGACCTCCTCGCCGCGAAAGACGAGTTTCACCTCTCGCCACATGTTGGCGCTCAGATCGATTTTTTCGAGCGGCAGAAACTCATTCAGCCGGTAAGCACCGTTTTTTTGTCCGGTGCACGGCTATTCTGACGCAGAGGATGATTGGGGTCCTTCGAGTGAGCATCGACTTCGAGCTGGATGCCTTCGCGCAGCAGTTTCACGCGCAGCATGTGGTCCTCGCTGCCGAAGCCATCGTCGCCATCGACGAAGAACCACAGCCAGCCGCCCTCCGCGAGATGCCGGTAGCGAAAGGAGATCGTCAGGTCCTTTCCCTCGACCGGCAGATAGACCATCGGCGGATACTTCCCTCCGCTGGAGCCCCGCGTCCAAAGCACGCCATCCCGCACGCTCGTGTTCTTGTTCAGGATCGGCGTCAGGAAGCGCTTCGCATCGAACTCCGGCCCAAACGTTTCCCGAAAGGGCTCGGCAGCATGGCTGAAAGATGTGAGAAAGAGGGCGAAGAGGCGGCGTGACATGCGGCGGGAACTTTTGAGCGAAGTCTTTCTTGCGGTTACCCCCACGGGTGATCTTAAGGAATAATCCAAATTTCAAGAAACGGGTGCCTTATGAAGTGGTTATCAGCTCTCGCACAGCCGGCTTGGTGACTTTGCCCATCGCATTGCGTGGGAGTTCACTCACGACTTCGAGGCGCTGCGGGATCTTGTAAACCGAGAGACGGCCTTTGCACCAGTCGCGCAGTTCACTGAGCTCCAGCGTTCCGTTTTTTAACACCACGGCAGCGCTAACGGCCTCGCCCCACGTGTCATCAGGCAGGCCGATGACGGCACATTCGGCGATGAGAGGGTGTTCAAGCAGCGCGGCCTCGATTTCGAGGGCGCTGAGTTTGTAGCCGCCGCTCTTGATGATGTCCACGCTCAGGCGACCCATGATGCGGTAGTAGCCACGCTCGAGCACCGCCATGTCGCCGGTGCGGAACCAGTCGTCTTCAAAAGTCTCTGCCGTGGCCTGCTCACGATTCCAGTAGCATTGAAACACGCCCGGACCGCGCACCTGAATCTCGCCCGGTTCGTCCTCGGCCGTGATGATGGGGCCGTTTTCGGCTTTCAGACGCACTTCGACGCCCGGCAATGGCGCGCCGACAGCTCCAGGCCGCCGCTCACCGCGATAGAGATTCGAGATCGCCATGCCGATCTCCGTCATGCCGTAGCGTTCGAGCAATTCCTGCCCAGTGAGCTTGGTCCATTGCTCATGAACGCTCGCGGGCAGGGCCGCGCTGCCGCTGACCATGAGCCGCATCTTCTTGAAACCGGCCACGATGGCCGCGCGATCAGCCTCGCTCGCGGATTCGATGGCCTGAATGAGCTTCACATAGATCGTCGGCACGGCCATGAAGAGCGTGTAGGCATCGTCGCGCACGTGTTGGAGGATGGCGTTCATCTCAAAACGCGAAAACGGCTCCACCACCGCGCCGCTCCACAAGGCGCAGCCGGTGATGTTGATGATGCCGTGGATGTGATGCAGCGGCAGGAACATCGGGATGCGATCTTCCGCGCTCCATTCCCAGGCCGTCACGAGGCTTTCGATTTGCGCCTGGATGTTCGCATGCGACGTCACCACGCCCTTCGGTTTGCTTGTCGTGCCGCTGGTGTAGAGAATCATCGCGCGGCGGTTCACATCGATGTTCGGCAGCGGCTTCGCAGCGCCTTGGATGGAGTTCACGAGGACGAGCCGGATGCCCAGCCTCTCACAAAGCGGAGCGATCTTGTCGGTATCCGCGATGACGATGCTTACCTGCGAATCCGTGAGCGCATACTCCCATTCCGATTCGGTCGCCGACAAACAGATTGGCAGCTTGATGCCGCCCGCCCGCCAGATGCCCCACTGTGAAGCGGTGTATTCAAATCCCGGCGACACCAGCAAAGCCACGCGGGCCTCTTGAAGATCGTTTTGCTCCCCCAACAACGCCGACGCGATCTCCGCCGAGCGATCCAAGATCTGCTGGTAGGTGTGTGAGGCCTCTGCTGTGCGAAACGCAGTGCGGTTAGCAAACGAACGGGCTCGGGCGATGAAAGGAAGGTCGGGCATGGTTTAAAAGAGAGCACGGGCGATCATGAACACCACCGATGGTCCCAGCAGGCAGCCGAGACCGGTGTAGAAGGTGGCAGTCATCGCGCCGTAGGGAACGAGTTTCGGATCGGTGGCGGCGAGCCCGGCCATGACGCCGCTGTTGGTGCCCATGAGGCCGCCGAAGATCATCGCGGCACGCGGGTTATTGAGACCGATGGCCTTGGCGAGGAAGGGCGTGGCGATCATCACTGCGATGGCTTTCACCAAGCCGGCGGCGATGCTAAGCGCGATGACTTCGCTGCTCGCACCAATCGCACCGCCCGTCACTGGGCCGACGATGTAAGTCGCCGCGCCCGCGCCGATGGTCGTGATGCTCACGGCATCGCGATAGCCAAAGGCAAACGCCACCACGCCACCGGCGAAGAAGGACACGAACAGGCCCAAAAACAGCGACACGATGCCGATGAAGCCGCTTTTGATGAACTCCTCCATGCGCACGCCAAAAGCCGTCGCCACGATGGCGAAGTCGCGCAGCATCGCGCCGCCCATGAGGCCTACGCCGGAGAGCATCGGGATGTCCGAGAGGCCGTTTTTGCCTCCAGCGAGCACCGCCATGAGCAAACCGATCAGGATGGCGATGGCGCTGCCGTGCAAGCGGCCACGCGTGAGCTTTTCACTGGCCCAATACGAAACGAGCATCGTCACGCCGATGAGCGAAAAGGCCGTCAGCAGGCCGTTTTTGATCAAAATGCCTTCGAGGATGCTCATGAGCCCTTTTCCTCCTTCGAGCCGCCTTTCGCCAAAACCGCCACGAGCACAAAACTGAGCGCCACCGCCGCCAAGCCGGCGACAATGGCCATCACACCGCCCGAAAGTGCTCCGAGCACATTCTGGCTCGCTGCCATCGCGACCACGATGGGCACATACATCTGGCCCCAGAAAACGATGCCGTTCTCCGTCGGCGCTTTCATCAGTCTGCGGCGCTGCAAGGAATCACAGCCTATGATCAGCAGGATCATTGCGATGCCCACGCCGCCGATGTCCGCGTCCACCCCGAGCGCCGCGCCGATGAGTCGCCCCACCGTGAGGCCGGTGAGCAGGCAGAGGGATAGCAAGGCAGTGCCGTAGATGGGCATGGGTTAGTTTCTGGCAGATTGGCTGCCAGTTGTCTCCACAAACTTCACGAGCAGCGGAAAGGCCGGCTCGGGCATCCTCCCGTGATCGAAGCCGTCCAGCTCATGCAGCGTCGTGCCCTTGTGACCGGCGAGCTTCATCATGCGCCAGAAGTAGGCGCACTCCTCGTAGCGGCCCATGAGTTCTTTTTCGCGGTCGCCGGTGACGAGCAGAATGGGCGGCGCGTCTTTGCGGACGTAAAACAGCGGCGCGAGGTCGTCGATGATCGGCTGCGTCTCCTTGATGCCGCGCTCGTCGCGGATGGTGAAGTGCGTGATGACTTGCGGACTCAGCGGGATGAGCCCCGCGAGATCATCGGCATCCATGCCGTGCTTCGCGAGCCATCGTTGGTCGAGGCCGCACATCAGCGAGAGGTAAGCGCCCGCGCTGTGACCACTGACGAAGACGCGTTTTGGATCGCCACCGAAGTCGCCGATGTGCTTCAAGGTCCACGCGATGGCCGCCGCGGCATCTTCGATATACACCGGTGACTTCACGCCGGGACCAAGACGGTAGTTCGCGGCCACCACGGCGAACCCTTGATTGCGCAGCGGCAGCGGAATGGAGCGCTCGCCTTGAGTCAAACCGCCGCCGTGAAACCAAATGACCGTCGAAAATGCTTTCGTCGTGGCCGGCGCATACACATCAAGCCGGCAACGCTGGTTCTCCGCAGCGCTGATGCCTTTCTCCTCGCGATACAGCAACTCGCTCGTGAGATGATAGCTGCCGTCGATGACTTGCTTGCCGACTTCACGGCTCACCTTCGCGAGAAGTGCCTCCGCTTCTGTGAACTTCGACGCAAACATCAGTGCCGAAGCTTCATCGAGCTTCACGGCATCTCCGCCACGTTTGCGAAGCTGGTAAAGCATCACCGGCAGGCGCAAGTCCGCCGGATTGCCGCAACGCGGAAGCTTTTCGAGATGGCGATAGCCGTTGCTGCGCGTCGGTTCGATCATCGTGCCCTCGCCGTAGTCATTCCACGTGGCGATCTGGATGACCGGTGCCTTGCTTTGCAGCGCTTGTTCGAGCGATTCACTCAGCGTGAGGCCTCCACGTGTCGCGATGCTGCCGTAGCTGTCATGCACGCCTGCCGTTTGGTAGATGTCTTTGAAGCCGGGAAATGCGGAGGCGATGAAAGGCTGCTTCGACGCATAGGCGAGCCCGAGCACCTTCTTCCACTGCTCGGGCGAGAGTGCTTTACCTCCCGTGACCGGCGGCCACGCAAAAGCACCATCGAGTCCGTTTTGCTTTGCAAGGTGCGGAAGGCCGAACACGAGCGGTTTGGACTCCAAATCGAACTTCCACTTCAAATGCTGCGGTCCGAAGACCAACAGTAGCGGACGGCCATTCTGCCGCTCGTAGCTCGAATCCGCGAAAAAGTGCTCCTCAGCCCATTTCAGGTCCTTTTGAGCCTGCTTCACGTCCTCGCCACTCTTCAGCGTCTTCACGGCCTGATCCTCGTAGCACACCGCGAAGCTCAATCCGGCCTTCTTGAGCCATGGGATGAGCTTCTGCGTGTTGCGATGATTCATCGCGTGGTCGTTCAGGTCGCTCGTGCCATACCAGTCGATCACCACGCCATCCAGCCCCGCGATTTTCATCAGCAGAGCCTGGCATTCGAGCGCCTGATCATCTCCCGAGTCATACGGCCCGATGAGCGGATAGTCGTGCGACGCGATCTTCCGCTGGTCGTCCCATTTGATCTGCTCCGGATCGAAGTGGTTCATCGTCCAATGCCAGCCCCACGCGCCGCTGACATCCTTCGTGGCAAACCACGGCATGTAGTGAACCAGAAGCCGCGGCTCCGCCGCGAATGATGAAACCAGAATGAGGAACAAGGAGAGGGTGAGCGTGAGGCGCATGAAATTCCTGTGCATTGTGAAGCTAGGACTACTCCCACGCCAGCTTCAAAAACTCCGGCGCGGGGCCTTTCCAGAGCGGGGCGTCGCTCGCGGTGCTGCCTTTGGCGACGAAGTGGGCGCAGAGGCCGAGTTGGTCGAGTTCGGACCAGGTTGTGAGCGGGCCTTCGGGGGAGGTGAAGTCCTTCAAATCGAGCGTGAGGATCTGCGGGGCATTGGAGCCGGGGATTTCGCGGCTGCAGGCGAAGGTGCGACGTTGGCCGCGGTAGCTGCGCCACTCGTTTTGCTGGAGGACAATGTGGATGCGGTTGGTCTGCGGCATTTTGAGCGTGAGGACGAGCTTGGAGCCTTCGGGGCCCCGCCAGAGCGGGTCGGTGACTTTGCGCGTCCAGAGCTGCTGATGCGTGAGATTGCCGGCGTTGAGAGAATACCAGTCGCGTTGGCCGTGGGTGAAGTCTTCGATGAGCTGCGAGGGCTTCGCGGTGAGTTTCGGGGCGGCTTGTTTCAACTCGTCGGCAGTGTGAGAGTGAAGAAGCGAGCTGATGCAGACTTCGGTGACCGGTTTCGAGTTGCCGGGGATCTGCGACAGCGATTCGGGCTTTGGCAGCGTGTAGTAAACGTTCGCGAAAGCGAACAGCGGCGTGTCGAGCGTGTGGATCGGCAGATGGGCGATGTAGCCCTCCGCTTCGTGATGAACCTCGGCGCTGCGCCAGAAGCGGGCGCGGGGATCGGGGTCGATGCTGTAATAAATCTCGACGCGGGCGACGGGCAGCGTTTTGGCATCGGGCCGCACGCGGAGCATGGGCACGTCGTCGTTGGATTTGAGGCGCAGCTCGCTCTGCGGTGTCTCCGGCAGCGCGGGGCCGCCTTTGAGAAAGTGATCAAACCAGAGCGGCATCGCGATGGCGACCTCGGGAACGGTGCGATGATTGAGATGCGTTGCCCAACTGTATCGTGTGGGCTGATTTTTGATGAGTTCGTTGGTGCGATACACATCATCCATCCAGCCGTGGAAGTCATTCGTGCCGCTGCGATGCAGCACCGGGCACTGGATGAGCGGCGCGTAGCTTTCGAAGCTCAGCGTGCGCTTGAAGACCTCGATGTCGCCTTTGATCTGCTCCTGCTGCGCTTTGCCGCCGAGGTAGTCGCGTCCCTGCCAGCGCCAGCCCTGACCGCCGACACCCGGCACGGCGGCCTTCACGCGATCATCCGTGCCCGCGACATACATCGTGAGGTTGCCGCCCATCGACCAACCATGCACACCGAGCTTCTGCGGATCGACCTCGGGTTGCTGTTCGAGAAAAGTGAGCCCGCGACGGCAGCCGAGTGTGAGGAGATACCAGTTGTTGTTCTTCGGATGCTCGCGGTCTTCAAAGACATGCTTCGGACCTGGCAGCATCGACGAATAGCCCGGCACATTGAGCTGCGAGGGATCGACCGCGCCCCAGTCGGTGTTCGGATCGCCGGGCTCGGCCTTCTCGCAGGTGTTGAAGGGCGCTTTCCCATTGCCGCTGCCGCCCCAGTTTACCGAGAGCGCCGCATAACCTCGCGCCACGAGCAGCTTCACCTCGCTCACCGAGCCTCGCTGGCCGCCGCCATGAATGTGCATCACTGCCGGAAGCTTGGTCTTTGTGCCTTCGGGAAAGCCATACACCGCCGCCATGCGTGCCGGCTTGCCTTTGAAGCTGCCGATGAAGTAGCGCACCAGCCGCAAAACCATGCCGTCCTCCTTCCACTCGCGAATCACCTCCGTTTCGATGGGATCTTTGCGCGGATCAAAATCCGCCCAAAGCTCCGCGACGGACTGCGGGATGCCTTCCGCAGCCCAGACGGCTTGTGAGGCCCAAAACGGCGTGGTGGCGAGAAACGAAGTGTTTTGAAGAAAATAGCGGCGGGAGGTCATGGGAAGAGGATTTTGCAGTGAGGTGCAGTCCTCTGGACTGCTCAGATAAGTCCGGAGGACTCAAGCACGCACATTCATCACTTCGTCGGCAGCACCTTCAGCACCTCTTCGACGCACTTGTCGCCGAGGATTTGATACGCGGGCCCATTCCAGTGAAACTTGTCTTTGCCGCCACGGGCGAGCTCGAGTTTGTCTACGAGCAGGGCGTAAAAGTCGCTCACCGGCACGCTGCACTCGGCCATGACCTTTGCGGCCATGCGGTTGTGTTCGATGATGGTGCCGTTGATGACGGGATCGAGCTTTTTGACATCGCCTTCGAGCAACACGGGGGTGCTGCTGGCCCAGATGAGCTTGGCGTTGGGCAAGTTGGCGCGAATGGCCTCGACGTAGCCCTTGGTCAGCGGTTCAAACGTGCCCGGCTTGATGCGGCCCTCCTGCCAGCCGTGCAGGCCCATGTTAAAATGGATCACGTCATACGGCCCCCTCGCGAGCACCTCCGGCAGGATTTTTGTGTTGAGATGCTCCGACTGATTATACGGATTCACCCACGCATCGACGTAAGCCTTGCCTTCGAGCTTCTTGATCGCATGCGCCATGTAGCCGCTGAGGATCGAATCACCGATCAGCAGCACCCGCGGACGCTTCGGGTCTTCAATTTTGGCCTGGTTGAGCTTCCAGCCTTTGCCATCGGAATGCAGTCGCGGGTCTGTTTCGACCGGTGTGTCGGCCGCGAGGAATTGGAGGGCGAAAGCGAAAGTGAGGAGAAGGGTGAGAATCTTCATGGAAGAGAAATCGTGTGGTCGTGGACGATCTATCGCACGACTCCATCCCGCTGAAATGCCTGCGGGCCACCCAAGGAGGCTCAGGGCAATATGAGCGAGGCAGTCTTCCTGACTTTGACCTTCAAGGGGTTGGCGGGTTTGTCAGGATGTGTTGCCGCGATGCTCTTGGTGTCGGTCAAGATCTGCTCCAGCATCCGCAATTTCTCGCCGACCGGCAATGCCGCCAGCTCGCGTCTGCGCTCGCGCTTGCGGGTGATCATGTCCTCTAACAGTGGGTTCATTGCTCTAGGTAGGTGTTTTGGAACTTCAGCCACTGTGGCATCAAATCGTGCCGCTGTAGAATGGTTTCAAAGACCGCCGCATCGAGCACCTCAGCCTCCAGGAAGCGAACCACGCGGTCGTGATCTTTCGCCCGGCCCACTTGCAGGCAGATCGCCGCGAGATGCTCGGCGGTGAAAACCCGTGTGTTGATCCCGTTCACGTCGCGCATCACGGATTTCGACAGAGCCTCCTCGACAAGCGGTGTGGGTGGCGGCACGAACTCGACGGCCCAGCCTTCGATGAGGATAAACTGGCCGCTAGGCTGATAACCACGGCTCAACAGATAGGAGTAGATCGGGCCCAGCGTGAGCAGCGAACTTCCTGCCTCCGTGGGCAGTGTCACAAACACATCCAAGTCCTTGGTGGCGAAGGGCTCCAGCCAGAAAATCGCTCCCACCGCTCCACCAATGGCATACTGGCCGATGACTCCATCGGCTTCCATCTGGTTGAGGAGAGCGAAAATTTTATCCATCGCCGAAGCTTGAGGGGAAAGGGTGATTACGGGCCTAGTTTACGGCACCGATGAAGCGGAGACAAGGTGTTGATCGCCGCTTACTTCTTGGATTGAACCTCGCCGGTCTTTTGAAACAACTGCCAGTCGCGGGCGAAGGCCGCATTGAGGAGCCACGAGGCGGTGGATTTGTCACTGGGGAAGGTGGCGAAGGGCGCGGTGGGCAGTTCTTGATAGCCGCCTTTGGTGGCGGACCAGTTTTGGCCGAGGTGACCGCTTTCGAGAGCGGGCGTGAGGAGCTTCACGGGGCCTTTGCGTGCATCGGCACCGGCGGGGACGCGGGCGGTGAAGCTGTGACGGAGGAAGGAGAAGACGAGTGGCCAGGTTTTCTCGCCGGGGCCGTGGCCGGTCTTCGGTTCGACGGCGATGCTCCACAGCGCGGCGTGGTTCTTCCGCAAAGCGGGCACCACGGCGAGGTTTTCCTCTTTGGAAGGCCGGGCGAGGAACGCATCGTCCTCGCCGAAGATGACGAGGCCAGGCACCTGCGCGGCACCGGGTTGATACACTTGAAACGTGGTGCCGGGACGCATCGAAACGAAGCCCCACACACGCTTCGGCTCATACGACGTGAAAATGGCCGAGAAGCCGGTGCCATTCGAGTGACCGTATAAAAACAGCGGCGCGTGCTGCAGCTCCGGGTGACCGGTTTTTTCGCTGACATGCACCAAATGCTCAAAAAGCAGGCTTTGCGGCCAAAAGCCGCGTTGCATCGGATTGCCGACAAATTTGAAAAGCGCGAGGTGCAGCTCCTTCGCGAGCGTGCGGAGGTCGGCGCGACGAAACAGGCCCTCGCCGCTGCCGTGGCCGGACATCACGACGATGCCTTTCACGCTCTCGATGCCCTCCGGCAGCCACAGATCGAACGCGACCTCCTCGCGCTTGCCCTCGCCCTTTTGCTTCACGGCCTCGCGCCATAGCGACTCGCTGATTTTCCAGTCCCAATTTCGCGACACAGCCTGCTGCGGCGATGGCGTGCCCCACTTCGCTTCATCGAGCACGCCGTTCCAGCTCGTGGTGGACTTCGTTTGCACGTTCGCGCTCACCCAGCCGAGGCTGTGGCACTCGGGCAATTGCGCGAAATCACTCCACTCCGTGCCGCCGCTCACGTTTCGCGGCGCGGTCCATTGCTGCTGCAGCCACGGGAGGATTTTTTGCGCCCACTTCGCGCCGTGCTCACGCAGTCCGGGGCCGCTGAAGTGCACGCCTTGGCCATCACGCTCGCGGAGTTTGCCTTTTAATGCATCGCTGTCGGGGCCTTCGAGCGCGATGCCATCCTTCCAAAGCGAAGCCTGCGCGGCGCGAATGTCGTCGCTGCCTTCATCGCCCGGCACGTGATAGCTCGCCTGCGCCACGAACCATGGCGCGTCCCAGCCGATGTCGCCTCGCGAGTCGCGGATGATTTTCTCCAGATACTCGCGGTAAAGTTTGCCCGGGAGCGTGCGGGTCGTGTCCTTCTGGTTCGCATCGCTCTCGCCCTGATGCCAGAGCACGGCGCGAAAGCCACGCGGCCCGGCGGACTTCATCCGCGAGATGAAAGCCTCATACGCCGCGCCTTTGCTGGCCCACTGACCGCTCGGGAGCTGCTCCACGCGACTCACCAGCGTCGGTGGATTCGGAAAGGTCGCGCCTTTTGGCAACCACTCGCGCACACTCGTCGCACCGATGCCGCAGGCGATGATGCCCACGGGCACGTTTTCCTTTTCCGCCACCGCATCGGCAAATGGCGGGATGAAACTGCCGCCACCACCGCTCGCGCCCGGCTGCGGATCATCCGCGATGCGCCAGGCCTTGCCGTCAAAGGTGGCCACGCGCCGTGTCTTCGTCGTCTGCTTTTCCGTGCCGTGATTCGCCGAGTTTGATTGCCCCGCGATGACAAACACCTCGCCGATGCCGACATGCGCCACGTTGCCCTTTGCGAGCTCCTTGCCCGCGCTCATCACGCGAACGTCCAGCCGCCACCAACCGCCTGCGATCGCCTCCAGCGTGCCCGCGAGCTTCTTTCCCGCCACCGATCCACCCACACGCTGCCACGGCAGTTCACGCTGCGCATCCACCAGCCGCGCCTCGATGGAAACCTCCGCTGCCTTCACCTCCTCCGAAAGCTCACCCTCGATGCGCACCAGCCCTCGGCCCGGCGTGCTCCGCTGCACCACCGCATGATCCAGCGGCGCGGTCAGAGTGATCTCCGCAGCAGGCAGCGCCGCGGTGAAAGCGAGGAGGAGGGCAAAAAGAGAACGCGTCATGAAGGACACAGCGATGTGATTTGAGATTGATCAGGAGGCGTTCACTTCGCCTTCAGCTTCCATTTCGCGCCATACATGTCGCTGGAGCCGGACTTCATCACCTCGTGCGAGCCAAAGCTCGCCGACGCGGCGCAGGCTCCGGCGATGATGAGTTCATCGGGCGCGCGGAAGGTGATCGGGTAGGCGTTGTCGTTCAACTTGCCACCGGCCTGCTGGACCCAATTCAGAGCACCCTTAGCATCAAAAGCCGCGAGGAAGATGTCGCCGCTGCCTCGGGTGGCGAGAGCGTGACCGGCGAGGTAGGTGTCTTGATTGAAGTCGCCACACACGAAGGCGGTGCCGCGATCATCGGTGGCCACGCCGAGGCAATAATCGGTGCCCGGCCCGTGCAGATGCCGCGCCCACTGCACTTCGCCACCGGCATCAAGATGCACGATGAGGCCGTCGTTGTCCTTTTCGCCGCTGCTTTGGAAAGTCTGGCCCGCCACGCTCACGCTGCCCTTGAACATGCCCGCGCCCCACACGCGCCCCTGCGAATCGCAGGCGATCTCATGATAAAGCGCGCTCGGCGTGCCGGGAATCACACTCGCCCACATGCCCTCGCCTTCCGGCGTAAGCTTCACCGCGAGCGCGGCGGTCGTTTTCGATTCGATGGCCGCTTTGCCAAATGCTCCCGTGCCCGTGGAGTTGCCTCCGAGGTAGATATTATCCTTTCCATCCACCGCGATGCCGTGACCGCTGCCATTGACGCTGCCAGACGTCGTGCGATGCCACACCTCGCGGCCTTCGGTGTCATACTTCGTGCAAAACACCTGCCGCCCGATGGCGCCGGTGACGACGACGTGCCCCTTCGAGTCGATGGCGATGCCATGACCATAATCGTAGCCTTCGCCGCCCTTCACCCGCACCCACAGCACCTTGCCCTCCGGCGAGAACTTCGCCGTGAAGACATCGTAGCTACCTGCATTCGGAAGCGTCTCGCCATTTACCCGCGCGTCCGTGCTTTCGAAATGCCCGGTCACATACGCATTGCCAGCCGCATCGGTGATCACACCATACGCACGATCCGTTTTGCTGCCGCCAATCGCGCTCGCCCATAGCGCCTTGCCCTTCGCGTCGAGCTTCACAAGGCACATGTCCATGCCGCCCGCCGTTTTGTGCAGGTGTTCACCAAACACGGCATCACCGATGCACTCAGAAGCCAAAAACACATTCCCCGCGCCATCGGTCGTCACCGCACGCGTTTTATCGCTCGAAACACCGCCACCGCTGAAAACCCATTCGCAGACAGGCAGTTCGGCGGCATGCAGAATGGAAACGAGGGAGAGAAAGCAGAGCGGCATTTTCATGGTCGCACATTTACGCGTTCACCAAGAGCAATTGAGCGCTCAATCCACATAAACGAACTCGTTCGCATTCAAAAGCATGCGGCACAGCGACACGAGATCGAGCTTCTTCGCCGCGGCGAGTTCATCCGGTTTCGCATCACGCTGAAAGCAAAGCTGGAAGGCCCGTTCTTGCGTCTTCGCCCGCTCGGCGAGGTAGCGGGCCTGCTGGAGCATGAACTCGTTGTTCGAAAGCGTCAGCGCTTGCAACGCCGTCGTCGTCTGCGCCCGTGCGGGCGTCAGATTCGCCGGATCAGGGCAGTCCAGCGTCGTCATGAATTGGTGCGGTGTCGTGCGAACGACAAAACGGTAGATGCTGCGCCGCCACAGCTCCGGCTTGTCCGGCGTCACATACTCATAAATCGGCGCGTAGGCCTCGGTGTAGTTGAAGTCGCGATAGCCCGGGCCTCCGCGTTGGAAGTTCAGCTTTCCAGAAACGGCCAGCACCGTGTCACGAAGCGTCTCTGCATCCAACCGCCGCGGATTCTGCCGCCAGAGCAGCCGATTCGATCCGTCCGATGGCACCGATCCGACGGATCTCTGCCGATACGCCTTCGACATCACGATCAGCTTATGCACATGCTTCAAACTCCAGCCGTGCGTCATGAGCTCCCGCGCCAGGTAGTCCAACAGCTCCGGATGACTCGGCGCACTGCCACCAATGCCAAAATCACTCGGCGTGTTCACCAAGCCCTGACCAAAATGGTGATGCCATAGCCGATTCACGATCACACGCGCCGTGAGCGGGTTCTCGGGATGCGTGATCCAGTTCGCGAGAGCGAGGCGACGCTGTGCTTCGGGTGTTTGGTGATCACCGAAACTTGCAGAGGCATGCTTCACCCACGCAAAGGCCCCCGGCGTGACTTCATGCGCCTCATCCTCCGGATTGCCGCGGCGCTGCACTTTGGTCACGGGTGGTTTTTCGGCGGAAACGACCGCATAGACCTTTTCGGGCTCGGGAAGGCTTTGGAGGGCTTTTTCGAGCTTTTGAGCTTCAGCGCGAAGTTGGGTCAAATCGGCCTTTTGAGCCTCGGTGAGCCGCGTTTCGGCGATTTCGGGCACGAGCTTCGGATCGCCGATGAAAAGCAGATCGTTGCCGATGCCGTCGCCACCATCTGTGGCGATCAAGGTGAGTGTTTTTGCTTTCGCAGGAACGTCGAGATCGAGCACGGCGGTCTCGTCCTTGCGCAGCTTGAGCTTTTGGAACTTCAGCTCGTCATCGACGAACACAGTGAAGTCTGCCTTCGTGCCTGCGGCCTCTTTCGAGGCTCCAAAACCGATGAGGCCGGTGAGACGCATGGCTTTCAGCCCACTTTGCTCGCGCAGCTTCGCGAGATCGAAGGTGATGCCGCTGTTCGCATGCATGGCGAGCAGGTTGTGGCCTTTCGTGGCAAAGTCGGTGCCACCGAGCGTGGTGCTGCGTTGGGCATTGAGCGGTCGATTCGCGATCATGTCCCAAAAGTGGCCGCTGGTGGCTGGAAGGCCCTTCACGGGTTTTTTGAAGTCCACGGTGACCTCGCCTTTGCCATCGGGAACGAAGACCCACTTCACACCAGGCACGTTTTCGACCTTCTGAAGCCGGTTCGTCTGAATGTCGCGATGGTAACCCTGCTTGTCCTTCGTCACAGCTCCGTTGCGCATGTCGATGCCGGAGCCTTCGGGGATGAGTTCGGCGAGTTCGAGGCCTTCCCCAGCTAGTTTGGCGATCTGTGCGCGTGTTTGAGCGAGTTCTTTGCCGAGTTGTGCTTTCTCCGCAGCGAGTTGTTTGGTGGCTGCGGGATCAAGTTCGCGATCGCCACGCTTCACGCCCGCAAACACGGCCCACAGCCGGTAATACTCCTCTTGCGTGATGGGATCGAGTTTGTGATCGTGGCAGCGGGCGCAGTTGATGGTGATGCCCATCGTGGCGGTGAGCGTCTGCGTGACCATGTCATCGAGATCGAGCGCCCGCGCGGCACGGCGCAGCATGTCGGACTTCGTTTCGACCTGCCCGACGAAATCCCACGGCCCGGCGGAGAGGAAGCCGAGCGCGTCGATGACCGGTTTCGGCATCAAATCTCCGGCGATCTGCTCACGAAGAAACTGATCGTAGGGTTTGTCCGAGTTGAAGGATTCGATGACGTAGTCGCGGTAACGCCAGGCGTTCGGGCGGAGCTGGTCACGCTCAAAGCCATGCGTGTCCGCGTAGTGGACGATGTCCAGCCAGTGGCGGGCTTGGCGTTCTCCGTAGTGCGGTGAGGCGAGGAGGGAGTCCACGAGGGCTTCGTAGGACGAATAGGTCGTATGGGACGGATCTGGGGGAAGACCTAGGAGGTCGAAGTGGAGGCGGCGCTCCAAGGTGCGCGCATCTGCCTCAGGGGAAGGTTTGAGTCCGTTTTCGCGTAGTTTGGCTTCGATGAAGGCGTCGATGTTCGCGTCGGCTGGAAAGGCGTTCAGGATCGGCTGCACCGACCAGTGTTGTAGGCGCTTATCCGTCAGAGCGGCCTTGTCAGCAGCATTCTCGGGCCATTCCGCGCCGGAGTCGATCCAGTCACGGATGAGCGTGATCTGCTGCGGCGTTAGGCCATCGCCTTTCGGTGGCATGCGCTCGTCGTCATCGGTGCTGGTGATGCGCTGGAAGAGCGGAGAGGCATCCGCCTTGCCTGCGAGGATCGCAGGGCCGTCGTGGCCGCCTTTGAAGGCGTGGACTTTGGCGTCGAGGCGGAGTTCACCTTTCTGTTTCTTTTCACCGTGGCATTCGATGCAGCGCTCTTGCAGTAGCGGACGGATCTCGCGGTCGAAATCCAATGCTGATGCGACAGCAGGGACACCAAGGATCAAGATGAGCAGCTTCATGAGCCATTGATAACGCTCGCGAGTCTTTCAATTTCGGACTCGTGATTGTAAAAATGGGGGCTAAAGCGGATGTAACTTTTGCCACTGCGATCATGACGATGTGACGCGACGATGTTTGACGCTGTTAGCCGAGCAAACAGTTGTGTCATTTGATCTTCGGTAGCGCCAAGCGGTCTACCTGTGATGATGCCGCTGGGGAGACAACCGTCTACTACCGAGAGAAACTCCCAGGTGGGAAGCGCCTCATGGATCATTTCACGGAGTTGGAGAAGTCGCGCGCTAATGGCATCGACTCCAGCTTCACCAATGAGTTCCAACGCTGCCCTCATGCCAAGAATACCCGCTATGTTCATGGCGCCGGGCTCAAAACGACGACCGCCGGACTCAAACTCAATCGTCTCCTGAGCGATGAACTGCGGACTCCTCACATTCCAAGAGCCGAGCAATGCTGGCCGAAGGCGCTCATGGAGTTCTTCACGAACGTAGACTATCCCGGCACTCATTGGTCCTAACAACCACTTATGTGCGTCAGCACTGAGGAAATCTACATGCTCAACCGTCGTTTTGAAGGCGCCGAGTGTCTGTATCGCATCCAGACAGAACAAAATGCCGCGAGACTTTAGCAATGAGCCAATCGTTGGAAGGTCGATACGGTTACCAGTGAGGTAATGACAGGAAGCTATGGAAACCAACTTGGTGCGGGCGGTGAGGGAGGCAGCAACTATCTCAGGAGTGATGCCCCCGAGCCCATTGGGTTTCAGAAAGCGAACCGTAACTCCTTTGCGCTGGAGTTCCATCCATGGGTAGACGTTGGCGGGGTAGTCGTCGAGATAGCAGACCACTTCATCTCCAGGCGCCCATTCTAGGCCGAGCGCTACGAGATTAAGGCCTAGTGAAGTGGGTCCAAGGAGAGCGATTTCAGAAGCTTTGGCCCCGATGAGTCTGGCGGCGAGTGCGCGGGTCTCAAGAACCGCTTTCCATGCCTCTGGATACTCCTGATGACGAAGACAACTCTGCTCCAGGTATTGCTGCATAGCCGACGTAACGCGGCGTGGGAGAATCGTAACGCCAGCATGAGCCATGAATACCGATGCGGATGTCACGGGAAACTCCTTCTGCCGAAGCGTTTCGTCTGTGCGAAGTTGCTCTACCAAAGACATGGCTATTTTTGACCGAGTTCGATAGCGCGCTCGGTAGCCGAGCGCACAGCCTGAAGCAATGCGGCACGGAGACCGCCAAGTTCGAGGGCTTCCAATCCAGCTGCGGTTGTTCCACCTGGGCTGGTCACTTCATCACGCAGTGAGCCGGTGTGCTTACCAGTCTTGAGGACCATTTCAGCTGCCCCGAGCATGGTTTGAGCAGCCAATCGCACCGCTGTGGCGCGAGGAAGCCCCATGAGCACACCACCGTCAGCAAGGGCCTCAATGATGGTGTAACCGTAAGCTGGGCCGCTACCACTCAGACCCGTCACTGCGTCCAAAAGCTTCTCCGCAACCTCATCCGCCGTGCCGACCGCCCCTAGAAGTTGACGAGCAAGCGCCGCATCATTCTCAGTGGCCCGCTCACCACGCGAGAAGGCCGAGGCGCCCATCCCAACCAGTGCGGGGGTGTTGGGCATGACTCGGATCACTCGTTGATTACCACCAAGCCAGGACTGCAAATCAACAAGCTTTAGGCCAGCGGCGATAGAGAGGTAAAGTCTGTCTCCTCCAAGGCTGGCCAAGCTTTGACATAGAGCACGCATGTCTCCGGGTTTTACGGCGAGGATGACTACATCTGCATTGGTCACGGCAGCAGCGGCACTGTCCGAAACCGTGCCCAGCGAACTGAGCGCTTCTGCAGATGCCGGGTGAACATCGTAGAACCAGAACGCAACACCTTTGCCAAGCGAACGAGCGATACCGTTCACTAATGCCGAACCCATTTTGCCGCAGCCGAGCAATGCAATCTTTGTCATCATGAAAGAAACCCTGTTTGAGGCTCAGGCGCAACGTTGTCTGTCACGTATCTCCAGCAATCGCTTCATGACATGGGAGAGATTGCCGTTCCAATCAGCAGTGCCGAAGGCATCATGAACATCGCGGTAGAGCGCATAAAGTTCAGAATACACCTGATGATTCTCGGGAATGGGGTTGTAAATCGTCTCGCGAACCGCGGTCATGCGCGACTGAAGTTCTCCAACGTCCCCTGCCCCAGCTGCCGCCGCGCCAAAGATTGCCGCTCCGAGGGCACAGGTTTGATCGCTGCGGGCGACCTTCATTGGCTTGCCGATCACGTCGGCGTAAATCTGCATGAGGGTCGCATTCTTGACCGCGAGACCACCAGTGTTCACGACTTCTTGGACGGGAACGCCGTATTCCTCGATTCGTTTGATGATGGTAAGCGCTCCAAAAGCAGTCGCTTCGATGTAAGCGCGGTAGATCTCATGGGCAGTAGTGTGGAGTGTCTGACCAAGCAACAAGCCTGTGAGCCGTGCATCTGTGAGAATGGTGCGGTTGCCATTGTTCCAGTCAAGAGCCAGAAGTCCAGTCGCCCCCGGCTTCTGCTTTGTCATCGCCTGCTGCATGGTCTCAAACTTGGCGTCAAGATCGGCTCCGTAGGTGTCTGGGACGAGATGCCCGACGAGCCACAGGAAAATGTCTCCGACTGCACTTTGTCCGGCCTCGATTCCGAAGTAACCTGGCAGAACTGAACCGTCAACGATGCCGCAGACGCCAGGAATGTCTGCCAGTTGCCTGTTAGAAGAACTCACCATCAAGTCGCAAGTACTGGTGCCTAGAATCTTGGTCAGGGTGCCCTCTTTGACACCAGCTCCCACGGCTCCCATATGCGCATCAAAGGCACCAACCGCAATCGCCGTTCCTGTCTTGAGTCCCAAACGGCCTGCCCACTCTTCACACAGTCCGCCCGCGCGGACATTGGAGGTATGAGCGGAATCAAAGAGTCGATCTCTCAAGTCGGCCAAGGCCGGATCAAGGGCAGCGAGGAACTCTTTGTCTGGAAGGCCGCCCCACCCGGCATTGAACATAGCCTTGTGCCCCGCAGCACACACACTGCGCTTCATTTTGGCGGGATCGGTCTCTCCCGCGAGGACTGCGGGTATCCAGTCGCAGTGCTCTACAAAACTGTGAGCGCTGGCAAAGATTGCGGGATCAATGCGGCGGAGGTGAAGTATTTTGCTCCACCACCATTCACTCGAGTAGGTGCCCCCACACTTGGCGAGATACTGAGGACGGATCCTTGCCGCAAGCGACGTGATCTCCGCAGCTTCTTCGTGTGCTGTGTGATCCTTCCACAGCCAGACCATCGCATTGAGATTGTCTTTAAAGTTGGCCTGCAAACCAAGCGGGGTACCCTTTGCATCGACAGGTATGACGGTACTGCCAGTGGTGTCGATGCCCAGGCCCACAATGGCTGATGGGTCGAAACCAGCCACTGTCGCCCGAGCTTGGTCGAGCGCTTTCTTTACGACAAACTCGAGACCGTCCAGGTAATCTTGAGGGTTCTGGCGTGCTACATTGGGATCTCGCCCATCCAAAAGGATGCCCATCTTGCCCGAAGGGTAAGGGAAAACAGCCGTGCCGACCTCGGCCCCATCATCCAAGTCCACCAAGAGTGAGCGGCAGGAGTTGGTGCCATAGTCGATGCCTAAAGAGTAGCGTTTAGCGTGGTTGCTCATCGGATCACGACGGTGGCGATGGATGAGGGGTGGACAAGGTGAAACTGCTGATGCGAATCGGCAATGTTGAGCAAGTTTTTGCGTATTGAGAAGCCTCCGACGATGATGTTCCACCGCCTTTGCCTTTTTCTGCCACTCCTAACTCTGCCATTGCATGGCGCGGTGGACTTCTCTCATCAGATCGTACCGATATTGAAGAAGCATTGCGCTGAATGCCACCTCGGAGACAAAAAGAAGGCTGGTCTGTCGATGAACACGCGTGCGGAACTTCTTGAAGGTTCGGAGAACGGTCCGGTGGTCGTAGCGGGCAAGCCCGAAGTTAGTTCACTGATCGAGGTGCTCGTCAGCACCGACAAAGACACCCAGATGCCACCCAAAGGTGCGCGGCTTTCGGCTGAAGAGGTTGAACTTCTGCGGCAGTGGGTGAAGCAGGGCTTGGTTTGGGAAGAGGGGTTCACCTTTGGTAAAGCAGCCTATGAGCCACCGCTGCGGCCAAGGCAACCCAGCCTACCCGCGCCTTCGAGCCCTGAGCGGACGCATCCGATTGATCGCATCGTAGATGCTTACCTGAAAGAACACCAACAACGGATTCCTAAACGGGCTTCAGCCGAAACGCTCCAGAGGCGCCTGCACATGGACTTAGTGGGTCTCCTTCCCGGTGACACGGCTGAGACTACCCAATCTTTGCTCAAGAGAGATGTGGACTACGCTGAGCACTGGCTCAGCTTTTGGAATGACCTACTCCGTAACGATTATGTGGGCACGGGTTACATTGACGGTGGCAGAAAGCCGATCACTACTTGGCTCTATCAGTCTCTGGTGAGCAATAAGCCCTTCGACCAGTTTGCGCGAGAACTGCTAGCCCCGACTCCGGAATCAGAGGGATTTATTTTTGGTATCAAGTGGCGTGGAAACGTGAATGCCTCCCAAACACGCGAGGTGCAGTTCGCTCAGTCGATCTCCCAAGTGTTCCTGGGGATCAATATGAAGTGCGCCTCATGTCATGATAGCTTCATTGATCGCTGGAAGCTGGATGAAGCGTATGCTCTGGCGGCGGTGTATGCTGAAACACCGCAGGAGATCTTCCGCTGCGATAAACCCACGGGCCGAACGGCCAAAGCTGCGTGGATTTTTCCAGAGATCGGTCAGGTAAAAGGAGATACACCGCAACCCGAGCGTCTTGCTCAACTCGCTGCACTGATGACGCATCGTGAGAACGGCAGATTTACCCGCACCATCGCCAACCGGCTATGGCATCGGCTCATGGGACGAGGAATCGTTCATCCGGTGGACGCAATGCATACAGAGCCTTGGAGTGCTGATTTGTTAGACCATTTGGCCACTTACCTTTCGGACAACGGTTATGATTTGAAGCAACTCCTGCTGCACATTGCGACCTCTGAGGCCTATCAGAGCGAGACTTCTACCTCCCCAAGCGAACCAGACGCTGCCCATTACATCTACACGGGACCGATAGCGCGGAGACTTACTGCTGAGCAGTTCATGGATGCGGTCTGGTCACTCACAAAGACTCACCCGAGATCAACCCATCCGAGCGTGTTGCGTGGAAAGCCCGACCCATCTGCAAAAGTAACCGCACAGTGGATATGGAAGTCAGCGGATGCCAAAGCAGAGGCGGATGAGGCCATCACCTTCCGCAAGGTCGTGGAACTAGAGGCCACACCCATCAGTGCCTCCGCTCTCATTACCGCCGACAACAGCTACAGCCTCTATGTGAACAATCGGGAGATAGGGAACGACGACACCATTGCTAACGTTGAAGTGTTTCCCTTGAACAACGCCTTCAAAAAAGGCGCTAATGTCATCACTGTCGTCGTGAAGAATGGCGGCAAGAAGCCAAATCCCGCCGGGCTGTTGTTTGAGGCGCGATTAAAGATGCCCACTGGTGCCGACCTAGCGGTTCTGAGCGACCAAACATGGGATTGGAACCCTCAACTGCCGCAGGTCGAGGCACGGGCCATCAAACCCATCAAAGGTGGATGGCAAAGTGCCGCTGTCGTCAAGAATCATGCCTGGGGTGGGGCCATCACGCTCGCAGCAAATCGTGCCGCAGGCCGCATGAGCACCGGAGGCACGGAGAAACCAGTGCGCGCATCGTTGGTAGTGAGTGATCTACTCCAACGCTCACTCGGCCGACCCAACCGCGAGCAGATCGTCTCGGTCAGGCCTGAGAACCTCACCACGTTGGAGGCAATCGACCTAGCCAACGGGACGATTCTTGCCGAGCTGCTGAAGCGCGGTGCGGAAACGCTTTCATCCTCCGCGGTTGAACCAGAACAGCTTGTGAAAGCCATTTATCGCCAAGTCTTTGCCCGCCAGCCATCCAACGACGAGGTTGCTGCAGCCATGGATATTCTGGGCGACAAGCCTGGGGCACAGAACATTGAGGATATGCTATGGGCCGTCTTGCTAACCCCCGAGTTTCAGTTTATCCGCTAGGGACGTAATGTCCGGACATGCCCCCAAAAATTGACCCAGCCCTTCATACCGAGCGTAAGCCACCATGGATCAGGGTTAAACTGCCCAGTGAACCCAAGTTCTGGTCGACGAAGGGCCTGATATCGGATCTGAGACTGCACACGGTCTGTGAGGAAGCACAATGCCCAAACCGTTGGGAATGCTGGAGCCAAGGAACGGCGACATTTATGATTGCCGGAGATCGTTGCACCCGCGCCTGCGGGTTTTGCGCGGTAAAGACAGCAAAGCCCTTCGCACTAGAGGTGGATGAGCCCCAGCGGGTGGCTGAGGCCGTAAAGCGAATGGATTTGTCCCACATCGTGATCACTGCTGTGGCACGCGATGACGTGGCTGATGGTGGTGCAGAGCATTTTGCCAATACGATCGAGGCGGTAAGGAAAGTGAGACCGGAGATCGTCATTGAGATCCTCGTGCCCGACTTTAATGGCAAAGACGATGCGCTCCAGACCGTGATGGCAGCGCGCCCGCACATCTTTAATCACAATCTCGAAACGGTGGAGCGACTGACGCCCCTCGTGCGATCCAGAGCTCAATATCATCGCAGCCTTCAGGTGCTGAAGCGCGCCGCAGAAATGGCCAGAGAGGCCGGTCAAAAGGTAGCCACCAAGTCCGGGTTGATGCTGGGCCTTGGTGAGACCGAAGTCGAGTTGTTCCAAGCCATGGACGATCTTCGGAATCACAAAGTCACGGTTCTGACCCTGGGCCAATACTTGAGGCCGTCACCCCAACACCTACCGGTCGTGGATTACATTCATCCGGACACATTTGAGAACTACAAGCAGATCGCGCTGAAAAAGGGCTTCAAGCATGTGGCTTCAGCCCCCCTAGTCCGCAGCAGCTATCATGCGGCGGATTTCCGTCCCGAGCTCGATTGAGCGCGGGACCTTGAGGGTGATCTTGAAAAAAGCGAGTAACCGGTTGCCAACTGGACTCGTTTGATCATTTTAGAATCATTCTAGTTCTAATTCCAAATCTCTATCCAGATGCCTCCAGTTAACCCAAAAACGAGCTACCCATCCGGTTTGGACTGTCGCTTGGCAGTTCTGGGTCGTGATGCACGCCTGACCCCACATCGACGTGCGGTCTTTCAGACGTTGGCTGAGTCGACTGACCATCCGACGGCCCTGGACCTATTTACTCGGATCAAGACGCGCTCCTCAGATATCTCGTTGGCCACAGTTTACAATTGCCTGGAACATCTGACGTCGAATGGCCTGATCAAGCAGGTTCATCTCGAACGAGGCCAATCACGCTACTGTGCCAACCTTCATGAGCATGTGCACTTCCACTGTGAGAAATGCGGAAAGGTCACTGATGCTCACCCAATGGCAGATTTTGACCCTGCGACCTACTGGAACCTTCCCAAAGGCGCAAAAGTTACCCGCACAGACGTGGCCATCCACGGACTCTGTCCCGACTGCACGAAGTAAAAACAATTTATCCCCTTCCCCCCATGAGCCTGAAAATCGAAAACCTCCAAGCCCGCATTGGCGAGCGCGAAATCCTCAAAGGACTAACCATCGAGATCAAACCGGGTGAAGTCCATGCCATTATGGGCCCCAATGGCTCCGGCAAGAGCACATTGTCCAAAGTCCTCTGTGGTCATGAAGACTATGAAGTGACTGGAGGAAGCGCGACCCTTGATGGTGAAGACTTGCTGAGCCTAAGCATTGACCAACGCAGCCGCGCTGGACTGTTTTTGGCATTCCAGTATCCACATGAGATCCCTGGAGTGACGAACGCCAATTTCCTGCGTGCCGCACTCAAAGCACGCAAACCAGACGGCGAAGATGTAGATGCCATCGCCTTCTACCGCCAAATGTACGCCAGGATGGATCAATTGGAGATGGACCGCAGTTTCACAGGCCGGAACGTCAATGAAGGATTTTCGGGTGGTGAAAAGAAGCGGAACGAGATCCTCCAACTCATGATGCTTGAGCCAAAGTACGCAATCCTCGACGAGACCGACTCAGGATTGGACATTGATGCACTCAAAATCGTCTCCCGTGGGGTGAATGCCATGCGCTCTGCAGAGCGTGGATTCCTGGTGATCACGCACTACCAGCGGTTGCTCAATTACATCCAACCAGACATCGTGCACGTCTTGATGGACGGTCGGATTGTCAAGACCGGAGACCGTTCGCTTGCCCTAAAACTTGAAGAGAAAGGCTACGACTGGGTCAAAGACGAGGCCCTGCCTGCCGCAGCTTAACTAACCCTTGCAGGCGGAAGGATTGCCCGGCCTGTCGAAAAATCACTCAACTCAATGTCTGCTGAACTCGAAACCCCTGACCTTTCCGACATCAAGATTGATTCCGTCGGAGACTTCACATTTCCCGAAAACAACGTCTACGATGCTGGCTACGGCCTGTCGGAGAAGACGATCGACTACATTTGTGACGTCAAAGGTGACCCAGAGTGGATCCGCGACTTTCGCAAGAAGGCACTGAAGGTCTTCAACGAAAAACCCATGCCCACCCATTGGGCTACCAAAGATCTCGAGAACATTCATTTCGACGAGTTTCGCTACTACCTAGCAGGTGATCGCAAACCGAAGAAGAGCTGGGACGATGTGCCAGAAGAGGTCAAGAAGACATTCGAGCGCCTCGGCATTCCCGAGCAAGAGCGGAAGTTCCTGGCCGGAGTGGAAGCGCAATATGATTCTGAAGCGGCATACTCCAATATCAAAGCCGCTGTGGCCGAGCAGGGTGTGATCTTCGTTAACAGCACCGAAGGCCTTCACAAGCATCCTGAGATCTTCAAAAAGTGGTTCGGTAAAGTCATCCCAACGGGCGACAACAAGTTCAGCGCACTCAACAGCGCCGTTTTCTCCGGAGGTTCCTTCATCTATGTGCCGCCAGGAGTGAAAGTGAAGCATCCGCTGCAGGCCTACTTCCGGATCAACAGTGAGCAGTTTGGCCAATTTGAGCGCACCCTCATCATTGCAGATGAAGGAGCTGAGGTGATGTACATGGAAGGCTGCACGGCCCCCAAGTTTGATACCGCTACCCTGCACAGCGCTGTGGTGGAGCTCGTGGCACTCAAAGGCGCCAAGATTCAGTACGTCACCGTGCAAAACTGGAGTAGCAACGTCTTCAACCTGGTCACCAAGCGAGGTGTGGCACATGAAGAAGCCGAAATCCGCTGGATTGACTGCAACATTGGTTCACGTCTCACCATGAAGTATCCAGGAGTTGTCATGAAGGGCCGCAAGGCACGTGGCGAGGTCATCAGCATCGCTCTGGCTAACAACGGCCAACATCAGGACACCGGAGCCAAGATGATTCACGCTGCCGATGAGACAACGAGCAACGTCATCAGTAAATCCATCAGTATCGGAGAAGGACGCAGCACCTATCGTGGGCTCGTTCACATTCCGAAGCACCTCAAGGGCTGCAAAAACAACACCGAGTGCGATGCCCTTCTCATCAATCCCAAGAGTCGCACAGATACTTATCCCGCTATCAGTGTCCGGGGCAGTCAGCACAGCACACAACACGAGGCCAGTGTCAGCCAAGTCAGTGCTGAGCAGATTTTCTATCTGATGCAGCGCGGATTGAGCGAAGGCGAGGCGATGAGCCTTTCCGTCAATGGTTTCATCAATGACCTCGCCAAGGAGTTTCCGATGGAATACAGCGTGGAACTGAAGCGCCTGATCGACTTGGAGATGGAAGGCAGTGTTGGCTAATTAGCAGACGGCTTTCGAAAACCTCATTTCAGATTTCATGCCCCTTTCCCCTGCCCTATCAACGAGCGCGCCCGCTTGGTTCAAAGAGAGAGCCACAAACGCTTGGTCGCAGTTTCAAACCCTTCCACTGCCAAGCGTCAGAGACGAAAACTGGCGGTATTCCAACGCCAAATCGATCCCGCTTGAGAGCCTAGCCAACGCGGACGTTCCAGACTCTGATGTGGTGAAGGTCGCCGTAGCTGCCTCAGTGGAGCTTGAGAAGTGGTCCGCTAGACTTGTATTCGTCAACGATTGCCTTGCTGCATCAGAGTCATCCCAGTTGCCCGCAGGTGTCATCTGCGTACCCTTCAGCCAAGCACTTGAGCAACACAGCGACGCGATGCGTGAGCACTTCATGCAACGGCAGATGCAACTCGGATCAGAGAAGTTCGCCGCGCTTCATCTTGCCATGCTGAAGGCCGGCACTGTGGTCATCGTCCCACGCGGCATTACCGTTCCCGCTCCCATTGAAGTCTTCCACTGGGTTTCTGGAGAAAATGCAGCCATTTTTCCTCACACGCTGGTTATTGCTGAAGACAACGCCGCAGTAACCGTCGTTGATCACTACCGTTCCTGCACCTCGGAGGCCGGCTTCTCATGTGCAGTGGCGGATCTCATCGGCAAGCCAGGCTCCCACGTGACCTATATTGCCTGCCAGGAAATGAGCGAAGAAGCTCAGGCCATGCATCTGTCATCCACAGTGGCCGGCAAGGATGCTCAGATGAAGTCATTCCAACTTCAACTTGGTGCCAATTGGAGCCGGAGCGAAAGTGTGAGTGACCTCGTGGGCAAAGGAGCTCGTAGCGACATGTTGAGCGTGTCCCTGCCTTTGGGCGATCAAATTGTCGATCAACGAACCCTTCAGAATCACAAGGCTCCCAACGCGACCAGCGATCTCCTCTACAAAAACGCGCTCTACGATAGCAGCAGGACGGTTTTCAGCGGATTGATCACCGTGGACGAAGGTGCCCATTACACGGACGCCTATCAAACATGCCGCAACCTGCTCAACAGCGATACCGCCGAAGCCAATTCCCTCCCAGGTCTTGAAATCAATGCGGATCAGGTCAAGTGCAGCCACGGTTCGACAAGTGGACCCGTCAGCGAAGAAGAACTCTTTTACCTTAAGGCAAGAGGCATTCCTGACAACGAAGCACGCAGACTTATTGTTCTAGGTTTTGCAGATGATGTCATTCAACGCATCGGCAATGATGCGATCGAGCAAATGATTCATGCTAGGGTCGAAGAAAAGTTTGCTCGACTAGGATAACGGCACCTCAAAGTATTCAAGCGCCCATTCCTTCATGTATCGCACTCGATTAGGCCGGATGCGATACATGATCAGTTCTGGGTTATCCATGCTTCCCAAGTAAGCACGCAGAAGCGCATTCGATTTCCAAATCGACTCGAGCATTGATGTGTCCGATACGACTTCTGCCTCACCCGAAATGCGCACTTGGTTGTGATCTGAATCACAATAGCAGAGTTCGACTCTTGGATTCGCCTCAATCTCACCCGTTTTGCCATATCGCCTCAAATTGGCCACATAGACGACAAATCCATCGGTCCTTACCGGAGAAACAGGACGCAAGCGCGGCTGATCTCCATCCATGGTGGCAAGCATAGGGAACTTGGCCGCCCGCATCGTTTCCCGAGCAAGCCGTGGCAGATCGGCGGGATCAATAGATGCGGGCAGAGGAGGATTCATCTCCCGCCAATGCAGCAAGGCCAGGAACCAATGCAAGTCCGTGAGTTCTCGTGACATTGAGCTAGTCCCAAAAACAATGGGCTTGGCAAGGGGCGTGCTGTTGTGTCTCAATGGCGGTTATCATGTCTTCCGACTCTCACCATTCTCCCAGCCCTCATGGCAGCCACAAGCCGATCATTTTTGCTTTGCTGGGGGGGATTGCTGTTGGGTTGCTTTTGCAGTGGCTGGGTCATGGAGCGGATGGCAAGTCTGCGGCTTGGGTGGGTTCGGTTTTGGAGATTTGCAGGTTCGTATCTGACATGTTCTTACGGGCACTGAAGATGGTGATCGTGCCGCTGGTGGTGGCTAGCATTATAAGCGGCATTGCGGGCCTGAAGTCTCTGGATGGATTTGCGCGGATGGGACTGAAGACTTGGGCCTATTATGTCCTGGGAAGCCTAGTGGCAGTGTGTGTGGGCCTTTTCTTTGTTAACACGATCAAGCCGGGTCTTTCTGATGGGAAGCCCAATCCTACGCTGCGTGCTGCGATGGATGCAGCGCTCACGGGCAAAGATGCGGGCAAGGTGGCTGACGTGATGACGCGGGCTGAGGGTGGCACGGCGTCTTTGCTGGACATCATCCGCCGGATGATCCCAACCAATATAATCGATGCCATGGCGACCGACGATCTGTTGGCGATCATTTTCTTCAGCATCCTCTTTGCGGTGGCGATGGTGATGGTGCCAGGCGGGCCGCCAACGGTTTTGAGGGACGGATTCAATCAACTTACGGATGTGATGACTTTGATCACCAACTGGGTGATGAAACTGACGCCTTATGCGGTGTTCTGCCTGATCATTCCGTCCATGGCAGAGGTGGGCATCGGGGTGTTAGGGCAGTTGTTGCCTTACATTTTGACGGTGGTGGGGGCACTGGCCTTCCACACGCTTATCATCCTGCCACTGGTGCTCAAATACATCGCCCGGGTGTCCCCGAAGGCTCATTTTCAAAACTTGAGTGAGTCGTTGCTGATGTCGTTCTCTACCGCATCATCCACGGCCACGATTCCGGTGACGATGCGCTGTGTGCAGGATAACTCTCGTGTCTCGGAGCGTGTGGCGAGCTTTGTGATTCCCTTGGGAGCTACAGTGAATATGAATGGCACTGCGCTCTATGAGTGTGTGGTGGTAGTATTTGCCGCACAGGTGATGGGCCTGGACATGAGTCTGACGCAACAATTTGTGGTGGTGCTGCTGGCTCTGGTCTCCAGCATAGGGGTGGCGGGCATCCCGGCTGCGAGCTTGGTGGCGATTATCATCATCATGCAGAACTCTGGTTTCTCGGAAGATATGATCAAGGCGTCCCTAGGGCTGATCTTGGCCATCGACCGTCCGTTGGACATGGCTCGCACGACAGTGAATGTGTTTGGAGACACCGTGGGTGCCGTGCTGATCGCCAGGACTGAGGGCGAGGAACTCGATGGTGCGCTCTAGTGGTGCTAGCTGAGCCTCTGGCGTTTCTCCAACCACCGGGAAATGCCGCCTAAGCACATGCGAGTGCCATTGGAAGACTCATATTTGGCCCACAACGCTTCACTGACACCTAACGAGCTTGCAATGGCATGCTCGGCTTCAGTAAAGCCTGCTGGATCGCGCGCGACAGACTCAGTGACCTCCATGATGCGCCGTTCATAGGTGGCCAAGTGGCCATCTACATCGGTGACGGTGCCAAAATGCGCGAGATGAAGTTGCTCAAAGTGCGCTGCACGCAACCTTTGCACCGAAGCTACATAAGCTGGGGGTTCAAACTGTGGAGGAGCGGCAGCTACAGACAAATAAGGGCACCCATCCAAGCGCACGCCGGCCACGTCTCCCGTGAAGCAATGCTTCCCGACAACCCAAGCATGGTGGTGACGAGCGTGCCCCGGCGTGTCCCAGGCGCTGAGTCTGGCGTTTCCAAATGGGATATCCTGGAGATCAGTGACTGCTGTGACTTTGTCTGCGGGTGCAGGAAGGATTTCGCCCCAGAGGGTAAGCATCTGGTCGCCGTAAATGCGGGTGGCGCTCTCGATGAGGCGAGATGGGTCTACGACGTGCGGGGCACCATTGGGGTGAACGTAGACTTGCGCATCTTGTTGAGCCCACCAGCCAGCATCGCCCGCGTGATCCAGATGAATGTGGGTGAGAAATACCTTCCGCACGTCTCCAGATGCAACGCCGTAGTCGAGCAACGCTGAGAGCAAGGCAGGACGGCAAGAGGCGGGGCCGGTCTCGACAAGTGCGATCTCGTCTCCACTGACTAACAAGTAGGCGGAGATGATGCCTGGCACGCCCTGGAATCGCAGATCCAGCGTCTTGATGTTGATCGTCATGAAGTCTCAGGCCTTCGGCTTGAAGAAGCCACGTTGTTTCTCACTGATCGGCATCCCGATGCGCTCCATCACCATGAGCATGTCTTCCCAGACGAAGCGTTTGGCTTCCATCCCCTTCCCGTCCTGCTCCTGCCTCAATAGCCAGGAGGGATGATAGGTGACCATAACGGGAATGCCTGAGAACTCGTGGAATCGAGCGCGGAGCCTGCCCACCCCACCTTCAATGCCAAGCCCAGCCGCCGCCGTGGCTCCCAAAGCAACAATGACGCGTGGCTGAATGATGTTGATCTCCGTGAGCACGTAAGGGAGGCAAGCACGCATCTCTTCTGGCATGGGCTGGCGGTTCCGGGACCCTTGGACGCCTTCCATGCCTGGGCGGAACTTGCAGATGTTGGTGATGTAGACGTCCTCCCGGCGGATGCCCATGCCGTTGGTGATGATTTTGGTCAAAAGCTGACCTGCAGGTCCGACGAACGGCTCCCGCTGACGCTCCTCCTCGGCTCCTGGTGCTTCACCAACAAAAAGGATCTGGGCATCTGCACTGCCAACGGCAAATACCATGACCTCACGCAACGTACCTAGAGCACGAGGTTTGGGATCTTCCTCCGCCATAACGGCGAGACGAGCAAGGCGCTCCTCTTTGCTGCTGCCTTGAACGTCGATTGCAGTAGCCATTGGCTCTGAAGCCGCCACTGGTGCTGGCAGAGGGGCTTTCGCTGCGGTTTCAATGGCCTTGATCTTGGCCTCAGCCGCTGCCTCCCGGCGTTTGCCCAAGGGTGTCTTGACCAGTGCCCGGAGCGACTCACGGCCCGTCTGCGTCAATGGGACACGCTTCACCCCCTTGACCGCTTGGCGATCAAGATAGGCACGTAGCATGACAATAGCCTCCTTAGACATGAACTGAGCATCCAACGCGGCAAGGCAACAGGCGCAACGTGAAATAGGGGGCGCGATACCCCAAAACTTCGACACCGAGGCTTTCTGCACGGAGTTCTGCGGAATCCTTCGGAAACAGAAAGAAACTGGACGAGTGGGGCGTCTGTGCCATCACTAGTTTTTCGCCCCCAAGTCCCTATTTATGTCCGATACTGCCGCCGCTGAGGTTCTCGTCTCTGGTTTCAACCGTCTCAAACAAGCTCTAGCCAAGCGGATCGTGGGTCAGGAGGACGTGATCGAACAGGTGTTCATCGCCATGGCCGCTGGGGGACACTCGCTGCTGGAAGGTGTGCCGGGACTCGCCAAGACGTTGCTCGTGAAGTCACTGGCAGACGCGATTCATCTGAGCTTCCGCCGGGTGCAGTTCACACCGGATCTGATGCCCGCCGACATCACGGGTACCGAGATCATCCAAGAGAACGCAGAAACCGGAAGGAGGCAGTTTGTATTCCAGAAAGGGCCGATCTTTACCCAGATCCTGCTAGCAGACGAGATCAACCGAACACCGCCAAAAACACAAGCCGCCTTGCTGGAGGCCATGCAGGAGAAGCACGTCACGGTGGGCCAGGAGACCTATGAACTACCCAAACCTTTCTTCGTGCTGGCCACACAGAACCCGATCGAGCAGGAAGGAACGTATCCGCTGCCTGAAGCACAGAAAGACCGCTTCCTTTTCTTGATCAAGGTGGCCTATCCGACCCGCGAGGCGGAGAAGGAAATCGTCACACGCACCACAGGATCAACAAGCGAGACGATTGAGCCCGTGCTCACCGCTGAGGACCTGCAAGCAGCCCAGACTTTGTCACGGAAGGTGCCAGTTCCCGATCACGTCCTGGATTTTGTTCTCGATTTGGTCCGCATCACTCGCCCGGCCGAGGCGGATGCCCCGAAATACGTCAAAGAAAACGTCGGCTGGGGTGCTGGCCCGCGCGCGAGCCAACAACTCGTGCTAGCAAGCAAAGTGCGTGCGCTTCTGCATGGCCGCACCCACGTGACCACCGATGACATCCAAGCTTTAGCCTTGCCAGTATTGCGCCACCGCATCGTGCCTACCTTCCATGCTGAAGCGGAAGGACTCACTGTGGATGGCATCATCTCGGAACTGGTGTCGATGGTGAAGAGCAAGAGTGGAAAGTAATCTGTATCGAGCAAGTAGTGCTCGGCATTCCGTTCCCGCTCACGCGACTTAACCGAAGACTGACACTAGACCACGACATCCCGTAAATGGCCTCGCCATCTGACATCCTTCACGCTGAAGACATAGCACCCCTGCATAACTTGCAGTTGTTTGCGCGTGGAGTCATGGAGGGGGTGACAACGGGCTT
Organism: Verrucomicrobiaceae bacterium; assembly: GCA_016795485.1. Lineage (GTDB taxonomy): Bacteria > Verrucomicrobiota > Verrucomicrobiia > Verrucomicrobiales > Verrucomicrobiaceae > JAEUHM01. Next base: position 35,848 of record JAEUHM010000016.1, on the reverse strand, counting down.
GCACGCGTCTCCGCACAAAGGTTTTAGCGTGGAGTTCCGCCAGCATCGTCCGTATGTCCAAGGCGATGAAATCCGGCGACTGGACTGGAAGATATTTGGTCGCTCAGATCGCTTTTACATTCGCGAATACGAAGAAGAGACCAATCTGCGGGCGACCATCGTGCTCGATGCAAGCGGCAGCATGAACTACAAGGGTCAAAAGGGGCATGAGAAGTTCGAGTATGCCCGCAAGCTCGCTGCCTCTCTCGCTTATCTTTTGATCAGTCAGCAGGACGCCGTGGGTCTTCTGACCTTCGATTCAACGATGCGCGACTACATCCCTGCGAAATCGCGCGCCAATCATCTACATCAACTCCTTGAGGTGATGGTGAACACTCAACCCGGAGCCGAGACAGGACTGGCGAACGTTCTTGAACTGCTGCCCACTCGCGTGAAGCGCCGTGGACTGCTGTTGATTATCTCTGACTTGTTTGATGATGCGGCTGCCCTGTTGAAAGCCGTTGGCGTACTCCGTCGGCAAGGGCATGAAATGATTGTTTTCCAGATTTGGGATCGTGATGAACTCGATTTCCCGTTCTCGCGGTGGTCTAAGTTCGAAAACTTGGAGAACGGTGAGGACTTCATCATGCTGGACCCGCCAGCCATCAGAAACGGCTATCTCAAAGTCCTCGCTGAGTACCGTGAGGCTCTCAGAGATGGATTGAGGAAGCACGAGGTGGATCTGGTGCCCATGGTCACTGACGAACCACACGCTGAGGTGCTGCGGAAGTATCTCTCACTGAGGATGAGAAGATGAAAGGTGTGTTTGCACTCATTGAAGCTGTCTCGCACACGGCCACTCCCGCTGGTGGCTCATTGCTAATTGCTCCCCGCAATAGATGACTTTCCTCAACTCCATTCTTCTTGCTGGAGCAGCGGCCTTTTTGATTCCGCTGATCATCCACCTGCTCAACAGGCGGCGGATTCAGGTCGTGCGTTGGGGACCCATGCATCTGCTGGCGGAAGTATTGAGGCAGAAGAAGCGGCGATTGCAGATTGAGCAGTGGTTGTTGCTGCTGATGCGCATCGCCATTCCCATTGTCCTCGCCCTTTGCCTTGCGCGGCCCGTGATGTCAGCGTTGAGGGCTCTGCCAGGGTTTGGTAAAACCTCATTGGTCATTTTGTTGGATGACTCGTTCTCCATGAAAGCCGCCGGGTCTCAGGGAGCAGCATGGGACCGAGCAAAAGAAGCCGTTGGACGCATCGTCACGAATCTGCCGCGCGGTTCAGATGTTCAAGTAGTGCTTGGTGGCGGTCGACCGCGCAATCTCCTGCCAGAACGAACCAGTTCGCTAGACTTGATTGCGCCCGCACTCAATGACGTGACCGCGGCATCTGGACCAGTCAACGTGGAGGATGCCGTAAAACACTGCTCGGCACTCATTGCCAAGGCACCCAACGCGACACGTGAACTCATGATCGTCTCTGACTTTCAGGGCACCGACTGGAGAGTCTTTACTGAGGGAGCATCACTTCCTTCACTGGATGAACTCAAAAAGAATCAACCGGCACCCGCAGTCAGCTTTTACAAAGTGGAGAACGATGTGCAGGAGAATCTCAGCTTAGCCAGCGTGGAGCTTTCCGCCGTGGCTGCGGCTGAGACACAGCCGGTAGGCATTCGCGTCAGAGTGAAAAACCACGGCACCCGTCTCTGGCAAGACGTAGCACTTCATCTCGAAGCCGACGGTGCCAGATTACGCACCACTCGCATCTCGGTCCCAGGTGAAGGCGAGACAACTCTGTCGCTAACACATAGTTTCGACAAAGTAGGTGATCACACCTTGGGTGTGAGACTGGATGGCGATGGTCCTGCTGAAGACAATGTCTGGACGGGGGTCGTGCAGGTGCGTCAGCAGGTCAACGTGTTACTGGTGGAGAATGAAATGGGCGGTGCTGCCTTGAGCGATGGCGCGGACTTTGCGGAACTGGCGCTCGCCCCACACCTAGCAGCGGCTGCGGGAATCAAAGACCTGTTTGCCACCAGTCGTGCTGACCACCGCCGACTGAGAGAGCAAGACCTTAAGGGCAAGGAAGTCATCATCCTTTGCGATGTGGAGCGCTTGCCACGAGTAACAGATCTAGAGCGATTTGTTCAAGCGGGTGGTGGGCTCCTCATTTTCGGCGGACCTCACACTGACATCCGTAGGATCAACTCTGAAGGCTGGCGGGACGGCAAAGGCCTGCTTCCTGCCGAACTGAAGGGACTTGCTCACACGGAGGCTGGTCAGCGAGATGCACGGGTGCTGCTCCAGCGCTTTTCACACCCAGCCTTGAGCTACTTCAACGATCCCCGTGCTGGAAAGCTCTCGGATGCTGATTTCCGCACGTGGTGGAAGGTAGAACTCGTCCACGCTGACACCAAACCGATTGCTCTGCTGGACAGCAACACGCCGCTGATCGTGGAAAAGGCGCTCGGCAAAGGCAAGGTGGTGATGATCAACTCCACTGCCAGCCCTGAGTGGAACAACCTTCCTCTCCAAGGTGTGTGGGTTCCGCTGATGCAACGTTTGACGAGCTACCTTGCAACGCGCGGCACGGGCGGAAATGCAGGTAAGGTGGGCGATTCCATCCGCTTGGGCATTGAAGATGGTAAAGGTGATGAAGTCTTCACCCTCACACCTCCAGACGGCACACCGAGCGAGATCACAGCTCGAAAAGAATCGAGTGGTGTAACCGTGGAATCTCCGCCCTTGGTCGAGCCAGGTGTCTATCAACTCGCCCCAAAAGCTGGCGGTGATGCTCGCAAGTATGCATTCAATGTTGATACCACCGAGTCTGACTTGAAAGCTCTGACTAACAATGAAGTGAACTCATTGGGTCAACGTTTGGGTGCAGAAGTGGTAGCCAGCGTGGAAGACTATCAGCGGCTGGATCGCAGTAGACGATTCGGGACGGAGATCTGGCAGGCAGTGCTTCTCGTGCTGCTCTTGCTGTTGTTTGGTGAAGTGCTTCTGGAGCAAAGAATCTCGCGCGCATGACCCCCACCACTCAAACGACCCTGCGATTCACCGGAGATTGGCCGTTCTGGCCAGTCCTCGGCACTGCTTTGGTTTTGGGGCTTCTCATGTGGCTCCTCTACAGGCGCGAGATCCGTTTTCACCCAGATCGCGGAGCCTGGATTCCTGCCGCAGCACGCTCCCTCGCGGTAGTGTTGCTCGTGCTGGGACTCGCTGGCCCAGTTTTGCGCCACGAGACCGTGCAACGGCAACTCGGACGCGTGATCATCGCCCTAGATGCTTCTGAATCCATGCGGCTGACCGACTCGGACGCTAGCAAGTCTCGTTGGCAACGAATGGAAGAGGCGATGCTCAAAGGCGAGAAGCCACTGCTGAAGCAAATCGCTGATAAGTCCGATGTCGAGGTCGTCGCTTTACGCGGAAGCCAGATTCAACGCCTTTGGTGGCATCGCAACGGCGGAAAGGATACCTCCGGTGTCATTCCAACCAGCCTTGCGATCCAACCAGACTCGCCAAGAACGGATCTGGACAGCACGCTAAAGCAAGCGCTAGGCCCCGCTGCTGCCGGCACTGCCCTTGTGATGTTCACCGACGGTCAGCACAACACTCAGGGCTCTCCCGAGGAACTTAGCCAAGCGCTCAAATCAAGTGCTGTGCCTGTATTCCCGGTTGGCATGGGCGTGGAGGTGTCGCCTCCAGATCTGTCGATTGCAGAAGTCACCGCTCCTGAATCAGTCTTTGGCGAGGAGGTGATGCGAGGCCGTGTCACCGTGCAGGATTTGGTGCCAGCGGGGCTTCCAGGCTTGATCAAAATTGAAGGCGCGGCAGGAATACAACTCTCGCAGGAGACGTTCACCACAAACGGCCGCGGCGAACGCTCCTTTGAGTTCAGTTTCCCGGTCAAGTTACTCCCTGCCCCGACCATCGGAGACAAAAACCTTCGTGTCTGCTCCATCACGGTAGCCGTGGCGGGTGAAAAATCGTCGATCGAGAAAACTCGCGCCAATAACGCCGCTGAACTCGCCTTTCACGTGCTAGAGAAGCGCCGCAAGTTGCTGATCCTGGATGGCCGAGCTCGCTGGGAGACCCGCTACGTCCACAATCACTTTGATCGTGACAAGAACTGGGAGGTTACTCTCGCCTTCGACAACTACAAGTCAGGCAATGAGAACGCCTTGGTCAAAGCTTTCCCAAAAGATGAAGACACCCTCATGGGATATGACCTCGTGGTGATAGGAGACATCACCGCAACCAAGCTAGGCGCTGAGAGACTCAAGTGGCTCAAAAACTATGTCGAACTGCGCGGAGGTGGGCTTGTTTTCATCGATGGAGCACGGGGTGAAATGAAGTCCTGGTCCAACAGTGAGGCTGGGGCTTTGGTTCCCGTGAGTTGGACGGCAGCGACAACCACCCCGACTGCAACTCTCATGAAATGGGAACTGCAGCCCGATGCAGAGCGTTATCCAGCACTCCGGCTCAGCGAGTCTGCATCTGCTAACTTAATGCTATGGCCAACTCTTCCTGAAGCGAGGTGGTCAGCCATAACGTCTGCGCGCCCTGCAGCCGTGACTTTGGCAAAATTGGGCGGCAATCCAGCCTTAGTGTTCCAAAACACAGGAGCAGGTGCGGTGCTCTACCTCGCTAGCGACGAACTCTGGCGTTGGCGCTATCAGGTGGCAGATCTTTACCATCAGAGACTTTGGGTTCAAATCGCATCCTGGGTCGCAGCACCACCATTTCAGGCTGAATCTGGTCTGACGAGCCTTGGTACTGACCGCTTGCGGTATCGTGCGGGTGAGCAGGCTGAGTTGCGTGTCCGCTTGAAAGGCCCCGATGGCAAGCTTGTTCGCGATGCACAACCACGTGTAACACTGCTGCGTGATGGCAAAGAGACGGCGACACTTCAAATGGAGCCTGATACCACTCATGCAGGCGTCTACCGTGCATTGAGCCCACCTTTGAAGAGCGGAGAATGGACTGCCCAGGTCGGGAGTGAGCCAAAACTCACCCTTCGCGTATCCGATGGTGGCAATCAGGAACTCAGTGCCCTAACCTTGAACCGTTCTCTACTCGAAACCATGGCCCGCAACACCAGCGGACGGTTTCTTCGTGAAGAGCAGACTTCCGAGTTGCCAGACTTACTGCAAGCCATTGACCGCAAGCAAGTCACGGTCACCGAAACCATTTTGTGGTCCAGTTGGTGGTGGCTGGCAGCGGTGATCTTGCTTCTCACCATTGAGTGGCTCATGCGGAGGAAGCTTCGATTGATCTGAGTGGCGCGCGTTTTGACAAAATAGACGCCAAATCACTTTTATCGCTGCCAACACAGGCTAAATGCAGCCTTTTGCGCCGTTTGTTTCGTTCATTCAGTCTCTATATAAGTCCCCATGCTACCCCATCTTCCAGCACTCCGCCGTGGCAAGCCCTATGACAGCCTAGACAAAGTTCAGGTCAAAGATCACCGCACCGGTGAAGTGATGGCCGAGGTTTCTCAGGTCAATGCCGGCATTATCCGCAAGGACATGCAGCGTATTGGTGAGGCAAGGGAGGCTCTGAAGAAGTTCACTGTGGAGCAGTTGATCGAGATTTGCCACAAAGCTGGCGAGAACTTCATGAATGGCACTTTGCCGCTAGGTGATCGCGGCCATACGCAAAGTCCAGATGACTACGTAAGCACGCTTAGCCGCACCAGCGGCCTGCCTCATGTGATGGTGCGTCGCAATATGACCAAGATCACCTACGCGCTGCAAAACATGCGCACCGTGCTGAACGGTCTCACGCGGGGCCTCGATCTCAGTGTGATTGATCGTGGTTTTGGTGAGCAATCCGGCTCCCCTGTGGCCTACTTCCCCACGACGCAGTGCCTTGGTCTGGTGATGCCCAGCAACTCACCTGCGGTGAACTCACTTTGGCTTCCGGCTATTGCTTTGAAGATCCCAGTGGTCATCAAACCCGGCCGCGAGGAGCCTTGGACCCCTTTCCGTCTCGTGCAGGCATTTATCGCTGCCGGTGCACCGGCCGAGGCATTTGGCTTCTACCCTACCGACCACGAAGGCTCCGGTGAGGTCACCAAACTCGCTGGTCGCTGCCTTGTGTTCGGCGATGTGAACATGGCAAAGATGTATGAGGGCAATCCTAAAGTCCAGGTTCACGGCCCAGGCTGGTCCAAGGTCATCATTGGCGAAGACAAGATCGACAACTGGCGCGAATACATTGACGTCATCGTGTCCTCGATTTCTGACAATGGTGGACGCTCTTGCATCAATGCATCAGCGGTACTCGTGCCCAAGTATGGCAAAGAAATAGCCGAAGCACTCGCAGAGCGTCTTGGACCCGTGCAACCGCTGGCTCCCGATGACGAAGGTGCCAAACTCTCCGGTTTTGCTAACGCGAAGATGGCGGAATACATTGATGGCGCCATTGATGCTGACCTCAAGACGCCTGGTGCCGAAGACGTGACGGCAAAATACCGCAATGGCCCACGCAAAGTCGAGTTTGAAGGCGGAATCTACCTTCGCCCCACCATCGTGCGCACCGACAGCACGGACCATCCGCTCTACAACCGCGAGTTTCTATGCCCGTACGCCACGGTCACGGAAGTTCCCCAAGCATCCATGCTTGAGAAAATCGGCTACACGCTGGTGCTCACAGCTATCACTGGTGATGACAAGTTCATCAATCAACTGCTGGAGTGCCCTCACGTGGATCGCCTCAACATCGGCCCTATCAGCACGATGAAGATCAGTTGGGATCAGCCACACGAAGGGAACATGTTTGAGTTCCTCTATAAGCGCCGGTCAATCGACTGCGCCTAACTCTTATTGCCTCCCGAAGCGCCATCACTGGCCAACCGGCAACGCCAGTGGTGGTTTTGAACCTTGCGGTTCAAGGTTCTGCGTACCAATGATCTTGGTTGCGGCACGGCCTTGAGTGACCAGACGCGGATTGTCAACGAACAGCACCATCCGCGTGGTCTTGTCGCCAGCCCGGTGCTCCCTGCCCTGCCCTACAATGCGAGGCCACCCACTGAGGACTACTGAGTTGTCAGCAGGATCAAACGTAGCCTCGTAAGACGTTCCACTGTAGGCTGAAGCAGCATCCTTTGAGTTCAGTGTCACCTTCACGTCACCAGTGGCGACAAGTTTCTTCAGTGCGTTCTTTGCAGGATCCATGTAGACGACCAACCGAGCTGACTGGAGGTCAAACTTGCTACTCTGCAACGATACCCGGCCACTGAACGTCACCGTGTGCGAGCCGAGGTTAAAGTTGGTCGCTGTGTCGGCCATGATCTTGTAGCCCGCCATGCTTTTACTGTCCTCAGTGAGAACATCATCCACAAAAGGGGTCGTTTCAGGCGGGCCACTTAGATCCGCCTCGCCCGTTCCATAATCTGGATCGACTCCATGCTCTGGCTTAGCCGGAGGCACGTCCTCTACCTTCTTGTTAGTTATCGGAATGGCCACTGGCACATTGACCTTGGACGTACGTGATGCCGGTGCCGCAATCGGCACCTTGGGACTGTTGGCTGCGGGTACTGGCTGATACTGCTTGGAGCGGTCTGTCCAGTCGACACTGACAAGAGCAACGCCAGAGGCCACCAAAGCCACCTGAAGCGCGAGGAAGTAGGGTGATGCAGCCATTATTGAAACTAGATTATCAACAACTCTTAACTATCCGTCAATATAAATGATTTGCTGATGTCCGGCCCGAAGCCCGATGCATTCTAGCTTTGCTCCAAGGCCTACATTTGCTCCAGGGAGTGCAATTTTACTGACTCAGAGGAGAAACCTCGACACTCACGAGCCACTAAGGTATGTAAATACATAGTGAAGCCCCCAACCCCCCAGCGTGAGCCATTTTTTGCGCCCACAGGCGCTGCGCTCGTACTCGTGATCACCGCCTTGGCGCTGATCGCGTTCCTGTCGTTGGCGGTGATGAGCCTCATTTCATCGGAAACGAGGGCATCACGCGGAGTGGCCGATATGGCAAATCTTCGGATGCTACAGACCCTCCCCGAGAAGCTGGTAATCTCCCAAATCCGCCGTGCTACGAGTGAACTGGCCTACGACAACGGCTACACCTGGACGTCCCAACCGGGAATGATCCGCATTTTCGACACAACGGTAGGCACGAGTGACAATCCTACAAACGGTCCATCGGAGTTTGTGAAACTCTACTCGTCTGACCAGATGAATCTTCCACGCGGCTCTGATCCTCTCGCCGAAGCCGAATCTGCCCTCGCAAGTTGGGAACAGTCACCGGCGGTTTGGACGGATTTAAATCAGCCTCTGGTCGCCTCAGCTCGCCGTGGTGCAGGATCAACGGCTGCAATGCGGGATGAACGCCTAGTGTACCCCATCTTCGATCCAGGAGCTCTGACGAGAGCCGATACCACCCGCCGCGATCTGGAAATTGGAGCGATACGCAGTGGTGGGGCCATGCCCCAGATCAAGCCCGGCACAAATCCGATGCCTGTGCGGTGGCTCTACGTGCTGAAGGATGGCCAAGTCGTCGCACCAGCTCAATCGACAGGCTACGTGATCAACTTGCCGCTGGCCAATCGCAACAACCCGGTAGTGGGCAGAATCGCATTTTGGACAGATGATGAGAGTGCCAAACTGAACCTGAATACCGCAACAGTTCCCGCTCCCTGGACACGCCCCGTCTCCAGCTCGAGAGCCGATTTATCAGCTGCATACAGCATTCCTGCCTTTGGTGAGCACTACAGGGAGTCCGCACATCCTGCTTTCACTTCTCTGCGGCCCGTGTTGGATTACTTTGGCCGCCGGGAAGGCACTCCGTTTCAGCGGGTAGATGTGTTTGAACCGGTCAATCCTGGACAAACCGGAGGCAATTGGTGGTCACAACTTCGGGACATGCATCTTCTGCTTCCATCCACCACCAATTGGGCCACCTACGGCAATGCAGGCACTCAAGGTGGCACCACCCCACCGGGACAGGAAGCGCTAGCGAGCCAGCAACGTTGGTTTGCGAACGTAGACGAGTTCTTCTTTACACCCACTGAAGGAATGTTGGGAAACCGCTCCCGAAATGTCTCACCAGGCATTGCGGACATGACACAGCGTGACATTGAACTCTCCCGCTTTCTCTTAACCACTCGCAGCCGCTCACCCGAACTCAACCCATTCGGTCTGCCAAAAGTTTCTCTTTGGCCAGTGCAGGCCAGCCCCTCTGAAAGGCACCAGATCGACCGCAAAATGGCCCTTGCAGCATCACTAAGCACCGGTGGAGGGCGCGCACCTTATTACTTTCAAAACGGTGACTCCTGGGACTCTGATTCGGCCCCTGGCTCAAGTCAGTCGGCAACCTTTGATTCCGCTTTCGAGAGAAACGTGGAGTTGTTTAACTATCTCCGCAACGTCAGTGATCGGCTGATCCCTGGTTCTGGAGACTCCTTCGGCAATAAATACGGCATACAAAGTCGCAACCACCTGCTAGCTTCGATGCTAGACATGATTCGATGGGGTATTAACCCAGCAAGTCCGGAATCACAGCAACTTGGGGCATCTACACGTTTGGACCGGGAGTATAGACAACTCGGACCGTCATCCGGGAATCGAGCACAGAGCGGCAGAGCTGCATTTTCTGCTATGGGTTCACGTTGGACCGTACCGCAAGGCGAGGGAGAAGAGATTCAGACAGGATCTGGCATCATTTCTGTAGTGAAAGGTTACGGTCGATTCCCTGTGTTGTGCGAGATCGCCGTCGTCATCGTAGCAACGGAGGGCATGAACATTCCTGGCGCTCCGGCAGGTCCACTGCTGCCCCTAGTGACGAAGATGCGTGCCTTTGTTGTCGTGGAGCCCTACAACGTGGCACCAGGGACAGCACCGACAAACTCCGCTTATAAGCTTTGGATGGAAGCGAACAAAGACCTTGAAGTGACCATCACTCCCCCTGGCGTTGGCACAAGCGCACTACCACCTATCCCGTTCAAGTTTCCAAACATCACGACTGCAACCTCTGCAGGTGTCGCCCTGGAGGTGTTACATCCTTCTAGCAATCCTGTCCCAGTGCACAATGCCAATGGAGTCCCCACTGGCGGAGAGGCACAACTTGGAGGTGAGCATTCTGCATTTGGCGGTTTTTGGGCACAGTTCCTTGATCAGAGCGGAGCGGCAAAGACGCTTGGTGGAACGGCTGATCAGTTGCTTGTCTTCGCGAGTCAGGAAGTAAGTCTCACCCCAGGCTCGCCCACTCCGCCGATCCCAGTCGGTGCAACGATGCAGATTACTCCCTGGCAGATCGCCGTCGAAGTCCGTTCACTTTTGGACGAACTCTCCCAACGTTACGATGTCCTCATCGAAGATGCTGTAGGCAACTGCCCCGCCCCTGTAATGACGACTCAAGCACAAAGCATCGGAGGAAACTCCAATGAAAACTTTGAGTATCGCTTCCGGCCACGCGAGTTGACGTCCCCAGGCCGCCCACGGTCCGCGTTCGTGCCATTCCTCCGAATGGGTGATGTGGTTCGCTCGGTTGAGGCGGTAGTTGATACAGGCCGGCCGGGCGTTGGAGACATCCGCCACCTCGCCGCCAGGGTGCAGATTCCCCAACTAAATCCTCCGCCAAATACGCCACCTACGTTGTTGATGCGGCCGTCAATTAAATTGGTCCAGGACGAGGAACTAAATCGTGCGCTGCCACCAACTGCCGCAGGTGCTGCTCCACTCAATTTCCAAGTCCATAGCCTTCGTTCTGGCAACCTTACTGTCGAGGGTCAACTCGGCATGACCAATCCAGCGGTTCCAGTTCCCGAGCTTGGCCGCCCCACGTCCCACCTTGCTGACCTTGATCCAGCAACTCCAAAAGCACTCACGGATCCTGTGCAAGTCGGGCATGTCGTTCGCAGCACCACGTACCCTGTCGTAGCAGGGACAAGTGCTCAGACCTTAACATTAACCACGCTCAATCCGTCAGTCCCGGCCATCAATCCTGGCGCTGTCGCTCTGAACTACGATGGCAGACCAGGAGACTATGACAATGGTCCGGGCATCATTGAGGATGGCCCGTATATCGGAATGCCAGAGTGGGGAAATGGCTACAATCAACAAATGGTAACAACCAACTCCAACTATGGCGGCTACTTCCAAAGGGGTGGTCTATTTGCGGAGGAGAACGGCCTTACCTACTCGCCTTTGCGCCAAATGGGTTCTGCTGTCGGATTTGGCTCGTTGCCGAGTGGGATCTTCGGCGCGGGACCCGATTTTTCTGACCCAAGCATGCCTCGCCAATGGCAGACGCTGTTGTTTTGTCCGCATCCTCCCGCACGCACCACGAACTACCCTGCTGAACCAGTCTACGATTTGACCAATGCAGCCCAGAGAGACCATTTCGGGTTCGCCAGCCCCCGGGATCACCTCTGGGCAGAGTTCTTTTTCATGCCAGCCGTAGAACCAGCAGGCTTTTGTGACAACTGGGCCACTGAAGGCAAGGTTAACATGAACTACCAGATCATGCCTTTCTCGTGGATCAAACGCCGCAGTGCCATGCACGGAGCTCTCGAAGGTGTACGCATTACCGCCATTCCAACAGCATCCGCTGTGGCAGACAACTCCACACACTACAAACACTTCGATCCTGCCACTGGGCAAGGCTCCTCATGGGACTTCCAATACGCGGTAAATGCAGAGCCCACGCTTCAACAATTTGAGCGCAAGTTTGCGAACAATCAGGTGTTCATCACTGCTTCGGAGATCTGCGATATCCTCCTTGTTCCAAAGTCCTTGGGCGGCGACCGAACCTATGGCGACTCAAGACCGCTGCCCACCACTCCAGATGGAGTCATCGAATGGTGGGAAGGTTCACAAGAAAACCCTTCGGACGCATTCGAGGCAACGGGCGACAACACACGCGAGGCACCATACGCTCAGTTATATCCCCGCCTCTGCACCCGTTCCAACGTGTTCAAAGTTCACTATCGCGTTCAAGCTCTACAGAAAGTTTCTTCAACAAGTCCGAGCGGCTGGGACGAAACTCGTGACCGCATAGCAGGCGAATACCGTGGCGAGGCCGTGATTGAGCGGTATCTCGACCCCGATAGGACTGGAATCATTGATTTTGCGACCAATCAGAACACAGACAAGACACTTGACGACTACTACGACTACCGGGTGTTAGGGAGAAAACAGTTCGCGCCATGAAATCACGAACTTCCGCATCAATCACAACCCACCATGACGGCTTCTCGCTCGCCGAGTCGATCATCGCCATGGGCATTGTTGCCTTCACTTTGTTGACGATCATCGGACTGCTGCCTTCGAGTTTGGACGCACTCAAACAAGCTGAAGATCGCGCTGCTAGGGCTCGCATCATGACAACTCTATTCAGTGAACACGAAGCGTTGAGCTGGGTTGCCCTAGAGTCGATTGAGAATCAGATTCGTGGACCGTTTGGATTCGACCGCCAAGGCTTAAAATTGACGTCCTCAGCAGAAGATCAGCCGGTGTATCTCGCCCGAACAAAAGTGACCACGGAACAGGAAAACCGTTCATCACTGGCTACCAACGGCACTCCAAGCCCGTTTCTCCGGATGCTGGAGATAACGGTTAGTTCACGCGCCGATGGTACCTTTGATGAAAGCGTAAACGATCAAGTGGAACGGCGAACATTTATGCTGGTACGCACCGAGTGCCTCGACGCACAAGCCACCCTTCAGCAATGAGTCGAACACAACCCATTCGCCGCGTTGGTGGTTTCAGTCTTTTGGAGATCCTCGTCTCGGTCGCGGTGGTCGGTGGAGTCTTGCTTGTCATCACTTCCGCCATGGCCACGATGCAGAACACTTATGTGCGTACTCGGGCACGAATGGATATCTACCGTTCCGCTCATTCAGCGATGGAAACGATTAGTCGCCGAGTCACCATGGCAACATTGGATGCGCGCTGGCAGGTCCCCCCACAAGGTGCCGAGTCAACCGATCCAGACTATGAACGCGAATCAGATTTGCACTTTTATTGCGGCCCCGTGCAGGGATTGCCAGGCATTTCAGGGGACGAGAGTGGCCATGCGGTCTTTTTCCAGGCCCCGCTGGGGATTGATGATGTGATGGCTGACGACAACTCTCAGATGCGTCACGAGCGCCTGAGTCAGGCACTAAACGCATGGGGTTACTTTGTCGAGTTGCACTCCGATGCATCCCAGCGGCCAGATTTTATGGCTGAAGCAGGGCTAGCACGCTCACCACGACTGCGATTCCGGCTCATGGAGTTTCGTCAGCCGACAGACGAACTCAGTGTATTTCGCGCTCAACCGGCTGATCCGTTTGGCAAACCGGCCATTTCGTTCGGAACGTCAAGACAGGCCGTCCTCAGCTATACCGAAAACGCCTTTATGACGGACAACGAGCAACGCAGCCGCACGAGCGTCGTTGCCGAGAACATCGTGGCATTCCTTATTCGCCCAGTAAGCGGTGGAACGGACCCGGGAAATCAAAATCTACAGCGCTATGCTCTCGCTCCAGACATGACTTACGATACGCGGGCATTCCAATACGCCAGCACACCGATCAGTCGCCTAACTCGTCACGTTTTGCCGCCTGCGGTGGAGATTACTCTCGTGGCTGTTGCGGAAGAAGCATGGGACCGACTCGGCCCCCAGCAGGCTCCGTTCATGATGCAGCAGATCAAATCGATGGTAGACAATAGTTTCGCCGATTTCTCATCTTTTGACAGTAACTTGCAGACATTGCAGCGCTTCCTAAACCAGAACAAGATCGAGCACCGGGTTCTAGTGCAGACTGTTCCGCTTCCGGAAGGGCGTCGACCAGAAACCCGAACCGCTACGCCATGAACTGTCCCCAATCCCGCTTCCGGAAGGCGATGCATCAGGGCTTCACTCTGATCGAGTTGATGCTGGTTCTGACGATCTTCATCATCTTGATGATGATTACCGTATCTGCCACCAAGCGCTCTTGGGAGGCCCAGGAAATCAAAGCAAGCGCGTTGAAGTTGGCACATGATCTCTCCATCGCGTCCCAAACCGCAGTCCGCCTGAACACAACGGTGGAGGTGCGCTTCTACTTGTTCTATGACATGGGAATCGCTAGCACTCAGCCTCAGTTTAGGGGCTACCAACTGCTCCGGAGGGATCCCATCACAGGACCAGCTTCCGCCATAGGATTGAAGTCTGTGGCAGTTCCGCTGTTTGAGCTACAGCGATTTGAAGGCAACACCATCATGTCCTCACGCACTAAGTATTCGAGCCTCGTCGGGGGCCGTGTCATTCCCTGGCAGCGTGGAAGCGACCCAGACATTGGCGTGAACGACTACGGCTACTTTGCCATTGAGTTCAGACCCGACGGCACCACCAGCCTTGAGCCCCCAGGACGTACGCCATGGACTATTTCTCTGGGTCCGTTGCGTTGGGTAGACAATCCACTGGAAACTCCAAAAGAGATTCAGTGCCTAGGAATAGATTGGGCAACGGGTGCCGTTAGGATCTTCTGATCATGCGTGCTCTCGCCACCGTTTTTTTCGTCATCATCTCCAGTTCCTTGTCGGCACCGTCCGAGGGATTCTACCGCTCACCCACTCTGCGGGGTGATACGATTGTGTTCACCTCTGAAGGCGATTTGTGGAGGGTATCTGTCGCCGGTGGACTTGCCACCCGCCTTACCACTCACGCCGCAGGTGAGCACCTCGCCGCGATCTCGCCGAATGGCCAGACGTTGGCATTCACTGCTGCGATTGAAGGCAAGTCTGAGCTCTACACAATGCCCATAGATGGTGGAGTGCCACAGCGGCGCACCTTTGACAGTGCTGAGCCACGATCGATCAGCTGGACGGCTGATGAAACGGTTCTGTTTGCCTCTGACAAACGCAGCACTCTGCCGGACCAACAGCTTTTTACTCTGAACACAGCTTCCGGCGACATCACTCCCCTGCCCCTGGCACAAGCAGCAGCAGGCTGTGTGACACCAGACGGAACTCTCTACTTTGTGAGACTGCCGAAGCAGAACTCAGCCACGAAACGTTATCGAGGAGGCTGGATTGAAAATCTGTGGCGCTTCAAGACAGGCGACAAAGCAGCAACTCGCCTAGAACCCAATGACAACAGCACGAGTCGCTCTCCGATGTGGTGGAACGGCCGCATCTACTTTCTGAGTGACCGTGATGGCACGCTGAACATTTGGTCCATCAAGCCAGACGGATCTAGCGTCCGCCAGCATACGAAATACCAAGGTGACGATGTAAAGACGCCCAGCATTGACAATGGACGCATCGTCTATCGCCTCGGAGCTGATCTCTGGCTGCACGACATAGCAAAGGGCAGTGACAAAAAGCTCAACATCACATTGATAAGCGATTTCGATCAACGTCGACGTCAGTGGATCAAGAAACCGTTCGACTATGTAACTGCCTGGCACGCTTCTCCAAACGGCGAGCGCATCGCTCTGACGGCGCGCGGTGAGGTTTTTGTGACTGGATTCTCATCGGGACGCCTCGTTGAACTGCCGCGAAACAATAGCGTTCGTTATCGGAACGCTAACTTTCTTGATGACCGTAATCTGATATTGCAAAGCGATGCCTCAAGCGAGATCGAGTATTACACGGCACCTGCAGATGGTTCCGCTCCGCCACGACAACTGACCAATGATGGCCGCATCTTCAGGTTCGGCGCACGTCCATCACCTGATGGAAAGTGGTTTGCTTGGGCAGACAAAAACTTACAGCTTTGGGTCAGAAAAGTGGAAGGTGGTGAAAGCCGCCTCCTAGCCACCAATGCCAGCGACACTGCGTTTACAGAGATCGTGTGGTCACCAGATTCACAATGGATTGCATTCACCGATGAAGCGATAAACACCTTTCGGCAAATCAAGCTCTGCCGTGTCGCTGACGGCTTCACAGTGCCCGTAACGTCGGACCGCACCAACAGCTTCAGCCCTGCATTCTCACCCAACGGTGAATGGCTCTACTTTCTGAGCAATCGAGAGATGCGTACCCTCGTCAGCAGTCCTTGGGGCTTGTGGCAG
This sequence comes from Verrucomicrobiaceae bacterium, assembly GCA_016795485.1. GTDB lineage: Bacteria > Verrucomicrobiota > Verrucomicrobiia > Verrucomicrobiales > Verrucomicrobiaceae > JAEUHM01. Next base: position 19,858 of record JAEUHM010000016.1, on the reverse strand, counting down.
CCTGAACCGTTCTACACCCACACGACCAAAGTTTTCATGGTAGCGCTCAGGCCCGGACTTCGGCACCCATTCCGCCCAGAAGACGAACTGACTCCGAAAACAGTGACTGCTCCCAGACGAACTGTTTCCACAAAATCGGAACCAAAGGCTGACTCCAAGGCACCAACCACTACCAAAACCCCGCCGCCAGTGCGCGACATCGTCCCTGAGGGCATCTCCGAGCGTCTGGAGGAGGTTCCGATTGCAGCGGGCAACTACGATGAACTAACAGTTGGTGACAAACATCTATTCTTCCTCAGCAAGCCTGCTGGGATCGACAAAAAGACCGTCCTGGAGAGATTCGAGATCTCAAATAAGCCCCACAAGTCGATAACCTACCTAACCGAGATCGACAGTTATGAACTCAAAGCCAAGGCAAACAAACTCATCGTCCGAATCAAAGACAAGATATACACAATAGATGCTGCGGGACCTACGACACCCGCAACTCTGAAGGATTCAGCAGAACTCGACGGCTGGACCATCCAGGTAGAACCTCAGGAGGAGTGGCGTCAGATCTATCACGAGGCATGGAGGATGCTGCGAGACTATTTTTATGACCGGGGCATGCACGGTGTGGACTGGCCTGCTGTCCGCATGAAGTATGAACCTCTATTGGCGAGAGTCACTGAGCGATCAGACCTCAATGAGATTCTTCAAGATGTACTTGGTGAACTCACAGCCCTTCATCTTTATGTCCGCTATGGAGATGATCGTGATGTGCCAGAGATCATTGATACAGCAAGCCTTGGAGCCACCTTTACTCGTCTGCCCGAAGCCAACGGATGGAAAGTCGATCACATCTGGCACACTGACCCGGAGTATCCCTCTAAGCTTGCTCCATTCCGAAGATCGTGGGTAAATGTTAAGGAAGGTGACATCCTCACACACATCAATGGAGTGCCTACCGTCGATGCTCCACATCCAAACTCGTTGCTGCTCAATCAGACAGGCAAACAAGTGCTTCTTGGCATCAAGTCCGCAGACAAAGAGCGGAAGGTAGTGCTCAAGCCCATCTCAGCAGAAGCTGATGAGAATCTCCGCTATGACGAGTGGGAGTACACTCGACGCCAGAAAGTAGAGGAACTTGGAAAAGGACAGATCGGCTACGTCCATCTTCGCGCCATGGGTGAATCTGACATGGCCCAGTGGGCCCGGGACTTTTATCCTCAGTTCCGCAAGCAGGCTCTCATTGTGGATGTGCGGCACAATCGAGGCGGCAACATCGACTCTTGGGTACTAGAAAAGCTTTTGCGCAAAGCATGGTCTTGGTTTGCCCCTCCGGTGGGCGCAACCAGTCCAAATATGCAATATGCCTTCACTGGACATCTTGCGGCGATCTGTGATCAGAAGACCGCGAGTGATGGCGAGGCGTTCAGTGAAGGATTTCGTCGGCTTGGTCTTGGGAAAGTCATAGGTACTCGCACTTGGGGTGGCGAAATCTGGTTGAGCGCTCAACGCTGGCTTGTGGACAGCGGGATGGCCACTGCCGCTGAGACCGGTGTATTCAGCCCAGAGGGCAAGTGGTTAATTGAGGGAGAGGGCGTCATCCCTGACATCGTGGTCGACAATGAACCTCACCAGACCTTTCTTGGGAACGACGCTCAACTCGAGGCTGCGGTGAAACATCTTCAGGCACTGATCGCTAAAGACCCTCGGAATCCACCGACCATCCCCGAACGTCCAAAAAAAGTATTCAGTGACGACGACAAGAAAAAGTAACGCCTCGTTGGCAACGTAGCCTGTTTGATGGCTACAAGGACTCTCGTTTTCACACTGCTCGGCACACTCTCTCTACACGCAGCGGACAATCTTAAATCAAAGACGACTTACGCTAAAGCCTACGGAGAAACCAAGAATGCAGTCACAGTTGACCCGGCCAAGGATTTGCCCCGCTATCCAGCCGTAGAGCCACGTGACGCGATTGCGACTTGGCAGGTAAAGAAGGGCTTCAAACTCCAACTCGCGGCACACGAACCCCAAGTCAGATCGCCAATCGCGATCAGCTACGATGAGCAAGGCCGAATGTTCGCGTGCGAGATGATCGACTACAGTGAAATGCGCGATGAGACTCCTCACCTCGGACGAGTCTCTCGGCTGACTGACGCAGACAATGATGGATTCTTTGAATCCAGCACCGTGTTTATTGATGACCTGCCGTGGCCCACGGGTCTGATTTGTGCAAATGGAGGAGTCTTCGTCATTGCTACCCCGGACATCTGGTTTGCTAAGGACACCGACAACGATGGGAAGGCTGATGTAAAAGAAAAGGTATTCACCGGATTTGGTACCGGGCTAAAGATGTTGAACGTTCAAGGGTTGGCGAACAGCCCCCAGTGGGGCCTCGACAACCGGATTCATATCCTCGCTGGAGGTGGAAACCGTGGTGTGATTACTTGCAGCAAGCGCCCCGAACTGAAGGGAATCGAGCTCGGTGGCAAAGATTTTTGGTTTGATCCGCGCACCTTTGATTACGGCCTGGAAGGAGGCGGTGCGCAATACGGCATGAGTTTCGATAACTATGGTCGCAAGTTCGGCTGCTCAAACTCAGATCACCTACAGCATTGGTTCTACGATGATCAATACACTGCGCGCAATCCATGGTTCCAAATGCCTTCTGCACGCCAGAGCATTGCCGTGGATGGGGGGGCCGCTGAGGTCTTTCGCATCAGTCCGGATGAGCCATGGCGCATCATTCGCACTCGTTGGCGCATCGCCGGGGTCGTAAAAGGTGCTGTCGAGGGCGGTGGACGTGTGAGTGGTTACTTCACCGGAGCGACGGGAACAACGATCTATCGTGGTGACGTGTATGGACCAGATTTCGTCAACAATAGTTTCTCAGGAGACGCAGGCGGCCAACTGTGTCACCGCAAGATCATCCGTGAAACGAAAGATGGCATCTCCTTGGAAGGCGAGCGGCCAGAGGATGAAAGGGGTTATGAGTTCGCTGCGAGCAAAGACACTTGGGTCCGCGTGGTCAACTTTGCCAATGCTCCCGATGGCTGCCTGAACCTCATCGACATGTATCGAGAGGTGATCGAACACCCATGGAGCATTCCTGACGAGATCAAAAAACACATCGACCTCAACAGTGGCAACAACCGCGGGCGCATCTACCGTATCGTGCCTGAGAACTGGAAACGCCCTTCGGACCGCAGTGGGAATATTGCTGAATCATCCACTGAAGAACTTGTCCACCTGTTGTCTCACCCGAATGGCTGGCATCGCGATGCAGCACAGCGTTTGCTATACGAACGAAATGACAAAACAGCCATTCCAGCGCTAAGCTCCGTCCTGAAAGGCAACCGCTCCCTAGCAAAGTTACACGCGCTTGGAGCGCTCAAGGGATTGGGGGCGATCAAAGCCGAACATATCCATGGTTTGCTCACCGATACGTCACCACAAGTGCGTGAAGCTGCTATACGCCATGCAGAAGCGCTTTCCCTTCCAGCACCTGCCCTCGGAGATGACCCGTCACCACGCGTGCGCTTTCAACTCGCACTATCGTTGTCAAAACTAACCAATGCCGAGGCAGTCGCGATCAATTTAGCAAAGCATGCGGCCAACGATGCCCGGCTTGCCGATGCTCTTGCATCATCCAAGATCGAACTTTGTGAGGCGATAGCACCAGATGCCACTGGGGAGCTTCAGCTTCGGCTCCTGACCGTCATTGGTGCAGCCAACCGAGCTGAATCTGTAGCCACCACCATCGCCAACCTAAAGCCCGAACCTCGTTTGTTAGCAGCCCTAGCCACTGGCCTCAAAAAAGCTGGTGCCTCCCTTCTCAAAGCCGACTCGTCAGGGAGACTGAAGAAGTATTTCGAAGAGGCAGCCACCACAGCCATTGATCCCAATGCACCTTTGCCTGAGCGGCAAACAGCTATTCAACTCCTTGGACTCGTGAATGACCGAGAGACTTTGCTCAAATGCATCGCAAAAGGCCAACCAGATGCACTTCAGTTTGCAGCCGTCAGCCAACTTGGAGCCATCGACACGCTGGTGACTCACTTTCCAGAGCTTGGCAAAACAGCACGCTCTAAGGCCACTGAACTTCTCCTCGGCAAGGACACAACCGCACAGGCACTTTTGGAATCTGGAAACCTAGCGCCAGACGAGTTGTCGGCATCGCAAGTCCAGTCTCTCATCAAGCATAAGAATCCGCAGATTTCAAAGATCGCCCACACAGTGCTCGCTAGCGTTATCCCTCCCTCACGGGAAGAAGTGGTGGCTAAGTTCAAAGCGGCTCTGGACCTCAAAGGGGATGCATCTAAAGGCCAAATGCAGTTCACTCAACGTTGCTTTGCTTGTCACAAAGCCAAGGGGGTAGGCATGGAAGTTGGGCCGGACTTGGTCACCGTCAAAACACGTGGAAAGGATGGTATCATGACGGCCATTCTCGAGCCCCATAAAGAGGTTGCAGCTCAATACATCGCTTATGTAATCAACACGAAGGACGGCCAGACGGCGTTGGGCATCATTGCAGAAGACAATGCTTCAAGCCTCACCATAAAGACAATGGGCGGAGCAGTCATTACCCACCAGCGCTCTAACATTAAAGGAACCAGTTCCAGTGGCCAAAGTCTCATGCCAGAGGGCCTGGAACAAGGTATGACACCTCAGGATATGGCCGACTTGCTTGCCTTCATCGAGTCGCTGTAGACCGATTTACCGTGAAACGAGATAGTTCCGTCTCGACATCCCTTACCTTGCGAATCAAACTCTCAACCGTATGAACTTTTCCCGCCGACAATTGCTGATTGGAGCCTCAACTGCTGCCGCTGGTGCTTTTACGTCCGTTGCTCGTGGCGATATCGCCAAGGCGGCAGCCGACCCTGCTTTCAAGATCAAAAACAAACGCATCAAGCAGTCCATTATGGGCTGGTGTTTCAAGCCGATGGACATGATGACGTTGGCGGCTCACTGCAAAGACATTGGCCTAGTCGCCATGGAAGGCATTGACAGCAAACTCTATCCTGAAGTGAAGAAACTCGGGCTTGATATTTCGCTCGTCGGCTCTCACGGCTTTGCTAAGGGGCCATGTGATCCAAAGCACTATGACTTTGCACACAAATCTTTGGTGGATGGCATCAACCTCGCAGCAGAGACTGGTTGTAAAAAGGTAATCACCTTCACCGGGATGAAGTTCGATGGCATGGACCGTGACAAGGCAATCGCAGATTGCATACGCTGTTGGAAATCTGTTTTGTTACAGGCTGAACAGAAAGGCGTGACTCTCGTCCTGGAACATCTCAACTCTCGTGACGACTCACACCCCATGAAAGGGCATCCGGGTTACTTCGGTGACGACGTCGACTTTTGCATTGAACTTATCAAGCAAGTTGGCTCGCCTAACTTCAAGCTCCTCTTCGATATCTATCACGTCAGCATCATGAACGGGGATGTGATTCGTCGTCTCAAGCAGTACAAGGAGTTTATCGGCCACGTGCACACGGCTGGAAATCCGGGACGTTGTGAACTGGACGAGAATCAGGAGATCAATTACCCGCCGATCATGAAGACGCTGTTGGAGATCGGCTATGATGGATATGTGGCCCAGGAGTTCATTCCCACGTGGCCAGACCCGGTTCTAGCGCTGCGCCATGCAGCCATGGTATGCGATGTCTAACATGACTTGAAGCCTAAATCTGACCCAGCTTGCGCTATGGAGATTTCGGGAGCCGCCACAGATCTCCGGCTGGGCAAAGTGAGCGTTTTCGTCCTATCCATGCTCTTGCAGCATGCTGCCATTGGTCAGGACATCACTTCCATTCCAGACATACGAGCCCTTACCGAAGAACGAGCTCGTGCCGGGCTGAGCACTCGCTTCGATGCAATAGTCACCTTTTACCACCAAGAATGGGGAGTGCTATTTACTCATGATCGCCAGGATGGCATCTGCGTTGGTATTCCGCTTGATGGACGACCCACCAAGCCTTTTCAGCCTGGAACCAAACTCAACATAGAGGGCACCATCGGTCCAGGCGAGTTTCTTCCGGTGGTGCTGCCGTCCTCCATCAAGACGATCGGCAACTCAACCGAAAATCTTTACGTTCCGGTATCAGGTGAGGACTTGTTCACACCGTCATTGGACGCACGACCAGTGGAGGTAGAAGCTATCGTGAAGGGCACTTCATTTGCCGAAAAAAGCCTCGTTCTTGACCTGCAAGTAGAAGGTTGGGAGATCCGAGCCATCCTTCCTCACCACGAAACGCAGAATGAACTGCCTTGGCAGATTCTTGAGCGCCGAGTGCGCATCAAAGGCGTCGTTGGCACGCATTTCAATGATCAAAGACAGATGTCAGGACGTTTGCTCTTCGTCCCTTCGCTAAGTTTTCTTGAAGTGATCGCTGAGCCCGATCAAGCAACGGAGGCTCCCGTTGTGCCCGTGGATACAGTCCTACGAGTACACTCTCCCCCCAGGCAGCGAGTAAAGATCCAGGGAGTCACAACACACGTGGAGCCAGGCACTGGTTTGTACCTTCGGGGTGACGGCGGCAGCATTTTCGTTCAGACCGCTCAACCGCATACTATACGTCGCGGGGATGATGTCGAAGCAGAGGGCTATCCCGCTGTTACCCTCTTCCGTCCAAGCCTCAGCGCCATTCAGGTGCGCCAGTTGGATTCTCATACAGAGGTCAAGCCGTTACCACTCGACGTGAAAGCCGTCCGCAACAGCTCTGAACAATGCGAACTTGTCCAACTTGCCACCGAACTCGTTCAGACAAATGCCGGGCGCGAGTCACACTCACTTCTTTGCCGAAGTGGGAATCAGATCTTTGAAGCGACTCTGACGAACGACTACACTTTACCAACAGATTTGGCTCCGGGAGCCACACTTCGTCTGACAGGAATATGCAAACTCAGCTCGACACGCCCACTGGTAATCCCGCGCAATGCCACAGGATTCACGATACAGCTGAGAGATGTCGATGATCTAATCATAACCGCCCGTCAGCCTTGGTGGAACGAACAACGGGCACTGTGGGTGCTAGCGGCTATCGGTGGACTTGCCGCCATCGTAAGTGCGTGGGCCATAACGCTACAAATAATGGTACGCAGACAATCCAGCCTCATTCAACGACAGACTGAACAACGTGCTACCATGGAAGAACGTCAGCGCATCGCACGGGATCTGCATGACAGTTTGGAACAGGAACTTGTCGGTGTTGCGATGCTACTGGACAACACCGCCTCTCGGATGTCTCCAGAGGGTAGCGAGGCTGCTGAGCCCTTGCATTTGGCCCGCCGCCTCTTGCGTCGTGCTCGAGATGAATCACGCAGCACCATTCGAGAGTTACGCAGTGTAACCCTTGAGCAACGAGGACTCCCCGCAGCGATGGAGGAGACTCTTCGCTCTCTAGCAGCAGTTCGGGAAATTGATTTCCGCTTCCAGTTGCAAGGAAGTCAACCATACCGCATGCCGGGGACGGTGGAGACACATATTCTACGGATTGCACAGGAAGCAGTGGCAAACGCAGCGAATCATGGCACTCCGCGACACATCGAAGTGCGGCTTACCTACTCTTCCAAGAATCTAATGCTCGAAATAGAAGACGATGGCGTGGGTTTTGATCCGACAAGCACCATCGCTGCAACTGGACACTTCGGCTTAAGCGGAATGAAAGAGCGAGCCGACAAACTTGGTGCCACGTTCACAATCACCTCCCGTGCGGGACAAACTCTTGTAAAGCTAGTGGTTCCCACGCCCCATGCAGCCCCGTAATCCTTAAACGAGTCCAACCCAACCACTTGCCATGGCCATCAACATCCTCATTGTCGACGATCATTTCGCCACACGGCTCGGTCTTAGTGTCCCCATCAACAATGAAAAGGACATGCGGGTGGTGGCAGAGGCTGGCACCGGTGCCAAAGCGATTGAACTCTATCGCCAGCACAAGCCTGATGTCGTATTGATGGATTACCATTTACCCGATCAGACCGGTGTTGAGACTCTCTCGCTACTAAGAGCAGAGTTTCCAAAAGTGAAATGTATTCTCCTCACCATCTATGACGGCGAGGAAGACATTTATCGTGCCGTGGTTGCGGGGGCAAAGGCATACCTGACTAAATCTTCCGAATGTGATGAAGTCCTCAAAGCCATTCGAACGGTTGCAGCAGATGGGATCTACTTTCCGCCCGAGATCGCTGCCAAGGTCAAAGCCAGAGAAAAACGTGTTCCACTGAGCCAACGTGAACTCGACATCCTTCGCCTATTGGTGAAAGGCCACAGCACCAAAGAGATTGTCGACATACTGCAACTCAGCATGGGAACTATTCGACTTCACATAAGCCTGATTTTGGACAAGTTGGACGCCTTTGATCGCACCAACGCAGTCGCCATTGCAATCGAGCGTGGCATCGTCCGAGTAGGAGAGTAGATTCATGACGATAAACAACATTCGGGAACAGGTCCCCTTCACCACCAAGGACGGCAGCACCATCCGCAGCATCCTCGACCGCACGAACGCACCCGTGCAGAACCAAAGCCTCGCCGAAGCCACCGTCCCCGTCGGCCAGCCGACCGAGCGCCACTACCACAAGCTCAGCGAAGAATTCTACTTCATCCTCGAAGGCGCAGGCACCATGGAAATCGACGGCGAAACCCGCGAAGTCACCCCTGGCGACGCCATCCTCATCCCACCCGGCGCCTGGCATCAAATCACCGCCACTCAAACGCTTCGCTTTCTCTGCTGCTGCGCCCCGCCGAATAGCCATGAGGATACTTACTTCTCCGCTTAACTACTCCTGATTGAAACCGACCGGGTAGAGCAGGTGACGGTCATCGTAAAATGGTGAGCGTTGATAAAACCAATGGAGGCGGGCTTCGGGGGCTTGGGCAAAGCTTGGATCAGCGGCGAGTTGGGCTTCGAAGTCGGCTTTGAGCTTTCCATCGGCTTGCAGCATTTTTTCGGCGAGCGGGGCGATGATGTAGCCTTCGATGTATTCGGTGCGGTGAAGGACTTCATTGAAGAAGCCCCAGTGCAGCAGGGAATCGGCGGCGAGAGGTTCCAGGAGATGCACGGCGAGATCACCCAGGGGCTGGTCGGTGCTGATGCGGGCGGAACCGGCCGGGAAGAGCTGCTTGCGTCGCTCAGGGATGGTTTTCTCGATCTTCACGGGGAAGCGAGATTCCGCCGCAGGCATTGATTGTGGCAGCACGAGGCGATGCAGGGTGACTTCGACCTCACGGGGCTCTGGGATGAGCTCAAACTCGATGCCGTGCAGGCGCAGCAGCTCGATGACCTGTGGCTTGGTCACGGGCACCCAGTAGTTCGCGGGGCGTTTGGCTGCGAGGCCGGCTTTGTCGGTGAAAATGGGCAGATCGGGATACTCACGCGGCTTGCTGAGCCAGCGGACCTCCTGGCCGCCGGAAGCAGGCGACGTGTAGTTCTCAAAGTCCATGCCTTGGAAGTCCAGCTCGCGCTTTGGGCCTCCATCAGCCCAAGTGAGAATGACTTCGGCAGGACGCGATGAGCAATCGGCAGCGATGGCGGCGCGCAGTGCCTTCGCGTCTTTGCTCAGATGACGGAGCGCTGCCTCGATAAAGACATGCGTGGCGAGCACGCGCTGGCGGTAAGGTTTGAGCGAATGCGTCTCGATGAGCACGCTGGGGATGTGGCGGAGATCGCCATAGCCGAGGGAAAAGCGCGGCGGCATCTGCGATTCACGCAGGCCCAGTTGCAGCGTGCGTTTGCTGACGGGCTGGACGTAAAGATTCAGCGGCAGATGATGCTGCGCGTGCAGCGCGGTATACACGGCGGGGCTGAGTGACTGGTCGAGCCATGCGTTGATCTGTGGCGACCAAGAGGGCGTGCCCTGTCGGCCATGGTAGGCGTAGGTGATGTCGTATTGGAAATCGAGCCCGTCGGTGGTGTGGACGTCGAGATAGAGCTCCACCGGCCAATCGTTGAAGAGCTTCAGCAGCGCTCGCATCTCCGGCGCATCGGCCTTCATGTAGTCGCGGTTGAGGTTCAAATTCTGCGCGGTGGTGCGCCAGCCCATCCTGAGCGGTCCGCGTTGGTTCGGGCGGCTCCAGAGGCTGGAGCGCTCGTGGCCATCGGGGTTCAGCACGGGGATGAGCAGCAGATTTGCCTCATCGAGCAGCTCAGCGCGTGGGCCGAAGGCGATGTCACGCAGCAGCATGAAGCCCGCGTCTTTTCCTTCGATCTCGCCGGGATGAATGCCGGCCTGCACGAGCAGCGTGGGCTTGCCTCCGACTCGCAGTGCCTCCGGTGTGTGCGCCGTCTCTTTACTGGCGATCACGAGCATGAGCGGCCGGCCTTCGGCGCTTTTGCCAAACTCATGCATGGTGAGCCATTGCGAGGCGGCACAGAGTTTCTCCAGCCAGGCGATTGAGGCGGAGTAGTCCGGTGTCTCTGTGAGGCCCGTTTGCTCCGCGGGTGTGATCCACGGATGATCAGCGGCTACGATGAGCGATTCGCTGGCTCCGTGCCACGGCTGCGCGGGCGGCAGCCACGAATGAGGCTCTAGTGCTTGGAAGAAAGCGGAAGTGCTCATGGCTTCATCAGATGATCGTTCAGCCACGCGGTCATCAGCTCATACAAATGCCGCGAGATGCCTTTGCCGGTGTTGATGGAGTGATCGCGGTTGGGGTAGGGCATCACGGTGAAGGGTTTGTTGAGTGCGACGAGCTCGTTCATGAGCTTCTCGACGCCTTGGTAGTGCACATTGTCGTCACCGGTGCCGTGGATGATGAGGAGATCGCCTTTCAGGCCCCTCGCATGCGTGATCGGTGAGCCGTCGGTGTAGCCTTTCGGGTTGTCCTTGGGCAGGCCCATGTAGCGCTCTTCATAGATGGAGTCGTAGAGTTTGCGGTCAGGCACGGGAGCCACGGCGATGGCGGTGTGATAAAGATCGGGATAGCGGAAGATGGCGTCGAGGCTGCTGCTGCCGCCGCCGCTCCAGCCCCAGATGCCCACGCGCTTCGCATCGAGAAAATCAAAGCGTGCGAGCAGCGAGCGAGTCGCCGCAGCCTGCTCGCGTGAGTTGATGATGCCGAGCTCACGATACACGGCTCTGCGCCAGTCGCGGCCTTTCGGTGCGGGTGTGCCGCGAGTGTCCACACTGGCAATGACGTAGCCCTGCTGTGCGAGCAGTGCATGCCACAGAAACTTCTGGCCGCCCCACACATCCTTCACCGTTTGGCCCGCAGGCTCGCCATACACATTCATGAGCAGTGGGTGTTTTTTCGCGGCATCGAAACCACTGCCAGTCATCATCCACGCGTCCGCCATGATGCCACCACCGATGTCCACGCGGAGAAACTCCGTCTTCGGCAGCTTTAGCTTCGCGAGTTTTTCCTTCAAAGCGGTCTGCGACTTCAAAATGCGCACGCTTTGATGTTCCGGCAGCGAAACGAGGCTCACCACCGGCGGCGTGGTCATGGTGGAGTAGGTGTGGATGGCATACTTACCATCGTGGCTGAAGTCGTAGCTGTGCGTGCCGGGTTGGTCAGCGGGTGAGAGGCGTTTCAGGTCGCTGCCATCGAGATTCACGCGGTAGAGATAGCGCTGCGTGGCATTCTCCGGTGAAGCGAGGAAGTCGAGATGGCTGTCTTGGACCGAAATGACTTCGATGACGTCGAAATGACCTTTCGTGATCGGCTTCACCTCACCGCTGAGGCTCACGAGATAGGCGTGACGCCAGCCGCTGCGCTCGCTGAGCCATAAGAAGTCATTTCCGATCCAGCGTGGCTCGCTGTTTTTGTTTTCCACCCAGGCTTTGTCTGTTTCGGTGAGCAGCGTTTTGACCTCTCCGCTCGCGGGATCGGCCCGCATGACCTTCAGCGTGTTTTGCAGGCGGTTGAACTGCTGAATGAGCACCGCTTTCCCATCCGGCGTCCACTCGGCGAAGGGCAGGTAGTGCTCGCGTGGATCACCGGCCATCTTCAGCCATGTCACCGCGCCTCCACCGACGCTCACGATGCCGAGACGGCATGCGGAGTTCTTTTCACCGGCTTTCGGATACGGGAAGGTGATGAAGCTCTGATAGACACCGTCAGTCTGGTTCACGAGCCAAAACTTTTTCACGTCCTTCGTGTCGAACTGCCAAAACAGCAGCCGCGAGCCATCCGTGCTCCAGCGGAAGCAATCGCGCAGGCTTAGCTCTTCCTCGTTCACCCAGTCGGAACCGCCGTTGATGAGCGTTTCGCTGCCATCGGAGGTCACGGCGGTGATTTTCAGGTCCGCGAGGTTTTGGACATAAAGGTTGTTTTTGCGCAGGTAGGCCACGCGGGTGCCATCGGGCGAAAATTTGGCATACATCAGTGTCGAGGCCTCCGCATCGCCACCGAGCTTGCGGAGCTCTTTGGTCTTTAAATCGAGCAGCCAGTAGTCCCCGCGTGTTTTTTTGCGCCAGACCTTCTTCGTGTTGGTGAAAAGCAGCGCGAGAGACTCATCCGCGTTGAATTGGTAGCTCGAAACACTCAGCGGAGCTTTCGCGCCCTTCGGCGTCAGGTCTTGGGCAGTCGCGAGTGTCTTCTTTTCACCCGTCGCAGCATCATGTTTGACCAAATCTTTGCCTTCCTTGCCCTTCGCGGGTTTTTCGAGCGTGAAGTAATGCGCCCCGACTTTGCTCCAGAGCACCGTCTCCATTTTTTCCTCCTCGAAGGCCTTGTCCGTGAAAATGCTGGCAAGCGAGAGCTGCGGCGGCGCGGCTGCTTTTTCAGCCGCCGTGGCAAAAGCGATAAAACCGAAGCAGAACGCGGCGAGGAGGAGCGGGTGAAGTTTCATTTATTTGATTCCAGGCATGAGTTTCTGAATCCAGCGGGCTGAAAGCCACAATAGAAATCCGGCGCTGCCAGAAACGGCGGCGACGATGAGAAAACGCTCCGGCATCTGCGCCGTGGCCTCGCCGCTCACCTCGCCAGCAAAGAGCCCGGCACTGAGATTTCCCAAAGAAGACCCGAGAAACCACACGCCCATCATCTGGCCTGTGAGACGCGGTGGAGAGAGCTTGGTCACCGCGCTGAGTCCGACCGGGCTCAGGAAAAGCTCGCCGAGGGTGTGGAGAAGCGAAACGGTCAGCAGCCACGTCGGCCAGACGGTCCCCGCTTCCAGTGCACGCTGGGCGCCGAAGGAAATGACCACGAATCCCGAGGCGAGCAGCAGCTGCGCCCAGGCCAGCTTCTTGGTGAGCGATGGCTCGATGTTTTTGCGAGCGAGCCGTGCCCATAGCATCGCGACGACAGGTGCGAGCAAGATGACGAGCACGGGATTCACTGATTGAAACCAGCCGGTGGGAATCTCGCCGCCGAAGAAACGCCTCAACGTGAACCGCTCGGCGAAAAGCGTGAATGAAGAGCCGATCTGCTCAAAGCCCGCCCAGAAGATCACTGAAGCCAAAAAGAGCACCACGATCACGGCGACACGTTTTTTCTCCGCCGTGCTGAGGCCCGCGAGCCCAAAAGCCCAAGTGAAGAACAGCGCCGCGACCGCCGCGAGCACATAGGCAGAGCGCTGGGCGAGCCAGGGAGCGTTCACCGTCACCACGCCGGTCACACACAGCACGACGATGAAGCCGATGACTCCGATGCCACCAAGCATGATCGCCACGTCACGCGGATAGTTTTGCCCCTCATGCGTGGGACGCTCGCCGATGCCTGCGAGGTGACGTTTCGTGAGATAAAACTGCAGGAGGCCGAGCATCATGCCTGCTGCTGCCGCCGCAAAACCCCAGTGCCAGCCTATTTTCTCACCGAGATAGCCGCAGAGCAGCGGACCGGCAAAGGCACCCACATTGATGCCCATGTAAAACAGCGTGAAGCCCGCATCACGCCGTGCGCCGCCTTCGGGATAAAGCTGGCCCACAAGTGTGCTCATGTTTGACTTTAGCAGGCCGGAGCCGAGCGCGATGAGGACCAGGCCGGTGAAAAATGCCCGCGCATCTGAAATGCCGAGCACCAGGTGCCCGAGCGCGATGACCACGCCGCCCCACCAGACCGAGCGCTTCGCGCCGAGCAGGCGGTCACCAATCCATCCGCCAGGCAAGGCGGCCAGATAAACCGAGGCGGTGTATAGCCCATAGATCGCGGCCGCCATCTCGTCCGTCAGGCCCATGCCACCGCGCACCTGGTCCACCATGAAGAGCACCAGGAGCGTGCGCATCCCGTAGTAGCTCATGCGCTCCCACATCTCGGTGAAGAACAGCGTGTAGATGCCGCGAGGATGCCGAGCGTCTGTGTTCATGGTCGTGATTTGAGCAGGTGTTTGCTGAGGAACTCCAGGCGCATTCGGATGCCGTAGGTGGAGTCTGCCTCCAGAGCGGCGCAGTGGCCGCCGCCGATGATGGGCATGAACTCGAAGGTCTTGCCTGCTTTCTGCAAAGCGCCGACGACCTGCATGGTGCTGGCGGGATCGACATTCGTGTCCAGCTCGCCGGTGGTGAGGAAAAGATGGCCCTTCAGCTTTGCGGCATCAGCCACGTTCGAGCTGCGCACATAGGATTCATCCACCGGCCAGCCCATGAAGGATTCGTTCCACCAGATCATGTTCATGCGGTTGTCATGCGCACCGCTGTCGGCAAAGGCGACGTGGTAGAAGTCGTGATGATCAAGCAGCGCCCGCATGGCATTGCCACCGCCCGCGCTGCCGCCGTAGATGCCGACGCGAGTGAGATCCATCCACGGGCGCGATCTCGCGGCGGCCTTGATCCAGGCGATGCGATCCGGGAAGCCGGAGTCCTTAAAATTTTTCCAACAGACATCATGGAATGCCTTGCCCCGGTGGTTCGTGCCCATGCCATCCGCATGCACGACGATGAAGCCCAGCTCGGCGAGCTGGCGCTGCTTGGTGAAGAGGCTGAATTTCTTCGGTGAAGAGGCTTGGGGAGGACCGGCATACACATTCTCGACCACCGGATACTTCTTCGTCGGATCAAAGTGCGAGGGCGTGAAAATGACGCCGTGAATGTCCGTGCGGCCATCGCGTCCTTTCCCCACAAAACGCTCCGGCATCCGCCAGCCGGTGGCGAGCAGGGCGCTCGCATCTGCTTTTTCCAGCTCACAGACCTTGCTGCCATCTTTGCATGAGCGCAGCTCGGTGACGGGCAGCGCATCAGCCCGCGAGAAGGTGTCGATGAACCATGCCTTGTCGGGTGAAAAAAGCACACGGTGATCGCCATCGCCCTGCGTGAGTTGGATGAAGCCGGTGCCATCGAGATTTACGCGGCAGAGATGCTGCTGCACCGGATCTTCCGCTGCCTGCACGCCCGAGGCCATGAACCACACCTGACACTGCTCCTCATCCACGCGCACGACTTTGCGCACGACCCACTGACCACTGGTGACCTGCTTCTTAACCTTGCCCGTCTTCACGTCATACAGCCAGAGATGCGCCCAATCGTCTCGCTCGCTCAGCCAGAGCAGCTCGCCGGTCTTTGGCAGCCAGTGCTTGGAGTTTTTGAAGCCGTAGTCGATGAAGGTTTTGCTCGTCTCCTCGATCACGGTGCGTGCTTTTCCTGTCTTGGCATCGACCGCGATGACGCGGTAGATTTGATGCCCGCGCTGGTTGTAGTCGAAGTAAAACTCGCGACCATCCGGTGCCCAGTGAACGGCCAGATCGGACTTGGTCGCGTAGGGATTGGGACAGAGCTTGTCCGAGACGACGATGCCCATTTTGTCGCTCACACGAAACAGCACCGGCACCGCCTTGGGCAGCACGTCGCCTGCTTTGAAGTAATCCAGCACCTTAAGCTTCGGCTGCACGGAGTCGCTTGGCGAAGACTCGACGATGGTGAGCTTCCGCCGCTCCACATCCACCACGCAGGGCACCATGAATGACTGCGAGTCCGGCGACCAGCTCATCGTGCCCATGAAGGCGGCCTTGGCAGGCAGCTCGCACTCGATTTCCACGCGCTGCTTCGTCTTGAGGTTTCGCAAAGAGACGCGGTTGCCCTTGAAGCTGACGGACCACTGCTTGTCTGGCGACAGCGTCTTCGACTGGCCGATCACTTCGGCTGGCGGCTTGCCATCAATGATGATTTCCTCGCCGTCCTCGTTGATCACCATGATCGCCACCGCCTTCTTCGTTTTCATGTCCTCAAACCACCAACGCGCGTCCTTCGCCGTGTCCTTGGTCACACGCTCGCCCACCTTCAGCACGCCTTTGCTGATGCGCTTGCTGTAAGGATCGAACCAGAAGAGCTCCAAATCGCCCTTCAACTCATTCACAAAGGTAACTTTGAGCGGCAGCGTGTTTTTGGGCGAGAAGCCCGTCGTCCACACGCCCTCATTGGACGTGCGGCGGGTCGGTGGCGGCGGCAAATCCAGCGCCTTGCGCGTGGCCGCTGTCTTTCGCTCTGCCGTGCCTGCCTTGATCAAGACGAACTCGCCTTTGCCATCGGCCGTCTGCCGCTCATACCAGAAGCTCTGCCCGTCCGCCTGCCAGTGCGGCGCGACGTTTTCATTGAGCACCTTTTTCTCCCACTTCTTCGGCAGTGCGAGCGCTTCCTCAATGGTGACCGCCGGGGCTTTGACGACCAGCAGTGCAAGGAACAGCGCGATGCAGGACAGATGGCGATGCAGGAACACAGTTTTCATGGCAAGGTGGCAATAGGCTGGGCGGTGGGCGTAATTGGCAGAAGACCCTGAAAAAAACTAATGCTGTGTTCACATGCGGCAGATCAGCAGCTCGCGCTCGTAGATCAGCTCCTTGGGCAAATGCGTCTTCAGATCGAGGAACAGCTCTTCGTGCGAGAGGATCTCCGCACGCCACGCAACGCGATCAAAGCGCTGCAGCTCATCAAAACGCTCCGCGCTGAAATCGAGGCCCGTCCAGTCGATGTCCGCATGGCTCGGCACCCAGCCGATGGGCGTCTCCTTGCTCATGCCGACGCCGTTGGAGCGATCCACGATCCATTTCAGCACACGCATGTTCTCGCTGAAGCCAGGCCAGAGAAATTTGCCGTCTGCATCTTTGCGAAACCAGTTCACATGGAAGACGCGCGGCGTCACGCTGAGGCTGCGCTGCATGGAGATCCAATGGCGGAAGTAGTCGCCCATGTTGTAGCCGCAGAAGGGCAGCATCGCCATCGGGTCACGGCGCACCTTGCCGATGGTGCCTGCTGCGGCGGCGGTCATCTCGCTGCCCATCGTGGCACCCATATACACGCCGCAGCTCCAATTGAAGGCCTGATACACCAGCGGCATCGTCGTGGCGCGGCGTCCGCCGAAAATGATCGCACTGATCGGCACGCCTTCGGGCTTTTGCCAATCGGGATCAATCGTGGGGCACTGTGAAGCAGGCGCGGTGAAGCGTGAGTTCGGATGCGCGGCCTTGGTGCCACTGGCGGGCGTCCATTCCTTGCCTTGCCAGTCGATGCAGCTCGCGGGCGGCTCATTCGTCATGCCTTCCCACCACACACCACCATCGGGTGTCAGCGCCACATTGGTAAAGATCGTGTTTTGACGCAGCGAGGCCATCGCATTCGGATTCGTCTTCGCACTGGTGCCCGGTGCCACGCCGAAAAAGCCCGCCTCGGGATTGATGGCATGCAGACGGCCATCTGGCCCCGGTTTGATCCACGCGATATCATCGCCCACGGTCCACACTTTCCAGCCTTGATCGGAAAAGTGCTTCGGCGGCACCAGCATCGCAAAGTTCGTCTTTCCGCACGCGCTCGGGAAAGCAGCGGCCACATACGTTTTGCGGCCTTGCGGGTCCTCCACGCCCAAAATGAGCATGTGCTCCGCCAGCCAGCCTTCATCGCGTGCCATGGCCGAGGCGATACGCAACGCGAAGCACTTCTTCCCAAGCAACGCATTGCCACCGTAGCCGCTGCCGTAGCTCCAGATCTCCCGCGTCTCGGGAAAATGGACGATGTATTTCTCGGTGTTGCAGGGCCAGGGCACATCCTTTTGCCCCGGCTCCAATGGCGCGCCCACCGTGTGCATCGCGGGCACCACGCGCTTGTTCGTGCGGTCGATCAGCTCAAACACTGGCCTGCCGATGCGGGCCATGATGCGCATGTTCACCACCGCGTAGGGCGAATCCGTGAGCTGCACGCCGATCTGCGCCATCGGCGACTCCAGCGGCCCCATGCTGAAGGCCAGCACATACATCGTGCGCCCCTTCATGCAGCCGGTGAAAAGCCCGCGCAGCTTCGCCTTCATCTCATGCGGGTTCACCCAGTTGTTCGTCGGCCCCGCGCCATCCTTCGAGTGCGAGCAAATAAAGGTGCGCTCCTCCACCCGCGCCACATCACTCGGGTCCGAGCGTGCCAGGAAGCACCCCGGCCACAGCTCTTCATTGAGTTTGATCATCGTCCCCGCAGCCACCATCTCCGCGCACAGCGCATCATATTCGGTCTGCGAGCCATCCACCCAATGAATGCGCTCCGGCTGGCACAGCGCGGCCATCTTTTTCACCCAGCGCAGGAGGTGGACATTGCTGCTGAGCGGCTTGGAGGGGTCATGGGACTTCATGGTTTGAAGCCTTTGACCCTGCGCCGATCTCTCCGTCGTGTCCTGTCGTTAATTCACAGCCTAGCTGACGATAATATACAAACCGACCCTCCATCGCGCGGCGAAGGCCGGAATCGTCCTCGCTCTGTGCTCAATGAAAGCGTCTCACCGCCGCAGCACGTTGATCAGTTCATCGAGTTTGTTCAGCACATCCTGCATCTGCGTCTGATTGTAGCTGCTATCGGCACCTTGGTTTAGCGTGCTCACGCTGTTACTGTTGGCGCTCGTGTTGGAGATGGCGGCATTCACGACGGCTTGGATGTTGTCATTCAGGCCAGTGAGTTGCGAGCGCATCTCTGCGCTGGAGAGCGGTGCGTTGTTCGCGGGTTTGGTGGGATCGAAGGGCATGGTGTTTTCTGTTTTTGGTTCATGGTTCCTTGTTCTTGGTTGGTTCTGACTCAGTGGCTGTCTTAAACGAAGAACAAAGAACACTGAACCAAGAACCATGCCGCAGGCATCAGGGTGAGACCGTCACCTTCACCACATCGGTCCAGTCGCCGTTGGGGGTGCCTTTGTCCCAGAAGCGCATGCGGTATTCGCGCACTTCGGGGACACCAGCGGCCAGCAGCGGACGCTCGTCCATGTAGGGGCTTTCGGTGTCGATGGCTTGGAACTCCCACGCGCCGGTGCCGCGGCGGCTTTCGATATACACGCCCATGTGGCCGTATTTGGCGAAGGTCAGCTTCACGCACTGGCAGCCGGTGCCTTGCAGCAGATCGGCGCTGAATTTCGGCAGCGCTTTCTCAGTCACGGCTTGGCCCACGATGCCGAGATCGGTGCCGATAGCTTCGGTGTAGCCCGCGCTGAGCTTCATTTTGGAAATGAGGGCAAAAATGCGGTTCAGGGTGCCAGGGACGGCAGCGGTCACACCTGCGGGCAAGGCAGGTGCGGTAAAGGTGGGCAGCACCATCGCACCCGTGCCACCGCCGGTGAGCACGTCATCCACCGCATCCGTGGTGCTGGGTGAAAAGGCCCGCACGGCGGTGAGCCAGGTGCCGAGCACGTAGTTGCTGTATTTGGCGTCATTGACGCTGGCGGTGATGTCTCCGGCGATGACGCCGAGTGTGGCTCCATGGATGGGGAGTTTCACGGCGTAGTTGTCGAGCCAGTTGACCTGGTCTCCGATGCGGCTGGGGAAGTAATCTTGGCGTTTCACTTTGGATTTGGGTTGAGGTTGAGGAGAAAAATAATCGGACGGCTGGTCCCACGAGCCGCTGTCCCAGGTCGATTGGTCCCAGTTCATGAGAGTGGTGCGCACCCTACAGGGTGCGGGGGGTGGGGGTTTTGGATGAACCCACAGGGGGCGGTGCGGCCCACATTGGTGGCAGCCCCCCCAGC
>JAEUHM010000019.1 GCA_016795485.1 Verrucomicrobiaceae bacterium | reverse complement strand
CGCATCCGACTTCTGCATCCGCGTGTAAAAGTACCCGCCACCGATGAGAAAGAGCACGATGCAGGCTGCCAGCGTCATGCGCCTGCGGAATCGCTCTTTGGCCAACTCTCCACGCAACCCTTCTACGCTGAGTTGCAACTCGCGGGTGCGATTGGCCAATTCCTCTGGGCTGGCAAACTCATAGAAAAGCTCGTCCCGCTTCAGTAGGCGGTCACGATGGGCCATTTGCAGCGCTTGCTTCTCTTCGGGCTCTGGGTCGTGCTTATCAAAGGGGAAGTTCTGTCCACAGAGGAACACATAACACGGCAGCTTCAACTCCATGGCTATCTCATACTCCATCTGAGTGAAACTGCGGCGGTCCGGACCCGGGATCACGGGCTGCGGCTCAGCACCATAGTAGAAACCGGCGAGGTGAACGACAGCATTGCAGGTCTGAATCTTGGTCCGCAGCATGTCACGCACGGATTTGTAATCAGGCGGGAAGTCATCCTGAACAATGGGCAAGCACTCCATGCGGCGGAGACCTTCTGCTACAAGTCCACGCGCGGTGCGTAGATCACGGCTGGTGGCGCTGACGAAGATACGGGGTACGGGTTGCATCGGGAGACTGAATCAAGGTTGAACGGTGGAGAAGGGAGAGCGTCCGAAGCCTGTTTCCTCAGGCTTTGCGGCAGGAATACCCGCAGTATACCATTTGTAGGCATACGAGTGGGCGTCCAGCAGACTGCCGCCCGGCGGTGGCGTGATGTGCTTTAGGTGGATGCCTTCGGGCGGTGCATTGTCATCCAATCCGATGACGAACTGAGAAGTCACATAGAAGTCCATGCTGCTACAGGCCTGGGGCACTTGGACAGTGAGTTCATTGTCTGGAGCTGGCGTGTCCAGGATGGTGACGTGCATCGTAGCCGGTGCGAGGTTCATCATCTTCAGCCGCAATGCTGCACGTGAAACGACGAACCCACCCGCGCTATGACCAATGAGATGGAGAGGTTTAGTGGTGTCGATTTGTTTGTTCCAAATCATCTGCGCTAGCCGGAATGCAAGCAGGTCACCGATCTCCCGTGCCTGACTAGGAATGCCCGCAAGGTCAGCCAGGAACTTGCCCACTTCATTGCCAGGATCAATCTTGTGAGCCTTTCCTGGCATTGCCGCTGCCGCCCAATCGACCAAGCCGATGTTGGGCGATTTGTCACCCAGTCGTTTGATGAGCGCTACACGCATCTCTCTCATCCACGGACTGTCAGTTCCATCTCCCGTCGTGATGGCACCATCATGCAAACCATGTGCAATAATAATGGTGCCATTCGGAGCAAGTTCCGGGTCTGGAATCCACGGCTTACCGGTTTCATCGACGAGTGATCCTTCGGCCTTCAGCTTGCTGCGGGCTTCTGGGTCACTTGGAGCACTAAACGAGAGCCAGCCAAGTGTTGCGGCGGATGCAGCTATGACAAATGGCATCCTGCCCAACACCACGCGCCCTAGGAACAGCAGACCAGCACCGCCAGCCGCCCATGCCCACTTTGATGCGGTGGATCGTTCATTGATCTTCTCCTGAGATTGCCGCTGAGGCTGTGCACTCTCGCGCACCTGGTAAAACTGCTCTGCTGTTTCTGCTTCAAAGTACCAATCCACCACTTCGCCCAAGAGCTGATCTTCTGTGGCAGAAACGATCTGGAGTGCCACTTCCTGACTGGGCGCTGCGAGCAAGTCCGCTCGCGCCTTTTCCAGCATGCTGATTTGCCTAGCGAACCTTGCAGTGCGGCGATTCAGTTCCTGCAGATACCGCAGCGACTGAATGAGAACGATGCCCAAAGGCAACATCATCCCCACAGCGCCCAGAAACGCTTCCATGCGGTAGTCGCCAAGCATTCGAAGCCACTGGGGAGCGCGGCTACTAACTGTCAGTATCACTCCCGCAGCGGCCAATGCCAGCATGACGTCCATGAATACAGTCGCCCATTTCGTAAAGTGCTTGCGGCTGTCCTCTGCGCGCTGTTTTGCCTTCTTGTAGTAGGCGATCTGGTCATCCACCCGACTTTTTAGCCAAATGTCTTTCCACTGAGGCCATGGTTGCTCGTGAGCTTCGTCATGAATCTCCACAATTGGGCGTAAAGCAGGAACTGCATCCAATACGTGCCTAGCAGGCAATACCGGAAAAATGGAAGCTGTCATTTGACTGCGGGCAACCTCCGCCACCAGTCGCGCTCGGGCCCAGGTGCGCTGCATGCCCTTCCACCTCATCCACCACAGCGCTCCAATAAGTATTAGCACTGTCGTCAGAGTCAGAAGGGCCGCGACCCACGGGGATAGGCCAACAGCGCGCCGCACCATCCACAAACATGGTCCCATCACAGCCAGGGCCTGAATCGCCGTCATCCATCTAGACCAAGATCGCGCCAACGGGGCCGCCTTCATCGCTAGGTCATCCATGCGAGCCTGTATTTCTGGAAGTTGAGCATTGGCAGCAACATCACCCGCCGCAAACAGGTCGGGGAGCCAGTCTCCTGGCAATAGTTTGTTCTGGGTATTCATCAGGAGGCGTGTCGGAACTCACCGACAACGAACGTTCCTACGTCAACGCAGCCAAAATGTCACGCCCGAGACTAACAATTTTCTGCCTGATAGGCCTTCACTCTGCGGAAAACATGATCGTGGTGCTAACCATGACACCCCGGTCGTCTATTAGACTAACAAACCATGTATTAGCTTCTTTCGGGGGCGGTGGAGCAAACACTTGATGGCCGTTTACAGTTGCTGCCACTGACTTCCATTGCCTTGCAGAACGTAGTCCATCGTCAGTGGTGTAGTGGAGCTTTGCGCTCGTTATAGATCGCTTACTCTGAAAACTAACCTCCACCTGACTTTTTACCAATTTGGCATCTCCAGGAAGAGGAAGCGGTTCCCCGCCGCGACACTTAGAATCGATGAACAGGCCTATTTCTTCTGGAGCCCATCCGGGTGGATGGCCGTGCGGCATGTTGACTTGAATACGCAAATGCTTCTCACAAGACACCACGCGATAGCTCTTCATGTAGCTGTCGAGCACATAGTGAATGTCATTGGTCCCGTTAATGAAAAGAATCGGAACACGGCATCGTGGAAGCAAACTTCCGGGATCATACTCCTTAACCCAAAGCGAGGCGCGATCTCCCAGCCTATCAATTGAAGGTTTCTGGACTGACTCGCCTTCGTGCAGAAAGCCGCAACCGTAGACAGGCACCGCAGCCTTGAAGCGATCATCCAAAGAAGCAACGAGACAAGTGGTGTAGCCACCCCAGCTAATGCCGGTGACCGCAGTGTGCTCCGCATCAACTTCTGCGAAACTCCGCAGCAATGAGTGCGCACGCATGACGCTGGCCACAGCATGAAAAGGCCAGTCATCGCTTGTGTCTCCGCCGATGGTATAAAACTTCTCTTCTCTCCCTTGGTCAGGGCCGCCATTGGGCAGCCGTTTGCGTAAGTTCTTATCACTTTGATGCCCCACCGGCACCCCACTCTTCACATCGTAGACGGGGTCAGGTGGCCTGCATCCACCCAAGTCCATGGCGATGGCCGCGTATCCGCGCTTTGCCCAGAGATGTGCCCACTCGACAAACGCAGTACCTCCTCCTCCATGGATCAAAACTACTCCTGGATAACGTCCAGCCTGGACTTTTTTGTCGAGTGTCGAAGGTGACGCATAAAACGCGAACACCTCCGTCGGTTGTCCTTTGTACAGCTCGCCCGCATAGAGAAGTGAATGCACAGGCTTGTCCTGACTCACCCACTTCATCGCGGGCACCTGCGACTTCAGCGCATCGATATCCCATGGCCCGACTTTTTCTGCAAAGGCGGTGATAGCGGGAACGATGAAAACAGAAAAAACAGCGAGCTTCATTTACTTGGCGAGATCAAGGTTGCTCACCAGATCAACCGCCCTCTGGAGCACCGAGTCTCGCACGGGTGGCAAATCATAGTACATCTGACGGCCAGTGCTGCGTGCCACGTAGTCATCAAGCTCTGGATTGGTGCCAGTGACCAAAGCTTTCTCATTGAATCGCAGACGAGCGCGCTCAAAGACCAGCGTCTTAACAAGCTGTGAGTCCACCGCGAGCAGAGTTGCATGTTTTTCGTCAGCACTATGACTAACATTAAAATGCGGTTCAACCCCTTTTTTGAATACAGACTCGTCGTCAGCAAGTAACACTTCTGCCGAGGCAAATCTCAGACGCCAACCGCTGTCTAGTGGCAGCTCCTCGTAGCGCACTGTGGCACCGCGAGTCCGGGTACCAACCAGTACACCGCGCTTCTTTTGCTTGAGCACAGCGGCTAGAGTTTCCGCCACGTTCGTAGAGTCAGAATCGATCAGCACCACAAGGGATCCCTTCCAAACCGGCTCCCTGGTGGCTAGATACAACCTAGCATCACTACCACCGAGTCGTCTAAGTTTGAACAACAGCTCGCCTCGCGGCAAAAACAGTTCTGCCATACTTGAAGTGGCCTCAAGTTCTGAAGGAGCAGCGGCACCACGCAAGTCCAAGATGACATGACTGGCTCCCTTGGTTTGAAAATCATTCAGCGCCGCTTCCATTTCAGCCACTTCTTCTTGCACAACGGTCATTGGCTTGAGGTACGCGATGCGTGCCGTCAGCATTTCTGACTTCACGCGAGGTTTGGCTTTGGCGGCATCTGTCGAAAGCTCTTTTACCAACGACGCACCGAAGTCCAGCCGCTCAAGCATGCCCTGAAGTGTCGCGCGGTTCAGTTGATCCAAAGTTAGCTCGTCTGGCCGAATGTAGTCCTTCCTGAGAACTCTGAAGGCTGACTGAATGGCGTTCTGAGAAATCGAATCGACACCCTCTAACCGCTGACGACTTTCGTCAGCCCGACCTACGGACAAAAACAAAGCGGAGGCGACAGCAAGGAATGTATATCTCATGACTGATTGAGGTGGTTGAGCGCATGAACTTCACCGGCAGAATGAATCCACTTGAGATAACCGGCAACAGCCTGACTTAGCCAGCGTTTGGCGGCACCTACCGCCGCTGGGATATCTTTCCCGAGAGCGATCTGTGCCGCGATCGCTGCTGACAGCGAGCATCCTGTACCATGAGTATGCACCCCTTGCACGCGTGGCGCACGATACCAGTGCACACTCTCACCGACAACCAGCACATCGGCTGCTTCACCCTCCAGGTGTCCGCCTTTCAGTAGGACAGCGGTCTCATAGCGCTTGGCGAGATCCTCCGCACAAGCCAGCATGTCATCTTCACTCCGGACGTCACGACCCCACAGCACTGTCGCCTCATCCATGTTAGGCGTTATGACAGCAGCAAGTGGCAACAGTTCATCGCTAACGGCTTGCACCGCACCCTCCTCTAGCAGTCGACCTCCCCCCGTGGCCACCATGACGGGGTCTACGACCAAAGGCCGCCCATTGCCCGCCTCTTTCCACACTCTAGCGACACAACGTACTTGCTCTGCACCACCGAGCATGCCGGTTTTTGCAGCTGCTACCGGAAACCCTGCCAGTAGCACCCTCATCTGATCTTCGATCATCTCAGGCTCCATTAGGCAGACCTTGGAGACCTTTCCCGGTATCTCAGACACCACGTTAGTCACCGCGCACAGCCCGTAGCCACCCTGAGCGGCTATCGACTTGAGATCAGCCTGAATGCCGGCCCCTGCGGACGAGTCAGAACCCGCCACGCTCATCACCACGGGAATGGGGGCGCTCAAAGACATTGGTCGACTGTAAATGCGCCAGCACGCACCGCAAGCTCGCGGTCATTTAAGCGACCTTAAGGTCTTCCATCATCAATCGAGCACCGATCCGAGCAGATTCAAAGATCACTGGCAAACCACTGCCGGGGTGAGTTCCGCCGCCAACGAGATACATGCCATCAAACTCCTCAAATCGATTCCTCGGGCGAAAATGAAGCATCTGATCAAGGCCATGTGCCAAATTGAAAGTCGCTCCCTTATACACACCTACCCTATTCTCCCAATCATCCGGTGTCACAATGCGCTCAAACCGAATGCGTTGTTCCACGTCCTTAACACCAAGGCGCTCCAGCTGTTGAAGCGCTACTTTGCGATAGCCAGCCTTCTCCTTACTCCAGTCAATATTCTTATGCTTGTGGCTGACCGGCACTAACACGTAGAGCGCGCTGTGTCCCGGAGGTGCCATTGAAGGATCTGTCCTGCACGGATTCTCAACATAGAATGAGGGATCCGCGCTCAGGACGTGCTGGTTCTCAATCTCGTCAAGGTTCTGGCGATAGTTTTTCGTCACATAGATGTTGTGGTGCTGTAGCTCGTCGCATGTTCCTTCTAGACCCAAATACATCATGAAGGTGGAACAGGAGAACTTTTTGGTGGCCAGCTTTTCGTCCGTCCACCGTCTGCGCTTGCTGTTAGGCACGAGCGTGGTCATTGCATGAGCAAAGTCCGCGTTCATGACTACCGCGTCAGCTCTGTACTCGGCTTGCACGGTCTTCACGCCTACAGCTCGTCGTCCTTCAAACAAAACCTGCTCTACTGGCTCATTAAGGTGGATCTTGACCCCGAGTTCCCTCGCAACGCGAGCCATGCCAGTGCTCAGAGCATTGCAACCGCCTATCGGATGCCAAATCCCGTGTTCATACTCAAGAAACGATAGAATCGAAAACAAGCTCGGACACTGAAATGGCGACATGCCGAGGTATTTGGACTGGAATGTAAATGCCAATTGAAGGCGGGGATCTGAGAAATAGGTGGAGAGCTCCGCGTGAAGCGACTTCCAAGGCTTCAAGTGCGGCAACACAGCCACCAGTCGCTTTTGCATGAGATCCTTCCATCCAAGGAAGGGCGACTGCAAACATGGAGCAAACTTGTCCAGCTTGACCCTATTGTCTGTCATGAAGTCACGAAACCTCGGTGCATCTCTCGGAGAGAGTTTTGCGATTTCTGCGACCATTTTTTCGATGTCAGAACTGCACATGAGTTCGCCACCGGCTCCAAAAATAAGCCGATATTGTGGGTCGAGCCTCACCATCGGCACTTCCTTCCTTAAGTCTCTCCCAACCGCCGCAAAAATCTCATCCAGTATCTGCGGATAAAGGAAGAAGGTCGGGCCAAGATCAAACTTAAACCCATCGCTCTCGATAGAAGATGTGCGCCCACCCACTCGTGGTTGTTTCTCGACGATGGTGACATCCATGCCACGACTGGCCAGAAGCATGGAAATGGCTAGACCGCCTGGTCCTGCTCCTACGATGATAACGCGCTTAGACATGATGAGTGAGAGACGCAACATGCGTCGACTAGCAGCTTATACGCCAAGCAAGAAGCGACGGATGCGTTTTAACAACAAAAGCGAACCTCGTGCTGGAGGATAGCGCATTGAGGGATCGACCTGGACTGACCGCCACAGGATTGAGCGACGATGCGAGAACTCGTCGAAACCAGCTTTCCCATGACTAGCGCCCATGCCGCTACTGCCTACTCCGCCAAATGGAAGATTACCGCAAGCCACTTGAACAACCGTGTCGTTGATGCAGACACCCCCAGATTGCGTTTGAGCCGCAATTGTTGCCTGCAAGCGCTTGTCATTCGAGAAGACGTAGATTGCAAGGGGGCTAGGACGCTGTTGCACAAACGCCACCGCTTCCTCGGGCGTGTCATAAGCCAACACAGGAAGGATTGGACCAAATATCTCCTCCTGCATGAGTGGTGAATCAATTGCTACCTCGTCTAGCACCGTGGGAGCGATGTAAAGGTCATCAACATCCGCATCGCCTCCACAAACAACCCTTCCGCTGCCCAGAAGTGCGAAGAGACGCTCCCAATGCCTCCGGTTGATGATCCTGCCGTAATCTGCGCTCGCCTTCGGATTAGCGCCATACATGGTCGAAACAGCATTCCCGAGTTTCTCGAGCAACTGGCTCTTCACTTTCTTGTCTACGAGCACATAATCTGGAGCAACGCACGTCTGCCCAGCATTGGTGAAGCGTCCCCAAGCGATTCTCCTGGCAGCGACCTCCAAGGCGGCTCCCTCCGTCACGATGCAAGGACACTTGCCTCCGAGTTCGAGTGTCACTGGCGTCAGATGCCTAGCTGCGGCACTCATGACCAAACGCCCCACCGAACTACTGCCCGTGTAAAATATGTGATCGAAGCGCTGCTCAAGCAGTCCCTCCGCCACTTCTTTCCCTCCAGGGCAGATGGCTACTTCGTGATCCGAAAAGATAGAACCAATCAATTGAACCAGCACGGACGCGGTATGGGGAGCCAACTCCGACGGCTTAAGCACAGCGCAATTGCCTGCTGCCAGAGCGGACACCAACGGTGAGAGCAAAAGTTGCACTGGGTAGTTCCATGGCGAGAGGATGAGCGCTACCCCACGGGGTTCGGGGTTCACGTGTGCCTTGCCAGGCCAAGCGATAAATGGAACCGCGTGCTTTTGTGGTCTCATCCATGACTTGAGGTGTTTTAGAGCGTGGTCGATCTCGCTAATGACCAACCCGGTCTCGCTGAGGCATGCCTCATGGCGAGATTTTCTCAAATCAGCGTGCAACGCATCGAGAATCACATCCTCACTCCGACTCAGGGCGGCTCTCAGGCGGCCAAGCATTGATTTGCGCCATTCTGCCGACCTCGTGGCACCTGATTGGAAGTGATCTCTCTGGCTTTGGATGAGTTTGGCGTAATCCATTTGTAGCTCCCGCTCAAGGTTGAGTCGTATTGCATCAGATTCCAATGCGTCTTGCTTCCATTTCGTTGTTAATGATGTTCTCCTCCATGCTGCTACGTGCAGCAACGGCCGAGGATGCACTTCTCGTCAGCATCCGAGCCTTTGAAAGTGCCTTTCAGGCGTGGAGCGGGGCGGGTTTTGGCCGTGCCGCTGCCTCACTAGAGAAGTTACCGAAGTCGCCAGAACGCGATTACTGGCTTGGGGTATCCAAGTTCCATGAATCACTTCACCACCTTGGTAACGGGGCTGAAATCAAAGCAGCAGCAGCCACGGATGCAGCTATTTTAGCACTTGAGAGGCTCATAGAGAAAAAGGAAAGCAACGCTGAGGCACATGCCCTGCTTGGGACGCTGTATGGCATGAAGATCGATGGGAGCATTTTTCGTGCAGTTCGTTATGGGCCCTCGGTTGAGCGGCATCGAAAAGCAGCTCTGGAGCATGGCTCAGACAATCCTCGGGTTCTTTACTTGGTTGGTATGTGTCAGTTCCACACGAATCGGATGGAAGAAGCTGCGACAACCTTGGCAAAGGCAGCCGAATGTTTTGAGCACCAACCGAATACCGTTTCACTTCCCAACAAACCAGCCTGGGGAAGGAGTAGCTGTTTGTGCTTCCTTGGCCAAGCTTACGAAAAGCTTGGCCGCCAAGCCGAAGCATTGGACTGCTTTCAGAAGGCGCTGAAGCTGCATCCCACAGATCGCTTGGCCGCAGCGGGCGCTCAGAGACTCAGGAGCAAGTGATACCATGAACGCAAAGCAGGTTGTCATTATCGGATCCGGCTTGGGTGGCATTTCTGCTGCAATCTCGCTCACACAAGCCGGTTACAAAGTGGAGATACACGAGAAGAACCCCCAGATAGGCGGCAAACTCAATGTCTTGAAGAAGGGGGGCTTCACATTTGACCTCGGTCCTTCTATCTTGACTCTTCCTCATTTGTTTGAGCGCCTATTTGAGCGGAGTGGTCGCAAGATGGCGGACTACATTCCCATTCGGCCATTACGACCCCACTGGAGGAACTTTTTTGAAGATGGTGCAGTCGTAGATTTATATCCTGAGCCAGAGAAGATGGCAGCCGAGGCGAAAAAGGTCGGCGAGCCCCCTGAGAACGTCGAGCGCTTCCTGGATTACTCTGCCAAGCTCTACGATCTTGTGAATGAAGGCTACTTCGAGCAGGGCTTGGACAACTCAAATGAGTTCGCTGCGTTCTACGGCTTGTGGAAGTTCCCCAAGTTTGATCTTCTCCGCTCCATGCATGGTGGAGTGAAGCGATTTCTGAAAACTCGACACATGCAGGACATCTTCGACTACTTCATCAAGTACGTCGGCTCGTCCGCCTACCATTCGCCCGCGTTCATGAACTGCATGCCAACGATCCAGTTCCGCTACGACCTTTGGTATGTGGATGGTGGGCTGTATGGCATCGCTGAAGGCCTCGGCAAGCTCATGAGCGAGCTCGGAGTCACGGTTCATCTCAATAGCGAGGTGACCGAAGTTACTCACACCGGTAACAAGGTCACCGGAGTCGTGACATCCGATGGGAAGTCCCACCGCGCAGATATTGTTGTCTCCAACATGGAGGTCATCCCAGCGTACGAAAAGCTGCTGCGGGAGGACGATGCCTTCATGAAGACGTTGGACCATCTCGAGCCTGCTTGTTCGGGGCTTGTTTTGGAGCTTGGAGTGAATCGTGAATATCCCCAACTTGCACACCACAACTTTCTTTACTCAGGCGATCAGAAGAAACACTTCCACACTGTTTTCAGAAAGAGACAGCTTCCACTGGATCCTACCATCTACTTAGTGGCCGCATCTCGCACTGACCCAAGTGTGGCACCGCCTGGGCATGAGTGCTTGAAGATTCTTCCCCATATTCCATACATCGACCCTGATCATCCGTTGACTGAGGCTGACTACATGGCGTTCAAAGAGCGTGTGATAGACAAACTTGAGCGCATGGGCTTGGACAATCTCCGCAAACACATCGTGGTAGAACACTGCTGGACACCGCTCGATATCCAGAAGCAATACTACTCCAACAAAGGTTCAATTTACGGCGTGGTCAGCGATCGATTCAGGAACCTCGCATTCAAAGGCCCAAAACAGAGCGTGAAATACCCCAATCTCTTCTTTGTCGGTGGGTCGGTAAATCCAGGCGGTGGTATGCCCATGGTCATACTCTGCGGGCAAAACGTAGCAAAGAAGGTAGTTGCTTGGGACTCAACATGCAGGCGCTCCTGATCATCACTTTGATGCTCATTGCGCTTGCGGGTGTCATCCTTTGGCGATTGAGAGCGCCAAAGGTCAAATCCACTCATCTGACCACGAAAAATGTATCTGTTATTATTCCGGCGAGGGACGAAGAAAAACGTCTTCCGAGGTTGCTAACATCTCTGAAGCTAGAAGCACCGGCAGAGATCCTCGTCGTCGATGACGGATCAACGGATGCAACAGCGGCCATTGCAGAATCGCATGGTGCACGAGTCATCCGATCTGAACCTCTCCCTGATGGCTGGCGTGGCAAAACTTGGGCGTGTCAGCAGGGCGCGCGAGTGGCATCCCAGAAACTGTTTCTCTTCCTTGATGCTGATACCTGGCTTGAGCCTGGAGGTCTGAATCACATTCTCAGCAGCTACCAAGGCACAGGCGCACTCTCGGTGGGGCCGTTTCACTCAGTGGAGCGTGCGTTCGAGGACCTTTCGATGTTCTTCAATCTCAACATGGTCCTGGGAGTGGTTCCCGACAGTTTGTTCGGCCAAATGATGCTCGTGGATGCAGCAAGCTACCGATCAGTCGGTGGTCACGACATGGTTAAAGGTAGGGTGCTGGAAAACTATGCACTCACGGGTCAGTTTCGCTCACTTGGGATTCAGGTCAGAAGCCTGTGTGGCAAAGGAATCCTTTCCTTGCGCATGTATCCAGAGGGCATCCATCAATTGATTGAAGGTTGGATCAAAGGGTTTGCTGGAGGAGCAAAGCAAACGCCCAAATCGGTACTGATGCTAAGCACAGCCTGGATGACGGGACTGAGTTTGGTTCCCTTGGGCTGGGCACTCGACTCTCGGGCGCTGCTTTGGGGAATCATTTATCTCGCAGCGGCCCTGTCTGTGGCACTCGTCATGAGTCGCGTGGGTCGATTTCGTTGGGCTAGCTATCTGCTTTATCCCATTCCCCTGATATTTTTTTACATTCTGTTTGCCGTTTCATCGCTTAGGTCGGGGAAGAAAGTCACATGGAAGGGCCGGGTGATCCATGGAGATTGAATGGATCATCGCCACCAACATACTGGTCTGGGTGGTTCTTCAGCTTGGTGCGGCTTGGGCATTTACCAGGATGCCGGGAGACTGGTTTGATCGTCATTGGACGTCAACAAACTCAACGGGTGTTCGCATTTACGAGCAGATATTTCGCATCAAGGTGTGGAAAGATCGCCTGCCTGATGGAGCCACTTGGTTCGCAGGCGGAGTCGCCAAGAGCAAGCTCGGTTCCGTAAACAATCATGCTGTGAGCATCAAAATCCGGGAAACTTGGCGCGGGGAACTATGCCACTGGACCGTGATTGGTTTCTTGCCGCTATTTGTCATCTGGAACCCATGGTGGGGTGTGTTGATCAATGCGTTTTACGTCATAGTCGCCAACTTGCCTTGCATTTTAGTGCAAAAATATAATCGAGTGAGGTTGCTACATCTTGCGAGTAGGCTGAGGCGTATCGCAAATCATGGCGATCCACACGCTGAACACTTCTCTGATCCTTAAAACTAGCCGGGATGAAGCCTGGGCCTTTTTCTCCAACCCAGCCAACCTCTCAAAAATCACACCCACTGAACTCGACTTCCAGATCGTCACCCCTGATTTGCCTGCACGTATCCACGCAGGCATGATGATTGAGTATCGCGTGCGTCCTTTGTTTGGGCTTCCGATGACATGGCTGACGGAGATCACTCACGTGCGAGATGGCGAGTATTTCGTTGATGAGCAACGAGTCGGACCTTACGCCATCTGGCACCATGAACATCTGTTTGAGGACCTTGGAGGCGGACGGATAAGGGCGAGTGATCGCGTAAGCTATCGGTTACCCTTTCAACCGCTAAGCGAGCTCACCCATGGCATTCTGGTCAAGCCACAGTTGGACCAGATTTTTCGTTTCCGCGAGACCGCCATCCGCAAATACTTCGACGTGGAGTAATTGTGGTGGAGCAATTTGCAAAGCAGCCGTCAGGAGCTAGCTTTGGGTCGTGCCAATCAAGTTCCAGAGTTTGCCAGGCCTCATGGTGAAGGTCGACGGCGTCGAGTATAAACCAGCGCTCTCGGCACCGCCCGACAAGCCTTTCCCATTTGAATATCGGCTCTCGATCCACAATCAGTCGGCGCACACCGTCACATTGTTTGGCAGAAAGTGGGTCGTCAGGGACAACGATGATGGCAGCACCCTCGTCGTCGAGGGAGACGGTATTGTTGGCCAGTTCCCGCGCTTGGAACCTGGGCGGTCATTCAGCTACAACAGCTATCACGTCATACTCAACTGCAGCACGGCTCAGGGTGCGTTCTTCGGTGCTACCGAGGATGGTATGCCTGTGCGCGTGATGATCCCTGACTTTCGCATGCAGCCGCCAATGATGGCGTGATGCTCAGACCGAATAGCGTTCCAGGACGTCTTCTGGCATCGGTTCTGGGCGCCCAGAGGTCAGGCTCACGAGAGTAAACACGCACCAGCCTAGCGAAACCGCCTTGCCATCGGTGCGCAATATCTCAAAGCGCACCTCCGCGTCCGATCCACGAATATCTTCGATCCAAGTAGTGACCTGAAAGCGCTCTCCCAGCCCCAACGGGCGTTTGTATTCGAAATGGGATACTTTGACTACCCAGCCGAGACCACGGTCTAAAAATGCCTGCATCGGCATACCGTAGCACGTCTCCATTTGTTCAAAGCGCGCCGCCAAAACGTAGTCGAGATACTTGCTGCTATGGACGTGCCTAAAGAGGTCCAGATCATCTGGGCGCACTTGGTGCGAGGTAGTAAACTTGGTCTTCTTCATGCGTGAGCAAGTAGCACGAAGTACGGCATCAGCAGAGAAGTTTTGCAGAACAGCACAACCCAGTGCAATCTTCGTGCGTTGCTCACTCCCTCTCCAAAAGCGCTCTTTCTCTTGGTGCTGACCGTTCTGAACTGGATCGGTTGTTCGCTCTTTGCGCAGGACGAACCTGAACTCGGCTCTCCGCCTGGGAATCAGATTCGAGACACTGCCAATATGCTTTCCGGGGAGGAGATTAGGGCCATTGGAGCAGAAATCGCCGCCCTTGCGCAAGCCTCTGGGGTTCGTGTTTACGTGGACACTGTCACCTTCCTCTCGGGCGACACCAACTACGTTCAGAGAGCTCGGGAACTCCGGAAAACTTGGATAGGTGATGGACTCGGGCTAGTGATTGCGCACGCCAGGAGCGGTGCACCTCAGCCAACGGTGCAAATGTCGCCTGCGCTCTGGAGCCGATACACCGAAGTGAGGGTCGCTGGGATGCTAAAGCGAGTCGGTGCAGCCATTAGTCTGGCCGAGAAAAACCCATCTGCACAATTGAAAGCAGCCGTCCTATCCGTGATCGAAAATCTGCGCGATCTCGAAGCATGGCACGCTCGTGACTTGACCTTTGCTGAGCGCTGGGATGTGGCAATCGCCATTCCATTTGCGGTGATGTTGCTCGTTGGTGCTCTTTTGATCAAGGTCGCGTCAAAACGCCGGATGAACCGCGAAAGAGAGCAGCAAAAGACGTTTTTGTTTCCAGATGTTCAGGTGCCTGAGCGTCTAGGAGCGCCTCATGGCGGTGGCGTCATCGCTGAGATCAACTACCGGGTGTAGCGATGCTTCAAATACTCTGCTAGCGCTTCTTGCCAGGGACGTGCCGCGATACCAGACAGTCGTGTGAACAATCCGGTGTCTAGCGCTGTAAATGGTGGCCGCTTGGCGATAAACCGGTCAAATCCTTCCATTGTGTGTCCTTCCACGTGAGTGGTGCGCAAGCGCAACCCAAGTTCGCCAGCAAGATCCAGAGCTACCTGGGCATATTCGCTCCACGAAGCTACACCTTGATTGCACAGATGAATCACCCCAGCGTGCGAACCATCCTCCACAAGCCAAAGAAGCCATCTCGCAAGATCCTCGACGTAGGTTGGGCACGCCCACTTGTCATTAACACGCAATATGGCATCGCCAGCTAGGCCAGCCATC
Source organism: Verrucomicrobiaceae bacterium (assembly GCA_016795485.1). Lineage (GTDB taxonomy): Bacteria > Verrucomicrobiota > Verrucomicrobiia > Verrucomicrobiales > Verrucomicrobiaceae > JAEUHM01. The sequence goes on along the minus strand of JAEUHM010000019.1, from coordinate 127,681 downwards.
ACAACGCCATCGGGAAAACTCTGCTTATCTCCACCGAAGAGCCAGGAGACACGAGCAACCACCGCACGTCTGTCTTCAGCCATGGCAGCCTGTTCACCTTCTAGCTTGGTCTGACCGTAAGCGTTAACAGGAGCCGGTACATCTTGTTCTGTCAGCAAGGCGCGGCTGTCTCCGCCAAAAACATAATCTGTGCTTATCTGGAGCAGTCTCGCTCCGTGATTTACACATGCACGGGCCAAGGCACCAGTGGCTTCCGCATTCACTACATGTGCCAACTTTGGATGTCTCTCGCAATCATCCACGTCCGTGGTACCCGCAGCGTTAATTAACCAGTCGAACTCAAGGCCTTCCAAGGCCTGTGGAATGCTATCCGGCAATGCTAGGTCAAGCTCGGTACGGCCAAGTGCCTTGACTAGCATGTTTTGGTCAGCGCATTGGTTTTTCAGAACGCGTCCGAGCCTACCCTTGGCGCCAAGAACGACCACGCGAGGGACGGAGTTCATGCGTTGGGGTGCTGTGTCATTCAAGAGGGACGCATCTTCGGCAAGGGAGCCACCGGGTCAACCGCAGAATGGGACGTCGAAGTCCCAATAATCTGCTTGCAAGCTCCTCCATCTCAAAAGAGGAACTGTGATGCATCGACTTCTTGCACTACTTTTTGTTGGGATGGCTCTCTCAGGATTGCGCGCGGATGAAAGCGACATTCGGCGTGATCTTGAGCGTGTTTACAGTGATTGGCGGGCGGCCCTTCTGGCCAAGAGCGTAGAAGCCTGGACCCGCTCTACTTGTGCCTACCGCCAGATGTTCACGCGCAATGCGATCGTGTCCCAAGGCAAAGTTTATCCAGACTCGCTTTTCGATCTACCGTTCCAACCACCTTCGGTCATCGGTTTGCAGCTTGTGGAAGTCGAAGCAGTAGGTGACACCGCGCATCTCCTTTACTTCGGGCGCATAGACCTTGGGCTTGAGGCCGAGAAGATCCCAGAGAACCTCATGATGCTGAAGTTCTACAAAGATGCGGGTGCCTGGAAGTTTGATACCACGCGCTATTTCAATCTAGGCAATGATGACGACACGAGGAGGCAGATCCGCGCTGGGACCGCAGACTTTTACAAGCATCCGCCGTTCAACCCTCCAGGAGTGGCGCCAGCGGTGCCCAAACCTTGCAACAAGCCGGAGAAAGTGGGCGCGCTGAGGATTCATGCCATCGGCTACGAGGTAGTCGCCTCCATGAACGGCTATGACTATCCTCCCGTAGCCGATGACGCCGAGCAGCAACTTATCATTGGCGGTCTGGTACGTGGCGACAACAAGCTTCAACTAACGATTAAGCAATTGCCGTTGCCCAAAGATGATCCATCTGTCGAACGTCACCTCGAAGTTCAGGCCGTGATGGCCACGGAAGATCTGGAGAAGCCAACGCTGCGAGTCTTTCGCTGGAAACCCAGCGCCCATCCTGCACCTGACAAGGTGGAGCTCAATGTCAGACTCGATATTCGTACCATGAAGGGCGTTTGAGCGTAATGTAATGACGAACATGAAAGCTCTTCTGCACTCCCTGACATTGTTGATCGTTTGTAGCTCGTTTGCTGACGAACCAAAACCTGCAACTGCGGGTCCTTCTGCTTCCTCGTTGGCAGCGCTCGCGCGCATGACTCCAGATGAGTTGGGGAAGGTCGCTGCATTCATTCAACAGCACGGCGATACCTTGAAGACGATGACTGAGGAGGATCGGCAATCGTTCTTCCGAAAAGAGACTTCCAAAGCCGCCGCAGCCCAACGTGGTCCGGGTGACCACAACATCAGCTTGTTTAATAAGCTGTCAGAGGCGGGAAAAGCCAAGTTCAAGGAAACCCTTCAAAAGTCACGGGAGGCGATGAGTCAGATGAGCCCTACAGACAGACAGACCTTTATGCGGGAGAAGCTGACCGCCATTGCTACCGAAGAAAATGCTCAATCAACCACCGAAAAGACCCCCATGCCGACCCTCCTCACTCTGCCCATAAAAAATATCGACGGAAAAGATACCTCACTCGCCGAGTTGAACGGCAAAGCGTATCTCATCGTCAACGTGGCAAGCCAGTGCGGCTACACCGGTCAATACTCCGGTCTGGAGGCCATCTGGAAGGAATACAAAGACAAAGGTCTCGTGGTAGTGGGTGTTCCGTGCAATGATTTCGGCGGTCAGGAGCCTGGTACGGCAGAGGAAATCAAAACATTTTGTTCAAGCAGCTACAACGTCACCTTTCCACTAACAGAAAAGGTGACCATTACGTCCGGCAGTCCTCATCCACTCTTTGCCGCCCTTACATCTGACGGTCGGAGCGTTGGATGGAACTTCACCAAGTTTCTGGTCAGCAAAAATGGCGCAGAGATCAAAAAGTTTGAACCGGACGTTGAGCCATCAGCTGCAGAGCTAAAAGAAGCGATCGAAGCGGCGCTCAAATAGTCGTCAGCGTCCTTGAAAGCAAATCGGCCATGTTTCCATGGCCGTTCGCAAGTTTGAGTCTGTAGCCAATTGCCGATTAGGCAAAGATGTCGGTCAGTGGCTGACCTTTGTCGGCCACTGTGAACGGCCGCTTGCTTGGGCTGAACACCACTTGGTCAAGCGGCAGGCCCAGAGCATAACCGATGGAGGCGTTGAAGTCCTGAATCTTGACCTTATTCTCCACCACTTCCCGACCTTCCTTGTCCGTCTTGCCATAGACATAACCGCCACGGACACCACCGCCAAACATCGCAGCGGAGAAGGCTTTCGGATAGTGGTCACGACCGACGTTTTGGTTGATGTCGGGTGTACGACCAAACTCGGAAGTCAGAACGACTAGCGTTTCCTCAAGAAGGCCACGGGAGTTGAGATCTGCGATAAGAGATGCGAGTCCCTTATCCAAAGTATCGCAGAGCTCGGGCACACGAACGAAGTTGGCGTTGTGTGTGTCCCATCCGCCGAGAGAAACCTCGACAAAACGCACTCCGCGCTCAACAAGGCGACGTGCGAGCAGGCAGCCTTGACCGAATGCCTCTCTCCCATAGGCAGCACGCACATCTGGAGCTTCCTGAGTGAGATCAAATGCCTTCAGGTCCTCAGACTTCATCATGGCCATGGCATCATCATACATGTCAGCGTAGGCCTTAACGTTGCGATGAGGGAAAGTGGCGCGGAAATCCTTATCTAGTTCATCGGCGAGAGCCATGCGCTTCATGAACTTATCTTCAGGAACGCTCGAGCGAATGTTCTTGAGGCCGTTTTCGGGATTGTTCACATACAAGGGGCTGTGAGCCGCAGGGAAGAAGCCTGCACCAGGGTGACGACTATCATTACCGATAAAAACAAAGTTCGGCAGAGTGGTATTGCCCCCGCCCTGGAACACGTTTAGCCAAGCACCCATGGCTGGATGTCGGATCGTGCCACGCAACTCGTAGCTGGTGTGCATCATGTAGTTGCCTTGCTCGTGAGCGCCTTGGGTGGACGTCAGTGAGTTGATCACTGTGCCGTGATGCATCTGCTTGGCTGTCAGCGGCAAATACTCGGAGACGCGCACTCCATCAGCACTTGTCTTGATGGGCTTTGTTGGGCCGGCTGTCTCCACTCCTTCTTTAGGATCCCAAGTGTCCATGTGGGACTGGCCGCCGCTCATGTAGAGGTAGATCACATTTTTTGCCGTTGCGACCTGGCGAAGCTTGGAGGAGCCCTCAAATGCTGCACGAGCAGCGTTAGAAGCGAAGTTGCCTAGCAGACCAACTCCAAGCATGGAGGATGCTGTTTTGGCCGCAAAATCGCGACGAGTAATCTCTCCTGAGCGGAGAAGTGCGGAGGCGAGTTCTTGTTTCATGATGGACTTGAGGATGGCGTTGGGTGGGTTAGCGGGGACTTGTTATTGCACGAAGATGAACTGCTGGGTATTGAGCAATGAGAAGACTAAGTCTTCCATGCTGGAGAGACCCTGGTCTTGGGCCTTGAGCCATGCTTCTTTCTCTTTGGCTGTTGGCTTGCGGGACAAGATGGTCATGTAGGCGGCTTCAACCTTGTCGTCAGGATACTGCGCTTTGCTGATAGCGAGCATCAACTGGCTATATGAACTGGTAATTGCTGGCAGCAGCTCACCGTTCATCATGGCGAGCGCCTGCGGGACGGATGCCTCATTGTTGGCGTTTTCAATCGTCTCGCGGTCACTTTGGCCGAACTCGCGCAAGTAGTGACCGCGGGGAGCTGGACTCTCCACCTCAGCAGCACGCAGGTAGCGTGAAGCCACATTGCGGCGATTTTCAATATACTTGCGGATCAGTTTTGCATCTGTAATGCCGAAATACTCAGCTTCCTCACGGTAAGCCGCATCTCGGGCCTCCTGCTCGGCTTTGCGCTCTTCTGGAGTTGGCTCATTGCGGTCATAGCCAGGGATTTTCACTCGTTCAGCACGCGGACCGGCAGCCATCATCATCATGTCGCCACTCATCATCGCAGGAGCCGCCTCAGTAGAGGAACTCCCAACGGCATTCGTGTAAGGCTTGCCAGTGACTTGCTGGTATAGCTTCTTCTGGCCAGGTAGGAGCACCTCCGCAAAGGTAACCCGACGGCCTTCGTTTTGGATCGTATTGACCTCTGAACGGATTTTGTCAGCCGCCGCGCGGAGTTTCTTGGCTTCCTCCACAGCCTTATCCTTTTCTGGCCCTGCCTTCATAGCATCTGCTTTCTCAGCTGCTTCTTTGGCTGCTGTGCGAGCATCCGCGTAACGCTTCTGCGCACCCTCGGTCCGCTCCCTGTTTTTTGAATAAACTTCCCCCGCGAGCTTGAAGCCACGCAATGCTTCCTCGGGCGTGAGTGACTCCATGCTGTCGGCGTTCTTCTTCGCCTGGAGGACGCGCTGCTCCATTGTTTCACGCGCAGTCACATTGATCATGTCCGGGTTCGGATTGATCAAGGTCACGAAGCTGTCCCACATCTGCTCGGCACTCATCCGCCGGAGAAGCGGACCCGTGAAGTGATAAACTTCCCCCGGAGCATACTCTTTGCGATTCACCTGACGCTGATAGGCGCTCGTGTTATACAGCACCCGCAACACTGCTTTCATGTCGTAGCCGGCATCTTTGACCAACTTCTCAAGATGAGTTTGTAACTCCTTGTTCATCGGAACCGTTGTGTCCATGAGTTCGTCGAGTGGTTCGATCAATGCGAGTCCAAAAGCACGCTTCCACAGGCGGTTGGCTATCACTGTGGTGAATCGGGGGTTGTCTTTGGAGGTCATCCAACGCGCATAAGCCTGAAGAGGAGTCTCCCCCGGCATCGTTTCACAGTCATGTCCCATCATCGTGCCTGGTGAAACTGTCGACCGTGGTTTCGCATCGCTGTATTGATAATCGTGAGGCAAACTTGGCTTCCGGGTATCCTGGAAACTCACCTGCGTGTAGCGCATGGTGTCCCGAATGTCGTTCATCGGCTCCTGAAATGAGCGTTGCTCACGCTGTAGCTTCTGCCGAAGATCGTTTTGTTTCTTCCGTAGCTCACGCATTTCATTGTCATAGGCACGCAATGCTGTTTCATACGTGCGGCGCTTATCGCTGAACTCTTTTTCGATCTGCTTAGACTGCTCTTTGGTCAGTTTACCTTTGATCTCGGGTTTCTGCGGTTTTTCCGGCTTAGTGGGTTCTTTGAAGGCAGTGCGCACCGTTTCTTCGGTCTGCTCCCTCACCATGTCCCGCACTTCGCCAACCACACCGCCATAGTAGTCTTGGGTCTGCACACCGTAAGTGAAGGCAGCCATTTTGTAGAACTGCATTTGCGTCCACTTATCGAAAGGGTGGTTGTGGCACTGAGCACACTCGATTCTCGTACCCAAAAACACACGCACGGTGTTAGCCATGTTGTCCAGTGGCATGCCGCGATCACGCATATAGTAGCCAATCGCACCATTGTCCCAAGCCTCGCCCTGAGCCGCCACCATGTCTCTCACGAACTGGTCGTATGGCTTGTTGGCCCGCAGGCTCTCCTTGACGAACTTCATGTAGGCGGCACCTGTGATACCGCCTGTCTGATTGCCATTGGAGGTCACACGCAGAACGTCCGCCCAATAGTTGTAGAAGTGCTGAACGTATCCTTCTGAACCAAGAAGCTTGTCGATCAACTTGGCCCGCTTGTCTGCTGACTTGTCGTTCAGGAAAGTTTCTGCTTCACGGGTCGTCGGGATGCGCCCAATCACGTCTAGGTAAATCCGGCGTACGAATGTGTTATCATCGGTCATCGGGTTGCCTTCGAGCTTGTTAGCGGCCCAGTCTTTCTGCAAAATCACGTCAATCGCCTTGGCGGCAGACTTGGTATCAACTGGGGCTGCTGTGGCGCTCAAACTGAGCAACACGGTGAATAAACCTAGGTGGGCGGTTTTCATGGCTGGCGAGTAAAAACGGGCGAGTTGGCCTATTTTTGCAAAAATGTGTGCGCTTCTTGGCCTAGACCGGGCATTAGGAGGCATTCCGGTATGCTTCGATCTGCCATGTTTCGCCTTCTTCCCTGTTTTAGCCTGTTAATCTCCCTTCAATCTTTGGTTTGTGCCCAGGAGTTGGTTATCTCGCCCGTTGGGGATTTCGCTGACCTAGCAAAAGCCCGTGATGAGGCCCGGCGGATCAAGGCGAAGACGATGGTATTGAAGTCGGGGACCTATTTTCTGTCGAAGACGCTCGTCCTTGAAGCGGCTGACTCTGGTTTGTCCTTCATCGCAGAGCCTGGAGCCGCTCCCCTGGTGGCTGGTGTCGTGGAGGTGGGCGGCTGGAAGCCATTTCAAGGGGCGATCTTGAAGACGACGGCCCCAAAGGGAGTGACGCCGAAGCAACTCCTCTACAAAGGCGAGCGCCAAATCCTTGCCAGATATCCAAACTTTGACCCGAAAGACCCGCTTTACGGTGGTTGGGCGTTCGTTGAAGACTTTCCCGCTTCGGGGGCACCCCAAGGTCACGACTGGAATCGCGAACTTTATGTGAAAGCCAAGGATCTCCGGAAGTGGGCTCACCCGGAAGATGTCCAGATCGACATCTTCGCTCAATACGGCTGGTGGAACTTCCTTGAACCCGTCCTCAGCCTAGATTCGAGTTCTCGTAAGCTCACTTTGGCAAAAGCCTGCGGCTACGACTTGCATCCACATAACCGTTTTCACTTCCAGAATGCCCTGGAGGAACTGGACTCTCCTGGCGAATGGTTCTGGGACAAGCGAACCGGAGAACTGTATTTTTGGCCGCCCAAGAAAGACAAGGCCCCCAAAGTTTGGCTGCCTGTCGTGCAGTCCATCATCCAGATTAAGGGCGCGTCAGACGTGAAGATTGTCGGGATCGATTTCACCGGTTGTGAGGGTACCGCCATCACGATGGAGAACGCATCCAATTGCCTCATCGAGCGCTGCCGCCTGGATCAGTGCGGTGGTTTCCATGGAGCTGGGGTCTCGATTAACGGAGGAGCGGCCTGTCGAGTCACTCGCTGCGAGATTTCGCGCACGGGCAGCTCTGGGGTGGGCCTTACTGGAGGAGACCGCAAGAAACTCACCGGCCCGAAACACATCGTGGACAACTGCCACATCCACGACGTGGGCTTCTTCAACAAAAATGGCCCTGGTGTCTCGCTCTATGGCGTAGAGTTGATCGCGGAGCACAATCACATTCATCACTGCCCTCGGATGGCTGTGCAAATGAGTGGAAACTTCTGCAAGGTGGAGTGGAACCACATTCATCACGTCGTTTTGGAGACCCAGGACGGGGGTGCCATCTACACCGGCGGACGAGACTGGATAAGCTCTCGCGGCACGTCGTGGAGCTACAACCTCATTCACGACGTTGTCGGCTGTGGCCAGGAGAAGGAAGGCCTGAAGCACCCGTGGTTCACCTTTGGCCTCTATCCAGACGACAACAGCGGCGGTATCGACATCATTGGCAATATCGTTTACCGCTGTGCCACCAGTTGCATCCATCTGCACAACTCACGCGACTGTAGGGTCGAGAACAACATCTTTAGCGGTGCCGGGAAATACGCCTTCGACTTGCACGGATGGCGTGAAGACATGAGCTTCTTCAAGAACCACCTGAAGACCATGATCGAGGGCTATGACTCGGTGAAAGACGAGCCCGCTTGGAAGGGGATGCGCGGCATGGAGATTAATCCACGCCATCCTTTCCGTGATGATGGAACCATGATGAGCGGCAACGTGGTGAGCAGAAACATCGTGCTCTGCGAGGAAGGCAGTCTCTACGGCGACATTCGCCACTGCACGCCCAAGTGGAACACCATTGACCAAAACCTCGCCTGGGCAGCAGGCATGCCCGTCAGAACGAACGTCAGTCGAGTTGGAAACGATGTGGGACCCGATCTGCTAGCAGGCGCGGGCAGCCTAGACGGTCAGGTGGCCGGCTCCACGCCCAAAGGCTGGGGTTGGAATCATCGCCCAGGCAAAGTGGAACTGCGAATGACCGAAGATGGGGCGCTCACGGCCGACAGCGCGGTGAGTGACGATCCAAAGAATCCCCACAGCACCTTTCATGGCCCCAATGTGGGTCTCAAGCCCGGTGGTGCCTACAGGATCAGAGCTCGAATCAAATCCAGTGCCCCAGGCATGCGGGTGGAACTGGCCTTAGCCGCGTATGAACCAGGCAAAGGCTACTGGCAGGCCAAGGGTGCCGGTTTTGCCGCATCTCCAGAATGGCAGGCTGTGGAAGTCACTGCGAGAGTGCCTCGCCAAGGTGCCAGCGATTTCAAAGACTGGATCAAGACTGGTTGGTTGCGAATCGACAGCCATTCTCCGTCGGGAACTGTGAGCATCGACGATGTCGTCATCACGGAAGCTGAACCACTCGACGAATGGAACGCGTGGCAGGCCGAGGGTTGGGACCAAAACAGCCTTGTAGCGGATCCGCAGTTCATCAATCCAGACCAAGATGACTTTCGCCTTCAGCCGACATCACCCGCTTTTCGCCTCGGATTCAAAAAGATCCCGTTTGAGCTGATGGGCATCCAACCGGAAGGCTGAACGAGAGGTCACGCCTTCCGAAATCATTCCCTGGTAAGCATCTCAAGAAATCTCCGTTCTCTGCCTTCTCATGAAAGTGCTGCTGCTCCTCATCTGCCTCGTCCCGCTCCTCGTTACCGCTGCCAACAAGCCAAATATCTTGTTCATCGCCATTGATGACCAGAACGACTGGATTGGGCATCTCGGCGGGCACGTGATGGCAATGACACCCCACATCGACAAGCTCGCAGCGCGCGGCACCACATTCCTCAACGCTCACTGCCAGGCCCCACTTTGCAATCCCTCCCGCACAAGCTTGCTGCTCGGCCTGAGACCCACAACTACAGGGGTTTATGGTCTCTCACCGTGGTTCCGCACACTTCCAAAGTGGAAAGATCGCGTCACGCTACCTCAGCACTTCGAGAACCACGGCTACCTCACTGCGGCCACGGGAAAAATCTACCACGGCGGCACAGGGGGCGGTGCCGGACGCGCGAAAGGCAAGAAGAAGGGCGACACTATGAAATCAGAGTTTCAAGTGACAGCGCCCTACGGCGGCGTGGGAAGCAAACCGCCGAAGAAGCTCGTCGATCCTACTCCAATGGGCAATCATGCACTCGTCGACTGGGGCGTCTGGCCACTGGACAATGACGATACAGGCAAAGGTGACTATCAGGTTGCCTCTTGGACGGTAGAGCAGATCAAAAACGCTCCCAAAGACAAACCGTTCTTCATTGCCGCAGGCTTCTTCCTTCCGCACGTGCCATGTTATGCCACTCAGAAGTGGTTCGACCTCTACCCAGACGACGACAGCGTTCTACCCAAGGTGCTGGAGAACGATCGCGCCGACACACCACGCTTCTCGTGGTATCTGCACTGGGAGCTTCCAGAGCCGCGTCTGAAGTTTCTCAAGGAAGCCGGTCAATGGCGCAACCTCGTCCGCAGTTATCTTGCCTGTGTCAGCTTCACGGATTCACAAGTGGGTCGCCTGCTCACCGCGCTAGAGGAGTCCGGACATGCCGACGACACCATTGTGGTCCTATGGGGAGATCACGGCTGGCATCTCGGAGAAAAAGAGATCACCGGCAAGAACACGCTATGGGATCGCGGCACCAAAGTTCCTCTAGTCTTTGCAGGTCCGGGTGTAACCGCGGGTCAAAAGTGCGCTCAACCAGCTGAGTTGCTGGATATCTATCCCACACTCATCGACCTAGCTAGCGTGCCCCCTCGTGATGACCTTGAGGGCATCAGCCTTGCCCCTCAACTCAAGGACGCAGGCACCAAACGAGAGCGCCCCGCTATCACCAGCCACAACCAAGGAAATCACGGCATCCGCAGCGAGAACTGGCGTTACATTCGTTACGCAGATGGCTCAGAGGAGCTCTACGACATGAAAAATGACCCCAACGAGTGGACGAATGTCGCTAACAAGCCAGAACATGCCTCAATCATCGAAGCGCATCGCAAATGGCTGCCTAAAATCGACGTGCCGCCTGCTCCCAACAGCGCAAGTCGTGTGCTCACCTATGACAAGAAGAGCGATGAAGCTGTGTGGGAAGGAAAAACAGTAAAGCGCACGGACTCCATCCCGGAGTAGCGTGCGCTTACCGACTTGAACTTTACTTGCCAGCAGGCTTCCGATTGAGCACATCGTCCTTGGTGGACGCAGCGATGGCCATCACCTGATCAATCAGGTCTTTCGGCACTTTCAGTTCCTCTAAGGTCTTCTGAAGATTCTCAGCCACGGCATTGAAGTGTGTCTCATTCAGTCCGGGAAGATTCTCATGCGCTTTCCGCATGTCTTTTCCCGTCCAAGGCTGTGGCCCACCGAATGCGGCAGACAGGAAGGCCTTCTGCTTCCGCCGCTGAGCCGTCATATTGATGTCATCAAAGAAGTGCTTGATGCGATCATCGGCCAGCACTTTGACGTAGAAGGACTCCACTGCCGCATCAATGGCGGCTTTGCCACCCAGTTTGTGATAAAGACTAGCGTCCCGGGCTGAAATCCACTTTGTTTTGCACGCTTCCATCGCGAACGCATAAGTTTTGCCCTCATAAACCGTCGTGATTTTTGGATCGACAGGTTTACCACTGATTGGGCACACCGTGTTTAGCTCTTCGGCAGCATTGATAGGGTTGGACAGGCTGAGAAGCAGTCCAAGAACGGCGAGTGAGATGCGAATGACTTTCATGAATAACTGGAGGTTGTTGATCGGAATAGAAATGCCGCCCTCAGACCGCTGAGGGCACGCAAAGTAAACTTAAAGATGCATTTTCAATACGTCTTTCATTCGTCAGAATCCGCATCGCATTGAGCAAGATCAGCACACTCCGCTATCAGCGCTTCTTTTTGGACAAAAGCTCGATGAGTTGAATCAACTCTTCCTCCGCGATATCGACAAAAGCGTCCATCTTTCGCAGTGCAGCGAGGATCTCATCATGCGTTGGCGCAACCTCGCTATGAACGGCCCGACGTGCAAATAGGGCTGTTGGATAACGTCTCCAAGGAAACACTAGGTTGATGACGACCGCGAGCAACACAAGGACGACGGCATTCATCGCCACGGGAGTAACCAGGAACTGGAAACCAATCTCATGGACTTGGTCACTTCCCAGAATCACGGCCAACGCAGTGCCTCCGCCAGGTGGGTGAAGGCACCTGAGCAGATGCATCAGCGCAATCGTCAACCCAACGGCACAAGCACAGCTCACCGCGTCATCTTGAACATACTTGGCACACAAAACACCCGCAAATGCCGCCACCAAGTGCCCCGCAATCATCGGCCAAGGCTGAGCGAGTGGGCTGTGTGGTGTTACGAAGAGGATGACCGCGCTCGCGCCCATCGATGCAACGAGAGCCGCAGACGCATTGGCAGGAAGCCATGATAGCGAAATCCAAGCAAGCACCCAAATAGCCATCCCACCAGCCAGAGCAGCAATGACGCGCTCAGTGGCACTTGTCGTCACTGGCTCAATGCCCAACCATCGCACGAATGCATTCCAACTCATCGACAAGACCCTCCGACTTGGGATGGGCCAAGAGCTTGAAATTGAGACTGGATGCGATGCAACGGCATGGGGAGCATTAAAGACGCACTGAAAATACGCTTTTAATCAGCTAAACAGAGATGGACGACATCTATCCTTCGCTTACCGTAAACTTTTGCGATTCTTCCCGTCCTGCTATGCATCTGAGCTTATTCAGTGACTACTCCTTGCGCGTTCTAATGTTCGGGGCCGCAAAAGGTGACTCGTTTCAATTGGACGAAGTAACGGATGCCTTCGATATCTCGCGCCATCACCTTGCCAAGGTCGTCAATCGTCTCGCCCACCTCGGCTACTTGGAGACGAAGCGGGGTCGCGGTGGTGGTATCAGCCTCGCCATGGCCGCATCTGAAATCCAAATCGGCAGACTTGTGCGTCAGACTGAAGACGATCCTGCTATTGTCGAATGTTTTGACCCAGGAACCAACACTTGCATCCTAAATGGTGCCTGTCGGATGAAAGGAGCGCTTTCGGAGGCATTGAATGCCTTCTACGCCCGTCTTGATCAATACACATTGGCAGACCTCACCTCTGGAACGGCGAAAACAAAGCTTCGAGCGATCTTGCTTCACCCGTGATGTGCTGAGAACTCCCGCTTGAAGGGTGTCATCATCGTTCGAGCATGTTGCAAATGCACATCACTCTCAGCTCTCTCCTCGTCGGCCTTCTCATCAACAGTGCTTTGGCTGAGGATTTGTGCCAACAACCTTCTCCAGAAGTGATGGCCAAGGCAGCAGGAGTCAAGCTACCTCCCTTGCCTTGGCACGTAGCCAACATTTGGTGGGACTTCACGGCTCCAGTGGAGCATTTTGCTTCCCTTGAGGTCGATGTGACAATCGACCGTGACGTTCCGACCGATTACAACCTTTACATCTCTCCGTGCGGCATCGCGAAGATCAATGGTTTGCAGTTTTATGGTGGAATCCAGACTAACATCAATGGATGGGTTAACAAAGATAGCCGGGAGCGAGTTCACCGAGGCAAAGGCGGAATCTTTTCTCGCTGGTCGAGCGACAAGACAACTCCGATCGGGCTGGAACACGTCAGGACTGTTGCGGAGGACTGTCTTGTGGAAAGTGCGGGCTATGAAGGCGAGTTCGCTAGTGTGCGGCGACCGTTCATTTGGACGAAAGGCACCTACACTTGGTGCATCGAAAAGTCGTCAAGTGATGGCAAAGGCACATGGTTCACTTGCAAGATTCGCGATCAGAGGGGCTCTCTGCATGAAGTTGGCAGTCTGAGATTTGAAGGCACGGACTTCACTTTTTGGGACAAACACAGTGCCTTCGTTGAAGTCTACAGCACGGCAAAGATCCCAAAGTCAGGGATTCCCAAGGTAAATGTCACTTTCGGCTGGCCCAGACTGAATGGAACCAAAGTGCCCATCAAGGGAGCCCGAGCATATTATCCAAACCAAGGAGGTCCGGACTCGCCAGATTGCGCCTGGGTAAAAGCGGATGGTGAGAACTGCGTGGTCGAAGTCGGCCCAATCTTCAAGCGAGATGAATCCAAACGGAATCACTCGTTGGCACTGGTTCGCTCTGGAGATCGCACCCTTACAAAAATCATCGGGGGCGACTACATCGCGCTTGTCGATGCGAATGATGCCATCGACCTCAAAGAGTGGGGTGCTAAGGCAGGCAGCCTTTGTGTGGAGTGGCTCCCAAAAGTCGCCGCCCTGCTTCCCAGTGACGGATTTTCGCCGCCGAAACAGGTATTGCTCACCTTCGATCCGAACATGAAGGGCGTTGCACACGCTTCTGGAAACAAAATCACGATCTCGGCGCGCTACGTGCGACAGCACCCAGACGATTGGGGCATGGTAGTCCATGAGCTCTGCCACGTGGTACAGGCTTATCCGCCCGGCGGTCCCGGTTGGCTAGTTGAAGGGATTGCTGACTACATCCGGATTGCCCATTACGAGCCGCAAGCTCCACGGCCCGTGCTCGACTTTGCCCGCTCCAGCTACAAAGACGGATACAAAACAGCTGCGATCTTCCTTGAGTGGATTGAGAAGAATCACGGTCCAGGCCTTGTAATCAAGCTCAACGCAGACCTGCGGGCTAGCCGCTACCACCCAGAGCGGTGGCTAGAGCTTACTGGTAAGTCGGAAGATGACCTCTGGAAGGTGTTTGCGGGGAAAAAGTAGCAAAATCGTCCTCAACGACTGTCGGCAGCGGTGAATCCACCACATTTGTGTGGTGTTTTACCTTACATTTTGGTGAAATGGACCTGGCGGCCACCCAGGCTGGGTCTCCGCCATTCATAGACATAAAAAACAAACACAAACCAAACTGATAACATGAAAACGACACGACAAAGGCCTGGAGGGTTTTCCCTCCTGGAGCTGCTGGTGGTGATTACCATCATCGGCCTCCTGTCCAGCATGGCGATGTCAGCCATCCATAGCGCGCAAGTCGCCGCTCACATGGCTGTAGCCACAAACAACTCCAAACAGATCGTTTTGGCGCTCAAATCATACGCCGCCGATCACCACGGACTCTATCCGGACGCGAACCGGAAGAACCCGCCTTCCACCGCGAACGATGCCTTCAGGTTGCTGTTCCAAAACGGCTCCCTTAAAGACGAACGCATCTTCTCAAGCCCAGTGAGCCCCTATCAGCCCGATGGCGATTTTGGCGGTGCACCTGAGTTCGAGAAAGCTCTGGAAGCAGGCGAAAACCATTGGTGTCTCGTCAAAGGAATCTCAGATGCTACCGACGGCACTGCCCCGGTGGTGTTTGAGAACGCGATGAGCACTTCATGGCCGCCGGCATGGAATGCGACTGCATCCGGCAGGCCCGTGGAAGGGCGTGCATGGTCTGGTGGACGGATCATCGTGGCCCGAAACGACGGCTCCTCTGGCCCAGAGCGGTTAGAAAGCTCGGACGGCAACAACGTTGGCCTGAAGTCCAATGACTCCGGGAAGAACCTCTTCACGCTCATGTCCGAGGAAGGCAGCTTCCTGGATATTCAGCGCTGAAGACCATTGGAAACAGGCACCGCAGGACCTTTTGGTGCTGCGGTGCCAACTCAGAAACTCACACCATGACTGATTGGCAAAGAACCGGGCTCCGATGGCTGGGAGCAGTTAGCCTCATCTGGCTTCTGTGGTGGTGTAGCACCACTTTCTTGGCGAGTCACAACACTCAGATGCAACGAGCGCATGAGGCGTTCGTCCAACATCTAGCAGACCGCGATTGGAATGATGTGGATGATTACTTTTCAAACGACTATTCCGACATGTGGGGACAGGATTCAGAATCTGCAAAAAAGACCGCCAGACTTCTCCTTCAGCATTTTATCTTCATCAGCATCCAGAACGATATCAAACACGTCCGGGCAGCGAGCGGCATCGGCTACGTGAAGACTCGGCTTATCGTTGAGGGCACCGGAGCGGGAATCAGCAGTTTCGTCGTAGCCGAGTCCAAGCGCGTCAAAGAGCCCTGGGTGTTTCACTGGAAAAAGACGGGACGTTGGCCGTGGAGTTGGCAGATCGTCAGCGTGGCCAATCCGGCACTAGAAGGATACCGCATTCCGAAAAACTTAGACTTGGACGCGCCCTAAACTCCGCGCACGACACGCGCGGCTTTCGCTCTATGAGATAGATGAGTGTCCGACACTGATACTACACCTAAACCAATCCAAGCCAGCCTCTTTGATGAAGCACCGGCGGGTCAACACGCGCCAAGCTCCTCTGGTAGCTCGGTTGCGCGGGTGAAAGTGGAACAAACTGACCTTGAACTGGACTACCTCATTCCGACAGACTTGGAAGATCGGGTCAAGCCAGGGACGCGTGTGTATGTCCCACTTCAAAACCAAAAAGTGGCGGCGGTGGTGATTGATCTTCCGAAGGCTTCGAGCACAAAGTTCAAGCTCAAGCCGATCGCTCAAGTCATTGGACGCGATGCTAGCTTTACCCCAGCGCTCTTGAAGTTGGCGGCATGGGTAGCTGATTACTACTTATGCTCTCAGCATCAGGTGCTACGCACCATGTTGCCACAAGCGGTGAGGCAGAAGCCGGAGAGTTTTATCAAGGACAGCCGACTAACATTGCACAAACCCATATCGCCCGCCGACCTTGAAAAACTGCGGGGCAAAGCGCCCATGCAGGCAAGGGTGATTGATCTGCTCTCTGACCGTGGCGGCACGGCCACTTTGAGCGAACTACGGAAGCAACATCCACACGCTTCCCGGTTTCTTGCGCCACTTTTGAAGAAGGAATACATCGTGCGGGCAGAAGTGCGAGTGGAGCGCGATCCTCATGCGGACGAAGAGTTCCTCCCAACAACGCCGCTCAAGTTCACCGAGGAACAAGAAACTTGCTACAAGGCCGTGGTGAAGGCCATTGACTCGCCCGAGAGCGCAAAACCGATGCTGCTCTATGGTGTTACGGGCAGTGGCAAGACAGAAGTGTTCCTTCAAGCAATCGCACACACATTGGAGCAAGGAAAAACAGCCTTGGTGCTCGTGCCAGAGATCAGTCTCACTCCACAGACGATAGAACGTTTCAAAGCCCGATTCTCGGAGAAAAGAGACCGCATTGCCGTGCTGCATAGCCACCTCAGTGAGGGAGAACGGCACGATGAGTGGTTCAAGGTGCATGAAAGACGTGCTGACATTGTGATCGGTGCTCGCAGTGCGATTTTTGCACCACTGGAGAACCTCGGGATTATCATCGTCGATGAAGAACACGAGCCCTCATATAAGCAAGACGAGACGCCACGCTACCAAGCACGTGATGTCGCGGTGGTCAGGGCTAAACTAGAGGGTTGTGCTGTCTTGTTAGCGACTGCCACCCCAAGTTTGGAGTCTTATCAAAACGCACGGACAGGTAAATATGACCTTCTGCGCATGACTCGGCGAACTGATGGAAAGCGGATGCCGCTGATCCGCATTGTCGATCTCAGACTGCGGCGAAAGAAAGGCGGGGAGAGTCCTGATACGCGGATTCTGAGTGAGCAGTTGCGCACTGCAATCCTCGACCGCCTTGCCAAGAACGAGCAGATCATCTTGTTCCTCAATCGCAGGGGCTACAACACGTCCTTGAGCTGCCCATCGTGCAGCGAGACGATAAAATGCCAGGACTGTGACATACCCATGACTTTGCATCGGGCTGATGATCGTCTGATTTGCCACATTTGCGGCGCCAGAAGGTTGGTTCCGCGCAAATGCCCCAAATGTTCCGATCCAGGGATCGCATTTGCCGGGTACGGCACAGAAAGAGCTGAAGAAGTGCTGAAGAAGGCCTTCCCAACAGCGCGCATCGCCCGTGTAGACACCGATGTCATGCAAAAGAAGAACCAACTCCGAGATACGTTGCGTGAGTTTCGTTCACAGAAGTTGGATATGCTCATCGGTACGCAGATGATTGCCAAGGGTCTCGACTTTCCAAACGTAACGCTTGTCGGCGTGCTCAATGCTGATCAAGCCTTGAACCTGCCGGACATCCGAGCGGCCGAAAGGACATTCCAACTCCTAACGCAAGTCGCGGGAAGGGCTGGACGTGGTGAAGTCATGGGTGAAGTGATCGTGCAGACCTTCTCACCACACACACCGGCGATTCAGTTCTCTCGGCAGGCGGACTTTGAGGGTTATGCGGATCAAGAGTGCGAGCAGCGGCAAGCCTTTAGCTATCCGCCCTTCAGCCACATGCTGATCATCATGAGCCGCAGCAAGCAGGCCAATCTCGCGGAGTTCACCTTACAGACACTGAACAGTCGCCTGCGGCAAGATTTGCCCGAAGGAACCATCATGGGTGAACCATCGCCATGCGCTCTAAGTAAGGCGCACGGCCAATATCGATTCCAACTCATCATGCGTGCGGCGTCGATACGCCCGCTGGCAAGACACGTGCGAAAAGTGCTCAAAGAGCTGACTATACCGCCAGACGTGATCGTCACCTGTGACGTGGACCCGATGCAAATGATGTAGAACGAGTTGGTGATTGCTTAGAACATGTGAATCCGCCTAGGATGCGATTCTTTCATGACTCAAGCTTCCAGAACCCGCTACGGTGTTGTGTTGTTCGCGATCGCGCTCGGCATCATTCACTACATTGACCGGGTAGCGATCAGCAAGGCGGCGTCACTGGTCACCGCCGAGTTGCACCTGACTACTGAGCAGATGGGGTTTGTCTTTTCAGCATTCACTCTAGCGTATGCGTTGTTCGAGATACCTGGCGGCTGGCTTGGAGACCGTCTCGGGCCTCGTAAGGTTCTACTGCGTATCGTGCTGTTTTGGAGTGCATTTACGGCAGCCACAGGTTTCGCTTGGAGCTTCGTGTCACTCATCGTGTTTCGTTTCATGTTTGGTGCTGGAGAAGCAGGGGGATTCCCAAATATCACCAAGATGTACAACATTTGGCTCCCACATGAGGAGCGCGGAGTGGCTCAAGGAATCACTTGGATGTGCGCTCGCTGGGGAGGAGCCTTCACACCACTGCTTGTGGTCTGGATGCTAACGATGATGAACTGGCGAAACATGTTTATGGTGTTCGCCTTGCTTGGCGTGGTTTGGGTTGTCTTCTTCTATCGGTGGTTCAGGGACGATCCTGCCGAACACAGAGGTGTGAATATGGCCGAGCTTGAATTGATCAATGCATCCAGCCACGGCGTAGACGGTCACGCTGCCATTCCATGGAGAAGGCTCTTCAGACATCGCTCGGTCCTTCTGCTCTGGCTCTACTATTTTTGCATCAGCTACGTTTGGTATTTTTACATCACCTGGATGCCGAAATACATGAAGGAGGCACTCCAACTGAACACGGATGATCCTTGGATCGCATTCTTGGGTGGCTTGCCACTTCTTTTTGGAGGTGTGGGCTGCTTTGTCGGTGGAATCGTTGCTCGGAGGCTCACAAATGGGCCTGGAACACTCAGCCGATCTAGGCGGTGGATTGGTGCGGTGGGGATGATCGCTGCCGGAGTTCTTATTTTGGTGGCAACGACCCAACAAGCTCATCCCATGTGGGCGTTGCTGGCACTTGGCGTATCGGGCTTCTTTAACGACTTGTCGATGCCGGGCGCTTGGGGTGCCTGCATGGACATCGGAGGTAAGCTGGCTGGATCTGTCTCTGGCAGCATGAATATGATGGGCAACTTGGGAGGCGCACTTGGACCTACCGCCGCAGCATTTCTGTTCACGTCTTCTGGAAATGATTGGAACGTGCCCCTTTACGTTGCTGCGTCCACTTACCTGGTGTCTGCGGTCTGCTGGTGCTTTATCGACTCAGATCAACACCTGCTTCTAGACCACGAGTCGCGCGTTAGCTAGCTCCACTGCCTTTCATCACGGCTGGAAGAGTCTGTGCGAGGATCTTGAAATCCAGCCAGATCGACCAGTTGTCGATGTACTTTAGATCGAGGGCCACCCACTCATCAAAGCTAGTGATGCGATTTCGTCCGCTGATCTGCCAGAGGCAAGTCAGGCCTGGCTTCACACTCAATCGCCTGCGTTGGGCGTCCTTCTCGATCTTGGCAATCTCATACATTGGCAGCGGGCGCGGACCCACGAGGCTCATCTCACCGCGGAGTACGTTGATGAGCTGAGGTAGCTCATCAATGCTGAACTTCCGAAGCCATGAGCCGAACGCAAAGATGCGAGGATCGCTTTTGATTTTGAATACGGGTCCGTCCATCTCGTTCTGCGCGGCCAACGCCTTCTGCATGGCTTCAGCATCAGGATGCATCGTGCGGAACTTCCACATACGGAATCCTTTGCCGTAGAGACCCGCACGCTCTTGATGGAAAAAGATCGGGCCACGGGACGAGAGTCGAATCCCAACCACAGCTACGATCCAAAGAGGTGAACTCAAAATCAGCAGGACGAGGGCAGCACTGCGGTCCAGCACCTCCTTGCACCACAGCGACCAACTTATCTGCGGTGTGGTGTGGAACACCAACATCAGTTTGCCGCCAAGGACATCAAACGTGGGACGTGCAATGCTCGTTTGGAAGAAGTCCGCGCAGACCCAGGACTCAACGCCTTCGGTTTCACATGCTTGGACAGCTTCTTCAATGCGTCCAAAGTGAATGTGCTGAGCAGCAAAGATGACTCGCGCCACTGAACCGGCCCGCATCTCCGCAACTAGGTCCGAAACTGGCTGACCCGTGAGATCCACACGGCCCATCACTTCAATCTCTGCGCGCTGCTCTGGCGACATGCTTCCAAGGAGTCGATCCACGTCCGAGGGAAGCCCTGCGAGCAGCACACGTTGTCTGCCATTACCAGTTAGCAACCGACGTCGATGGCGATCCCGCTGCCAAGCCTCTCTCAAAAGAAGAACGAACCCCGCCATCGGTATCGCGATCAGCGTCACGGATCGACTCGGTACATTCCAACGAAAGAACACTACGAATGCACCGATGATCGTTGCCATGACAAGCAGAGCGCTGAACATCTGCTTTACCGATGTGATTAGTGACTTGTTGAGGATGCCATTGTAGAAGCCTCTGGACTCCAGAACTATCGGTGTGAATGGCACGACTACCGCGAAGACCCAAAGGAACTCGTCGAAGGCGGGGATCAGTTCCAAGTCGGGGAATTGACTTTGGAGAAAGTAGGCCCTGAAAACGTAGGACAGCCACAGCGCTGCTGCCAACAGTGCGCTGTCGACAAGCTCCGTGAGCTGTAAATTGATTTCCTGCCTGCGTCCGAGCATAGTGAGGCTCCGATATTTAAGTTATGTAAATAATATGGCAGTTATTATTTATGCCGCAAACTATTTCCTCTAAAAACCTCCTATTATCCACATCCCCCCTCACCGTGGGTGTGGTCAGCGATGCAGCCGTGCTTGAGCGCTTCTGCAACGAGCCTCCCAACGTGAAGGAGGCCGCTTGCGACTTAGTCGAACTCCGCCTCGATCTGCTTGAGATGCCCATAAAGGCCATCCTTGATGCTTGCGATCACTTGGCACGCCCGATTCTTTTCACCGCACGTCATCCAGCCGAAGGGGGAAAAGGTCCTGAGTCTGACGCCGAACGCGCTGCCATGCTTGAGCCGTTCTTGGACAAAGCAGCACTGATAGACTTGGAGTTACGCAGTGTGCCTGGCATGGCTGGTCTCATTTCCAAAGCCAGATCGCGGGGAGTTGGCGTTGTTGGCTCTTTCCACGACTTCCAAGCAACACCGGCAGACGACGTTCTGGCGGGAGCGAGAGAGTTTGCGGAAACGGCTGGCATTGATGCCGTCAAGTTGGCTGTTTTCCTCAACAGCGCGGGGGATTTGATCCGACTTATGAATCAGACGATCTATAAGCGGAGGCTCCCAATCGCCACGATGGGAATGGGACCACTTGGCAGAATGTCGAGAGTGGCACTTGCGAAAATTGGTTCCTTGCTCAACTACGGCTTCCTTGGTAACTCAAATGCACCGGGACAGTGGCCCGCACCTCGCCTGAAAGAAATCCTCTCACAACTTTGATGTCTGCCCACAAGTTCAGCCGCATGATTCTCGTCGCATTCAATGCGATGCTAGTCTGCGGCTGCGATGACCCTAAACGTGAGTCGGAACTCCGCTGGAGAGAGGAAGAGGTAAGTGCCAAGGTTGCGGATGTCGCAAAGCGCGAACAAGAAATCGCGGCTCGACTTCGTGAGATTGAGGGCGAACGCATCAGCCTGAAGCAAAAAGAAGCAGCTTTGGCAGTGAGGCTGCAGGAGGTTGCAAAATTAGAGGAAGCTGCCCAGCGTGCTAAGGTAGAGTTCGAAACCAAGGCCAGACGCGGTCCCGCACCAGCCACAACTTCAGAGCGTATCTTGGTCATTGACCCTGAACTCCCCGATGTCCCGCTATTTGAACGCGCTGCAAGCCGCAAGGGTGCGATCGCGTCCACCACCAAAATCATGACGGCACTCATATTGGCCGAGGCGGGTGATTTGGACAAGATAGTGACGGTTGAACAGAGTGACACCGAATGTGCGCCTGTTCGTATGGGGCTTAAAAAGGGTGAGACTTACACACGCAGGAACTTGCTAACTGCCCTGATGGTGAAGAGCAGCAACGATATCGCCCAGGCTCTGGCACGTGACAACGCTGGCTCGGTAGAGGCATTTGTGGCCAAGATGAACGCCCGGGCAAAGGAACTGGGATGCCAGAACACCTTATTCATTAACCCAAATGGACTCCCACCTGTCAAAGAACAGCCAGACCCGTTCTCTACAGCCATCGATCTGGCAAAGATCACAATGGTAGCTGACAAAATCCCTGCGGTTAGGGAGATGGTGAAGCTAAAGTCTTATTGGTTTGAGAAGCCCGATGGAAAGAAGATTCCTCTCGAGAACACCAACCGAGTGCTGAGGACGTGCGAGTTCTGCGATGGCTTTAAAACTGGCTACACTTCTGCCGCTGGCTACTGCCTTGTAGCAACAGGCGAACGGGAAGGCCGTCGGCGTATTGTCGTTGTGCTGAATGGCACGAAGGACAGCGTGTGGCGCGATGCGCAAGCCCTTCTCGAGTGGGCGCTCCGAGTATGATTTCGATTCTTTTTCTTCAACCAAAGTCCAACCCCTACCTGCAAATGAATCCTCTCTACTTCAAGTTCGCACACTTTATCGGGCTTATGTGCCTATTCATCGGCATTGGCGGATACATCGCCATGTCATCTACCACTGAACCCGGAAAGCGGAAGCTATTTGGCATGCTGCACGGGATTGGCCTGTTGCTGATGTTGCTCGCAGGCTTTGGTTACCTCGGGGCCGCCAAATTGGGCACACCCACCTGGGCTTGGCTCAAGACGGCGCTCTGGCTAGCGCTGGGGCTGTTCCCATTGGTCGCTAAGCGCCGGATCCTGAGCGAGTCGGCTCTCGTATTGCTCGCATTGCTTGCGGGTGGAGCGCTGGCGTGGATTGGTCTATTCAAATCCATCGGCTAAATGGCCTCTCACGGCCATCTTGACGACGAACGACCTGCCGGCGAGCCCTACGAGTCACCGTGGGCTCTTGATCCGGTTCCGACGGAGTACAAGCTCCCGCCGGAAAAGCCAGCATGGGACAACGCTGACGAGATCGACATCGACTTGCGCACTCCTCTGCGCAAACGCGAGAGTTCATTGTGGCTCCTTGCGGTGCTAGCTGGTCTGGTTCTGTTTGCGACGATCGTCCTGTGGATCTTAACCCGAGATGCAGAGCCAGTCTGGGACAACGATCTGGTGGCCGACCATGCGAGCGTTCCGAGCGGTGAAGCACGCCCCAGAGCCGCAGAACGCCTCCGTGTTGCTCTGGACGCAACTGCCAACTTGGGACCTGTTCAAGGTCCACCAGGGCTGCCTCCGGCACTTTGGAACACCCAAGCGCTGGCCAAGGAGGCACTTCGATTTAAACCAATCGTCGACCAAGTCCGCGACATGGTACCGGAGACAGACTGGTCACAAAACAACCCAGCATGGGTCGAAGAAGATCTGGGGAATCACTCTGCCTGGCCAAACCTAACGTTGGCTTGCATGGTTACGAGCATCTATCAGACCCGTCAGCAGCAAGGAGCTGCCGCAGTCAGTCTCGGATTGGATTTGTTGACGCTTGGTCAGCGTTTTCAGACCGTCACCGTACTCCCTTCCTACTACGCCCGCGCAATCGATCTTCATCGGGCGGGCTGCATCGCTCTATCCACAGTACTTCAGGGCAGTCAAATGAGCCCAGACGATCTAGCCAATGCCCAGCAGGACATGGAGAGTTGTGCGCCGTTGGACAAAACTTTGCAGAAGGCGATGGGGAGCTACTACCGATATGAGAAGGAACTGATTGTTGGTGCTCTCAGCTCCGATAAGGCCGACGAACTTGTGGCGGCGATGATGCCGAACAAACCGGGCCGACTTTTCTTCAAACCACAAGCGACACTCGGACTAATGGCCGACAGTTTTCGTGAACTACGCGGAGAAGTGATCAAGCCATCGTATTCACGCTCGACATCACAACTCGCGGCCCGAGTTGGCTTTCCAGGCCGCCCAAGGGCAATCCCCGGTCACCCGAACTTCTCTGGAATCCGCCATGCTAATCAACGACTGTGGCCCTACGTTGATCTCATGGAGAGCCAAACTTTGGCTCGTGCTCGACACGAACTTGTGCGGACATTTTTTGCTATCAGGCGATTCATGGCGATCAAAGGCAGGATGCCAGCAAGCCTTGAGTCCGTTGTTGCAGACAAGCTGCTCACTGCTCTGCCGATTGATCCATTCACGGGCTTACCGCTGCGTTACAATCCCGGCGATCAGGTGCTGTATTCCGTAGGATCAGATCACCGCGATGATGGTGGGAATGGCTCGGGCCAACACCTTGAAGACGACCTTGAGCCCGCACTGCTGCTAGACGGAATGTAACAGCCTTAGAGCAGGATTTTGTTCGCTACTTTGCCGTGCAGATCTGTAAGCCTGTAATCTCGCCCTTGGTGGCGGAAAGTCAGCCGTTCATGATCTATTCCAAGCAGGTGTAACATCGTTGCGTGCAGATCATTAACATGCATCTGATCGCTAACAACTTGATAGCCGAAGTCATCTGTCTCACCATGACTGAGGCCGGGTTTGATGCCGCCTCCAGCCATCCAGAAGGTAAATGCATCGCGATGATGCTCGCGCCCATAGGTCCCAGTCACTTTTGACATCAAACCCTGGGAGTAGCAGGTGCGCCCAAACTCTGAGCCAAAGACTACGAGGGTGTCCTTTAGCATATCACGTTGTTTCAGGTCCGTGATAAGCCCATAGCAGGCCTGATCAATCTCTTTGGACATGGCTTTCATGCCTTCAGGAAGTCCTCCGTGCATGTCCCAGCCAGGATGAAAGAGTTGGATAAATCGTACCCCCTTCTCAGCGAGACGACGGGCTAGCAGGCAGTTGGAGGCAAAAGTTCCTCGCGTCTTTACGTCGGCACCGTAGAGCTTCTGCACAGACTCAGGCTCACCGCTCAAGTCAGTGACTTCTGGTACAGCGGTTTGCATCCTGAATGCCAGCTCTGCCTGAGCAATCCGCGCTTCCAACTCAGGATCAGGAGAAGCAGCGAGCTTTTGCTCGTGCAACTTAGCCAAACCATCCAACATGCGCCTAGTGCTGCTAGTGCTCACACCCGGTGGATTGTTGATGTAGAGGACAGCATCTTTACCGGAGCGGAACTGGACACCTTGATGCTGTGCAGGAAGGAATCCGCTATCCCAAAGACGCGAGGTTAGCGGTTGATCCGCAGACTTGTTGGTCACAAGGACGATGTAGCCGGGTAGGTCCGCATTTTCTGAGCCGAGTCCATAGGTCACCCATGATCCCATCGTTGGTCGACTGGGCAGAGGTGCTCCTGTCTGCATGAACGTCAACGCTGGGTCATGATTGACCGCGTCTGACTTCATGCTGTGCACGAAGGTGATGTCGTCAACGATGTCACCCGTGCGCGGAAAGAGAGAAGATACCCACGCGCCACACTTTCCAGCCTGTTTGAAGCCGAAGGTGCTCCGGACAAGCGGAAACTTTGCCTGGAAACGCGACATACCAACGAGGCGCTTGCCTTCGAGCATCGTTGGCGGCAAGTCCGAGCCATGATGCTTATTGAGAAGCGGCTTCCAGGCGAAGGACTCATACTGCGAAAGCCCTCCGCTCATAAAGAGGAAGATCACTCGTTTGGCTTTCGGGGCAAAATGCGGGAAACCAGGCAGACCACCGGCTGCTTGAGCAGCGCCACTCATCAACTCGGAAAATGCAAGCGCACCCAGTCCGGAACCAGCTGTGGTAAGCCACTGACGTCGTGTTAGTTGAGGTGGGACTTCAAGCATAGGACCGAGATTATTTCATGGTAGCATCCGCATAGTTCATGATCATGCGGATCGTGAGCGTTGCTGCGGCAAGCTCTGGAGATCGCTCATCGTTAGCAGGCTTGAGCGTGCCACTGGAGGTTAAAAAAAGCTCGGTCTCTTTCCGGTCGGCGGCAAACGCTGCCAGCTCATCATTGTAGTAGGCGGTCAGCGTCTCCAACTGAGCCTGACTCGGACGATCCGAGACGAACAACCTCCAGGCCTCTTCTGCCCACGCAATTGGCTGAGCGGAGTGCTTCTTCAGGAGGTTGCTGGCAAGGTATCTCGCCGCTTCGATGAACTGTGGATCATTCATCAGCACCAACGACTGCAGAGGTGTTGCAGTGCGGTCGCGTCTCGGTTTACAATATTCGCGGGTTGGAGCATCGAAGATCGTCATAGTTGGCGGCGGCAACGTGCGGCGCCAAAAGGTATATATTGATCTGCGGAAAAGCTTCTCACCCTGGTCCTGGTGATAAATATGTTGAGTGCCCGCTTCTTCCCAAAGACCGACAGGTTGATAGGGCTTCACCGACGGCCCACCGAAACGCTTCACCAGCAACCCAGAAGCAGCCAACGCGTGATCACGCACCTGCTCTGCGTTCAAACGCGTGGGCTTGGCACATGAAAGAAGGACATTTGCCGCATCAGTAGGAGGCGGCGTTCCGGTCGCTTGCCCATAGGTGGCAGACAGGACTATCAGTCGAACTAGGCCTTTCACGTCCCAACCTTTTTCCATGAATCGCGTGGCCAAATAATCCAGAAGCTCTGGATGGCTTGGCGGCTGGCCTTGTGTTCCAAAATCTTCTGCTGTTGGCACAATGCCACGCCCAAAAAAGTGCTGCCAGATGCGGTTCACGGCTACTCGGGAAGTCAGAGGATTTTGTTTGTCCACCAACCACTTGGCTAGTCCCAGCCGGTTATTGGGTGCTCCGTTGGGCATTTTCAAGAACCGTTCGGGGACTCCAGGTTGCACCTCCTCGGTAGGCTGATTGAACTCACCACGTCTGAGCATGTGAGTGGGCCTACGAGGCCCTTGCAACTCTTTCATGACCATGAAGTCGGTAGCCTCGCCAGAGATCACGTTTTCTTCGTCCCGTGCAGCCTTTAACTCAGCTGCGATCTTCATCGAAGGACTGTCTTGTTCACGCACATACCACTCGAACCAGTCTTCGGCTGTTGAAGTATCTTCCTTTAGAGCGAGTTGACGGATCTCTTGAACACTGAGTGCCGCATCATGGAACGTTACCTCATCTACATAGCCATTTTTATAGCTGCTGTCATTGGTCCGCGCACCGATGCGAAAGCCAAGCTCCTTACCGTCGTCCTTGCCGGTATCATCTCCCCAATCGCTGCGGTAGACGACATCACGGTACAAGTGATCACGGATAACATCAGTCTCCACTTGCTCCCCATCAATGTAGATCTTCAGTCCGCTTGCCTTTGATGAGCCGTCATAGGTGACAGCTAGATGAGACCATTGGTTGATCGGCAGTTTCCTTTTGGCTCGAACGCGAATCTCGTGTCCGGGGTTGTAGTGAACGAGCGCAAAACTTGGCCGATCTTCATCGAGCAGTACTTCTACGCCACGGCACCCAGCATCAAGGCCAGCTCGGGTGCGATGGAAAACGGTAGCACGCTTGAATGACTCCTTCGGCTGAAGCCAGCCAGCTAAAGTGAAGGCGTCTGTCCGTTTGATTTCGGGAATGCCGGTCAGTAGCGCTGAGTTGTCTCCTTCCATGTGAGCGGCCTTTCCAATCCGCCCAGGCACAAGGGATACTTTGTTGCGAAACTGCCCTTCTACTCCCGGTAAGGCGCTGTTAGCAGTGTGCTTGTCTTTGACTTGTTCAAAACGATAATCAGCCAATGGCTTCCGACTCTCCGCGCGCTTGGGCGGCGTCAAAAACCACGCTGCCATCTTGGCCATAAAGCCATTTTCACGTCTAAACGGTGGCTCGTTGGCTTCCAACCATGAAATGAATCGTGTGCGCGCACTTTCGCGCTCAGCAGCCAGCTTGCCCTCTAGCTCTTTGATGCGGTCCAAAACCTTCGCACGCTCGGCTTTCTGTTCCGGCGTATAGAGAGGGATCGCCGGTGGTGTGCTTGCTCCCACATAGACGCCGAACAAGCCCAACTCGTCGATGTTGTTCAAGTACGCCGCCATGGAGTAGAAATCCTTCATGCTCACGGGATCGTATTTGTGGTCATGGCAACGAGCACACTCCAAGGATAGACCAAGAAAAGCGATGCCATTCGTCTTCACTCTATCAGCCACCTGCTCAATGCGAAACTCTTCAGGGTCAGACCCTGCTTCGTTGGACTGCTGCGCTAAACGGTTAAACGCGGTCGCAATCAACTGATCCTCTGTCGGGTCCGGGAGAAGATCCCCTGCCGTTTGCTCCGTGATGAACTGGTCATACGGCAGGTTTCGATTGATCGCATCAATCGTCCAATTGCGGTACGGCCACGAAACACAATCGCCATCCTCATGACGTCCATAGGTGTCGGCATAACGGGCTACATCCAGCCAGTCCACCGCCATGTGCTCGCCAAACAGAGGAGATCCCAACAGTCGGTCGACGACACGATGCTGGGCCAATGGAGAGCTATCGGCTTCAAATGCGCTCATCTCGTCGAAGGTTGGTGCCACTCCAGTGAGATCAAATGTAACACGGCGCAACCAAGCTGCCTTGGAAGCAGGCGGAGAAGGGCTAAGGCCAGCCTCGCGCAATTTCCTCCTGACAAATGGGTCTATGGCAGTCTGCCCTGGCTCACTTTCAGCAGGAATGGTCGGCTTCTGAGCCGGAATAAATGCCCAGTGATCTGCATATTCAGCTCCAGACTCGATCCAGGCTTTGATCTTGGCCTTTTGCGACTCAGAGAGCACTTTCTTGCTCTTCGGTGGAGGCATGATCTCCTTTGGGTCGTCTGTGGTGATGTGTTTCCACATCGTTGATTTGTCCAAATTGCCAGGAACTAAGGCACCGCCCTTGATAGCTTCCTCCCGGACATCAAGGCGGAGGTCACCTTCCCTCGCCTTGGCATCCATGCCGTGACAAGCAAAACACGTCTCCGACAAGATGGGGCGGATGTCCCGGTTAAAGTCCGGCTTGGCGGCTTTGATTGGAGTTCCAACCTCAGCAAAAACGGAAAGAGCAGCCCCGGCTACAAAAAGCAGCAGGGAAAGCGTAAAGCTGGATATCGGTTGGGACATTTGCGCCCGATCACATAGGCAGCAAGTGCCAGGAATCAACCCTACCGAACTCCCTGTGCTTTGAGTATTTTTGCCGAACATTCCAGGCCGCAGCCCACAGGGATAAAGCAGTTTGTGTGCCCGCCCCCTAAAGCGATCCTGCTTAAAGACCCAAAACAAGTGCACCTACTCAGCCGAACCGCTGGAAGCTGCTCCCTTTTCTTGTAGGCGCTGTTTCACGGCAGCCTCGATCTCCTTCATCAGGTTTTCATCGCCTTTGAGAATGTCCTTAACTGCATCCCGACCCTGGCCTACTTGCGTGCCATTGTAACTGATCCAAGAACCACGCTTTTGGAGAATATCGAACTCAAGCGCGAGATCCAAAAGGCTGCCGATGGTTGAGATGCCTTCATTGTACATGATGTCGAACTCAGCTTCCGTATAAGGCGGTGCCAGCTTGTTCTTCACCACTTTGAGCTTCGTACGGTTGCCTGTCACTGTGCCATCACTGGACTTGATGGAGCCAATCCGGCGGATGTCCACACGCACGGACGAGTAGAACTTCAGCGCCCGCCCACCAGGTGTCGTTTCTGGATTGCCAAACATCACCCCAATCTTCTCACGAATCTGGTTGGTGAAAATCGCACAAGTGCGCGCCTTGGCGATGATTGCCGTCAGTTTCCTGAGTGCAGCGCTCATCAGACGAGCCTGTGCGCCCACCGTAGAGTCCCCGATCTCTCCTTCCAGTTCCTGCCGTGTCACAAGTGCGGCCACAGAGTCCAGCACCACAACATCCAATGCATTCGACCGAACGAGGGTCTCGCAGATCCGAAGTGCCTCTTCACCCGAAGACGGCTGCGATACAAGCAACTCATCCACATTCACCCCCAACCGCCGCGCGTACGTCGGGTCCAAAGCATGCTCCACATCAATAAATGCCGCAAGCCCGCCGGCCTTTTGCGCCTGAGCGATCGCTGTCAGCGTCAAGGTAGTCTTTCCAGAGGATTCAGGCCCAAATACCTCAACGATACGGCCTCGAGCAAAACCGCCCACTCCCAGAGCTTGGTCGATCAGAAGATTCCCGGTCGGAATCACGCTCACTTCATGTTTCTGGCTGTCTCCCATGCGGAGAATGGCACCCTCGCCGTAGTCTTTTTGAATCTGCTGGATGGCTAAGTCCAGATTTCGAGCCCGGGCCTCGGCTATCTTCTTGATGTTGCCTTCTGGTGCATCGTTCTCTGCGGATTTGGGTGCCTTAGCCATAGTATTGTGTCGGATTAGATGTGGAAATGAACATCAAAAATGATGTTCGCATGAACAGAAAGCGCATTTTTGGGTTTTGGTCGAGCTTTTTGTTCGCTGAACCGAAAAAAGTTGGGGCCGCTGGCAGAACACGTTCAGGGGCAGCGCACACAATGAAGTTCACAGGCAAGAACTGCTCGATCAGGCTCATGATGGCCGGCTCAAAGAGTATTGGGCTCATTTTGGCCTGAGCTAGGCAGAGGTTGCTGAGCAATAGAACACCGCAGCCGCCACTCCTGGACGAACTGCGGTGTTCAAAGAGCTGAGATTGGCTTACTTCGGCTGATGCATGGAGATGCAGTGCAGTGCACCGCCTTCCAAGATGAAGTCTTTACCGTCGTAAGTGGTCAGTTCACGACCTGGGAAGAGCTCGCAGATGACTTCTTCGGCGATGGCGTCCTTTTTCTTCTGTTTGAAGGTAGGGATGACCAACGCGTTGTTTGCCAGCATGAAGTTGGCGTAGCTGGCCGGCAAGCGATCAAGACGCCAATCCTTTTGCTCGACGGCATTGGGCATTTCCAACTCAATGATTTCAACTTTCTGGCCGTCTGCGGTGCGCAGATCATTCAAGCGCTCGCGGTTCTCCTTCAGAATCTTGAAGTTGGGATCAGTCTCCTTGGTCTCAATCATGCAAAGGACTGCATCCTCACGCACCCAACGCACCATGTCGTCGACATGACCGCCAGTGTCGTCTCCGGCAATGCCTTTCCCGAGCCAAAACACGGTCTTGATGCCGAACATGCGCTTGAGTTCAGCTTCGATGTCTGCCTTTGATTTGCCAGGGTTCCGCTTGGGATCAAGCATGACCGCTTCGGTAGTGATTAACACGCCCGCGCCGTTACACTCGATCGCGCCGCCTTCGAGAACTAGGTCGGAGGTGAAGCGATCCATTTTCAGCCATTCAGCTGCTTTTGCAGGAACGATGTCGTCTTGATCATAAGGACCAAACTGCTCGCCCCAAGCATTGAACTTCCAATCGGTGATGGCGACCTTGCCGGTTTCGTTGTGTTTGATGAAAATCGGGCCGTGGTCACGCGCCCACACGTCGTTGGTGGCGTGCTCGTAGATATCTACTTGGCTGAGGTCGCCTTCGTTGTCTGCAATGCTCAGCTTGATGCCCATGTGCATGTGGGCAGGTGCGCAGATCCGTACGCGCTGATAGCGGGTAAGGTTGGCTGCGATTTCACCAAACTTGTCCTGCAAACGCAGGTAGGTCTTTGGGCAGGCGTCCTTGTTGGCGGGCCATGATAGCCAAGTAGCTTCCTGGGGCTCGAACTCGGCTGGAAGACGGTAGTTGTCGGGGCTGGGGCTTTTTTTGCTCATTAGAATCAGTCGAGGTAGCGTTGTGTCAGGGGGGCGTAGGTGTCAATGCGACGATCACGGAAAAACGGCCATATCCGACGAAAATCTTCCACGGCCTGCAAATCGACGGGCACAATCCGCACCTCCTCACGGCTAGCGGAGGCTTTGTCAACGATCTCGCCGTACGGATTGGCAACAAAAGTCTGCCCCCAAAACTCGGTCTCGTCCTCAGTGCCAACACGATTGACCGCTGCCACAAAGCATCCATTGGCCACGGCGTGTCCACGCTGAACGGTCTCCCAGGCGCAGTGCTGTGCCTTGCCCAAAGCTTTCTTCTCACTTTTGAGCCAGCCAATCGCGGTCGGATAAAACAAGATCTGTGCTCCAGCCAAGGCCATCAGCCGTGCAGCTTCTGGGTACCACTGGTCCCAGCAGATTAGCACGCCAATGCGGCCAAACTTTGTGTCCCAAACTTTGTAGCCTCCATCACCGGGAGTGAAATAGAACTTCTCATTGAAGCCTGGGTCTTCCGGGATGTGATGTTTGCGGTACTTGCCGAGGAAACTACCGTCGGCGTCAATGACCGCGGTGGTGTTGTGGTACAATCCCGGACCCCGCTTCTCAAACAATGAGGCAATGACCACCACACCAAGTTCCTTGGCCAAAGGGCAAAGCACATCGGTAGTAGGCCCAGGAATCCGCTCAGCGAGATCAAAACGATCCACATCCTCACCTTTGCAGAAATACTCCGTCAAAAACAGTTCCTGGAGGCAGATGATCTGCGCTTCGCTTTTGGCCGCCTTTTTGATCAAGGCCACGTGCTTCCGCAGGCTTTCCTCTTTGGTAGGATAAGCCTTGCTCTGTACGAGACCAAGTGTGACGCGAGACATGCTTTTCCCGTAGCGGTGAGAGATACCGTGGCAAGAAGAAAGGAGTGGCGGTTTTCAGTTCGCCCGATTCTGGCGGTTACTTATCTTCAAAAAGAGATCAAGCCCGGGTCCCAGACACCAGATGCGTTGCCGTTTTTCCTGAGTTTAGCCTCAAGCGTCACCTGTCACATTCACCCATCACGAAGTCGAGCGAGCCAAGGATGGCCACTAGGTCGGACATCATGTGGCCTTTGAGGGTCTTCGGCAGGATACTGAGGTTAATGAAACTTGGGCTGCGGATCTTGAGCCGGTACGGAACGCCACCGCCTTTGCTGTGAATGTAGAAGCCAAGCTCGCCTTTGGGATTCTCTGCTCCGAAGTAGACTTCTCCCGGAGGAACATCCACACCTTGTGTAGCGATGATGAAGTGGTGGATGAGTTCCTCCATCTTCATAAGGACCTTTTCTTTCTTCGGCAGGAAGCCTTTTGCGGCTGCTACATTGATGTCGCCATCAGGCATTCTCTTGATGACCTGCCGCAGGATGCGAATGGACTGCCTGAGCTCTTCCATGCGCACCAAGTAGCGGTCATAGCAGTCACCGACAGTGCCAACGGGGATGTCGAACTCGTAGTTCTCGTAGCCGAGGTAAGGATGAGCCTTCCGGAGGTCGAACTCCACGCCAGAACCCCTTAGATTTGGCCCAGTGAGACCGTAAGCGATAGCGTCTTCCTTTGAAATCACGCCTACGTCCTTTGTCCGAGCGAGGAAGATGGCATTTCTGCTCAGGAGGCCCTCGGTTTCGTCGATCACGGGCTCGAGACCGTCCAAAAACTTGCTCAGAGTATCCAGAAACCCAGGTGGCAAATCACGCGTTTGCCCGCCCACACGAGTATAGCTGGTCGTAAAGCGCGCACCGGTGAGTTGCTCGCTCATGTTGTAGATGTACTCACGCTGCTGGAAGGTGTAGAGGAACACGGTCATTGCACCGACGTCCATCGCATACACACCAACGCCGAGAAGGTGCGACGAAACCCTGGCAAGCTCGCAGCAAAGGAGACGAATGGCTTGTCCACGGGGGGGCAACTCCCAGCCAAGAAGCTTCTCCACTGCCATGGCGTAGGCCACGTTATTGGCCAGCGGTGCCAAGTAGTCCAAGCGGTCCGTGTACGGCACGAACTGGTTGTAATGCATGTTCTCAGCAATCTTTTCATCGCCACGGTGCAGGTAGCCGACCACTGGATCGGCTTTGGTGATGATCTCGCCGTCCATCTCGAGCACGAGCCTCAGCACTCCGTGAGTCGCCGGGTGAGAGGGGCCCATATTGAGCACCAGTTTCTCACCCACGATGTCGCTGGTGGTCTCTTCACCAGCCTCCAACTGAATGGCAGCCTTGGTGGCGGGGTCCAGAGCTTCGATTTCGCGGGTGACGGTAGGCATGGCAGGAGCTTTAGGCGAGTATCCGGCAGGGCTGAAAGCGCGGCAAGGGGGTTTTGTGAAATTTTTCACAAGCGCATCTGAGACTGGCATCTGTTCGTCTCCGCTTCTATTGGGTGGCATGTCCCTACCACCACTCCGCAGCACACTCGACCTTGAGCGGGTCATTGAGTTCGAGTTCGTCCGCGCCACTGAAAACGCAGCGCTCCAAGCACGCAAATGGCTTGGCCGGGGCGAGAAAGAGCTAGCTGACGCAGCCGCCTGTGATGCCATTTACGGCGTTTTCGACCTGCTAGACGTTTGCGGAGAAGTGGTGATCGGTGAAGGCATCAAAGACAATGCTCCCGGCATCTTCGTGGGCGAGCACCTGGGCACATGGAAGCCCGGAGCACCGCGTTTCAATATCGCTTTGGACCCCATTGATGGCACGACGAATGTTGGCAAGGGAATGCCAAACAGCATTGCCGTCATTGCCGCAGCTCAGGTGCCAGAAGGCGCGCCGAGCATGATGAAGAACATCCCAAGCTTCTACAGCCACAAGATCGCTTACGGACCAGCAGTGGTGGAAGCCCTGAAGACGGAAATCTCCCCTGTCCTGCTCGACTGGCCGCTGGATAAGATGCTCCACTTTGTCGCGGAAGCACTCGGGAAGCATATCGGCGACCTTGTCGTGATGACCATGGATCGACCCAGGCACAAGGATATCGTCGATGCGGTAAGGAATGCCGGAGCGAGCCTCCGAATGATCTCAGACGGAGACATCACAGCCGCAGTAGCGCCTTCATGGCCAAACAGTGGCATCGACCTCTACATCGGCAAAGGTGGCTCACCAGAAGCTGTGCTCACAGCGGCAGCGCTAAAGTGCCTCGGTGGTGACATGCAGGTGCGAATGTGGTTTCAAGACGAAGCACACCGAGCAGAGATCGCTCAACAAGTCGACGAGGCAGAAATGACCCGGGTTTTCCTCAAAGACGATCTCGTGATTGGCGACAGCGCGCTGTTTTGCGCTACTGGAATCACCGACAGCGCCCTGCTGCCCGGCGTGAAGCTCACAGGGCATCGTGCAGAGACGCACAGCATTCTCATGCGGGCACGGAGTGGCACCGTGCGGCACATTACCGCAGTGCATCAACTGGACCAGAAGGTGATTCCTTTGCGCGGGAAGTGAGGACCAGCCTCACTTTCGCTCCAGCAGACTCTTCCCAGTCATCTCGGTAGGCTGCGGCACGCCGAGCATGGCCAGAAGTGTAGGAGCAACATCCGCCAGGATGCCATCTTTCACTTTCCACTCACCAGCGTCAGCAGCCACGTAGATACCGTGCACGAGGTTGGTCGTATGAGCCGTGTGAGGGCTCCCATCAGCATTGCGCATCTGTTCGCAATTACCGTGATCAGCCGTAATGAAAAGCTTCCCACCTAGCTCGAGAGTTTTCTCCACGATCATCCGCACACCGAGATCAATCGTCTCGCACGCGTGCACGCCAGCTTCCACGATGCCCGTATGACCCACCATATCGGGATTGGCGTAGTTCATGATGACAGCATCGTACTTCTCCAGCCTCCGAAGAACTTCAAAAGTAAGGTCTGGGGCGCTCATCTGCGGCTTTTTATCGTAGGTGGGCACTTCCTTGGGAGAGATCGCCAAATAGCGGTCTTCGCCAGGGATTGGCTCCTCGATCCCGCTATTGAAGAAGAAGGTGACGTGCGGGTATTTTTCGGTTTCCGCAGCACGCAATTGCTTGAGGCCAGCAGCAGCTAAAACCTGCCCCAAGTTGTTGTGCAGGCTCTCCGTACTGAGAACGACTTCCGCACCAAGCTCAGCGTAAGTGGCATCATATTCGGTGAGTGTGAAGTAGCTCGTCTTCGGATGTACCTCGCGGTCAAAGCCTTCAAACCCTGTCTTCAAAAAGGCCTCACTCAATTGCCGAGCACGATCTGCGCGGAAGTTGAACCAAAAAATCACATCGCCATCTCGAATCCGCTGCTCATCGGCATGACTGAAGATCATCGGAAGCAGAAACTCGTCACCACGTGGCTCAGATGGATACGCCGCACGAATGGCGTCGGAGGGGCTGCCAGATTTCTTCTCACCCCGACCAAGTACGATTGCATCCCAAGCGAGTTTATTGCGCTCCCAGCGCTTATCGCGGTCCATGGCATAGTATCGGCCAATCACCGTGGCGATCTGTGCCCCACTGTTTTTCAAACCATTCTCCACATGCTGTAGATAACCGGCTCCACTAGTAGGAGAGGTGTCTCGTCCATCGGTGATCGCATGCACCATGATGTCGCTACACCCTGCGGCCTTAGCCGCATCGCACAGCGCAATAAGGTGATCCTGATGGGAATGAACTCCGCCGTCACTGACCAGGCCAAGGAAATGAATGCGCTTCCCTTTGGCGGCGGTGAAAGCACGCTGGAGCACTGGATTGGCCGCAAGCGTGCCTTCACGGATCGCCTTGTTAATACGGGTGAGGTCTTGATAAACAATGCGACCTGCCCCGAGATTGAGATGGCCCACTTCACTATTTCCCATCTGTCCCGCTGGAAGTCCCACATCCTCACCACTGCCGCTCACGGTTCCCCACGGGTAGGTGGCGTAAAGTTGGTCATGGAATGGGGTGCGCGCGAGAAGTGTGGCATCTCCGTTGGCTTCAGCTTGTGATTTACCGCCGGGGTTGATGCCCCAGCCATCGCGAATGATCAGTACAACAGGTTTTTTCTTGGACATGGGTCTGCCCGCAGTCATGCCTCAAGCCGCGCCACGCGCAAGCGCCTCCTGGAAAGACTTCGACGCAGTCGAAAGGATGGGCTTTAGTCTTTCACCCACCTCACGGCAAGGTTTTGTGCTCGATGGTCGGACCCGAGGTCCGGGCTGATCTCGCGGCTCTCAACAAAAAGGTGTGGGGTGCACAAGGTGTGATCGATTGCCAGCATCAGCGGGTGCCTGAGATTCCAAGTTGGCCACCAGATAGGTTGTGTGCAACGATAGGACAATCCAGATCCTTGTTGAAACTTCCTCATCTGTCTGGCCCAAGGAGCGCAATTAAAATCTCCCGC
Organism: Verrucomicrobiaceae bacterium; assembly: GCA_016795485.1. GTDB lineage: Bacteria > Verrucomicrobiota > Verrucomicrobiia > Verrucomicrobiales > Verrucomicrobiaceae > JAEUHM01. The sequence continues at coordinate 90,736 of JAEUHM010000019.1, read as the reverse complement.
CACAATGACCGGCACGTCTCTGCTGCCGCTTACGCGACGAGCCAAATCTTCCAGTTGCCACTCCATCATCCTCGCGTGCTTTGCACCAGTGGGATGAATGGGGTGAACGCCGATCAGCCGAACTGGTCTGCCGGCCCAATTGAGGATGCCGGTGATGCTCGGCAGCGTGTCCGCTCCATGATCCAACAGAGATACTCCACTCAGCGGCAGCCTGCTGTAGATGGCAACACCTGTGCAGTCGCCTGCGGGAAATGAGTCTCCGTGTGGATGTGTTTTCTTCAGTGCTTCCAACTTTGTCGCCCAGGTGGCTGTCACTTCGAGCAGAATAATCACATCAGGACTTACTTCATCCAACCACCTCGACACCCGATCATACTGAGTGTTACTCACTAGCACATTGAAGCACACCATTTTCAGAGCAGGCATCGGAGCAGCAGTGACCGAGCTGGGCACCGTGCGGTGAACGCTCGCTAGTGGCCATAAGTGATAGACCAGTGTGATCAGTGCAAAAACGGCGGTTCTTCCTGCCCTGGCGAGCAGGGCAACGACCATTGCTAAGCCAGAAGCGACCACAAATTGTAGCCTGAAGTGGTCAAACAGAGCGGGAAACCAGTGGAAGTTATGAAGCAGCGGCATCCATGAACCGAGGAGTCCCAACCACAGTACCACGCTGATCACAAACCGCCATCTCACCGTCTGACCACGCTCACTCATGCATCCAGCCTCCAGTGCGGGTCTACTTCTTGAGTGAGCGGTGAGGTTTTGCCTTGGCGGAACCGATGCACCGCCGTGAAGGCGACCATTCCAGCGTTGTCCGTGCAGAGATGGGGCTTCGCCAAGAGTAGCCGCAACCCCTCTCGCTCGCAGGCTTCGGCCAACGCCGCGCGGAGGCGGGAGTTGCAACTTACTCCACCTGAGACAGCGACAGTTTCCAACTTGTGCTGCTGGGCCGCGTGCAGTGTCTTCTCGACCAGCACTTCAACGACTGCTTCCTGGACTGATGCACAGAGGTTCGCCATCACTCCTGGAGCTTGGATTTCAACTTTGGGAAGCGTGTAGAGAACGGACGTTTTCAATCCCGAGAACGAAAAGTCGAGCGGGGCATCGGGTAGGCGACTCCGCGGAAACTCAAACGCCTTCGGGTCACCCGACTGCTCTCTCACTATCCGGTCAATCTCCGGCCCACCTGGATAGGGCAGCCCAAGCATCCTGGCCACCTTGTCCAATGCCTCTCCGGCTGCATCATCCCTTGTGCGGCCAAGAATGGCGTAATCCCCGACGGCTTTGACCTTCACCAACATCGTGTGCCCACCGCTAACGATTAGCCCGAGTGCTGGCGTGATCTCTGGAAGCCCGACAAATGGTGAAAGCAGATGCGCCTCCATGTGATTGATGGCCAAAAAGGGCTTATTCTCTGCAACCGAGAGCGCTTTGGCCATGGACGTGCCGATCAAGAGCGAACTGACGAGCCCAGGACCACAAGTTGCCGCATAAGCCACGACGTCGCTCAATCCGATACCCGCCTCGTCGAGCACCGCTTCGACCAAGGGTTTCACCTTTGTGATGTGGCTTCGAGACGCCACTTCGGGAACGATGCCTCCATATTGGCGATGGATAGCGATCTGGGAATGCAATCGGGATGAAGCCAGAGTGCCGTCGAGCAGACAGACGGCAGCTGCGGTTTCATCACAGGAAGTTTCAAGAGCAAGAATCGCCGGCACAGATTTGATTAGCTAAAATTGATTATTTGCAAAAGCTATGTTTGTTGTTAAGATCAGACAAGCCGCGTTGAATTGGCAGGATTACTGCTTTCTCTCCGCTGGTCATCACCAACACCCCAAACCGAATACAATCCAACATGAAATACGCTGTTCTCGCCCTTGCGCTTGCCCTCGTCGGAGTCTCCTGCCGTTCTTCCCAGCCACAACCCATGCCTCCTCCTATGGTCGATATGGGCGTTCGCTCGGGAAAGTAAGCAGATTTTCCTATGACAACCTGGATATTGGCGTGAGTCGAGGGTTTCACTGAAGCTCTCAGCCATCACCAGGAACGTCGACCAACCCTTCAAGAGACCACGGTGGGAAACCATCGTGGTCTCTTTGCATTTACGGGCTTTCGGCAGGCTGGATGGTGGCCACTTTGCCGTTTTTCATCACCAAAACCGGGCCTGGAACATTCACGCGATCAAACATAGTCGCCTGGGCTAGGCCACGTCTGCCCCCGGCTGACATGCGGGTCACCATGCGCTCGGGATGAGCAACCGTTTTCGTCCGACTGTAGTGCCAGCGCTCCATCTGGGCACCGCTTTGAGAGACAATCGCCACCTCGGAGGGCCTTCCCCAAGCTATCAGCACAGCGTCTTGGCTGAAACCCTCTTCAACGTGCCCCTGGCGAACTTTTGCCTGAGTCGATGCGTCCAGACGAGCAAACACCTCTGGCTGGCGGCTGATCCGGGACTCCAGTGGCGAAGAACAGCCGCTGAAAACACCCAGCCAAAGGGCGCAAAAGGCGAATCTGAGGAGTTTCATAGGGATGGAACGTGAAAACGGGATGATTTTGGCACGCTACGAGCAATATGCCTGCCATTCCAAGAATAGCGCCCGAGGTGGCTCCAAACAGGCGGTTAGACCCCCTTGTGAAATTTTTCACAAGTAACGGTTGCCCGCAAGTTTCGGGCCGCCATAGTCAAACGTTACACCTCCGCATGGCCACAATTGTTGTCCAACGTCCCAAGCTCGCCTGGCACGAGAAGCTTTTCCTTTCCACGCTGTGGAAGGGATTGAAGATCACCCTCGGGCACGCCGTTCGAATGCTCAAAGGCAAGACGAAGGTAGTGATGCAGTATCCCGAGGAAAAGTGGGATGCACATCTGCCTGACTGGTATCGTGGAGCACCTACGCTCGTTACCGACGAGCACGGCCGTGAGCGCTGCGTAAGCTGTCAGTTGTGCGAGTTCATCTGCCCTCCGAAGGCCATCAAGATTATCCCTGGGGAAATCCCATCCAGTGATCCCTGGGCCAAAGTGGAGAAGCGGCCCAAGGAGTTCGACATCGACATGATCCGCTGCATCTACTGCGGCATGTGCGAGGAGGTTTGCCCAGAGCAGGCCATTTTCCTGAGAAAAGATTACGCCATCACAGGTGAAAGCCGTGCCGAGATGGTCCACAACAAAGAGAAACTCTATGAACTCGGTGGGGTGAGAGTTGGACTCGTCAACAAGTGGAACGAACTGAAGTGAGTTTGGATTGTAGACGGAAGAATCATAAATCTTAAACCAACCGTGCCCGCGCCGCTCTTTTACCTCCTCGCGTTCATCACCCTCGGTTTTGGCCTATTGGTGGTGCTGGCACGCAACCCAGTGGCAAGCGCGCTCTCTTTGGTGATGTGCTTCTCCGGGCTCGCAGCGCTTTTTGTCACCCTGGATGCCTATTTAATCGGAACCATTCAGGTGCTGGTTTACGCAGGTGCAGTGATGGTGCTTTTCCTGTTCATCATCATGCTGCTGGACATCAAGGAAGAGGAAAAAAAAGGCCAACGCCTCACCGCAGTGGTGGGTGGAATGATCCTCGCGGCGGTTTTAACGCTTCAGCTCACTTCCATGGCTGGCAGTTTCCCGCTGGCCAAGACGAAGCTCGATGACAAGCCTCTAGACATCTCTGCTGCATCCACTGCGGCCAAGGACAAAAATCACCCGCTGCACTCCATGCAAATGATCCGAAAAGATCTCGATGCGGGCAAACTTCCTGACACAGCCCTTATGGGCCAGACGCTTTTTGATCAGTATCCCCTTCACTTACAAATGATGGGATTGCTCTTGTTGGTAGGAACGGTGGGAGTGGTGGTCCTGAGCCGCCGGGACACTGCCAAGGAGGAAAGCAAAGGAGCCTAGCCGGATGATCACGCTCAATCATTACCTCGTAGTAGCAGCGATGCTTTTCGCCATCGGACTGGCCGGAGTCGTGGCCCGCCGGAACATCCTCACCATTTATATGTGCTTGGAGATGATGTTGAGCGCGGCAAACCTCACCTTGGTTGCTTTTTCTCGTTTTCACCTGCATGACGGCCTGCCCGATTATCACGCTCAGGCGCTCGTTTTCTTCACGATAACTGTGGCAGCCGCAGAAGTGGCGGTTGGGCTGGCCATCATCGTGGCCCTGTATCGCGCCCGCCAGAGCGTGGACGTAACCACTGTCACCAAGTTGCAAGGTTGAGGCCAGGAAGCACGCATGAACTACGAACTCACTGCCAAAGTCCTTCTTCTCCTGCCGCTGTTCTCAGCGCTGACCATTTTGCTTCTGCACAAACTGCTTCGTGAGGCTTCCGTTTACGTCTCGCTCGGTTCCGCAATCATCTGCCTCATTTGCAGTGTGAGGTTGCTTCTCTCTCCGCCATCGGGTGACAGCATGGAAGGCATGCTACTCCCCTTCTTGAACCTTCCGGGGCTCAAGGCCGACTTTGGTTACATTTTGGACAAGCAAGCCATCGGCATGATGTTCATTGTGACCTTCATTGGCTTTCTGGTTCATCTTTATTCGACCGCATACATGAAGGAGGATGATGCGCGGCCTCGGTTCTTCGGGGCGCTATCGCTGTTCATGTTCTCCATGACTGGCATCGTGCTCAGCAGTCACTTTGTCATGATGTTCGTGTTCTGGGAGCTTGTGGGCTTGAGTTCCTATCTGCTCATCGGCCACTGGTTCAAGAAACCGGAGGCCGCAGACGCCGCAAACAAGGCTTTCATGACCAACCGCATTGGCGATTTCGGATTCATGATCGGCATTCTGTGTGTCTGGGCACTTAGTTTTGTCGGAACGATCTCGGACAAGCCAACTACAACGCACGCGCTTGCGGCACCGGAACAATTGCTTGCCACCAAAATGGCAAACTCCCCCACGGCCGTGACGACAGAAGGTGCTGACTACACGGGCGACATCCGCTTCAGCACGCTGGCTACCACTTACCCCAAGTCATCGAGTTCAAGCATTCCGGGTTGGTTGCTCACTCTCGCCGCGCTCGGCATCTTCATGGGTGCAGTCGGCAAAAGCGCCCAGGTGCCACTGCATGTTTGGCTACCTGATGCCATGGAAGGCCCCACTCCGGTGTCAGCGCTCATTCACGCAGCAACGATGGTGGCGGCTGGCGTTTACATGCTCGTAAGGGCTCAAGTAGTGATCGCGGCGTCTCCTCTGGCTATGGACGTCATTGCCTGGACTGGTGGAATCACTGCCTTACTTGCCGCACTGATGGCCGTTCAGCAAAATGACATCAAGCGCATCCTGGCTTACTCCACTCTTTCCCAACTTGGTTACATGGTGATGTCTGTTGGACTTCATGCGGGTGAGGCGGGCATGTTTCACCTCTACACGCACGCGTTCTTCAAGGCCCTTCTCTTCCTCGGCGCGGGTGCTGTGATCTACGCCTGCCATCACGAGCAGGACATTTGGAAAATGGGCGGTCTGAAGGACAAAACGCCCATGACGTTCGTTACATTTGCCATCGGCACGCTTGCTTTGATGGGCATGCCTTTCATGAGCGGTTTCTTCTCCAAGGAAGAGATTCTTTTGGCAGCAAAGCACGAGTGCTGGGGCCTACTGACGATTGGAGTCATCACGGCGTTCCTCACCTCATTCTACATGACGCGCTGCGTGGTGGTGACGTTCTTCGGGAAGGCACGCGGTGAGGGTGCAAATCACGCTCACGAGGCACCTATGGTGATGCTGGTGCCACTTATGCTCTTGGCGGCCTTCAGCATCCTTTCAGGTTACGGCCCCGTGGCTGAGAAACTCAAAGCGCTCAAGCCACACGGTCCCCATGGAGATGGTGCAGGCCTAGTCATGGGTCTTTCCATCGGAGTGTTCGTCCTTGGTGCGCTGGCTGGACTGAAGCTTTACTGGGGCAAGGACAAGGACCCTCTCAATATCCCTCTCTTTGCCAACCGCTTCTACATAGACCAAATCTACGCCATGATCGTGAAGATCTTCCAGGACCGCCTAGCTTGGATTGTCACCGCGATGGATACCATTTTTGCTGACGGCCTCGCGGCGAGGCTCCCTACCGCTGTGGCCTGCAGGGTGGGCCGCACCGCACGCAGTCTGCAGTCCGGCCAACTCCAGGGCTATGGGTTTGTTTTTGGTGCCGGCCTGATTCTGGCGATTTATTTGATGACACGATGAGCCTCCTGGAAATCATCATTCTCCTGCCATTGCTCGGAGCCGCACTGATTGGCTTCGGCGCTCCTGCCCGGCTTGTTGGGCGATCTGTGGCACTGATCAACTTACTGCTCGGTGGCGCGGCTCTGGCGTTGCTTCAGCAAGGCAAGACTCTGGCCTCTTCCCGAGTGGTGTTGGATACTCCGAAGATTGCATTTTCTGTCGGACTTGATGGCTTGAGCGCCATCATGCTTCTGCTCACCGTGCTGGTGACGTTGGCCGCTATTTGGCAGATCATCGACAAGCCTGCGATCTACTACACTGCATCGCTTCTCATCAGTGGCGGAGCGCTCGGAGCATTCCTCAGCACCGATTTGTTCTTCATGTATGGCTTCCACGAGCTGGCGCTGATCCCCACGCTCCTGATGATCGCCATTCATGGCCACGGAGACGCTACCACTCGTCGTGGCATCGCGTGGAAGATCACTGTTTATCTTGGAGTCGGAAGTTTGATCTTGCTCGCTGGTCTTGCAGCTCTGGTCATCTACATCGGTCAGGGCGCTACTTTTGACCTCGGTTATCTTACGCAAGCCGCAGCAAACGTGAAGCTTCCCGCAGCCACCCAGGGCTGGATTTTCTTCATCCTACTGATCGGTTTCGGCACATTAGTGAGCTTGTTCCCCATGCACAGTTGGGCAGCTCCGGCTTATGCTTCTGCTCCGACACCAGTGGCCATGCTGCACGCTGGTGTATTGAAGAAGTTTGGTCTCTACGGCTTGATCAAAGTCGCGCTGCCGCTGCTGCCGTTGGGTGCCAAGCTTGAGTGGGTCCAGAATGCTTTGCTGCTCATGCTGGTGGGCAACATCATCGTCATCGGCCTTGTCACGATTCATCAAGATCGACTGGACACGCTTCTAGGGAACTCCTCCGTGATGCACATGGGTTATTTGTTCCTCGGCCTTGCTGCGGGAAGTCAGATCGCCCTCAACGGTGTCGTGCTGCTGATGTTTGCGCATGGCATTTCGATTGCTCTGCTGTTCGCCATCTGCGGCAAGTTGCGGAATCAGTTGGGCACTCTCCAGTTCGACAAGCTGGGTGGCTTGGCCGCGAATGCCCCGTTCCTTTCGTTGATGTTCGCCTTCGGTGCTTTTGCCTCAATTGGCCTTCCCGGGCTCGCCAACTTTGCCGGTGAAGTGATGGTCTTCGTTGGAACGTTCGATCCTTCAGTAGGTTCCCTCACTTCTGGCCTCAAAAACATCCACTGGGCGACCATCTTTGGGCTCTGGGGAGTCGTGATGTCGGCCGTTTATATGCTGCGTGCCTACCGGAAGCTCTTTTTTGGCAAGCCGTCGTCTGGGCTCTTCATGAGCGATCTGGTTTCCAGTCAGAGACTGCCTTTTGTCCTGTTAGCCGTCGTCTTGTTGGTGGCAGGATGTTACCCAGGGTTCCTGACCGGTCTGATCCATGGGATGTTTGTCACCGCAGCCAACTAATCCCTTATGTCTGCTCACAACATTGAGATCGCCCTGGCCGTAGCCGCAGTTGCGCTACTCGGGTTGGATGCCTTCGTCCCGACTCTGAAGCGAGACATCATCCCAAAACTGTCCATCGGTCTGGTTGGCTTGGCTTTACTGGCCATGTTCTTCGCCAAAGGAGATACCCCGGCTTATCTGGCCAGCTACTATCGCATCGACTCGATTGCGATGTTCTACAAGGTATTTGCCTTGGTGGCTACACTTGCAGCCCTGATCATCGCTCGCGAGGCAGATCCAGTCATAGCCCACTTTACGGGCACGGAAGGCCCGTCCACACGGATAGCCGAGTTTTACATACTCCCTCTGATCGTTTGTGTGGGTCTGATGTGGATGGCGTCCGCCCAGGACCTCATCAGCGTTTTTGTCCCGCTAGAGTTAGTCACGGTAACATTTTATGTGCTCGTAGCCTTTGCTCGTCGGAGCGCAGTATCGCTTGAGGCGGGTGTGAAGTATCTCATTTTAGGCGCACTAAGCACGGGAATCTTGGTCTACGGAATCGCCTGGATCTACGGCGCCACGGGCAGCATGACCTTTGCAGGGATCGCCAAGGCTGTGGGTGCTGCCTCCACAAGCAAATCCGCACTCATCGTGGGAGCAGCTCTTCTTTTGGCAGGTCTTGGCTTCAAGGTAGCAGCGGCACCATTCCATGTTTGGGTGCCAGACGTCTATCAAGGTGCCCCGACCCCTGTCACAGCATTTCTCTCGGTGGGATCGAAGGCCGGTGCCTTCATTGTACTGACCCGGGCTGTACAAGCACTCACAGCCACCGGTAGCCAAATCAGCGGCGAGGTTCAGACCACACTGTTGTGGAGTGGAGTGATCACCATTTTGTTTGGCAGTTTGGCCGCGATCACTCAGACACAAATCAAGCGTCTGCTTGGCTACTCTTCGATTTCTCACGCAGGATTCATCCTTCTCGCTCTGGCCGCTGGTGACTCCGCTCGCTTCGGCATCAGTTCAGAAGGCGTCGTAGCCTTTTATTTGGCCACCTATCTGCCCATGACGATGCTCGGTTTCCTTCTTCTCGCCGTTCTTCGTTCTCAAGGCGTGGCTGAGGAGCTTTCTCAACTTCAGGGCCTCTCCAAGCGCTCCCCAGGTATGGCTTTTGCGCTAGCAGTCGCTTTTGCTTCACTCGCCGGCCTTCCATTGACTGCCGGATTCATTGGCAAAATGCTCGTCTTTCTCGCCGCCGTGGACAAAGGCTGGTATGGCGCTGTCGGCCTAGCAGTTGTGGGAGCGGCAGCTGGATTTTATTACTACTTCCGTCCGATTCTGGCCGCTTATAGTGCAGGCAAGCCCGAAGACACCGCTTTGCGTTGGTCCCTTCCTGCTAAAGCAACCGCTGCCGTGTTAGTATTGGCAATTGTGACGCTAGGAGTTTATCCGAAGGCTCTCCAATCTGCTCTCAAGCAGAACATTGTTCTGACCTCGGCTGGCAAATAGACAAGGAGCGTCTCAGAGAGAAGCGATCACTGGAGTTGGGAGAAGGATTTCTTCCCCGACTGGCGGAAGCTTGTTGTTTGGCAAACGATTGAAGGCCGCAATTTCTGTTGGAGACAGATTGTAGGACTTTGAGATGGATTCGATTGTGTCGGACTTTCTGATTCGATAGGAAGTGATTCCGCGATTTGCCAAATGGGATGAGCTACTGGACGCAGGCGTTCTGTTCACTGGGGGAGCTGGTGGGACATATGCAGCAGAAGTTCCCTGCACTTGGGATGAAGTTTTGGCCTTGGGCTCTTTTGGTGCCGTGCCAGGATGGACCGGGGCTGGTGCTACTGGCACGGGCTTCTTGGCGGCCTCGGCTACCTCCGTGGCGCTACGGCCTGGAACGACCAACTCCTGACCAACGTAAATGCGGTTGGGACTCTTCAATCCATTGGCGACCTGCATTGAGCGGGTGCTGACGTTGTAGTGCTGAGCAATCAAGCTCAGCGTTTCATTGGGCTTCACAATGTGTTTCCCCCAGGCCACAGCGGTCGGTTGGGTTGTCTTTGGAGCTTCTTGAAGCGGAGGGGGTGGAGCAGGAGGCTGATAGAAGGCGGCGTTCGCTTTCTCAGCGCCTGGGTCTCGAACAGGGATACCGATCACGCGACCTTCAATGAGTTTGTCCTTATGCCCGAGGGCATTGAACTCCCGAATGGCTGTAACCGTTGTCCTGTAACGCAAGGCCAAGCCCCAAAGGCTATCACCATGGCGAACGGCATGCTTCACATAAGCCACCCGGCCTGGCACGGGGATGGTTTGTTGAGCCGCTTTCGGGTTCTGCATGGCCACGAGCTGCTGATTGAGCAGGTAGTTCTCGCGCTTTAGCGCTTCAATTTCCTCGGGGGTATTGGCAGCGGGTCTTGGGCCACCTTGGACTGGTGCCACAGGTTTAGGTGCTGCCGCTGCTTGTTCAGCAGCCTGCTTTTTGACATTTGGAGGGTAGGCATAGGGGGGCAGCAGCGGGGCAGTCGGGGCTACAGTCTGCGGAGGAGCCGGGGTGGGTTTGGGGGCAGGTGCCGGAGCATTCTGCTGGGGTTGATTCACTGCACCCGGCACCGGTAGATATTCCCCAGGCGTGTAGTAGTGAACTTCTCTTTGTTGCCGATAGTTGGACGGGGCTTGCCACTGCCCATAGGGCGAAGACGAATAAGCAACGTATTGCCCGGGCTCCTGAGCAGGCAAAACCGCCACAGCGGGAAAGAGAGCGAGGGCTAAAACGACTCCAGTGAGGAGACGGGATGTAAAAACGGGCTTTTTGGCATTCATATAACCTGGTCGTTAGACTGGTTATAATATATGCCGATAATTAATCAAGCCGAAATATCAGTATTTATGGTTTTTGTTTGCTGAGCGCCCAGCCCACTCAGTTGGTCGTGGGCTGCCCTTGGTGCTCCGCTTTGTAGTGCTCACCCAACAAATCGGCTCCGAAGTCGCCGTCAAAGCTCCTCCAGACACAATGCACATGATTTGCTCCATTCTGCACATTGTCATACTCAAGCAGGAACGATTTGCCCTGTACGCGGTAATAGTGAGGCTGACCCCGTTCAAGCTCACCAGCCCACCCAAAATACACCGGTCCAGATGAAGAAATCTCTTTCAGTGCCTCGTCAGCAATCTCGGGCCGCAAACGGCGAAGGTATTCTTCCACCAGGGCATGTAACATCTTTTTCTGCTCGGGATTCATGTCTGAATCCACCAACCCATCTGGCTTCAGTGGGTTCACCCAGCGATCTGCTGCGGTGAGCATCTCCTTGGGAGCAACATCGGCCACTTTTGCCTTAGCAAATTGCTCAGCCGTCAGCGATTTCACCAAACTGCGGCCCATTTCCTCCTCAACATGGAGAACTCGTAGCCCCTTGAGCTTACCTTCCCTCACTTCACCAGGGTTGGAGCCAAAAAACGACGGAGTGGCTCGGAGAAGAGCCCCGTCTTTGATCGTGAAGTTCATGGCAAGATGGTGGCCCTCAATCCTCCAACCCCAGGTTCCCTTGACCTCAGGCGTGCCGAAAATGCTCACGTAATACTTCTCCGGATCACGCTTTAGCCGCACCGCTGCCTTGGCCGCATCATCCTTAGCGGCAGCGCCTTCCGTCTGCCAAAGGTGCTCCTCAAGGTTCATGATGGTGAGAGCCTTGCGCGCACCATCGTGGCTAAGCCCCGAGTTCATTAGGGCGAGAGCAAGAAGCCGCTGCTGAGGCGACATTTCCTTCAACGGAAGACCATTGCGACTCCGAGGAATGAAATGCCAGTTCAGACGCTCATCAGCTCCGAACTCAAAGGTAGCCTTGGCTTTCTGGGCATCGTCAAGGATGGTCAACCAAGCATTGGCGATCTCCGCCATCTGCGGTGCGGGATCATGGGCCAACACAGCGTGCGAAATAGCCAAGGAGACAAGAGAGAAGACGGTGAAGAATCGTTTCATGAGCCAAAAAAAGAGCGGAGAAGAGAAAGCGCATCGGCACCCCGATTGCTATCATTGAATGAGCACAAAAAAGCGGCACGGAGAATGACCTCCATGCCGCTGAGACTTACAGAGACTAGCTCTGAAAGGGATTAGAAGTTGTAACGAAGGCCAGCGCCGATCGTCTCGAACTCGTCGTTGATGCTGCCGGAGAGCACCAGGTCAACATTGGAGATCACGTTACGGAAGATCAGGTTGGCAGAGCCAGCGTTCTGATAGTCGGTCTCGTCGAAGTACGAAGGGGTGTAGAACAGGTTAAGTTCCAACCAGTTGGTAAGAGCCCAGCGGATACCAGCGGCACCAGCAACGCCCCACTCATCGTTGGAAGCGAAACCGAAGTCCACTTCACGATAAGCAGCACCAGCTTGGATCACGAACTCAGCACCGCTCCAAAGAGGAACGTGGTAGCCGAGGCCGAAAGCAACGCCAAGAGCGTCAGCATCGACGTTGATGCCAGCTGCGGAGAGGCTTGCAAAGGTTTGGCCGAAGTTGGCGAAACCGAAGAGGTTACCAGCGAGAGTAGCGGAAACGCCAACGGTGTAACCGTCGGTGTCTTGAACATCGCTACCAATCACTTGGCCGTTGAAACCGTTGATAACGGTGAGGCTAGCGGCATCAAAGCCGTGCACCCATGCGGCCTCAACGTAGTCGAAGCTGATGGAGGAAGCGGCAGGAGCCGGAGGAGGAGGAGTAACAGGAGCTTTGCCCGAGGTACCCGCGATTGCTGGCATAGAAGCTGCTACGAGAACAGCGACGAGTGCGTTTTTGATCATGGTTGTTAGTGTGGTTAGGTTGTCTTCTGGTTGTGAGGAGTCCACCGGGCTTCTCCTGCGGATCAGGCCACCTTAGCGACTTAATCAGCAGGAAACTCCCACTGGACGGGTTCTTGATGCTAGGGAGAATGGAAAGGCTGTCACCTGCTTTTTTTGCCGGGACAGTCCAGATGCCGTTGCTATAAGGGGTTTCCCGTATGCAGGCGGCAGATTTCCCTGTTTTTCTCCGTAGTGCACTCGTCAATCGCGTGAAAACAGCAGCCGTTTTGCGTGGGCCGCTTCTCAGCACTTACACCAGGATGTCTTTGATCACGCGTGCGCCTTCTACACCACTCAGGCGTGCATCAAGTCCCTGAAATTTGAAGCTAAACGCGTCGTGCTGAACACCAAGCTGATGCAGCATGGTGGCATGAAGATCATGAACGGTCGTCACCTTCTCCACCGCCGCGTAACCCAACTCATCTGTGGTGCCGTGCACCATACCGCCACGCACACCAGCACCTGCCATCCAGACGGACATGGCCTTATTGTGGTGATCTCGCCCGTTCCCGCCCTGGGACATCGGTGTGCGACCGAACTCACCAGCCCAAACGATGAGAGTTTCGTCCAGTAGCCCTCTCTGTTTCAAATCCGTGATCAGCGCCATACAAGCCCGGTCTATCTCCTGGGCCTTGAGCGCAACACCGTCCTTTACGCCTCCGTGGTGGTCCCAGTCTTTGTGATAGAGTTGGATAAAACGCACGCCTCTTTCCGCCAGCCTCCTGGCAAGCAAGCAGTTGGACGCAAAGGAGCCATCTCCTGCTTGGCAACCATATAGCTCCAGGGTTTTGGCACCTTCTGAGGTGACGTCCATGAGCGCTGGCACGCTGGCCTGCATCTGAAACGCCATTTCATACTGAGCGATGCGTGTGGCGATCTCTGGATCATCCGCCACCGAACCTTGCTGGCGATTGAGCGCATTGATAGCAGCCACATCCGCGCCCTGACGCTCGCGGCTGACACCGGCGGGGTTTGTCAAATACAGCACAGGGTCACCTTTTGCCCTCAACTGCACTCCCTGGAACTTCGATGGCAGGAAGCCACTGCTCCATTGGCGTGCGGCGATGGGCTGATTCTGCCCGCCCTTGCCCAAAGACGTTAGCACCACAAATCCCGGGAGGTCTTCCGCCTCCGTTCCCAGTCCATACGTGACCCAGGCTCCCATGCTGGGCCGCCCGGCGATCTGCGAACCAGTGTTCATGAACATGTGGGCGGGATCGTGGTTGATCGCGTCCGTCGTCATCGAGCGGATGAGACAAATCTCATCCATGACAGATCCGATGTGCGGGAAAAGTTCACAAATCTCAGTCTGGCTCTTCCCAAACTTGGCAAACTTATGCTGTGGACCAAAGCAGGTAAGCGGCTTGCCTTGCAGCTGGGCAAGCTGTTGCCCTTTGGTGAACGACTCAGGCATCGGCTTGCCGTGCATTTCAGCGAGCTTCGGCTTCGGGTCAAAAGTCTCCAAATGAGACGGTCCGCCAGCCATAGTGAGCCAGATGACGCGTTTCGCCTTTTGCGGAAGTGGCAGCGCCTTCAGCACCCCAGACGTGCCTGCTTGAGAATGCCGAGTCGACTGCAGTAGCGAACCCAAGGCTATGGCCCCGAGGCCTTGTGAGCTTCTGCCCAGGAAGGCGCGCCGCTTCAGTAAGTTTAGATCCGACATACTTATTCGCTCAAATACGTGTGGAACGACTTCGTTATTCCCCAACCAGCAATTTCTTCAGCGCCTCTGGCTCGGTGACGGGTGCTTGGCAGCGGTAGTTCTGACAAACATAGGCTGCTGGCTTGCCACCAACCGGACTCATGGCCTGGACCGCTTCGTTCTCAGACTGCCCGGCTCTCAAAAGGATCGCATTGGGAAGGAACTGGGTGTGCACCACCTTCAAGAGCGCCTGGAACTCAGGCGACTCAGGCTCTCCAGCGATCACGATCTGCTGTTTGCCGCGTTCTACGAAGTCGAGTGCCGCAGTCATGACTGGCACGGCATGAGGCGCGGTGGCCAACGTTTGATGAAACAGGTTCAAAATCTGCTTCGCCTGTTCGAGATAGCGTTCCTCACCTGTTAAGCCAGCCAACCGCGCGAGATTAGCCGCCGCGAGTGAGTTGGGAGACGGTTCAGCACCATCATAGTCTTCCTTGATGCGCATCACACTATGCACGCTGCCGGTGTGGACACTAAAGTAGCCTCCGTGCTCCTTGTCCCAAGCCAGTTGGTCCATTTCGTTCTGGAGTTGCACCGCCCACTCGAGCCACTTGGCGTCTAAAGTGGCATAGTGCAGTTCCAGTAGCCCGTGAATCAAACAGGCGTAGTCGATGCTAAACGCCGGAATCGTTGCGACACCGTCCCGCCACGACCTCAAAAGGCCTTTCCCGCTCTGCTTAGTGAGCTTAGAACGCACGAACTCCGCAGCCCGGGCTGCCATTGCCGAGTATTCTGGTTCACTGAGTGCCGCAGAAGCCCGAGCCAAGCCTCCGATCATCATTCCATTCCAGGCGGTGATCACTTTGTCGTCAAGATGAGGCCGCGGACGCTTCGTTCTCGCCTCGAAGAGCTTTTGCCGACCAGTCACCAGCAGTTCTTCCACCTTCTCGATGGGCAGCTTGAAATACTCCGCTGTCTTTTTGGCCGAGTAAGCCCTGAACAGCGTGTTCTTTCCCGCCAGTTCACCATGCGGATCAGACTCGGGCCGCGCATTCCCGTTTTTGCGGATTCCATACGCATAGCGAAACACACTCCCGTCTTCCTTTCCCAAGAGTTCATCCACTTCCGCCGCCGTCCAAACGTAGTATGCGCCTTCGGATTTGTGATCGGAGTCCGCCTTCTCCAGGCTATCCGCATCCTCAGCAGAGAAAAAACCTCCCTCAGGGTGCGTGAGATCGCGCTTCACATACTCGGCGGTCTGCCTTGCTACAGTGGCATAATACTCACCGCCGGTGATAGTGAAAGCCTCGGCGTATGCCGGCAGCAATTGCGCCTGATCATAGAGCATCTTCTCGTAATGAGGCACGTGCCAGTAGCCATCCACTGAGTAGCGGTGGAAACCTCCCCCGATGTGATCGCGCAAACCACCGTTAGCCATCGCCCGGAGGGTTTTCAGCGCCATCTCGCGCGCCCAGTTGGACTGGCCGGGATCACTCTCTTTGTAATGGAGATTCAGCCGATGCAGCAGGTGCAGCGCCGATGGACGTGGAAACTTGGGCGCAGAACCAAACCCACCTTCATGGTAGTCGAATGAGCCGCTCAGGTGGTCGTAGGCCTTGCTCAAGGCCTCATCGAGCTTGGCTTCACCTTTGGTAGCCGTCTCGCTCTCGATGTGTTCCTGGAGCTTCTCGATCGATTGAGCGGCGCGCTGGATGACTCCCGCTCGGTCCTCCGTCCAGATCTTGTTGATCTCGAACAACAGATCTTTCCATCCGATCCGACCCTTACTCACCGGCGGATAGTACGTGCCGCCGTAGAATGGCTTCAGCTCGGGTGTGAGAAACACATTCAGCGGCCAGCCTCCACCTCCCGTGGCGGCCTGTACGTAGGTCATGTAGATCAAATCAATGTCTGGCCGCTCCTCGCGGTCGAGCTTGATGCAAACGAAGTGCTCGTTCATGACCGCAGCGACCTCCTCGTTCTCAAACGACTCCCGCTCCATCACGTGGCACCAATGACAAGTTGAGTAGCCCGAAGAGAGCAAAATAGGCTTGTCTTCGGCGCGAGCCTTCTCGATCGCTTTATCTCCCCACGGCAGCCAGTTCACGGGATTGTGAGCGTGCTGCAACAGATAGGGCGACTTTTCGTGAATGAGATCGTTGGTGTGCTTTGATGGAGCGGCTTCAGGCATGTCTTTATGTTCCAACGATTCCCAACGGAAGCTGAGAGTCAAATCTATGGGCGCATGAATGCCAAGTCACGGACTTAGCCTTTGTTTCCGCCAACTTCCATCGGGCTGCTTGATGTAGCGAATGCGATCATGCAATCGCGAGCGCCTACCCTGCCAGAACTCGATTTCGGAGGGCTCCAATGCATATCCACCCCAATGCGGCGGACACGGCACCGCTTGACCCTCGGGATACTTTTGCCTCAGTTCCTCCGCGCGGCCCTCTAACCACTCACGATCTGGGATGACTTTGCTCTGCTCTGACGCCCAAGCACCAATTTGATGCCCGTACGGTCTGACCGCAAAATAACCCTCCGCTTCTGAAAAAGGCAGCTTGGACACCACTCCACGCACCACGACTTGCCTCTGACGATTCGTCCACAAGAACGTAAGTGCCGCGCGCGGATGAGCCGCTAGCTCGTTGCCCTTCTGGGACTCATAGTTGGTGAAAAAGGTGAACCCACGATCATCCAAGGCCTTGAGCAGCACTGTCCGCGCATTCGGGCTGCCATCCAGTCCCAGCGTGGACAAAGTCATCGCGTTCGGTTCTGGCAATTGGTGAGCTACGGCGTCCTTGAGCCAGCCAGTAAACAGGTCAAACGGCGACTCTGGAGCGTCAGAGTCATTTAGTTCGCCAATCTCGTAGCTCACGCGCATAGCCTGCAGGTCAGTTGTATTCATATCCCTAACCAATACGTTTCCCGGCTCTCCTAAAGTGAAAAACTGCAAGCGGCCAATCCCCGCACTAAAACTGGAAGTAAATGAATGCCTTTGAGCTCCAATGCCCAAGTGCGAAGACCATCAGCAACGCTATCCCGAGTGAGAACCCCGTGACGAAAGATCTGCCGCGGGCGCTTGATTGTTCTGCCACAGCCTCGAGCGCTGTGATCTTTGGCCCCAGCAACGCATCCAGGACCAACGGAATCAAAAGCCAAAGCCAAGTAATGTCACACGCAGGCACCAGTGCTGCTCTGGAGCTCGCCTCCGTGGTGAAAAACGCCAGGGTAGCCTTCATGTCGTTAGCGCGGAAAGGCACCCACGTGATCAGAACAAACATTTGAGTCAGCAGCCAAGCCGGGACTGAAGGCATGACGCGAGCCGATTTGCTCCACAGCTTGTGAACGCACAAACCTAAGCCATGAAGGCCACCCCAGAGCACAAAGTTCCAACTGGCACCGTGCCAAAGCCCGCCCAGAACCATCGTGATCATGAGATTGCGGAAATGATGGCTCCGATTGCCACCCAACGGAATGAAGAGGTAGTCCCGCAACCAAGTAGACAGCGAAATGTGCCACCGCCGCCAGAAGTCGGTTACCGATTGTGCCACGTAGGGTGTCCTGAAGTTTTCGGGCAGGACATAACCAAACGTGAGCCCTAGCCCAATGGCGATGGTGGAGTAACCCGCAAAGTCGAAATAGATCTGACCAGCAAATGCGAGCGCTCCCAACCACCTTCCTGCGAGAGTGTAATCAAGAGGCGCGTCAAAAACAGGGTCTGCCCATGTCGCTAACGCATCGCCAAATACCACTTTCAGCATCAAGCCCCAAATCATCAGACGCACACCATTGGTGATGTGCTGTGGCGTAATCCGCCGCGCCGTGCGGGCTTGGGGCATGAATCCTGCCGCGTGAACAATCGGCCCAGCCACCAATTGCGGAAAAAAAGCGATGTAGAACAGCACATCGAGGAACGATTTCTCCGCCTCACACTTGCCCCGCCGAACGTCAATCACGTAGCTCAGCGCTTGGAACGTGTAAAAACTGATCCCCACAGGCAAGACGATGGAAAATGCTGGCGGAACCACATTCCAACCCACTGCTCCGGCCAAATCAGACAACGCATCCAGCGCAAAGAGCACGTACTTGAAGAACCCAAGCGCCAGCAGGCTGCTAATCACCGCCAGACGAGTAAATCGACTCGCTAGCCCAGGGTTGTTATCGGCTAAAGCACGTCCGCAACCACGTGCACAGAACCACGCCATCAAGGACACGCCCACTAGCAGCGGCAGAAAGCGCCAGTCCCACCATCCGTAAAAGAGGAGGCTCGCAGACAGCAAAATCCACTTCCGCCAGGCATGGGTCCGCACGGCCCAATGAAGCAGCCAGACAAGAAGGATGAAAACGGCGAAATCGAAGCTGTTAAAAAGCATGTCTGTCTCGCCCTTTGAGTTCCGCCAGCGCGGGTTCCAATCGGTCCACCAGCCATTTAGAAAACACAACGGCCCCAGCCCGGTTCAAGTGGATGGTATCCCGCCAAAGCTCTGGCTTGTACAAACTCAGCCGGAGCGACTCGTCTGCTTGCCCGTTGAAAAGTCGATTGGGCACGCCCAGTCCCTCACGTTGAAGCAAGTCTCCATACTTGCGCCCGCTCACATTGGCCACGGGCTGCATGTAAAAGACCAGTTCGGTCTGACCGGTCTTCGGCCAACCTGAAGGAGCATTTGTCACCAGTTCCTTGAACCACCGCCGCGGTCTCAGTGTGCTAGAAGGCTTGAAAACCGCATCTGGTGCCGGTGCCTCGTTCCACCATGCGTGTTTGCCTGAGTGATCCGCCTCGCTGGCTGTGTCAGCAACCGTCCGCAATGGCACGACAGGACTGGATGAAAGACGAGTAAGTCGACCACATTGGAAGAGATTGAAGCACCCGTGATTGATCGTGGCGATCATGCGATCGCCGCTGAAATCCTCCCATGCCTCCCGCCAGTCCTTCCGTGCGTTGCGATTGCCATCTCGCCAGTCTGTCCACAAAGCCCTCAGAGTCAGCAGCGCTTCTGACGGAGAACTACACGCCAGCAACCGATCTGTCCCGCGGTTTTCAGCCGCAAACCTCGCCGGGAGCGTCTCATAGAGCCAGAGCATCTCTTTGGCCCACAAAATGGGCAGCTTATCCAGCCGCTGTCGTGTCTCCGGCTCCAGAGCACGGTAAACCTGCTCCGCCATCCATTCCCGCTCAAGATGCTCTCCCGCAGGCGATACCAAATAAACGATACAGGGATGGTGGCCTTTGGCTCTGAGTGCATCCATGATCGTCGGATGGTCCAGCGCGTATCGCGAGCTGCTGCTGCCGTCAAAAATGACCACGCAGTCCGCGTCTTTGACTCCCGCATTTAGATCCTCCGCTACCCCAGCGACCGTACGCACCGAGTCTGCCGCCGTGTAGCTCATCCCCGGCGGAAACAACGGCGCGAGCAGCACAGACACACCCAAGCTGCCAACAAGAAAGCCTCCTACCACTCCCCAATGCGAGCCGACTCGACACCTCGCCAGCAAGGCCAGCCCGCCTGTCGCCACGGAAGCCACCACAAGACTGATGGTGGAGAAAACTGGCGCTGGTACGACACAAATCATCGACAAGAGTGAAACAGAAGGTTGTTACGGGTTTTATTCTATACATAAATACGGCTTTAACCTTATACTTTTCAAGCTACCTCGGTCAGATGCTAAGATCCGTTCATTTTCTCCCAATATTGGGCATCGTCTCGATGCTCTGCCTCACGCAATGCGACGATCCAGCCGTCAAACCACTGCCAAAGAGCGGACCTAAGGTCGAACAGCGAGCCGATGGCCTTTATTATGAACTGGAAGCGCAAATGCCATTCACTGGCCGTTCGGTCCACTATCTGCCAAAGACGGACGCGCTTTTGCGCGAGCAGTCCTTCACCGACGGTCGCCCCGATGGATATGAGCGCCGTTGGTTTAGAGAAAATCCAAAACAGATCGAAAGCGAACGACTCTGGGTAAGGGGCGACCCCATGCTCATCTCCAAGTGGTGGCCCAACGGCCAACTCCGGGAAATATCCGCCCAACGCGAGGCTTCAGACATGGGACGGCCAGACATCGCCTTCGGGAGTTATGTGAAGTTCTTCGCCGATGGGCGCATGAAGTTCAAAGCCCACTACGACCACCTCTTCCGCTGGCACGGGCACATCATCGACTACGACGATGAAGGCAAACTCATGTGGGATGCTCAGTTCAAGCACGGCGTTTTCGTCAGCGGCACCCGTCCGCCAGAAGAAGCCGCGCCTACACTTCCAGCCGAGCCCACCAAGACCAAGTGATCAAGGACTAGTCTTTGGTGGTCGCGCCCTCAGACTGAATCCATCAGCATCGGCTATCCAAAGGTCGGGATAGGCATCGCCATAATCGTTCCAAGATGATGGTACCGCGTCCTCTGTCGCTGCCGAAAAGCGCTCATCAACACCTTCATCAGCCGCCGTTTTGTGCATCGCGATTGCTGTCCAGCCCCCAAATGCCCGTGCATCTCTCCATTCCTCGGCTAAAAAAGCAACGCTATGTCAAAATCAGTCTCAGGCGTCATGTCCGACCTGGAAAAGGTCATGCTGGAAGCTCCCGTCATCCAGAATCGGGTGGCCGAGATGGCCGCTGAAGTTTGCCGCGACTATGCAGGCAAGGTCATCACCGTAGTCGCCATCATGGACGGTGGTTTGTTTTTTGTAGCCGACCTCCTGCGTGCCATCCACCTCCCAGTGCGGCTCGTGACCATGAGTGCCAGCAGCTATCACGGTGGAACCAAAAGCAGCGGGGAAGTGAAGCTCCCTTGGCCTGCGGGTCTTTCTCTGAAAGGCGAGCACGTGCTTCTGCTCGACGACATCCTGGACACAGGGCTCACTCTCGGCGCGATTCAGGACCGCATGGCTGAAGAAGGTGTAGCCTCACTCAAGACAGGTGTCTTGCTCAAGAAACGCCGCGTCCCAGCCCGTGAGGTACCGGTCGACTACGTTGGCTTCGAAATCGAAGACGAGTTTGTCGTTGGCTATGGCATGGACTACCAAGCCCGCTTCCGGAATCTGCCATGCATTGGCATCCTGAAGCTCACTTGAGCCGATGCGCCTTGGACTCACCGCCATTCCAGAGGTCGTATTTGGCCGCAACCATCTGTTTGAAGTGCGCAGTGAGTATGTGCATTAGCTTATCCTGCAGTTCGCCAGCTTCAGGCTTGCCAAATAGATTCACAACCTCGCCCGGATCGCTTCTCAAATCGTAGAGTTCATCCACCTGATCCCCATCACGCAGAATAAGCTTGGCCTGGTTCGTTCTCACACAGCGTAACTCTTCATACTCATAGAACACTGGGTGAGACCAGTCCTTGAGAGATTCCCCACGAAGAGCGGCTGAGTAATCATGGCCCGTTAGCTTCTGCTCAGCAGGCAACTCCCGCTTCATGCCCAGATGAGCGAGCAATGAAGGGAAAAAGTCCACGTGGCTCACGTGCTCATCCACCACGCGCGGCTTGATAACACCCGGCTGCCACCAGATCAGCGGCACTCGCATCGTGGGCTCAAAAGCACACTTCGGACGCGTGTGGTCACCCATTCCCCAGAGACCGTGATGCCCGCCAGACCAGCCATTGTCACCAGCAAATACGATGAGCGTGTTCTCCCGCTGTCCGGTCTTCTCCAGAGCACCTAGCACCGCACCCACGGCATCGTCTATCGCCGTCAACTCAGCTCCATAGCGGCGAATGCAGATGTCGTTGTTCAAGTAGTCTTTGTTATTGAACTGCCAAGGATGCATCTCCGTGCGCGGAAAAGATGCCAGCCGCTCATTTGCATACAATTGCCAGTTAGGCGCACGTTTAAAGTCCCTCAATTGTGCAGGGCCTAGCCCATAGGGGCCATTGAACGGAAGATAGAGGAAGAACGGCTTCTGACGCTTCCGCTCCACAAACTCCACCGCATGGCGCTGCCAAAACCGTGTAAGGTGTTCTTGTTCCTTTCGCACTTCACCATTTTCAATGATCTCAGCATTGAAGAATGTGCTCGTGCTACCCATGGGCATCGTAATCCATGCATCTTCAAATCCCTCTTGCATCTTTGTGTTAGCACCCAGGTGCCACTTCCCGATCATCCCGGTGGAATAACCAGCATCCCGAAAGATTTCGCCTAAAGAAGTAAACTCCTCGATCGTCGAATACGCACCTTCTCCCATCTGTGGGGCTCCTTTTCCAAGGTAGTTGTGCACCCCATGCTGAGACGGCATCAAACCAGTGAGCAAAGTCGCCCGGTTGGGTGAGCAAACGGGGTTGTTGGCATATGCATTGGCAAATCGCACCCCTTCGGCCGCTAACCGATCAATGTTCGGCGTTCGGATGTCTTTATTGCCATAACATCCAAGTGTCCAATCGCCGTGATTGTCCGTCAGCATGAAGATCACATTCGGAACAGCTCCGAAGGACATCGCGCCCATGGCACACAACACAAACAAGATTCTCATGTGGCTATGAAATCACCAAGACATGTCTTTCTTTCGCCTTTGATCGATCCATCTGCGCCGAGCAAGTTCCTGGGCGTCACTGCGTTTCGAGATTTTCCCCATGCGCCTCACCTTTCTTGCTCTGACGATTGCCAGCCTGCACACGTTCGCGTTTGCCGCCCCTCCCAATCTGCTGCTGATCATCGCAGATGACTGCACTTACCGCGATATGGAAGTTTACGGTGGTCAGGCACGCACTCCTCAACTCATGAAGCTTGCCAGCGAGGGCATGAAGTTCACACGCTGCTTTCAAGCCGCTCCCATGTGCTCGCCCACACGGCATTGTCTCTACACCGGACTCTATCCAGTAAAGTCGGGAGCTTATCCAAATCACACCATGGCTTACGATTGGGTAAAAAGCATCGCCCACTACCTACAGGCTGCCAGCTACACCACGCACCTCTCCGGTAAAACACACATCAACCCAAAGTCTGTTTTTCCCTTCGACTACAGTGGCAAAGAGAACCCTGATCCGGCGGCCTTTGCCGAAGTAATGAAGAGCAGTGCAGCCAGCGGAAAGCCGTTTCTGTTCATCGCCGCCTCACACGAGCCACACAGCCCTTGGAACAAAGGTGATCCATCAAACTATCCTCCTGCATCCTTGAAACTGCCTCCAGTGCTGGTGGACGCGCCCGATACTCGTGATGCCTTTTCGCGCTACCTAGCCGAGATCACTTATTTCGACTCCCAAGTCGGCGATCTCGTCAGCATTCTAGACGCTTCACCCCAGCGCGATCAGACACTGGTCATTGTGTTGAGCGAGCAGGGCAACAGCTTCCCTTTTGCCAAGTGGACTTGCTACGACGTCGGTCTAGCAAGCGCCTGCATCGCCCGCTGGCCAAGCAAAGTAAAACCGGCAAGCGTTAGCAATGTACTCATCGAGTACGTGGACGTCGTTCCCACCTTCCTCGAAGCAGCAGGAGTGGATCGCCCTTCGATTTTGGATGGCCGCAGTTTTGTGCCAGTGCTCACTGGAGAGGCTACGTCTCACAAATCCCACGTTTTTGGTCTCCAGACCACTCGCGGCATTCATCACGGATCAGACTACTTTGGCATCCGCTCCGTTCGTGACGCACGGTATCGGTACATCCGCAATCTCACACCAGAAGTCACCTTCGAGAACGCCACTACTCAAGATCCAACATTCCAAACATGGATCAAAATGGCGGCAACAGGCGATGCCATAGCCAAACAACTGGTCCATGACTATCAGCATCGCCCAGCAGAGGAGCTGTACGACTGCGAGACTGATCCATGGAACCGCAAAAACCTCGCCGGCGATCCCAAGTTTGCACCACAGCTCACAGCTCTGCGTTCTCAGCTTAATCAATGGATGCAGCAGCAGGGCGATCAGGGACAGCCCACGGAAATGAAAGCTCTCTCACGCATGCCAAAGAACGCCACTGCAAAAGAGAGCGAGCCGAAATCCAAGAAGGGCAAAGGAAAGAAGAAAGCGAAGTAGAACTCCGCTTACTTCAACTGCGGAACGCCCGGCACCACACCGGCTTGGTGTTCCTTGACGGCCTGCTGGATCTTGGACAGCACGTCCGGATGATCGGCAGCCACATCCCGTTTCTCAGAAGGATCACGGCCCAGATGATAAAGCAGTGCCGGCTCATGAACATCGGCCTTCGGCTGTCCGTAGCCCGTTTGAGTTTTGAAATGCGCTTTCCACTCGCCCACGCGGCAGGCGAACAGTTGATCGCCTCGATAGTAGAAATAAGGCCGTGACGGCAATGACTTCGACTCAAACAACAACGGGGCAAGATCGGTGCCATCCAAAGTCGTCTTGGGCAGTTCGGCTTGCGCCAAGCCTAACGCCGTTGGTAGCAAGTCCATGGTGCTGGCCAGTTGTTGTGTCACACCGGGTCTGATGCGTCCTGGCATCCATGCGATTCCCGGCACACGCATCCCACCTTCCCACGTGCTCCCTTTGCCATCTTTTAGCAATCCAGCACTGCCACCTTGATCGCCCATGATGAGCCAGGGTCCATTGTCACTGGTGAAAAAGACCAACGTATTCTCCGCCAAGTCTTCCTTCCGCAGTGTCTCCATCACCTGACCAACGCTCCAGTCGAGTTCCTCCACAGCATCACCATAAATCCCCGCACGACTCTTGCCCTTGAACGCCGGTGAGGCAAACATCGGCACATGCGGGAACGTGTGCGGCATGTAGAGGAAGAAAGGCCCATTTTTCTTGTCGCGGATGAACTTCACCGCCTCTTCCGTGTAGCGCTTGGTTAGCGTGGTCTGCACAGCGGGCTGCTCCACGACTTCTCCATCACGCAGCAGAGCAACATTCCAACCATCGGCAGGAGGGTTGGGCGAGCCGCTGCTTCCCTTGGGCAATCCGAGCCGCGCATCCATGTCATTGGAGTAAGGCAAGCCAAAACTGTGCTCAAAGCCCTGGTCCAGCGGTCGGGAACCTTCATGGATGCCCAGATGCCATTTCCCGATGTGCATCGTCGCATATCCTTTGGCCCTCAGTGCTTCCGCGATGGTGACCTCGGCCGGAGGAAGCCCGCCTTCCGAGTTGGCGAATAACACCCGCCGGTCTCCACACATACCATTTCGGATGGGCAGACGACCCGTCAACAATGCAGCTCGGCTCGGTGTGCAAACTTCAGCGGCAGAGTAGAAGTCCGTGAATCGCAGTCCCTCGCTTGCCATGCGATCCAAGTTTGGTGTGCGTATGACCGGCGAGCCGTAACACCCGAGATCACCGTAGCCCAGATCATCGGCGAAAATGATGATCACATTGGGTGTAGCCGCTGCTAACACATGAGGTAGTCCAATAACTAGCAATGCCGTGATGAATGTCCGCAGTTGGTTCATATCAGTTTAGTGGTTCCCGTTTACCTACTTGCCCTCCTTTGCCCACTGCTTCATGAGCGCGATGTTGCGCTCAACTTCTGGGTTGGGCTTTTTCACATACTCAGCCATGTCACTGTCATACATGGCATCAGATTCTGCGCCTTTGTCGCGACTTTGTTCCATCCACTGGTCAAGTCTTTCACGATTCCGTTCAAGCTGCGTCTTGAACTTGGCATCTTTGGATAAGTTTGTGATCTGAAATGGATCGGCCACACAGTCATATAGTTCTTCGGCTTCACGTTGATCACTGAAGAGGAGTTTCTCGGACAGTGGCGGCAGTTTGCCATCCGTATGCAAGGCTCTTTGAGTCTGAATGATCGCTTTGCCATCTTTGTAGGCATTGGGTTGCAAATGAGGGCGCTGGGGATGGAAGTTGCGGATGTAGAGGAACTGGCCGTCTCTCACACTGCGAATACGCTCCACAGTTTCATCACAACGGTCACGTGCGGCAAAGATAGCGTCTCTCGGCTGATAACCTTCGGCAAGAACATCGCGCCCTTGCATCGAAGCTGGGACGGCAATGCCCACCGCACCCAATGAAATGGCTGCCATGTCGATCTGCATCACCAGATCATCACGCACAGCACCCTTCTTCACTCCTGGCCCACTCACGATGAATGGGATGCGCGTGCCTTCATCAAATAGAAACTGTTTCCCTCGCGCATGACTGATCCCGTGGTCTGTCACAAAGATGATGAGCGTGTTCTCCATCAAGCCCTCGCTTTCCAGACGCGCCAAGACACGACCCACATGCAAGTCAGTAAGCCTCACCGAATCAAGATAGAGTGCCCAGTCATCGAGTAAGACAGGGTCGCGCGGATAGTAAGGTGGAAAGGTGACCTTTGTCGCATCAGTAGCGCTTCCCAGTTCCGCCACCACCCGCTCTTTGAATGCAGCCCGTGCGCTTTCATTGCCTTCACGCAACTTTCCTCCGTGCAGTTGCACCTGCATGAAGAATGGCTTCCCGCCACGACCTGCCCAATCGTGACTGTCATACATCTTGGCATCCCACTCGAAATTGTAGTCCGTTTTTCCCAAACGAGATGGTCCTCCCTTCTTCTTGCCTTTTGCGGCAGCAAATGGCAGCCCTCGATGATCCAAGTCCTTCAATCCACTACCAATGCAGGTGAAGTACCCAGCCTCTTGAAACAAAACGGGCACCGGCGTGACATCCGTAGGCAGATGAATCTTCAAGGAGCCACGTCCACTCCGGTGGTGATGCGCACCAATCGTGGTTTGATACATTCCCGTGATCAATGCTGACCGACATGCTGAACAAACCGGTGCCGTCACGTAAGCGTGAGTAAACTTCGTTCCCTGAGACGCTAGACGATCAACTGCGGGAGTCTGAATCAGCTTCTCCCCATAACACGAGAAATGTGGAGACATGTCATCGACAACAAACCAGACGACGTTCGGTCGCTCAGCGAAAGCCGAAATACAAAACACCAGAGAGAACAGCAGCACAAATCGAGTCATGGAGTTGCGGAGATAAAGGCAATGCTGGCTAGGGTCCCTCAAGGGCGACTGCGGTCACTTTTCACCACAGAGTCCATTTGGCCAATTAGACGCTTAACCACGTCAGGATGCGACTCGGCCACGTCTCTGCTCTCACCAGGATCTTCAGTGAGTTTGTAAAGCGTGTGCGTGCCTTTCGGCTCTGGCCGTTCGTCCTTGCTCACGCGTGCTTGTGTCTTCATTCGCTTCACCAGTCGCACCAGTTTCCAGTCACCAGAGCGGATGCCAAAGTTCCCGCTGCCATTGTCTTGCTGAAGGATGTAGTCACGCCCCTTGGCTTCAGATTGGCCAAGGAATGCATCCAGCAAGTTCATGCTATCGAGACTACCATTTGCAGACAAAGTTTGACCCGTGAGCGAGGCAAAGCTCGCGGAGAAATCCACAGTGCTCACGATCTTATCAGATACCGCAGGCTGGATGCGACCCTTCCACCGCGTAATGAAAGGTGTGCGCGTGCCGCCTTCCCACACGCTGTATTTGCCGCCCCTAAAAGGTCCACCCGGCTTATGCTCGCCAAGTTTCTCCACGGCATCATCCTTGTAGCCATCATCCAAAACTGGACCGTTATCAGAGCAGAATAGCACTAGCGTGTTTTCTGCAATCTTGAGCCGATCAAGCGTCTTCATCAATTCTCCCACGGCCCAATCGAGTTGCAGGATGCAATCACCCCGAGGTCCAAGACCGCTCTTGCCCTGGAATCGCTCATGGGCCACTCGCGGCACATGAATATCCTGTGAAGCAAAGTAGAGGAAGAATGGGCGCTCCTTGTTGGCTTCGATCCAACGATTCGACTCGTTCACCCAAGCATCAGCAAGATCTTCGTCCCGAAAGCGCGCTTTCGTCCCACCCGTGTAGAACCCGATTCGGCTGATGCCATTGTGAATGGTCTGATTGTGTCCATGTGACCAGTCCATCTTCAGTGTATCTCGATGGGTGATGCCTGTTGGATGGTCCTCGGAAGGTTTCTTGTCGCCTACCCACAGTGGATCGGTTGGATCAAGTCCCCGCACCTGCCGATCTTCCACGTAAACTTGCGGAACACGATCATTCGTCGTCGGAAGCAGGAAACAGTGGTCAAACCCAATGTCCAGCGGACCTGGCTTGAGTTCGCCATTCCAGTTCGGAGCCGGATCGCCCAATCCTAAGTGCCACTTTCCAACAGCCGCAGTGGCATAACCTGCCCGCTTCAAAATGGAAGGTAGTGTCTCCGTTCCAGGCTTGATGATCGCCGGTCCATTAGGAGGCGCAATGCCCGTATCTTTCTGCCGAAAAGCGTAGGTGCCTGTTAACAGGGAGAACCTTGTGGGCGTGCAAGTTGAAGCTGTGCAATACCCGCTCGTAAAGCGGATGCCTTCACTCGCCAGCTTATCGATCGCGGGAGTCTTAACCGCTTTGGCCCCGTAACACGAAACATCGCCATAGCCCAAATCATCGGCGATGATCACAATGATGTTCGGTTTCTCGACGGCGAAAGCGGGAAATCCGATCGCAATCCAGGCAAGAAGGGCAGTGATGTGTCTCATGGTGGCGTTGTTCTAAAGCACTATTTCAGTTCCCATACCTGCACATTATCAAAGCCAGCTTCTTACCCCGCTTGTTTTGTGTCCAGCGGCCATCAAAGACTTCACTTTGTGGGTCAAGTTTCGGCACTGAGTGCACCGTCATGCCGAAAGGCATAGGCAGAAGCATGGTAGTCGATGAGGCTGTATATCGGCACATGGAGTTTGAACGTAGCTGATATGGCTAGTTTTCAATCCCAGCCAATCATTGCCACGCTGCCACCGTGCTCTGGCAAGTTTCACCAGTCACTCTCGTTTCGAGAAGTCTGTCATGCGATTGCTCCCTCTTCTTTTTCTTTCGGTCTCGACCGTGCTCAATGCAGTCGAGCGGCCAAACGTCGTGTGGATTGTCTCCGAGGACAACTCCATGCACTACTTGAAGCACTTCTTTCCCGGTGGTGCTGAAACACCAGCCATCGAGGCGCTTGCCGCACACGGCTTGACGTTTGACCACGCTTTTTCAAACGCACCTGTTTGCTCAGTCGCCCGGACAACACTCGCCACGATGTGTTACGCGCCCCGTATCGGAACACAGTTCCATCGCCGCTACCAGCCTGCACCAATGCCGAACGGTGTGCGCATGTTCCCAGAATACCTCCGTCAGGCAGGGTATTACACCACCAACAACTCCAAGACCGACTACAATGCTGAGCCTGGCAAGAACGTGTGGGATGAATCATCCAACAAAGCATCTTGGCGCAACAGGCCTGATCCAAAGCAGCCATTCTTTCACATGGAGTCTCACGACAACTCCCACGAAAGCTCGCTCCACTTTTCCAAAACATCGTTCGCTTCCTTGAAGCCCACTCATGATCCCTCAGGGGTGACTACAGCGGCACATCACCCAGACACCCCGTTGTTCCGCTACACCCAGGCTCTTTATCTTGATCATATGCAATCCATTGATCGCATTGTGGCCAGCACAGTCGCCAAGCTTGAGCAGGACGGGTTACTCGAGAACACGTTTGTCTTCTATTTCGGCGACCACGGTGGTGTCCTACCTCGGGGCAAAGGCTACATCTACGACACCGGCGTTCATGTTCCGCTCGTCGTTCGGGTGCCAAAGAACTTCAAACACCTCGTGGAGGGTGCCGCTCCTGGAACACGGATGAATGGGTTTGTTCAGTTTGTTGATTTCGGTCCCACAGTCCTCCAACTCGCGGGTGTCCCTTTACCGAAAGGCATCGATGGCCGACCCTTCCTCGGCCGTGGTGTTCCGCTGGAGCAAGTAAACCAGCGCGATGAGGCATTTGGATATGCAAATCGCATGGACGAGAAGTACGATTTCGTTCGCTCACTACGGAAGGGCCGCCATCTTTACATCCGCTGTTTTGAGCCGTGGCTGCCAGACGGTTTACACAACAACTACCGCTACAAGATGCTCGCCTATGAAGAGTGGCGCCAACTCTGGCGAGCCAATAAACTCTCTGGCGCTCCCGCCCAGTTCTTTGCGCCCAAACCAGTCGAGATGCTCTTTGATTGTGAGACCGACCCATGGAACGTAAAAAACCTAGCATCGGATCCTTCGCACCAAGCCACCCTTCAGGACCTAAGAGCGCGTCTACAGAGAAAAATGCGTTCTATGCCTGATCTCAGCTACTTACCGGAAAGTCAGTTGGTGAAACATGCGATGCAGAATCCAGTCGCGTTTGGCGATGAACAGAAAACGAAGATTGCTGGCCTTGCGGATATCGCTGATTCGATGCTGAAGACCTTTGATGAGGCAAAACTCACACTAGAGACCGCATTGAAAAGCACCGAGCCGATGCAGCGCTACTGGGCAGCGATGGTCTGCACATCGTTCGGTGAAAAGGCAACCTCTCTCGAGGATCTTGTCCGACCTCTTCTTCACGATCCAGAAGAAGTTGTACAGGTGCGCGCCATTGAGTTTCTGGGCTCCATCGGTCGCATTCAACCTCAGCCACTGCTTATTGATCTGGTCAACAAGACCTCCGATCCGGTGCTGGCCGTCGAGGCGCTTAACAGTGTTGTATGGCTAAAAGATCACTTCTCGGGCCGCTACCCAGTAAAGCGCTCGGACTTCCATCCCAAGGTCAGCGGTGGCGATGTCGATGACCGCCTGAACTACATCAACGGTAACCCTTACCCCAGCGACTCCGGTAAAAAACGATCGAAAAACACGAAGCGCAAATAGGGCGTATTCCGATCAACGATACCTGTCAGCTTTTGGGTTTCGCTTTCCAAATCGAAACGTTCCTGAACTGCGCTCCCTTCCCTTTGTTGATTAACGCAACAAGGCCCTTTGTGTCTTTATAGCGTTCATGACGTGCTTCTACCACCTGACCATCGACCGTGGCGCGATAATGATCTCCAACGATCTCGATCGTGATGTCATGCCACTTCTCTGGATCGATCATGGTCTTCAACTCAGCCAGTTTCTCTGATCGGCTTGTCTTAGATATGCCCGATTGCCTAACAACCCAAATACTGTCTCTGCTAATGTAAGTACGCGCCAGATGGTGATTCGGCGGAATGTTGTCTCTGCATCCGAATGCGATCTCCTTGGCCGATCCAAGCCTGAACTGGGCACAAATGATCATGTCTTTGGCTTCAAAACGATAAGTGCACGAAGAAGGGTGCTTATCCTCCTGCAGCTCATCGCCATGCAACGCACCATCTCTGACTGACCACTCCCCAATCCCTGCCTGCCAACCATTGATGGGCCCTTTTCGGGTAGGCGGACTCGCTTGATCGAACGCCGTAGAGACAATCAATGACTCTGGTTCAGTGATGGACGTCTTCGGCGCGGTCTGGCCAAAGAGGGGCACCGAGACGTGGAGGGCAAATAAGGCAAAGACCAAGTTCGTGAATCGCATGGCATCCAATAACGTCACATTCACCAAATTGTCTCTGCAACAATCAATCCAACTTAACGCTAGTCACCCAAGCCGGACCCTTTCCGCAGTCGTAGGTTCTGAGCGGGGTCAGAGCACCTGTTTTCACATCGCGGCGGAACACGATGAGGCGATGGGAGCCTTCTCCTGCGGAAATGACGAAAGCATCGCCGGGCACGAGGCAAAAAGATCGCGGCGTCTTCTCGGTAGGCGTTTGCCCAAGCGCGGTAAGTTCGCCCGTTTCCGCGTTCACGGAGAAGGTAGCGAGGCTGTCGTGACCGCGATTTGAGGCATAGACGAAGCGCCCGTCAGCGCTGATGTGGATGTCGGCACAGGAGCCCTTGTCACGCCAGTCTTCGGGCACGGTGGGCACGCTTTGGCGGGCTTTGAGCGTGCCTTTGTCCGCGTCGTAGTCGCACAGGGTCACGCTTTTGCCCTGTTCGTTGACGAAGTAGGCCCACTTGCCGTTCGGATGGAACTGCATGTGCCGCGGCCCCTCGCCCGCGCCGCCGGGCAGATGCGGCGGCGTGTTGCGCGTGAGCGTGCCGGCTTCCGCGTCGAAGCGGAGTTGCTCCACCTTGTTCAGCTCGCCCACATGCGGCACAAAGGCGAAATGGTTTGACGGATCGATCTGGATGCAGTGCGCCTTCTTGCCGGTTTCGAGCGTCACGACCGGCAGACCGGTCACGCGGCCGTTTTGGATCGCGGACAATCCGACCACGCCCTCGCTGTAAGACGCGGCGAGCAGCCAGCGGCCTGTTTGGTCTGCGAAAACATAAGCCGCGTTGAAGCCCGCATCCGCGAAGGTCGCGTTCGACAGCGCTCCGGTCTTCGCATCGACATCGAGCGTGGCGAATTGCTTCGCGGAGCGCACCGAGGCATACAGATAACGGTGATCCGGGCTCAACGCGAGACTCCCCGGTGCTCCCGGGAGTGCTGTTTCGCTTTGGCGGGTCAATTCACCCGTCTTTTCATCGAGCGACCACACTGCGATGCGCTTCTCATGGCTCTCGGAGACATAAACGATCGTCGGTCCGGCAGATGCGACCGAAGCAAAGCAGAGGAATGTGAGAAAGGCTTTCATCAGGTGGGATATCAGGGGTTAAGATCATTCGCCCGCACGGCCGCGAGTTTGGCGGTGAGTTTGGCTTTCCATTCTTCGACGCGGGAAACGTGGTCGAGTGACGAGGCGAGGTTGGTGAGCTGTTTCGGATCGTTTTGCATATCGAAGAGCTCGATGCCGCCTTTGGCGTCCTCGCCGTATTGGATGAAGACCCAGCGGTCATCACGCAGCATGAGGCCCTTGCTTGATCCGGCGACGCTGAAGACGGTGTCGTGCACTTTTGCCTGCGGATCGTCGAGGATGGGGCTGATGTCCTTGCCTTGCAGGCGGGCGGGCACGTCGAGGCCGCAGAGCTTGGCGGTGGTGGGATAGAGATCGAGCAGTTCGACGAGCGAATCGCTCACGCCGGGCTTTTTGCCGGGTGTGCTCACAATGAGAGGCACGCGGGCGGATTCGTCATGCAGGCTCACTTTGGCCCAAAAATCGTGCTCGCCGAGGTGGTAGCCGTGGTCGCTGGTGAAGATGACGATGGTGTTTTCAGCCTGACCGGACTTTTCGAGCGCGTCGAGCACCTTGCCGACCTGCGCGTCCATGAAGCTGACGGCGGCGTAGTAGCCGGCGAGCGCCTTTTTCTGCCGCGTGACATCCATCTGCATGTTCACGCTGGTCTTGTAATTGATGCCCGGCTTCGGGATGTCATCCCAATCGCCCGCGACCTTCTTCGGCAGCGTCATCTGCTCCCACGGATACAGGTCGAAATACTTCTTCGGTGCCACGAAGGGCACGTGTGGCCGCACAAAGCCCACGGCGATGAAAAACGGCTCCTGTGCGTGCTTCTCGATGAGTTCGCAGGCCTTCGCGGCCGTTTTGCCATCCGAGTGCGCCATGTCATCGCCATCGGCGGCGACGATGACGAAGGTGTTGCCGCCCATGACGGGCTTTTTGCCATCCGCGTTCTTTTCCAAGGTCTCGCCGATACCCGGTGCCTGCCACTCCGGCCCTTGGCTGTTAAAGCGCTCCGTCCACGACGCTGGATCGTCGGCGCCATCGCTGCCGTCCTCAATGCCCCCGGGCACGCCCATGTGGAAGATTTTGCTGACGCGGGCGGAGTAGTAGCCCGCGTTTTTGAAATGCTGCGCCCACGTCGCGCGGTCGCCGATGGCTGCTCGAGGGCTGTTGTAGCCCTGCACGCCCGTCGCATGCGGATAGTAGCCGGACATGAACGAGGCGCGTGATGGTCCGCAGTAGCTGCCCTGGCAATGCGCCCGCGTGAAGCGCATCCCACGAGCCGCCAACCGGTCGATGTTCGGTGTCTGGCACACCTTGTTGCCATAGCAACCAAGCGCGGTGGAGGTGAGATCGTCGGAGATGATGAAGAGGACGTTCGGCCGCTGCGCGGCCAATGACGAAACCAGAATGAGGAAGGACGAAAGGAGCAGAGTTGTTGCAGATGGTCGCATGACTTGAGAACGATCACTCCCTACTCGGGTTATCGTTCAGAAGAGACGCCTCTCCGTCACATAACAGCCCGGTTAATTGCTTGTGAATCGCTTCCCACGGTTGATTCAAGTCCAGCGTGGCAGCTCTGACTGGATTTCCCAGCAGTCGATATTTCAGATCAAAAGATGCTCCGTTGGTCGGATAGATGAGCAATCCCTCAACGCTTTCCCAGTCCGGCAGCTCTGACTGGTTTTTCAGGTAAGCGAGCAATTGATACAGGTTTTCGGACTTCAGTTTGGAAGCGCCATGGTGGCTAGACATGGCTTCGGCGTAGTATTTGCAGTCCACGATCAATTTCCTATCCGGCCAGTCCAAGGTGATGTCAGTGAACATGACAGGCAGACGGGCAAGTGCGGAATCTTCAGCTTCCACAGACCATTGCACGGCTTTTGCGCCAACCGTGGCGTCGTGGCAGTGCCTGACAGCAAAGTTTCGGACAAACTTTTCAAATAGGCTGTGCATGATCACCTCATCACGCAGAAGATCCACTATGCGTTCGCCGCCGCGATGATCAGCAGGCATGACCAACCTTTGAACTAGCTCGCACAAGCCTAGAAGAAAGCGGTAGATGCGGTTGTTCCGATGCAGTTGCACACGTCGGAACATTTGGCCGCTTAATCGTATCTCCCGCACCTGGGCGAGGGGTTCCAGAGCATGACGTAGCTCCTTCCGGTTCTCCTGCGTCAACTCATCTCGCTTCAACAGGCTCAGCGCGGTGCTCTTCAAGATCTGGTTATGCAGCACGTCGGAGCTGAGGTCGTCAAAAGAGCAAATCATGCGCCCAGCGAGAGGTGTCTGCCGTCGCACACTTTCCATCAGGTGCAGCTTGCCTCGCAGGCGGGAAGTCTCCTCCGTGTGCGGAATGTAGTCGCGGTCCATGCCGCGCCGTGCGAGCTGCCGCAACCCGCCGCTAAGCATGACCGCGAAAAGGTTTTCCACATCAGGACAGTCCTCTGCGCCGATCTCCCTGGCTTCACCCGGCTGGTATTGATCCCAGGCATAGGTGAGAAGGTAATAAAGATTCAGGATGGGAATGGCGGCACTCATGCGCTTCAAAGGCCAAGCGCTTGGCGAGCTGTGTGGAGCTGCTTGGGGACATCCACCCAGTATTCTTGAAGCAAGGGCAGTATCTCATGGGTCAAAATGTCAGCCAGCCAGCTCTCGGAGTCCGAAACGGACATGGATGGCACAAAAAAGCTGTGTCCGATGCGGTATCCGGGACCGAGATTCGCACTGTCAGACGCGATGAGGTTATTCACCGCAGTCATGCCTTCGATGATGCGGTCGCAGACGGAGTTGGAGACGCTATTCACTTCCAAAACCGCGCGGAAGGCCGGATGGCTGAAGCCGGGTTCCATTTCTGTGAAGGCAAAACGTCGGCGTAATGCGTAGTCCACCATGCTCAGCGAGCGGTCTGCGGTGTTCATCGTGCCGATGAGATGAACATTCTCCGGCACATAGAAACGATCTTCCTGCGAGGAACTGTAAGTGAGTGGCAGCGCATATGCAGGACTTCGTTTGTCCGGCTCGATGAGCATCATGAGTTCGCCAAGAATCTTCGACAGATTGCCGCGGTTGATCTCATCAATGATGAAAACATGAGGTTCATCTGGCCGAGTCATCGCCTGACGGCAAAAATGGTAGAATGGCCCGTTGCACAACTTGAAGCCGCCACTGCCATCAGGACGCCAACCCTGCACAAAGTCCTCATAGCTCATGCTTTGATGAAACTGAACCATGGGTGCCCGGTTTTCGTCTTTGACGCCCATTAACAGGTATGCGAGACGGCGGGCCACGAAGGTTTTGCCCGTGCCAGGCGCGCCTTGCAGCACTACGTTCTTTTTCCGGCGGAGAGTGGCGCAGATACTTGCCACCCGTTCTTCAGGGATGAAAAGGTCTTTCAAGGCGGCAGCCAAATCGTAAACCGGCTTCTCGGGCAGAGACGGCTCAGTTTCCGCTTCCGACAAATCCATCACTGCATTGAACTCCGCCTGCGTGAGTCGCAAGATAGACGCCTGGGAGAAGCTTAAAGGCTCGCTGGCCTGTAGAACAGGATGGGCTTTCATCTCATCCAGCAGCACCGGGCGGCGCAGTTTCTCGATGATGGCAAAACCGATCCCCATGCTGTCAGTCTCGGCCATGCCGCGTGTCACACGGCAGACGGCCACAGCATACCGTTTGGGCGAGGTGACGTAGGCGATGGCTAGGTCTCCGGGGCGGGCGGCGGCGAACCACTGTGGCTTTTGCCTCTTCCTTCCGTTTTGATTCACTGCTGTGTAAATCTCAGCCTCATCAATCGACATCTTTTCGATATCGATTCGGTTTTCGATATCCCAGACCTCAGGGTTGAAATTGAACCACCAGTAATTCCGAGAGTTCGGGTTGGGTTCCTCGCGGACCACGGATGCTGAATCCGTCGGCTGATCATAAAACGACCTGATGGCTGCAAGCAGCTCGGTTTTTTCCTCCAGATGACTCAGGGTGATCTGTGGAAGCTGCACACCCGTTGGCACTTGCATCTCCCGATCGTCCAGCCACTCCACCGAGCGCCGATGAAAGTGATCGCTATCCGACTGCTCGACGAACTCATAGCCGCCACGCACCACACCGCGCCCAAGGATGCGAGACAGGCCGCCTTTTAGATAAATCTCGTCTCCCTCCTGCATTTCATGGGCGAACTCGTGCAACATGCTTCCCACGATGACCTGACCGGCATCAGGATAGGCCGCCGCGAGAGACTGTCTCACCTGTTCAATTTGTCGCATCGGATCGAGGTCGCCAGTCTTCCCCCAGCCAATGGTGATGTGCTTTTGTTCACGCCATTCGGAGAGCAGCTTGGCGTTCTCCCCAGGCGCGACAAGCCAAACAGGCCGTCGTTTATCCTCCGGTGGCATCTGCAAGCCTCTGGCGAGAATCTCGGTTCGAGCAGCGGGTTCCATGATCAGTTGCCATAGCTCCTTGCGATGATCTTCGGCGTAGGGGCTGCGCTTCATGCTTCGAAAATGATCACGAACCAACAAGGAGGCTTCGAGATGCTCTTTTTGGATGGCAGAGCTGTCCAGATACTCATCTAAAGGGAATGTGAACACCGCGAAAACCTGGCCTTGGATTGGAATCTGGAAGTTGCTCCAGCGATGCGATGCCTGGCTTGCAAAGATCGATGACTCCTTGAGGACGACACGCACGATTTTGTCAGTCTTGTTGGCTCCATAGTCCATTACCACCCAGCGACCATACATGATGCGAAAAGCGGTAAGAGGCACCATCGGCGACTTGGTGGCCTGATATGCCTTGCTGCTGATGATCAATCGCTCACCATCGGTGCCGTCGCCGTCGTCCAAGGATGTCAGATAGTCGCGTAAATGTTCGAGCACGATGTCCGCCTGCTGCCTGTCGGCAAAAAGGTAGTCGAAGGGGTGGGCAAGCGGCGACTCCTCAGCCTTCGCCCACAAATGAGCATCTCGTGAAAACTCGATCAAGTCCGCCCCTGCCTTCTCGCGCAATTCCGCTACCCAGTTCAGATAGGAGGCACCATCCACAGCCTCGGTAATGACCCCTTTGGTCTTGGCAAAGGCGATGTTTTTCCGGTCCAAAG
Organism: Verrucomicrobiaceae bacterium; assembly: GCA_016795485.1. Taxonomy (GTDB): domain Bacteria; phylum Verrucomicrobiota; class Verrucomicrobiia; order Verrucomicrobiales; family Verrucomicrobiaceae; genus JAEUHM01. The sequence continues at coordinate 53,186 of JAEUHM010000019.1, read as the reverse complement.
CAGGCCAGACAGTCGGACGACACCAGAAAAAGCCCATCGTAAGTGTCGCTTTGCCCACCTTTCGGAGTTTCAGACAGCTATCCAGCATCTCAGGTGAGACTTCACCGTCCCCGGGAGATGTCTGCATGACCATCTCAAAAACATCCCACAAGCGCTGAACATGACCTGCCTCCCGTCGGTGAGCATAGGGCATCAGCCAAGCGGACTGGTTGTTCAAGATGGGCAGTCCATCATAGTCTTGCGGCACAGAAGCGCTCAGCGACCAACGCTTCTTGATGAATTCCCACATCTCCGTGCGGTTGGCATCCGTCACGCCTCGATTGAAGTTCCCAAGGAATGTGAAGGGATCAATTTCTCGAAGTTCAAATCGTTTGCCATCCGCACCCTCGTCCTCAATCGAAGTGGTTTTCATCCCCAGCGCCCTCATCTGTCGCAGTAATGCGATCAACTCATCTTGCCGGTTGTGAAAAGCGCGGAGTTTCTGTGCGGTTTCTTCGTGAATGGGTATCCAAGTGAACATGCACTCCAGCATGCCTGAGAGGAGGGAAAGCTCAATCAAACCTTGCCAGGGATGCCGACGACGATACTTGATTGTCCTGAGGCTCGCGAATGCTACTCCCCCAGCACGCCGATTTCCGCGGCGCTGCCGAGTTCGTTGGTCTCGCGATGCTCGGAGAGGATGCGGAGGAGGACGTAGCGGCCGGTGGTGGGGGCGCAGGCGAGGGTTTGCGGTGTTTTGATCTTTTTGAGCGCCGATTTGACGGCGGGAGTGCCGAAGGCGTCGGCGCTGTTGCTGATGGCGAATTCGATGTCCTTTGCCGCGCCGTTCCAGCCGCCGTCCTGGCGTCCGAGATAGACGAATCCACGAATGCGACGCGGCGTGCCGAGATCGATGACAAGCTCGTGCGGCGGTGGCGCGGTGCCGCCGCTGAACTTCGAGTGCCAGAGCGTGTCGGGATCGCCGTCGATGGCATTGGCGGCGAATTTGCTGTTGCCGGTGTTCTCGCTACTGGCGCGGACGATTTTCCAATCCTTGTTCGGTAGCAAACCTTCGACGGGCATGGCCGCGGCTCGTTTGCCGCCTTTTTTCTTCACGCCGCCGGGTGAGGCTTCGAGCGTGATGTCGTCTTGTTTGCCGAATTTCGCGCGGCGGTCGCGCTCGTGACGGTCGGTGCGGGTGAAGGTGCCTTCGCGGATGGGTTCGTGGGCTTTTTCGGCGAGTGCGGTGAGTTTGGCGAGCACGTCGGGCTTCGCGGCGGCGAGGTCTTTGGACTCGGCGGGATCAGCGGCGAGGTCGTAGAGTTCCCACTCGGCGTTTGGTTTCGTGCGAACGGCTCGCCAGGCGCCCTGGCGGATGGCGGTCCAGCCATTGATCTCCCAATAGAGATATTCGTGCTGCTTTTGCTCCGCGTTTTTGCCGAGCAACGTGGGCAGGATGGAAATGCCGTCGGTGTCCGCAGGTGCGGTGGCTCCAGTGGCCTCGGCGACGGTTGGCAGCACGTCCGGGAAGTAGCCGAGGTGCTCGCTGACGCTGCCGGGGGCGATCTTGCCGGGCCAGCGGGCGATGAAGGGGATGCGCACGCCGCCCTCATAGAGCGTGCCTTTGTTGCCGCGATACTCGATGCCGGTGTCCGGGTGTTTGTTGCCGCTGTGCACGCCGCGCGGATGGTCTTTCGATTTGAAGTAATCGTTCGCGCCGTTGTCGCCGCTGAAGAAGACGAGCGTGTTGCCGTCGATGCCGAGTTCTTGGAGTAGCGCGAGCATTTCGCCGACCTGGCGGTCTAACATCGTGACCATGGCGGCGTAACGGCGGGCGTCCTCCGGCCAAGACTGGTCCTTGTAGAGCGCCCATGCGGGATCGCTGTCCGGGATGTCGAAGTTCCCGTGCGGCGGCGTGTAGGGCAGGTAGGCGAAGAAGGGCTGCCGCGCGTGATCGCGGATGAACTTCATCGCGGCGTTATGGATGACGTATTGCGAGTAGGTCTCGCCCTGGCTGCCGCCGTTGTTGCCTTTGAGCGGCACTTCCTCGCTGTTTTGAATGAGATAGGGCGGGTAGTAGGTGTGCGCGTGGACCTGGTCGTAGTAGCCGAGGAAGGTGTCGAAGCCGTGCTTCTCCGGCACGCCGGTGGAGTCGCGTCCACCGTTGCCCCATTTGCCAAATCCACCCGTGGCATAGCCGAGCGGCTTCAAAATGGACGCGATGGTGGCCTCGTCCGCCCGCAACGGAGTGCCGCCGCCATTCGCCCGCACGCTGGTGTGGCCGCTGTGCTTGCCGGTGAGAAAGCAGCAACGCGTGGGTGCGCACACGGAGGAGCCTGCGAACATGTTTTTGAAGACGATGCCCTCTGCCGCCATGCGGTCGAGATTCGGCGTGCGAATGTTCTTTCCGCCCATGAACGCCGGCTCGTGGTAGCCAAGTTCGTCGGCCATGAGGTAGATCACGTTAGCTTTAGTCGCGGCAAAAGATGCATGCTGAGTGAGCAAGACGAGAATGAGAGAGGTCGAGAGTATATGTCGCTTCATGATTAAAGGATTTAACGTGGGCCCGGAGCGTTCAAGCTTGCTGCGTTCTTCGGCAAACCTGGATAATCGCCACGTTTGGTCTGCTTTTTTTTGCTAACTGGCCGACCGGATTCGCGATCAAAACCATCGGGCGTAAGCTGATCAGGAGCAGCATCTCCCGTCTCCTCAATCCAAGAGTCAAGCAGCGCAGAAAGCCTCGCTCTGGTCTCGCGATGCTCAGCGCTAGACGCGAGATTGTTCAACTGAAGCGGATCATCCGCTGTCTGGTAAAGCTCCTCCGCAGGACGTGGAGCAAGAAACACATCTGCCTGAGCTGGGGTGAGACGATTTGCATCGCGGAGAGCTTTGAGTGCGACATGGGATGGCGAACGAACCGAGTCCGCAGGTCCTTGCCAGGCCAACCCGGGTCGTTGATTGCGAATGTAAAGCCATCCTCCACTTCTCACGCTGCGACCGTGAGCCTCGTAGTCATGCCAATTGTGCTCGGAGAAAGCGTACTTCCTCGTCACGACCTGGGTATCCTTGAAGAGAGGCAAGAAACTCACGCCCTGAAAGCTCGGTGGTGCAGTCACTCCAGCCGCCTGAAGCAATGTGGGCGCAATGTCGATGACACTGACCAAACTTGCACAAGCGCTCCCCGCCTTAGCGATTCCGGCTGGCCAATGAGCCACAAGTGCAGTTTTCATCCCTGAGTCATGCAAGCGCGTCTTGGCACGAGGGAACGGACGTCCGTTGTCGGCGAGCACCACCAAAATGGTGTTATCAAGAATGCCCTCTTCACTTAGCGTGTCCGCTACTTTCCCAACATAGTAATCAAACCTCGTGATCTCATTGTGATAGGAAGTCAAATCGACACGGGTCGCTTCGTCATCAGCGAGAAATGGCGGCACAATGATGTCCTGTGGGCGATTTTTTGGGCCATACAGAGCCTCATTCCACTCACCTTCTGCCTCCCAATCACGATGTGCGTCCAATGACGCAAACCAGAAGAAGAAGGGCTTGTCTTTTGGCCTCTTTGCGATGGTTTCAGCCCATCGCGACTCGCCCCCATGGTTGTCAGGTGCCGTTCCAGCATCAATGACATCCCAAGTCTCTGCTCCGACGGGGGCACCCATGCGCGACATGTGATTCTTGCCGACGATGGCTGTGAAGTAACCCGCTTCACGCAAGACTCCTGGCAGCCAAGGAAGGTGTGCGGCAATCGGTTGGTGCAGTTCGGCTGCTGGGCCATTGTTGTGCGGATAGCGTCCAGTGATGATACTAGATCGGCTAGGACTACAACTGCTAGCGGTAAGATAGGCCTCTGTGAACTTCATCCCTCTGGCTGCCAATCCATCAATACGTGGCGTCCTAGCGCACTTGCTTCCGTAACAACCAAAGTCGTCAAAGCTAATATCGTCTGCAATGCACACGATGAAGTTAGGCTGGGGCGGCTGGGCCATCACCGAAGCGCTTGATGAGAGCGCGGCGAGAGCAAACAAAGTGATGAGTGGACGCATGATGCTCAGTCAAAACGAGCCTTTCCTCGCGTCTTTTCCTGAATCGCGGAAGCATTCGGGTTTATGTGTGATTTATCGCCGAAGTTCGTTACCGGATGCTGTCCGATGAAACACGCGCTTCTCACCTTCCTTCTACTGGTCTCGCTTTGTGCCGCTCAGGAAACAAAGAAGCCCAAGGCTGTCACTTCGGCCACATTCTCCTGGGTCTCGCCAATGCAGAGTGCGGATTGGGCCAAAAAACTGCTGCCTGCCACTACCAAGCACGCCACGTTCAAGAGCGCTTCAATGGGTATAGAGGTGGGCTATTACATTTACTTGCCGCCGGGCTACGATTCGGATCAGGTGAGGTATCCTGTTGTCTATCATCTGCATGGAGGTCGCCCTGGAGCTGAAAACAAGGCCGTTAGGCTCGCAAGCTACGTGGATGCCGCGATCAAGAAGGGCACAATCAAGCCAACGATCTACGTTTTCCCGAACGGTGGTCCGGTTAGTTGGTATGACATGCCGGAGATGCCCCAGGGAATGGGCGAGAGCGTGTTTGTGAACGAGTTGATTCCACACATCGACTCAAACTACCGCACATGGGGCTCTCGAGAAGGCCGGGCGCTTGAAGGTTACTCTCAAGGAGGTCGTGGCACCACGCGCATCATGTTCAAGCACCCGGAGTTGTTCCTCTCCGTTGCTCCAGGCGGCTCCGGGTATGGGCCCGAGAAGCACATTCAGGAAAATGAGGGCTATGAGAGTGATTCTCTGCGCTTTCTCCCGCTGGGATACAACGCATGGGACCTAGCAAAAACTTACATAGAGCGCAAAGATCGACCCGCGCTTAACATTCTGATCTGGGATGGGACGAAGTGCTTCAACTACGAGCACAACCAACTCTACTCGGCGTACTTGAGGCGTTTGGGGATCGCTCACGAGTTTCTCTCCATACCTGATGTGCCACACACGGCGACTGGCAGTTATGACGTCAAAGGTGATGAAATCATGCGTCATCACCAAACGACTTTCGACAAGCATCGCCCTTGATTCAGCCAAGCTCTCATGAACAAACTCATCTCTGTAGTGCTGCTAGCTACGTCTTGTGCGTTTGCCTCGCCACCCAATTTGGTCTGGATCATCGCCGATGACATGTCGCCAGACACCGGTGCTTACAGCGTGGCTCAGGTGCAAACACCACACCTGGATCAACTCGCGGCGGACGGGCGGCGATACACCCGTGCGTACTCCTCAGCGCCAGTGTGCAGTTCATCGCGCTCTGCCTTCATTCTCGGCTGTTATCAGACGACCACAGGATTGCACCCGCACGATGTCGAGAACCCTCAACCGTTACCACCGCCTTACAAATCACTACCGACTCTTCTTCGTGAAGCTGGTTGGTTTGTGACAAATGCTGCGGCTCCCGGATCTGAGCGGAGCGGCAAATCGATCAAGAAAGGAAAAACCCATTACAACTTCGCTCATGATCCCGAGACGATGTTTGACGGCAACGACTGGCGGAAACGTAAGACCGGACAGCCCTTCTTTGCTCAATTTCAAATAACGGAGCCACATCGGCCCTTCCCGATTCCCGAGGCATTCGAAGAGGCAAAGTTAAAGGCCATCGAACTCCCGCCGAACTACCCCGACCATCCGCTCATTCGCCGTGATTGGTATGCTTATCACCGAAGTGTGGAAGTCGTTGATGAACGTGTGGGAACCATCCTCCAGCAACTCCGTAACGAAGGAGTGCTGGATAACACGATTGTCGTGTTCTTTGCCGATCACGGGCGGCCTATGCCCTGGGGCAAGCAATGGTTGAGTGTAGAGGGGCTCCAAGTTCCGCTGATTGTGCACGGGCCAAAGATTGACCCTGGCGGTGTAGAGGAACGCCTTGTGAGCTTGATTGATCTCGCACCATCTATGCTTGAGTTGGCAGGTTTGCCGATTCCCGCTTGGATGGAAGGACGTCCTCTACTTGGGAATACCTTCCCTGAGCGCACACGCCTCTTTGCAGCGCGTGATCGCTGTGGTGATGCGATGGATCGTATTCGGGCGGTCATCACTGAGCGCAGTTGGCTTGTGCGTCATTTCCAGCCGCAACTCTCGAGGCTCAATTGGTCTGGTTACAAAGAAGCAAGCTATCCAGGTATGCCCCTTCTGCGTGTGCTGCATAAACAGCATGCGCTCGACTCGTTTCAGGAACAATGGCTAACTCCAGAGCGTCCCGAGTGGGAGTTGTTTGAGCTTACCACTGATCCGCTTGGCATTCACAATGTAGCCAAAGACCCCCGCTCAAACGAAGTCATAGCGGAGTTGCGTTCGTCATTGGACGACTGGATCAAAACCAGTGGTGACAAAGGTGTTCATGGTGATCCTACAACCGAACCCTCGATGGAGGTGATTCAAAAGGACAAGCGTGCGGATTACGAGCGCACATGGAGAAACCGCGTCAAGAAGACGCAGCCCTCCGATGAAGAGCGACTCGACTGGTGGTTGCGGTCATACGGACTTCTGGCTGAGTGACCTCAGCGGAACTCCTCACTTCTTCTTGCCCCTGCCCTTCCCTTGCTTCCCAGGTCCGCGTTGTTCCAAGGGAGGCATGGCTCCACCTCGCGCACTCATTTCCGCATCACAGAGCTCACGCATTTTGGTCAAAGCGGCCGCATGTGCTGGATCGCTTGCCACGTTCGTTAGTTCGTCTGGATCTTTTTGCAGATCATGAAGAAACTCATACGCTGGCTGTTGATCGAAGTAACGAGCATACACGTAGCGCGAGTCACGGATACCTTCCCACGTCAGTGTCGGGGCTAAGTCGAGATGCTCACAGAAGAAGTGAGAGCGCCATGGCTTGTCGCCACCACTACCATCGAGAAGTGTCGCAATACTTCGGCCTTGATACGATGCTGGACGCTCCGCTTTTGCCCAATCCAAGAATGTGGCTGGCAGGTCAACATTGAGAACAAGTTCATCTAGCACTTTGCCTCGTCTCTCCTTTGAAAGGCGCGGATCATAGATGACCATTGGAACACGCAGCGACTCCTCGTAGTGCGACCACTTGCCCTGGAATCCACGATCTCCCAGATAGTAGCCATTGTCCGCCGAGTAGACGACGATGGTGTTGTCAGCCAGACCTGTTTGCTCCAGCACGGCAAGCACACGCGCGATTCCCTTGTCGATGCCACTGATCATCCGATAATAAGCGCGTACGTTCGTTTCGTACTTTTCTGGTGTGTCGTAACCCCAAAAGAATCGCTCGCGGTTGATGCTATCTTTTAAGAACTGTGGATGTGCTTCAAAGATGTTAGACGCTCCCAATCGTGGCGGAGGGATGCTGCGATCTTCATACATCCCATCCGTGGATGAAGGCCAAGGATAATGCCCAATACCTGGCCTCTTGTCACCGTCTTCAGCATGTGCCGCATTGAATGACAACTGCAAACAGAAGGGTTTGTCTTTGGACTGTTCTTTGAGAAATGAGATGCCGCGATCACAAACAATGTCGGTCTCATGACGTTTGGTGCCGTCAGGAAGCGTCTTGATGTAGGGATTGCGACCAATTTGCTCAAACGCATCAAACTGCTCTTCCGGCTTAAAATCCGCTGGGCCCATGAAGTGCCATTTGCCGAAGTGCCCTGTCCGATAACCAGCTTTACGAAGCTGAAGTGGGTAAAGAGTTGTCACGGCATCAGGCTTCACTTTTGGCACCGCATTCCGCTGTACATGAGACCTTGCCCACTGTCCGGTGAAAACTACGGCGCGGCTCACCCAGCAGACGGCAGTTGTGACGTGAGCATTGCTAAACCTCACTCCCTTTTCGGCAAGCGCATCAATGTTAGGCGTTTGCACGACCGGATGTCCCGCACAACTCAGGGTGTCATAGCGCTGATCGTCAGCAAAGAAGAACAATATGTTGGGGCGTGATTCATTGGCGAATGAAGACCCTGCCCACATCAGGCAAAGGGCGGCGAGAAAAGGTCGAGTCATGATGCTTGGAGGAGTATGCTAAAGATCCTTTGGTTGAGACGGACGATTCTGATCATGGCTCGGTAAGGTTGGGTGCCCAGAGGGGGCCTTGTTTCAACTCAGGTGTTTTGCCGTCAGCGGGGAAGGTGGTCTTGGCAGCAGCGCGGAGTTGGGTGCTGAGTTCTGTAACGATTTTGGCGTGCTCGGGCTTGTCGGCGAGGTTCACGAGCTCGCCGGGGTCGTTATCGTGATCGTAGAGTTCACTGCCGGCCTTGCCTTCATCCCACTCGGTGTAGCGCCAGCGCGGAGTACGAAGGCTGTAACCGAAAAACATTTTGCCCTCGGAGCCTTGATCACGGCTGACGGTGGCACGATTGGCACCTCCTCCACGGCTGACCTGCGTGAGTGCCCAGCCGCGGCCTTTGGCAGCGGGATTCTTGAGCATGGGGACAAGGCTCTGGCCTTGCAAACTTGTGGGCGCCTTGACTCCGGCCAGCTCGGTGAGCGTGGGATAAAGGTCGAGATGGCTGACAGGCTCTTTTACGACGGTGCCTTTGCCAACCCCAGGGGCGACGATGAGCAGGGGCACGCGGGCACTGCCTTCAAAAAGGCTCATCTTTTGCCACAGGCCGTGCTCGCCCATGTGGTAACCATGGTCGCTGGTGAAGACGATGATGGTGTTGTCCCCGAGGCCGTTTTTGTCGAGCGCATCGACCACGCGGCCAACCTGCGCGTCCATGAAGCTGATACTGGCATAGTAGGCCTGCACGCACTGGCGGCGGAGATCGTCGGTGAGCTTGTCCTGCTCTTTTTTGTAGCTGCCGAGCGCGGCGGCGGGCACCTCAGGTGGATTCTTATCAATCGTTGGATGCAGGGGCATTTCGGCCTCTGGAAACCAGCTGTAGTAAGGTTCTTTGGGCGCTACGTAAGGTGTGTGCGGGCGGAAAAAACCAACGGCGAGGAAGAACGGGCGGTGCTTTTGTTTGCCGCAGCGTTCCAGAACCCATTCGGCATCCGCTGCCATCATGCCATCGGTATGCTGGGTGTCATCTGCAGGCGATGCATACCAGCTCAGCGTACCACCGAACTGTCCGGGCGTTAGGCTGAAGATTTTCGATTCTTCTGCGAGTCGATCGACTCCGGCAGGGTTGAGTTCTAACTCCCAAGAGCCGGGATCGTCGTGGCCGTTGGTACCGATGGATTTGGGCACGTTGTAGTGGTAAAGCTTGCCGATGCGTGCGGCGAAGTAGCCTGCTTGCCGGAAAGCCTGCGAGAGGCTGATGTGCGATGGGATCGTCTGGCGGAAGATTTGCGCATTGGTCAAAATGCCGGTGCTGTTCGGGTAGAGGCCGCAGAGCATGGAGTTCCGGCTTGGGCCGCAGGGTGGAAAGGTGCAGTAGGCGCGGTCAAAGCGCACCCCGCGGGCGGCGAGTTTGTCGATGTTCGGCGTTTTCGCGCGCGGATCACCGTAGCAGCCAAGGTAGTTGTTTAGATCATCGGAGATGATGAAGAGTACATTGGGTTTATCCGCAGCAGAAAGCGATGCCGTTAGGCCGATGAGCAGAAGGATGAGGTGTTTCATGACGAGTGAAGGTTCTGAGTGGCGGAATCAATGCACAAAACGGCAATGTGCTGCTGTCAGCGCCACACGCCGGGTTCGTCGGTCCATTTCGTGAGCACCTGGCGTTCGGTCACAGGCCACCAGGCTTGCAGTTTGTTAGCGAGGCGCTGGACGATTTCGGGATTCTTCGAGGCGAGATTTACATCCTCATGCGGATCAGCGAGGAGGTCGAAGAGCTGCGGGCGCTTCTCGGTGCGCGGATGGCTGCTAGCGTAGCGGTCGAGCTTGCCGTCATAGGTGAGCAGCAGCTTCCATTTTCCATCGACCACCCAGCGGTAAAGCAGCGTGTCCTCGGGCTTGTCGATGTTTGCCACGTCATGTGCGAAGGTTTCGCCGAAGACTTCCTTGCGGGCTGTAGGCTCGCCGGATTTGAGGATAGGCAGGAGATTGAGCCCCGGCAGCGCCTCGGGCACCGGCGCTCCGGCGGCGGCGAGCGCGGTGGGCACGATGTCGATGCTGGAGCAGAGCTGCTCGCCGCGATTGCCGGGCTGAATGACACCGGGCCAGGAAAACATGATCGGTTGGCGTGTGCCGCCCTCATTCGCGGATTGTTTGGAGCGTGGCGCATAGCCCTGGCTGTTCGGGTCCTGAATCCAGCCGTTGTCGGCGACATAGACGAAGAGTGTGTTTTGCATCAGCCCCTTTTGCTCGATGCGGTCCATGAGCTGGCCGCAGGTCTCATCAAACCACTCCACCATGGCGTAATAGCGGGCCACATGATCGGACTCGATGCCCTTGGCCTTGTATTTTTGAAACAAACGATCCGGCGGTGTGTGCGGCGTGTGAGGCATGAAGGGCGCATACCAAAGGAAGAAGGGTTTTTTCTCCGCGGTGGCGTGATCGATGAACTCAAACACGGGCTCCATGCCCTCGCGTCCGATTTTCAGGCCGTCATCGCCATGGCGGCCGCCGGGATTCGGGAAGCCTCGAGTCATGGCATGAGTGAAGCCGGCTCGCTTCGGCTCGCCCTCCCACCATTTGCCGGATTGATGGCTGAGATAGCCTTGTTCGCCGAGCAGCTTCGGCAGCGCGGGATGCTGGTAGAAGTTGCCAATGAGCTTTTCACGCAGCGCGGCGTAAGCAGGGAATTCTGGTCCTTTGCCTTTGGCCTTAGTCCCGGCCTCATTGAATGGCAATGGAGACGGATCATTGCCAGTGACGCGATGCTGATGGGAATACATGCCATTGGCAAAGGTGGCGAGCGCCGGCCGGCACAGCGCCGTGGGCACATAGCCGCGTGAGAACAAGGCGCTGCGGGCCGAGAGCTTGTCCAGATTCGGCGTCTCGATCTGCTTGTGGCCCATGAAGCCGTAGTCCGTCCATGCGTGATCGTCGGAGATGATGAAGACGATGTTCGGCTTGTCTGCGGCGGCAAAAGCGGACGCGAGACTGAGAGCAAGGGTAAGGATGAGTGTGGGCAGTTTCATGGTGGAACACTTCGCATGGGTGATGATCATCAGGGCTTTGGCAGGTCGCCATCTTTTCCCTTGCCGACACGCAGGCGTTGCGTGAGCTGGTTAGCGAGGTCGGCGTTCGCGGGCTGTTCGCTAACATTCACATTCTCACCAGGATCAGCACGGTGGTCATAAAGCATCCGCGCGACCGGGCCGCGCTGCCGGTCGGTGTATTCGGTAAAGCGATGCGTGTCCGTGCGGATGGTGTCGCCATTGGTGAAGCGGCCGATGGACTGCTCCTTCCACGGCGCGGCGGGATTTTTCATCAGCGGCACGAAGCTGCGGCCCTGCACATGGGAAGGAATCGGCAATCCGGCGAGCTCGCTCAAGGTCGGATAGACATCAATCAGCTCGGTGAGCGCGCCGGTCTTGAGGCCGCCCTGGAAGCCTGGTGCGCGGATGATGAGCGGCACGCGCATGGAGGTCTCGTAACAACTGTGTTTGCACCAAAGCGTGTGCTCCGCGAGGTTCCAGCCGTGATCGCCCCAGAGGATGACGATGGTGTTTTTCGCGAGATCGAGGCGGTCGAGCTCGTCGAGGACGCGTCCGATCTGCGCATCGGTGAAGCTCACGCAGGCGTGGTAGCCACGGATCATCTCCAGCGCCATGTCATCGGGCAGCGGACCGCTTTTTGGAATGCCGGAGTAGGCGCGTAGCTCGCCGGAGTTGTGGATGGACTCGGCGGGCGCGTCCTTGGGCGTGTGGTAGTTCGCGGGGAGCTTGAGGCTGCCCTCCGGGTAGAGATCCCAATACTTCTTCGGGCAGATGAAAGGCAGGTGCGGCTTGAAGAAGCCAGCGGCGATGAAAAACGGCTGGCCGCTCTCCTTCATGCGGCGCAGGTCGGCGATGGTCTTCAAGGCCACCTGCCCATCACTGTGTTCGTCATCGGTGAGATCGGAAATCGCGTATGGCCGACCGCGCGACTCACCACCGGATTTCTTCGCGGCGGCAGCCTTCCCCTTGCCTTTGCCGCGCTTTTTCGGAGTAGCTGCAGGCGCTCCCGGTGCAGCCTGCCCCGGACGCCAAGCCGGTTCAGACCAGCCGATGGCGCTGTCCTCAGGATGATGAAACACTTTGCCGTTTGAGAGGGTGTAATAGCCGTTCTGCTTGAGGTGCGTGTTGAGCGTGCTGATGCCGGGCGCTTCTTTTTCAGCGTAAGCAAGATGCGTGACGAACCGCTTCGGCGCGGGCCGGATGCTGGTCATCAAACTCGCGCGCGATGCGCCGCAGGTCGGCACCATGCAGTAGGCGCGATCGAACTGTAGCCCTTGTGCGGCCAACCGGTCGATGTTTGGAGAGTGAACGTGCTCAATGCCGTAGCACTTCAACTGCGGCCTCAGGTCGTCCACGGCGATCATGAGGATGTTCGGTTTGTCAGCGGCAAAGGCCGTCGTGAGCGCAACGGCGAGAGTTAGGAGAAATGCAGATAGTTTCATGAGATGTGACAAACGAGCGGGTACAGCCGAACGGAAAATAAGAACAAGTCGTGAGTGCGATGGAGAAGCAGAAACAAGATTCATCTGCCTAACATGCAGTTGTCCTCCAATTACTCATTTCTGCACCGCCGCTTGGATGGCCTCAGAGACAGTTTTTGCTCCGCTGGCTTGATACGCATCCCACGGGCCGTCGGCGCTGCCGGCGGGCCACGTGGCGGGGTCGGCGTAGAGGTCGTTGGTGTCTTTGTATTCCTGCTGGAGGCGGGTGATCTCGGCTTTCAGCTCGGCGAACTTGGCGGCGATGGCCGGGTTTTGCGCGTCGCTTTGGGAATGCAGCAGGTTGCGCTGCTCATTCGGATCGGCGGTGAGATCGAAAAGCTCATACGCGTCCTGTTTCCAGTAGTGGATGAGCTTGTGCGTGGCGGTGCGCACGCCGAGGTGGGCCACGGTGTTGTGATGACCGGGGTCGTGGTAGTAGCGGTAATACATCGACTTCCGCCAGTCTTTCGGCTCCTCACCACGCAGCAGCGGGGCGATGGAGCGGCCCTGCATGGACTCTGGCACGGGCAGCCCGGCGAGGTCGAGGAAAGTGGGCGCGAGGTCGATGTTTGCCACGAACTGAGTGGGCACGCTGCCTTTCTTCACACCGGGACCGCGGGCGATTAGCGGCACATGCAGACCCGGCTCATACATGAAGCGTTTGTCATAAAGTCCGAGGTCGCCGAGATACCAACCGTTGTCGGCGGAGTAGATGACGATGGTGTTTTCGGCGAGTCCGGCCTCGTCGAGGTAGTCGAGCACCTTGCCCACGCCATCGTCCACGCCCTGCACACAGCCGAGGTAGTCGCGCATGTATTTCTGATACTTCCATTTCACCAGCTCTTTGCCGGTGAGCAGCCTGCCATCGACCTCCAACTCCATGGGCTTCTCATTCATCCACTTTTGCAAAGCGGGGCCTTTGAGGTCGGCGGGCGGCGTGAGCTTCAAATCACGACGCGTGAGATCGCGTGCCACCGTTTGCTCATTGATGGGCAAAGCGGTCGGACGTGTGGCGTAGTCGTCGAAGAGCGTCTCGGGCTCCGGGATGACCTTGTCTTTAAACATCTCCACATGCCGCGCGGCGGGCTCCCAGGCACGGTGCGGGGCTTTTTGGTGCAGCATCAGAAAGAAGGGCTTGTCCGCGGGCCGCGTCTTGAGCCATTCGATGCCGAGATCGGTCGTGATGTCCGTGCAGTGGCCTTCGATGGTGGTTTTCTTCTTTCCAGGCAGCAGGAACTGCGGGTTCCAATACGCGCCCTGGCCCGGCAGCACGAGCCATCGATCAAACCCTGTCGGATCGCTGCCCAAGTGCCACTTCCCGATCATGCCCGTGTGATAGCCACCCTTCTGCAAATGCTTAGCTACATGATCTCGGCTTCCATCGAAGCTATTGAAGACCGGAACGCCATTCAGATGTGAGTATTGACCCGTAAGCAGAGTCGCGCGACTCGGAGTGCAGATCGAGTTCGTTACAAAGCTGTTAGTGAACCGCGCGCCCTCCTTCGCTAGTCTATCTAGATGCGGCGTATGATTCACCTTGGAACCATACGCAGAGATCGCATGTTGAGCGTGATCATCCGAAAAGATGAAAAGAATATTGGGCTTCGACTCCACAGCTGGTGAAGCCTTCGAAAAACAAACTATTAGAAACAGCGCCGCGAAAACTGAATATTGCTTCATGCAAATGTCAGTAAAGCGCCCCAAGGTTTGCAAGTCCACAAGACAGATGCCTCTTTTAGGGAACGCTAGCTCTCAGAAGTCTCGGATGGGAACGCTACGCCTTCGAATCCAGAACAGGTTGCATCCACGCGGCTAATCTTACCATCCATCTCGCTGAGCGAGTTTGCGCACACACCATAATCAAAAAAATAGTAACTCGCGTCAAGACGAACGAAATAGCGACACTGCCTGCAGGGTCGGCTCCCATCGCTCTCGGTAGTCCTTGCTCTCCATCGGCCCGCCACGCCTTTCGAGAAATCACACTCCAACGCGTCTTGGGGCGACATCGCCTTCAAATCCGATGAGTCTGAACGCGCCAGCACAACCTTACCTTCACGCGGCACGATGTAGTCGGTATTCAATAAACGAATGCTCCATTCCGGGTCACCCGTCACCATGAGGAGCGTTTCAAAAACCACCCCGTTAGAGAGGCAAATGCGCAACTCTGGTCCGGCGTGCCATAGCTCCAAGCGATCAATTTGCTCTCCGGTAAGCTTATCGAGGAAGTCGGCGATTAGTCGCCGATTTGAAGAACTGCCCACTATGACTTGTCGATTGATCGATGCTCTCCAGTCCCAACCAAAATGAATGCAAGCTTCACCGCCACCATGTCTGTGCCCGGTGGGCGAAAGCAGTCCAAGTTCAAGGAACACGCCACTCCCGTAGCCATTCCAAGCCTCAGAGATTTTCATCCCTACCAACCTCGAAGTGTGACTCTCAAAATCTAAATCCATTGAAGCAGGGAATCCTGGACACGGGTAATTAGCATGTTTGCTACTCGGGAAAGTATTCGAGCATCTCTCACTCCACCTTCAGCACCCCATTCATCACCATCCAGTGGCCGGGGAAGGTGCAGAGGTAGGGGTAATCGCCTTTCTCCTTCGGTGCGGTGAGGTGGATGATGAACTCGGCCTTCGGATTGGTCATGTCGGTATAGGCGATGACGTCGTCGCTGTCGGGGACGTAGTGCTTTTGCATGCCTTGCGGGTCGGTGATCATGAGATTGACCTTCTCGCCGAGCTTTTGCAGCGAGCCGGGTTTGGCGAGCAGCCAGTTGTGCGGCACGACGTCGGGGTTCTTGAAGCGAATCGTGAGTTTTTCGCCCACTTTGGCCAAAAGTTGCTTCTGAACGAATTGCAGGCCCAAAGCGGCCTCGACGACGATTTCGCGTCCGGGCTCGCCTTTGGCCCACGGGTTCGGTTTGGTCGGTTTCGGGGCTTCGAGGCCGATTTGCGCCGCGTGGTTCGTTTTGGCGATCTTCGTGTAGCCAGCGAACTCCGTGAAGGGCTCCGCCAAGGCATGCGCCGTCATGAAAACATCATGCCCGGTGCTCAGATGCAGGTGAATCTGGCCTGCGGGCACGATTTGCGGGATTTCGAGGAAGAGCGTCTTGCCGCCATCGAGCTTCTGCACGCTGCGCACCTCCAGCGGATCATGGCCGGGCGTGTCGGCATACTTCACGGAATACTCCGGTGAGCCGTATTGCGGCCCGTATTTGTAGTTCCAGCACTGCGCAAAGCACGTCGCGACATCCGCGGTCTTCACGGGTTGGTTGAAACGGATGAGCACACCATTGTCGCGAGCCTCAAAGCCCACCGGCACCGGCTTGTCGCCGCCGGTGAAGCGCACGCGCTGAAAGCAGCCATCCTTCGGCGTGTAGGTGCCCCAGCCGGTCATGCCGTTCACATAGAGATGACCATCCTTCGGATTGAATCGCGCACACTGCGGCCCCGAATCAAAATTCCCGCTGATTTTGACCGCCGCCGCCTGCCAGCGCCCCTTCACCTGCTGCCGCATCATCAACCACGCACTGCCACCGCCCGAGGAAAGGTGGATGAGGTTGTTATCACCCTTCAACGCAGCCCAAGAGTGTGGTGCAGCCGTCCCGGCTGCGTCAGGAATAAAAACCTGCGAACTCGCCGAGTTATCCTCGCCACGCGGCAGATACATCAGCACCGGTTCCGGCGCCTTGCCATCCTTCAGACCACCCGCGCCAAAGTGCGCACCGAGATTCTGATCGAGCTCGATCTGGAAAACCGACGTCGCTGGCGTCCAATCGCCCTCCTGGCCGCTGGTGGTGATAAACCGACCATCCGGCGAGAGACCCAGGCCATTTGGATTGCGGAAGCCGGTGGCGAGAGAGACGACTGGAAGAGCAATGCCTGTTCGTTGAGGGTTAGATGATGATTCTAGCATGAAGGATTCAGCTCCAGCTATTCGGCACAGGCCCTGATTGCCTGAGGCAAAATAACTTCGTCCCTGCGCATCCGTCTCGAGTCCAACAATGAAATCATGTCCACCGGGCGATGTCTGCATCGCATTCGTCACGCACTCGTAGAAGTCAGCCTCGTCATCGCCATTCAGATCATGCAGGCAGGTGATTTGATCGCGACCGAGCACGTAGAGCTTGTCTTTCACGATCTTCATACCCAACGGCTGATGCAGTCCGGTGGCGAAGCGTTTCCAGCGAAGTTTCTCAAGCTTCTCGACGATGCCCTTTACCAGCCACACCTCGCCCGTCATCGTCGCAATGGCCGCGGTGCCATCGCTGAAGAAATCGTGCGCAGTGCTGAAGAACAGCGTGCCATGCGGATTCTCAAACGGGATGGTGAGGCGGTCTGTGGCGAAGGGCTGCTGCGTGCCGAGTTCACCCTTCGTCTCGATCCACTGCGGCCATTGTGCTGGGCCGCCCTTCATCAAGACAGCAAGGTCGTAGTCTTCGCTGGTAGGACTAGCGAGATGATACTTTCCTTGAACCCCATAGTAGAAGATCACTTCGCGACCAAAACGGAAGAATCCATGGTAAGTCCCGGTTTGCTTCAGATCGGATTTTGCCACGACCTGTCCATCCATCGGAGCACCTGCCATGAAGCCATGACGATTATCGTTGAGCTTGATGAAGCCCCCAGTCCAAGTCACCGGAAAGGAAAGCGTCTCTGGATCAAACACAGCTGATTTCTCGCCATACCGAACACAAACACCTTTCGGAATGGTGAGTCCCGCACCTTTGAAAACCCCACTGAACACATTCCCAAGATCACTCGCGGCCCAGCGACCATCTTTCCACGTCACCTGGTCGTTTTGATTGCCCCAGTGGCCTTGCTGGCCGCCGTCCACGCCGGGGAACTGTGGGATGAGGTCGGGCAGCGCCTTCTGCTTCATGAAGTGCAGCGCCTGCTTGCCGTAGAAGTCGAACACGCGCTCGCGGTTCACGAACTCCTGCCAGTGGATGTTTTGCGACTTGTC
Source organism: Verrucomicrobiaceae bacterium (assembly GCA_016795485.1). Classification (GTDB taxonomy): domain Bacteria; phylum Verrucomicrobiota; class Verrucomicrobiia; order Verrucomicrobiales; family Verrucomicrobiaceae; genus JAEUHM01. Next base: position 35,704 of record JAEUHM010000019.1, on the reverse strand, counting down.
GAGCGGCTCGCGGGCCGGTGTGAACTCGGCAGGCTTCGGCGCGGGTGGCGGCAGCAGCGCATCGAGGTTGTCAAAGCTCCACAGGCCCAGCGTGTTGTCCATGCGCTGGCGTGGCGAGGTGGTTTTGCGCGGCTTCATCACGCCGCGCGTGATGCGCACGTCATCCACGACGCCATCGCAACCAATCGTGCCTTCGACGAGCCGGCCAAAGGCGAGCTGTCCTGGTTGCGGTTTGCCCGCGAGCGGCTGCACCGGCTTTTCGAAGACCTGCTTGCCATCAATCCACAGCATCACGCCCTTGTCATCGGCGCTGGCGAGGAGGTCGTGCCACTTGCCGTCGCACACATCGATCTTCGAATCGTAGTTCCCGCCGCGCCCGGGCATGTAAAGCGCCAGCGTGCCGCTCTTCGCCATCGTGTAGAGTTCCCAATGCGTGGCCGAGGCCTTCATCTCGGACGCGACGAGGATGTTGAAGCCGTTTTTGCCATCCAGCCTCGCCCGACACTCCACCGTGAATGGCAGCTTCGAGTATTCCGCATCCCCATCCACCATCCAGCCGCCCTTCAGCGCCTTGCCGAACTCTTCATTCATCGATTCGACGCTTTCCGGTTTGGAACTCTCCGCCCTTGGCCCTTTGCTCTCTGCTTTCTCGCTCCAAGTCCGATACTTCGGCTTCGCTCCCGGCTTGGCATCACCGAGCTGTGGCACGAGCCACTTCAAGCCATCGAGGTTGTCGAGCAGGCGGCCTTCGGCGTCTTCATCGGTGTGGTTGAGGATGCCAATCGGGCCGCTGTAGCCGCTGGCGCGGACTTGCCGAAGCACCATCACATCCTGCGTGCCCACGCCGAGCGGCAGGATCTTGCGGCCCTTCGTGTCGCCCGCGATGTCCATGCCGTTGAGGTTGAGGCAGAGCAGCCAGGGCTTCATCGCCGCGAGCGCTTTGGGAAGGCGGTCGAGATGGCTGTGGCCGTGGTGGAGATTGTAAACGATGCCGACATTGTCGGTGCCGTGGTTCTTCTTCAGGAACTCGCACACCGCAATCATGTTCTCCGGCTCGCCGCCCCAGCCGCCGTGGTTGTAGATGCCCACCTGGCTGCCGATGGCCTTCGCTTTGGCTAAAATGGGCAACAGACCTTCAGCAGCGGATTTGACCTGTGCCTCCTGCGTATCGCCGGTGCCTTTCATCATGATCCAGAGCTGCGGATGGAGCTTATACTTCTCAAATAACCGGAACGCCTCGTCATGCACGCCCCAGAACGCGAACATCTCGATGCCGTTTTTCTGATACGCGAGGATCTCCCGCTCAAACTCCACCACATGCTCCTGACGCCAGTCATACGCGCCCTTTTTGATCCCCATCTTCGCCACCATCTCCGCACGTGCCTCGGGCGTTCGTTTGGCCTTATCAAACGGCACGATGCACCACGCGGCGAGGTTTTGCTTATCGAAGAGGTCGGCGGCTTTGAGTTGGCCTACGGAACACGCGGTAAGGATCAGAAGGCAGAGATGTCGTAGGGCGATGCTGGGTGTCATAAAATCAGTGTTCCGGATGTTTCGTGTGTTCTGTAGGCCTTCACAAACTTTACTTCTTCACCACAGGCCATTCATCCGTGCGGAAAGGCGATGCGGGCAATCCAGCGCCATTAGCAAGGCTGTAATCAGGCCAGTCTTTCCATGCGTAACGAACAGCCACGGGTTGGGAGACCTCGGGGCTGCTGACGACAACCGTCTCGCCGACGATCTTGGCTTCAGCAGGCTTCCACTGCTGGTCGGCGGCGGCGATTTGGAAGCCGGTGAGCGGGCCTCCTGTGATGGGTTTGAGGCCACCGTTGGCATGTTTGAAGGAGACGGTGATGGCGTTGCCGGTGATTTTCGAGTCTGCGGGCAGTGGGCCGCTGATGGTGGGGACGTTTTTGCCATACACGGTGCCGAGCGCCCAGTAGGAGAGGCGTTTGCCGACATCTTGTTTGTTCTTCGGATGGATGTCCTTCGCATCGCCGAGGTCGATGGTGATGGCCATGCCGGTCTTTGGCAGCGCGAGCGTCTTCAGCATGGATTCACGCACACGCGGCCAGCCTTCACCGGGCGAGGTGAAGTTCGGGAGCTGCACCCAGGCAAAGGGCACTTCGTCCTGCCAAAGCCTGGGCCAGCTCGTGACGAGCTGCGTGAGTTGCTTGTGATACAGCCCGGGATTGCCCGCATTGCCTTCGCCTTGATACCAAAGGATTCCACGCAGCGTGTACGGCACGAGATTGACCACTTTGCCGTTGAAGAGGCCGCTGGGGCCACCCTTGAGCTTCCACATCGCCAGCGGATCTTTCGGCGGCGGGACGACGAAGGGCCTGCCGTCGGCTTTCGCCTTCTCCGAGGCCTTTTTCCAGATGGCGAGCTGCTTCTCATGCAAAGCGGGTGCCTGAGCGGGATCGAACCTCCGATGAGCCTCGAACCGCGTGTCGTAGCTCGCCTTCGTCTCGGGATCGGAGGACTGTACCTCGGCGGCGACCCACGACTCGATGGGCGTGCCGCCGACGGAGGTATTGATGAGGCCGACGGGCACGCCGACTTCCCGGTGAATCTCGCGTCCAAAGAAATACAGCGCCGCGGAGAAGCCGCCAATGTTCTCCGGCGTGCAGATTTGCCACGCGCCTTTGCCCTCGGCCTGCGGTGTGTCGGAGGGTCCCGAGCTTTCGCGGTAATGGCGGATGAGCAGATACTTCGCGGCGGCTTTTTCGGCATCAAAGTGGTAACAACCCGCCACGGTCATCGCCATGTTCGACTGCCCGGAGCCGAGCCACACCTCGCCGACGAGCACGTCGGTGCATTTGAGATTCTTGACTCCTGATTCCTGATTCGACGTGATGACGAGATCACGCGGCTCGCTGCTGGCAGGCAAAGGATCGAGCTTCAGGCTCCATTTTCCATCCGCAGCGGCTTTTGCGGTCTTCTTCTGTCCGGCAAACTCCGCCGTGACCTCGACATCCGCATCCGCCCAGCCCCACAGCGCGGCGGGCTTCTCCCGCTGCAGCACCATGTGATCGGAGAATGGCGAGCCAAGCCGGGTGTCTCCGGCGTGAACGAGAGAATGGCCCGCCACGAGAAGGGCGAGCAGAGAGGCTGGATGAAACGAGTGTGGCTTCATGGACTGGATTAGGTGATGGCGAGCGCGGCGGTGATCTCGTCGTGTTCGAGGTAGGTCGATTCGACGCTCTTGGCGGGCATTTCAAAACGCGCCGACTAGGCGATGACATTCAGCATGGCTTCCGCATCTAGTTTGCCGGCTTCCCAGTTGCTGGGGAGAATGAACGTCACTTTTTGGCTCACATTACGCACAGCAGCCACGCCTTCAGCAGCGGCTGCTTATCCACTTTAGCCACGCTGACTTCAGGAACGGGCTTCCTTGCCACCTCTGGCCGTCCTGCCAAATCCATCATTGGGTCGTTCAACGCTGGCACCGGCGGCGGAAGGTCGCTCCGATCATTCCCAGCAGCAGCGCGCGACTGGGTTCCGGCACGGCGAGCAGACCGGCATAGATGACGGCTCCCGTGTTGTCGTAGGGCCCAGGGGGCGGCTTGCGGGGCGCTGCGGCTCCAGTGGGTGGCGATGGTTTCGACGGCGGCCTGGCGCGGGGACACTTCGGGCAGCGCGGCAGCGGTCAGGAGTTGGCGTCGAGAAACCCTGGTGTTGGGAGGACGGACTGGCGGGTTCAAAGAAAAAATGAAAAATCAGATTCTGCCTGACCTCGCCTCACGGAATTCGTGGAAAGGAGTGTGGCGGCTTCAATCCGAAGCGGCCCTTCCAAACACCAAACCTAAAATCGCAAACATGAAAATACTGAGCAAAACAATCGCCGCACTCGTTACACTCACCCTCTTGATGGCCAGCCATGCAAAGGCTGATGAGTGGAAAACCCCCACAGGTGGAAAATTCATCTTCACTACGGAACCCGGGCCCAAACCGGGGCAAGTCTATGTCCTTATCACGGGCGGGACCCCAGCCGAAAAAGGCTATTTGCGCGCCGGCTCCAACGAGGAAGGAGCGCCAGTCGTGACCAATGGTAATAAGACGGATAGGTCGGTGTGGCAGCTCCACCAGAACTCCAATGGATGGAACTTCATCCTTTGGGGAACTGGGGAGAACGCGGTGTCTGAAAAGTCCCCGGGTGTGTTTATTCTTCTGAGAAACAAAGCCGGCGGCCGTGACAATCCGGATCAGCTTTTTCAGAAACTGAAATGAACAGCAGCGGGGTCAAGGCTGCTCCGCTCTTAAAGCCAGTTCCGCGTCATGCAGAGTGATGCCTCTGGCTTGGATGCCACCCACCTGATTCCAATCCAAATCCATGCGCCGTGTGTTGGGGCGCGAAGCCTCCAGGCACAGCTGGGAGGCCACTGGCCCCGCACACGGCGCATTCCTTTGCCCCAGCCAGTCGTAGCCTGAGACCGGCAGGCAAACCAATGATTTCCATCTCTACCCATCTCTACCATGAAGCACTTTCCATCCAAACTCCTCATCCTCGCACTGACACTTGCTTTGGGTCATGTCCGGCAGGCAGTTGCGGCCGAGGATTCCAAGCCCAGGGCGAAAACCGCACCGACGGAACTCGTCTTCGGGAACAAGGCGACGCTTTCCGGAAGGCTGGAGCAGATCAAAACCAATGATGCCGACGGCAACGCGGCGTTTCCTTTTTTCCTCACCACCCGTAACAAGATTGTCGTCAAGGCGGCGGCAGATTTCGATCCGGGGGATACCGACGAAGAACTTGAGGGCATGGAGGTCAAGTTGATCGGCGGTGACGATTCCGCACTGGAGGCCTTCCTTGGGAAAAACATCACGATCTGCGGGCGGGTTTCCTCCGGCACGGGCCTTCATTGTCATGCATTCGGCCTGTTTGTGGACTCTGTTAAGAATATTGAAGAGAAGCCGGCTGGCGGCGAGGAGGCAAAGGTCACCACTCCGGAGGCCGGATCCGCTCTTCGCAAAGCCCTCTGCGATGCGTTTCGTGTTCCCATGATCGAAGAAGTCAATGGTCAGGCCGTAGTCTTCAAAATCCACAAGCTGAATGTCATCGGGGAGTGGGCGTTCATCGTGTGTTCGCTGCAACTGGCCGACGACAAGGAGGTTGACTGGAGCAAGACGAAATACAAGTCTGCGGCAAAAGCGGGTGATCTCGAAAACAATGCGGCAGGCCTGCTCAAGAAGGACGAGAAGGGGCAATGGTCCGTAATCGAGCATTCCTTCAATCACACCGATGTCGCATGGATCGGCTGGGACAAAAAACACGGCGTTTCCCCGAAGCTCTTTGAATAAGCCGCACTGATTTGAGGCAACTGCTGGGGCAGCTCTGCGTCAGCGTCCATTTTCCAGCACCCAGTCATCAGGCGGAGCGGGATCAAAAGAACCATCCCGCCCAAACGCTGCCGTCGGAAGCTCTTCGATCCGGTTTGACCGCCCGGGCAGCCGCCAAATCACCGTGCCCGCTGGACCTTCAGCGGGCTGATCTTGTTCGCCGATGTCGCTGTGATGGGCGTGTGGGAGCCGGGCCAGATTTCCAGGGGGAAGTAGGGCTGGGCGTTCAGCAGGGCGCGGTCGCTGCCGTCGGCATCGCGGGCAATGTGGAGCCAGGCGGCGGGGTGGTAGGTGGAGAAGCTGAGCATCTCCACGCGGGCGGCGTTGGCGGTTTTTTTCACCAGCCAGAGTTTCAGCGTGGTGTCGCCGGCGGTGGCGATGAGGCGGGTGTCGTGGCTGATGGCGAGGGCGGTGACGGGGCCGCTCTGGGCCTGCCAGCTTTCATCGGGGAGTTCCTGCCAGGTGGCGGTGTCGAACACACGGACGCGGCCGTCTTCATTGCCACAGTAGAGGCGGCTGCCGTCGGGATGGAAGACGAGCGCGGTGTCGTAGGTACGGAAGGTGCCGACGGTCGTCGCGGCTTTGGTCAGATCGGCAGGGTCGTAGAGACGGACGGTGTGCCCCAGACCCGTGGCGGCCATGGTGCGGCCATCGGGCGAGATGGCGATGTCCCAGGCGCGGGAGTTCCCGGTTTGCCAGTTCTGATTCCGCGTGGCGGCGACGGTGCGCTTTTCCAGATCGACGACAAAGACGCGCCCTGGGAGGACGCCGGCGATCTTCGTTCCGCCGGGAAACACCAGCCCGCGCAGCAGTCCCTTGAAGCCCTGGATGTAGCCGGGGCCGGGAATGCGGTCCGTCTCGCGGATGACATCGCCTTCCTCCTGCCAGAGGATGATGTCGCTGGACTTGCGCTCCATGATGGCGAGTCGGCCCCCGGGCAGGACGGCGAGCGGCAGGTGATCGTCCGCGAGACGGGTGTAGCCGCGGCCTTCCTGCCAGTAGCGCGTTTCATTGGAGCCGCTGGCATAGAGCAGCCGGGAGCCATCGGGCGAGGCAGAGGGATGGTGCTCCAGTTGCAGCATGCGGATCTCGGCGATGCGGGTGTTCGGCACGAGCGATCCGGGATCCCAGCGGCGCACGGTGCCGTCGGCGGCGGAGGTGATGAGGCTTTTGCCATCCCGTGTGAAGGCCACGCCGGTGCCGCTGCCCTCGTGCCCCAGCAGAAACACGAACCGCCCGCTCTGCGCGGCGCGCGTGAGCAGGCGATGCGGCGGACTGTGCGCGCCATTGCCATTGAGCGGCTCGCGGATGATCGGATGGCTGTCGTCGTCGTAGGTGGGCTGGCCTGCGGGAATGGGCCGCGTAAAGTGGAACATCCGCACGGCGGCATCCGTGCCGACGACGGCGAGGATCGGGTCCGTGGGATGAAACACCAAGCTCGTCATGGCATCCCGGTAGCCCTGTTTCAGCAGCACCTTGCCGGTGGCTGTCTCGGTGATTTCCAAGTAGTCCAAGGGGTCATCAGACGGGCCGCACAGGGTGGCGAAGTATTTCCCATCGGGCGACAGCGCCAGCTCATGCGCCCAGCCGGTTCCTCCGAAGGAATGCTGGGTCCAGCGACCGATGGGCGTGGCGTTCTGAAGCGGAGTGGCACCGGCGAGATCCGCCGCATGGAGGAAGGACACCTCATACCTGCCACCTCCGGTCAGCGCCACCAGGCTGCGGTCAGCGCTGACCGTGAGCGGTGCGCTCCACTGCTGCGGCAGCTCGATGGTGCTGCGATCCTGCACATCAAAGATCCACGCACTGACTCCTGGCAAGCGAACGGTGCCCCGATCATGCCCGTAAAGCAGGCGGCGCTCATCCAGCCAGGCCGTCTGCGGCTGGATGAGGTAGTCGTTGCGTTCGAAGACGACCTCCAGCGTCTCCGCATCGAAGACACGCACGGTATTCCGGAACGCACACGCGAAGTGCTTCCCGCCGGGCGCGTAGGCGAGGCCGTGGTATTCATGCGGATTGACCGTCGCAAGATCAGCCTTGCCCGCCACCGCAGGAAGCTGGCGCGGCGGACGCAGCGCTGAACCGTCCAGGCGGCAAAGATGCAGCACGCCGCCATGCGTGACGATGGCGAGTGATTCGCCGTCCGGCCCCGGAGCTAGTGCATCGGGCATTTCACCGCCGGGCAGCCGAAAGAGCGAGCGCTGGTCGCCTTTGCAAAACTCATCCAGCAGCCGCCATTCAAACCCACGATGCTCCTCGGGAGCCGAAGTGAGAAATTGCCTGGCTTTGCCAAAATCATGCCGCTCCCGCGCAGCCAGCGCTGCGGAAAGCGTGGAGACGTAGCCCGTGAAGCGCTCTGCCGCGGCGAGTTCCACCGCCGTTCGGCGATTCTTCTCCGATCGTTGCCACATCGCCAGACTCACAATGGTCCCCGCCAGCAGCGATGTCACCAGCGCCGCGCCCGCCGCCACGCGCCACGGATGCCTCCGCGCCCAGCGCAGCGCACGCTCGGTGCCCGACACGCGCCGCGAAAGCAGCGGCTCACCACGCAACCATCGCGCCAGCTCGTCCGCCAGCATCCCAGCACTGGGCAGACGTCGCTCGGATTCTTTTTCCAAACAGCGCAGGCACAGCGTCTCCAGATCGCTGTCCGTCGAGGCTGCCAGCGTGTGCAGCGACACCGGTTCATCATGCGCGATGTGGCTGAAAATCTCCGCCGGCGTGCTCCCCGGAAACGGCAGCCGCCCCGTGAGCATTTGATAAAGCATCGCGCCCAGCGCCCACACATCGCTCGCCGTGGTCACATCGCGCGCCCGGCCTCGCGCCTGCTCTGGCGACATGTAGGCCGGCGTGCCCATCTGGGCATTCGTCAGCGTCAGGCCCTGCTCCGCATCGGCCAGCTTCGCCAGACCAAAGTCTGTGAGAAAGGGCTCGCCAGCTTTGTCGAAGAGCACATTGCCCGGCTTCAAATCCCGGTGCAGCACACCGCGCTCATGCGCGTGCTGAACGGCCCGCGCCAGCTTCTCCATAATCTGCGCCGCCTCCTTCGCAGGCAGCGCGCCCGCTTTCAGCCGCTCCGCCAGCGTGCCGCCCTCCAGCAGCTTCATCGTAAAGAACGGCTGCCCCTCCGCCTCGCCCACCTCGTAAACTGGCGCGATGTGCGGGTGGTCCAGATGCGCCGCCGCTTGAGCCTCCGTTTGGAAGCGCAGCTTCTCCGCCTCCGACGAGAACGCGAAGCCGCGGATCATCTTCAGCGCCACCACGCGGTGGACTGAGGTCTCCTCCGCCTCCCAAATTACGCCCATCCCACCCGCACCGAGCGTGCGCCGCAGGAGGTATTTGCCAAACATCCCCGCCTGCGGTGCAAAGCTCCCGAACCCACTGTCCACGATCTGCGTCACCGGCTCCGAACCATCCACCGCCAGCGCCTCACCCAACGCACACGCCAGACACACGCCATCCGCCTCCAGCGGGGCGCTGCATTCCGGGCATCGTGAAGTCTCTGTGGGCATGTCGTTGTCGTTATACACGATTTCAAAGGGCGGAGGTCAGGAGAAAAACGCAGCCTCATCACAGAATTGCCCGCCACGATGCGTTCCTGTAGCCTCTGACCAATGTTCACGCAGACCGACAGCAACTCGAACAATCATGTCGCGGAATTGAACGCGGCTTTTCCCGCCACGCTGTGGTCCATGATCAAACAGGCTCAGGGAGAACTTCCATCCGAGGCTCTCGCTGGCTGGGAACGTCTCGCCCGCGCCTACTGGCAGCCGCTTTACGCCTTCGTGCGCCGCCGAGGTTCTGACCACCATGCTGCTGCCGACGATGTGCAGGGATTCTTCGCCCACCTGCTCAGCAAGGACTTCCTGCGCCACATCGAGCCAGGCAACGGCCTCTTTCGATCCTTCCTGCTCACTTCGCTGCAGCACTGGCGCGCCGATCAGCACCGCGCCGCCAACGCCCAGAAACGCGGCAGCGGCCAGGCCCCGCTGCCGCTGGACGAACTCGAATCCGTCGGCGCCGCACCGATCGCTGCCAACCTCACGCCCGAAGAAGCCTTCGACCGCCGCTGGGCCCGGGCGGTTTATGACAATGCGCTGGCCACGCTTCATGCCCGGCTCCAATCTCGAAACCGCGAGCAACTTTTCCTGCACCTGCGCGGCCTCCTTGCTGGCCACGAAACCGCCAAGTATCAAGAAATCGCCCCAGCCCTCGGCATGACGGAAGGCGCGGTGAAACAAGCCGCCCTCGAACTGCGCCGCGAATTCGGCGCTGTCCTGCGCAACGAGATCCGCCGCACCGTCGCCGACGATTCCCAGGTGGACGGCGAAGTCCGCTACCTGCTCGGCCTGCTGCGCGGCTAACGGAGTTTGTCGAAGAGACGCAGGCTCTCGAACTTCGAAGAATTCACGACACTGCTCGTCGGGGGCAAGTATCCGCAAACGGCGCGCTCACGCAAATATCCCGTGTTCTTGACTTGAGAACGTGACAACTAACAGAGAGCACCGTGGCCATCACCAGTTCCTGCAACGACAGCTCCAAGCACACCCTCCTTCCTTGCCGTGCGCCAAGCGTAGCGCCTCGTGAGCAGCCCACAGCGCGTGGGCGAACAGACCGAGTCAAGCCTGCCTGCCTCGGTAAAGCGCCGGGCCTGCGGAATGCGCGGTAGGCACAGAAAGGATCAAAACGCCAAGGCAGAGCAGCAAGTGGCGAATTGCGGGGAAATCGGGGATTGCGGAGACTGGGCGCGGAAGATAAACTCAGGGCATGGATACGACGAAGATTGATCCGAAACTACTGAACAGTCCCGCCTTTCAACGGGTGCTGGCAGATGCGTTGGCGATCCAGGAGCGTTTTGCGGCGGAGCCGGTGTATGCCAAGACGGGAAAAGGCTTTCTGAAAAGTGCGGGAGTGGCGGAGCTGAAAAAGATCAAGGCAGAGCAACAGCAAGCCACCAAGTGAGCCATGACACTGACCAAGGACTGGCTGCGAACCTACTCTTGGGAGTTCATCACACTGCAAAACGCGATGCTCTGCCAGGCGAAGTCGGCTTTGCACAAGCCGACCTCGGATGGACATGAGACGACGCGGCAGTTGTGGGAGAGCCGGTTTGAGACGGAAATGCGATTGTATGAAGCCATCGACCTGTGCCGACGATGCCATCGCATGGCTCCCTTCTGCTTTTACAATGGAAACACCTTTGCTGCTGTGGCTCGTGATGTGATCCAAAATCTCTCCCTGCCACCCGAGCAGGCCTACATCATCCGCAGTCTCGCTGGCCACATCGTAGCCGGTGTGGCGACCGATGAGGAAGTGCGGGCGTTTCGCGAGTTTTGCGATGAGATGGAGAAGTAGCATGACGAGGTGAGTTCATGCCATTTGAGGGCGCATCATCGTGCCCGCCTTCACCACGCCGCCTTGCATGACAGCGAGCAGGTTGTCGCGGTTTTCGAGGATGGAAATGTCCTTCATCACATCGCCATCGACCACGAGCACGTCGGCCAGCTTGCCTTTTTCAAGGCTGCCGAGCTCGTGGGCGCGGCCCATCATCTTCGCGCCGCCGAGGGTGGCGCACTTGATGGTATCGAGCACGCTGAAGCCGACGTAGTTCACGAAAAACGTGAGTTCCTGCGCGTAGGTGCCGTGCGGGGTCCAGCCAAAACCGTAATCGCCGCCGAGACCGAGCGTGCCGCCGGCTTTGAGCACCATGCGGGCGCTTTCGGCTCCGGCTTCGAGGGTTTCCTGATGTCCGTCGATCACGCGCTGCGAAATGCCGAAGTCCTTGCCGCGCTGCACGCTGAACAGCTCGAAGCCGAGTCCAGGGCACATCGGCACATTGCGTTTGAGCAGCAGGTCGAGGCACTCCGCGTCCATGAAGGTGCCGTGCTCGATGGCGTCGTAACCAGCCTTGAGCGCATTGTAGATGCCATCGCGGGCGCGGCAGTGACCGGTGACTTTGAGGCCGTGATTGTGCGCGGTGGCGACGACGGCGTGCATTTCCTCAAAAGTCATGCACAGCGTGTGATGGTCGTTGATGTCCGGCGAGGCCGCATCGCCCGTGGGATAGGTTTTCACCCACTCGATGCCGTCTTTGACGAGTTTCCGCACGGCGGTGCGTGCGTCATCCGGGCCGTTCACGATGAAAACAATGCCTTCCATGCCGATTTTCCGGTAGTCCGGGTTCCAGTCCATCAAACCACCCGCACCGCAGATCTCGCGTCCGCTGGCGCTGAGTCGCGGACCGGGGATCATGTCCTCCTCGATGGCCTTTTTCATCCACACGTCGATGTTGTGCAGGCAACCGCCGCTGCGTGCCGAGGTGTAGCCGCATTCGAGCGCGGTCTTCGCATTCACGGCGGATTGCAGCGTGACATATTCGACCGGGAACTTGATGTCGAGGTCCTGCAGCTCGGTGACATTGAAGTAAGTCAGATGAATGTGCGCTTCGATGAGCCCCGGCATGATCGTGCCGCCCTTCGCGTCAATTTTTCGCGGTTCAGGCACCGGCGGTGCGTCCTTCGCTGGCCCTGCATAGGTGATGAGGCCGTCCGTGACGATTACCGCCGCATCGGGCACAGGCGGAGCGCCGGTGCCGTCGATGAGCTGGCCGTTGTGGATGAGCGTGGTGCCGGGTTGGAGCTTCATGGTGCTCCGAGGCTATCTTTTTGGCTTCGCCTTGGATAGAACAAAACCGGCAGGGCTTGGAACATTCGCGGCGGCGTATCTCTCGCGATAGCTGCCCGGCGTGAGGCCGGTGACGCGACGAAATTCACGCGTGAGGTGGCTTTGATCCGAAAAACCGCAGCGCAGCGCGATGGAGGCGATGGATTCACGCGTATCAACCAGCAAGCGACAGCCAGTCTGGATGCGCAGGCGCTTCAAATACTGCTGCGGCGGCTGGCCGTATTCGCGGAGAAAGGTCCGCTCAAAGGCTCGCACGGACATGCCGGCCTCTTTGGCCATCTCGGCGTTCGTGACGACCTTCCCGAGCCGCCGCGTCATCATCGCAATGACCACGCCTAGCCGGATGTCGTCACGCTGATCGATCTGTGCCGCATCAAGCGCACGCGTGATGCCCGTGGTGGCGATGGCGCGGCCTTTGGCATCCCGCACCGCCCGCTTCGTGGTGAAACACCATGCTGCGGTGTGATCGTAGCGACCGATCAACTCCAACCGGCCCTGCACCGTCTGCCCCGCGAGCACCGCCTCGTCTCCCTGACGAAACTGGAGCGCGAGATGCGGCGGTGAGAGGTCTTCATCTCGTTTGCCCAGCACCTCAGCGAGGTCATGCAGGCCGTAGTTGAGCAAAAAAGTCCGGTTCACCCAGAGATAGCGGCGTCTGGCATCCTTGATCCATGCCTGAACATCCGGGATGAGATCAAACAGCTCACGCAGCGCCGGCTCAGAAGCGGTTTTCATGGCATCGACATCGCGTAAGCCTGCCACTGCGCGTCGATCCACTGCGCGTCCGGTTTGCCGTCGAAAACGAGCAGGCGGTATTTCGAGACATACGGTTTGACCGGCTCGATGGCCCAATCGCCATCCTGCGATGGCGCGATGCAGAGCTGCGGGTTCTTCGGATTGAGGCGGAGCGGCTGTGGAAAGCGGAAGTTCGATGGATGAATCAGTATCGCCATGCCAGTGGCCGCGCCATCGACCTCGCCGCCGATGTGAACCCACTTCGCTTTGGTGCTGTCGCCCGCTTTGCGGTCGTGGCCTTCGCTGGTGAGCATGGTGACGGCCTCGACGGGATTCCACGCGAGGTTCCCGCGCACGCCGAGGCCGCCGTAGTGGTATTTCGGCAGTTTGAGCGGCTTTTCGCCCGCGCAGGTCTGCGTGCTCGTGAGGTCGATGACGTTCGCTTTCGTGCCATCGAGCGTTTTTTGGCTCACGGCGACCTCCCAGGTCTCGTTGAGCACTTTTTCGTCCGGCGCATGGCTGTGATCGAGAAACACATGCTGGCTCACAAAGCCGTTTTGCGTGAGTTGGACGAGTTTTTCAAAGCGCACCTCCGCAGCGAGCTTTTCGCCTTCCTTGCCCATGTTCCAGAAATCGGGATGCGAGCCGCCAAACTCGGTCTTCGTCCACGCCATCCACACCCCGCGATGCCAGCGATGATCCTCAGGATGATTTCCCGTGACCAGCTTGCCGCTCGGCGAATAGATCGGATGCAGATGCGCCCCATGCGCAAACACCTCCGAAACGCCCTCCGGCACCTCGCCAGGCACCATTTGATAATCACAGATGCTTTCCCCATCGATGGCGAAATGAATGACCGTGCCGTTTTTCTCGGCGGTGATGTCCGCAGCGGTCAAAACGGCAGTGAAGCTGGTGGCGAGCAGGCAGAGCAGGGTGGTGGCTTTCATGATCGTGAAACGGTCATCCAGAAGGTGGTTTGCACAAGAAAAGCGTTCACGGAGCACTTGGAGCCTCCGAACACGCGTCAGCAAAGTAGCCAACTTGCTCCGCAAGTTGAGCTAAGGGTTCTCGCTGGGCTTTTGGCATTCGATGATCGACCGGCAAACATCGCCCACAGCTCCTCTCGCGGAGCGAGAGGGCTACTTTGCTTCGCGGATCAGTTGGTTCACGAACTTCGCCACATCGAGCGGCTTGTCGTCGGGTGAGGTGTGGAGCAGAGCGGTGTAGCGGAGGCGGAGTGTTTGACCTTGCTTCACCACGAGGCTCGCCTTGTCGCCTTGCTTCATGGCTTTGCGACCGAAGCAGTTCGCGACGAAGACGCCGTAGTCGCGGTTGTGCCACCAGCCAGGCTGCGGGTTGGCGGGATCAGGCACGAGGGTGATGCCGACATGGCGGCCGTTGATGACGCCGGAGTAGTCGCACCACGCGGCGGGCTTGCCCCAGGTGTTTTTGGCGGTGGTGGCTTTGGTGCTGCTGGTGATGACACCGCCGCTCTTTTCCGTGATCGCGGTGGCCACGCGGGCACCGAAGCCCATCTCCTCCTGATCGCCGAAGACGAGATCGCCAGTTGTCGCGTGGAAGGTGGAATCCCAAGTGATCGCCAAGACCTGTTCCGTCGGCTTCAGCGTGAACTGCGTGTCCATGCGGCCGATTTCCTTGCCGTCATTGCCGAGCAGCGTGCATTGCGTGGCAAAGGTAAGCGCATTGTTCTTCCACTCCGGCTCGGCGAGGAACTTGTCGTGACGCATTGTGGCCTTGTTGCGCCAGAAATCGCTGCCGTTGAGGTCACCAAAGCCAAGCCAGAGGCCGGGATGCATGTCCGCGTGATCCATCGCGTCCTTGCCTTCGATGGGCGGGAAGTTGCGCGTGACCTTGATGCCGCCCGGCGCACGCAAATCGGCGAAACAGGGCCGTTTCACGCGTGAATCAGCAAAGTAGAACTCTGCCACGGTGCGCTTGTCCTGCGTGATCAGGAGCCGCGTGGGCTCTTTCTTCACTTCCAGCGGCGTGACGCGATTCGGGCTCGGTTTCGAGCCACCCGCTTTCTGGGTCATGAGCCACGCGGCGATGTCCGCGCATTGCTGCGATGTGAGCATCGCATTGAAAGGCGGCATCGCGGACACGGGCAGCGTTTCGTGCTTCGTGATGTCATCGCGCCGAATGCGCTCGCGCTGGCCGGTGGCGAGGCCGAGTGTGATGGCGAGACCGCTTTCATCGAGCAGCACACCCAGGTGCGTGGCCTTGGCGGTGGTGATGACGTGCGAGTTGAAGCCCTCCGTGATCACCGCGCTCGGCTCGATGAGCGATTGCAGCAGGTGCTTCACCTCCGCGCGGTCGCCGATGCCGGTCAAATCGGGGCCGAAGTGGTTGCCGCGTCCGCCGATGTGATGGCAGACGATGCATCCCGCGCCCTGCGGATGCAAAACGAGCAGACGTCCACGCTCCGTGTCCGCGTCCTTCATCGCGGCGAGCGCCGCATCGAGCGTGGTCGGCGTGGCGGGCGGTTTGATGGCCGGTGGCGTGCCTTTGATCGGTGCCACGTTGGCTTTGTTGATGCCGTTGCCTTTTACGAGGATCTCCGGCGCATCACCGCTGGTGTTTTTGATCCAAAGCGCGGCCAGTTTCGCCGTTTCAGCATCGCTGTCTTTCGACATCGCGTCGACTTCATCGTGATTCAACGCGCCATCTTCCAACAACGCCAGCAAGGCCGCCCGACGCACCCCGGCATGCGAGTCCTTCAGCATGCGTTTTAGCAACTCCGTGCCTGCAAGCTCCCGCAGCGCTCGCCAGGCGCTGTAAAAGACGAGACGATCCGTTTCTCGGGAAGCGATGGCCATGAGCAGCGGCACCATGTCGGTGTTCCGCGTCTGCCAGATAGCCTGCACGATCTCGAAACGGATCCGCGGCGTGCCTTCCGCCGCTGCGAGGCGGAAAACATCCGGCACGGTGACACTGCGCGGGTTCCGCATCGAGGTGCGCAGCGTTTGGATGTTCTGATTGTCCTCGGTGAGGCTGCCGTCATTTACGATCATGATCGGCGCGATGCGTCCCAGCGCTCCGATGCCCCAAGTCTGCTGCGCCTCGGTCAAATCGTCGCGCTCCAGCTCGCGGCCGAGCACGTTTTGGATCGGCTTGCCGCGACGTGCGAGCTCGTCCTGCGCATCGATGCGATGCACGGCGAGCGGGCTGTTGAAGGCGGCGACGAGTTCCTTCACGGAGCGGTCCTTCATCGGCTTCATCGACACCGGCGCGGCTTTCGCACCCTTCGCCACGATGCGGTAGATGCGGCCCTCACTCGTCATTTGACCCGCCTTGTCATACTCCGCGCCATAACCACGCGACCAGCTCATGCACCACAACGCGCCATCCGGCCCAAATGCGAGATCCGTCGGACGAAACAACGATTTGCCGCCGACGATGAAGGGCTGCCACTCGCCACCTTCGCATGTCATCAAAGCGCCATCCCACTTCGGCTTGAAGACATAGGTCGTCTTGTTCAGCCAGTCGTTGATGAAAAAAACGCCCGTGCGATCTCCCAGCGAACCAAACACGATGCCCGTGCCGCTGCCGTGAAACACTTTGTGGCTCACCGGCGCGGTCGGCAGGTGATTCTCTCCCGTCCAGTGGCTGCTCCACGGATGATTCCAGCCGAAGTGAGCGCCGTAGAACGGCATCATCACGCGATCGCCCTCGTTTTGATCGTTGTCGGTGCCCAGCCAGTTGAAGCCGTCGTCGTGGGCGATATCCCACGGATTGCGCATGCCACGCGACACGATCTCCAGATTCTCGCCGAGGTCATCGCAGCGCAAAACGCCGCCCATGAGGCCCCAGTCGTCTTGCGGGTTTTGATAGAGTGACTTGTAGTCGGATGCTTTGACGGTCTGCGGTTTCGTCGCGGGAGTCGTGGTGCTCTGACCGAACAACTCACGAAACGGTGCTGGCGCGATGTTTGGCTCTTTGTTCAGCCCCTTGGAGTTCCCCTTGCTCATGTAGAGCTTTCCATCCGGTGCCCAAACGAGGCCGTGGAGCCCATGCTCGATGTTTCCGAGGTCGGTGAAGACCTTCACGTATTCATCCGCGACATCGTCGCCATCCAGATCGCGAACGATGGTCAGGTCAGGCGCATTGGCCACCCACAGATCGCGCCCATGCCACGCGAGGCCTTGGATGCAGTTCAAACCGGTCGCGAAGGTCTTGTTCGAGTCCGCCACGCCATCGCCGTCTTTGTCCTCGATGAGGCAAACGCTGTCCCCCATCGTCTCCGGCGTCGGATTCCGATACTGCGGCCCCATGCCGACAAACAGCCGACCTTTGCCATCAAACGCCATCGAGCACGTCTGCCGCACCAGCGGCTCCTGCGCGAAGATTTTCACCTCAAACCCCTCCGGCACCTGCGGCAGCGCCTTGAGGTCCGCCCCAGTGTCCACCATATCGGCGTGAAGCAAAGTGGTGGCAAAAAAGGGGATCAGAAAGGTCCGTTTCAAAAGGTTACTCCTCAAGGGGTTGGTTTTTGGTTTCAGGTGCCCACCAGATGACGATGAGACCTAGCAGGTAAATCATGCTGCACACGAATCCGACACGAGCGTAGTCGCCGCCGCTGAGTTGGAGGAAAAAACCGGCTAACAGGACACAAGCTGCAGAGATGAAGCGTCCGCTGTTGTAGGCGACTCCTGCTCCTCCGGCCCGTAGGCGTGTGGGGAAGAGCTCCGGCAGATACAGTGGCAGCCAGCCGAAGAATAAGGTCGTCACAAAACCCTGGGCGAAAACGAGCGGCAGATACGCCGTCTGCGATGGATGCGAGAACGCGAAGATGCCGCCCGTGAGAGCAACACTCCCAAGGCTGATGAGCGCATACGCTGGCCTGCGACCAATGAGTCCAGCGAGTTGCGCACCAAAAAAGCTGCCAAGAATAGCACCAACGGCCCACCACTGCTGAGTGAGGGCTTTGAGGCCTGGTTGGACGGTCCCGCCGACGGCGTCCGCCCATGGGATCATCCATTTGCTTGCTGCCCAAGCACCGATGATCGGAATGCTTCCCACCGCGATACCAACCAATGTTCGTCGGCGCATGTTAGGGGCGAAAAGCTCGCTTGTTTTCACCTGGGAGATACCGCCCGGCTTCCATCGAGGCGACTCCGGCAAAAAGCGCCACATCATGATCGCAATCGGCAGTGCTATGAAACTCACGGCAAACAACCAACGCCACGAGTCTGGAGTCACGCTGAATGCCCGACCCAACTGCGAGACCGCAAAGATGCCGAGGTTCAAGCCCGTGCCCGCTATTCCCGCAACAAGAGGGCGTGAGGCATTGCTCCAGCTCTCCGCGACGAGTGCGATGCCGTTCGGCCACATGCCGCCGACACCAAGACCTGCGAGGAAGCGCAGTACGAGCATCTGCTCTTGATTCGATGCCCACATGCCCGCTCCTCCAAACAAGGCGGTGACCAAGACACACAAAGCCGTGGCTTTGGCCCTGCCGATGCGATCACCGAGGCCACCGAGCCAGATGCCGCCAAAAGCGCCGCCGAGCATCATCGCGGCGGTGTAGCGTGCGACCCAATCTGCTCCTGCACCGGGCGTGAACTCGGGCATGAGAGATTTGGAGACTGAGAGAGACGCGATAGGCATCAACCCAAGCTGTGCACCTGCGAAAATCAGGCCCGTCATGGCGGCGAGCAAGCTGGTGGAGCGTTCAGTCATAGGCGCGAAGGATGGCGCTGTTGTCGAGATCGCCAAAGCCGAGCGCCTCGGCTTTTTCCAGCAACGCGCGATGCGCCTCGCTCAACGGGAGCTCTTTCGAGCTCGCTGCGAGAATGAGGCGCACATCTTTGAGATGTTGGGAGAGTCGAGCTTGGAGCGAAAAGTCGCCCGTGATCATCTTTGGGCCCTTGGTGTCCATGATGCGTGAGTAGGCCATGCTGCGAGTGAGCGCTTCGAGTGCCTTCTCCGACGAAACACCGATCTCTTTAGCAAACGCGAGCCCCTCCGCCAGAGCCGCGCGATTCAGCCCGAGCACGAGGTTTGTGACGAGTTTCATCTTCGCGCCCGTGCCGCAAACGCCAGTGTGAATGGTGTCTCGGGCGAAAGACGAGAAGATGTCCGAGCATTGTTTGTAGGCGTGTTCTTCGCCACCGACCATTGCAGTAACTTCACCTCGCAACACCTGGGCGCTGCTGCCGGAGATCGTCGCATCGAGGTACATCACACCGCGTTCACGCAACTCGGCTCCCAATTGCGCTGCGTCAGCGGGATCGCCTGTCGACGTGTCGAGGATGATCTGTCCGGCCCGCAGCGGCAGTGACTGCAGCACTTGCTTCACCACTTCAGAGTTAGGCAAGCTGAGCAAGATTCGCTCGCAACGGTGGGCGACTTCCTCTGGACCATTTACACCGAGGCAACGAGATGGGTCACAATCATAACCTAACACCTCGAAGCCAGCCTCACGGAGCTTGATCGCAAAAGCCTGCCCCATGAGGCCAAGTCCGATGATGCCTAGACTTGTCATGAAATGACGGTGGCCGCTTTCACCACTCCGGCCTGCATCACTGCTAGGAGATGGTCACAGTTCTCGATAATGCTAATGTCCTTCATCAGCTCTCCACAACGATGAGCACATCACCAAGTTTGCATGCTTCAAGCACGAGGAGTGGTCGTCGTCTACGAACGCAGGTCCGGCAGCACTTTGGAGGTCAAGGTCGACCAAATCGCATCCCAACCGTGCCTAGCAAAGACATCGCGCCTCGCTTGACGCATTCTCACGCTCTCGTTGGCCACAATCCTTGATGCTATTGCGCTTGGCTCATCATCGAGACCAAAGAACTGACCGCTGCCGACCTCGCGGTGAGCTGGGATGTCTGAGCAAAAAACGGGCACACCATGAAGCTCTGCTTCTAGCAGTGGAAGACCAAATCCCTCGCTTTTGGAGGGGAAAAAGAGCGCGTCAGCCATGGTGTAGAGACTCCTAATATCGTCATCGCTCACCGCGCCAACGAACTTCACTCGTTCTTGCAGCCTGAGTTCGCGGGAAAGAGTTATCACTTCCTGCATGTAAGCGGTGTGGTCCGCATTGTGTGGATCAGGTGCGCCAGTGACGACATAGAGAGCATCCGGCAGTGCGGCTGTCACACGAAGTCCCAACTCGATATTTTTTCGCCTCACGATCCGCGTTGGATGGAAGAGAATCAGCTTCTCTTGCCAAAGATTGAGACCTGAGACGAAGTCCGAAAGGCCTAGTGTCTTTGCGCAATCGATTCCGTTGGGGATGACATGAACATCCGCCTCTGAGAGGCCCACGGCTCTCGCGTATTCACCTCGACGCAACTGTGAAACCGCCACATGGATGCAATTGGGAGGCGCTTCCGCATTCCAGGGCAAGTGAGCGTACTGTTGATTCACCTTGCCTACATCGTGCACCCAGTTGATCCACTTCACCTGAGGTGTCGATGCCATCAGTGCACGCAGTTGCCCTGCAAACTCTGGGTTGAACGGCATGGTGAGCACATTGTGAATGGCCACCACATCAAACTCTGGCAACTGCGGCGTGAATGACGTGATGAACTCAACATCATGCCCCTTCTGCTCAAATAGCCGCCTATGCTCTTCCAGAATGCGCTCTACACCACCGATGACTGGTGGTGCCGTGTAGTGAACGAGTGCGATGCGCATAGGGTCAGACACAAGACGCAAGACGCCAAGATACAAGACCTGATGTTGCACGGCAGCGTCATGGAAATCGCGCGTGACGACTCTCGGCCAATCTGTTTTGATGGCGAAATGGAAACACAATCCGCCTCCGATTCTTTGTCCCGTCGAGATGCCTTGAGGGCCACCATGGCCACCATTGGACTAGGTGCGCTTGCTTTCGAGCCCCAATCACAAGCCGCTGCTGCCCCGGATGCGCGCAGAGGCTCCGTGAAGCGCTACGACATGCTGAAGTCGATCAATCTCTGGGCATTTCCCTATCCAGAGCGCATGAGTCTGCGGGAGTGCCTGCAACTTGCAAAAGACGCCGGATTTGATGCCGTCGAGCTCAACTATGACCTCGACAACGACCTTTCTCCTAAACACGGGACGAAGGACTACCAAGCGATCCGCAAGATGGCTGACGAGATTGGCATTCAAATCAGCGGGCTATGTTCGTTCCTGTTCTGGCCCTATCCACTGACGAGCAATGACCCTACCAAACGTGCTCAGGGCATTGAGTTGGCGGGAAAGATCGCCCAGTGCGCTCACGATCTCGGTGTGGAGAACGTGCTTGTCGTTCCAGGGGCTGTCCACATTCCCTGGCGCACCGATCATGAACCTGTCGCCAACGACGTATGCGATCAGCGAGCGCGTGAAGCCGTAGGCCAACTGTCCAAAAAAGCAGAGAAACTCAAAGTCTGCCTAAACATCGAGAACATCTTCTTCAATGGTTACCTCATGACCCCGATGGAGATGAATGCCTTCGTGGACAGCTTTGGCAGCGAGCACGTGAAGGTCCACTTCGACACGGGCAATATCTCCATGTTCCAATTCCCCGAGCACTGGGCCAAGGTGCTTGGCAATCGCACCAAGAACGTCCATCTGAAGGAGTTCACCAAGAAAGGCACCGACTTTTCTCTGGAGACGTTTCGTCCGCTGCTAGATGGCACCACCAACTGGCCCGCCGTGACAGATGCCCTTGCCGAGACGGGGTACAAAGGCTTCCTCACCTTCGAGTATTTTCATCCATACACTCACTACCCAGAGGCGCTGATCTATCAGACCTCGGACTCGATGGATCGTATTCTGGGGAGAAAATCATGAGAGCATCTGTTTTGATACTAGTGGCCGCCACTTCCGCACTTTGCCAAGAAGCCGCGAGTGTAGGTGCGGCTGCGGCCAATGCTCATGCGTTTGGTCTGTTTCATCTATTTCGACAAGCCACTGCGGACAACTTCTGCTTCTCGCCTTTCAGTTCTCATCAGGTGGCAGCGATGCTGGCAGATGGAGCGGCGGGGACCACACAGGCCGAAATGCTAAAGCTCGCTTTTCTTCCGGCCGACAACACGCAACGAGAAGCGTATTTGCAGGCGATGCGGGCCGAGCTTCAATCTGCATCGAATCAAGGGGGACTACAGCTCGGTGTCGCCAACTCGCTCTGGGCACCGGAGACTTTGCCGTTTACTCCGGCCTTCAAGCAACTCGCTGAGAAAAACTACGGCGCCACTTGCGGAGTGATCCCGGCAGACAACCCCGCGCAAGCAGCCGTAGCCATCAACGACTGGGTCAGGCAGCGCACCAATGGCAAAATCACGAACCTCGTTGGCCCTTCCAACTTCCCCGCTGCACGACCAGCTGCCGTGCTGGTGAATGCCGTGTATCTGAAGTCCAGTTGGGCGGAGTTTTTTGATCCCGAGCAAACCAAGCCGCGCCCTTTCGCCATGAGCGATGGCAGTAGCACGATGCTGAGCACCATGACCAAACTGGAGGCATCATCGTATGCTGAGGGCAGTGGCTGGCAGTGCCTGCGACTGCCATTCAAGTCCGCCGAGATTGGTTTCCATATCCTCCTGCCGAACGACAACTCTCAGAGGAAAAAGATCGAAGCGGAGTTCTCCGACGACACTTGGGAAGCGGTGCAGAAGGCCATGACGCTACACGAAGTCACCAGCTTCATTCCGCGTTTCAACTACAGCACACAACTTTCCCTCAAAAACATGTGGCAGGCTCTCGGTGCCAAAGATGTGTTTATCGACGGCAAAGCGAATCTCTCCAAGATGATCGAGAAAGAAGCCTGCTACATCACCGACGTCATTCACCAAGCCACCATCGAGGTCAACGAACTGGGAGCCGAAGCAGCAGCAGCCACGGCCGCCGTGGCAGCCCCATTCGCCTCCGCCATGCCGCCTCCGCTCAAACGCGTCACCTTCCGCGCGGATAAGCCCTTTCTCTGGCTCATCACGCACCGCAGCACTGGGCTCATCTTGTTCATGGGGCGATTCGCTGGGCGTTAATCCGCTGCGATGTGGCCGCTTGATTGCGCATCACGCGCCGATGGCCAACCACTGAAACTCCACAGCATAAACACGACTCGCAGCCCAGGTGGACACGGTGACGATGAAGCCACTTTCGGTAATGTCCCAGAGGTGGAGTGTGATGCGGGAACTGTCTCGCTGATCCATGTCAAAACCAGTGATGCCCACATGCACCACGGGGATGGAGTTGAAAGGCGTGGCGAATCGCACCTCTGTGGCGAAACTGCGCCACTCTTCTGCTCCGTGCGCATCGTCCGCAAGGTTCCAGCCCTCGGTGAGAATGCCAATGCCGACTGATGAAGAAGCTACGCTCCAAGGTATGGGGGATGAAAACATTTTGCGTTCCTATAGCAACATCTGGGCCGAGCCGCATGTTTTGAAAGGCTATTCGTCACATGATGCCGCACTCGGTAGCATCCCGCGCTTGAGAAATCGTGAGATGCCTCCGAGTATACCTCTTCTCTCACTGTGTCTCCCGACTCCTCCAACTCTCATGCTTCTCGTGGCAGATTTGACACCACCCGATGGAGTCTTGTGGCCCACGTCAAGGAAGGAGCGGCCTCGGCCGAGGCTGCGGATGCGCTCAATGAGCTTTGCACTCTCTACTGGCGCCCTATCTACGCTGAAATACGCCGCAGGGGCCACGCTACGGCAGATGCACAAGACCTGACCCAGGAGTTTTTTGCGCGAATGCTGCGGCGCGAGGCTTTTGGCAAAGCGGAACGTGATAAAGGCCGATTTCGCACTTATTTGCTCGGCGCGTTGGACTTTTTCTTGGTGGACGAATGGCGGGAGCTCCACGCTCAGAAGAGAGGCGGTGGCGCGCTGATGCTCCCTTTTGACGAAGCAACAGGGGAAGCGTGGTTTCAGCAACTGCCCGCTTCCACGTCCTCGCCAGCAGACATGTTTGATCAAAACTGGGCGTTGGTGCTCATGGACCGGGCGCTGGCGTGCCTGCGGGACGAGTACGATGCCAGTGGGCGGCGAGATGTATTCGCAGCGGTCGAGCCTTATCTCTCGGTGAACTCTGGTGCCGATGGGTATGCAGATGCCTGTGAAGCCATTGGACTGACACCCCAGGCATTCGCTGTGGCTGTTCATCGCTTGCGCAAGCGCTTCCGTCATTGCGTTCGTGAGCAAGTAGAGTTGACCGTAGCCGAGCCTTCTGATGTGGACGCCGAGATGAAGCACCTCTTTGGAATCTAAGGTTATGATAGCCGACACCTCCACCTGCATCACCTGTGGCACGCCGTTGCCGGGGCAGATGCTGGGCGGGAAGTGCCCGTCTTGCTTGAAGCGTGTAGCGCTCATGGAGCCCACTTTGCCGGGTGATACGCTTAGCCAGTCTCGCAGATCGCAACGAGCCAGCAGTTGGCAGCCACCGTCTGCGGAGGAGGTGGCTGCAATGCTGCCGCGGGGATTTTACACCGTGGAGAGTTTCATAGGGCGCGGGGGAATGGGCGCGGTCTACAAAGGCGTCCAAACCACCCTAAAGCGGCCCGTGGCCATCAAGATCATGCGTCAAGACCATGCTCTGGATGCAGAGTTTCGTCTACGCTTCTTGCGTGAGGCGCAGATGCTCGCTCGACTCAGCCATCCAGGCATCGTGAATGTCATCGACTGCGGTGAGGCTGGCCCCGACTTCCTGTTCATCGTCATGGAGTTCGTGGATGGTGCCAACTTGATGGACGTCATCCGCAGCGGCGGCGTATCCGAGACACGGGCGCTCACCATCATGAAACTCGTGTGTGAAGCGCTTCAGTTTGCTCACTCGCACGGCATCGTTCACCGCGACATCAAGCCCTCTAACATCATCCTGATGCGTGATGGTCGCATCAAGCTAGCGGACTTCGGCCTAGCCACTGCGATGGAGCCAGAAGATGGCGCGCAAGACGACTCAGATCACGCTCTGGGGACTCCGGCATATGCTGCACCAGAGCAACTCACCGCCGGACAGGCTGTGGACCAAAGGGCGGACATCTACGCCCTCGGCGTCATGATTTACCAGATGCTCACAGGCGAGCTGCCAAAAGGCGATTGGAAGCCGCCCTCCCAGACCGTGGCGGTAGATCCTGCTTGGGATAAAATCATCACCCAGGCGCTCCAAGCTCAGCCTCAGGACCGCCTCAGTGCGGCAGACGCCATGCAGGCACTGCTCTCCCGCATCTCACCACTGAGTGGTGAGCAGATTCAGCGTAGAAGGCCGCGTTCTCTCCTCCTCACTGTTGGTATTGCCCTGCTTGCGCTGATCACATGGGTGATATTGGGAGGTAACCAGCGCGACAAAAACTACCCAGTGCCAGAGCGATGGGTAGACACCACACCCGAGCTAAAAGATATCGCACGGCGTTTCAACTACGGCCACCTGGAGGACCGTTGGCTCAGAATCACGGAGGATGCTCACTTCGATATAGCCGTGGGCCGTCAGTTTAGCGATGTGGCGCTGCGTGTGACCTGCACGGGTTGCGTTTGGCTGGGCCTACGTGGGACGATGAACCAGTTCTATGTGGGCTACGTGCGCCCCGATGGCGATGCGAGCATCAGCACTACTTACTCGAAGGACGAGGCGGCAAAGTTTGCTCTCGGCAAGTCATTTGATCCACTCAAAGAGTATGAGCTCGTGTTTGCAGCCCAGGGAGACGAGATGCGACTGTGGCTCGACGGACGCGAGGTGCTGTCGTTGAAGGATACGCACCTAAAGCAAGGACGGCTGTGCATGGGTGCCATCGTGAGTCCTGAGCCCAAGGTCCCGGCTGGCATCCTGCGGTTGGAGTATGCTCCTCTGGGCGGCTCACAGCCTCCTGAGCCGCCACCCCGCCCATCTTTTGTCGCAAAGCCGGGCAGCATCGCGCACACGCTCACGTCACCAGATTTCAAGTGGACCCCGCCCGTGAACCTCGGACCCGCCGTGAATGCGGCAGGAAGAGACCTTTCGCCCTACCTCTCAGCCGACTCGTTGATCCTCACTTACCTGTCAGTACGCAACAACACGAGTTTGCTACATGAATCTCGCCGACCGAGCATTGATGCCGCCTTTGGGCAACCACAGGCAATACCAGACGCAGGTTCATGGTCTGGGAAGCAGTGGATTGCGGCGGATCGCCGGACCATGCTGTGTGTCAGGTCTGACGGCCCCGGAAACTTGGGCTCCAGTCAGGATCTCTACATGCTCCAGCGTGCCGACGACAAGGCTCCTTGGGGACCACCAGTGAACCTCCAGTCGGTGAACTACCAAGGGCACGATCAATCCCCAAACATGAGCAGCGATGGCCTTACGCTTTACTTCGGTTCCTTGCGCACCGGTGGCTATGGCGGTCACGATATGTGGAAAGCCACCCGCAAGACCCTGAAGGACGACTTTGGCAACATCACCAACCTCGGCCCCACGATTAACACATGGATACAGGAGCGAGACATGCACCTCTGCTCGGACGACCGCACGCTACTCTTCGTACGTCAGCAAAACGAAGACACCGTCTCCACCAGTGTGCTCCACATGGCCGTGCCAGATGAGGGCGGAGGCTACCACGTGCAGCCGCTGGATGTGCCCTTCCAGGGCATGATGTTTGATCCCTGCCTCTCGCATGATGGGCGCACCCTACTGTTCGCCTGGCAAGGCCCCACTGGCTCCGGCGAGCAGGATATATGGCAAATGCAGCGCGTGCCAAAGGACGCAGTGGTCACGACACCACAGCCCGCACTCGCCACCGTGGACACACCCTTTGCCAACACCCTCGGCATGAGATTCGTGCCCGTGCCCATCACCGGAGGTCACACACATAAACAGCGCGTGCTCTTCAGCGTGTGGGAGACTCGTGTTCAAGATTACGCCGCCTTCGTCAAAGCCACCGGGCACCCCTGGCAAGCGCCTCCTTTTGAACAAGGTCCCATGCACCCCGCCGTCAACATCAGTTGGCATGATGCCCAGGCCTTCTGCCGCTGGCTCACTGCCATTGAGCGCAAAGCAGGCATCATCTCCCAGAACGAGCACTACCGCGTGCCGCTTGATCGCGAGTGGAGTTGCGCCGTTGGGATTGGCGATCTTGAAGCGCCCACAGCATCACCGTTTGGAAAACACGGCGGCCTGCCTGATGTTTTTCTCTGGGGCAGCAAATGGCCGCCACCGCCTGATGCCGCCAACTTCCGTGGTGAGGAGTGCCTTCCGCGCCCCGGCGAGAGCACTACGAACACTGCTGTCGTCTTAGCAGGCAGAAGCGATCCCTTTATCCACACCGCTCCCGTTGGTTCCTTCAAACTAGGTCCCCACGGGTTGCTCGATCTCGCCGGGAACGTGCGCGAGTGGTGTGAGGAGTGGTATCACGCAGATCGCCAAGAGATACGTGTGCTCCGTGGCGGCGACTTCAGCCTCAACGATGGAGACAAAGCCACAGCCGCATCCCGTCAAGGAAGCCCACCAGCACTTCAGACCTTTAACACTGGCTTGCGGGTCGTCCTCGGCCCCGGAGCCGGGCCAGATGTGAAAGGGCTGCTAGACCCGCCGCCCCCACCAGCTACCCCCATCTATCCAGAGCAAGCCAACTGGATAGACCTCACCGACTCCGTACGCTCCGATGTGTTAACAACTCACCGAGGCGAACTCCAGGGCGAGTGGCTCCACATCACAAAACCAGGCGAGACCGCGCTCTTCAGCAAGCGGCCCTTCAAAAACGTAGCGCTACGAGCCACTTATAAAGGCAGGCTCTTCCTCATACAGCGCGACACACCAGAAGGGCACTATGTAGCCAACCTCAACCTTCAGGAAGTCATGCTCTGGGTGTGGCACCCGGACGAAAAGAGAAAACCCAGCTTCCCACGCCAAACCATACCCCTGGGCAAAGACTACGACCCCAAACAAGAGCACACCGCCACCTTCGTAGTGAACGGCAACCAACTCGCCCTGTGGATAGACGGTAAACTCATAGCCACCCAGTTGGACAACACCTTCCCCATCGGCTCCATGGCCATCCAACTCTTCAGCCCCAACGAAACCCGCGAGCCACTCTGGATCAAGAAGGTCGAGTACGCCGAACTCCAAGCTACTGCCTCCAAGTCCGCCCCCGTCAAAGAGCCAGAACCACCACCAACTCCTCCTCCCTCAACTCCAGAACCGCTCCCCGCGCCTCTACCCGTGCCAGAACCCGCCACCTGGGTGGATGCCACGCCCCTGCTGCGGGATGGCGTCACGAAGGCAGGTGCTGGTACGGTGCAGGGAGACTGGCTCATCCTTGCCAAACCTTACTCCATGGTCATCAACGGGAACCAAGTGATCCGGGATGGCGTAGCGCGCATGAAGTTCAAGGGCGCCGGCGGCCTCGTCATGCGCTGGACGCCCACCGGGCGCAACTACCAGTCCATGCTGGTGGAGCGCGGCATGAACCAACGCAGTTGGGACTCCACCCTCAGAAAACAAGTGCTCTTCGACAACTACGCCAAGTTTGATCCCGGCTTCGATCTGTTAGCCGAGCACGAGTTGGTGGTAGCCGTGCAAGGCGACCTCATGTCCGCATGGCTGGATGGTCGTCTCATGATGACCCAGCGCGACAGCAGCACACCAGAAGGAGCCATAGCAGTGAACCTCGCCGTCTCTGGCAACAACACCGCCCTCCACCCGCAGATCAGGAAGGTGGAATACGGCGTGCTGAAGTAGCAGCACTGATCAGTGATCGAGTCATCAGTATTCAGTCTGATTACTGAATACTCGACTGCTGAAAACTTGATCCCTTTAAGACGGCAGCAACCGCCCTCTGAGCTGTCCACGATGCGTCACACCGAGTTTCGCAAACGTCTCTCGCAGATGGGCGCGCACGGTGTTCACACTGATGCCTAGTTCCGTGGCCACTTCTTCATTACGCAGGCCACGCGCTACGAGTTCGGCCACACGCTGCTCTGCTTCACTCAGGCGGAACACGGGGGCTGCGGCATCTGCCTCCAGAGGGGCGGGCAGGCGGGAGAACTCGATGCGTATATGCGGCGGCACCGCCTCATTAGCAGGCACCACCACCCGCAGCAGCGCCACCAGACCAGCCTGACTGGGATGAGCCACCTCTTCCACAAACTCCCGCCCTACCACGCGCTCCCGGCTGTGTGCCTGGAGGAAACTCATCCGCAGACTTTGCGCGGCATCTTGTAGAGTCACCGGGAGTGACAAAGCAGCACCAGGGGCGATCCTGCGCGCTGCCGCTTCACGCCCGCCACTCCACAGCGCACAGGCATGAGCTGCGGAGGAGTTATGCATCACCAGCGCCCCGTGTGAGTCCAGCAGTGCCAGACCATCCAGCGGATGCTCCAGCGCCTCCTGCATGATGCCGCTCACCAGACGGTGGCGCTCCATCACTGCCACGCGCTTCATGGCTATATCAAAGTGCGGATGCAGTTCCGCCAGCAGCGCTTTATCCGCAGCGGAGAAGCGCCCCTGCTCCCGAGTGCGCACTATGCCCAGGTGAGCCAGGAATCGCCCCTCATCCCAAAAGAAAAGCCCCGCACTATGCCGCCACCCACCAGGCTGCATGATCTCCCGGTAGAACCTTGAACCCTCTATCTCCTCCGCGCTCAAGTCATCATCCAGAGTGGAAAGCGTCAGCCCAGGATGCTCCATCAGCGTGCGCGCCATCGGTGGCTCTGCGGCGTTCACCCGCAGCCAAAACGCCTCTATATCCGGCTCAGGCAACGTCGTGCGGATAGCCATGGGAGCCATCCCCTCAAACGGAAGCGCCGCTATGAGATGGAAGTTGGGCAAAGCAGCATCCACCAACTCAATGCAGGCTTCCCAGAGGGACTCAATGCTCAGCGCACCGTGCAGACGCAGCAGTGGCCTCACCAGGGAGGCATCATTCGCATGGACGGGATAGACACTCCGTGACGTGGCACGCCGGACCTTCGGGGGCAGGGATCGCTTGGGCATTCCACCTCATAGCCAGCACCCTGTGTGATGACAAGCCTGCACATTTAGTCACCACGAATAGTCCATTCAGACGATGCGAAAAAATCTCCGCTGAGCTTTACATCCCGCCATGCAACCCGGCTACGGCATGACTCAGATCGCAGAACTCCGTAGTAGTTCCGACCTCAGCGTAAAAAAATCTTCCGCTGCCTGTAATCGCTCTCAGATTTTTCCGAAGAGCGCGATGAGAACCATGTCAGCGCCACAAAACAGGAAGCCGATTTTTTTCCGTGATCCTACCCATTCGGGTAATGGTGCGGTTTCAGGCTCCCGACTATCGGCGTGGATGGCTACTAGCGCTGATGGGCAGGCTCCCGACGACCAAGAAGCGATCCGTGTTTTAACGACTCAACTTCACCTCACTCACCGGCAGGCGGAGGTGGTGCACTGGATCGCGGAAGGCAAGACCAATGACGAGATAGCCACCATCCTGGGCTGCTCCATCAACACGGTGAAGATGCACCTGAAGGAGATATTTCAGCGCTTGGGCGTCCACACCCGCACCGCCGCCGCAGCTACCGCCTACCGCGCGCACATCAAGCACGACCACCAAACCCGCGCCCTACCCGAACGGGTAATACCGGAAAAAGCGGACAACCCCTAGCATTCGAGCTTCACGCCCGGAAAAACTCGCGCCTGATTCATGAAGACCAGCCTTCCATCAGCCCCACGGCACCAACTGCCGACAGGTGCGGTTATTATGAGCAAGGCCTTGGGGCGCACGTTCGGATCATCCGTCGGCACGTTCGGATCATCCGTCGGCACGTTCGGGTCATCCGTCGGTTCCTTCGAGTCATCCGTCGGTCCCTTCGGATCATCCGTCGGCCCCTTCGAGTCATCCGTCGGCCCCTTCGAGTCATCCGTCGGTTCCTTCGAGTCATCCGTCGGTCCCTTCGGATCATCCGTCGGTCCCTTCGGATCATCCGTCGGCCCCTTCGGATCATCCGTAGACGCCTCCCAAGCCCTTTTTTATGAAACCCGTCACCTGGGACATGACCGGCCTACGCTGGAACGACGTCAATCTCCGCTGGGGGGATCCCTCCTACCTCCTGGAGTGGTTCGACCCCGGCTGGGTCTATAGCCCCACCTCCCTTTCGCAGCCCCCTCCTGCCCAACCCAAACGCAAAGCCAAAGCCATGCCAAAGACAGACTATCTCAAAAGACGCGACGAGGAGTTCTCCGCGCAACTCACCCTGTTTAAGAACGCCATTGGGGACTACGTCACCACCTTTGGCCTGACTACAGGACCGACAGGCCAAGTCACCATTCAGGCCAACGATGCGGCCTATTTTGCTTACGTTCTCGCCCTGCAGGACCTCTTTGGCCAGAACGGGCAGCTTTGGACCGCCTGGAAAAACAGCGTGCGGGAGGGCACTGGCAGCAGCACCCCGCCTGAAGAGCCCACTCTGCCCACCGCCGTCACTCCCGTGCCTGTGGGCATTGAGAAGCGCTTCCGTGAGTTGGTAAAAATCATCAAGGCTAACCCAGCCTACACGACAGCCATCGGTGAGTTGTTAGGCATAGAGGGCGCTGCCCACACCGGGCCAGACTTCTCCACCTTCAAGCCCATATTCACTCTGGAAATCAGCGGTGGCCAGGTGCTGGTGCGCTGGAGCTGGCAGGGCCAGAGCGCGTATCTGGACATGATCGAGATCTGTGTGGATCGCGGTCAGGGCTACCAGTTTTTGGCCACAGACACCACGCCCGGCTACACGGATACGACTCCGTTCCCCGCGACTGCCGCGCTGTGGAAGTACAAAGCCATCTTCCGCGTGGGAGACCAGCGCGTGGGCCAGTGGAGTGATGAAGTCAGCATCACCGTGGTCGCCTAACACCTCACTCCACCCTTTTTTCACCTTTTTTGCAAATACTGCCTCCAAGCCGTGACCTGCCTCTTTGAATCCCTCGCAACCCACATCTGAACCCATGCACCGATCATGAAAACGATACCACTCCACCATCAAGCACGCGGGGCATCCGCGCGCATCAAGCACCACATCACCTCCACACTTGTCTGGCTCTGCCTGCTGGCACTCATGCCAGTGGCGCAGACAACCGCGCAGACGGTGTTTACTGCCACACCGAAGACGTTCGAGTTCGGGCCGGGGACGCCGAACACAAGAAGCAACATGCGGACGTTCTCGCTGCCTGCCTGGGCGACGATCGTCCGTGTTTATGGAACCTTCTCTGCCGGCGGTGCCGAGCGGGTGAATGTGGACCTGCACAAACCTAGCGCAGAGAGCGTGGACTCCACCGGGCCAGACGGCCCCTACGTTGCGTCAGCGGGTGCTCAAATCACCGGCATACCAGCATCTGGCAGCTTCAGTATGAATAACTTTGGCATTAATAACACGAGTGAGTTCGGCTGCCCGAGTACCTGGCGTGTGCGTGTGCGCTCCCAATTGTCTAATCCCACCATCAGGGTAGCCGGGACGATCTATGTGGACTACATCCCTCCGCCTCAGCGGATATTGAGCATTGCAGGCGACGGGTTTGATATTGATGCTGACACTACGGCTACTGCCCGGGCTATCAGCACCAGTCAGATAGATGGAACAGGCTCTTTCCGCATCAAGGCCAAATGGCACGCAGACGCATGGCTGGGCACCTTTGCTCCGGTAACCGTGAAATTGCTGCGTCCCAACGGCACGACGGCGAAAACACAGACGGGGTGGTCCCAACATGCACCTGCGGACAAGACGCCGAAGCTGGACTTCACCTATGCGGTCTCCGCTGCGGATGCCTTGCTGCCAGGAAGTTGGTTCATCCAGGTCACCAACCCCCAGAGCTTTGACATCCTAAACTTCAACATAGACGACACCGACGACGGTGCCTTTGATGATCAGGTTCCCAACTTCAATAGCACCTTTACGGCGAGTTGCGCGGGCGGCTTTGAAATCACCCCGGAGGAACGCGAGGCGCGTGTCCACGAGACGCTTAACTATGCCTACAAGTGGATCGTCCCTGATCCGCAGAACTGGAATGACCTGCGGTGGATACAACTGCGCATCCGTGATGGCTCTGACATCGTGATGTGGCTGAAGTTTGACGTGCTCACACGGACGTTCAGCGTGCTCAATGAAGGGAATGGCCGTTTTGGCAAGGGTTTTGCCGCAGGCACCAGGACGCAGTTGCAAACGAACAAGGCTACTCTGCACCTGGCTGGCAGTAGTGTGGTGGCCGCTGGTCCCACTAGCCCAATCGTAACGCTCAACCTCCAGCTTAGCCTGAAGCCCGGCACAGCAGGGCGCGTGCTCGCCATTGATGTCGCCGCCCAAGAGAATGCCGAGGAGGCGTCTGAGTTCTCCGACTGCCTGTCTCCTGCGGGCACCATCGTGGTCCTCCCCAAGAAATAAATCTCCGCACACCCACCTGATCCAATGAAAGATACATTAGAAAACATGGCGTCGTCTGTAGAACGCCGCCACTTCATGCAGGCGCTGGCACTGGCGGCTGGCACTGGCCTGGCTGCCTCACTCTCACCCTTGCACGCGGCTGGTAAAGGCCATGACAAGGGCAAACATCATGACAAGAAGGGTCTGACCGCCGTGGAGCCGTTTGCGCGGGTGGATCATGCCACTTGCCTGCTGCCCGGTGGGCGCATCCTTGTCGTAGGCGGCACGGGTGTAGGGGGTGCGCTGGCTAGTTGCCAGATTTATGACGTGAATGACGACACCTGGTATGACGCGGCACCGCTGTCCCGTGCACGGGGTGCTCACACCGCTACACCCATCAGCGGCAACAACGTCCTGGTGCTGGGCGGGTACAACCACGGCGCGCTCGCCATGGCCTCCCTGTATGACCCCATCAAGGATACCTGGCAGCCAGCCGCTCCCCTGCGTCAACCGCGCTACCGGCACAATGCGCAAACCCTTCCAGATGGCCGAGTCGTCCTCACCGGCGGCTACCACCTGGGCATGCTTTCCCAACCTGAAATCTACCAACTCTAACCAGAACACTCCATGGCCTCTAACATCTTCATGTCCATACCCGGCATACCGGGTGAATCCACAGACGCCACTCACGCCGGAAAAATCGTATTGGTGTCTTGCGAATGGTCGTTTGAAACACAAGTGAGTCCAGAGACGGGCGGGCTAGTCAGCCCGCTGCTGCCGCGCTTGATCCAGATCAACAAAAGTTTGGATCGCTCTACGCCATTGCTAATCCAAGCGGCGGGGACCAACGCCACCCTCCCCACCTGCGAGATTCTGGGCTTGAAGGCTATTGCAGGGGGATCGGTAGAAACCCTTTGGCGGCTGGTCTTGGGGGGCGTCCGTGTGGAGCGCATCACCCAAAGTTTCAATGTGGGAGGGCCTAGGCCGTTGGATCAACTGAGTCTGAGCTATTCTACCATTCAAGTGGACATGGGACCCAAGGCAGACGGCAGCAATCGCTACACTTTCTCCGCCTGACCAGCACCTCCACTGAACCCTTCCTCTCAACCCTAATTATCTTACATTGTCATGCCCGCTTCATGCTATCTCAAATCAACTAGCTTCACTGGTGCCTTCTCCACCACGGCAATCAAAGACTTGGTCAAAGTCACCGAGGTCGAAAGCCACGATTGGGGTATCGGGCGCGTCCTGGATGCCGCAACTGGCACCTTGGCCACCAAGTGCGTAGGCTACCTGCTGTCAGTGTCTTTCAGATCCAGCATCGCAAGCGGTCAACTGGGAAAACTGATGACCAATGGGACAAGGATTCCATCCATGGAGTTGCTGGTTTTTGATGGAAATGTAGAGTTTCCGATTCAGCGACTGACCTTCTTCGATGTGGGGGTGGAAGGGTTATCTGTGAGTAGTGTTGTGGCAGGAAGCTCGCCTCCCACGGAGACTTGGTCCTTCAGCTACCGGCGTGTCCGAGCGACCTACATCCAGCTCATGCCAGATGGCAGGACTGGTCCCACCATCACCACAGAAGTTGCCATCCCCAACTTCTGAGGCAGGTTCCCTCTCGCTGCCCGAACATCGCCCTCGTTTTTTAGGCCATTTTGCAAATCCCGCGCCCCAACCGGGATCTCCTCCCCTGAGCTACTCACCCTTCCCACCCGCTCCAAGCCCGAAATCATGAAAACGTACCTCCCTATGCTCAGCGCGAGCTTTCTAGCGCTCTTCTCTGCGGCACCAGCTGCGGACTTCACCTCCACGTATGTCGGCGGCACCCGTGATTGGAATCTAGGAACCAGTTGGACCACTCCTGGAGCACCGGGCACGTTTCCGATCAATGGCAGTCCGAGTCCGACTTATGACGCCATTCAGAATAGTGGGGTTCTCACGGTGAATGTGCCAATCGCTATCCAGAAGTTCAACTTGGTAGGGGGGACATTGCAGGGAGCTCAGACGCTGACGCTGGGGGACGTGTTGACGATGGAGAACGGGACGATAACCGGGGCAGGTGTCATTCAGGCGAGTGGGGGCATGACGCTGAGCACCGGGAACACGAAGACATTCACAGGCGGTCGCACGATCAATCTTGCTGGTGGGTCAACGTGGAGTGCAGGGACGATCAATGCGGGCGACGGAGCGGTGTTCAACAATGCGGGTACCTTCACCGCGACGAACAACAACACCTTCTTCCAGAATGGCATTGGTGGCGCAGAAGCTCAGTTCAACAACACCGGCACCTTCATCAAGGATGTTGGGACGGCCACAACCCTCTTCTCCGGCAACGTGGGTTGGGGCAACGCGCGGTTCAACAACAGCGGAATGGTAGAGGTGCGCACGGGCACGCTGGCTCTGGATGGCACAGGCACCCACGCCGCTGGCTAGTTTAGCCTACTCAGCGGCGCGGTGTTGCGCCTCGGCGGCGGACAGACCTTCACGGGCACCAGCGCCATCAGCGGTGCGGGCACCACACAAATCACTGGCACCACTGCGGTGGGCACCGGAGCCGTGCTCAATGTCAGCTCACCGCTAACCATCACCGGCACGGTAACCGGAGCAGGCTTGGTCAATGCCAGCGGTGGCACCAGTTGGACGGCGGGCACGCTCACCGGTGGCGGCAC
>JAEUHM010000004.1 GCA_016795485.1 Verrucomicrobiaceae bacterium | reverse complement strand
GAAAGCCATTGCTCGACGTCCGAAAGCCATTGCTCGGCGTCCGAAAGCCATTGCTCGGCGTCCGAAAGCCATTGCTCGGCGTCCGAAAGCCATTGCTCGACGTCCGAAAGCCATTGCTCGACGTCCGAAAGCCATTGCTCGACGTCCGAAAGCCATTGCTCGGCGTCCGAAAGCCACTGCCGGAGCGCCGACAATGGTGGATCGGGCTTCCAAAGTTATGGGCGGAGTATTTTGCGCAAGTTGCACTAGCGACTGGGAGGCAGTCGGGATGACTGCACCGCTTTGGGTGTTCTCTAGAGGAGGAGGTTCAGCGCTTTTTTGTAGGGGCTGGCTAGGGCTACGGTGGGGAGGTGACTGAATGGGATGTAGCGCTGGTGCTCTGCAGGTGGGAGCGGGGTTGTGGGGCGGAAGACGGTCATGCGCACTTTATACCTAGTGATGCCGTAGGTGAGTGTGGTGACTCTCTCCCAACCTGTAGGGACGGTCTCAACACGGGGTAGTCGCCAGAGGCCGGTGCGTCTGGGGCCTGTTTCTTGTTCCAAGAGGATGGCTCCGTCTTTGACGCTGAGCACAGCGCTTTCAATGACTTCGGTGAGTGCGATGCGTTTCGATTTTTTTGGCAAGCTCTCGGGGTTGTCTGCGGTGCAGTGGGCCTTGATGGGACAGAGGAGGCAGGCGGGTTTCTCGGGGCGGCAGTGGGTTTGGCCGAGTTCCATGAGGGCGGAGTTGAATCGCCTGGGGCTTCCCGCGAGTAGGACGAGGTTATTTGCGGTCTGCCAGAGTTGCTTTTGGGCTTGTGGGGTATCGACGGGGGTGGCGTCGTTGTTGAGCCGAGACAACACGCGGGCAACGTTCCCGTCCACGAGCGGTGCCGCTAGGTCAAAGGCAAACGAAGCGACTGCTCCTGCGGTGTAGGGGCCTACTCCAGGGAGGGCTCTCATGGCGGCAGTGTCTGACGGGAACTGGCCGGCGTGCTGGCCGATGACGGCTTGAGCGAGTTTCTGAAGGTTGCGTGCACGGCGATAGTAGCCGAGACCTTCCCATGCTTTGAGGACGTCGTCCTCAGAGGCGGCGGCGAGTGCGGCAAAGGTGGGGAACTTTTTCATCCAGCCTGAGTAGTAGCCACGCTCTAGGACGGTGGTGATCTGGGTCTGCTGGAGCATGATCTCGGAGACGAGGATGGCGTAGGGGTCTGTGGTCTGGCGCCATGGGTAGTCCTTGCCGTTGTGCTCAAACCACGCCTCTAGTTTGCTTACGATCTTGCTATCTCTGGAACTCGCCACAAGCGATTCTGCGATAGCCTAGCCAACGTTCAACCTCATTCCATGCCCGCTCTGACGACTTACACGAAAGCCCTGACTTCTGCCCAAGCTAATGACTTGAAGATGGTGCTCGCTCATGAGGGATGGACGTTTGAGACGAAGCCTTATTGTCTGTTTGCGGCAACGAAGGGGAAGGTGAATGTGCTGGTGTATGAAAAGGGACCGAAGGTGGTGGTGCAGGGCAAGGATACGGAGGACTTCGTGCTGAATGTCCTGGAGCCACAGGTGCTGAAGCAGGCGGAGCTGGGGTACGAGGAGGTGAATCACCCGGAGATGTTTGCGGAGCACATCGGTGTGGATGAAAGTGGCAAAGGGGACTTCTTTGGGCCACTGGTGATAGCGGGTGTGTGGGTGGACACGGCGATCGTCCATCAATTGCGTGAAGTGGGTGCGGTGGACAGCAAGAAGGTCACGAGTGACAACAAGATCGCGGAACTGGCGCGGCAGATCACTGCAATCCCGGGCATAGCGTATGATGTGATCGTGCTCCAGCCGCCGAAATACAATGAGTTGTACTCGAAGTTCAAAAACTTGAATCGGCTGCTGGCCTGGGGTCACTCGACGGTGATAGAGAACTTGCTGGGGAAACGCCCTGGTTGCGCGCGAGCTGTCTCGGATCAATTTGCAGACCCGGCGGTGCTGGAACGGGCACTGAAGAGCCGAGGAAGATCTATAGAGCTAGTGCAACGAACGAAAGCGGAGTCTGATCCTGCTGTGGCGGCGGCTTCGATCATTGCGAGGGATCGCTTTGTGAACTGGCTGAAGTACGGCGGCGAGTATTACGGAGGGGAGTTGCCGAAGGGGGTGTCGAGCATGGTGAAGGACCGAGCGAGGAACATCGCAAATGAGCACGGCAAGGATGCGCTGAGAGCGCTGAGCAAGACGCATTTCAAGACATTCGCCGAGGTAACGTCCTAGACGCCTCATTAAGGCCGTCGATTAACGCGAAGAGGAAAGAGGGCGAGTCGCGTAGTGTTTTCCCCGAAAAAGCAGAACATCTATGTTGCAAGGGGGGCGAGATTTGATAAAAATCTTTCTGACATGACCACTGTCACCAAAAAAGACCTGGTAACGGCCATTTCAGGCTCAACCGGAGTAGATTCAGAACAAGTTGCACTCATCGTGAATGCTATGCTTTCAACGATTGGTGACAAGTTGGCCGAAGGCGCGACGATCACGTGCCGCGGGGTCTGCACTCTGTCCGTCAAGGTGGCCGCCGCTAAGCTAGGCCGTAATCCGAATGCTCCCCACGAGCAGATTCAAATCCCAGAACGCTGTGTGGTTCAGTTCAAGCCAAGCAAAGAACTCAAGGACCGGGTGGAAAAACTTCCTCCAGAGCGGCTTAGGGCTCGCTAAAAGTGCACCAAACGGGTAATATTTGAGAGCAGTTGCAAGACCATGGCCTCAGGGCACGGTTATGCCTTAGCTCTCACGCAAACCCTTCCAATGTCCACTGTAGCCGTCCGCTCTGCCCCCCTGCCCCCGCCAGTACCTCTCACGGTGCGGCGTTTCCGCCAGCCAAAGAAGAACCTTCCGCAAACGAAAATCGAGCGCGACCATGTGCTGGCAAAGATCCGCGCCTATGTGGAGGAGCATAAACTGGTGCCCCCGATGCCGCTGGATGAACTGCGCACTCACGCGGAGAAGATCATAGCGGACAATAAGTTCGATCCGGTCTACATTGATTACGTGGGCGTCCTGCTGAGCAATGAAGCTTGGCGGGAATCTCTGGCCACAGTGCCTTATGAGAAGCGGCTGCTGCTGATGCCGAAGTGCCTGAGGGTGGAGAGTAAGTGCCCCGCGCCGTTCGATGAGTTCGGCCTTCTTTGCAAGCAGTGCGGCTTGTGCACCATCCAAGACTTTCAGAATGAAGCGGAGAAATTGGGCTATGCAGTGCTCGTAGCGGAAGGCAGTGCCATCGTGATGAGCTTGATCCAGACGGGCAAGATCGAGGCGATCGTGGGAATCTCCTGCCTGCCAGTACTTGAGCGGACTTTCCCGTATGTTGAAGCCGCAGCGATCCCAGCGGTTGCAGTTCCGCTGCTTCAGGATGATTGCATTGATACCACGGTGGATATCGATTGGGTGTGGGACTACATTCACCTCACGAGTGATGACAAAACTCGGCGGCTCAATTTGAATGCCCTGCATGAAGAAGTGCGGGGCTGGTTTTCTGCCGAGAGCCTGGAAGCACTGCTAGGTAAGCCGAAAGATCGTACGGAGGAGATAGCGCGTGAGTGGCTCGCACGGGCGGGCAACCGCTGGCGTCCATTTTTGACCGTAGCTGCTCACCAAGCATTGCGCGATGATCCTGAAGGACCTCTGAGTGACGACCTGAAGCGTGCGGCGATCGCTGTGGAGTTGTTCCACAAGGCATCTCTCGTCCACGACGACATCGAGGACAACGACGAGACTCGCTATGGCGAGCAAACGCTGCACGCTGAGCACGGCATGCCTGTGGCGCTGAATGTGGGCGACTGGATGATCGGAGAAGGCTACCGCCTGCTCGCAGACTCGTCTGTAGGGGCTGCAAATCGCGTGGCCATGCTACAAGTGGCCGCTGAAGGTCAGCGTGAGCTGTGTAGAGGCCAAGGAGCAGAGCTGTTGTGGAATGCACACCCGGAGCCCCTGACACCCAGCCAGGTGATCGAGATTTTCAAACGGAAGACGGCACCGGCATTCGGTGTAGCGCTCAAAGTAGGCGCGGCACTCACTGGTAAGTTAGAAGATGTCGCAGCTGAACTGGATGCGTATTCCGAAGCGCTCGGAGTTGCGTATCAAATCCGGGATGACTTGGATGATCTCGGTGAAGATAGCTCAGCAGGCGTGCAGGCTGGCATTCGTCCGAGCATCGTGTTGGCGCTGCTCCGTGATAAGGCCAAGGGTGATGCCAAAGCCACGATGGATGCTGTGTGGAAAGGCGATGCGAGTCAGCTACCAAGCAATGCAACCTTACGCGACTGGGCGTTGGATACCGGGGCGCACGAGAAGGCCATGATGCAGCTTGAAGCGTTCAAAGAAGCCGCTATCCGAAGCCTCCAACCCCTTGAGAATGCCAATCTCAAGGGCTTGTTGCGCCGCGTCATTGGCAAGATCTTCAACGATTTGGAGATCAAGGGCTGGTGCCGAGAGTTCGAGGTGAAGAACCAGCCTCAGGAGACGCTAGCAGCCTAGTTTCCCTCGCCTAGCAGGGTATTGCGGTCTAATGTGCCAGTCTTTTCTGGTGCGCTGAAGATCATGGTGGTGGCACCGCCATCCATCTGCTCGACCTTCAATTGCATGAGCCGCATAGATGACTCATCGAACTGCAACTGAATGTGTTTGAGATGCCGCTTGGCCATACCAGACTTTGGTTTCAAGGTCAGCACGGCGGACTCCAAAGCCACATCAAAGTCCTTGGTGAGCACTGCCAAATCATGCCCCTCACCACCCACAAAAGGCATCCAACTCTGGAACCTGCGGTCGCTCGGGTCGATATCCTTCCACACGTTTACTCTTGCTTCCCAATAACGTGCTGATTTCTCTCGCCGAATAAGCATCGACTTTGGCGGTTGGCCTAGTTCCCACCGGAAACTTCCGTCCCGAAATCGCCAAAGCTGTCCCTGTGAGGTGGAAGGCTTTGCCAGAGCAGGACTGGATACTTCCTGGATGAAACGGACATGAAAATCACCACGACTAGCCTCAACGGCGTTCCAACGGCTAAGAAAGTCACTCAACTCATCGGCCGATGCGGCTGATGCCATGACAAGTATCGCAAACAGTGCGTTCCACATCTCGTCAGACTAGTGCAAAGAAACTTCCACGCGCAATCCCTCTCCCAAAGTAACCGTTTCAAAATCCCGACTCACCGGAAGACGAATCGTCTGGGCTAGCTCGTTCATCCGCAAGGCTACATCACCCCCTGCCACCGAAACACTGCGTGAGTCTCTTGCACAAAAGGATTCCACTTCCTCGCTCACAGGCAGCACCCAAAGCCTGCCGTCTCCCCACTTCAGATGGAGGTTACGTGTAGGGACAGGAGCCTTCCGACGGGTCGTTGTCTGGGCTGTGGTCGGTGTGTGCCTCACCACCCACCACTCAAGTGCCTTGGCCGTCTCCGTTACACCTACGACTTCCGGCATGCCATCTGCGCCACAAGCAGGAAGCAACACACTCTCCATGACACGTCCGGTTTTCCAGGAATGAGAGACGAGCCTTCCATCAGCCTGCCAATCCACACTCCATTGCCGCACATCCGCTCCGTAAGCCTGGGTCGATTCATCTGCAAGATGCCTATAACTAACAACCGAATGCACTGCATCCTGTATCCTTGCCTGCCCTTGCTTCCAACTGGCGAGGAGCAACTCAGCGAGAGCTACACGTCCTGCGTCTGAAAGAGACTCCGCGCGTGCCTTCCACTCTGGAGTCACCGGTGTCTCAATCTTCCACAGGGCTTCGTCTGCCAGAGCATCTTGTTTAGCTGGATTTGATCTTAAGTCCGCCGACAGACGCTTAGTGACTATGAATCTCGCCCTCCCGTCTTGAGCAAGCCAGCCACGGAGTATTTCTGGCTGGTCGCCTCGCGGGGCCACAGAAACATTGCACTCGTCTGAGCCGGTATGGGTCGCGTTCCACATCACCGTGGGCTCGGAAAACTCTAAATGATTCACAAGTCGGTTAGGACGATCTTTCGCCACAATCGCCTGAGGTCCACATGCTGCAATGGCATCCAGCGCGACGCCACTGCCGTCTGCTAATCTTTGTATCCACGTTTGGAAAGTCGCCGCATCGTCCTGAAAACCATCTCTCAGCAACTGCCAAGCTAAGAACTCCTCGCCAGGTAAGCTCAATAGCCACAGACTACAGTTGCCAACATTCATATTGCCCATGGTCGTATGCATACCGCCCTCCAGCCTTACAAACACCATTTCAACTTGCTGTGTCTGTGGCCTTGTCTGAGCGGCAAGCAACGACGTGTGCGACCATGGCAAAAGGCGCTGGTGTTCTCTCACAAGCAATCCCTGGAAATCGATATCCCATTCCGTCTGGACGGACGTGTCTTTCAGGTCGCCTTTTTCAAGAGCGACCTTCACCGTCATTTCATGCTCTTGGTTTTTGCCTGTGGATAGCATGCTCTCAGCATCGCCCTCGACCAGGACCATCTTGAGCACTCTC
The DNA here is from genome assembly GCA_016795485.1 of Verrucomicrobiaceae bacterium. Taxonomy (GTDB): domain Bacteria; phylum Verrucomicrobiota; class Verrucomicrobiia; order Verrucomicrobiales; family Verrucomicrobiaceae; genus JAEUHM01. Next base: position 176,164 of record JAEUHM010000004.1, on the reverse strand, counting down.
AAATCCCCCGAGGCCTGGAGCGCGGGCAATACAGTGTCCCAATAGTCCAGTTGGCGATCATCTCTGAGCATGAGCCGCGCGGCGAGAGCTTTGTCCATCTCAACCACCGCCAATCGGGCCCGAGCATGGCCTTCCGGCAACACAACCTCTTCACCAAAGAATGACTGGCCCTTCGTGGGATGCACACCAACCAAGGTGAAGGCGACCAGCCAACTCCTGATGTTTATGCCGTGTTGCTCGTTGTGAAACACGAGCACACAAAACGAAAAACTCGCCGATGTGCAACCTGCCTTGTTTAGGCAGGAAGGGCCGAATGGCTAAGATCGACAGCGTTGCCCACCACTTTGGCGAGTTTCTCCAAAGTGTATGGCTTCTGGATCACTGATACCGAGCCTCCGCGCTCTCCTGTGGAGGCTTTAAACTCTTCTGCCTCAATGGTGAATCCACTGCACACGATCACAGGCGCTTCGTAACCGGCCTTTCGTATGTCAGTGAATGTCTCTCGACCTGACTTCCTGGGCATGTGAACGTCTAACATGATCGCATCCACGTGAGGATGCAGTACTTTCATGTGCTCCAACGCCTGCTCGCCGCTGGACGCCTCAATCACTTTGTATCCGAGGTACTTCAGCATGTTGACGGCGATGGACCGAACCGATGCTTCATCATCCACGACCATGATCAGACCTTCCTGACTGCCACGAGCAGGGGTCGGCATTAGTGCCTCACGTGGAGCCGCAGGGGCTTCATCCTTCACGAGAGACGCATCTAACTTCGTGGCCCGTGGCACATAAACACGAAACTCGGTCCCTTTACCTACAGTGGTGTCAAACTCCAGCCACCCGCCAGCGTCTTGGATGATGCGAAACGATGTAGCCAAACCAAGCCCAGTGCCTTTACCGGGTTCCTTGGTGGTAAAGAATGGCTCAAACAGTTTCTGCTGCACCTCTGGCGGGATGCCACTGCCACAGTCCTTCACATGAACGACGACATACTCGCCCGGAAGCGCCTCTGCGGCATGTTCTTGTGCAGACCCAGGGGACTTCACAAAATGACTCGTGAAGATTTGAACAAATCCGCCAGAATCGCCCAGTGCATCGCGTGCGTTGAAGCACAGATTGATCAAAACCTGCTCCAACTCAACGTGGGGAATCGCCGCGAGCCACGTTTCGTTTTCCACACGACACTGAAGTTGAATGCGTGGATCTAAGCTCGCTCGCAGCAGGTTCTGCGTTTCAGTGACAAGCTGTTTCACATCCACATAGGCCGCCTTCGTCTTGCTCCGCGAGTAGCCCAGAATCTGCCCGACCAACTCCGTGGCATGTGCTGCCGCTTTGGTTGCGTTCTCCAAATGCTCACGCTGTTGTTTGATGTCAACGCCATCCAATTGGGCGAGAGCCAGACTTCCCCGGATGGCTGTGAGCAAGTTGTTGAAGTCGTGCGCGATTCCTCCGGCCAACTGCCCGATCGATTCAAGTTTCTGCGAGTCTTGTAACCGTTGGGCCACCTGACGATCCGAGGTGATATCACTGAAGACCCAAACACGCCCCAAATCTTCCCCTTCGTCAGCGCGGACGCCAAAAGTCTTGACCGCGATGACGCGCGGAGATTCACCCTTCGTCGTCCATTCTCCCTGCATCAATCCCGGTGGTCCGCTATTCCAAGCTTCCCACTCAGTGGCCAAAGCTGCTCCACCCTCGAATTGACCCGCCACGTGGCGCAACCAACCAGCACCGTCCATTCCTGGAGTTATCTCGTGCTCGTCTGAACGAAACATTAGCTCAGCCGCCCCATTCATGAGGGCGATGTGCCCCTCACCATGAATAAACACAACAGCTTCTTTTAAGGTGTCTGTCAGGCCACGCAAAACTTCCAGTGACCTCACTGCGGCGCGTTCCGCAGCTTTAGTAGAACGATCCTGCCGCGTACTAAGTGCTTCGAGCTGAGCATTTCGAGTTTCGACGTCCTTGAGCATCTTCTTCAAGTCATCCCTTACCGCCCAGAACTCCTCAGGCACCCATCGTCTCATCATCTCACCTCTATCGGGATTGATGAGCCCCCGAAAGGCGCTAATCGCCTGTTTGAGTGGCAACGTAGCGCGCCCCGAAAAGATGAGCGCTGCCAGCACGGCCAAAATCAACGTCATGATGTACCAAAGCCATGGCAATACACCGCCCGGAAGGAAACGAATGCCAATCGTGAACAAGGTGAGCGGCCCTGCCCCCACAAGCAGCATCTGTATGAAAACTCTGGCCCTGTGCGCGTTCATCTCACTTGGGCTTGATCATGAGTGGCACAAGGTTTTGCTCTTCAGCCGCGATACCCTTCATCACGATGAGATCGGCTGGACCGTTCACTGGTGCATATTTGAAATGTAAGTCGATGTAGTGCGGATTCAGCCCCATGGCGGCGGCCAAGGCGGAGGGATCTCTTGCACGATCGCTAACAAGCCCATGCACACTTGATTTTCCCCATCCACGTTCGTATGAGGTCAATTGAATGCCTGGATCTTCCTGCAACACCTCCAAAAATCTTTGCCAGCGATACTCCATGACCCCAACCCAACTGATGGCCACCATCGCCAGAGCTGCTAATGAGCAAAGCAGCGCCACGGAACGGCGAGTGGCCCCTGTTGAAGTGAACGGCCCCTGCCTCGAAAGACCGGATTGTAACCGCAGGGGCAACAAACGAGAGCGTTGTTGACTGTCAGCGATGGTTTCCTCCAGAAGCGCATCCAGGTCCCTGCAGAGCACTTGCAGTGAAGCTTTTAGCTCCACGCTTACTTTGCCAATGATGCGTGCCGAGAGCCTGCACCTCTCACCCACGAACATTAGAAACTGGCCTTGCTCACCATATGGATCTTCCAGGTCGTGTTCCGACACCTCGTCAACGCCCGGCAGGATGGCAGAACTCAAGAGCCTTTGGCCAGCTAGATCATGGAGCTGCAGTTCAACCACTTCTGAAGCCCCTGTCTTTGCTTCTAAATAGGCACCCACCGGCTCGCCTTCCCATACCGCCTCAAACATCCATCGCCAGACTCTGGCAGACCCCAGGCCAGATGCGAAACGACCCAGCCGATGAATCCAGCTTCGTTTCAGCCCTTGCCAGAACATCGCAAAAGCCCTCGGGACCGCTGGCGCTATAGCACCCGCCATTCTCATGGGTGCATGCTGTGCTGCACGCTCCATGGCGATCTGTACCGGCTCTTGCAAGGCAGCTCCCCACTCCCTGGCTACTTTTGGGTCTGCTACAGACCGATGCTGAAGTTGCTCAGGCACCCCTGCAATGATCGCATCTAGCACCTCGCCTTTCCCTCGTTCCATGCGGCGGTGAGTTGCCTCCTGCCTCGCCAACGCAATGTCCAACGGCGATTTGAACGAGCCGCTATCCTTCCCTCCCCGCATGGAATGCGCGGACCGTGTATCGGATCGCTTTGCCGGAATGGCTGACATGGGTGGAGGCGGGAAAATCGTCCGACGACTTGCCGTCTGTAAATCAGGCTGGGTTGTTCTGAGACTGCTGCGTGCGAATGAGTTCCTGGATGGCGTGCTGAAGAGTCGTGGAAACTTTGTGGGAAATCACCTCGTCCAACTGACTCTGAAATGAATGCAAATATTGGTCCAGCGCGGCAGCCTGCTGATCCATTCGATCAATGAGCGCTTTGCTAACGGATGCCACTAACTCCCCTGACTTTGCATCTGCGGCTCCCAACTTGTCACTCAGTGCCGAGAGGCTCATCACTGCACTGAACACATCTCTTTTGAGGTCCTCAATCTCACTATGCACTTCCTGCCGGATGGCAACCATGTCCCGATGGATGGCTGAGCTGAGTTCATCCACACGATCAATTGCCGCTTGTCGCCCACGTGCCAACCCGCCGTCGAGGGCCGTCTTGAGCTCGCGCATCCTTGCCTCGGTCTCCTCGTAGTATTTACCGAATAGCTCCTGCCGCATGTGGTCGAGTCCACTGACGGCACGTCCAGCACCGTCAAGGGCCTGGCCACCCATCAGTTCATCAAATGAAACCGCATTGCCTTTGGCTGCCGCGCGTTCATCGGGCCGGGATTGGATCTCCATCACGGCAAAGGGTGAGCTCTGAGGCGGGGCCATCGTCTCCTGTTGTCGTGCTGGAGGCAACACGGCATTGGCCGTAGGCTGAGTTTGTGGCTGCTGCGTTAGCGACCCTCCATCGGTCTGAAACTGCGGCATCAGTGCGGCTGAAGAGCCTGGGGTGTGTGCTGGCAGTCCAGGTTTCGCGGATGGAAGACCAGGAACGGAAGCGAGCAGACCCAGCAGTCCTGTAGTCACGGCAGAGGCGGGGACCACGCCCTGAGCCGCGTCTGCGGTAGGCGACTGATTGGGGTTACGAGCTTCGGCTTGGGCGACCATGATGTTCAAAAAGAGTGAGTCTCCACTATTTTAACACTATTTTCCATAAAATCCATCATTATTTTTAACTTATCTGAACTTTCTGGCGGGCAAATCGCCCTTTGCATGCCGTCTGGCCCCCCACCGACCGCAAACGGCCGTTGCCTTTCCAGATTCCTTGTCCATCCTTGCGGCCCTCCTTCCAGACCCCTCCAAGACCGACAAAAGTGCAGCGCCAACTCCTGAAATCCAAGATTCACCGTGCACTCATCACGGACTCCAACGTCGACTACGAGGGCAGCATCACCATCCCGGAAGACCTGATGGCTGAAGCGGATCTCTGGGAGGGCGAAAAAGTCCTGGTCACCTCGATCACTAGCGGCGCAAGACTGGAAACCTACGTGATCCCCGGTCCAGACGGAAGCGGCCAAATCGTTATCAATGGAGCCGCCGCGCATCTAATCAACACTGGCCACCGGGTGACGATTATGTCCTGGGGTGTGAGTGCCGAATCGATCACGCCGAAGCGCTTGCTGCTCAACGCCCGCAACGAAATCGTGTCGCGTGGTAGCAAGTAGGCCGCCTACATCAGCCAAGTGGCCAGTTAATCGGAGTTGCCAGTTCCAGGAGGATTTGGAGCGCCAAGAAACAACTCCCAGTCCTGAACTCGGTGGTGATTGCGGATTAATGCCGTGGTCGGCACCTCGCGTGGAGTCTTTGGCGGTCTGAGCAGCCGAAGGCCTATTTCCTCGGGCAAGCGATTGCCCTTTTTACTGTTCACTTTCTTGTCAGCGAGCACACAGTTTTCCCATGTCGTCTTCCCACCTCGCGAGCGCGGAACCACGTGGTCGATGTTGCCTTCACTGGGCCGCAATTTTCTGCCGGTGTACTGACAAACGCCGCCATCACGCTCCCAAATGGCTTTTGCGCAAAACTTGGGACGCCGCTTGGGAACTTTGTCAAAGCGTGCTAGCACAATCACGGTGGGAACTCGCACCGCACCTCGAACGGTGCCGATGGAGTAGTCACCCTCTCTCACTGGCAACGTGAGCCACTCCTCCCAAGTCACGGGGCGCATCTCTTCTCCTGCTTTCATGTCCAACGCAGTAGCAGCGCCCGTCACTAGCATGGAGAAAGTTTCGAGGGGAGTTTTAACGTCGATAGCCTGCCAGTGCCTGTTAAGCACCAATACCAGCGTTTTATTCAACACATCGTTCATGCACAGTCCTCCTGTAAGTCAGGTTGGTCCGGGGGGACGGACTGGCGCGGAGACTATCAAAAAGGTTTTACTCTGGCAAGCGACGAAACTTTAACGGGCGAGCAACAAGGTGGTGCGCCTGCCATTCGTCTCTGGATCTGGAACCGGAACGGTGCTCGTGAGCCAGGATGGATCATAAGTCTCCCTTTCCTGCATAGCTTCTCGCTCATCGTCCACCCCGGTTTCCGTAACAGCTCCCTGCATAGGATCTGCGAAATGCCACTCAGCCATCTGCATCGCGCGCGTAACCCAGGCAAATGATTGGTGGTAGAGCTGGATGTAACGGTCCATAAACGGAGCAACAATCGCCACGAGACGTCGGGCCCGCTCATGGATCAGCAATCTCCGATCACCGCCAGTAGGGAGCATCAGGCTGCCTTCAGGTGGAAATAGAGTGAAGAGCTCTTTCAAATCCACGCTCAGGTATCCATCCAGTGTCAACCTTTCCTCCCTGGCACTTTTTCGATTCACAAACGGGTAGGGATACTGGGAAAGTGACGCCACCAAGTTTTGCATCAGCATGATGACCCGTGGAATGATCATCTGCACGGTGGTGACATAACTAGCCGATTCGATGCGCCCCGTCACGGTGGCTCCCAGGGCTTGAAAGGCACCAAAGGAAGTGAGCAACTCACGAAAGATGGGCAGATTAAGCCCCAGTGCCTCGTAAATGAGCACCCAATGCGGCAAAGTAGCGCGAACTCTCTTCAGCTTGGGCGGCAACGTCTTCGGATCTTCCCTAGACAGCAGTTCCAAGCAGCAAGCCATCCGAGTTTCAAGCTTGCCCTCGAACGACCTTAACTGGCTCTCCAAACTATCCATGATCGCCCGCTGCCGTTCGATGTCTTCTTGCAAGTCAGCTACGGTGAAGGCGGCGAACTGATGTCGGTGAACATGCAGGCCAGCTTTCTTTAGCGTGTGGGCTGACTCCAGTTCGCGAACCATCCTCCATGTCTTGGCCCAGTCATTGAGCAATGCCGTCATCTGGTGGCAGTGCTGGTTGATGTAGTGTCGGCAATCAACGAGTTCCAGCTTGAGCACGTCGGTCTCACCGCCGGCACACAAGCTTTCAGCAATGCCGCAGCAAGAGCGGTCCGGATGCGCCAATCCTTTGAAGTATCGCTTCGGCTCCTCCAATCCACCCGTGGCACGTCTGCGGTCGTAAATCGTCTCCTCGACGGTCACGAATCTCAGGTGAGGAATCAGCAGATGAAGGTCATTCTGGTAGAAGAACATTGTGGCACGCCGAGCCTGTTCGTGGAAGTCCTTGAACACCGCTGGTGCCTCCTTGCTATTTTCGCACTGCCACGCACCTGCCATTGCCCAACTGCGCACCAAATCCGCTCTCTGGCGGTCCGGCAACGCCTGCCATACTCGATGGGTCCTGGTGGTCTGGCCTAGTTCAGGCACTTCATCCGTCAGCAATTGTCGCGCAAGCAGCAGCGGCAGATTATCTGGCAACTCCTCAGCTTCTGGGTGCACGATGAGATCATCTTCCAAAGATTGCCACGCCAGATTCAACCTACCCTGCATCGAAATGGCCTCTGCATAAGCGTCAGAGCCCGCGAGAGCAGCGCCACACCGATCTGCAAACTCTACTTGCATGCGCATGCCCGGCGCCGAAATCAACTGAGCGAGCCAATCGCAGAGTTTCCTTGGCAGACTTGCCAGCGTGGATGCTCCCCAGATGCACCACATCAATAGACGCCTCAGCCGGCCACCCCAAGCGACTTCCTCCCAGAGACGATCATTCCAAGGATCCTCCCTTCTCCGCCGCCGGAACCAGTTCTCTACCCCACGGATGATTCGCCCCGACGTTGCGCCGTGAAAGCCCTTGTAGAATGCCATCTCATGCGCCATGAGCCCCGCCAGTTGCCGCTCAGTGAGGCCCACCACAAGACTCATCCCCACCTTAACTCGGAGCCCTCTGCCCAACAATGTCAGGAAAACATTGTCGGTTTTTGCTTCGATTCCCGCAGTAGCATCCACTGCAATGACCTTGGGCGGTCTGATTCGAAGACTCGCGGCGACACGGCTGCTCAGCTGATGGAAGATTGGCTGATCTAACGGCAATACGGGCAACCACGCGTGATCTCGCTTTGGCGGTACAGCCAACTGCCTGAGCAGGAGCAACGCAAACAGCGCCTGAACGCCTATTCCCGTCAGCCGAGCTAGATCCGACCAAGCAAGGCTCCAGAAATCCACCACGGTCAGCCAGAGCTCCCAGCCCTGCATCATCACCTGCTGCATGTACCAAACCGTGAAAGCCAAAAGCGCGAGCGGCATACTCGCTGCGGCCAAAGCTGTGACACCGAGAACCACCGAAAGCGCAAGTCCTCCGGTGGGCACAATATAAGGCGTGCCCACCGCGGTAGCCGGAGGTGGCTGGATCTGAGGCTTATTCACAGAGGCTGCTTCGATATTATAACTATAATGTTTTATATAACTATTATGCAAACTGATTTGTTGCAACCCAGCCGGCACCAGCCCCAAAGCAGGTCATTTTGCTAAAAGTTTGAATAGACCCGTGCTCGAGTGTTTCACAGTCTGTAGCTGTCTTCTGAGACACCGGTTCCGAAGCGTATTTTGTGGGATTTCCAATTTTTGGGGTCGACAAGATGCTTTAGAAGTCCGAAATAATAGATTCTGTTCATGTAGCCCTAGAGTATGCCCTGCCATCGTTCGAGCCGGTCTCCGGTATCGCTCGTGCTTTTGGCATTGGCGGTGCTAGGGGGCCAAAGTTGTTTTTCACAGTACGGCGTATCGCCATCACAGACAGGCATGTTCTTTGATGACTTGCGCGGCCGGAGTTCATCGCGTGCGGCAACCAGCGGTGAAGTGACCAGTCAAGAAGGCATCTACACTTATGACGACGGAGCATTCCTCGCACCAGACCAGATGGCCGGACAGACGGATGACACCGCTTGGGACATTGGCGCACCATTATCAAACGCTGGCTACACAATCTACTCCCGCCGTCAGCAAGGCGATTACACCCAGTATGCAAGTCCCTATCCGTCTCAGGGCCAGTTCTTTTCGCCAACTTACACTTCTGATCCCTACCTTGGCGGGAAGCGTAACCTGAAGGTTGGGCCAGTAAACTTTGGCTTCGGTCTGAGCAGCGTCTTCGAATACAACGACAACGTAACCCGCTCTACTACTGAGCCTGTCGAAGACTTTATTCTCGGCAGTTACCTCAACATCAGCGCCAACTGGCCCGTGTCCAAAACCAATGCTTTGTCGATGAACACAGCCCTTGGTTTTGACCATTACTTTAACCATCCCGAAGTCCACCCCTACGGCGGGGACTTCATCTTGAATATTCTGCCCGGGAGCACCATCGCCCTCGATGGAGTGATTGGTCCCGTCTACGTCGTACTTTATGACCGCTTCTCCGTGCGTCCTGCTTCTCAAAACGACTTCTCCATCAACACAGCAGACATATTCGGCGTGTTGCAAAATGACGTGGGACTAGGCGCCACATGGGCCATCAACTCTTCACTCGTTCTTTCCGTCAATTACATGCACTCGACCGCCCGTGTGTTGAACGGAGAACTTCAAAACGAAGCAGGCATCGCATTCTCAGGCGGCTTTTTTGATCGAGACATGGATTCGGTCATGGCCTCTCTCTCATGGAGCCCAGCAGGCACCTGGACAGCAGGTCTCGAAGGGAATGTTACTTGGGTGCGGTATCCGGAGGACTACAACAATGACGGCTTCATCTCCAGCGCGGGCGCGTTTCTCTCCACACCGTTAGGAAAGGCAACAAACATGCGCATAGCGGGTGGCTTTCAGAACATGCAGTTTCAGGCCCCGCCCACCTTCAAACGGACAGCTACCCTTGCAGAAGTCCAGGAAGCATATTCTCAACTGCTTGGCCTCCAGGAGTTAGCCAACGTTACGGCTCAGGAGGCAATCGCTGCGGCGGAGGAACTCCAGCAGAAAGTCGCCCAGGAAAACTCCGATTTGGGCGTACTCAATCGCCAACTCGAAGCGCGACAGGCCGAGATGGCCCAACTACGGCAGCAGATTGCCGCCAAGAAAGCTCAACTCGCACTACTTGCGCTCAACGACCCTGCCCGGCCGATTCTCGAAGCCGATATCACCAATCTGACAGCAAAACTACTGGCTCTGGAGCAAACACCCCTTCCCTCAGTAGATAAGCTTGAAGGGGTGGACGAGGAAGAACTCCAGGCCCTCATTCTCCTCGCCCAACAGCAACTATCCGACAACGAACTTTTTTCCCGTCATAGTAGAGACAACAGCGACCTTGCGGATTTTTACGCCAACTTCACTCTTTCCAACCGCCTAACCCCTCGCATTTCTCACGCACTGAGTTTGGGTCACGAGTCTGCACTCAACACAACGTCCAACTTTATCACGGCGGACTACGCCAGTTATGGCGTTGGGATTATCGCATGGCGGGGCTCCCAACTCGCGCTGAGCACCTATTTTGAAAAGTCTGCCGACTCCGGCGGCATCGACCAGTATCAGGTCGATGAAGAAAACATCGTGCAAGCCATTAGTACCCGGGAGGACATCCAGCAGTGGGGATTTGACGCCTACTGGACCCACCAGTTTACCTCTCGTCTACGCGTTGGACTCGGTTATCATTATGGGATCGTTGACTCCAATCTCGAGTCAAAAAGCTACGTTCAACACGCCTACAACGTCGATTTTAACTACGCCGTAAGCAAGCGGATGACCATTGGGATTGGATACCGATTCTTTAATACCGAAGCAGACGACGATAGCTTCAGTTTTAAACAGAACCGCGCCATCCTCGCGATGAACTACAACTTTTAGCCGGACAAAAACGCCGCGTCATTGGAATGGCAAAGCAATCGTCCTGTGATAAGCAACCTCCATGACCGTCATCGAACAGTTGGGAGTCGCTCTCGGCCTTGCCTCCATGGCCGGCGTAAATCTCTACCTAACCGTGTTGCTAGCAGGCCTCATGGTGAGGTTTGACTGGATTCATCTTGCAGACAAATACGAGGCTTTGGCCCTTCTAGGCCATCCGTGGATCATCGGAACTGCCGCCGTGCTTTTCGCGATCGAGTTTTTTGCGGATAAGGTGCCTTGGGTGGATTCTGCTTGGGATTCGATTCATACTTTCATTCGTCCAGTCGGCGGGACTCTGCTTGCCCTCCAAGCTCTAGGAGAACTGCCACCTCATCTTCAGGTGGTGGCCGGTTTGTTGGCGGGCGGGGCAGCCCTGACCACCCACGGAGCCAAAGCTGGCACTAGGCTCATGATCAACCACTCGCCAGAGCCTGTCAGCAACATCGCATTAAGCCTTGCTGAAGACACAGCCGTCGTCGGAGGATCTGTTTTGGTGTGGCTTGCACCAGTCGCAGCACTTGTGGTGTTCTTTGTCGCTCTCGTTTTGCTCTGGTTTGTGATCCCCAAACTGTGGAGGTTCATCAGCAGATCGATTCGCTTCATCAAAGATCGATTTCAATCTCCAGGAAGGCAATTGGGCTGATTCGGGCGCTTCGCGCTCAAGCACCTTGCTTTTTGACGTCAAGTAGCCAGTCGAGAAGAGGTGCAGGTGAGAGATCGTTCGGGCAACGATTTCTCATCGGCATGCTGATAAGCCTATTAAGCGCCTTGGCCAAAAGTGAAGGATTGAGCGCCTTTCGATGAGACAAGTAGTCGCCAATCCCCCGCTCTCGCACCCTCACTGCATTGTCAGGCTGGTCATGCGCTAAAGGGGTAATCAACTGGGGAATCCCTGCTCGCCACGCTTGTGAAAGCGTCCCTATTCCACCGTGATGAACCAACACCCTGCACTTCGGTAAAAGTAGACTAAAAGGCGCATACTCACATCCAATCACCTGAGGAGGCAATTGCTCAGGGATGTCAGGAAGATGTCGCGTGCACAAGACCGCGCGCACTCCCAACTTTACAGCCGCCTGCACCGCCGAAGCAAAAAAGTCCTTAGCGTGGCGATTGCCGGTGCCCGCAGTAAAGACGACCGGCTTGTCGCCCGCTTCGAGAAACCGTTGCAGTTCATGTGGCAACCCTTGCTCCCGAGCAAGATCCTCCAAAGGAAAGGTGTGCTGGAAAGTGTTAAACGGCCAATCCGGCTGCGGCGGCCCAATTTCTGGAGGGAACAACGCGAGATTGCCATCCGGTGAGTGCCACCAATTGGGAATCAATCGCTTTGGAGGTAAAACTCCCACCTCAGAGCAGAGTCTTTGTAAACGCGGCCTAGCCATCGCCTCCACAGGTGAAGGCAGACGCATCAACATTCGCCGAAACCAGAGTGGAAGCTTTGCCATCCAAGCAAGGTTCAAATGAAGCACCGGAAAATCATAGGCACTGAGCAACGAGACTGGCTGGAGGTGCACGGTGACCAAAGGTAAGCCCCATCGCTCACGTGCCAATCGGGCTCCGAAGTGCGTGGCAGGAGCCACAATCGTAGAGCCATGCCGTCTAACTGCTGAAATCGCCTCGAATCCGTCTTTAGCGTAGCGCACCGCAGCATCAAACACCAAATGTGTGCCTTGAAATGGCTTCCACAGTCGCGGGTCAGCAACAAGTTCATCGAACTCCGCCATACTACCGTAAGTAGACGCCTCAAGGCCTGCCGCCTCTACTGACTGCTTGAAGTAGTCCATCGTCACCACGCTCACAGCACAGCCTTCTGCTCGCAGTAAGCGCCCAATAGCTACCAGCGGATAGACATCGCCACCACTGCCAAGTGGAGAGAGAATAAAGTGTCGAGTTCGGTTCAAAGTCTCGTCACTTTGACATGCATGAAGCACTTCGTCGTTGCCAGAGTGAGCGGAACCTCAGCGCGAACCGTCTGGACATTACCAACTGTGCTGATGACCGTCTGTGTCACGCCAGTTGACTCCCAATCATCCAAGTCTTCGGAGTATTCGACAATGTAGCTCACATCCGCCGCGTCAGCAGGGCGCGTGTAAGTCAGAGAACAATGTGTAGCCGTCACTCCGGCAGTCGTAACGGCACCACTAGGCGAGTTCGGATTGCCGATGAGAGCATACTCCAGCAAGTTGACGACTCCATCCATGTCGGGGTCCGCTTCATCGCCAGCTATAGCTGGATTGCTTGCATTGGCACCAAAGCTTAAAGCACGCCAATCGAAGATAGGGCTCGTCAACGTGACGGTCACCTCATCACCGGTCGCAATTTCACCATCATCTGCAATCAACCGATAGACATAAGTTCCAGGGGCACTCACATTTGCTAATGTTGTTGCCGACGAACTGCTGGAAAACGTAGTCGTCCCAGGCCCTGACGCTTGTGCCCAACTCAATGACGTTTGTGCAGTGATTCCGTCGTCAGAGCTACTGCCGGAAAGTGCTACCTCCATGGACTGATCAAGCAATAGCGTCTGGTCTGAACCAGCATCCACAATGGCACCTACATTCTCAACTGCCCCTGTGATTGTCACATTATCGATGACTGAGGTGTTAAGGCGCGTTGTGACAGCAGAGGTAACCGCGAGGCCGGCAAGGACAGTTCCGCCCATGGCTATGGTCTGCGGTGAACCTCGCTGGGTCCAATTGAGACCATCAGGCGAATCAAATGCCGTGAATGAGTTGCCCACTCTCGTCATTCGCACCCAGTAGCCTGGACTTTGGCCAGTGTAGCTCAATACTGTTGCTGAACCAGCAGCTGTTGGGCGGTAGTGAAACACGCTCGCGTTCCCAGTCATGGGAGCCACCGTCATAGATGCTGTTCTGGCATTGTTTGCCGTGCTCTCACGAAGCATCACGCCAATACGCGCTGAACTTGAGCTAAAGGTTGTGGAGCGCACCCTCCCCGTGATAGATCCATCACCCACCAACTGCTTGTAGCGGTAGAAGAAAGATTCCGAAGTGGAAGCACTCAAAGTTGAACCTGCACCAACCACCGTGTGACTCCCCAAATGCGACACAGCTGCACCTAAAGTGCCTACTGATCCGATACTCAAGTTTGTCCATCCTGCCGGGGTAGGGTTTACAGTCACGGTCACATCCGCGCTACCTGCAAACGTTCCGTCATTTGCCGTGAGTCTCAAAACATACACTCCACCTGCACTGAATGAAGCCAACGTGTTCAGATTCATCGGAGTCCCGAATGATACAGTACCAGGCCCACTCACCTTACTCCATGCAAGGGTGGGCGAACCTTCATCTGCGACCATTCCTTCCAGCCAGAGCTTGGCCCCAGAGGGAATCCCGAGGTTCTGTTCGCGTGGAGACAGAACGGCGACTTGAGGTGCCTCGTCTGTTTCTTGATCCATGATCGTAACCGTCGCACTCGACGGACTTCGACTCATAAACGAGCCTGATGCACCTAGAGTAACAATCACCTGCTCAAGACCTTCAATAGCCGTTTGTGTTTGCGGTGTGACAACCAACTCCGCACTGCTACTGCCGATAGGAATCGTCACTGAGCCGCCGATGGTTGCATAGTCGGTGCCGTTAGTCGCTGTGCCACTAATCACAAGAGGAACCTGGAGGGCACTCCCTGTACTACCAGTGCGCGTTACCCGACAGCGCCCTGTGTCTGCTGTTCCTTCTTGGGCAAACGGGTCCACTGCCCTGATACTCACTCGAGGTTCATTATCCAAAATGCAAATGGTGTGCTGGCTGATGGTCCCAAGTGACGCAGAAGTCGGATTGCGGAGTAAAATCGTGAAGGACTCGATCTCTTCTGGCAGGACATCTTCAGTGATGCTGAGGGGGACCGACTGCGAGACTACACCATCTCCAAAAGTTAGTAGTCCGTTGCTTAAGGTGAAATCAATACCAACTCCCGTTGCTGTTCCCGTCGTTATAGCATATTCGACGCTACAAGACCCCGCGCTCGACCCTGACCGCGTAACCTGCACGGTCGAAGACCCAGCACTCTCGGCGAGAGTCGTGCTTTCCGTCATGAAAGCGAGCGCGCTTGTGAAACCACTATCATTATCGAGCACCATGATGCGGGCTTGACCATTGCCCACCCCGTAACTACCTGAAGGCGTGACCGTGAGCACAACATCCTCCATGCCTTCCGCAGCTGTGTCTTCGGTTGAAGCAAGGCTAACAGTTGCACCAGTAGCGGCCGCAGCAATCGTCACCGATCCTGACATCGCAGTGTAGTCTGAACCACTTTCCGCAGAGCCGGACGCAGTATAATCCACAGTCAGTGCGTTCGTAGTAGATCCCGTCCTACTAACGTAGAACGTCGTGCTTCCACCCTCAGTTACCGATGCTGCACCAGGTGAGATGTGTACAACCGTAGGTTTATCATCATCCGTGATGGCCATCGTGGCCGAACTAGCGAAATCCAATTGATAAGCTGCTGATGGCGTAAGGGTGAGAGTCACGGTTTCTGGATCTTCCAGATCGCTGTCATTGATAGGTGTCACCGTGATGCTCGCAGTCGTATTCTTTGCAATACTGAGCGTCCCACTCAGAGCGCTGAAATCACTGCCACTAGTGGCAGTGCCGGAGACCGTGTAGTTCACCGTAATGTTTCCAGTCCCGGTCCCGCTTGTGGTGATGCGAAAAGTTCCGGTGCCTGGACTCGTCCCCTCACTCACCAATCCATCCGTGCAGTTAACACTCACCGTTGGAAGGTCTCCATCGTCAGTCAATGTAACTGTCCCGCGATTGGAACTACCCACTAAATAGTTTCCCGCACTCCTCAATTGAAGGATGATCGTTTGAGCGGGTTCTCCGATGGCGTCATTGACAGGCAACACTTCAATGGTTGCGGAACTCGCCCCCACAGCAAAGCTCACCACTCCAGAAAGGGGCGCGTAATCGACGCCGTGAGTAGCATCTCCCGCAATCCCGTAGTGGACGATCAGAGCCTGACTCAAATCTCCTGTCCTCGTGACCGTGAACTGCCCAGGATCGCCGCCTTCACTGGCCGTAGCGTCATTCGCAGTCAAATTGACGGTTGAAATGTCATCGTCCAGAATCTTGATCGTGCCAATATTGGGCGTACCCGCAAGGTGGTTGGAGTTGGTTACGACTGTCAGCCTTACAAGTTCCATCCCTTCCACCAAGGAGTCGCTCAAAGGATTGATGATCACGGAAGCACTGCTCTGTCCCGTTGGAATGACCACCGTTGACCCAATGGCAGTATAGTCCGTTCCGCTGATGCCATTCCCGGTTGTAGTATCAATCGTGAAAGTCACCGTTAGATCCGCAGAGGTGGAGCCAGTGCGCGTAAACACAAACTCAGCGGTGTTGCCAGAGCCATCCTCAACAGCTTCGGAATCCACGGCGGCAATCGTCACTCGCGGACGTGGGGTATCGTTATCCTCAATGTTGATTGCCTGTGCTTGAGCCCCTTGAGGCACGTAGCCTGGGCCGTTGACTAGAGATACGCTCATCACCTCAGGTCCTTCTTGAGTGGTGTCGTTTACTGGAGTCAATGTGATGTCGACCGACGACTGTCCGATGGGAATCGTGAACAACTCGAGAGGCGTTGCCGTGGTAGTATCCGCAAGCGGACTCAACGTGTAATCTCCGGATGTCGCGGTGCCCTGCAAATCTGTGTAAACCACGAGAGCAGACGTGGTTGGGCCGGTGCGATTCAAACGCATAGTACCCGCGTCTCCCGTTTCAGCGCCATCGGCATCCACAATCTCAAGAGTTACCCTTGGCAAGGACTCATCAGCGGTCCAATCCAGAGCCAGTTGATTGGAAGACACCGTCGTGGGATTCGTGAATCCTGCGGTGAAGCTGTATCCACCGAGAAGTGCAGAAAGATTCGCACTGGTCCCTGTTGATATATTCGTCAGTCGATAAATCCCATCACTATCCGTGTAGGTCAGGTGTCCTGTGGTGCGGCTGATTCGCACATTCGCCATTGGGTTGCCACCCGCTGTTACCGTTCCTTCAACGTAGAAGGTTGTTGGAGTCCCTACAGTGATCAACAAGCTCTTTGTGACTGTTCCTCCTTTCATGTCACTGACCGTACACATCACCTGATAGTAGCCTGCGGCGCTATATATCTTGCTCTGATTCGCAGAGTTGTTTATGCTAAAGGAGTTTCCATTAAAGCTTGCGAGCTTGTCTCCGAAATCCCAATAATAACCTAATGGGTCGCCATCTAAATCTGATGCGGTAGCGGTCAGGTTAACCGTTCCACCGGCAGCGGGTGTCGTCGTATCCGCAGTTAGTGACAGGGTTGGCAAATTGTTGCTAGGAAACGAGCCAAGATTTACCACTACATCCAACGACTCGGGACTGGTACCTCCTTTGGCAATAGGCGTGATATGTATACCAGCTTCTCGATCCGAGAACGTTCGTCCAATGACCAATGCAGCATCGTTGCGGTCATCTGCCGAACCGGCTGTCATGTCCAGCAGTTGCGTACCGAGATTTGACCCACTGTTGGTAGTGTTAGTTTGGCCAGTCCCCACACCCCATGGGCTCCAATTGATCGAAGCCCCGCTCATGAACCAAGGATTTGTGGTATGCACCTGCCGGAACTCCAGCCAGTAATCCCTGTCGGCGTCCTTTGCCACTCTGAGAGCATATCGACGCGCATGATCCTGTACGACTTGGTCAAAGCGATACATTCGATACGTACCGCTAGAGAGCACGGTATGATAAACCTCGGGCGTCAACCACTGGAGTTGCTCTTTCATGCTCGAGTTAAAGTGCCCACCGCTTCCGCTGTTACCCATCACGTCAAGCACATGGCCATACTCCACATTCGCCCCCTGCCCTATGACATCCCGACCACTTGTGTTCCAGGAGTTGCTATGCCAGACGCCCACGTTGTGGCCAAACTCATGCTCAAAAGTGCCAACGGAAGTGTTCCGCAGCCAAGTATTGCCGCCACCGACATTCCCCAGCCCCCCGAAGGATCCCGGACCGCCTGTGTAAAGACATACATAGTGCTGATAATCTTCGATCACGTACCCTAAGGCACGCGCAGCATCCTTTGAGTCGTTCATGATCGGCGAGTTACTGCCGCTAGCGTTGTAGTCCTGAATGTACCACGCCGAAGTCTTCGGTAGCATGAGAGTCGGGGTCACCGTCCCCATAAAGTGCAATCTGCCATACGAGTTCTCTTGAAAGTAGTCTGTTAGCTGGCGGCAATTGTTATACGCATCTTTCTCCGTTTGCGGTTCTTGTCTGGCGTCCGGGAAGATCACACGCATGTACAAAAACTTCTTCACACCTGTGCTAGAAGCACGCGTTATCGGTGCCGTGCCCGTTGGAGTTTGTGGTCCACCCGTCATACCCTCGCCCGCTACAAGTTCCTCCTCCAACACGCGTATGTGCCCACCGTCGCAAAGGTAGATGATTTGTTTTCCATCGTCCACTGCGGGCGTCTCTTCTGCTATGGCCTCATCACTCTTCGGCACCTCTGTCTTTTCACCTGAAATCGGGCAAACATTGATCCACTCCTTGGAGCGATCTGGTATCTCGCCAATTTCCAGAATCCTCAGCCGACTTTCACTCACCGCAAGATCGCGACCGACTGCCACCCCATGCATCCTGGTCTCCTCCCGGCTCATCTCGCTGCCCCGGTTGCCGTAGACATGAACCTTGAACTCTTCACCATCCACAGTAGCAAATCGCCTCACTACAGGCTCAGAAGGGTCGCTGTCCGGAGACACCGCCAGAACGTCCAACCTGCCCACTCCACTTACACGGCGCTCAATCCTCGACAAAATACGTTGTGGGAGTTGCTGCCGAGTCGTCATGGGCACCGCTCGAGCAATCGCTGCTTCGGGATTTGTCAAAATCAGCCGCTGAATCTCTTCCCTGTGTTCATCTGCAATTTTCTCTGCCGCCGCCAGCAGTCGTTCTATCGCCTCTGGAGTGTTTGATTGACGATAGGATACCAGCCAACTCCCGAAAGGATCTGCCACGTGCACTGCCGCCGCCCCAAGTTGCTCCCCTTTTGCCATGCCCGGCTGCACGACCTGGACCTCCCTCTTCCTCTCGACTCCCTGGCTACCAGCAGAGCGAGAAGACCGGCCCAGGAAGTAGCCCGCGAAACACAAACCCAGAAAAAAGGATGCAAGCCAGACAATACGTCGATCCATAGACCCCGAAGCATCTCAAAAACCAACCCCAAAGTCGAGCATGAAAACTAGGTAATCACGGGGCCGAGGGGAGACGACACCAACCCATGCATGCTGTCATCGGCATCCCGTTGCTTTGGAAGGGCGAGTGACTCCAGACGGGACGCGCAAAGGTCAAAACTTTTTTGCACTGGGATTTCTCTGGGAGCTTGTTAAGGTGCTTTCGTGAGCACTGATGCGGAACCCCGGATTTATGTCTTGCCGACTTTGATGACGGCGGGAAACATTTTGTGTGGCTATGTGGCTACCCTTCAGATTTTCGATGGGCGTCTGAAAGAGGACATGCTGCATTATCATTACGCGATTCTGGCGATCCTGGCGGCTTGCTTGTTTGATGCGCTGGATGGCCGAGTGGCTCGAATGAGTGGTCAAGAGTCTCCGTTTGGCCGGGAGTTGGACTCGATTGCGGACATTGTGTCGTTCGGCATCGCTCCAGCGCTTCTGGTGCATGACATTGTGCTGAAGCATTGGGATCCGCGGATTGGCTGGGCGATTTCTTGTGTTTATCTGGTGTGTGGGGCGATGCGGCTGGCTCGGTTCAACTGCATCGCTGCTGCGGATGTGAAGAGCAGTAGCAAAACGTTCAAGGGGTGCCCTATTCCCGCTGCGGCGGGGGTGATTTCTTCCATTACGCTGCTTGTGATCTGGTGGGAGGGTGAGGCTAGGTCTGTTGGGCCCATGAAATACGGTCTGGCGGTGCTGATGATCATGCTTTCGTTCCTAATGGTGAGCAGCCTGGAGTACCCGAGCTTTAAGTCTGTGAACTGGCGTACGCGGCGGCCTTTCCACGTGGTGATCATGGCCATTGTGGTCATCGTGTTCACCGTCATGAACTGGCAGTGGATGCCGGCGTTGCTCTTCGTGAGCTATTTGCTCTACGGTCTCATTCGGCCTTGGGTGCCCAAG
Organism: Verrucomicrobiaceae bacterium; assembly: GCA_016795485.1. Classification (GTDB taxonomy): domain Bacteria; phylum Verrucomicrobiota; class Verrucomicrobiia; order Verrucomicrobiales; family Verrucomicrobiaceae; genus JAEUHM01. The sequence goes on along the minus strand of JAEUHM010000004.1, from coordinate 156,569 downwards.
CTGTGGCGGCATGAGATTGAGGTTGAAGATGAGTCGGGTGATACGTTGCCGCTGGAAGAGGACGACGGTTCTGATGCCAAGGGCCCAACGCCTGTTCCATCCCCGGAAAACACCGTTCGCTAGCGCTCACTCTGGATCATGGCGGACTTTTACCAGCATGGTCGTTTGCCAACCCTGCACCATCTTGCAGAATCGGATGTGATGGCCCGTGAGGCTGAGTTGGTTCGCTGGTCTAAAGACTCGCCGATTGCGCTACTGCTGCCTGCGTTCTTCCCTGAGTTTCAGAAGTCGGCACTTCCGCGCATGTTGCGGGAGATTAGCACGGTGCCTTACATCTCTGAAGTGGTGTTGAGCATCAATGGCACCACGGAAGCGGAGCTTGAGGTAGCGCACGCTGTGTGTCGTGAATGTCTGGGGGAGAAGCCCTGCCGGATCGTGTGGAATGATGGTCCCGCTGCCCAAGATATTTTCGCTCAGGTGGAGGCTAAAGGTGGGCCCGCTTATCGAGCGGGGAAGGGTTCAAATATCTGGATGGGGGTGTTGCATCTGGCTGCACGGGGAGAGCACGCCGTAGTAGCCTGCCATGACACGGACATCCTTAGTTATGAGCGTGGCTTGCTTTGGCGACTTTGCTTCCCTGTGGCGAATCCCGTGATGCCGTATCGTTTTGCCAAAGGCTATTATGGCCGAGTCGGTGAGCGGTTGTATGGCCGGGTGACGCGTTTGTTGGTGGCTCCGCTCCTGCGGGCATTCAGGGACGTCGTAGGCGGTACGGACCTCATACGGCACCTGACGAGCTTTCGATATCCGCTCTCGGGGGAGTTCTCGGCGAGTTTAGAGGCGCTACAGCAGATGCGCATGCCACATGGCTGGGGCCTGGAGGTCTGGTTGCTCTGTGAATCCTTCCGGCTATTGGCGATCGAGGAGATGTGTCAGGTGGATTTGGGCCTCAATTTTGAGCATCGGCATCGTGAGGTCTCCAATGCACCTGCGGCCTCGTCTGTCGCGGTATCTGGCCTGGAGCGAACATCGTCGGAAGTCGCGCGAGCCCTAGCAGAGCATATCCTGGAGGGTCGGCCGAAGAGCAAGTTTGGGCTCACGCTACGTACAGTCGGGGAGCGCTATGCTGAAGTGGCCTCTGAGTGGGTACCGCGCTACGAGCATGACGCGTTGTTCAATGGGCTCCGTTATGACAAGGAAGACGAGTTGAGGGCTGTGGAGATTTTCAAAGACGTGCTTAGCGGCATCCACCGGGAACCCGCTACGACTCCCAGTTGGCCCTCAGCTGCCTCAATGATCGCTTATGCGGGTTTGAAAGAGGCAGTCACTGCCCTGGGCCAACTCGTAAGGGGCGATTGACGCTTGACGTGCATTGCGCATCCTGATGTACTGGCCCCTTGGCCTTCGTTACTTTCTACCAACCTTATTCTCCCACCCATGAAATGGCTTAAACATTCCCTGTTCATCTGTCTGAGCGGTATAGCCGTCCTAGGGCAGGAAGTACGCGAGTGGACCGACAAGACCTCTGGCAAGAAACTCTCCGCCAGCATGGAGAGCGCAGATCCCGCAAAGCGCACCGTGACCCTGAAGGCTGCCAATGGTCAAACTTATGTCCTCCAGGTGGATCGCCTTGTGGATGCCGACTTGGTTTACATTCGTGAGCAACTGACCAAGCCTGCGGCGGCACCAACGGCTGCCCCCGCTCCGGGAGCACCTCCTGCTGCCACACCAGCCCCCGCTGCCGCAGCAGTGCCTGCTGGCCAGCCTGCACCTCCGCCTCCAGCGCTCACGATTACTCCAGCGAAGAAGTTCAAGTTTCCTAACGGAAGCCAAATCCTGGGGGCGGTAAAACGTGAGCGTCCGCGAGTATTCCTGAATGCGGCTGGCCTTGCTGCGGTAAAAGCTAAAGCAGGATCAGATGCCATCAGTCAGGCTTTGGCCAAGAATGTGGAGAAGACTGGCGACGTGTGGCTTTCAAAGTATGAGCTACAACAGAAACGTGGTGAAGGTGGCCGCGGTGGAGGTGTGGGTGCAGAAGGCGTGCATCGCTTCCTGAGTTTCGGCCTGATGCAGGCAATCAATGGCGATCCAAAGTGGAAGGCGCGGATGCCGTCTGAACTGGAAGCGTTATCCAAGTTTACCAACTGGAAGCCAGACGAACCACCGGAGTGTGCTGAGTTCGTGTTGGCGGTATCGCTCGGATACGATTGGTTCCGCGCCACCTTGAATGAGGCTCAGGCCAAGACCATCAAGACAGCGTTGATTCAACTCGGCATGGATGCTCTTTCGGCTCATCTAAAGGAAGAACCGCTACCTGTCACAGCCAAGCGGCCAGAACCGGGCCAAACGGCCGAAGCTCCAAAGCCAGTAGCCAAGAAAAAGGGGCCAGAAGAGAAGCGACCTGTGACTTCCGAAGAGATGGTGATGGCAAGTGCGCTACTGGTGGCTGCTATCGCGATTGTAGACGAAGAATCTGCTGTTGCTTCACCTGCGGCCAACGTAGCTGCAAAAGTCCTTGGAGAAGGTCTTACCCAGTTCGCACCCGAGGGCATTTGGTCAGAAGGTGTTAGCCGTGGTGAAGACGTTCTGGATGCTCTGTCTTTCCTCTCCATGACCCTAAGAGCTGCCACGGGAAGTGATTTCGGACTTACGCTTGTGGAAGGACTTCCCCAGTCGGCTTGGGCTCGCATTTTGCTGAATGGACCAGGTGGCATCTTCAACTACTGCTCATTTGAGGGCAATGGATTGAACAAGCCGTGGATCAATGCTTGGCTGACCATGAACTACGGAAACCTAGGCTTGCCTGCGTTCAAGCCCGGAGGACCAGCAAGCGATCAGTCGGGCGGCATCAATCAAGCAGGGCTACTTGTGCTCCAGAATCCCTATTTTGCGGGCGTAGCTGTCCCTCCCGCATTGGATCACCTTTTGCCGCAGGCACAGGTTATCTCAATGAGGACGGGATGGCATGACAACAAGGCCATGTATGTGGGACTCAAGGGCGGAGACAACGCGCTGCCTGGTTCACAGCTAGACCTTGGCACCTTTGTGCTTGATGCAGCAGGTCAACGCTGGGGAATTGAACTCGGCACCTATCAACTTCAGGGTCGCCCGCTCAACTTGATGGACAACAATCGGTTCAAACAATACCGGAGCAACACACTCGGTCAGAATGTAGTCAGGTTTGGTGGAGCGCCAGACCCAGATGACAAGGACGACAAGAAGAAACCCGCGCCAAAAGGCCAACCAACCGTTCCCCAAGAGCCATTCAACCAAATCAATGACGGCAAGGCTACCGTGGTGGCATTTGACTCCAATCCGCAGCGTGGAGCAGCCATCCTTGACTTGGCAGATGCTTATTCGAATCGCGTCAAAGACTATCAACGTGGTGTCATGCTGAACCGCGGGGCTACCCCGTATGTGGTAATCCAAGACGAACTTTCCATCAAGAACGCCTCTGATCCCGAGTGGGTGATGCACACCAAGGCTGAGGTGACTGTGAATGGCAAGACCGCTACACTCAAGCAAGGGAACACGACTCTGACTGCCACATTGCTGTCGCCCGCAGACGCTAGTTTCGCTACTGCGGCTGTGCCAGAACCCACGAATACTCAAGCAGAGGGTTCCTTTAAGGGCGTCTCAACATTAAGTGTGCCGCTCAAGCAGGTGAAGGGCGAGCACACCTTCACGATTGTCTTTTCGCAAGGTGACAAAGCGCCAGAGGTAGCCGTCGTTCCACTCGAGAAGTGGATAGAGAAAAAGCGCTGATCAGTGGCTGAAGGAAAGGACGCCACAAAAGGCACCTCGCTGACCCAGCGGGTCCTACGTGGCTCCGTGCTCAATCTTTTTGAGCACGTCGTTCGCACGGCCGCCCTTCTGGTCGTGACGCCCATCATGATCCAGGGGCTCGGACTGGAGAGCTACGCTATCTGGCTGCTCCTCACGGCAGCTATTTCATTTCTCACCCTGCTGGATGGTGGTATCACTCTTTCTGGAACGCGGTTCCTTGCTAGAGCACTGACCAAAAAGGATGAACCAGAGGCTTGGGCTCAGACGGTAGGCACCTTGCGTTGGCTCTACCGATGGATTGGCACTGCCTGCCTGGTGCTCACGCTTGGACTTTGGCTTGCAGCACCTGCCATCGTCAAAAATCCAGCCTGGGCCGACACTGGGCGAGTGGTGATTGCCATCCTCGGCGTTAGCATGGCACTGCGCTTCTTCATGCGGCTGCACCTAGTGATTCTCAAGGCCTACGTTCGCTATGACTTGATCGTGGTCTCCTCGCTCATCAAGACAGCGGCCCAGTCGGCACTGATCATCTGCCTCATCCAAAAGGGGCACGGCCTCGTTGTTCTTGCACTAGTGCAGATCGGCACGGACGTGCTGGATCAAGTCATTGTGGTGCTCTTCTCCCGGAGAACGGTCGGCCAGCGACTGGCCACAGCTGTGATGCACCGCCCTATGCTACCGGAGTTGCTCAAGTTCTCAGCCATGAATCTGCTGAACACCCTGGGGCAACATCTTCGGACTCGAATCGACCCTTTCGTGATCAAAGCCTTTGTCGGACTCAACATGATCCCCGTATACAATCGCGGATTGGTTTTGCTCACGATGTTCTCTGACGTGATCAATGCCGTCGTAGGTGGCACACTCCTAGCGGGCTTCAGCCAAGTGGAAGGGCGGGCTGGCTTGGAGGGTCTGCGACACAAGTTCATGCTCAGCATGAGACTCAGCATTGTGCTATCATTCATCGGCGGTGCTGGGCTCTTCATCTTCGGCCCGTCGTTTCTCATTCGCTGGTTAGGCCCGGACTTCACCCAATCTGGCAGCGTCTTGCAGATGTTAGCTTTGCCCTACACGCTATGGCTGGCTCAATTTCCGACCAACAGCTTGTTCCTTAGCCTCAACCGACACCATCTCCTCACTAAACTCACCTTTGTAGCAGGAGTTTTCAACCTCACCCTCAGCGTGATCCTTGCCTCCAAGATCGGCTTCTACGGAGTGGTGTGGGCGACATTGATCGACATGACGCTGTTTTATGGACTGCTCGTACCATGGCTTGCCAGCCGCGTTCTTGAAATCCCACTGATGGATTACTTCAAGCTCCTGCTCACTCCATTTGTCTTGCTCTCATTACCCACTTTCGGGTTCTATTCTCTAATACAGAGCCACCTAAAGCCCGAATACTTGGCGATTATCTGGCAAAGTGCCGCTTTGTGTCTCTTGCTTGGTGTATGCGGAATGTTTCTGCTGACCGGAGAAGAGCGCACTGCGATCATGAGCAGATTGGGAGTGAAGCCAAAGACTCGCTAGCCAATCAATACTGAAACTGCTCGGAGTAGTTGGAAAGGAGCTTTGGTGCATGACGGTCTCTTACTGGTCCTCGACCAGAGGACCTGCGGGATTGACAGGTTTTTTGTCCCGGACTTGCCCGATGTGCTATGATTACTGCTAAATGTTTCTCCGACTACGCCAAAAAGCTCCACCGCTGGTTGTTGTCGTGCTTCTCCTTGTTGCTCAAAGTATCGGGGTGCGCGCGGACTGGGGAGAGGTGTGGTCGCTTGGCGTTATTGATGGCACTCCAGACGAGTTTGGTTGGCAGTCAGAAGCGATTAATCTTGCTCCTTTACCTTCAAGTCCCGTCACGCACGATAACGACTGGTTCTTTGCCGGTAACTACGCCATCGGGACGGTGACAGTAGATGAATCACTCGATTACTTCGAGGGCACACTCGCGGAAAACGATCCTGTTACCCGCATTCACTTTCATTTAACTCCGCAACAGGCATCAAACACAGCGAGGCTGCGGATCAATGTAAGGCCGGTATGGGGCGACTACTCGGGAGGAAAGCATTTCGGCACCCATGAGTTGCAAATCAAACTTAACGGCCAGTTGGTGAAAACGTTCACTTTTAAGTGGGCACAAATGCTAACGGTGGCTTTTGATGCAGCGGGAAAGGCAACGTCAGGCGCGAACGTTATCGAACTTTCGAGGAGTGGAGGCACGGTGAATGGCTGGTTCTCCATGGATGCATTGAGTCTCGATGCGAATCCTACGGCTCTACTGGACGGCGATGGAGATGGCCTTCCACAGTGGTGGGAACAGGAGAGCGGTTTTAGTGACTCAGTTGCTTCAGACGCTGTGCAAGACGCAGATAACGACGGCAAGACGAATACCCAAGAGTTCACCGCTGGCACCAACGCACAACTCGCGGACAGCGATGGTGATGGGCTTTCTGACGGTCAAGAATCTGTGTCTGACCCATTGAATAAGGACTCAGATGGCGATGGAGTAAGTGACAAGCAAGAGTATGAGGCGGGAACCAACCCACTTCTTGCCGACTCAGATTCCGATGGAGTGGCAGACGGATGGGAGTTACGCGTTGGCACATTGCCCGCAAACTCGGCATCAATTCCTCCGGCATTCTCTGCTGCAGTGGGACTGCACTTCACCAGTGAAGCCGCTCCCGCGAACACGCTTAGCCCGCTATTTGTCAGTGGACTCGTGCCACAAATGAACTGGAACAACACGGTCATTCTCCGGCAGTGGTCCCCAAACGCCATAGCAGGCGGTAACGCTCAAGTGATCTCGCCCACTCCAGGGCAACTCGTGGATAGCGCGGGAAACGTCACTGGAATCGCTGTCACTTGGTCCGCCAATCTTGCACGCGCATCTGGCAATAGCGGAGGTTCTGTGCAGGATCTTTTAAATGCGGGAATCTGGACCAACTCTGATGACACACAGGCCACTGTTACATTCGCTAATGTCCCTTATCCTGAGTACGATGTTTTGGTCTATGTCGGAGCCAGCTATGACATCGCTCAGGGCGAAGTGACCTGCACGCCTTCGATACCAAGAGAAGGTCGCTTTTTCGCCTCGTCTGCTGCCCCTCAGACCGAGTTTATCGAGTTGCGCTACCCCACTGGAGTGACCTTTCAGCGCCGTCGAGGAAATGTGGTTCGATTTAGAGTCAGTGGTTCAAGCACGTGTGCCGTGAAGCTCTACCGCGCCGACTGGCATGAGGTTGGTATTCACGCCGTTCAGATCATAAACGTACAGGCTGACTCCGATGGAGATACGCTGCCAGATTGGTATGAGGCAACCCATCAACTCTCTCTTTCCGCATCAGATGCGAGCGCAGACCCTGATGCCGATGGTCGGAGCAATGCAAACGAGTTTGCTGCGGGCACAAATCCACGCCTAGCTGATACCGATGGAGATGGACTCTCCGATAATGCCGAGTTCGCAGCGGGCACCGATCCATTGCAGATCGACACCGACGGAGATGGATTGAGCGATGGCGACGAGATCAATCGTTTCCCAACCGCCACGAATCCCATGCTCGCCGATACAGATGAAGATGGTCGCTCGGACAAGCAGGAGATACAAGATCACACCGATCCAAATAGTGCCAATGGGCTTCATGACAGAATGCCCTCCATTACCGGCGTTGGTCCCAAGAGCTTCGACTGGAGCGTTTATCTTCAGATGGTTTGGGATCATGAACGCGGAGGCGTTTCTGATGGGGAGTGGGGGGATGATCACCTAGTATGGATGAGTGTGACCAATGATGTCACTGGGTCTGAAGGCTTGGTCATGTCTTCACGTGTTACTCAGGGAAGAGTAACGTCAATGTTTCACTCCAATCATCTCGGAGCGTTCAGTGCACCTAGCTTGCCCGGACAAGACATCTGGCATAGTGACTGGAACTCACCTCCGACAGATCTGAGAGCTGCCATGGGGTTCAGTGGATTTGGTCAGCGCGACATCTCTTCCCGTTTACGTTATCGTGTGACGGGGACGACTACGGGCTCTGCCTCGGCTTGGACCATTACCTTCAGCGTATTCAACTTGGACAGTGGGCAGACCGTGATGAGTGAAACATTTGCGAACTGCACTCTCCAAACTGATGCTCACAATGGAGCGGTCACTTGGGGGAACTATGATGGTATACCGGATAGGCTCCAGTTGACTATTCACGGGGGAATTGACCTCTATTTTTTGCCTTCCGAGTCATCGCCTTCGATAGAGTCGCTAACATCGTTCAACTCCAGCCGTGACTCTGATAACGACGGAATGCCTGACGTGTGGGAAGCAACGCACGGACTAAATGCCAGTAGCAACACGGATGCAAGTCTTGACCCAGACGCCGATTTGCTTAGCAATGTTAGGGAATATGAACTTGGCACAGATCCTCAAGATGCCGATTCTGATAATGATGGAGTGAAGGACGGCTACGAGGTCTCCAATCGTTCAGATCCGTTGCTGAGCAGTAGCAAGCCGCCCTTCTGGAGCGGTTTGGGCGGCATTTCGGGCGAGGACTTGAATGGCAATGGCATCAGTGATGGCTTTGAACTCTGGCTCGGCCGGTTTGACCTTGTGGCCGCAGTGGACAGTGACTCTGATGGCTTCACAAATGCAGAAGAAGCCATAGCAGGAACTCATCCGCTGGACCCATCATCGCGCGTTTTGTCCGCCCAAGATCGAAGCGGTCTCGACTTTGTTTTCCGTTGGCCTCGATTGCTCTACAAGCATCATCAGGTGGAGCAGAGCACCTCACTGTCAGGTTGGAGCAACGCAGTTGGTTCACCGACTGTCATAGGCAATGAGTATCGACTCACTTTTCCGAACGCATTGCTTGCTCCCCGGAGCTTTTATCGAGTCGGCGTGAATGACCTCGACACTGACAGTGATGGAGTCAGCGACTGGACGGAAGCAAATGTTCTCGATTCCAGCATCACGACTGCCAATAGCGTGCAGAGCTCTCAGCAAGTGGATAGTAACAACGATGGAACGCCCGAAAGTGCTGTGTCGGGTGACTTTGCAAACCTTGTGCAGCAACTCCAGGGTGGAAGCCCATCTGGGGGATTCATGGGCGCTGCGAGCGGGGCTCAGATTTCACGCGAACTGGCATCTCGGTTTCTGATGCAGGCATCGTTTGGGCCAACGTTAGAGGACATCCACGACGTTCAACAACTCGGCTACCAAGGTTGGATCGACGAGCAGATGACTAAACCTGCCACATTCCATTCTGCCTACGTGAAGGGGATCACGAGTGACCTGTTTGGAGCCCAGGCGGACCTTAGCTACAGCTATTTTGAAGACAAGACGTCTCTCTTTGGCAACAACATCAGCACCGCATTCGCGAGAGCGGCCATCGGTGGCGAGGATCAGTTGAGACAGAGAGTAGCTTTTGCGTTGAGTCAGATATTGGTGACATCGAGACGGGATGCGAACCTTGAGAACCAAGCTCTCGGGCTTGCTGATTACTACGACATCTTCGTGCGCAATGCATTTGGCAACTATGAAGATATATTGATCGCGGTTACCTTGCATCCCTGCATGGGCAGATACCTCAGCCATGTGGGCAATGAGAAGGCAGATCCTTCCATCAACCGTTACCCAGATGAAAACTATGCCCGGGAAGTGATGCAACTCTTTACGATCGGCCTATGGGAACTGAACCCCAATGGCACGCGAAAAGTGAACGGTAGTGGGGCCAACATCCCAACCTATTCCAACACGGAGATCACTCAGCTTGCCAGGGTGCTTACTGGCTTGTGGTTTGGCCAGCATGACTGGGGGAATGGCGGCTGGGTGCCAAACGATTACGCAACCCCCATGACGATGCACGAGTACAAGCATGACTTTGGCATCAAGACATTGCTCAATGGCTATGTCATTCCCGCAAGAGAGCCAACCGCAGCTGCTGCTATGCAGGATATACGCGATGCCATCAGGCATCTATTTTCCCATGCCAACACTGGACCGTTCGTGTGCAAACAACTCATTCAGTTCTTGGTTACGGACAACCCTTCACCTTCGTTCGTGCAGCGGGTGGCATCTGTATTCGCTGACAATGGGAGTGGAAAACGAGGAGACCTAGCAGCAGTGATCAAGACCATCCTGCTGGACAACGATGCCCGCAGTCCGGCGGCGTCTCGGCAGGATGCGAGTTTTGGGAGGCTAAAGGAACCCGTCATTCGCACCATGGCCATGGCGCGAGCTTTCGGCATGGAGGAAGTGCCGCGCCTACTGTGGTGGAGTTGGGGAGACTTTTACGAGTCGGCGCGTCAGGAGCCTTCTTTTTCGCCAAGTGTCTTTAATTTCTACAGGCCCGAGTACAAAGCGCCTGGCCTTCTCACCGCCAATCAGAAGAACAGCCCTGTTTTCCAGATCACAGACAGTTTTTCCTCTATCGCTTTTCCTAACAAGCTGTGGGAGATGCTCAATGTGGGCTTCTATCAGTGGGGTCAGTATCAGTTCCCACTTAAACTACAGCGAGAGATCCATTTGGCGAGCAGCCCAGAGCAGTTGGTGGATCACATGAACCTTATCTTCTGTGCCGGGCAGATGAAGCAAAGCTCTCGAACGACCATCCTTAATGCCATTCAGTCCCTACCATCCGCACAGCCTGAGGCCCGGGCGCGTGTCGCTGCATACCTCACGCTTATTTGTCCAGAAGGTGCAATCATGAAGTAGCTGAATATGAAACGACGCACCTTTTTCTCCAATTGCGCCTGCACTGGCATGAGCTCGCTGCCAGCTTTGAACATGCTGTTGCATTTGCAGATGGCTGGGAAGGCGGCAGCTCAAGGAGGGCCTACGGACCGCAGAACGATTGTCTGCGTTATGCTCGCTGGCGGTTGGGACACATTCAATCTTCTTGTGCCCAGAGATGCGCGTCATGCTGTCTATGCCACGACACGTGGCAATCTCGCTCTTCCACTGAGTGGCCCTGGCTCATTATTGTCACTGAGTCAAAATGGCGGAGACGGCATGCTTTATGGTGTGCATCCTAGTTGTTCGGGTTTAGCCGAGCTGTTTAATGGCCTGGGTGGTGATTCAAACAAACGCCGCGCCTCGTTTATCACGAACATAGGCACGCTCATTCATCCGACCACGAAGGCGCAGTATCTCGCTGAGACCGTGCCGATGCCGAGAGCGTTGTTCTCCCACAGTGATCAGATTGATCAATGGCAGACTTCGGTTCCTCAAGGTCTTACTCAGGCAAGTGGGTGGGCTGGGCGCGTGGCTGATTTGCTTCATCCTACGGCAAACTCGGGCGACACGGCCATGAACATTAGTTTCAGCGGGAATAATCTGCTTCAGGTGGGCAATAGCACCCAGCAGTTCGTTGTCACTCAAGATGGAGCACTCACGCTAACTCCAGCTCAGGCTGGTGTGTCGCCCGTGAATCCTCTGACAGTGAAAAACGTCGCGCACACGAGCTTGATCTCGCAAACGTACGCCAACTTGATGCAGCAGAGTTATGCCACGCTGACGAAGAACAGCCTAGAGCTGCAGCAGCACTTCAAGGAAGAGTTCGACGCTTTTGATGCGGGTGCGATCGCCGGATTGTTCCCAAACAACCCCTATGGCGAACAGATGCTTGCACTCGCTAAGACCATTGCGATTCGTGAGCAGTTGGGTGTTACTCGCCAGACTCTATTCATCAATTTCGGCGGTTGGGATCATCATGGCGAACTCCTTGTGACCCAAGCTGGCATGCTGAATCGCCTTAGCCCAGCCCTTCTGGACTTTCAGAAGGCTTTGGATCAAATGGGAATGCAGGACAGTGTCATTACCTTTACTGCCTCTGACTTTGCTCGCACACTCAGGAGCAACGGACGAGGAACAGACCACGCCTGGGGTGGCAACTCACTCGTCTTCGGAGGCCCGGTACAGGGCGGCCAAGTGCTCGGAACGTTTCCAGACCTTGCTTTGGATAGCAATGATGACGTGGGCTATGGCGGGCGCTTGATTCCCACGACCTCGGTCGATCATCTCTTTGCCGAGATGCTTCGTTGGTTCGGTGTTAGTGCCACAGACATGACCTATGTGCTGCCCAACATTACCAACTTCTACAGTCCCTCATCCACAAGCCTTCCCATCGGCTTCCTGAAGCCCGGCACTTGGAGTTGAAGGCTCTCAGTTAGTGACCACGGTGCCGATTGGCTCACCGATGAGCACTTTCCGCACATTGTCAGGCTCATCCATGCTGAACACGATGATTGGCATATTGTTCTCCATGCAGAGGCTGAAGGCGGTGGCATCCATGACTTTCAACTGGCGGGTCAGCGCCTCGTGGTAAGTCAGGTGGTCGAATCTGTTGGCGTCTGGGTGTTTCTTTGGATCAGCATCGTAGATCCCGTCGACCTTAGTGGCCTTGAGCACAGCATCCGCAGCGATTTCGCTAGCACGTAGAGCAGCCGTAGTATCGGTGGAAAAGAACGGATTGCCCGTGCCAGCGGCAAAGATAACCACACGGCCGAGTTCAAGGTGCCGCATCGCCTTCCGGCGGATGAATGGCTCAGCAACGTTCTTCATTTCGATGGCGGACTGCACCCGAGTGGGCACATCCATAGCCTCTAGCATCGACTGCACGGCCAACGAGTTCATTACAGTGGCCAGCATACCCATGTAGTCTGCTGTGGCACGTTCCATACCGCGATTGCTAGCTGAGATTCCTCGCCAGAAGTTTCCACCGCCCACTACTAGGGCTATCTCAAGTCCGGTTTGATGGGCCAACTTGATCTGGCTTGCTATGTTTTCGACGATTGGAGGAGAGATGTTGTCGGTGCTTCCGGGCTCACGAAGGGCCTCGCCGCTGAGTTTGAGGAGCACCCGTTTGAACTTTCGCCTACCTGTTGAATCGACCATGCGTGGTTGTGTTGCAGTTTTGTGACCAAACATCACGCTTCCATCCAACGCAAAGACATTTGCTGAAGATCGCCATGGGTCGCTTTGACATGACCGCGTCTGCCCACGTTGCCGTTTGCATTCCCCCTGCAAGTGGGGCATGGAAACCAAGATTATCGTCATGTCCAAATCCACGCCCCACGGCAGCGCGCCCAAATCGGAGAAGAAGCCCTCGCTGCTCAGTAAGATCAAATCTGGTCTCAAGCGCCTTGTAGGCATCAAGCCCAAGCCCAAAGCCGAGTTGGTGCCCCAGAAGGATGCTCGCAAGCATGAAGAACGCCGTCCTGCACGCGCACAGGGCCAAGACAGGCCTCGCTCTGAAGGCAGATCCGGGGGGGAAGGACGCCGTGAGCGTGAGTCATCCCGGGATCGTGGACCACGGCGTGATCGTGAACACGGCGGAAAAGACCGCGGCGGTCGCGGTGGTAGCGGACGTGATCGCAGAGGCGAGCGGAAGCCTCTTTCCCAAGCTGCTGAGGAAGATCAGGGCAAGCCACGTCAGCGCCATGCTCCAGTTCCTCCCCCAGCGGCTCCTCCAGTGCCAGAGGGGCCTTATCCAGCGGCCTTTGAGGCGCTGGGCTTCTCGCCAGCCATCCTCGCTGGGGTTCGTGATCTTGGCTATTCCACTCCAACGACCATTCAAGAGAAATCAGCACCCATCATCTTGAATGGGAAGGACTTGATCGGTGCTTCACAGACAGGCACGGGTAAAACTGCGGCCTTTGGGCTGCCATCCATGTCTCGTCTTGGTGCACCTGGGAAGATGCGCATGCTCATTCTTGAGCCCACCCGTGAACTGGCCGTGCAGGTGCATGATTCCCTGTCCGCCCTAGCTGCTCACACCGGTCTCCGGATTGTTGCCGTGTATGGTGGTGTAGGTTATGGCACCCAGCGTGAAGCTCTGGAGAAAGGGGTAGACATCGTAGTGGCTACCCCAGGGCGACTGCTAGACTTCATGGGAGACGGCACCTTTTCGCCTGCTGACATCGAAATCCTCATCTTGGACGAAGTAGACCGCATGCTCGACATGGGCTTCTTGCCAGATGTCCGCAGGATTGTCGAGAAGACGCCCACGAATCGTCAGACTCTGTTCTTTTCTGCCACCATGCCGCCACAGATCAAAAGTCTAGCAGACTGGGCACTGAAGGAGCCTGAGTCGGTGGAAGTTGGCATCCGTTTCTCTCCAGCCGAGACCGTTTCCCATTACCTCTACCCTGTGGCGTCTGATCAACGCACGGAGCTGCTTTTGGCCATCCTCAAGCAGACACACTTTAACAGCGTCATGATCTTCACCCGCACCAAAATGCAGGCAGATGAACTCTATGGCGAACTCCAGGCGCTCGGTGAATACAAGGTCGGTGTCATGCACTCCGATATTAAGCAACGGGACCGTGAAGCAGCTCTCAAAGGTTTTCGCGAGGGTACGTTTGAAATCATCGTGGCCACCGACCTCGCTGCTCGCGGACTGGACATCTCCGGCGTTACTCACGTGATCAACTATTGCGTGCCCGAGAATCCCGAAGACTACGTGCACCGTATTGGACGCACAGGCCGTGCGCAAAAGGAAGGTGATGCTTTTACCCTCTTTGCTGCTGACGAGATCAAGTATGTGGAAAGTGTGGAGCGCCTCATCAATCAAAAGATTGAGCGCCGTAAGCTCGAAGGCTTTAGCTACAAGTTCACCACCATTTTGGAAGACGAGCGTCACGCACGCAGCGTCATGCGCACGGGAAAAGGCTTGAGACGGAGAAGGTAGAAACCGCAGTAACTGCTCCTGTCCTGCCGCTCTGTCTTGCACAACGGCCGCAACTGTCTACTTTCCCGGCCTTCCAACCCCCATGAGCCAGGAAAAAACTGCCATCTCCCCCCGTCGTGACGAAGACTTCCCTGAGTGGTATCAGCAGGTCGTGCGTGCCGCTGATCTCGCTGAAAACTCAGAAGTCCGTGGCTGCATGGTCATCAAGCCCTGGGGCTATGGCTTGTGGGAGAACATCCAGCGCTATTTGGATGCTAGGTTCAAGGAGACGGGGCACACCAACGCGTATTTCCCGCTGCTCATCCCACTGAGCTACCTGGAAAAGGAAGCCCAGCACGCAGAAGGATTCGCCACCGAGTGCGCCGTCGTCACTCACCATCGCCTAGAGGCTCAGAAGCAGCCAGATGGAAGCACCAAAATGATTCCCACAGGTGAGTTGGCCGAGCCATTCGTCATTCGTCCCACATCAGAGACGATCATCGGTGCCGCATTCGCTCGTTGGGTGCAGAGTTATCGCGACCTGCCGTTGCTCATTAACCAATGGGCCAACGTCATGCGTTGGGAAATGCGGCCACGCCTTTTCCTCCGCACAGCCGAGTTCCTTTGGCAAGAGGGTCACACTGCTCATGAGACGGCGGAAGAAGCCATGAACGAGACCAAACTCATGCATCGAGTGTATGAGGAGTTCCTCCGCGACTTCTTGGCCATCCCATGCATTCCTGGTGAGAAGACCGAGCGCGAGCGCTTCCCCGGTGCCTTGTCCACCTTCACCGTTGAGGCCATGGTGCAAGACCGTAAAGCCATTCAAGCAGGCACGTCACACTTCCTCGGTCAGAACTTTGCTAAAGCAGCCAACATCGAGTTCCTCGGTCGCGATAACAAGAAACAACACGCCTGGACAACCAGTTGGGGCGTCAGCACCCGCACCATCGGAACACTCATCATGGCGCACGGTGATGACGACGGCATCATCCTGCCTCCCCGTGTCGCTCCCTATCAGATCGTCATCCTGCCCGTCACGCCGAAGGCCGACACACGTGACGCAGTCATTGAGTCGTGCGAGGCTGTGGCTCAGACGCTGCGGAAAATCGAGTTCGCAGGTGAACCCATTCGCGCCCACGTTGACAAACGCGACCTCCCCGGCGGCACTCGCAATTGGGAGTGGATCAAGAAAGGCGTGCCGCTCCGCATTGAAATCGGCCCTCGTGATATTGAGAGCCGTACGGTCATGACCGCACGACGAGACCTCGGAGCCAAGGCAAAGGAACCGATGAAGCGCGATGACTTCCTGCAAAACGTGGCCGACATCCTTGGCCAGATCCAGTCCGCTCTCTTGGAGAAGGCCACCGCCTTCCAGAATCTGAATACGTGCAAGCTTGAGTCCATGGAAGAGTTCAAGGCTTTCTTCACGCCCAATAGTGACGACAAACCAGAGATCCACGGCGGGTTTGCTCTCATGCACTGGGCAGGAAGCGCGGAGGATGAGGAGCGCCTCAGCAAAGAATACAAGACCACCATCCGCTGCATTCCCATCGGGGATGAGTATGCGGAGGAAGGCACCTGCTTCCTCACAGGCAAGCCCAGCCATCGGCGTGTGGTCTTTGCCAAGAGCTATTGAGCCCACTTATCATGATGATTTCACGGACAACGGCGTTGTGTTTGTTGTTGTCCATGTCCCTTCATGCTCAAAAGCCTGCCGAGATGCCTCTGGATGCGGAGATGACCGCCGAAGGGCACTTCCCTGGGCAAAGCCGCAAGGATAACGCCCCCGGAATCATCTTCCACTGGTGCCCACCTGGCGAGTTCATGATGGGCAGTCCACAAGATGAACCCGGTCGGGACAACTACGAGGTCATGCATCCAGTCAAGCTCACCAAAGGCTTCTGGCTAGCTGAGACAGAAGTCACTCAAGGCCAATGGGAAGCCGTCACGTCCACCAGCCTCAAGGATCAGGCAAGGAAGATGCTTGCAGACGAGGCGCTCTACCCGCACGGCGGCCGTGACATCACACTGCGGGAAGCATTGGGTGCTGCACCGGGCAAACAAGCAGTCGCCAGCGTCACAGCAGCACAGGCTCCTAACATACCCATGTATTACGTCAGTTGGGATGACGCCGTGGCCTTCTGCGCCAAGTTCACCGACAAAGAGCGCAAGGCAGGCCGCCTTCCTCCCGGCATGGTCTACGCCTTGCCCACAGAGGCGCAGTGGGAGTATTCCTGCCGTGCAGGTACCACCACTGCCACCTATGCCGGTGAAATGACAGTATTGGGTGAGAACAATGCTCCCATACTCAACGACATAGCCTGGTACGGTGGCAACAGCAGTGTAGGCTATCGCGGAGCAGGTTGGACAACCGAAAACTGGCCCAACCAAGCCTTCCCTGGCAAAATCGCTGGCCCACGCCGTGTCGGTCAGAAGACCGCCAATCCCTGGGGTCTCAAGGACATGCTTGGCAACCTCTACGAGTGGGTGTCAGACTACTCCGCCGTGCCCACCGAGGCTCCTGCTATCGATCCCATAGGCCCGCCCACAGGCACCGCACACCCCTATCGCGGCGGTGCCTGGAAGCACTACGCCACCATGTGTCGCGCTGCTAAATCCTTTGAGGCAGTGCCCACCCTCCGTTCCAATGACCTCGGATTTCGCGTTGCATTGGTGCCTGACAGCCAAGTGAGGAAATGAAATTCACCGCTCGTCATCGCACCATCACGCTCGATCGCCGACCACTCGTCATGGGCATTGTCAACATCAACGACGACAGCTTCTGCGGTGACGGCACCCTTGATATCTCTTCTGCGCTCCATCTTGCAGAATATCAGATCGCCCAAGGCGCAGACATCATCGACATCGGAGCCGAGAGCGCCCGCACCAACCGAGTCGCCATCAGCGAGGAAGAGGAATGCACCCGCATCCAGCCATTCATGGAGCAATGGGAGAGCGTCCTCTCACGGTGCTCACCGCTGGATGACGTGCAGACCTGGCCCCCACTCCTTTCCGTCAATACTTGGCGCTCCCCAGTGGTCGCACACGCCGTCAAACTCGGAGCCGAGATCATCAACGACATCAGCGGCCTGCCCACAGCAGACAACGCCGCACTTTGTGCCCACAGCGATGCTGCCTTGATCATCATGCACAGCATTGGTCAGCCGAAAGTACCTCACACCCACGTCACTTATGGCAATGTCATGGAGGACATGCACCGCTTCTTCACAGACAAGATAGCACTCGCAAAACGAGCCGGTCTCGCAGACGATCACATCATCCTTGACCCCGGCATCGACTTTGCAAAACAGCGCGATGACAACCTCACCGTCTATCGTGAGTTACAGCGGCTCCAGCACTTCGGCATGCCCATCCTTCTTCCAGTCTCACGCAAGACCGTTATTCATCATGTGTTAGATCAGCCGGACCCCACTCAGCGAGATCCCGGCACCGTAGCCAGCATGGTGGCAGGCACCTTACGCGGTGCACACATCATGCGCGTGCACAACGTCACCGCCGCCGTGCAGACTGCACAGATCGTCCACGCTTGTGCCCCAGTCGCCTAGCGGCAACTCAGGAAACAGCCACTCCATGCGCTTTCAGGAAAGGCACCAGTTCATCCACGCCAAAATCCGCCAGCACCTCGCCATCCCAGTTCATGGTGGGCGCCTTGCTTTGGCCTGACAGATCTATCATCTCCTGCATCGCCGCACGATTCCCACTCACCACCACCGGTTCGTAGCCAATCCCACGCGCATCCAGATACTCCACCACCTCTTCACACCAAGGGCAGCCAGTCTTCAAATAAAGCTTCGGAACGATCATACCCACAACCGATGGCACTTAATCACCCGACTCACCACACCGAATCTTACCAAGCCTGACAAACGTCCAGATAAGTGCCAGAACGCTCATGTTCTGAAAATGGAGCCACTAGGTTGACGCAGTTTGCGATCAATCGAGTGGTGTTGTGGGGATATCCCAAACCGCGAGACACGAAACTATCATCTCTGCCGCTTCGTCGCTCTTGGCTTACGAACCCAACCTCTGTCGAGCACCAAAAGAAGTAAGGCTCAGAGCGTATGCCCACGGTAGATGGCACGCGGAACAAGGGCGGACACGTGGGGCGCTGCTTGTGCGGGGCGCTTCTCATGCCATCTTGGGCAGCCCATGGCCACTGCTACTCTTCTCATCCACTGCCCGGATCAGCCCGGACTTGTGAATACTGTTACTGGATTCATCCTGTACCATGGGGGGAACATTCTGCATCTAGACCAACACGTTGATCGTGGAGCGAATGTGTTTTTCATGCGGGTGGAATGGGCTTTGGAGGGCTTTGCGCTCAATGGTGATGCTATCCGGAATGCGTTTGCGCCGATTGCCAAAGAACGGCAGATGGCGTGGAATGTGCACCTGTCTGAAAAGCGGCGGCGGGTGGCTCTTTTTGTGACAAAGGAGGGGCATTGTCTCTATGATTTGCTCTCGCGCCACGAGGCGGGTGAGTTGCCCTGTGACCTGCCGGTGATCGTGTCTAACCACGAGCATTTGAAGCCTGCTGCGGAACGTTTTGGCATTCCGTTCGTGCACACGCCAGTGACTGCCACTACCAAGGCGGGAATAGAGGCGGAGCACATCGCGCTAATGAAGGCGCATGAGATCGACACCATTGTGTTGGCGCGATACATGCAGATCATCACGCCTGGGTTCATTGAGGCTTATCCGAACCAGATCATCAACATTCACCACTCGTTCCTACCTGCGTTTGTGGGGGCTAAGCCTTACCATCAGGCGCATGAGCGCGGGGTAAAACTCATTGGGGCTACGAGTCACTACGTGACGACGGAGTTGGATCAGGGACCAATCATTGACCAAGATGTGTCTCGGGTGTCTCACCGTGACTCTGCAACGGACATGGTGCGGTTGGGCAAGGATTTGGAGAAGATCGTGCTGTCCAGGGCACTGCTAGCACACCTCACGAATCGGGTTCTGGTCTATGGAAACCGGACGGTGGTGTTTTAGGCAGAGTGAAGGACTACTTAGCGGAAGTGAACTCCGCAAACTGCTGCTTGAGGGCCGTTAGATCTGGTTCACCCGCCTGGAGGAGAATGCGATAGCGCTGGGTGAGCTTGCTGCCGGGAGCGAGGGTGAAGTTTCCCTTGGTTTCGTCATCTGACTTCTCGAAGTCGTGCAAGCCAAAGGGATTGGCCGCAAAGAGACCGTAGTCGCGCGCATGCCAGGTGGTAGGATGCCGGAGGTTGGCGGGGTGATCCATCATGGTGATGGAGACGGGTTTGCCTGAGGGATCTGGGCCGTAGAAGCTGACCCACTCCGCTTTGGTGCCCCAGGCTTTTTTGTTTTTGATGCCCGCGCTGGTTATGATCTTGCCAGTGCCTTCACGGATGCTCAGTACAGGTGCTACCCGGATGGCCATGGTGCCTTCCTTTGTGTCTTGGAAAATGACTTCACCATCGAGCGCCTCAAACATCACGGTGATGTCGATGATGCGGGCGTTCTGTGGGAGGGCGGTGACTTTGATATGGCGCTCGTCCTGGAGAATGGCAGTGCCGTTGGGATTGATCCACTTGGAACTGGCGGTGAATGAAGCGACTGAGCCGGCGGCGGTGACGTCCTTGAATCCGGTGTGCTGAATGCGTCCGTTTTCGTCTCCATCTAGCCAGAAGTCGGTGTCGTTGACTTTGCCATGGCCAATCCAGATGCTGCTGTGGTGGGGATGGTCATCGGTTTTTGACCAAGGGTATTCACGTGTGATGGCTACATCGTTGGGACCGATGACGGGATAGAGGTGTGGGCGCTGGCTGCCGCTCGTGCGATATTGAGTGAAGGGACGACCATCGACATCAATGCGCAAGCCCGTGGGATCTTCGGTAAGGGTGACCGTCTGAGCGCTGAGGGTTCCGACAAGGAGGATAAAGCTGAGGATGCGGATCATGATGGGCAAAATGGGCGTAGGAATGGGCTCACGCCAAGATTTTTGGCGCACGTTCTGCGATGAGTTCGATCAGTGTGGCAAGCTCCCTGCCTGGAGGTGCCTTGTGGGTGAGTAGGAGAAGGTCAGCGGTGGCGGATGCAGCCGATGCAGCGGAGAGCTTCACAAACTGGCACCCTTTGTGTGCGAGCTTCCGCGCGTGCTCTGGCATGAGGGCCACACCTTCCCCGGAAGCCACGGACCACAGCATGAGGGAAAGGGAGTCTACTTCACTGACGATCTCGGGTTCAAAACCAGCCTTGGAGCAGATTTGGCGGAGGAAGTTGCGCCTACCGGGGTAGATGGTGTCGGAGAGGGATACCCAGTTTTCTTCGGCCAGTTGTGAAAGCGAGAGGGACTTGCGCTTGGCGAGGGGGTGATTCTCCGGCAGCACGGCGGCCATAGTACTTTGAGACAGCTTCCTGACAGAAAACTGCGCTCTATCGCGGTCATCCATGTTGCCCAGCACGGCCGCATCAAGCTCTCCTGCTCGGAGGCGGTCCAACTGTGCAGCAGGTGCGAGTTCAAAAAGGCTCACGCGTGCTTTGGGGTGACGCTGGCGAAACTCCTTGAGCGCAGGAGCGATGAGATCATCTAGCAAAACGGGGAGAAACCCAAGGCGGACGGTTTTTGGCGCGGCACCATAGAGTTCACGCACCTGCTGGGTCATGGTCTCTGCATCACAGAGCATCTGACGCGCTTTTCCCAAGAAGAAGCGACCAGCCTCGGTGAGGGTGATGCGCTGCTTCACGCGGTCGAACAACTTGATGCCAAGTTCATCTTCCAGAGCCGCGATCTGTCTACTGAGCGCGGGCTGGGTGAGGTGCAGCCGTGCAGAGGCACGCGTGATGCTGTGTTCCTCTGCCGCGGCGATGAAATATCTGAGCTGATGAAACTCCATGGGATTGCTTTAGCACAAAGTTCATTACATTTCGGCATGAACTTGTGTAGAAATCGGCATTGGCCGATCTCCGGTGGTGCAAGCAGTATGGTGCATCATGAAACTAACACATCGTCGATCTCAAGAACGCGGACATGCAGACCACGGCTGGCTGGATACCTATCATAGCTTCAGTTTTGCAGACTACTACGACCCGGCACATATGGGCTTCCGCAGCCTTCGTGTGATCAATCAAGATGTCATCGCACCTGGGGCGGGCTTTCCAACCCATCCGCACAACGACATGGAGATCTTTAGCTACATTCTGTGGGGTGCACTGCAACACAAGGACAGCATGGGCAATGGCCGGGTGCTGAAGCCGGGTCAGATTCAACTCATGAGCGCAGGGCGAGGGGTATTCCACAGCGAGTTCAACCCGTCCTCGACAGAAGGTGCGTCACTGTTGCAGATCTGGATCCGGCCGCACACACGTGGGCTGACACCGAGCTATACCGAGTGGCATCCAGACCCTGCAAAGGAGAATGAACCGAAGGTTCTTGTAATCTCGCCTGACGGTCGTGAAGGCTCTGCCACGATCCACCAAGATGCAGACATTTATCGTGTGCGCTTGGCGGCAGGGAATAGCCTAACACATGAGGTGCGCCCAGGCCGTGGTGTGTGGTTTCAGTTGATCAAAGGAACCGTCATTGCTCACGGAGAGACCCTACAGGCTGGAGATGCCTTCAGCACAGAAACTCAGGGCAGCCTAGAACTCACCGCATCTGAAGACGCAGAAGCCCTGCTATTCGACCTCGCTTAATCAACCCAACCGACAACCCATTCATCCATCATTCTTATGAAACTCGCATCTACCATCGCTTCGGCGCTCCTCGGCCTCGCATTCATCACATTTGGCGCAAACTTCTTTCTCAACTTCATCCCTATGCCTGCGGACTCGTCACCAGCAGATGCCCCGCATAGGCTTTTCATGGGCGCCATGTTTCCCACGGGCTATCTTGCCTTTGTGAAGGTGCTCGAGATTCTTGGTGGGCTCTTGGTCGCGATTCCCAAAACGCGAAATGTCGGACTGCTGGTCCTGGGTCCGATTGTGGTGAACATTCTTGCCTTCCACACATTCCTTACCAAGGGCGCGGGGCTTTTTGAGCCGCCTGTGATGATCATCGTGGCTCTTTGCGTCTTCTTGCTTTTCGTTGAGCGCAAGGCGTGGCTGGGACTCGTAAGGTAAGCAGTTTAATCCGATTTTGCTCTCACTGATATGTCTCCGCAAGAACTCCAAACACTGCTCTCGGGCACACAAGCGCCTCTGCTGGTTCAGGTGCTACCGGAAGAAGTCTTCACCGCACGCCGCATTCCGGGATCAGTCAATGCTTGCGTGTATGAAGTCGCCTTTTTTGATCAATTGGCGGCAATCACTTCTGATAAACAGACAGAGATTGTCGTCTATGGGGCCGGGGGAGGTTCCCTTGATGCACTTGTAGCCGCCGAGAAACTCAAAGCTGCTGGTTATGGCAAAGTCCGTGCATTTGAAGGAGGTCTCGAAGCGTGGAGCGCGGCTGGACTTGCCCTAGAAGGTAACGGCTCCATTCCGGAAGCGCCCAAGCTGAAAGGGAAGTTTTCTGTAGATACGGAGCAAAGCTTGATCCGCTGGACGGGGAGAAACTTGTTTAACCATCATCATGGCTTCATCAGACTCACTGGTGGCGAGATCGAACTTCGGGATAGCCAGTTGGTGGCAGCCAAGTTGACCATTAACATGAGCAGCATTGTCTGTGAAGACATCCCGGACAGTGCAATCAATGAAATGTTGATCAAACATCTCGAAAGCGACGATTTTTTTGACGTTTCGCGATTCCCGACAGCGGAGTTTGAAGCCGAATCCGCTGCACCGATTGAGTCCTGCAATGATGGTTCGCCTAACTTTGTATTGCGAGGACGCTTCACCCTCCGGGGAGTGACCAAGGTGATTGAGTTTCCAATCCAGGTGGCAACCGCCGACGGAAAACGCCTCACCGCTCAAGGTGTGCTGGATCTTGATCGCACGGAGTTTGGCAGCGTTTACGGCTCTGGGCGACTGTTCCGCTTCCTGGGCAAGCACATCGTTAACGACCACATTCATCTACATCTCAAGATCCACGCCAATCTCGAATCTTAACCCCTACATTTGCATAACCATGAAACTACTATCTTCACTTCAAGTCGGTCCCATTACGCTGTCGAATCGTGTTCTAATGGCACCCCTCACCCGATGCCGCGCCGAAGCTGGCCACGTTCCAGGTGAACTCATGGCAGAATACTACTCACAGCGCGCCAGTGCTGGATTGATCATCGCCGAAGCGACAATGGCAATGGAGGGCAACAGTGCCTTCTGGGCTGAACCAGGCATTTACTCTGAGGCTCAAGTGTCAGGATGGAAGAAGGTTACTGACGCGGTGCATGCGAAAGGTGGGAAGATCGTTCTTCAAATCTGGCACGGGGGCCGTGCGTGCCATCCACTGATGAACAACGGAGTCCAGCCAGTGGCCCCGAGTGCAATTCCTATCACTAACGATATGGTGCACACTCCCAATGGAAAGGTTCCATACGAAACCCCACGTGAGCTGCGTGATGATGATCTGCCAGGGATTGTGGATGGCTTCAGAAAAGCTGCTGAAAATGCAAAACGTGCCGGGTTTGATGGCGTGGAGCTCCATGGAGCTAACGGCTATCTTTTGGACGAGTTCTTGAGAGATGGATCAAACAAACGCACAGGGCCATACGGCGGATCAATCGAGAACAGAGCTCGATTAATGCTTGAGGCCGTGGATGCTGCCATCTCCGTCTGGGGTGCTAGCCGAGTGGGTTTGCGCATCTCTCCGCTGAACAGTTACAACAGCATGATCGACAGTGATCCGGTGGCCATTACCACCTACATCGCTCAACAAGCGCAAAAACGTGGTCTAGCCTTCCTCCATGTGATGCGCGCCGACTTCCTGGGAGAACAGAAGGGCGATGTTTTGACCCCAGCCCGCGCTGAGTTCAAAGGTGCCTTGATTGGCAATATGGGCTACAAAGCAGAGGAGGCGGAGGCAGCGATCTCCGCAGGGCAGTTAGATGCAGTGGCCTTCGGTGTACCATTCCTTGCCAACCCAGACCTGCCCGCACGGATCGCAGCTGGTGCTCCGCTGAATCGTGCACGTCCTGACCGCTTCTATACCCCTGGCGCAGAGGGTTACACCGATTATCCATTTATGGAGGGAGCTTGAGTTGAGCGCGGTCATTCACCCTGACGTTCGCATCGGTCACGTCCATCTGAAGGTGGCTGATGTGGAACGTGCTCTTGGGTTCTACTGCGGTGTGCTGGGCTTCCAACTGACACAGCGCTATGGTCCGCAGGCGGCGTTTGTCTCAGCGGGTGGCTACCATCATCATATCGGACTCAATAGTTGGGAAAGCGCGTATGGGAAGCCACCGCCCCGTGGCTCCACGGGCTTGTATCATGTAGCCGTCCTGTATCCAACAAGAGGGGAACTGGCCAAGGCGCTCCATCAATTGATCAAACATCGGGTGACTCTGGACGGTGCTGCGGATCATGGCGTCAGTGAAGCGCTCTATTTGAGCGATCCTGACGGCAATGGCCTAGAACTATACTGGGATAGGCCCCAAGAAGATTGGCCGAGAGATGCCACCGGCCAAATCATGATGGGCACCAAGCCACTAGATCTTGATGCCCTGCTGGGAGCTGCCCCAGACTGTGAAGTGTGACGGACGGGGGTGCTTTGAACTACTTCAAGCGCACCTTTGCCATGTAGATCGCTGGCTTTTTGTCCTCGTGGGAAGAGTGATAGACCACAATCAACTGATCCTCATGCCAAGCAAGCCCTGGGTGCCCGCACTCGGCCGTGCTAGGAAGCTCCAGGAGAGGCTCAAACTTGTTATCTTTGATTTCAAAAATGATTACATGAGCTCCTGGAGTTGCACCGAACCCCAGCGATGCGCCAATAATGCGTCCATCTGGCAAAACGATAAAGTTAGGGCTTCCAAGAGGCACCGTGAGAGGCTGCCAACTCCACTCTTTGTAAGGCGGAGAAGCACGGCCAAGCAGACCCAGGCGGTCTCCGCCTTCCCTGCTCACAAGCGCCAGCATGGTATCGTCTGCGAGGACGCGAGTGGTGCAATCTTTGGGCAGACCAGTAACGGAATCCCATGGCGCGGTTAGTTGCCACACCTTGCCATCAAGACTGGAGTAGAGCTTGATGCTCCACTCTTTCTCGGGGCGTGGACCAGGTGTCGTTGGGTGGGTATGGTAGCTAGCACCATAGAAGCGCTGGTCTTTCTCATGCCAGAAGGGCCGCCAGAGCCAGTCGCCATTGATGAGGTAAGTCTGAGTGGGGACCCAGTTGCGGCCGTCAGTAGAAGTGGTGACCCGCGGTTGCTTGGAAGTGATCTGCCCACGATCGTAGGTGACACCTTCAGTGAATAGAATCATCCGCTTCTCTTTGGTGACGCCAAGCTTGGGCTCGCGCAAATCTACATCCTTTTGCGACACTGCTGAGACTTCAGCCCAGGTGATCATATCGAATGATGTCAGGAACTGGATCTGACCCGGTGTACCGAACGGAGTATCTGCCGTGCGGAAGCAAACATACCAGAGGTTCTCCCAGCGGAGGATGTCCGCGCCCGATGAATGGCGACTCTTGTCCCAGAGCTTTCTCACCGTGAGGATGTCCGCGCGGTCACCGGGGGCAGGCGGCCGTTGTGCTAGGGCTGTGTTGGTTAACAGTCCGATGCAGAACGCGAGAATGAAGCGAGGAGCAGGGGGCTTGAACATGATTGTAGCATAGCGCGGATGACGGCCTTTCAACCAGGGAGCGGCAAAAGCCGCCAACTACCCTCTGTAAGGTCGGTGAGGTCATATTCACCAAAACGGCTGCGGTGCAGCCTGACGACGTTCAGTCCCTGACTGGCAAACATGCGCCTGACTTGATGGTAGCGACCTTCCGTGATGACGAGGCTTGCTGTTCGATCGCTCGTAGTGGCGAGTTTGGCGGGCAAGCAAGGCTTTGATTCGCCCCTGAGCATCAGTGTTCCATCAGCAAATACCTCGACAAGACTAGCGGGTATAGGGCTGTCCGTTTCCACCTCGTATGTCTTCTCCACGACGGCTTTTGGAGAAGTAAGCCGGTGGAGAAGATCGCCCTGGTCTGTGATCAGCAGCAGTCCACTGGTGTCCTTGTCTAAGCGTCCAACACTTGAAATAGGCGGATTTCTCAGCAGCCAACGAGAAGGAAGTAGTTCGTAAATGGTGGGACCTTCATCCGTGCTATGAGTGCAAACATAGCCAACCGGCTTGTGAAAAATGACAAAAAGTCCATCTGGAGCCTCAAGTAGCGCGCCATCGACCGCCACTGAAGTGGGTTTGACCTTCTTGCCCGGGTCATCTGCTGTTACTCCATCCACCGTCACCCGGCCGGAGTTCACCAGTTCGCGCGCGTCTCGGCGCGATCCCCAGCCAACAGCCGCCAACAACTGATCAAGTCGTCTCACTGCCCAGTTACGATATCCATCTACCTTAGTTTGTCTGGTTCTACCACTTCAGCAATTGCTTGAGCAGACTCCGGGACGATGAGTTTCTCGTTGCTCCACTTCCGAACGGTGTCGATGGTGAAGCCGACTGGTTTGAGAGACAGAGTGTTGCGGAACACCTCAGGCATAACGAGGAGGTTGGCTAATGAACCTGCAACTTCGGGTGCCAGAAGCGGTGAAACGCGATGACCGACTCCCATCTTTTCATCTTCCCAGCCCTTACTCGTAGCGATAGGAGCCAGCCCCTGATCCATCAGAAGTAGATTCTTGGGTTCGTCAAAAATGCCAAAGGTTTTTGCCGTATCAAAGTTCTCCAGCAGTGCTTCCACGATCATTTTTGCCTCGCCTGGCTTCACTCCACCCACGGCAGCATTCACCGTGTCAGCCAGACTGTATTTACCGCGCTCAGCCTCATGCATCAAAGAGAGGACCCGCCAGAGCCGCCCGCCCGCCTCGTCCACAGAGACGCTGGAGAGATCTCCTTGCTTCGACTTGCTAACCTGCTCGTTGATCTGCGCAATCCATGGATTTCCTTTTACTCGGTGGTCCGCAAAGTGCTCGGTGATGACAAAGTAGGCGCCCACAAGTCCGCCAAGGATAATCAAGAAGGAGATGAGTTTGCCCATAATACGAAAAGTGTTCAGTTCTACACAACAGTGCAAATCAACCAACTCCAGAAAGTGAATCAAGGGATTTTTCTTATGCCAAAAAGTCCCTCTTGAGGTTGATTCAATGGCTCCTGACGGAATCATGCAGGTCACCTCATGCCGCCCAGACCTTCCCCCTATCTCTTGATCGACATTGGCAACAGCCGAGTGAAGTTTGCACTCTCCACGGCTGACCGCCTGAGCAAGCGGCGTGAATGCCTCACGCAGGGGCTAACAACAACGAGAATCAGGCAAACACTGGCGGGTTGGAAGTTTGGACGTGTGGTGCTTTGCTCGGTGGTCCCACGAGCTACGGCAGTGTGTTGGCAGCACTTTGGAGATGCTGTCACCGAACTTACTCACCGCAGCCCGCTGGGATTTGGATTC
This sequence comes from Verrucomicrobiaceae bacterium, assembly GCA_016795485.1. GTDB lineage: Bacteria > Verrucomicrobiota > Verrucomicrobiia > Verrucomicrobiales > Verrucomicrobiaceae > JAEUHM01. The sequence continues at coordinate 128,648 of JAEUHM010000004.1, read as the reverse complement.
CGTTACCCCAAGCCCGCCACGGTAGGGCCTGATCGTCTCGCGGACGTCCTTGCGATGTCGGTCTTGTATGCAGAACAGGGTGAGCCGGGTATAGTTATGGACTTTGGCACCGCTGTGACATTTAACGTGCTTTCAAGTGATCGACACTACCTCGGAGGGGTGATCGCACCTGGCTTGCAATTGATGACGGAGTATCTGCACGAGCGCACGGCCTTGCTTCCTGCCGTGAGACTGCGTGAACCGAAAGAAGCGATCGGAAGGAGTACAGAATCAGCGATCCTCTCTGGCGCGGCCCATGGGTATCGCGGCATGGTGCGGGGGATATTGGAGTCACTCACCCGGGAGTTGGGAAGAGACGCGAAACCTGTCGTTGTCGCAACCGGCGGAGTAGCGCCTTGGATCACCGCTGGCATGAGGGAAGTTCACGTAACTGACCCCGACCTGACACTCCACGGACTTCGTCTTCTAGGAAACCTGACCGCATGAAACGAATAGCCGTTCTTTTTTTCGTCGCCCTGAATGGCGCAGTAGCGGTTGCCGCAGACTGGCCTCAGTTTCTTGGGCCGAGTCGAAATGGTGTGGCCGCTCCCTCGGAGCCAGCACTGCCAGACTCATTCCAAACAGAGCCCAAAGTGATTTGGACCCAGTCTGTTGGAGAAGGTCATAGCGGGCCAGTTGTCGCGGAAGGGCATGTGGTCCTTGCTCATCGACAGGGCAGCGAGGTTCTGATTCAGGCTTGGTCACCAGAAGGTAATGATTTGTGGAAGACACGTATCCCCACTAGTTACCGAGATGGTTTTGGCATGGACAACGGACCGCGGGCTGTGCCGACGGTATCAAATGGCCGTGTGTTTTATCAAGGTGCCGATGGGACAATTGCCGCTTTCGATCTGATGTCTGGAAAAGTGTTATGGATGGTCGATACGGCCACTTCTCAAAAGTCTCCGCAGGGTTTTTTCGGTCGGGCATGTGCCCCGCTTGTGACAGACGGCAAAGTCATCGTCACCACGGGAGGAACAAGTGCCGTGACCGCCTTTGACGAGCAAAGTGGAGAAGTAGTTTGGTCCTCCGGTGAAGATGAGGCGAGTTACGCTTCTCCTGTGATGCTATCGGACTCGGTGATGTTGGCGTGGTTGAGGAATCGCCTCACGACACTTCGGGTCAGTGACGGCAAGGTGCTTGCAACTGAAGATTGGCGCCCCGAAATCGACGCAAGCGTGAGCGCGGCCACTCCCATCCGCACTGATGCCGGTTGGTTTATCTCAGCGGAGTATGACCTCGGCTGTTCTCTATGGGAGGTGAGTGCTGAAGGAACAATGAAGCGACTCTGGCAGGAAGATGGTTTACTGAACGCCCACTACGCAACGCCAGTACACAAGGCTGGCTATGTTTATGGGTTTGATGGTCGGCAAGAGCGTGGGATGACCTTGCGGTGCCTCTCGCTCCAAGATAAGAAACTGAAATGGGAGTCCCCTGAGGTGCCGGGCGGAACTATTTTGCTCATCGGAGACAAGCTGCTTGTTCTCACAGAGGGAGGCGAGCTCTGGATTGTGAAGGCTTCCCCGGAGAAGTTTGATCAGCTTGCGTCAGTTCAGATTCTGCGCTCCGGGCACCGAAGCCATGCAGCCTATTCCGATGGGGTTTACTATGCGCGGGACGGGCAGACGCTGGTCGCCGTGAGGGTGGTTGGACGGTAACTTAGCCACTGCAACTTCCCTGTGGACGACCCGGCCAACCTAGCGGAAAGGAAGCCCCTTCTTTTTCCACCTGTCTCCTAAAGACGAAAATGCTTCACGAACTTCACGACTGGGTCTACCACTACGAGCCTGCCGGCGGTATTCCGCTCAAAGGAACTGGCATCGTTGTGGGCATATTGCTCGTGATCTCGCACCTCTGGGCGTATCTTAATCGCGAAAAAACCCAGGCCTTCCTCAGGGCATTCCCGCGCAACTATTTTTGGGGCGTCATCTTGCTGACCGCTGCCCTTGCGTGGTCGATGGTATGCATGAGCTACATGGACATGGGTGAGTTCCACACGCTTCGTGACAACTTTCTGTACCTCATCCCCGTTGCCTACGTACTGGTGCTCGTGTTTGTGAAGGAGTTTCTCGCCGTCAGAGCACTGGGGTGTGTCTTGCTTTACGTGGGTGGTATTGTCTTGCAGGCTGCCTTCATGCAGCCTCCCGTTTCCCGCTTGCTGCTGCCCATCGTGGCGTATGCATGGATCATCGCTGGGCTATATTTTGTCGGAATGCCCTACCTAATGCGGGACGGTGTCAATTGGATCACCGCAACCACCTCGCGCTGGAACTTAGCAGCGGTGGGCGGCGTTGCTTACGGTGTCATCACACTTGTGGCTGCATTGCTGTGGTGGTGAACTGGCGCTTTGACGTGCCGGTTGGTTCTGGCATGATGGGCATATCACTCCCGTCTCCCTGACATGGCTCACGTCACCGTTCTCGGATCACTCACTTATGATTGCATCTCACACGTTGCGGATTTTCCCCGCAGCGGCCATACGGCTGTAGCTAGTGATCTGACATTCCGTTTGGGTGGACGCGGGGGAAATCAGGCCGTGGCCGCTGCCCGTCACGGCTCTACCGTTTCGTTACTTGGATGCGTGGGAGATGATAGCGCTGGCGGCGAGTATCTCAATGCGCTCAAAATGTATGGCGTGGAGATAGATGCCATCATTCAGCGGCCCGATGTGCCTACCGGCATGGGCATGATCACTGTGAATGCGCGGGGCGAGTCACAGACAGTGCTTTTTCCGGGTGCCAATGACTCCCTCAAACCTAGCGATTTGGAGATGCGCCAATCCTTCATTGCTCGTGCAGCGATTTTTCTGTGCCAGTTGGAGATGCCAATGGAAGTCACGCTAGCGGCTCTGAGACTTGCACCCATGATGGGAACGGCCACTTGCCTCAATGCCTCGCCTTGGCGTGCTGACTTTCCCTGGGGAGAAGTTGAGTTGGACTACGTGATCGTAAACGATGCCGAGTCACGTGATCTGCTTTCGCGTGCGGCTCTCCACTTGGGCGATGGTGCTTGGGTCTTGCATAAGCTAGAGCAACTCCACATTCAGACACTCATCATCACTCGTGGACCGGACTCCACGCTGGTATTTTCCAGGAGAGAGGGATTGATGGAGATTCCTACACGCCAGATGTCGCCGCTGGATGCAGCCTGTGCGGGAGATGCTTTTGCGGGCGTGTTTTGCGCACGCTGGGCAGAGAACAGAGACTTCATTCGATCTCTCCGTGCGGCGGGTGCTGCTGGCACATTGACGACTCAGCGCGAGGGAGCCATGGACTCTTTGCCCAATCGCGAGAAAGTGGATGCGATGCTGCTGGAGCTTGGCTATGCCTGAGGACTTCAGTCAACTTGTCCGCACTGAGAAGCGCCACATCTGGCATCCATTCACGCCTATGGATCCATGGTGCGATGATGCCCATGAACCCCTCATGCTTGTATCTGGAAAGGGCTGCTGGCTGCGAGATCAACATGGCCGCGACTATATTGATGGGAACTCGTCAATCTGGACCAACATCCACGGTCACAGTCACCCGACGATCCTTGCCTTCATCCGCAGCCAACTAGAGCGAGTGGCCCACACTTCATTTCTTGGCTTCACCCATGCACCTGCGGCTCAACTCGCTCATGAACTAGTCCACCTTATGCCTGAGAGTGGACTGAATCGTGTTTTCTATTCAGACAATGGCTCCACAGCCATCGAAGCTGCTGTGAGGATGGCGTTTCAGTATCACCGCCAGACGGGTGACCACTTGCGGAACACCATCCTCGCCTTCGAGAATGGGTATCACGGCGATACATTGGGTGCAGCCAGCCTGGGTGGCTTGGGATTGTTTAAAGGGGTCGCTAATGATTTTGGCTACAAGGTCGTTCGAGTATCCCGTGCCGAGCAGTTGGAGAAACTGAACGCCTCGGAGATCGCCGCAGCAATCATTGAGCCTTTGATTCAGGGTGCAGCTGGTATGAGGCTTTGGCCACCGGGCTTGTTGAAGCAACTTCGTGAGTGGTGCTCGGCCAGTGGAGTGCTCTTGATCGCTGATGAAGTCATGACTGGTTTCGGGCGAACTGGCAAACTTTTCGCCTGCCAGCACGAGGACGTTGTTCCCGATTTCCTTTGCCTCGCCAAGGGCCTAACAGGTGGCTACCTACCTCTCGCGGTCACGATGACCACGGATTGCATTTTCGATGCCTTTCGGGGTGATCCATCACGTGCGTTTTACTACGGACACAGCTACACCGCTAACCAACTAGGGTGCGCTGCTGCCTTGGGAAACCTGCAAGTCTTCCGAGATGAGCAAACGATGCTGCATTTGGCTTCTAAGGTAGCCCGGTTCGGTGAACTCGCCGCTACACTCTCAGGAGTCGCTGATGCACGTGTCTGCGGAATGATTGCTGGCATCGAACTCAGCGGGCCAGTTGGGTTGGGAGCAAAAGTTTGCCTCGCCGCACGAGAGTATGGCCTCCTGACGCGCCCCATCGGTAACGTCATCGTGCTGATGCCACCGCTATGCGTTTCGCTGCTTGAGTTGGAGACAATGTTCGCTGCACTGCAACGAGCAATCGACACCGCACTCGCCTAACTTAACGCCGGAGTGTTTGCTCGCGGGCAGGACCGATTCCCAACAGCTTGATTGGTGTGCGAGCAAGCTCTGCTACGCGATCAAGGTATGCTAGGGCATTCGGCGGGAGATCGGCAAAACTTTGTGCACCGCTCAAATCCTGCTTCCAGCCCTGATGCGACTCATAGATCGGCTTGCAGCGCTCAATCTCAGCAATCGTGGACGGCGGGTAGTGAATGGTCTTGCCATCCAGCTCGTATGCCGTGCAAATCTTGATTTCATCGAGCCCATCGAGGCCATCCAGATTGGTGATCGCTAGTTCGCTTGCGCCGTTAACCATGCAGGCATAGCGCACGAGAACCATATCCAGCCAGCCACAGCGGCGAGCGCGGCCAGTAGTAGCACCAAACTCCCGGCCCATATTGTGCAGCATGTCACCGATATCATCATTTTCCGTGATGAACGGACCAGAACCAACGCGAGTAGTGTATGCCTTGGCAACGGCTACCACATCCGAAATGAAACGCGGAGGAACTCCAGAACCGGTGCATGCACCCCCAGCGGTCGTGTTGGATGACGTCACGAACGGATAGGTCCCATGGTCGATGTCGAGGTAGGTGCCTTGAGCACCTTCAAACAACACATTCTTCCCGGCCTCAATCGCTTCGTGAAGCGCTACCACCGTGTTGGTGACGTGGGGTGCCAGCATTTCTGCCGCAGCACGCAATTTTGGAAGCAAAACCTCTGCGTCTACTGGGGCTATACCTTGGCTCGTCACAAAGACGTTGTGCTCCTTAATCCGCTCGGCCACTTCGTCGCAAAGTGAATCCGGGTCACGCAAAGCAGAGCCACGGAGCCCTGTGCGCTCGACTTTGTCGGCATAGGAAGGTCCAATCCCACGTCCAGTCGTCCCAATCTTCTTGTCGCCACGTTGCACCTCGCGCGCCTGATCCAGCCCACGGTGATAAGGCATGGCTAGATGAGCACAGTCAGAGATGATCAGGTTTTCGGATGTGATGGTAAGTCCCTGACCACGGAGCTTGTCGATCTCCTCGCAAAGTCCGATGGGGTCGAGAACGACGCCGTTCCCTATAACGTTGAGTTTGTTGGACCAAAGAATGCCACTGGGGATGAGGTGGAGCACATACTTGATGCCACCCGAGATAACCGTATGCCCTGCATTGTTGCCACCTTGAGCACGGGCCACAACGTCTGCAGTCTCCGTGAGGAAGTCTACGATTTTTCCTTTTCCTTCATCGCCCCACTGGGCGCCGACAACAATGGTATTGGGCATGGATTTATTGATCAAGAGAGAGAACGCAAAGCTAGGACGCGATGGGCGAGGCCTAGATTTACGCAAACGCGCAATCTCGCCAGCTAGAAGCGAAACGCAAGGTCAAGCCGCATCCTCAAAGTCCTGAGGACATGAGCATGCCGATGAACCCAAGGGCGGCAAGAAGGCTGACAAAGCCAAAAAACATCAAAAGACTGCGGCTGCCATCCTTAACCGGTTTTTTAGGACCGAACCCAATCCGACTCGAACGGTCGAGTGGGCGGTTGCCGTAGCCATCCGCAGGGGCAGATGCTGCTGATGATTGCCGTCCAGAGGGCGATGTGGCTACAGGAGCTGGGGTCTCATACGCCGCAGCATCTTCGATGAAGATCACCGCTACATCGCCGAACTCAAACTGCGCACCATGGGTCACTTCGAGACGATCCACACGCTCGCCATTGACTTTCGTGCCATTGGTCGATCCCAGGTCTGTAAATACCCAAGCACCACCTTCATTACTGAACTCACCATGACTACCGGAGACCGAAGAGTCCGGCACTACGATGTCATTGCCTTCGTTGCGGCCTACAGTGACACGGTCAGCAGAAAGCTCGGCTTCAAACGTGCTGCCATCAGGGGTGGTGAGCTGGATGCGGGGCATGGGGGTCGAAAAGGATTCGTTTAGAGCTGCCTTTTTATCGGATTCAGCGAGTTTCTTCAATCAGTTTGGCAAACTCAGCAAAGAAATACCTTGCATCGTTGGGTCCGGGAGCCGCCTCAGGGTGATACTGAACGGAAAACACCGGGTGATCCGTGTATCGGATGCCTTCTACAGTGCCATCGTTGAGATTGATGTGCGTGACCTGCACATTTCCAGGCAAAGATGAGGGGTCGACTGCGAACCCGTGGTTTTGAGAGGTAATCGCCACCTTTCCAGAGCGAAGATCTTTCACTGGTTGGTTACCGCCACGGTGTCCGAACTTGAGCTTGAACGTTCTGCCTCCACAAACATGGCCTAGGATCTGGTGTCCCAGACAGATGGCGAAAATCGGCTTCTTCCCGATCAATTGCTTCACTTCTTGATGGATGTAGCCCAACGCAGCTGGGTCCCCTGGGCCATTGGACAGAAAGATGCCATCAGGATTCATTCGGAGCACATCCTCTGCCGAGGTCGTGGCAGGAACGACTTGCACCTCGAAGCCAGATTGCCTCAGGCAGCGCAAAATGTTCCGCTTCACCCCAAAATCGAAGGCCACGATGCGGTGTTTTGCCTCGGGAAGGGGCAAAAACACGCCCTCGGGACCACCTTCAAGCTTCTGAGAAGGGCTAGGAATCGTCCACGGGGCAGCCAGACTGTCCTCGACTTTGTAAGCAGCCGTTGCTGTGACTTCCTTCACGTAGTCAGAGCCCTCCATCGTGGGAGATTCTTGCGCCAGCCTCACCGCCTCGGCCTCCGTAGCCACCTGGGACGTAATCACCGCCCGCATGGCTCCTCGGGTGCGGAGGTGCTTGGTAAGAGCCCGCGTGTCCACTCCCTGAATGCCCGGAATATTCCACTGCTTCAAGTAAGAGTCCAAGTCTTGCTCACTCCGCCAGTTAGACACCACTGGACTCAATTCCTCGATCACGAAACCACGCACCTGCGGCTGCGAGGACTCGTCATCAAGGTGATTGATCCCGTAGTTCCCGATTTGCGGAACCGTCATGGCCACGATCTGCCCACGATAACTTGGGTCCGTCAATACTTCTTGGTAACCCGTCATCGACGTGTTGAAACAAGCCTCCCCTGTAGCCGTTCCCGATGCGCCAAAGGCAGTTCCTTCAAAAGTCCGGCCGTCTTCCAATGCTAACAGTGCTCTCATCAAACCTGCTCCTAGCGCGAAGAAACCCCCGGTGCAAGGAGCAGCTTTTTGGGAAGCAGTCGTGCAGTGTAATCGGGCTTCAACACTTCTTGCCTCAATCCATCCTGTCGTTGCCCGGTTTTTCTTGAACGACTCCGTCCGGACCAGGTGCACTCATCCGAATACGCAAAATTGCTGGCCCCTCATGGTTTGGCGATGCGGAATCCGGTTGTGCTGTTTTCCTCGTCGGTGTTGCGGAGGGTGCGGTCGGTCGAGCGGAGGTGGATTTCGCCATCGCCCCACGAGCCACCACGACGAACGCGCTGGATGCCGGACTGGCCTTCGGTCCATTCCCACATGCCGCCACCCAAATCGAACACGCCCCACGGACTCGCGCTTCCGGGAAATGCGCCAACCGGCGTCAGATAGGGCGTCGTGGCAGAATAAACGCCATTGCCGGGCGTCGTGGTGTAGTCTGCAGCTTTGAAGTTCGCAGCGCCGGGTGCGGTGGTTACATCATTGAGCGGCACGGTGTTAGCGACTGTAGGATACAAGAACCAAGTGCCACCGGGTTGATGGTATGCGCCTTTATACCACTCGTTTTCCGATGGAAGAAAATAGGCCGCGTTCACGGACCGCGTGATATTCTCCGGCGGCAGCGAGAGGTCATACACTCCGCTCTCTGTGGAGCCGTTGCCGCGACCGTTGTGGAGCCAGTTCACGAATCGCGCGGCGTCCATCCAGCTAATGTAGCCGACGGGCCTGCTGCCCGTGCCGATTGCTTGATACGTGTAAGCGCCGGGTGCGCCTGAACGCTGGATTCCCGCGACGTTTGCATCGGTCGCCATGAACGGATGGAAGAGCAAATGTGGGTCAGCGACCGTCGCAACGGCGTTCAAAAACTCGGCGTATTGAGCAATGCTGATCTCGTATTTTGAAATGCGGAAAGACTGCGCCACGGCACCGTAACCAGTCGCCGGGTCGGCGGTGTTGCCGGGCTCGCCGACGGCGGCCCACTCGAAGCCATCCCACGGCTCGAAGCCGACGTGAACGCGTGCGAAAGTGCGCGCATCCGCAGCAGGCTCAAGATGCACGACGCGCTCCCAAGAGGCGTTCACCGCGTTGACGGTGGGCGTGGAAGAAAACGGGAGCCATGTTCCGGGAGTCAGCTCCATGCTTTTCATCGGCGAATAATGAAGCCCTTTCCCAATCGCCCGCAGAAACTCGAAGCGGAGCATCCGCGCACCGGGGCTGCCCTGCGCACCGACGGCGGGGAGACCGGCGGTGCTCGTACCGGGGACGAGCGTTGTCGAGTCCGCCGCGGCGAGGTTCATGTTGAAGGCGTATTTGAGCAGGTTTGCGACGCCATCGCCAAACGGCACGGCATCCGCCTGCGCCGCTGGGCCGGTGAGCCCGGCAGCGGCCATCGCTGAATCGAATAGCTCCTGCGGAGTCGGCGGGGCCGACGCCCGAGTGACGTCCACGGTGTAGGTTTTCACCTCCGAAATATCCTCCGAAGTTACGACAATCGAAAACAAGTTACTGCCGATGCTGAGCGGGAAAGCCCGGCTCGCGCTGCCCGAGTTGCCCGCGTAGCCATTCACCGTCACCGTCGCCCCGGCCTGCGCCAGAGCGGGTGTGAAAGTGATGCTCGCCGTGGCTTGCGGCACCGTCGCGGTATAGGCAGTCGTGCCGCTGGCAAACGCCGGGCTGAGCGTGCCCGCGCTCGGGGCGAGGGTGGAGAGATTGGCATTGCTGCTCAGCAAATTGCCAACAACGATTCGGTGGTTCTGCCAGTCGGTGACGATCAGCGCGCCGTCGCTGCGGGCGGCGATGCCTTCGGTGTAGGTCAAATCAAGCTCCTGTCCAAAAAGGCCGGTCGATTCAGCGTATGAACTTGATATGGTGCTGACATAGCCAGTGGTGCTGATTCGACGGAGTCGTCTCCCATCCTGAGAAGCGTAGATGGTCCCATCGCTGGCCACAGCGATTTCGGTTGGCCGATCAAAACGAGCACTCGCTATAGGACCATCGGTGGATCCGCTCACACCTGCAACGCCCGCAATTGTGGTCACGACTCCCGACGGTGTCACTTTTCGGATCGTGTGATTGCCGACATCCGTCACCAGCAAGTCACCGTTTGCATCCACCGCGATTCCCACTGGCTCATTGAACCTCGCTGCGGAACCCGTTCCGTCAGCCGTGCCCGTGGCACCAGCCAGTCCTGCGAGTGTCGTCACCACTCCGGCGCTTGTGATTTTGCGGATCGTTCCGTTACCCAAGTCCACAGCGTAGATGTCGCCCGTCGCTCCCACCGCGATTCCCCGCAATCCGCTGAAGCGCGCTGCGCTCCCAGTGCCATCCACACTACCACCACCTACTCCCGCCATCCCAGCGAGCGTCGTGACCACGCCCGCTGGCGTAATCTTCCGAACTGTTTCGTAGTCCGCCACGAAAAGCTCCCCGGCGGTGTTGATCGCAATCCCGCTCGCTTCGCCGCTGAAACGCGCCGCGCTGCCAGTTCCATCGGCTGAACCAAATTGGCCCGGCGAGCCTGCAAACGTGCTGACCACTCCTGCGCTCGTGACTTTCCGAATCGTGCAGTTCGCAGCGTCCACCACATAGGAGTTGCCGGACGCATCGCACGCCACGCCTCGGGGATTATCAAACATCGCACGGCTCGGGAGGCCATCTTCGCTGCCGGAGCCATCCGTGATTTGCTCTCCGAACGTTCCAGCGAAAACCGAAACATTTCCTGCGGGGGTGACCTTCCGAATCGTGCGCTCAGACTCGTCTGCGACAAACACGTTTCCAGACAGGTCCACCGTAATCCCGGTGAGCGAAGACCCCAGATTATCGCTCGCGTCGGCAAGCGTCGTCACGACTCCCGCGGGAGTCACTTTGCGGACGGCGTTATTGCTGTAATCAGCCACATAAACATTCCCTGCGGCATCCACCGCAACGCCTTGTGGATTGCTGAATCGGGCGGCGGCACCGGTTCCATCGGTGAATCCTACCTGTCCTGCGCTTCCAGCGAGCGTCGTCACCACCCCAGCCGGAGTGATTTTGCGAATGGTGTGATTTGCATAATCCGCCACATACACATTGCCGGTGGTATCCACGGCCACGCCTTCAGGAGAGTAAAAGCTGGCGGCCATCCCCGTGCCATCGGCGCTGCCCGGCGACAATGGATTGCCCGCAAAAATAGACGCCACGCCCGCCGGTGTGACTTTCTGAATCAAATCCGACGACGCAACGTAGATGTTCCCCGCTCCATCCACAGCCGCGCTGACACAGCCCTGCAATGTTTCGGCCGCCAGCGTCGTCACTACACCTGCCGGGCTGATTTTTCGGAGCTGGTTAGCCGCGACATACACATTCCCAAATCCATCCACTGCAATTCCCAGCGGATTATCAAAGCGCGCCGCACCCCGCACGCCATCACGGTTATCGCCCTGCAAGAATGCCCCGGCGACCGTGGTGACAACGCCCGTACTGCTGATGCGCCGCACCATTCCACCCTCGGCATCCGCCACGTAAAGATTCCCATTCGCATCCGCCGCAACATCGTAGGGATGGTTGAATCGCGCATCCGCGCCCGTGCCGTCCGCATACCCGCTGCCAGCGAGCACCGCCCAAGAGCGGACGGGTTTTACGCCCACTACAACTCCCCGTTGATTCGAGTTTCCTAAGGAATCAAAAATGGAGCCAATAATCCAGTAAATGCCCGGCTCGCCCGGCAGATTGAATGTCCGCACGGTGGAGGAACCTTGCGGCGAAATCGTCCCGACATTGCCCATCGCTACCGTGTAAGACAGCGGAAGCGAAATATCTGTCCACCCGGCAAACGTCGCAGTCAGCTCCACTCCCGGACTGTAGGGAACAAAAGGCGACGCAGGCGAAATAGTAAAAGTCCCACCTTGCGGCCCGGTGGCATCCACACCCGTCCCGCTCATCGCGATGTCGAACGGATTCTCGTCCGCATCGTTGCTTGCGATGTGCAGCGCCGCCGACTTCGTGCCGAGGCTCGTGGGCAAAAAGCGGAGCGTAAAAGTCGTCTCCCCTCCCGCCGCGAGCGAAGTCTCTGGAGCCGTGCCGAACACAGAGAACATTCCAGCATCCGCGCCATCAATGCTCACGGCGATACCCGAAAGCGTCGCGGTGCCGGTATTACGAATTCGAAAGGACCTGTTAGTGCCAAAAGCCTGCACGCTTGCATTGCCAAAAGCCACCGTGCTCGCCCCATCGGTGAGCTCCGTCCCAGTCGGCTGCTCAACGGATATTTCCGGAGTCGCGTAAAGGGCTCTGATGTGTGAAATGAGAACCAAGTAAACGACTAGACTGAGGCAACGCTTCATGGCTTTTGGTTTCAACTCTGAGTTAGCTTCTAGCTGTGGAAGGACAAACTAAAGCGCTCATTTTAAAAGATTTTTGCGGGCGTTGTCAGTAGTTTTCTGAAAAAATGCGCCCAGTTAAGTGCTCTGCCGACAATATCCTTAATGGCTCGCCGGGAAGGACACCGAGGCTGGGTCTGCAGTTAGCAAGATCGAGCCATTAGGGCTTATGAGACTCATGTTAGTGATTTGTAGCTATAATGTGCTCCCACTATTTGCCCTGCGTTCAAATCCGCTCGGGCTGAGATCCGGAGTGGAGCGCATCAAGGACAACGCGTGACTCAGGACAATGCGCTGCCTACCTTGCCGATCACCAAGAAAGCGTAGTATCTAAGCCGATATCCAGATGTCTGGACCGCAGACCTATAAGGCCCGCAACAAGTGGAATCGTTTGGCCCTGTGTGCGCCGAAATGGGTAGAGCTGTCCAGTATCTCAAGTCCCTGCTGTAGATCGCAAGGCGTCTTGGGGGGGAATATCGCCTTTGATTTTTTAGTTTCCGCTCGGGTCTGGAATGGACGATAGTGCGGAGATGCGTGAACGGATTCTCTGCTTGGTCATGGTGAGCCTATGGTGGGCTGACGCGCAAGCGGATTGGCGTGCGGATGCGGGCTACTACGATTTGCAGGTGGAACTCGGCTCTTCCCTGCCCGATGGGACGGGAATAGAAGTTCTACAGAGTGAAGCAAATGCGGCAGTTCCGCCCGCACTGAGTTATTTGCCACAAGGTACAGGTGCTCCGGGCACATTTGAGGGCACTGGCAGTTTTGCGGGAAAGTGGTTTACGGCTCATTCGGGGGCTGGAGGTGCCTCTGGGCATGCTTCGGCAGTGGGAACTTATTTTTACACTGCCGGTGGCAGTATAAGTCCAGGGGTGGCCCAAGTGCATTGCTATGAAGCGGAGGACTTCATCACGCGCCTAAGTGGAGGCGAAAACGGTGATCCGCTGGTATTCCCTGCTTCCGTGCAAAATCACAGCTGGGTGGGATCGTTTGGAGTGGAAGCACAAGACGTCGATGCCCTGCGGCGGTTGGACTACATGATCGCACGAGATCAGGCCGTGTGTGTCACGCCGCTGAACAACGGCAACACGATGTATGGTCTACTTTCAAACGCCTGGCACTCGATTGCAGTGGGCCTAAAAAGTGGAAACCATCCGCAGAGTGGGACGATCGTGGATGGAACTGGTCGGATGAAGCCAGACTTGGTGGTGGGGGTGGATTTGACTAGTTTTGCAGGTCCGGCAGTGGCCTCTGCAGCCGCGCTATTGCTAGATGGCATCCGGCCCGGACTCCCCGCTGCGGATGATCCTCGTGTGCTCAAGGCTATTCTATTAGCGGGTGCCTCCAAAGTGAATCTTCCTGCTTGGCACCGCACTGCGAGCAACAGACCCTATGACAATGTGTGGGGTGCTGGAGAACTGAATGTGCTGAATGCTTGGCACATTTTGAGTGCAGGCGAGAAGATACATTCGAATGGGAGTGAAGTTGGGCTGAAGGGTTGGCACCATGGGACTACTAGTAACACAGAGGCACGGCGATACTTTTTCACCATCCCTGAGGGACGTTGGGGTGCGACGTTTTCGGCCGCACTAACTTGGCACCGAACGATCAGCCCACCGTTTGAGACGACTGTTTTGAGTAATCTTGATCTGAAGATCCGAAAGGCAGATGGGTTTGTTGTGTCAGGTAGTGCGGTGGATGAAAGCTCGAGTCTGGTGGACAATGTGGAGCATGTCTTTCTGCGAAATCTTCCTTCTGGCCAGTACGTGTTGGAGATTCCGGCCACAGACTTAGCAGTTGATTATGGCTTGGCGTGGGAAGTCCAACTTGGGCAGGGACCACGGCTAAGTTTGTCGCGCAATGAGTCGAATGAACCTGTGCTCGCGCTTAGCGGCCTTGATCCGTTCGTGAGTTATGAAATCGAGGCCAGTAGTGAGCTCACGGCAGGCACTTGGGACACGCTCATCTCTATCAGAACAGCAGATGCTACGGCTAGCACGACGGCTACGTGGACAGACACGACCACACCGCCTTCTGGGCCTAGATTCTATCGCCTGCGGTGGACAGGCGGGCCGTGACAGCAATAGTGTGGGCGCGCATGGTTCTCCGACTATTCATAAGCACTCTTGTTCTCTCATTCCTCGTTAGTTGTGGCAACAACGAAGGAGAGTCTTTTCCGCAGTCTGAGCTGGTGGTCGAACTGGAACGGGAGAAGAGCGCTGCTCCAATGACGGTGGAGCAATCTATGCCCTACGGTGAGGCTCTTGTGTGGCAGCAATACAAAGTGATTCGCGTGGTGAAGGGTAAGCTCTCCAAGAAGGTCAAACAGATGATGGTGGGGCAGTGGTGCGTAGTCGGCGAGGAGGAGCGTCCCGTGGATACAGCAGTGGGCGCGCGCGCGATTTTGCCATTGTCTCTGAAGTCTGAATACGAGGGCATTGAGGACGTTAAGTCCACGAGGCCCGACGATGAAACTCCCGGCCTTCGCCAATACATTGAGACTTACCAAGGTGAGTCAAAGGTTCCTAAATACTTCCGATGGGATTACGGAGGAACGATCTCCAAGCAAATGCGAGCCTATTGGGAACTTCGTCCTCAACTCAAAGCAGTGGTCATGGGCACATCTCATACAGGTGTCGGCGTTCTTCCAGACAAGCTGATGCTGCCAGAGAACAGCCAGACACCGTGTGTCATCAATCTGTCCGCTCCTGGATCGCACATGCCTTACCAGTGCCTGATGATTAACGACTACGTGAAGGACTTGCCGAAGCTCAAATGGGTAATCTGGGGCGTGAGCACGCGATCCTTCAACCTCGAACGCAAAAACAACAGACGGATGGAGGGGTTTCTAGCGAGTGCGGGACGTAAATATGACGAACTCCACCGCACCGAGGACTGGCCCGTCAAAGATGCGGGACCGTTAACGATGGCTGATTTAACGAAACTGGATCTCGATGCGGAAGACATCTGGCAATATTGGCAGCGCGACCAAAGGATGTTGCCCGTTCCCCTGGATGAGACAACTCGACAAAGTCTTATCAAACAAATGAGTGAAGTAAACTCGGTGTGGTGGGACGAGTCATGGGCTACTTTCGAAAGTACGATCAAAGCCTTAACGTCCAAAGGCGTAAAGGTCATGCTCTTCATTCCCCCAGTGCATCCACTGTCTGCAGAAACACCTGCAGTCGACCCAGATTTCACGTCACGCCAGGACCTCAGCAGACTTACAACACTACTGACAGCAATGGATGCTGCTGACGACAACATTTGGTTTCATGACGTCAATCAAGGTGGTAAGCACGACTTCAGTCACGAAGACTTTTTTGATATTGATCATCTCTTCCAATCGGGAGCGGAGAAACTGACCGCAAAAATCAGCACATGGATGAAGGAGGTAGACAAATGAACTGGTACTACGAGCAAAGCGGAGTCAGTATTGGGCCAGTGGACGAATCAGCCCTCTCTGGGTTGGTCGACAGTGGCGCTCTCCAAGGAGATAGCCTCGTCTGGCACCCAGGGCTAGATGACTGGACTACCGCGATCCTCCTGCAACCCGCATTGTTCGTGCCGCGGGCTCCACAAGTAGCCGACGTTGCTCCAACTCCATCTCAAGAGCCCGCTGAAGAGGACCAGGAACCGGAAATCAAGGTCAGACCCGTGCGCGGTGGTGCTCCCTCTCCCTCTAGAGTCGTACGCCACGCTCCAAGCGGCGAGGCACCTCCCCCGCCGCTGCCAGCGAAGAAAGCCGGAAGCAAAGATTTAAGTGTAAAGAAGCCGGGCCTTCTCAAGCGGCTCTTTGGTGGCGGCGAATAGAACGCGCCTTACCCGCCACACAGACTTCGTGGTGAGCGCTACAAGTCAGGGGAGGGCGGGACAGATGAAATCTGTGGATGGGTGGGGCTAATCTCCATCCATGCTTCCAAAACTCAGGCTTTCTCTGCTGCTGTCTGTTTACCTGCTTTCTGGGGCGGCAGCTTTGATCTACCAACTTGTCTGGCAGAGAATGGCCATCCCTGAGATTGGGGGAGATGTGACGTCGATGACGGTCATTGTAGCCGCATTCATGACCGGGCTAGGTCTAGGAAGTTTTGTGGGCGGAATGACCGCTGAGCGCATGAGCCCGCGCACGGCTCTCGTGACTTTTGGTGCACTCGAACTTCTCATTGCAGGGTTCGGATGGTTCAGCCGTGATGCATCATTGCTCGTCAGCACTCTTGCTGATTCATCATGGGTCAATTGGTTCGCTTTGGCGACCATCCCGACATTGATGATGGGCATGGCCCTTCCATTTGTAGTGCGCTGCAGCAATGTGAGCTTGCGAGCCGCAAGTCTTACCACTGGGTTTCTTTACTCAGCTAATACCGCCGGAGCAGCCCTTGGAGCGATGGCATGCACCTGGGCACTGCTGCCGCTCTGGGGCCTTGATGGGGCTATTTCAGTTGCCGCAGGAATCAACCTGACTTGTGCGCTGAGCAGTTTGATCCTGAGTGCACTGCCCATCCCAGACTCACCTTCAACTTCGGAAGATTCGACGCCGAAATCGTGGGCTTCACCTAGCATAAACATGCTCCACCTGTGCGCGCTCTATTCACTGGTTGGATTCCTGGCCATCGGATTGGAAATCATTTGGTTCCGCTCTCTAGGGGCCATGGCCAAATCCACGGGCCACACGCTCGGCACCTTGTTGGCCGTCTATCTCTCACTGACTGCCGTTGGAAGCATTGTTGGATCGATTGTAGCACGGAGACTCAGATCCACTGCCATTGTCCTCATGCTGCTGGGTATAGCCGCGATCACCGGTTCCTGGGGCGTACCTATAGCACTGGATTTGATCGTCACTATCGACTCCCTCCAGCCCTTGGAGAACTATCTAGCCAGCTACGAACCCGTGGATGCCAATACGGCACTCGAACTTTGGCGTGGGACGGCGGCCCCGGAGGCAAGTTCAGCCGTGGGACCATGGACGTATCCGATCTTCCATTTTGTCATACCGTTTCTCCTGATGATGATTCCGATTGGCATTCTTGGAGCGTCTTTCCCGATTCTACACAGTCTGTCACTCGCGACAGGAGCTAGGGCAGCGAGAAGTGCGGGCTTTCTCATGGCTGCGAACATCATTGGTTGCATTGCGGGCTCGCTTTTGGTCACGCTCATACTACTACCAGCCGTCGGCACTGGCGGCTGCCTGCGTCTCTTTTCGATCATCGCCGTGGTCTTCTGCGCACTGGCGACTTGGATCTGCAGCGCAAGGCTACAACCACTTGGCTATACTCTAGCCGCGTTGTCCACCGCTGGAGTTTTTGCGATTCCTGAAAATGGAGCGCTCTGGGCCTCGATTCATGGAGCACAGGCCCAAACTGTCACCGTTAGAGAGGACGCCGCTGGGGTAGCCGCTGTTGTGACAGGGTCAAACAGCATTGCGGATGGAGGACGGGCCTCCGTGTATGTCAATGGAATCGGACAAAGCTGGATTCCTTTCGGCGGCATTCACACGGTCCTCGGAATATTGCCAACTTTCATTCACCCGCACCCAACCAAGATAGCGGTCATAGGGCTTGGCTCTGGTGACACATTGCATGCGCTGTTGGGTAGGGAGCAGACGAAAACCGTCCACTGCATTGAAATCATAGCATCCCAACCGGAACTCCTGCGGGCTTTCAACATGAAGCCGCACTATGCCCCTCTCAAGACTGCTCTCGCCAGCCCTAAAGTGAAAATGATCTCTGGAGATGGCCGAAAGTATCTCGCAGACTCGGAAGAGAAATACGACATCATCGAAGCGGATGCCGTGAGACCCACGAGCGCACATGCGAACGCGCTCTACTCAAGAGAGTTCTTCGAACTTGTTCTAGCCCGACTCAACAAAGGCGGGCTCGCGGTTTCCTGGGCACCATCGGATCGTGTCATTCAGACATTCGCCAAAGTTTTTCCTCACATGATGAACTTTGGAAATCTCATCCTTGTGGGCAGCCCAGACCCGATCTTGCTCAACCGTGATGTGATCCACGCACGAGTGCGCGATCTTTACTTCGTAGAGCACTTCAAATCAGCCAACATGGACATCGAGAAGATTCTAATGCCCGTGATCAGCCAAGGAGCTCAGATCGGCCTTATCGGTCCAGACTTTGATCGCTCTGGAATCGACGACATCAACACAGACATGCTCCCGAGAGACGAACTAGCCATCCCGGCACTGTGGGGCACGTCCAAAAAGTACATCCATGTCGACAAAACGAATGCGACAGCATCCAATTGATGGCGCTTGGTTAGCTCGATGGGGTCAATCGACCCTTACCGCTGAACAAACCAGCTCCAAGACTCTTCCCAGGGTCGCTCCAGCCGTGCCTTCCGTGAACCCATTGCCAGGAATGGGCTCCCAGTTGTCTCGGCTCGTGTCAGCTTTCGGCTGAGGAATGCGAGTGAGCGTTGGATCATACTGCCCTGTCTTGCCGCCCAATTTGTATATGACTAAGTCAAGGGAGGGCACGATATACAGGCAGAAGCCTCCAGCGCCACTCTTCCAAAACGCATCCTTTGGCGCGGCGGGCACGTGACCATCAGCATTGTGCTCCCACTGAAGACTGAACGGCGTGTGCGGATTGTATGGGCTCCATGTCTGGCATTTGCGGATGTATTCTGAAGGCACGAGTTGCTTGCCTTGCCATTTTCCTTGTTGGGCCAGACAATAGCCAAAGCGCACAGCATCCGTGGCGTGCAGGGCGGTGCTCCCAGCGCCATTCGCGTGGGGCATGACATAGTCTCCGCGATGCAGGCAGTAGTCCCAGGCTCCCCATCCCTGTGGCTTTGCAAGTCGCTCATGAATGTAATCTTTGAGTTCCATTCCAGTGACATGCCGGAGCACAATGCTCGCAATGTGGGGTGAGGGGGATGAATAAGAGTAGCCTTCACCCGGTGCACACCAGAGCGGCACATTGAGCGATGACTTGTCTAGGTCCCGAATGTTCTGCCCTGATTTCGGCTGAAGCGGGCTTGGCTTCAGATCGCCTGTCTTATACCCACTTGGCGTCTGCCCTTCACCCCAGTATCCGCCAGTCATACAAAGCAACTGCCCCAGAGTGATGTCAGCCTTGCGCGGATCATTTAACGGGAAGGCTTCTGGCAGATATTGCTCCGTGAAAACCTTTGTATCGAGCCCAGCAGGGATTTTGTCTCTGAACTCATCTAACATGATTCCGCAGGCGATGCTACAAAAGCCCTTGCCCGTAGATGCCATGTCTGGATTTGCATTTCTGCTGGCACGCCCAAAGTATTTCTCAAAACAAAGCCATCCTTTTCGCACGACCAAGAGACCTCCATGAGCTGTGGAGCGTTGCGTGTGAACGAACGCGGCTTCAATGCCCTGCAAGTCCACCCCAGCTCTGGTTTTACATTCTTCCACAGTCAACGCAGTTCGCCAGCCGCCAGCACTGTCCGGTGGAGGAAAGTAATCGGCAGCAAATGCTCCCACTGAGACGATAAGGGCAAAGAAGATCTTCATAAAATGCTACAAGGAAAACTGGGACATGCCGCTAACAAGTGAGCGACAGTCTGGGATGGGTCTTAGGCCCCCAGAGGGCGTGGGATCGGTCAAACAAGCTGCTGCGGTCGTCACTGCCAGTTCTAAAGCATCCGGCACACTGGCACAGTCATGCATGGCATGGAGATAGCCCGCGGCAAAGGCATCCCCAGCACCAGTAGCTCCGACGATGAAACCTTTCTTTGGCAGACTCCACGAGCCCTGAACCGTCACGTCTCCTCGTGCATCCATCGCCACCGCACCTTCGACGAAATGAATCACCACGGTGGAACTCACACCATACTCCAACAGCACTCTAGCCGCTTCAATGGCTGCCTGCTTCTCCAACCCACCATCGGATTGCCGAATCGGCAACCCTGCGGCTTTTCCGGCCTCTATCTCGTTGATGATCAAATGATCTGTGTAAGGCAAGGAAGCCAACGTAATCTCTCTAAAGTGCGGGTCATCGGCACTGACGATATCGACAGAGGTAATCAAGTCAGCCTGCTTTGCCTTCTCTAACACTTTAGAAGCCACCGTTCTGCCATCCGGCAGCAAACGATCCATTTCATCGAGAAGCATTAGATAACCGAGGTGAAACCAGCGGTAACTCTGCCCCGAGAAATCGAAGTGGGCCTCTCCTAGCAGCGCATTGGCTCCTCGTTGATGAAAAAACGTGCGTCTCCCCGTGCCCTCCACGGTCATGGCATCGGTGTACGAAGTGGGGGCATCAGCAGTCTGTGTCAGACGTGAGGTATCGATGCCCGCTGTAGTGCAATCGTTCAGAATCCATCGTCCGTTCGCGTCATCACCCACTAACCCAGCCGCCGCGAGTGGGAAACTCGCCTTCATGGCGGCGAGGTCTTTCAGCACATTGTAAGGCCCTCCCCCATTGGATGATGTCTCACGCCGGATGTTAGCGAGCATGTCCTGCTCTGGCCATCCGTCGATGATTTTGACGTGGTCGATGATGAAATTGCCTCCAGCGAGGATGCCATTGCGGTTCATGTTGATGCTACGCTCAAAGTATAGCGACCTTGACGCGAACTAAGCTTCACGGGAGCTCCATATGCCTCGCTGAGCACGGTGCTCGACAGGACATCTTCCTTTTGGCCCGCCGCGAGCACCTGCCCCGACTTCAAGACCAGCACGTGACTCATGCAGGGCAGAATCTCCTCGACGTGGTGAGTCACCATGATCAGCGAGGGAGCGCCTTGTTGAGAACCAAGTCCTCCCAGCCAATGCAGAAAATGTTCTCGTGCCACAGGATCGAGTCCTGCACATGGTTCATCGAGTATCAGCACCCTAAATCGCGACATGAGGGCTCGGCAAATGAGCACTTTTTGCTTTTCTCCTTGAGAAAGGGGCCCCCAAAGGGAGTCCTGGAGATACCCACAGCCGAACTGTTGCAACAGCGAGCGCGCCTGTTTCTGAAGTGCAGCGGGCACAATGTCGATGAGGTTGAGTTTGGCATCCCGACCACTGGCCACAACGTCAATGACTGGCTCGGAAGACTCCAAAAACGTTGTCAGAGTGCTGGCAACGATTCCCACACGCTTGCGGACTTCCCGCCAGTCGGAGTCGCCAAATCGCTGCCCATCTACCACGATGGAACCGTCTGTTGGTGAGTCGTAACCGGTCACCACATTGATCAACGTCGTCTTGCCGCAGCCATTCGGGCCCAGGACACACCAGTGCTGGCCCTTTTCGACCGTCCAATGGATACCTCTGAGAATGTCACGCCCTCGGCGGAACTTTATGTTGTCCACCTGAAGTACTGGATCGCTAGTTGCTCTTGCCATGCGGCGCGGATGCTAGCGGACACGGGCCGGTGGGCAAGGAGTTTGGCTTGCGCCAGCGGACGGAATGCCGATAGATGCGCACCCCCACCTTCAAAGAACCTAATGAGCCTTCAGGATTCAAACATCACCGCCATTGGCATCGACTTCGGCGGCACAAGCGTCAAAATCGGAGTCGCTCGTGGCCCAGAAATGCTTCACTCGGCGGAACCCATCCCTACCCAAGCCCATCCTGGCCCGCAGGCGCTCATTGGTGCCATGGTGGAGCGCATTGACGAGATTCGCGCTCACTTTCCTGAAGTCGCTGCCGTTGGCTGCGGCGTTCCTGGTCTGGTGGACTTTGACCGCGGCTTCGTTCATGAGCTGACCAATGTGCCGGGGTGGAAACACATTCCTCTCCGCACGATCCTTCACGAGCGCACCGGCCTTCCGTGCGTCATCGAGAATGATGCCAATGCGATGACCTACGCTGAGTGGCGCTATGGCGCTGGCAAAGGCTTGAAGAACGTCATTGCCCTCACACTTGGCACAGGTGTAGGCGGTGGTGTGGTCATCAATCAGCAGCTTTACCGAGGCAGCAGTTTCTGCGCGGGTGAGATCGGTCAGATGAGCGTTCATTTTGACGGTAAACCCGGTCACTATGGGAATCTCGGCGCGCTGGAGAAATACGTTGGCAACAATCAAATCGCTGAGCACGCAGTTGTCCGTTACGCAGAGGCTGGCGTGGAGCGGAGTGTGGAGGAGTGCCGTCCTAAAGACATTGCGCTCGCTGCACAGGCTGGAGACGACATTGCACGGCAGATATGGGCCGAAGTAGCCGACTGGCTCGGTACCGCGCTCTCCAGCATCGCTTGGCTACTCAATCCAGATGCTTTTGTGATCGGTGGTGGTGTCGCTCAGGCTGGACCGCTTCTCTTTGATCCCCTAGAGCGCAAGGTAAAGTCCATGCTCAGCACCATCGTTTGGGAGAAACTTCAAATCCTTCCAGCTCGCTTTAGCAATGAGGCGGGCATAATCGGAAACGCCGCTCTCGCCGCTGACAGCATCTAAACCTTCTCATTCGCCACACCACTCATGTCCGACTCCGACCGCTCAGAACTCCGTTCTATCCTCCTCGCCAAATCCGTTAAGACAGGCGATTTCGTCCTCGCCTCTGGCGCCCGCAGTAATCTCTATGTGGATTGCCGGGTAACGACCCTTGATCCCAGGGGGGCCGTACTTGTCGGCAAGCTTATGCATGAGCTTCTCCGAAAGGAAGAAGCTTCACGCGGGATCAAAATCGACGCTCTTGGCGGTCTTACGATGGGTGCAGACCCCATTTCTCTGGCCACCGCGATGACTTCCAGCATGGCTGGAGATTCCACTCCAATGCGCTGCTTCGTGGTGAGAAAAGAAGCCAAGGGTCATGGTCGCGGCAAGCGGATCGAAGGCAACTTTACCTCAGGCGACACGGTGGTTGTCGTGGATGATGTCATCACCACTGGCGATTCCACTCTGAAGGCCATTGCAGCCGTGGAAGAAGAAGGTGCCAAAGTCGCTTTCGTGCTCGTGTTAGTCGACCGCGATGAAGGCGGTCGCACCAACATTGAGTCCAAAGGCTATCCCGTTGCCTCGCTGTTCAAGCGGGGTGAACTCGTCGACGTTTAGGCCGAGCGTTAGTTCGTAGCAGGCGTGTTTTGAGTCGGTGCTGGTGCTCCCAGCATCGAGGGAACAACGACTGGCTCTGTGGGTAAATACGAAGCCACTAAGTCGATCTTGAAGTTCCAATTGATCAGTTCCACAGGCTGGTCCGCAGCACGCTTGAAACTCAGAGTAACGCTCATGTCTCGTCGCCTAACACGGATAGGCGGTTGATAACTGGCGATTCCAGTGCCGGGATCATAATCCACAGGCACTAGTCCCATCCCAGAGACGCGCATTGTGATGGTCGTTGGGTCAATCGGGCCGAGACGTGAGAGATTGGCTGAAATCACCGGCTTCCTTTCCGGTGTCACTGACTCTGGAGCAGGAAGTAGGTCGACGAGCTTGTTGCCAGATTCATCCTTGGCATCCACGGCAATAACTTTCCCTGATCCGATGTCCCCACCACGAGAGCGAAATGACGTAGCCAGCCGGAAGTTCCCATCGCTCTCACCGTGGATGATGTAGCGACCGAGTTTCGCGTTCGGCGTCTCAAATGTGACCTTGGCATTGTTCACTGTGATCGCATTGTCATAACCCACCTGAAGGCAGAGCGCTGCGATATCGTCCGTGTGGTTACCAAACGGGTAGGCGAACGAAGAAATGCGTGCTCCTGGCAGGTTCGTCTCCAGAAACTCCTTGGAATCCTTCAACTCGGTGAGTAGCCACTGCTGATAATCCGCCTCACTGCGGCCACCTTTGCGTGTGAGTGCATCGTGAGACACCGAGTGACTGCCTACTTCACATCCGTGCTCCATCATTTCCTTGATCTGCGCCCAAGTCATCGACCTGCCGCCGATGTTCACATAGTTCTTGTAGAGATACACCGTGAACGGAAAGCCATGCTCCTTGAGAACCGGAAATGCATAAGTGTATACGCCCTGCCAGCCATCATCCATCGTGATCACAATGCACTCTTCAGGGATGTTGGCGCGACCCTTCTTCCAATCCATCACAAGGGAAAGTGGCACGACAGGAATCTTTGACTCCTTGATGGCCTTCATTTGCTCACGGAACTTCGGCTCCGAAATGATCATCGGCGTCCCTCCCCTCTCCCTGAAGTCGTGATAACCCAAAATGGACACCGTGGCTGACTTGTTCAGCTCAAACGCCCGCGCCTTGGGAACTTCCGGTTCTGGAGCCGCCTCGAAGACTTCCGGGTTCTCCAGGATTTTGTTCATCGCCTGCTCTTCCGGCGTCAGCACTGCTTGCCGCACTTGTTCGGCGGACTTCCCGGCTTCCAAAAGAGACCGGACCTTGGATTTCACCCGGTCACAACCCGTGAGACCCAGGCTCAAGGTGGAAAATAGAACTACAACTCGTAGACGACGAATCAGCATCGCAATGAGCGGCCAGTTTCCAGGATCAAGCCCCTAGGGCAAGGCTTTTTCTCACTCCCTGCCAGACAATCGCCGCACCTGACTCTTCAGCTCCAACAAGTCACGCTCCAACTGCTCACAGCGAGCGGCCAGTTGACGCTTCTCTTCTTTCAATTGCTCCACGCTGTCCAGTGCCACCGAGGCTGCGGGTGGCTGCATCAGTCTCAGCGCCTGCTTGACTGCCTGATGCTCCGCTTCGGTCCCCCTCATCACCAGTGCATGACTGCTTGCTTGGTAAACCATCGCCTTCGGCACGGCTCTGCCGTTACTGGTCAGCGTTTGCGTCAGCACACCTACCACATCCAGGTCAGGCGCGGCTTTCACGCGATACACCGCGGCTCTTGCCGTCACCGGGCTCACCTTCGTCCTTCCCACTCCGTCATTCGTTGAGACCGTGAAGAACCAAATGCCACCGCTCTTCTCAAATCCATACACTTGAGCCGCTCTACCCGCCCTCACACTCGCTGTTGCCCGCTCTTTGCTGAACCCTTTCAGGAACGCAGCTAGCTCACGGAACGTGATGTTGTGCAGAGTCAGCGGCGGTATTGGTGTGGCCGCCTGCTCTGGCATCACGTGGATGTTCAGAGCCGACTCCACCTTCTGATCCGCTAGATGCCGATGCACACGTGCCACCAGTTCGCTGGCCGTCCCGCCTTTGAAGCTCAAATCAAAACGAGTATCGGCAGGATCAGTCGGTTCAGCCGCACTACTTCCCGACACCACGCATAAAACGGCAAACCCCAGGGCCATCTGGGCTACCGAGCCGAGTTTGATCAATATCCTGCTCATGGGAACAATCTTTTTTCTCGGGAGAGACTCGATCATCCAGGAAAGGGCCACAAAAAGCAAGCCGGCCGGCGAAAGTGATTAACTCACACTACCAAAATACTGAAGATTATTGATATTCTTGTCCAAATGCCTTATTTTTGAACTTCACCGCGAACTCCCCTCTCCACCCATGATCGCCGCACGCCCCATTTCCGAGGTCCAATGTGATCCACACTCCAGTTCAAGCCGTCGCTATCGGTCATGGCACCGTCGATTCAGTTTGTTTGTGACAGCAGCGATCATTTTGCTTGGCGCGGCTGGGTTGGTCTTCTTCGTCGTGTGTGGAGCACGCACCGTTGCCCTTGAGAGCCGCGCTGATGGCATCAAGGCGCTCGGCGGCTTCGTTCTCTTCGCTTTGAGCAAAGTCTTCGGCGGCTGGATGACTCGTCAATTGACCTGCCACCTCTGCCATGGCCCCGTGCTAAAGGACCGCGGCTGCCACAAGCATCAGCACGCCTTCAAGCTCCCCGGTCTCAGCTATCGCATCTCCGCCGCGCTTAGCATCGTCTTTGCCCTCCGCTTTAGGTGCATGTATTGCGGCACCGGCTACCGACTCAAAAAGTAGTCCTTGGCTCCACGGCCCCCTGCCGCTAAGACACCTCCATGCGGCCACTGGCTTACGTCTTCGAGCGCTTTCCATCCTTCACCCAGACCTTTTGCGTCCGTGAAGTGGAGCAACTCCGCCGCCTCGGAGTCCAGCCCGTCATCTTTTCCATCCGAGACACAAGGCACGAGGAAATCCAACACTTCCCCCAGGCCCTCTTTGATCTCGTCCACTTCCTTCCTGAGCGAGACGCCCTCAAGGCCAAGGTCCGCCAGTGGAAAGACCAACACCAGCTCCCCCGTGGAGCCGCCCTCACCCTCCGTGCCTGGGACGACCGCCCAGACAAAGCCCGCGTCTACGAGGCAGCCTACATTGCCAAAATCCTCTCAGACATCCCCGCCGCACGCCGTCCCCAGCACATCCACTCTCACTTTGCAGGAGTTGGCGCGCGCACCTGCTGGTGGCTGCGGAAGTTCACTGGCGTCACCTACAGCTTCACGGCCCATGCCAACGATATCTTCTGCAAGCCAGACGACGAGACCGTCCCCTTCCCCAGTCTTTTTGAGAACGCAGGCCTCATCATCACCGTTAGCGACTTCACCGCAGCTCAGTTGAGGCAAAGATTCCCTAACGCCGCCGCCAGAGTCCAACGTGTTTACAATGGCCTCGACCTCCAGCCCTTCAAAGACGCCCGGGCCGCCGCCACCCAACGTGCCGCAGCACGCGGCGGTATCCTCAGCGTGGGACGCCTCATTGAGAAAAAAGGCTACCCAGACCTCATCGCCGCCTGTGCCCTCCTACGCGATGCCGGGAAGACCTTCCGCTGCCGCATCGTCGGAGAAGGCCCCCTAGAACAAGAACTCAAGGCCCAAATCACTGCGCTAGACCTCCACCAGCACGTCCAACTCACCGGCCCCCTCGGCATTGATGAAATCCGCCGCCTTCTCGCGGAGGAAACTCAGGTATTTGCCCTCGCCTGTGCCACAGAGAAAGACGGTGGCATGGACAATCTCCCCACTGTCCTGATGGAAGCCATGGCTGCCTCCCTCCCGTGCGTCTCCACCCGCCTAGCCGGAGTCCCAGAAATGGTAATCGATGGCCAGACCGGCTTCCTCGTCGGCGAGCGAGACCCAGCCGCCTTGGCAGACCGCATCGGCACCCTGCTCGATGACGAAGCCCTCTGCACCCAATTTGGCACCGCCGGCCTCGCCCATGCCGAGCGCCACTTCACCCGAGACGCCACCGGGAAATCCCTCCTCAGCCACTTCCAGTCCCTCCACACCCTCCGCCGATTCTGGACACCCCAACTCCGGCACCGCGCCACCCCCGCCAGCAGCAAGAGCTTCGACCTCGACTCCTTCATCCGAGGATAGCGCTTGAACAGCCCACCATTCTGAGTCAAGCACACCCCGCTCATGATTAGCAACCAGCGCATCCTCGTCACCGGTGGCACCGGTTCCTTTGGCAAGAAGTTCGTCGAAACCATCTTGAAAATGAACCCAGACGTCCCCCGGCTGGTCGTCTACTCCCGCGACGAACTCAAGCAGTTCGAAATGTCGCAAACCTTCCCCACCGCCAAATACAAAGGCCTCCGCTACTTCATTGGTGACGTGCGCGACCGCGATCGCCTCATGCGCGCCATGCGCGGCATCGACGTCGTCATCCACGCCGCCGCCCTCAAGCAAGTCCCCGCCGCCGAGTACAACCCCATGGAGTTCATCAAGACCAACGTCCTCGGAGCCGAGAACGTCATCGAGTCCTGCATCGACTCCGGCGTCAAGCGAGTCGTGGCCCTCTCCACAGACAAAGCATGCGCCCCCATCAACCTGTATGGCGCCACCAAGCTCTGCTCCGATAAACTCTTCATTGCAGCCAACCGCATCCGTGGCGGCAGTGACCTCCGTTTCTCCGTCGTCCGCTATGGCAACGTCATGGGTTCCCGCGGCTCCGTCATCCCCTTCTTCATGGACCGCCGCAAGACCGGCATCCTCCCCATCACCGACCCCGAGATGACCCGCTTCAACATCACGCTCGAAGAAGGCGTGCAAATGGTCATCGACGCCGCCAACGATGCCTTTGGCGGCGAGATCCTCGTCCCCAAGATCCCCTCCTACCGCATCACCGACCTCGCCCAAGCCATCGGCCCTGACTGCCAGCACCCCATCGTAGGCATCCGCCCCGGCGAGAAGATCCATGAGGAAATGATCTCCACCGCAGACGCCCTCTGCTCCGTAGACGCGGGCCGCTACTACTCCATCCTCCCCGCCGGCATGGAAGCCATCCAGAAACACTACGAAAGCAAAGGAGCCAAAACCCTCCCCACCGGCTTCTGCTACAACTCCGGCACCAACGAGGACTTCCTCTCCGTTGAGCAAATCCGGAAACTCATCACCGACCACCTCGACCCCGACTTCAAAGCCTAACCAGCTATCGGTGGTTTGCGATTGTTTGGATCAAGGATCACAGGTCCTTCAGGCCGTTCTTCGTTCATTGATTTTAGTGCTTGGTCCGGACCCCGTCCCAACAACCAAGAACAAATCCTCCACTCCAGGTCTCCGAGTCTCCCCAGACTGCGGCATTCGTCCGGGCTACTTTCCCACCACAGCGGTCGATGATCAGTGATCGGTCTGGCATCTGGCACTGAACATCTGACGTTTTTTGAAACAGCGCCTCTGAGCACACAGAGAATCGACTCGCCCACCTTGCCGTGGCTCAAGTCCCTCAGAACCGCTAAAGAGTTGCAGCAGATCGCACCCAATCCCCGGGACGATTCAGATGCATCCCGCGACGACTGAGGCGCATCCCGCGACGACCGAGGCGCATCTCGCGATCACTGAGGCGCATCCCGCGATCACTGAGGCGCATCCCGCGACGACTGAGGCGCATCCCGCGATGACCGAGGCGCATCCCGCGATGACCGAGGCACGTCCCCCCCCTCCGGCCCAAAGGGTCGGCAGAACCCAGCCCAGGGCTGAGCGTAGCGATGCCCTGGGTTCCCCATCACGCAACGTGAGGTGCCCTGAAGGGGCACGAGAGGCTCCCAAACCTCCGTTGATCTCTTCTACGGCACCGCCACGTGCAGCAAATGCGTCCCACCCGCTGCATCCGTCACCTGCATCACCACCTCGCCGTTGTTGTTGAAGCTCCTCGTCTGAGCAGGGCTTCCGGTCAGCGGGAGCAGAGCCTTGAAGCTCTTCACCGTGCTGCTACCGAAGGTGCCTCCCTCCTGGATGAGCTTCTTCACTTGGCCCAGGCTATCCACCGCCCAGATGCCGGTGTCACTGGCGGTCGTCACTCCTCCGGGGCCCACAACAAGCGTGGCGTAGAACAGTGGCTTGCGCCCGTTCGGCAGCGCCACCGAAGTAAACGCCTTCCAGTTCGTGCCAGTGGCCGTTCCGGCGGGATGCGTGCTCTCTCTGGCGATCAAGCTCAGTGTGCTGCCGTCGTGATGCCATACACCGTCGTTGCTAGTAGAGGCGA
The DNA here is from genome assembly GCA_016795485.1 of Verrucomicrobiaceae bacterium. GTDB lineage: Bacteria > Verrucomicrobiota > Verrucomicrobiia > Verrucomicrobiales > Verrucomicrobiaceae > JAEUHM01. Next base: position 99,322 of record JAEUHM010000004.1, on the reverse strand, counting down.
TCCCCGCGCTGCTGCTCACTGCCGTGCTGCCCACGAACGCGAACGCTCCTCCCGTGCCCAAGACCGGGTCTTTGAACCCTCCAAACACTCCCCCTGGGAATCCAGGTGCGGCATCGCCCTTTGTCACTCGCTTGCTGAGGGCAAAGCTGCTGTCGTCCTCGGTGAAGAGCGCCACATTGTTAGCCGTCGTAGCCGTGCCACCCTGCACCGTGCCCAAGAACGTCAGGGCCGTCACCGTGTTCTGCCCTGGCAAGCCAAAGCTCTTCCAGGTCGCACCCGTCCCGAAGTCTGCTACACCGTTGCCGGTCTGATAGCCCAAGGTTAAGACACTGCCATCGTCGTTGATTGCCAATACCAGCACACTGTTGTTCGCCAGCGTCACGCGAGCCGCCACTTGATCCTGTGCACCATCATTCTCCACCCCACGGCCTTGGGCTCCGGCTGCTGCACGGGCCACCAGTGCTCCCAACACCTTCACCGTGGAACCCATCAGCGTATTGCCCTCCCGCAGTGCCAGAGTCGTGGTCATGGTGTTGCGATTGTAGATCCACAGGCACTGATCGTTCCCGGTTCCGATACCTGCACCGGAGAGCTTACCAAGGATGGCCACGGCGTTGTTCCCCACTGCTACTGAGTCAAAGGTCTTCCACAGCGCACCACCTGCTCCAGGGGCCGCAGTGCCTTTGCGCGCGATTACCACCGCACCACCAGCACCTGAGCCATCGGCATCCAGCACCAGGGCTGCGTTGTCTGCTGTGGTCACTGCTCCGGTCGTGCTTGGGGCGTTGGCTAGGCCTGCTACCACCGCGATGGACCCATCTGGACCCAAGATCGGGTCCTTCAGTGTGCCCAGCACCACATTGGTCAGCCCTGGCACTGCTGTGCCCTTGCTGAGTGAGATTTGCAGTGTCACGGCACCAGGACCGCCACGGAAGATGCTCGATCCCCGCACCGTGCCTGCTGCCCAATCACCCAACACCGCGAGGTGACCCGCGTCATTGATGCTCGGGACACCCAGCTTGCTCCAAATCGCTCCCGCCGGGATGCCACTGCCCACCACTCCTGCGTTAGGCACCGCCCCGCCTTTGGAGTGCAGTGTGGTGAAGAGTGGATCACTGAGACGAGTGATAGTTACACTATAGGCTAGGGTGGTAGTGCCATCCTCGGCAGTAACCAATACGGTAATGATGTTGTTGCCAAAGCTAAGTGGGATTGGGCCGTTCGGCGCACCATTTACAGTAAAACTCGCGGCAGGGTCTGATAGCGTGGGAGTGATGGTGACGCTGCTGACGTTGCTTGCTACGGTAGCGGAGTAGCTGAAGACGTTACTTGCGAAAGGTGGACTCAAATCACCCACATTCAAGGTGAGTCCCATCAGAACTGCATCGTCGTTGAGCGTGGTAAAGGTCATGTCGTCTCCGGCAACGTCGTCAAAAACATTGCTAGCCGTGAGCCGATAGTGATAGGTGGTTCCTGGCGTCAAGTTAGTGAGCTGAGCGCTGACATTTTGGGGCAAGGTGCCGCTGGGTTGGGGAATGGGTGCAGAAACCGTGCTTCCATAGCTTGTCGTGAGCCCATAGTGAAACTCGGCAGTAGTCGCATTGCCGTTGGGGTTTACCGAGCCATTCAGTGTGACACTGGTTCCACCAAGCGCGGTGACTCCTGTGGTCACCACCGCAGGGACTCGATCGATCCAATAGCGAGCGATCGCGATGTCGTCATTGCTTCCGTTGTTGGTGTAGCCAGCCACTACGAATCTACCGTCAGCCTGAAGTGCCATCGAATAAGCAACATCTTCTCCAGACCCAAAGCTCTGGGTGAGTCGTCCGTTCTGCCCGAACAGTGGGTCCAACACACCTGAGCTTGTGAGGCGTAGCAGCGCGAAGTCGTTGTTTGCGCCATTTGAAGCCGCTCCAGCAGCGATGATCTTTCCGTCACTTTGCACCGCCACGCCATAAGCGTGATCATTTCCTCCGGCGCTCCCCATGGCAAAACTCGCCTTCCCATCTCCATCAAAGCTCGTGTCTAGCAGCCCTGTTGCGGTATAGCGGACAAATGCAAAGTCGTACAAGCCTGCGGTCTTCGTTGACCCTGCAACCACGAGTTTACCATCCGATTGCTCCGCTACATCAAAGCCATAGTCATCGTCCGTGCCAATAGCGGTCACCGCTTTACCCCCAGTTGCGAATGTTGTGTCCAGCGCTCCACTCGTGGTGTAGCGGAGCAAGATCACGTCGTTATTGCTACCGTTATGGCTATTTCCCACGACCAATAGCTTGCCATCACTCTGGATCGTTAGCTGTCTCCCCAGGTCAGCCGTGCTGCCCCCAATCGGTGTTGTGACCTTACCCGCAGTGCCAAAGCTAGTGTCGAGTGTGCCATTGTTATTGTAGCGAAGAACGGCCACGTCTTCGTTGCTGCCATTGTAAGTGTAGCCAGCCACCACAATTTTGCCATCGCTCTGCACGGCCACGCCCCGGGCGATGTCCTCGCCACTTCCGATTTGAGTCGTGACCTTCCCTCCCACGCCAAACGTGGTGTCCAATGCCCCCGTAGCCGTGTAGCGAGCCAACGCTACGTCATTGTTACTGCCGTTGTAAGAATATCCGGCTAACACGATCCCCCCGTCATCCTGAAGCGCCAGAGCAAACGCAATGTCTGAACTGGAGCCAATGGCCGTAGTGACCTTGCCCCCTGTTCCAAAAGTTGTATCCAGCACGCCAGCTTCCGTATAGCGCACCAGCGCAAAGTCGTAGTTGCTGCCGTTGTAGGACTCGCCTGCGACCAAAATCTTGCCGTCACTCTGCACCGCGACTCCCCGGCCATATTCATGGCTGCTGCCTATTGGGGTGACCGCCGTGCCGGTACCATTGAATGTCAAATCCAGAACCGAGTCAGGTGCAACAGCTCCCGTTGGATCTACAAGGCGTGTAATGGTGGCAATGTGGGTTGCTCCAGAGTTGTCCGTAGCTCTGAGTCGAATAGTCGCGTTGCTGCCAGCGGTCCAACTCGCAGGGTAACTGCCCGGGAGGACCGTTAGCACCGGACCAGTCCCATCGTCAAATTGGCCATCATTGTCCACATCCCAATGCAGCCCCGTGATACTGCCTGCTACATCGACATCTCGGGACTCAGACCCATCCAGGGTGAGTGTGCCCCCCCTGAAGAAGTAGGCAGGTGCCCCTTGAATCACCGCTATCGGATTGTCATTCGCCTCAGCAAGAGTGAACGTTCCAGGCATCCATCCGGTTGAACTACTGCTGCTCGAGCCAATCACCAATGTCAGCAATTTCCTATCACCGCCCCCCACATCAGGCGTCCAAGTTATAGGTTGTGACGTCCCTAGCGATGCAGAACCACCAGAGCACAGAACAAAGTTCATCGACTGATTTAGATTCCCCGTTTTGCTCACACCATCGACAGTTGCACCCCGGTTAGATGTCCCTCCCCCGCTGAAGTTTCCAAACGCACAGGTGTTGATGAAAGTGTACGACTGAAACTGCGGGATCTGAACCGTCCCATTCTCGGCAATATCGATCACACCGTCGCTTGCAGGCACGTCAAGTACTTGAGTGGTGTTGGCTGAAGCCGTTGTGGAATTGATGTGATAGGTGAATTGGTAAGTCTGGCTCAATGCCGATGTGGCCAGTGATGAAATACAGGCAAGTGCGGAGAGGAAGGTTAGTGTCTTCATGGAGTTGTATTGGCAGATTGTTCGGGATTCATTTCAAGGTGATTCGGGGCTGTCCAATGCCCGACTAAGGCACCTCCACATGCACCAAGTGGGTGGCTCCAGTGCCATCGCTGCCTTGGATGAGGTTGGCATACGGATTGCGGCCCTGATTGTCCGAGAACAGCGTCTCAAAGGTCTGCGCCTGAGCAGTGGTGAAGCTGAGCCACAAGCCGAGCGCGGCTGCGGCGAGGGTGGAGAGAAGCGTTGGCTTATTCATGGGTGGGGAGGTAGGTGATGGAGTCGAGCTAGCGGAACTGTCCGCAGAGAAATGCGGAAACCATTCAGGCTTTCCCGTATGGCATCTAAAGTCAATCCTAAAGTGGTTAGGGGAGGCGGGCGGGATTGCTTGGCGTTGGCCTTGAAGGTTGTCCGACGTCTCCTGGGTCACAGACCCAAGCTACAGTTGGCCCTGGGCTTCGTTTGGGCGGTGGGCTTGCTGTAGGCCGTCTCTGTGAGGCGGCAGGCGTGGGGCTGGGTTCCTTGCGTTAACCAGCAGAAACGCGGAGGTCGTGTGTAGCGGAAGCCGCGGAGGCTTCCGGTGCACGGCCCAGGGATGACTTTAGTGCCCTGGGCATGAAGAACGGAGGCGGTTAACCTAACTCAAAAGTGTGACTCACCGAACGGCAGCGGGTCATCGAGATCGGGAATGCCGTCGGCATCGGCATCATTGGGTTTTTGGGGAGTCCAGGGCTTGGGGGGCTGTTTTTCGAGTTTGGACCAGACTTGGGCGGCGAACTGGCTTCGGGTGAGTTTGTTGTTGAGGGGTATTTCGAGGTTGGTGCGGGTGAGGATGGTTTTTTGCCACTCTTCAGTGGCAGGTGCATCGGGTTGGAAGTCCACTTCGTCGCGGGCGGCGGGGATGAGGCCGCGGGCGCTGAGGCGGTTGATCGCCACAAACGCGCTGTGATCGGTGGGGAGGTCGCGCCAGGGCCAGAGGAGGATCGGAGTGCCTTTGGTGCCGCCGCAGAGGGCGTGCTGGATTTCTTCGAGGTGGGCTCGGCTCGCGGCGAGGTCTCGCGGCTGCTTTTGATGCTTCAAGGCGAGCACGGCGAGTGCTCCGGCGGCCTGGCCGATGTGGACGCGATGATCGTGCAGACGCACGGCGCTGCTGACGATGCTGCTGAAGCCCACATTGCCCTGAGCACCGATGAGGCCGTTCATTTTTACTGGCACGAGGCTGCGGAGTGGGAAGACGCTGCGGTCGCTGAGGTTATGGATGTCGCGTCCGGGCTTGCCGTAGTGCGTCCAGGGGCCGGAGTCGCCCGCGCTCTTCAAATAGGTGCGTCCCGTGTCGTGGAAGTCGTAGTGAAATTGCCACGCGAAGACGCCATCAGGATACATCACACTCGCCAAGGCTTCTTTGGCATTGGCGGCGGTTTTGCCCTCGGTGAGGCTGTCCTGCTCGCGCATCATGTAGAGGGCCTTCAGTCGCAGGCTTTCGCGGATGTAGGGCTTCATCGGCAGTTGATCGGGCGTGCCGAACTCGGCGCTGAGATGGTAGTGCCGCAGGCTGTTCGTTTTATCCTTGGCACGATCATGCACCGTCGTCTGCAAATGATGCAGCAGGCCGAGCGAGTGCGCTTTGCAGTCTTCGAACACGATCTGGCGCTGGTCGCGACTCATCGAAACGAGGTTCTTCATCGAGGCGCCGCGCTCCGTGGCCTCAAGTGCCTCGCACACATGACGCGGCAGTCGTTCCAGCGGATAATCCTGGCCGTTGGAGTAGCAAATGAGAGCGCTGGTGATGCCATCAGTGCTCGTGGTGCCCTCCACGATGCGCCTCATGCTGAGGATGGTGCCCTGGCGTTTGCTTTCCGTGCCTTTGGCGGGCCAGGGCGAGTTGTTGCCCGTCTTGACCGGATGCTCCCACTGCAGTTTCGCGGCCTCTTTTCGTCCAAACGAGGTGCTGCGGAAAAAGCCGCGCTCATCGTAACGCGGCGGCTGCGGGATCGGCGTGTCCGTTTTGCCTTCTTCGACGATAAGCGTCCAGGTGATCGGATTCATCTCGTTCGGCGGATTCATGGACACGTCCTCCTGTGCGCTCGGCTCGCCATAGCGTGACTTCGGATCAGGTCCGACTTCAAACTCGGTGCCGCTGAGCTGCACGACATCGCCCCAATCGCTCGCATCAATCGTGAGCGCGGCCTTCACCTCCAGTGTGTCGCCATTGTCCGAACGAAAGGTCATGCCGGTGACTTTTCCGTCCGACTTCATCGCCGAGACCGGGATGTGATTCAGCTTCAGCGTGACCTGACCGCTCGTGATGTAAGGCTGGAGCATCTCGCGAAAAATCGCCTCTGCTTCCGCCGGACGAAAGGTAGTGGGGCCGTGCATCGGCTTTCCGGGCATGGGCGAGCCGTATTTCTGCGTGTTGTGCGCCTCGATGCGGTCCATCAGCTCCTTGAAAAGGCCGAAGCGATGAAACGAGCGCTTCATGGGATGCCAGGCCGGTCCCCAGCCGACCTCGCCCGTTCCTTTGCTCTCATCCACGCACACGAGGCCCTGCTCCGTGTATTGCCCGCCGAGCCATGGGCCGTCATGCACGATGGTGACCGACTTGCAGCCCATCCGCGCCGCCTGGATCGCTGCCGCCCAGCCAGATTCCGTGCCACCGACGATGAGCAAGTCCGTCTGAATCGTCTCCGCGGCGGCGAGGGTGGTGAAGCTGAAGCAAATCAGGAGGCGGAGACAGGACATGCCAGATCAACGACGGCCAGACGCAAAATCAGTCGGTAGGGATGGTATTCTCATCCTAGCCAAGCCGATCTCAGCCGCCGCATTTGCGATGTCGTTTGGACGCTTTCCAGGATGGATTTATGCCTTTGCAGAATCATTCTGCGACGGTGCAGAATCATTCTGCGACGGTGCAAAATCATTCTGCGGCGGTGCAAAATCATTCTGCGACGGTGCAAAACCATTCTGCGGCGGTGCAAAATCATTCTGCAACGGTGCAAAACCATTCTGCGGCGGTGCAGAATCATTCTGCGGCGGTGCAGAATCATTCTGCGACGGCGCAAAACCATTCTGCGGCGGTGCAGAATCATTCTGCGACGGTGCAAAACCATTCTGCGGCGGTGCAAAATCATTCTGCGACGGCGCAAGACCATTCTGCGACGGTGCAGAATCATTCTGTACCTGCCCAAAAGAGGCCCAAAAGGCCCCAAAACGCCTCTGAAACGTGCCAAAGGGCCTCCGGGATGGCGGGAAACGCGGGTGCTGGGGGCCAGAACGGCCAAGGATCAGCCCAGACCTTCGATCTTCCAGCCGTCCCGGTAGTCGCGCTTGAGCATAGCGTTGGCGGCGGGGAGGTTGGTGACTTTCATGTTGGCGTCATCCCACTCGAGCGTTTGACCAGGGAAGCGATCTGCTAGCGTGCCTACGAGGACGCACTGGGTGAGGTTTGAGCCGTGGGAGAAGGGATCGCAACTCTGACGACCTTCGAGGATGGCGTCTACCCAGTCGAGGTAGTGGTCCTGCTTGGCAAAGCCGGTGGGGTAGCGTGAGTTGGGGAAGTCCTCCTCTGGCAGGACGAAGGGGCGCTGGGCGTATTGTTTGAAGATGACGCCCTTTTCGCCAATCCAGAAGCCGCCTGAGGGTGGGAACTTGCGTTGGCTTTTGGGCATCTGGATCAAGGATTGGTCAGGCAGAGCCTCTCCGTCCATCCAGGTGAGCTTGAGGGTGTCGCTAGCGGTCATCTCGGTGCCGCCGAAGTGGTATTCGACCACGCGCTTGTCTGACCAAAGGGGGCCGTCTGAGCCGCCAACGGTTTGTTTGACGCGTTTGGGCGGGGTGAGCTTGAGGGCGTCTACGGTGGCGTCGAAATGGTGGCAGCCCATGTCGCCGAGTTCGCCAACGCCGAAGTCGAACCAGGCGCGCCAGGTCTGGGGGTGGTAGGTTTCATCGAGGTAGGGCACGGGATTGCGAACGCCGCACCAGAGATCCCAGTCGAGGCCATCAGGAATGGGGTCTGCCTTTGGCCGAAGTGTGGTGTTTTTGGGCCACCAGGAGAGTTTTTTGTTCTCCCACATGATGATTTCTTTGATTTTGCCAATCGCGCCGGAGCGGAGGAGCTCGACCATCATGCGGCTTTCGATGGAGGAGCGGCCCTGATTGCCGAGTTGGGTAACCACGCCGGCTTTGGCCGCCTCAGCGGCGATGACCCGGCACTCGTGGATGGTGGGGGCCATGGGTTTCTGAAGGTAGACGTGTTTCTTGGCGCGCATGGCGGTGACGGCGACCGGGGCGTGGGAGTGATCTGGGGTGCCAACGGTGATGGCGTCGAACTTGGAGGAGTGGTCGGCGAGCAACTCGCGCCAGTCTTTGTGCTTGCTGGCGTCAGGGTGGAGCTCTGCGGCAATGGCGAGGTGACTGGCGTCCACATCACAGATGGCGGTGATCTTGACCTTGGGGTGGGCAGCGACACTGCGCATGGTGTTTCCCCCCATGCGATGAACGCCTACGGAGGCGACATGGAGGAGGGAGTTGGGGGACTGGGAGCGCGTGATGGCCGGAAAACCAAAGGTGCCTGCGGCAACGATGCCGGACTGCTTGAGGAAGTTTCTGCGCGTATTCATGGTCAAAAAAGGCTGTGGAGAGGGATGGGAAAGGTGCGAACGAAGGCGAACTGGTGGGGATTGCAGTCAATTTTGGGGGAGTGAGCCGAGGAGGAGAGTGGATTTTTCCTTTCGTTTTCCTTGTCACCCCCTCGGTTGCGCCTTATTTGGTATAGTTTAACACCTCCATAGTTTTTCGTTTTCCGTCCAGTCCCCGACTTCCCCCGCTTCTTTTTGGCCTATGAGAACCTTCCGCCTCCTTGCACTGACCTTTGCCATGCCGTTCATGGCAGGTGCTCAGCTCCCCACCGACAGCCTACTAAGCTCCCTGGAGAGCAATGTGGACATTGAAGGACTGGAGACGAGTTTCGACCCAGAAACCGGGATCGCATCTGCCAAGGGTAACGTGCACATCAAGTACGGTGACACGGAGATCAAAGGTCAAGAAGCTGACTACAACTACAATACGGGGGACGTGATCGCGCGGGGCTCAGTGACGGTGGTGAAGGCGGGAGTGATCTACCAGGGTGAGCGGATCGTCTACAACACGAAAACCAATGACCTCCACGGAGCGGATATCCGCAGCGGGATGATGCACAAGGGCGGACAACTCTTCTACGAGATGGACAGCTTTGAGACGGAGACCAAATACGTGGAGCGGGTGGACGGAGAGGGTGCATTCTTCACCACGCACGACGTGGCGAACCCCAACTACAAAGTAAAGGCCCGCAAGATCACGATCTACCCCGATGACCGCATTGTGATGAAAGGGGTGAAGGTCTATGCCGGCAACACGCCGATCTTCTGGTTGCCTTATATGTCCCAACCGCTGGACGACGAGGTCGGATACACCTTTAGCCCCGGATATGGACAAAACTGGGGAGCGTTCCTTTTGAACCAGTATGGCGTGATCCACGGCGATCATACCCTTGCCAAGTATCACCTGGATTTGCGCAGTGCTCGCGGCATTGCAGGCGGTGCAGACTTCATCTCCATGAAGCACAAGGATAACCCGAACATTGGCCGCCTGAAGCTCTACTACGCCAATGACTCAGACCCACTTCGTAGTCAGGCAAAAGAAGTGCGCACGGACGTGGACTCCAGCCGCTACCGCATCAACTTCCAACACCGGATCTACATCACTGGGCCAGCGAGCCGCACATGGCACCTTGATTTCGACATTAACAAGATGTCTGACGAGTTCTTCTACGAGGACTTCTTCATGGAAGAGTTCAGGTCCAATCGTGAGCCAGACAACCAAGTCTCCCTGGTGCGCACGGACCCTCGCTATACGGCCACATTGATGGCGAAGTTCCAACTCAACGACTTCTACACCACTGATACCCGCCTTCCTGAGGTTGCTTTCGACTTCACGCGGTCGCCGATCTTTAACACGGGTCTGTTTTACCAAGGGAATACATCCTGGGGATTCTTGAAGGAGAAGCTTGGCAGTGTGGAGCGACTTCAGGCTGAGAACACCATGAAGTCCGCCAAATATGCTTTGGGACTGCTGGACAAGTCTGCCAAGGAGAATGGCGAAGACGGTGATCTGGATACCTTGCTCGATGCTGACAAGATCAATCGTGACTTTGACTTCGATAACACGGGCTTGAAGCGCACGGTGGGTCTGGACCCCGCTGCACGCTTCGGGCGTGATGAAGTGGAGCAATCTCTGGCGCTGTTGCAGACACAACTTTCCGAGAACAGCTTCCAACGCATTCACAGCTATCATGAAGTGTTGATGCCAAAGACGCTGTTTGGCTGGCTGAATCTCGTTCCGCGCATTGGTGGTGGCGTCACTCACTATTCCAGCGTGGAAGGTGGCGATCTTGATCTTAGCAGCGATACCCGCCCCATTTTCCATGCGGGCATGGATGTGTCGTTCAAGCTAACAAAGACCTGGGAAGATGTCTCCAATCCAGGGCTCGGTTTGAATGGCCTGAAGCACACGATTCAGCCTTATATCAACTACTCCTACCTCAATGCGGACGAGATCGAGGGCTTGCCTGCGATTGACCAAATGGTGCCCACCACCCGCCCACGTCCTCTGGATGTGCCGATGTGGACGGCGATCGATGACTTGAGAAGCTGGAACATCGCCCGCGTGGGTGTGAGGAACCTCTTACAGACTCGCCGGGACTACACGAGCACCTATCAGGACTGGCAGTTCCGCACCGCCGATGACTCCAACGTGCAAACTTACTCATGGGCGGGCTTGAACACCTATGTGGACGTATTCATGGACGATCCTGAGTTTGATCGCTCGATGGGCAACCTCTACAATGAGTTGTTCTGGAGCCCAGTACCATGGATTCGCTTCTGGGCTGATACCCAACTCCCAATCGCGGGCGACGATGCTAACTTCACTGAAGCCAACTACGGTATCACCTACCGACCGATCCGTGCTCTGTCGCTGTCTCTTGGACATCAGTTCCTCAGCGATCACCCATTCTTCCCAGACAGCAGCTTGGTCTACAGCCGGATCTACGCTCGTCTGAACGAGAACTGGGGGCTTTCCGCAAACCATGTTTACGAGTTGGATGACGGCACGCTTGAGTATCAGAGCTACGCCCTCCACCGCGACCTGAGCAGCTGGGTGGCCAGCATTGGTGCCCTGGTCCGCGACAACCGTGGTGCCACCGATTATGGCCTGATCTTCTCCATGACCTTGAAGGAGTTCCCACAAGTGAGCCTCCCGCTGGACATGGACCCAAATCCGACTGGTCGGGGCGGGAATCGCTGATCATTGCGCTGTCCGGCGCATTATTATCAATCGGAAGCGAGGTGGATGCCCACCTCGCTTTTTTCTGGTCGTTTAACTGTAAAACCAGACCTCAACGATCCCGCAGCCAACCGAAAGTTTGGCTAAAGTCAGGGCGTAGAACCTCAACCCCATCCAACATGACCCAAAAACTCGTCGCCATTCTCGGCACGGCATCCCTCATCTCGCCGCTCGCCGCTCAGGAAAAGGTCACTTATGCCGACCATGCCCGTGCGGCCATGGAGAATAAGTGCTTCTCTTGCCACAATCCTGACAAGAAAAAGGGGGACTTGGATCTCACCACCTACGCGGGCACCATGGCGGGCGGTGGCGGTGGCTCGGTCATTGATCCTGGCAATCCGGATGGAAGTAAACTCATCCTCACCGTTTTGAAGAAAGAGGAGCCCTTCATGCCACCTGAAGGCCCCCCGATGAGCCCGGCGGAGATCGAGGTGCTCAAAAAGTGGATTGCTGGTGGTGTGCTGGACACCGCAAGCAGCGTGGCCAAGAAGTCTGACAAGCCGAAGGTAGACCTCAATGTAGCTGCGGGCGTAGGCAAGCCTTCCGGCCCCATTGCACGCCCAGAACATGTTTTGCTAGAGCCGGTCATCGTGCCGCCTCGCACCACAGCAGTGGTCGCCATGGCAGCAAGCCCGTGGACCTCACTCGTGGCATTTGCGGCACCTCACCAAATCCTGCTTTACGACACCGACACTCGTCAATTGGCTGGTGTGTTCCCCTACACCGAGGGATATGCGAGGTCGCTCAAGTTTAGCGCCAGCGGTGCTCTCCTCGTCATGGGTGGTGGCAAAGGCGGCAAAAACGGACACGCCATCGTGTGGGACGTGAAGAGTGGTAAGCGCGTAGCAGAGATCGGAAAGGAATCCGATGCCGTCATGTCGGCGGACATCAGTCCTGATCACACCAAAGTGGTGATCGGTAGCCCATCCAAAAAGGTGAAGTGCTATGACCTAGCCACTGGTGAAGAGCTTTACGTGATCAGCAAGCACACCGAGTGGGTTCTGGGCACCGAGTTCAGCCCAGACGGGGTCTTGCTCGCGACTGCGGACCGAAACGGCAACGTTTTTGTTTGGGAAGCTGACAACGGAGGTGAGTTTTTCTTGCTCGGGCAGCACAAGGCCTCTGCCCAAGACCTTGCTTGGCGTGCAGACTCTAACGTACTCGCATCGTGCTCTCGTGATGGGACAGTGATCCTGTGGGAGATGAACGAAGGCAAACAACTCAAGACCTGGAATGCTCATGGCGGCGGGGTCGAGTCAGTGAGTTTCACCCCAGACGGCAAGGTCGTGACATGCGGCATGGACGGAAAAGTCGCCACATGGGACATCAATGGAAACAAGCTGTCTGAATCTCCAAGTTTCGGTGATGTAGCTACCCAAGTCGTGGCGCTTCACGACTCCAAAGCGTGTGTGGCTGCAGACTGGCGTGGAAACGTCAAGATGCTCAGCCTAGACAAGGGCATGCCTGAGATCGGTGCCATGGCAAGCAACCCAGCACTTATCGCAGATCGCATCGTGCAGGCAGAAAAACGAGCTGGTGAGTTGAGCGGCAAAGTCGCTCCCGCTCAAGACGCGATCAAGAAGGCCGAGGCCGATGTAAAAGCCAAGCAAGACGCCGCAGCCAAGGCCAAGGCGGATTTGGCTGCCTCAGAAGCGAGCAACAAAGCGCTGCCAGGTGAAATCAAGGCCTCTGAAGACCAACTGAACAAAGATAAGGCAGCACGAGCACAAGCTGACAAGGATAAGGCGGCTTGTTTGTTGGCCATCAAGGCTTTTGGCGAGAAGAAGACCAAGCTTGCAGAACTTGAAAAGCAACTGGCAGCCCTAACCGCCGCCGCAGCTAAGTTGCCCGAGGCAGAAGCCGCCGAAAAAGCAGCGCTCGCCGCTAAAGACGCAACCAAAACGACAGCCGCTCAAGCCGCAAAAAAGGCTGCTACGGATGCAAAAACTCAGGCGACTGCCGTCACAGCTCAGATCGCTCAAGCAAAACAGCAATTTGGTGCCGAACCCGCTCCAGTTGCAGATCTCGACAAGCTCATTGCTGATCTGGATAACAAAATCAAAAATGCTCCCGGCGTGATCGCAGCCAAAAAGGCTGAGCTCGCCAAACTGCCCGAGACAATCAAGAAGCTCCCTGAAGCTATCAAGAACAGCGAGGCAGCAGTGGTGGCCGCGCAAGCAACCCTAGCCAAGTCAGTGGCAGATGCCAAAGCGGTTCAAGATGAACTGGTGCTGATGCAGCGAATGGTGCCCACCTTAAAGGCAGCAGCATTCAATGTCGGGGTACTGAAAGAGAAAGAATCGCTGGCCAAACTGGAGTCCGATATCGAAGCATACACAGCAGGCCAAAAAGAGAACGAGGAGGCCAAAGTCGCTGCTGCAAAACGGATCGAAGACAGCAAAAAAGCAATCGCCGAGGCCACTGCTGCCCAGGCGGGCCTTGACGCAGCACTTCAAAAGCAAATAGAGGAGCTCCAGCCGATCGAAAAAAACTACACTGATGCCCGCAACGCCCAGGACGTGGCTGCTGGTAAGGTGAATGAGCAAAAACAGGCGCTCGCAGCTAAAGAAGCAGCTGTAGCCGCGCTAGCGAAAGCAAAGGATGAAGGCATCGCCGCAGCCAAGAAAGCTGCAGAGGAAATCCAAAAGCAAATTGCAGCCCACCAGAAAGCATTGACCGAAGCCGCTGCAAAACTTGCGGGGCCAGCCAAGACGGTTGAAGCCCGCAAAGCCTCGCGCACCAAGGCCGAGGCCGATCTCGCTGCCGCCAAGCAGGCCGCAACCGCCGCAAAGGCAGATTTTGATGCCAAGACGACCGACTACGCAACCAAGGACACCGCAGTGCCCGCTGCTCGTGCAGGACTTGAAGCCGTGACGAAAGCCGCCAATGACAAGCGCGCTGCCGTAAACAAATCCAAAGCTCTCATCCCTGGCACCAAGACATCGCTTGCCGCTACCGAGAAGGCTCTCGCTGCCGCACGCGTCATGCAGCAACCGGAGGTGGTCGAGTTGGAGAAGAAGGTGAACGAACAGAAGGCATTCATCGCTTCATTGGAGAAAGGAGTCACCGATGGCACCCAGGAGCTTGATGGCCTCGATAAGGCGGTTGTGGCGAGCAAGAAGGCTCTTGCCGACAGTGAAGCGGCTAAGAACTTGGCAAGTCAGGCTCTCAGTAAGGCAAAGACCAACCTCGCCAATGCCGAACAAGCAGCAAAGACCAAGGATAAAGCTTTGGCCGATGCCACAGCCCAACTCCAAGCGGCAGAGAAAGCCGCCGCCCCGCTGGTAGCGGCACACAACGGTGCTAAAGCAAAACTCGAAGGCGCTCAGAAGGCGCTTGCTGAAAAACAAGCGGCTCCAGCAGCACTCGAAAAAGACTTTGCCGCGAAAGCTACTCCTGTGAATGCAGAAATAGCACAGCTCAAGGCGGGCCTACCAGCGCTTGAAAAGGCACAGGCTGATGCCACCGCGAAAACGGCAGCAGAAATGAAGATCGTGGAAGCTAAACGCGCCGAAGTCGGCAAGGCACAAGCCGCAGCAGAGGGTAACAAAAAGAAAAAAACGGATGCTGAGACCGCCATTGCAGCCGCCACGAAGGAAATCCCTGATCGGGAGAAGAACGTTGCCGAAGCTAAAGCGGAACTGGCTAAACTTCAGCCGCAGCTGGAACCCTTGAAAGCCAAGGTCAAACAACTCAATGACCAGTATCTTGCGATGCTGCCGAAGTGAGTTGAAAAGACACGCCGCGCCGACATTTAGCCATTGGCAGGGGCAGTAAAGTTCCCTGTGAGCCTCTAGCATTTTCAACTGATGCCAATGCACGGTTGATTTTGTTCAGGAGCAACGTTCTACTCGCTCCCCTGCACTGCTCCTCGAATGAACGACACGCTCAAGATTCTATCTGGAACGGCACATCCTGAACTGGCACATCTCATTGCCGCCAATCTGGGTGTTAGCCTCTGTAAAACCACCGTAGACACCTTTCCAGACGGCGAAACGTTCGTTCAGATTCATGAGAACGTGCGGGGTAGAGATGTTTTCATCGTTCAGCCCACCTGTCCTCCTACGAATCAAAACCTGATGGAACTGCTCATCATGGTTGATGCAGCGAGACGCGCCAGTGCAGACCGGATCACGGCGGTGCTTCCGTTTTTCGGCTATGCACGGCAAGATCGAAAGGATAGGCCGCGGGTGCCGATTACTGCCAAGTTGGTGGCCAACCTCCTGGTGGCAGCGGGTGTAAATCGGGTGCTCACGATCGACCTCCATGCAGGACAGATTCAGGGCTTCTTCGATATTCCTGTAGATCATCTTTATGCCGCCCCTGTGCTCGTTAATGGCCTCCGGGAGAAGATTGGAGACGACATCGTTGTGGTGTCTCCAGACGTTGGTGGGATCAAAATGACTCATGCGTATGCGCGCACATTGAATGCCCCGATGGCTATCGTTGCGAAAAACCGCGTCAGCGCTGAGGAAGTGCAGGCATTGTCGGTAATCGGTGACGTGGAAGGCAAAAACGTGCTCTTGGTGGACGACCTGACAGAAACCGCAGGGACGCTAACGGCCGCAGCTGGTCTTTTGAAGAAGCACGGGGCAAAAAATATTTATGCGGCAGTCAGCCACGGAGTATTGGGCGACAAAGGTAAAGACCGCCTCCAAAACTCAGAGATTATAGAGCTTTTCGCTACCAATAGCGTTCCCCAAGCTCACGGACCGAAAGTGACTCCCCTGGACGTTTCCCCGCTCCTCGCGGATGCCATCCGGCGCATTCACTCGAGCGAGTCAGTTACATCGTTGTTTGACATCCGGGGCTAGGGAGGTATCCTCCCGGCCCTTTTTTCCCGGCGTGCGACTTTGTGTTGCCAGGAAAAGGCAGTTCCATTATTCCGCAAACCCACATCACCATCTGTCATGGCCTCCATCATTGATCTTCAAGCCCAGAACCGCAGCGTGAACGGCACCGGTGCCGTTGGTCGCCTCCGTCGCTCCGGCAGCATTCCAGGCGTGATTTATGGCCGCAAGCGCGAGAACGCCAACATCCAGGTAGACGGCAAGACCTTCACCCGCATCATCGACCACAGCGCTTCGGACAACATCCTCGTTAATCTCCAGATCGACGGCAACGCACAGCTTGCTCTTGTTCAGGAAGTTCAACACGACCATCTGAAGGGCGGCATCCTCCATGTGGACTTCCACGCGATCAATATGGACGAGGAGATTCACGCTGATGTGCCTATCGAACTCGTCGGTAGCGCAGAAGGTGTCAAGGCCGGCGGCCAGCTCGACTTCCTCCTCCATACGATCACCGTTTACTGCTTGCCCAAGGACCTCCCGGAGAAAATCACCGTGGACGTCACTCCCCTCCAGATGGGCGAGGCTTTCCATGTCAGCCAAATCGTTCTCCCTACGGGTGTCAAAGTTCGCCTTGATGGCGATGTTGTGATCGCCGTCGTGGAAGAAGCCAAGGCTGAAGAAGCCCCTGCCGCAGCTCCAGCAGCAGCAGCAACTCCAGCCAAAGGTGCAGCTCCTGCCGCCGCAGCCGCCAAGAAGTAAGTAGCTTGGTGATGTGGATGCTGTTGGCACTCCCGACATTCGCCCACGCCTGATCATCGGGCTGGGCAATCCTGGCGAGAACTACAAAGACACACGTCACAACATCGGTTTTATGGTCTTGGATGAAGCAGCACGGCGCCTTGGATTGAGCTTTCAGTCCGACAAGCGCTGGAATGTGCTCTCCGCCCGCCAAGGCAACACTTGGTTCGCCAAACCCCAGACCTACATGAACGATTCCGGCCGAGCAGCCGGAGGAATCTGCAAGTTCTTCAAAATTGAGCCGCAGGAAGCACTCGTCATCTACGACGACGTCGATCTACCGCTAGGTGCAATGCGCATCCGCGCAAAAGGATCAGCGGCTGGCCATAATGGCATCAAGTCGCTAATCCATCATCTCGGTACGGACGAGTTTCCCCGGATTAAAGTCGGGATTGCGGCTTGCTCGGGTCGTCCTGATGGTGATCGGATGGTTGGCCATGTCTTGGGCAAGTTCTCAGGCCAGGAAGAAGCCTCAGTGGCTCAAATCATCTCCAGGGCAGCAGATGCTGTCATTCACTCCTTGAATCATGGCCTTTCTGCCACGATGAACCTTTTCAACCGCAAGTAACCTAACAATAAAGAACCAAGAAGACCGATGAACAAATACGAAGCCATGATCGTGCTGGACACCAAAGGTAAGGAAGAAACCGTGGACCAGATCGTTGCAACCGTCACCAAAGAGCTTGAAAAGGCAGGAGCCAAGCTTGAGCAAGTCGACAATCTCGGCAAAAGGAAGTTCCCTTTCAATCCACGCCACGTTGAGGCCGGCTACTTCGTCAATATCAATTTCCAGGCCGACCCGAAAGTGCTGGAAGCTGCTCGTGAGAAACTCCGCCTGAACGACAACATCTATCAACAGTACTATCAGCGCCGCTAATCTCGGCACTAGATCATTCAATTAACGACTGCGGATGTGGATGCCCTCCACATCCGCTTTTTTGTTGGCCTCACCTCCTTCAATCTTCGCGAAACAAGCGCTTCAGAACCTCAGCGGTGACTTCTGGCCACGTAAACCTCCAATCTGAGCCTGCGTGAACTTGACGCTCGAAAAGAGTCTCGGCACGAACACAATCAGAAGGCAATTCGATTGCCGCGGGTGCCGTCCCGATCCAATCCCGCACGGCTGAGCATGCTGGTAGACCCAAGATCTCGACACCTGAAACCTGAGCTTGGGCAAAGAGCCGAGCCACTTGGCGATTTAGCAAATAGTGCAGTGCCTTGCGCTCCTCGATCTCTGTCGCCAAGGAAACCAAGGCCTCGTCCAAGGCTTCGGGTTTGCGCTTGGACAACTCATCTGGCCACTTGCGCCAATCGCATTCACCCAAGTCCTTTTGCAGGACCTCAAAGAGCACCTGATCGTCTAGCCATTCAGCTTCCTGATCGGCAAACCGCTCAACCGCGTAACGAATAAGTGGACTAGCATCGCACTGACTGAGAAATCGGCGTGACGCCAGTTCTAGAAACGCCGTCCGAACTTCGTTGGCTGCTGCTGCCGCACCAGCGTGCTCATCAAAATGGGGGAGCATCTGCAGATCACCGGCAAGCAGCGCACCGTCTTGAAAAAGCAGATCAAAACTGAGCAGCATGACATCGTGAAAGCCGCCAGGAACTACCCAGCGTTTCACGCCGGCCTCACCAAGTACTTGCAGCCAGCGCCATGCCTCAGGGCCTATTTCCCCCATACCGAACCGCCCAGGTAGGCTAGCTGGATGTAAAAGAACGCTCTGGACCGGTGTGGCCACTTAGCCTTCAGCCTGGCCCATGGTTCTAGCAGCTGGGGCAGCGCCCTCTGCCGCAGCGTCAGGCGCATCCAATGCTATTCCTTCTGCCGCTGCAAAGTCGGCCAATGCCGATTCAGCAAGAGCTTGTTGCTCGGCCTCTTTCAAATTGACATCGGACATGTCCATGGAGTCCCTAGCCACTCGGGCTCTTCCTGCGGCCTTTTGGCGTTCCTCTTCCACCATGCCATGAAGACGGTCCAGCGTATCACCCGCGCCACCGATTTCAGTGATCATCCCAGACGCCATTTCATTGAGTTCAGCCGTCGCCTTTTTGATCTTCAAATCATCCAGCGCATACTTGAGCTTCTCAATCTTGTCTTGAGCAGCCTTGATAGCGACATCTCGGGACTTGATGAGTTCTTTGTAGGTCTTCTCTGCTGCCTCAAGTTGGCTGCGGGCCTCAGCAAGCTGGCGGGAGACATTTTGGAAATGCAGTGCTGCCTGCCCCGCAGCATCACGCGCATTGGCACGCAGCAGAGCGGTAGTTTTTGCTTTCAAATCACGCTCCTGACTCTCCAGTTGCTTAACCGTAGAGATCAGCTTTTCGCACAAGCCCGCATGGGAAGCGAGTCCCTGATTGTATTGAGCGATCTGTTTACGGAGGTTTTCTTTTTCCACCTCAAGCAATGCCTCTGGGTTCTCCTTTTCGAGCCCAGAGATGAAGAGAGACAGAAAGCCACGGAAGAGATTAGAGATGCGGCGGAACATTTGGGACACTAAGAGAGCGACCACCGCCTTCCAAGTCGAAAATCACGTGCTATTTCTAACGGTTCAGCACAAATCGGCGCACCGATGGCGAAAATGGAAAACGCAGTCGAGGTGACGAGCACCCCGACTGCGTTCGGGAGGTAGTGAGCCAGACCTACTAGGGAGAATGTCCGTTCGCTCAGCTCTACCTCTACGTCGGGCTTTCTTCTGTCTCATTACAGGGCACTCAAAATAAGCGCCGCGGCATACTCTGGATCATTGCGTCAGCAGCCACGCCACCAAGTCTGCTAGCAATGGCTCAGGCAGTGATTGCCCAAAACCCTGCGGCATAAGCGATACACCCAAAAGCCGTTCTGATTTAACATCGCCTTTTGATATCCGCCTCTCCTGCCCTGCTGCATCCACCAGGACCCACGACTGCCCTAGTTCAGCCCGCACAAATCCTGTCACCTGACTGTCATCTCTCAGCGTGAACTCTTTCACCAGGAAGTGACTATCCACGTTCCGGGCGGGGTCCAAAATGTCTTCCATGAGTCGAGCCAAACCACGCGTGCCGATACCATCCAACTGGGGGCCTAAACTCGCCCCCTGCCCTCTGATTGCGTGGCAAACCGCACATACGGCCTTGAATGCAGCCTCTCCCCGCTTCGGATCTGGATTCAGTTTTGAGTAACGATCGACACGACCTGCAATGAGGGCATTCAACTCAGGCTGAGGCTTCCGCGGGGCGATCTTCACAACTTCGGGCGAGTAAGGTCTTAACCTGTCTCGCAGTCCAATTGGTGCAGAGGCTCGCAGAATGCTCGCGAGCGTTTTCAAATCATCACGCCGCATCTCTTCACTGGAGAAGGAGTCCAAACTAAGACTTCCAGCAACCAAGCCACCAACCCCGATCCATGCATAGGCACCGCCTGCATCACCATCGGTTACTTCAAGTCTCACGGTTTGCCCAACAAACCCAACCAAATCCCAAGTCACCTTGCGGCAAACGTCATTTCGTGGCGGGAGCACCCTCTTTAGCTCTTTGCCTTCATCACTGAGAAGGCGGACGTAACTCAACCCGTTTGGCTTGGTCTTGGGTGGACCTATGTGACCACAAATCCAAAAGCTGACTGACTCCGGAGCTTTGAATGGTCGACTTTTCAAAACGCCAGTCAGCTTCTCAGGCGTCTTCCGAGACTTGTTGAGGCTAGTCACCACCTTGATGCTAGCTCCGGTTGTCGTTTTGCGCTCATCCACACCCCAAGGTGACTCAGTAGATGGATGTGGCACAAAAGCGATTGTGCTCCAGTCAGCCGACTGTTTCTCTGTTTCAGTAAGAAGTTGCTCCGCAAGCGCTGATGCCCTTTTCAGAAGCGATTGGGGCATCTTGCCTCCTCGTTCTAGGAGCGCCTCGTAAACATTGCGCAAGAGTGCCACATTTCCGTTCATCACCTCACTGTCTACGACCCCTTCGAGCCGCGTGCCAGATACATTCCTTACCACAAACGAAAGCGCCTCATTCCCGAGTCGCTCATGCGCCCACTCAGCAGCTGACGGTGTCGCCACAGCTATCACCACGTCATCCACCACTTTCTTCTGTGATTCATTAAGCAGTCGAGCAGACACAAATGCCGCGTCTCCCGTTCTCAACTTATCCCGCAATCCCATTCTCAATACATGCCTTCGAGTTGGATCTTCTTTTGGGCATAATCGAATCCGCTCCACCAACTCGGGCAGGCTTGCTTTCTCAACTTCCTTTCGCCTGATCAGTGAAATAGCTCGCTCGGGTTGGAAAGGTGCAGGCTTACCAGTAACTGGACCGGTAATCCTCCAGATTCGTCCACGTTCTTTGTCCCGCCCTTGATGATCTAGCGGCACCTCGTAGTGCCCAATGATCCGATTGTAAAAATCCGCAACGTAAAGCGCCCTGTCAGGTCCCAGTTGTAAATCCACCGGCCGAAACCACAGATCATCACTTGTTAGGAAATCTGGTCGTTCCCGAGCGCGCGGCGTACTGCCAGTGAACGTCACTTGATCCTGATTTATCCGAGACGTCACGCAGTTGCCCAGCAGTATTCGATCCTGCCACTCTGCCCCCCAAGTGCCATTATCGACATAAACGATTCCGCACAGACCTGTACTACCGTGGCTATGCTCACACATCACGGGAGCAAAGCCCAAACCGTCGTGTGGCTTGCCAAAGCTCGGATAGACAGCGCCTTTCAACAACTGAGTCACTGGGTTACTGTGGCAGTCCGCGCTATAAAGATTGCGGTACCGGTCCCAGCACAATCCGAATGGATTCACTTGTCCAGCAGACCACAGCTCCACTGCAGCACCACTGGGCTGAAATCTGAACACGTTCCCGCTATGCAACTCCAAGGTAGTTCCGTCAGCCTTGCGAAATCGACTAGTGTTGTTGAAACCATGAGTGGCGTAAATCCAACCATCTGACCCCAAGCGAAAGCTGCTGCACATTCCGTGGGTGTCCTTCTCATATCCTAACGGACCGAAGACCACTTCTCTGACATCTGCATCATCATCTCCATCTACATCACCGAAGTACCAGATGTTTGGGATGCTCCAGGCGATGCAACCGCTCACGTGCCCTTTCTTGGTCCACGGCACAATGCCCGTTGGAATGTTCAAACCATCCGCGAAATTGGTTACCTTATCTGCCCGGCCATCATTATTGGTGTCCTCAAGGATCTTGATGGCGTCACGGCTGTCTTTCACCCTAGACCCAGCTTTGTCCATCCACCGGTCTTTAGCTGCTGCGTACGGATACTCTACCGTCGAGCTCACCCAAAGGCGCCCTTTTGCGTCAAAAGCCATGTTGATTGGCTTGTTGATCATCGGCTCTGAGGCGAACAAGTTAACACGGAAACCCTCTGGAAGATGAAAGCCCTTCATTTCCTGTTCGGGAGCCAGCGGCTCCGTGTTTCTCACTAGGCGATCCTGCTTTTCTTGTGCCAGCAACGCTGGAACGACAACCACGAACGCCAACGTGCAGAACTTCATTGGGCCAGTGACTTGATGTACAGAATCAGCGATTCAATCTGCCCCGGCGTGAGGATTCCAGCATAAATCGGCATGCCAGTGTCGAACTTCTCAAAGCCTTTCACCACTTTCGCCGTGGGGTTGGTGATGGATTCTCTCAAGTAAGCATCATCGGCCTTAAACTTGCCTTTTTGGCCTTTACCGATCTCGCGCATGGAGCCGTACAAATCCTTCCAGGTTGGTCCCACCTTGCCAACGGTCGTGCCATCAATGCTATGACAAGCCATGCAGCCGAACATCTCTGAGAATCTCTTTCCATCCTCAGCCGAAGGAGGGGACTCAGCCACGGCGACTGCTTTACGTGGCGTCAAATCGACCTCAATCTTCCCAAAACCCTCTTTCTCGCTATCGAACTTAATCAACTCCCATGGCGTGAAATACGCGGTATTCTCGGCTTTCAGTCCTTCTTCAGTCTTTAGTCCCCAGCCAATCCGCATTTGATGCACGCCTTCCTTCATCTGGGGCAAGCCAACAAGCACAGACAAGCCGTCTTTGCTCAAATAAGCGCTGCTGGGCACCATCCATTCTTGTCCAGTAGCACCATCCGTCTTCAGGTGGGGAGAGCCATAGTCGTGAGTTCGGCGATAGTTCCAACGTTCCGCGCTATAGCTGGCTGGGTCGGTGGCGAGTTTTGCATCCAGTTTCATGTTGAACTTGAGCAGCAAACCTTTGTCGGTCGGCGTCACTTGCTTGAGCAGCGGACGAGGCCGGTTAGTGTATCGAACGCGAGTGATACCACTGAGTTCTTTTGCAGTCGTCCCCCAGACCTGGAACCCAATGACATAGAGTTGTCCATCCGCCGGATTCACATGGGCATTGAGTGGACCAAAGTCGAAATCGCGCGAAAACGACATCACCGCAGCCTGCTTTCGTTCAAATCGCTCGTTGATAAGGACGCGAAAGATCTCAGGCCGATTGTAACCCACGTGGATCATCTCCCCATCGATTGGCCCCATTTTTGAACCCACGAGCCATGCCTGTGTTGCACCGGACGGATTCACCGGATGTGGAATCCACACCATCGGCTCGCTGATCTTCTCTGGATACGCTTCTTTCTCTGCAATCGTTGGCAAATGCCCATAAAATTGATGATCTGCAATGACCTGGATGGGAGTGGACGGGACATAATTGCCTTGCTGGTCACTCGCAGTGACCATTCCTGTGAGTTCGTTGACACCAATAAACGGCTGCCGGAGCCCATAGCCGATTACATCCATCTTTTTGCCGTCTGCACTGACCTTGATCACAGTCCCGTTGTGTTTGCCACGCGTGCTACCCTCCTGTCCCCCTTTGGAAAGAAAGAACTCTCCATTGGGTCCAAGCTTCATGCTATTGGGGAACTCCCTCGTCTCAGCCGTCTGGGCAAATAGATTGCAAAACAACTCATGCACATCTGCCTCACCGTTGTTGTCGCTATCCACAAGCTTCCAAATGCCATTGCGGTCGAAAACAAAAATCTCCCCACGCCTCGACACGATGCTCATCGGTTCATGCAATCCAGACGCGAACCGTTGCCAAACCACTGAGTTGAGATCGCCAGTGAGACCCGACACCTTCCAAACATCGCCATCGAAACTCACAACCGCAGCATCTCCCTTGTCATTGAGAAATGCGATATCTGCAAGACGCACATTTCGTTTCCAAGGATTGATGACAGGCAACTCCAGGCGATCGTTTACATAAGCAGCATCTAGAGATGCAATATGAGCCTTCGTAGTTACCGCCTGTGGCCATCTTCTTTTGCCATTCGGCGATGGTCCTGTTGCCTGGACAGACACTGACTTGACGCCTTCCGCTGTGAGGTGAACGACACTAACCCGCGGAGCACCAGAGATCCGCATCGTCTCAACGTGCTTACCCAGTATCAGAGACAAAGGCTTATGCGCTGGAGCCGCAACGGTGGTCAGTTCAACCTTATCCCCAAGACTTCTAAGGCGCTGAAGCACACGAACACCCTCCACCGTCATCCTCAGTGCCACTCCATCGGGCGTAAATGCAATGCTATCGAACCTCGCATTCGCGAGCGGGCCACGTCCTACTTCCTCTGGGGAGGGAGCGGGTTCCCGCGGGTCTGTCCGCTGTGGTTTGTTGCTTGTTTGAAGCCCTGGATAAACCCCATTGAGCACCCAGGGCTTGCCTACGAGTTTCGGCAGATAGTCCTGACCATCCTTGGTCTTCTGTCCTGCTACATGATAAGAACCGGGGGCTAGCGCCTCTGGCGTGACGGGAGGCTTTCCCTCTTCACCCTTCCAAACCGCTGCTAACCGAAGTAACTCGGTGTCGAAACAAGCCCATAAGTCGTCTCCCAGATTCAGGATCAAGCCCCGAGGAGTTAGATTCCCCGGCTCAAGGTCTCGGGCGTCCAATACCGAGGAGAAGAACAGAAAATCAGGCTCAATGAACTCCGCTCGCTCCGGCGCCTGGGAAGAAGCACTGGCGATTGAGCACAAAGCCAAGGAAAAAGACAAAAACCGGGCCGAAATCATGATGGAAGGCCAATTAAACGAGCCAACCAGCCCATTTCACCCAGAAAACTCAGGCCGGAAGGATTCAAGTAGAACTCACGTTATGTTCCGTCATTCTACCTGCCCATGAGACCCATTTGCCACGCTTCCCTGTTTCTCGTCATGCTCGCCACAGCTTCCGCTGAGGTCACATGGAATCGCTTTCGCGGACCCAACGGTTCTGGAGTAGTCGAGACCACCAATTTGCCTGCAAAACTGGAAGACAAGAATGTGTCGTGGAAAATAGAGCTTGGCAAAGGACACTCCTCCCCGGTGCTTTGGAAGGACATGCTGGTGCTGACCGCCGAGACAGAGTCCGGCAAGCGTGCAGTTCTTGCTCTGAATGCAAAGACCGGGGCCAAACTCTGGAGTTTTGAGCAACCGTTCAGTGAGCATCATATTCACAAGTTCAACAGTTTCGCATCCAGTTCCGCCTTCATTGATGAGCAGCGCATCTACATCAATTGGAGCACGGGCAACACCATTGAGGCCCTTGCCCTGGATCACGCCGGCAAACTGATTTGGCACAACAATCACGTGGCTGATTACATTCATGAACATGGAACCGCCATTTCTCCCGTAGTGGCCGATGGTATCGTCATCGTGCGCAGTGAGTTTGATTGGCAGCGAGATGGCAAGGTCTACACTGAGGACCCTGAGCAGCAGAAGTGGAAGGCTTGCGTTGTGGGATTGGATGCAGCGACTGGCAAACAAGTCTGGAAAAACGAAATCCCAAATTGCCTGAACACCTTCTCCACGCCGGTAGTCCGCGCCACCAAGGACGGCAAAAATGAGTTCATCTGCGCTGATACCGGAAGCGGGGTGATGGGTATCGACACCAAGACCGGCAAGATCAACTGGCAGCACAACCCAGGTTATACCAAACGCTCACTCGGATCTGGCGTGCTCAGTGACGACTTTTACTTCTGCACTTTCGGGACAGGTGGCGGCGTCACAGAGATTGCCGCATTAGATCTGAAGTCTGGCAAGCCAGTTGCGGTGCCTTACGACATCCCAAAGGGTCTGCCTTATGTCCCATGCCCGCTGGTCATTGGAGATCGCATGTACCTGCTAGGCGATGGCGGCATATTGCGGAACGTAGAACTCAAGACCGGCAAGGTCATCTACGAAGAGCGAGTGGAGGGTGTGCAAGGCAGTGCCAAGTTTTTCAGCAGTCCCGTGGCGGCTGACGGCAAGTTTTTCTGTGGCTCACAGCAAGGCGATCTCATCCTAATCAAGGCCGGGGACAAGTTCGAGAAGCTCTCGGCTATGAAGTTGGATGCGCCCATGAGCGCATCCCCCGCTATTGGCGATCAGCGGCTCTACATGCGTACAGAGAAGTCCCTTTACTGCTTTACTGCGGGCCCTCAGCCCGTCCCTTAAAGCTACTTAGCGGCGTTTGCGGTTCGGAGCTTGCCTCTTTTTGTCGCGCATCGGTTTGCTCGGTTTTGGGCCCGCCACGAGGGTGAAGTCAGCAAACTTCTTTGCCAAATCCAAGCGGTACGCTTGCACTTCGATTCGATCTGCGAGCTTTAACTCTCGCCGTGTCCGTTTACCAACCAGTCGGCAACGAACTGGATCAAAGATAAAGAAATCTTCGGTCATAGCAGACAAAGGCACAAAACCAGACATCCCCAGAGGCTCAACTTCGATCTGTAGACCAAAATTGCGGATGTCCGTGATGAGTGCCGTGTACGTTTGCCGATTGCCAGACTCGATCTGTCCCTTTAGCCATGCATACATTTTCACGTCACGACTGTCACGCTCGGCATCAGATGAGATGCGCTCAGTCGTGCTGAGGTGGTCACTGATGTGCTGGAGATCAGCATGTTGAAGAGGTTTCTGCTCAAACAAGGCCCGATGAACGATCAGGTCCGCATATCGTCGAATGGGCGACGTGAAGTGAGTGTACTTCTTCTTGGCGAGTCCGTAATGCCCGAGGGGCTCAGTGGCGTACCTGGCCCGCATCATCGACTTGAGAAAGCCAAACTTGAGTGCGGGACCGATCGGTAGGTGCGCCAAACGAGCCAGGAGTTTCTGAACTTCAGCGCGGATCGTCAGGTCTCCACACGACACCCGGTGACTCAACACTTCCTCGCGATACTCTCCAAGCTTCTTCTCCTTGGGAGCCTCATGAACGCGATACACCGCAGGACGGGTCAACTGCATCAACCGTCCAGCCACGGCTTCATTCGCCAGCAACATGTATTCCTCAATCAACTGGTGAGAAATGTCATTCTCCATTCGCTCCACATGAGACACGCGGCCTTTCTCATTCAGCCGTATCTTGTGTTCTGGAAAATCCAGATCTAAAGAACCACGCTTGAAGCGCTCGCGTCTCACAGCCTGTGCTACGTGATTCGCGTCATGCAACATGGACTCGATTTCATTTCGCGCCTTCCGTTTAAGCACCTCAAAAGCCTCCTGATAGGTAAAACGGCGCTTTGATCGAATCACCGCTGCATAAAACTTGGAGCTAATCACGCCACCGTTGTCGTTAAGCACAAACTCCACACACTTGGTAAGGCGATCCACGTTAGGTTTTAACGAGCAAAGTTCATTACTGAGTGCCTCTGGAAGCATCGGGATCACCCGGTCCACCAAGTAAGTCGAGTTTCCGCGCTTTCTTGCTTCCTTGTCCAAGGCGGAGCCGGGTTTCACGTAATGGGAGACGTCAGCGATGTGGACCCATAGTCTCCACTTATCAGTGCCTTCCCTTTTGATACAAATCGCATCATCAAAGTCCTTTGCGTCATCTGGGTCAATGGTGACCACATCATGCTGTCTGCAATCCACACGTCCCCGGCACTCCTGCGAGGACGGTTGATGATCCGGGCGCGCATCGTCAATAGCCTTGGCCTCTGCGAGTACCTCCTCCGGAAAATGAAGTGGTAAATCATAGTGCCGAAGTACCGACAGCATATCCACACCCTCCGCATCTGGTGCACCCAGGACCTCGACGACTCGTCCTTCGGGCAGAGTATCCTGTGGTTCCCACTGCACGAGTTCCACCACCACTTTATCGCCAGGGATCGGCATGCGGCCCACATCTCGTGGTTCGCTGACGATCACTCCACTCGGAAGTCTGGGGTCATCTGGCACAACATTGAGGAAACCTTCGTGCCGTTGGAAAGTCCCAACAAAACGCGTCCGTCGGCGCTCAAGCACCTTAACCACAGCACCAGTGGCGATTTCAGGCACTTGCTTGCGCAAACCCTTCATCGTCCGGTTGAGTCGTACCAGAACCTTGTCGCCATGAAGTGCGTTCGCTGTAGCCCGTTCGGCTATGGCGATCTCGCCTATGCCTGCTTGATCAGGCTGAACAAAACCGCGGCCGCTCCGCGTGATCTGAATGACACCCGGGATTAGATCCGCCTCACGTGCTTCGATGTAACGATCCTGCTTGGTCCGGATGATCTTGCCTGCCCGCTCTAGTTCATTCAGGAGCGGCTGTAGTTCGTTTACATCAATCCGCAGCTTTCCTGCGATTTGATGTGCCGTTGACGGACGGTAGCCGGGCTGAGCAAACAGCCGCATTAGTTTAGATTGCATTGTCTTGGGTTGCCCGGTTGCATTGTTTTCGGGCAAGTTAGCGGCTGCATGATTCCAGCCAGCTAACTCAAGGGTTCCACAGAATCCTCATTGTGCAATCTCAAGATTCAGATGCTTGGTCAACACACGCACTACTTTCGCCAAGGCGGTCATTTCATTGCGGACGTAGTTTGTCGCATGAAATCGAACGAATCTACCCTCACGATAGGAAGGCGATGGCAGTTGATTGCTGGTTTCTTCCTGGCGGTTACATGGTGCAACTTTGCGAGTGCAGCAACGGTTCCAGAACTGCGCGCTCAAGTGGAGTTGAAACGCCAGGAGTGGCTCAAGGCACGCAATGCCCTGACGCTTCTCCAACGCTTCAGCACCAACTACAGCGGCAGATCCCAGCGATTGGCCTCGGATCGCGCTCAAGTCGATGTTGTGCGCGACCGCATCGCCAGCATTCAGCAGAAGAACTTAATCAAGGTGACGCTACAGCTTGGAGCTGAAACAGCGCAGACAATGAAAGACGCTGTGGAAGTCGGCACTGGTGCAGCAGCAGGCGTGCGTGCACTTGCAGAAGAGTTGTTGTCCAATGCCCTGAAGGATCAGGCCAAAAAAACCATGGGCCTCGATACTGAGACGCTCACTTCACCGCGTACCGTTCGCATCACTGGCCTCAATCACTTGGCTTCGGAGAGCATTCCGGAGATAGAAGCTGTGAAGAAGTTGTTAAAGGCCGACCTTCACACGGTACGCGCTCGTGAGTATGAGGACCGCGCTGGAGACCCTGATTATGACATGACGAAGCCCGGCAATGATCCGCGCTATTGGTCAGACAATGCGGCCATTCTTGTGAAGCTTGAGCGAGTGAAGGAAGCCCTAGCTAGGGCCAAGGAAGCCCTGGAAGACATTGCAGACGAGTTGGATGCTACCCAGAACGACACGCTCCTCCAACTTCCAGAGGCCGAGGCAGAAGAGCTAAATGCCCGCGATCAATTGGCATTTGCACAGTTTGCACTCAACGATGCCATCAATCAGGAGATCGCGGCAGAGCGAGATGCTGCCGCAGAAGCACGCCTGAACGATTTGCCGGACCCAGTAGCTGAACCACCTCCTTACATTGAGCCAAAAGGCGAGGAGGAATCGCCTGAACAATACGAACTGCGTCGAATCCAAACCATCATCAGCACTGCTGATGCCGCGGTATTACCTCTACGAAGCGCGATCAATCAAAAGATGGCTGACTACAACGAGTTGATTGCGCAGTATGAGGCTAAGTTAGATGTGGGAAGCCCCGGAGCGATGTCAGACATGCTCCACCTTGGTTATTTGCAGGTCTTTGTTGAAGTAGCAGGATCTACGCTAGACATGGCCGACTATGCTACGCCTCTGGCAGCAGCAGTGGGCCACAAAGACCTAAAATGGATACTCGAACAAGCTGACATGCGCATGGGTGCAATACCCGCTGCATCAGGACAGCTCGACCTCATAGCAACCAAATGGCAAGAGGCCAATGAGCTGCGCGTACAGGTGAGCGAGTGGGTGCAAATGGCAGCCGCCCAGGGCGTAACCATCTCGTACTACAGCTACGACACTCCTCAGCTCGGTACCGGAGTGGAGGGTTACATCGCCGCACTCGATGAGTTCAGTAGCGGAGTGTCAGAGGCCATCACGAAGGGTCTCAGCAACAAGAACGCACTGCAAAGCCGATTCGCGGAGTTGAATGGAGCGTTGTTGGCAGAGGTCGAGGAGGCTGGCGAGCGTTTACAACAAGCAGAAGTCGGACTTGCAGAAATGGTGGCTGCGGCAGCGGCAGCAGACCAGTATCTAAACGCGAGCGGATGGAGTTGGAGCTACGATGTGATGCCTGGGGAGGCTTCTGGAATGAGCGGCTATGATTTCTGGGGTAGCGGTGGTCATGTCTACCGAACGTTGACTCGCCGCACGTTCCATTTACGCACCATGTTGGAGGAAGTGATGCAGGCGCTCGCGCTTCCGGGTGAACAAGCTGTCATGGCATATCAGCAAGTGATGAATAAGTATGGGGCCTTCCTCACCGGCTTCAATGCGGTCAATGATGTGTTCCATGCCCGATACATGACGCTGCGGCAAGACTTAGAGAATGTGCTTGGCACAGGTTATGTGTCCGCTCCAGATGCGGTGGCGGTGATCAAAGCAGCGGAAGGGGCGAACCCCGACCTGCCAATCCCGCCTTCGATCCCTTTTGCTGGTGGTGATCTCGCCTCAGCATCCAGTTCCGTGGACCTGAGTGATCGAATGACAGAGTTGAACAACAGCATCGCCACTCACTGGGGCACTGGCACGGTTCAGTGGCTGGAAGAACCCACTCTCGACGCGCCAGGCTTTCCGTTTGACTCTGTCTGTCCCGCCCCAACGCTGCTGGCTATCAAACAACGTGCGCTCCGTGAGATTCCGACTTGGGGAAGCCTCTATTTCACCCCCTGGAAACAGAAACGAGACGCGTGGCTTACGGAGATGAACAACTGGCATACGCTCTACTTCCTGCAGAGTCCGTTCAATATCCTCTACGGCATGGATGCCGCATGGCGGGAACAGTTCTTGAAGCCCGCTGAAGATCAAACGCGCTCAGATGCGGATCTTCTGTTCAGCCGGTATCCTCACATTGTCGACCCACCTTCTGTGGCGTCCATGTTACCCACGGACCCCATGCAAAAGGTGTTTCCAGGCAACCTCCCAGAGGAACTGAGGGTGGTTAGCTTCAGCGAGCGCGTGAGTTTTCAATGGTATCGCCGACTCAACGGTGGCGACTGGGCTCCGGTCAAGGGTGCTACCAGTTGGCTAGTGCAACCCGCTTACGCGGAGGGCGTGCAGGAGTTCTATTGCCGTCTCAGCAACACCTCCGGCACCGCAGTGAGTGAAACTCGCAGCGTCCTTGGCATCCGTCAGCCTCGGATGGTCAAACAACCCGCTCCGGCCAGCATCTCTGCACGCACGGGTGCCACAGTGGTGCTCACTTGCGCTTTGGACGAGACACCAGCCGGTGGGACAAAGATCGTGCAGTGGTTCAAGGTCGTCCTAGATGCCAATGGCAAGCCCATCATCATTACCTCGCCCTGGGGTGAAGAGGTATATCAATACGAACCACTGGGTGGCAATCCCCGCATGTCTGGCGTCTGGAGCACCTCGTTAACGATCACCAACTTCCAACCCGAGGATGCAGGCGCGTACTTCGTCCATGTGTCCAACGAGTTTAGCTACTGCCAGAGCGCTCTAGCATGGGTGAAGCACGTGAATACCGATGTGGCTCCTGTCTTTATGCAGCAACCGGCCAGCCAGCAGGCTTTACCGGGCTCCATGGTAACGTTTCAGGTGCAAGTCAACGGTAGTCCCGCCCCCCAGTATCTTTGGAAGCGGAACGGCGTCACACTTACCAACGGCCCCACCATCACAGGTGCTAACACCACCACTCTCATGCTTTCCAATGTGCTAACCAGCAGTAGCGGCAGCTATTCCTGTACCGTCACGTGCGGGAGCAAGAAAGGCACCAGCGCCAGCGGCGTGCTCACGGTTAAAGAGCCCGCTGCACCTATCGTTTCATCCCCTCCCAAGTCGGTCACGGCTGACCCTGGAGCGAGTGTAAGCTTCAGCGTTGCGGTCAAAGGCGGATTCCCCACCGCTTACGTCTATCAGTGGCAAAAAGAAGATTCAGGCAGTTGGGCCGATGTACCTGGCTTTACCAGTTCGGCTTTTAACATCATCGGCATTACCAGTGACGATGCAGGGAGGTACCGCTGCGTGATAGGCAATGGCGCTTCAGGTGCCAATGTGCGCACGGTTGTTAGCTCTGAGGCCACCCTCATCCTCAATGGCCTGCCAGAGATTACCGAGGACCCCGATGACGCTATTGCTCAATACGGTAGCATCGTGACTTTCAGCGGTGCCGCTTCTGGCATTCCAGCGCCGACCTTGCAGTGGTATCGCGTGGTGGATGGTGAGGCACCGGTCGCCATCAGTGGGCAGACGCGCTCCACCCTTTCCCTCACCCTGGCTGGAGAACCTTGGGCCAGCGGCAGCGCGTTCCAGGTGTTTTTGCGGGCAAAGAACCGCTTCGGTGCCGCCGACAGTGCCATGGCTAATCTTACCATTGAGGACCCTTTCGACTCACCGGCAAGTATTGGGCATTATGTTGGACTCATTGGCTCTAGCCCCACACTCAACAACGATCTCGGCGGCAGCATTGACCTCACCCTCACCCGAGTGGGCACTTACACAGGCAAAGTAAACCTCGCGGGCCGTTCGTATTCATTTAAGGGCACATCTGACGAACAAGGCGTGTCGGACACCATCATTCTCAGGAAAGGACTGCCCTCCCTCGCCGCACGACTCACGTTTGATGGGAATGGAGCGCTCAGTGGACAGCTTTGGCAGTCTGGAGACCGCATTCCTCAGGAACTCATCACCGCGAGCCAGATTCCTTGGACTTCCACCTCGAATCCAGCCACGGCCTACGTGGGAAAATACACAGCGGCACTTCGTCCGCCCTCGCCGCTGCCCACTGGGGCCCCCGAGGGCAGCGGTTGGGTCAAGTTCAGCCTAGCCAAGACAGGGGCCGCATCTGGCAGTGGCAAGCTTGCGGATGGGACTCCCATCACTTTGTCCAGTTACCTTTGGCCTAACGGTGAACTGCCGGTTTTCATCAGCGCCTATTCCCGCTTGGGTTCACTGCTTGGCAGCGTGGATTGCTCGGCGGTCGAGCTTGACGGCAGACTGGTCTGGACAAAGAAAGCCGCTACACCGGCGACCGGCAGAAGTTATCCCAGCGGGATCGGGCCTCTTGATCTCACTCCGGTTGGCAGTCGCTATGTGGCTCCGGCTAGGGGCGAGTATTTGCTGGGGTTGAGCACTGCCCAGGCGGGCAATCTCACCTTCAGTGCCACTGGTGGTGGCCTAGGTTCACCTCAGAGCTTTGCCTTCACCCTGTCCAAAGCCCATCTCGCTACTTTTGCCGTAGCGACCAAGCCTTCTTTGCCAAAACTCACCTTTAGTGCCAGCAGCGGCACCGTTTCCGGTTCGTTCGTGGTCAAAGACACTCAGACTATTGGAGGCAATCCCGTCACCATCCAACGCACCGCCACTCTCTCCGGCGTCCTGATCTCACCTGCTGGCATGTCTCGGCCACGGATCGAAGGCTTCTTCACTCTGCCGGGCCTTTTGCCTAGCACCAGCACCAGTCTCATCCTTTCCGGTGCGGCTCAGGTCATTATTCCCTGACATCCCTCAGCAGGCTACAGACTCAGCGCCTTCTTCTCTTTGAACAACGCTACCATTTCCCGGAGAAGATCCTCTGCACTCGCCTCTTTGGCTTCAGTGGCTTTGGCTAGGCCTTTCTCTGCTGCCTGGACGGCCTCTTCAAATCGGCCATTGGCGGCCAATGCTGCGGCGAGGGTGCGGTAGGCACCCGGATTATCCGTTTGGGTCATTGCTTGCTCGGCTAGTTCCAGAGCTTTCACCGGATCGCGCACTTTTTCGTTCGCATTGGTTGCTTTGAGCCAGGCTAGGTTGTTCACGGCGGGCAGATTCCCTGGATCTAGCCGCACTGCCTCTGCGTATTCTGCCGTCACGGCTAGAATGTCTCCCTGTCCGCTCAGCAGGAGCATCGTTCCCAGGTCCATGTGCGTGGTAGACGACCTCGGGTTGTTGATCAGAGCCCGCCGGAAGGCGTCTACGGCCTTGCCGTGCTGCTCGGAGAGCATGTAGTACTTGGCCATAGCCTCCAGCATGGGCCCATGATGCAGAGAAGGACTTTCTGACTGCACATCTACTCCCTTCTGCACCAACACCAGACCTACAGCGGCTCCGATGGAGAGCGCTAACGCCAGCCAGCTAGGCACCCATGTCTTTTGAGGGTCCATCATGGTTCGCTCCTCCTTTTGAAAATGATGAACGTGCTATCGAACGACAGCAGCCCTTGCCCGTGCACCGGCATCCGTTCCACTCTTGGGCTCACATCGAAGACTTTCACCTCCTCGTAGTCCTTCACTAACAATGCACTGTCCGCCTCTACCGTGCGCGCTGCCTCATAAGGGCGCAACACCACCCATACCGGCTTGAGTTTGCGGATGAGGGCATGCCACTGAGTGCCTACCTCCTTCACCGCGTCCACGACTTCCCTGGATGACAGCCCTGGGTAATCCAGCGTTTTCAGGCCGGAGTAATATCCGAGGTAGCCCAGACACTCCATGAACATCGTGTCGCCCGGTTGGGCATTTGCCTTCAGCCACTCGCCTATGACTTTCCGGTTCCCTTCCTCCACATAGACCTGCTCCACCTTGCTCAGGCGGGCTAGTTCCACCGTGGTCCAAGCACCTCTCACGCACCAGAGAGCCCCTAGAGCGACTGCTAGCCACACTTGGCGCCTCCCCTGCATCGCGCTCGCCAGTCCGGCCACTGCCAGCAGCACTAGCCAGCCGGGGCCGGGCATGTACCACGCAGCGGTTGATGTCCCGGTAAAGTAACCCAGATACACTAGCATCACTCCAGACGCTAACGACAGAGCGCGCACCACCGGAGGTAGACTTTTCACCACCCAGCACAGTCCTCCTACGAACGCCATCACCCGGCTCGTCAGGATCAGCCACATGGGCCAGCCACCAGCCGGCCACCCGGACGGCGTGAACAACCCATCCGTGACAGCAAAGTTAAGCTTCACTGGTGCCCAAGAGCCAGTCCACCGCCCCAGTATCTCCAACACAGACCGGGGCGGCATGGTGCCGTTCTTGGCGGTGATTGTATGAGGCACCGGCGTGCCGTAGTACCACCACGCCCACACAAGCCAGGGCAAATAGACGATCGTGCAGAGTGCACCTGCTTTGAGGAACATCCTCAGCAGCTCCATCCGCCCCACCTTCTCTCCACCACACACTGCAAAGGCCATGGAGCCCCCTGCCAAGGCAGCTACATACACACAGCCGTCAGGACGCGTCCACATCAGGCCTGCCCAGGCCAGTCCCAGGTGCATCCACCGCCTCTCCAGGCCAGGCATGAAGTGCGCCCTCACCGTGAGGGCCACGAACAGCAGCAGAAAACCCGTCTCCATGCCATTGATGGAGAAGTCCACGCTCTTAGCTTCAGTCACCAGCCACAGCGCCAGCAGACCTGCCGCCCATCCTGGCCAACGGAGTCTATCTAGCACGCTAAACGCCACCGCTGCGGCTGCTGCCAGTGCCGCGATGCTCAGCACCCGGAAGCACCACATCGTCACCGCGTCACTGGAGCGCCCGCTCACCCAATGGCAGAACGCCGGCAGCAGCACTCCTAACGGTGAAGTGAACGTGTGAAGCTTCTCCCCTGGGTGGAACACCAGCCCGTTACCCTCTACGAGGTTCTTGCTGCTCCGGTACGTGATCAGATAGTCCTCCCAGATGCGATCCGTCCCCAGCGCGAACCCCAGGGCCACCAGCGCCATGGCGCAAAACACCATCCACGGCCTAAACCATGGCCGCTCCATCGCTCGTAACGTCATTGTGCTCGCTGCGGACTCCAACTTCCCACGAGACAACTAGAAAACCTCCCACAACGCAAGCCAATGCATCCAATCCACGTCTCCAGGGCCGCACATTCCGTTTTCCTTGGCCCCGTTTCCCTTGCCATTCATTGGCCGCGCGCCTAAAAGCCACCACTTCACCCGGCCTTATCTTATGAGCGACTCCATCAGCCAACTCCAAGCCACCGTTGAGACTCTCCAGCGCCAGATACTGGAGATGCAAGCCCAGATCCGCGACCTGCACTCCGTCATCCGCATCGACGTGGATGAAGACGGCAAACCGTGGAACACCCTCCAGTGCCATCACTTGTCCATCCTAGAGCGTGGTGGGCGCGGCATCGGCGCCACCCTCTCCAGCGATGAAAACGGCGGCTACATCAACATCCTCCACAAGCCCATGGCGGACGGTGCTCGGAACTGCGGTTTCTTTGCTGGGTTTAGGCGGGAAGGCGTGCCTGAGATCTTCTTGCACGCCCCGGACGGCACCGACCGCGCCCTCATCTCCGCAAACCCAGAGCGCGGAGTCATGGCAGTGTTTGATGAGGAAGGCTGTCCTGCTGCGGTGATGCAAGCACAGCCCGGCGGCGGCAGTGTGGCCGTGCTGCAACCAGACGGGAAGACCAGGGGCGTGTTAGCCCATACCGACACCAAAGATGGCGGCCGCACCGAGCTCATCTTTGCAGACGCCAACGCCTCCACTGTCGTCAAGCTCTTGGCAGACCCCAGCCATGGCATTCTTTCCCTCTCCGTGCCCGGCTTGCCTCAGGCCACCGTGCTCAGCTCTGGCTCAGAGGGCGGCAGCCTCATGCTCAAGTCGCCCAACGAGGGTGCCAGCATCACCCTGTTAGCCACGGAGGAAATCGCGCAGATCGCCGCCAAGGCAGCCAGCCCCCTGAGGAACGCCACGGAGATCTCCCTCATGGCTGGCGAGCAGATTGGCAGCAGCGTCAACCTCCATGACACCCATGGAGTGCGCCGTGCCAGTCTGGAGCATACAGAGGATCGCACAAGTTTGGTCCTCTCTGATGAGGAAGAGCATGACGTGGTCAGCTTGGCACACTATCCCAACGAGTCTACCTACCTGAAGCTCCAGTCAGAGCCCTCCAAGCAGGGCGTTCAACTGCTCAGCACCCCAGAGATGAACTTGCTCACCGTCAACTCTCCCAACGAGGCCACTACCCGCGTCAGCGTGGCCGTAAAGGATGAAACACCTAACATCATGATCAGTGAGCAGAACCAGGGCCGCGTGCTGATCACCGTTGCTGAGCAATGCGGCACCGTCAGCGCCTTTGGTCCCAGCGGAGAGCAGGGCGGCATGGCCGCTCTGGCGGGAGGAGAGCGCCTGGGCAGCGTCAGAGTGGGCACCGCTGACGGTACGGACTACGCTATGCTCCACGCCAATGAACACGGAGGTAAACTCAGCATTAACAATGACCTGGGTATCCAACGCATCATCCTGGGCATTCACAATGAGGCCCCTGGGCTCTATCTCAACAACACGGGCAACCCTGGCGTTACTGTGGCCGCGTTTGATACAGGCGGCATCGTGGGCGTCCACAATGCAGAGGGCAAGCTCGTCACGGCCATGCGTGGCGATCTTCCACCGTCCAAGTGAGTGGGGGACGCACCCAGAGCTGAGTTTCGCCGTTTTTAGCTAACCAACTCCGTACTCCAGCTCTACGTTAGGGCCGTTGGATGACGCTGGTGTTACTGCCTTTCTCGTTGGCGGTCTCTAGCACCACGTAGAGGCGGAAGCAGGCCGTGGCAGCGGGTTGGGTGAGCAGGAGGTTGGTCACTGCTTCTCTAGGGGCGTCTTTGGCGATTCGTTTGACGGAGCGTTCGTCGTCCGTGTTGTAGTCCGCGCCTGCACA
The DNA here is from genome assembly GCA_016795485.1 of Verrucomicrobiaceae bacterium. GTDB lineage: Bacteria > Verrucomicrobiota > Verrucomicrobiia > Verrucomicrobiales > Verrucomicrobiaceae > JAEUHM01. Next base: position 61,695 of record JAEUHM010000004.1, on the reverse strand, counting down.
CACGCGGAGTTCATAATGAGAGAGCAGCTTGTCCTCGCTAGCGCTCCAAGTGAAGCGCGCTGCGTTAGCGGCACTGTCCCAGGCTCCAGTAAGCTCTACCGGCTCCGGCGTGTGGCCGGGTGCAGGCCAGAGGGCTGGCATGATGCTCAGAAGGGCATCCCCAGGGGGCAGACGTCCGGTCACGGCGCGGTTGTAGGCCATGAGCTCGGTTTTGACCTTGTTCATGATGGCATTTCGGCGGGCGAGCGCCACGGAGCGATTCCAGATAGCTGCTTCCAGGGCTAGGGCGTCCGCCGTGGCTTTTGCGATGTGGGCGGTGAAGTCCGCTAGGCCGTATTGGCCGCCTGGGTCTAAAAAAATGGGGTTTGGGGCCCCTGGAGGTGGCGTCTCGGCCTCCAGCAGGGTCCAGAGCCGCTGAGCTTCACGGCAGGGTTGTAAGAACTTCTCCGCTGAGGCTTGGGCTTGGGGCAAATGACCCACCAACTGCGCCCACGGAGTGCTGTGCCAGTAAGCACGCACTAAATCGCTGAACTGCGCGAGCCGCGCCCGCAGGGCATTGCGGGTGAGTTGCCACCCCGTGCGCGCGATCACCTGGTCTTGCAAGGCATCTGCCGCCGCAAAAGACAGAGCCTCCACCTCTGCCAGCAGCGCCTGGCCGCCCGCTAAGTCTAGCCCGTCTGGCAAAACCAGCGGGTGCCCTACCCCAAGGCGCTTGTTGACTTCCTCCCAGTGGCCGAGGAAGGACTCAAGGGTCTGTGGGTAGCTAGTTGGGCCTAGCAGCGGCATAGTTGGTAGCTTTGGGTGTAGATGTGGGTAAAGAAATAGGTCATATAGGTCCTATACAGTCCTATATGACCTATATAATGCTCCTTTCTGCCAAAATAGCAACGCACTAGGCCAAAATAATGCCAGTTTATAGCCCTCATACGCTACTATTCCGCCCAGACTCTACTCTGCTGAGGGTAGCCTCGTACTGAGCTGCCGCTGAGCTTCCCCCACGCTCATACCTTGGCAGATCCTGGCACCCTGGCTGCTCCGTACCACAGATTGACGCGGTGAATCTCCCCGCTAGCATCCGCCATCCCCAATCCCCCGTATAAAACGACATGCCGCGACTGATCGAATACCGTGACGCCATCAAGGAAGCCTTGGACGAAGAACTTGCCCGCGACCCGATGGTGGTGGTGATGGGTGAAGAAGTGGCGCGCTACAATGGCGCTTACAAGGTCACGAAGGGGCTGTGGGAGAAATGGGGAGACAAACGGGTGGTAGACACACCCATTAGCGAGGCGGGTTTCATCGGCATGGGAGTGGGTGCGTCTATGTTAGGCGTCCGCCCGGTGATGGAACTGATGTTCTGGAGCTTCTACACCGTGGCTTGGGATCAGATCGTAAACAACGCGGCCATGGTGCGCTACATGTCTGGCGGCAAGATCAACTGCCCTATCGTCATCCGCGGCCCGGCCAATGGAGGCACCAATGTGGGAGCCACACACTCTCACACGCCGGAGAATATCATGGCCAGCTTCCCTGGCATGAAGTGCGTGTGCCCAGCCACGGCCTATGACGTGAAGGGGCTGCTGAAAGCTTCCATTCGTGACAATGACCCGGTGATGTTCATGGAGAGCACCATGCTTTACGGCATCAAAGGTGAAGTGCCGGACAACAGCGAGCTGCCAGAGGGCGAGCTAGTCATTCCGCTGGGAGTGGCGGATGTGAAGCGCCAGGGGACCGATATTTCTCTGATCTGCCATGGCCGTGCGGTGCTGACTTGCTTGGAAGCGGCAAGGATTCTGGAGGAGGACCACGGCATCCAAGCCGAGGTGGTGGACCTGAGAAGCATCCGCCCGCTGGATGAAGATGCGATCATGGACTCCGTGCGCAAAACGCACCGGGCCATTTATGTGGAGGAGGGCAAGCCTTTCTGCGGCGTGGGCGCGCAAGTTTCCAGCATGATCATGCAACAGTGCTTCGATGACCTGGACGCTCCGGTGCTGCGGGTGAACTCGCTGGATGCCCCAGCAATCTACAGCCCGCCGCTGGAGAAACTGCAACTGCCTACGGCTGACTTGGTAGTGGACAAGGCGCTGTCGATTTGCTGATCAAGAAGCGCTCATGATCCGCCTGCTGCTGGCCATCACCCTGCCCCTCTACGTGCTGGATCAGGCCACGAAGCTGTGGATCGTGAAGAAGTATCCGCTCAATGGCTACGAGGATGAGGTGATCCCAGGGTTCTTCTGGCTGCACCACACGGCAAATACGGGCGTGGCGTTCGGGATGGGCAACGGACAGTGGTGGGCCAACTACTTCTTCGGCACGGTGGCGGTGGTGGCGGCGGTGGTGATCACGGTTCTCTACCGGAAGGGCCAATTTCCCGGCTGGATGTCAAAAACGGCCGCCGCGCTTCTGCTGTCTGGGATCTTTGGCAACCTGACGGATCGTTTCCTTCACGGCTACGTGGTGGATTTTCTGCGCTTTGACCTGAAGTTCATGATGTGGCCGAGCTTTAACGTGGCGGATGCGTGTGTGGTCGTAGCGGCTGTTTTGCTGGCATTATCGTCTTTCCTGGAGGCCCCACCGGCGGCCAAAACGGGCGAAAACGCAGAAAAATAAAAAAAGTTCACTTTCTGCGGAACCTTCCGCTGCGGTTGTGACTATACCCCTATGAAGCTCGCTTGTTGTTGGGCGGGCTTCCACCACATCTTCCCCTGCCGGTTTACCGACTGAACAGTAAAGGATGAGCTAACGTTAAGCGCGCGAGGTATTGGGCTACCTCGCGCGCTTTGTTTTTGGTCTAGAAGGTAGAAATCAGGCCTGGGAAGCTGCCAGGGCCTGATCGAGATCGGCCAGGATGTCGTCGATGTGCTCCAGGCCAACGCTGAGGCGGACAAGATCCGGCGTGATGCCGCCTGCCTTCTGCTGCTCTTCGTTGAGCTGGCTATGGGTGGTGCTCGCACTGTGGATGGCCAGGGACTTGGCGTCTCCTACGTTGGCAAGATGAGAGAAGAGCTTGAGGTTGTTGATGAACTTCTCCCCTGCGGCGCGGCCTCCTTTGATGCCGAAGACGACCATGCTGCCGCCTTTGCCCTTGAGGTACTTCTGGCTGCGGGCGTACTCGGGATCATCCGGGAGGCCGGGGAAGCGGACCCAGTTGACGTTGGAGTGGGACTTGAGGTGCTGGGCCACCGCTAGGGCGTTCTCACAATGGCGCTCCATGCGGAGGGGCAAGGTTTCAATGCCCTGGAGAAGGAACCAGGAGTTGTCCGGAGCAATGCAGGCACCAAGGTTACGCAGTGGCACGGTGCGCATGCGGAGGATGTAGGCCAGCGGTGCGAGCGGTGCTGGGAGGTCATGCCCCCACCGAAGGCCGTGGTAGGAGGTGTCTGGCTTGTCAAAGAGCGGATGCTTGCCCGCCGCCCAGTTGAAGCGGCCAGAGTCTACAACCACACCACCGATGCCTACTCCGTGCCCGCCGAACCATTTGGTGAGCGAGTGCACCACGATGTCTGCACCATGTTGCAAGGGCTGGGTGAGGTAGGGCGTGGAGAAGGTGCTGTCTACAATGAGCGGGATGCCAGCGGCCTTAGCCACGGCTCCGATGGCGTCCAGGTCGGCGATTTCGAGCGCGGGATTGGACACGCTCTCGCAAAAGACCGCGCGGGTCTTGTCGTCGATGGCTTTGCGGAAGTTTTCTGGGTCGGTGGAGTCCACAAACTTCACGGTAATGCCGAGAGAGGGGAGGATGTCGTTGAACTGGGTGTAGGTGCCGCCGTAGAGATTGCGTGCGGAGACGATGTTATCACCCGCTTGGGCCAGATTGATGACGGCATAGAAGACTGCTGACGTCCCAGACGCCAACGCAAGGCCAGCCATCTCGTGAGCACCCTCCAACAGGGCAACGCGCTTCTCCAGCACGTCGGTGGTGGGGTTCATGAGGCGGGTGTAGACGTTGCCAAGCTCTCTAAGCGCAAAGAGATTGGCCGCATGCTCCGTGTTCTTGAACACATAGGAAGCGGTGCGGTAAACCGGCACGGCGCGTGAGTGGGTAACAGCGTCTGGGGTGTGACCTCCGTGGAGGCAGATAGTTTCGAGTTTCATAGAATGTGGTCGGGCACGCAGTATGAAGAAGGCCCTGGAAGGTGTCCAGCCCTTGACAGTGATTCTTGAGCGCAAACCACACGCTCCTGGCGACAGGATGCACTCAGCCAACGGTGCCCTAGCCGCTGTGACTGGGCAAAAGTAGGGCCGGGAGATGCCCCGGCCCTGTTGAGTTACTGAATGAAGAGGAACTGGCTGCCCGTGAGCAAGGCGTGGGCGATGTCTTCCAACGCTGTGTCACCGCGCTCCTTCAAAACCTGGCTCAATATCCGCTGCTCGTCTGCATTGGGTCTGCGGCTGAGGAGAGCTTCATAAAGGAGAGCGGCGCGCTTCTCCGCAGTGGGTGCAGCTTCCAGCGCCTTGCTCAACACCGAGCTCTCGCGGGTGAGGGTGGTGATGATGGGGCTGTTCAACAAGGCCAGCGCCTGCGGAATAGCTGCCGAGCGGTTGAAGTTGTCGATCTCCTCGCGGTCCGACTGACCAAAGGTACGCAAGAAGGTGCCAGGACGAGCCGGGGATGGCTGCTCAGAGGCGCGCGCACTAAAACTGAGGCTAGTCTTGGGCTGAAGCGCCTCCATAGCGGACTTGCGCTGATCTTTGGGGAGGTTCTTGAGCTTCTGAATCTCTGCCTTGCTCAACTGCGGGCGCTTGTTCTGGCTGGGAGCTTTCTCGTTGTAACCACGCCGGAGTTCAGCCGCGCGCTCCTCACCAAGAAGCGCCACCAACATGTCACGGGACTTCTGACTGCGGAGGCGATTGGCCTCCTGGGCGAGTGCCTTGGCTTGGGCAACGTCTGTCTCTTTGCCAGACTCGACTAGGGCTTTGCGCTTCTCTTCCAAGGCAGCGAGGTTGGCATCGTTCTGGTCGTTGACCTTCTTTGAAATCTCCACCAGACCTTCCACGCCCTTGGTCTTCACAGTGTTAACAAAAAACTGTAAGTCGTCGAGATACTGATGAAGGCGAACGTTGTCCTCCTCTACCGTGCTGTCGATGTTGCCCGCGACGAGCGTGGCTACCGAGTCCCAAATCTGCTCCGCGCTCATGCGCCGCAGCAGCGGACCTGTGAAGCGGGAGGTTTCTCCCAAGGCCACCTCTTGAGTGCTAGCCATGCGCTGATAAGTGTCTGTGTTGTAAAGGACGCGCAGGAAGCTCTTGAGCGAGTATTTCTTCTCGATCATGAGCTGGGTGAGGTAGTCCATGAGTTCCGGGTTGGATGCGACCGTGCTGTCCATCATCTCATCCACAGGCTCAATGAGACCGAGGCCGAACGCCGACTTCCACATGCGGTTGGCAATGACGGTGGTGAAGCGGGGATTTTCTGGCGAGGTCATCCACCGTGCAAAGGCCTGGAGGCGATTTTCTGTGGGGCCAGCCTCCGCATCATGACCAAACATGGCGCGAGGCAGCACTTGCTGGCCTGGCTTTGCATCGGAATAAGAGTAGTCGTCTGGGAGCTTCGGCAGGGCATCATCCTTCCAGGCGATCTGGGTGTAGCGGAGAGGCTTGGTGACGTCCTGCATGGCGCGTTTCACCTCCTGGGCATCGTCTCTGGAAAGGCCGCCGACCTCCGTCTTCTTGCGTGCGGCAGCTACTTGACTGCGGTACTGCTTGGTGAGCTTCTTCGCCTCCTCGGGGGTCTTCCCAGTGAGGTCTGGCTTAGGAATGGTGGCCGCTACGGTCTTCTCTTTGCCTTTGACGATGCTGTCAAGACCGCCTCCGCGGAGGCGATTGTCCATACCGTAGGTGAAGGCTGCCATCTGGTAGTAGTCCATCTGGGTCCACTTGTCGAAGGGGTGATTGTGGCACTGAGCACAGACGATCTGGGTGCCAAGGAAGACCTGCACGGTGTAGGCAAGGTGATCGAGCTTGTTTTCGTCCCGAAGGTAGAAGCCAATGGCGCCGCTGTCCCACACGGCCCCTTCCGTGGTGAGGAGGTCTCGCACCAGTTGGTCATAGGGGGTGTTGGCCTTGAGCTTCTTTTTGAGCCACTCCTCATAAGCCTGGGAGGCGAGCCGGGCTTTGTTGTTGTCCGTCAGCCGAAGGAGATCGGCAAAGTAGTTGAACATGTGGCTGGTGTAGCCATCGCCCTCCAAGAGCCGGTCGATGAGCTTCGTGCGCTTGGCAGGGTCCCTGGATTCCACAAAGGAGCGGGTTTCTTCGATGGTGGGGATGCGGCCAGTGATGTCGAGGTAGAGACGGCGCACGAGGACATCATCAGAGGCTGGGGGATTGGCACTAACGCCATGCTTCTGCCAGTCTTTGGCCAGGAGTTGATCTATCTTCTGACTCTCCGGCAGCGGAGAGGTGGCCTGAGCCACCAAAGTGAGAGCGAGCAACGAGGAAGAGATGAGGAGCACGTTTTTCATGGGAAAAAGCGGGTTAGCGACTGCCAAACGGCAAGTCTGGGGCGTGAAACGATAGAACTTGCGCTTTGTTTCGCACGAATTGAATAGACGGGGTAATCCCTGGAACGCGCAGACCCTTTCCCATCCGATGCGATACCGAACTCCAACCACAGTGATGTTGGCTTGCACGCTGCAAGCTGCGGTGGCGTGGGCCGCGGGGTGGGGCGTGCAAGTGGTGGACGAGACGAGCGGCCGAGGCATCCCGATGGTGGTGCTCAGCGCCAACAACGGTGCCACATGGGTGACGGACAACGCTGGCTGGGCCTGCGTGGATGAACCGGATCTGCAAGGGCAGCCCATTTATCTCACGGCGGTGAGTCCGGGTTATGTTTACCCCAAAGACTCAGCCGGTTTCTCCGGAACGGAGGTGAAGGTGGAGGCCGGTGGGACGGTGGTGCTCAAAATGATGCGCACCGATCTGGCAGAGCGGATGGCAAGACTGACCGGGACAGGTCTTTATCGGGACTCAAAGGCGCTGGGCAAAGACATAGCAATCGCCGCGCACACGCCACCACCGCTAGCAAGGCAATCGAATGCCCTAACGGAATTACATCGGGGTGAAGTGTGTTGGCTGTGGCAAGAAGCGGAGCAAATGACGCACCCAGGACAACGCCTTGCTGTCACCGGAACGAAATCGCGGCTGGCCAGTCCGCCCTCCGCACTAGCCATGGAGCAATGGAGCCCCACACCAGCGCCCCAGACGCTGTTACCCGTGCCCGGTGCGCCGTGGGTAGTCGTAGATGGGCTGGTATCCGTGCCCGATGCGGACGGAAATGCACGACTGGTGGCGCACTACATCATCCAGGGCAAAGACACGGCCAAAGTGGAGCACGGACTGGCAGAACTAAATGAGGAAGGGCTCTTTGACCGCATTGTGGTGCTAGGAGATGAGTATCAATGGCAGCTCCCCGCTGGCGGAGCCGTGAAGGTGAAGGAGCATGAGCAGGAATGGCTCTACTTTGCCCGCCCCTTCTGCACGGTGAGAGTGCCGGCAACGTTTGAAGCGATCCGCACGCCGTCTTTTTACCAGGCACTGACGTGGGACGCTGACGCCAAGGACTACCGCTGGCAGACAGAGCGAGGCCCCATGGAGCCAAGCAATGAAGTAGAGCTGCTCGCAGGTGGGATGGTCAGTGCCAATCAGGCCCGTTTTCGCCTGTTAGAAGCGGTGAGCGGTACCGCAGTGCCAGTCGCCACTGGCTCCGTGCAATGGAATGAGTTCCGGCAACGCTGGGTGATGATCGCCTCAGCAGCATTGGACGAAGTTTGGTATGCCGAATCGGTCAAACCCGAAGGGCCATGGGGCAAGGCGGTGCGAATCGTGACTCTCGCGGGCATGGATTATCGTAAAGTGTGTCAGCGGCCCTTCCTCACCGAGGAAAAAGGGCGGGTCATCTACTTCGACGGAGCCGTAAGCGGCAGCGGATTGCCACGCTACGAGGGCTGTCAGCTCATGTATCGGCTAGATCTGTCCGATGCACGTTTGGGAGCTGCTCAGCGTTGGTGAGCCTAGTATTTGCGAGCACGAATGGCTCTACGGAGAGCCGGATCATCCAGCGCCTTGTCCACCGCGTCCTGCAACGTGCGAGAGGTGAGCTCTCGAATGACCTGCACGGTGTCCTCGTAACCGAAAATGAATCCCGCAGCAGCGCGTTGGGCTGAATAGGTGCGCCGGAACACCATCTTATCCGACCCTGTCTGCAAAACATGCAGCCGGATCACAGCCTCAGCGAAAGGCTTCTGCACAATATTGGCTCGGAGCACTTCCACCTCGCCAGAGAGGTAGTATTTCTGATCGGGACCGTCTGCAAGCATGCCCCGCGACTCCAGCGCGTGAAGGAATGCGTTCTTTACCGCCTCATCCGCCGGGACTCGGAGCAAAACGTGCTCAGAAGGTGTGCCTAGCGCACTGCGAGAGGTGCAAAGGTAAAACGGAGGGACGCCACGGTTATCGTAAAAATGACCAACCCCAATCTCGCTTTTCCCTGTTAGATGCATTCCAGGACGAGGAAGGTAGTCGAGGGATACTTGGGCGCTGAAACAGCCCGCTAGAAGCACTGGCAGGAAGAAAATGGCAACGGAACGGAAAAACATAAGAAGCGGGCCATGGTCACCCCAGAGTTAGAAAAAGCAAGAGTGTGCCAGTGCATCACTAGGACGGCATAGCCCGGTAGATTATTCCGTGTATCATTCTGCCCGGTTTTGACCCCTCTCCTCCAACTCTTGAAAAAAGGTGCCTCGTGGATTGCCGCAGGCTACCGCGCACTGGCCACTGCTGACTTGCGCAGTCTAGCGCTGTTGCGCATCGCCTTGGGGATCGTTGTCGTGAGCGATCTTGTGGTCTCCTGGACGAATGTTGAAGTCTTCTACACGGATGCTGGGGTACTGCCTCGACAACTTCTGCACGCCACCTGCTGGCCCGGTGCGGGTGCGTGGTCGCTGCACGAGTGGAGTGGTGAAGCAAGTTGGCAGTATTTCCTGCTGGCCATAGGGCTGCTGGCCGGTGTGGCCATGACGCTCGGCTGGCACAGCCGAACGGCGGTGGTGGTCACCACGATCTTGTGGGGCTCTTTGGAGACACGCAACACGATGATCATCAACGGGGCAGATCCGGCCATCCGCATGTTGCTTTTCTGGATGATGTTTCTGCCCACTGGCACCGTTTGGTCCATCGATCAGCTCAAGAAGGGCCGCCCAGCGAGCATGGTGGTGACTGCACTCCCCGTGGTGTGCCTTTGGATTCAAATCGGAAGCATTTACTTCTACTCCGCCCTGCTCAAGACCGATCACACCTGGACCAAGGACTTTACAGCCGTGTGGCAGGTGATGCATGCTGACGTCTTTGCAAGGCAGGCAGCCGTTTGGCTTCGTCTCTTCCCAGAAGTCTGCCGCTCGCTCACTCAATGCACGGTCTGGCTGGAGCTTTATGGCCCGCTACTGCTGCTTATTCCATTTTGGACTGGGCTGTTCCGTACCATCGCCGTAGTCCTGTTCATTGGTTTTCACTTGGGCATCGCGGTCACGATGGACATCGGCTCTTTTCCATGGGCAATGACGTCGGCATGGTGTGCAGCGATTCCGTCTTATGTTTGGAGCCGTCGAAAATCCACTCCTACCGTTGCAACAAACCCATTGGGTAACGCTTGGATACGTTGGACACGAGACACGGCCTGCTTGCTGTGTATCATCTACATCACGCTCTGGAACATTCGCACCACCGCATTTAAGCGCTGGGAGAAGTGGTTGCCCAAGGAGACCAATCCCATCGGATATGCCCTCCGAGTGGATCAGTTCTGGACGATGTTTGCCCCTTACCCCTGGCTAGATGATGGATGGTTCGTGCTGGCAGCAAAACTCACAGACGGAACCGAAGTCGACCTTCTCAAACCTCACCAAGAACCCACTGAACAGAAGCCCCCTCACTCCAGCTCCGACTACAAGGACTCACGTTGGCAAAAGTATCTCTGTAACCTGTGGATGAGCCAACACGAGCGCCACAGACGTTACCTTGCCGACTATCTGGTGAAAAAGTGGAACAGGGAGCACGGAGTTCTAGGCCAAGTCGAACGCTGGGAGCTGGCCTACATGCTGGAACGCACCCGGAAGGACGGAAAGCGCATAGAGCCAATCACCAAACACGTTGTTTTGCGCTCGCCGCGGCCCAAACCGGCTCCGATGCCCACGAACTGATTTTCCTCGAAAGTTGCTGGCAGTGAAGAGTGTCTTGTCTCAGACTCTTCGTCTCGCTTATGAACACACGCCGACATTTCTTCACTACCCTGAGCGGCGCGGCTGCGGCTGCCACACTGAGAGCTCAGGACTCGGCCCTGAGCTACAAGGGTGAGAACATCCAGTATGGGCTAGTCACCTACATGTGGGGTGCCAAGTGGGATCTGCCTACCTTGATCCAAAACTTGAATGAGGCAGACGTGCGCGGCGTGGAACTGCGAGTCGACCATGCCCACGGCGTCAATCCAGACATTAACGCCGAACAACGGAGCAAAGTGCGCGCTCAATTTGCAGATGCGGGCATTGAGTTGGTTGGCATGGGCTGCAATTGGGAGTTTCACTCTCCAGATGCTGCGGAAGTGAAGAAAAACATCGAAGGCGCAAAGCAATACATCAAACTCAGCCATGATGTGGGCGGCTCTGGTGTGAAGGTAAAGCCCAACCAGCTACCCAAGGATGTGCCAGTGGAGAAGACGTTAGAGCAAATAGCAAAATCACTCGCAGAACTAGCAGACTACTCACTCGGATTCGGCCAACAGATTCGGTTAGAAGTGCATGGTGGCGTGAGCGATCTCGGCCACATCGCCCAAATCATGAAGATGGCAGATCGCGACAACGTCCGAGTGTGCTGGAACTCGAACAAGCAAGACCTGGAGGGCGGCATCGAAAGCAACTTCGCCAAAGTGCAGGATTATCTGGGCGCAACGACGCATGTGCGTGAAACCAGCGCGCCAGACTACCCTTGGGACAAACTGGCGAGCTTGTTGGTGAATGCCGACTATGCTGGCTGGATACTTCTGGAAGGTCACAAGCCGCCTACGGCCAACGCTGTAGCAGCGCTCCAAGCGGAAAAAGCCAAATGGGTGGAATGGATCACTGCTGCACGCAAGGCAGCGAAATAACGTCATGGTTGCTCAAATGCCGACAACGCCGTCGGGCAGAGCACGCAAAACCATTCTGCGTGCGCTAGTCGCCATTTGTTTGTTCGGCGCGCTCGCGTCTTGTGGGACGGTCAAATATTACACGCAGGCGGTGTCAGGTCAGATGGAGATCTGGCGCAAATCGCACCCAATTGATCAAGTTCTGAAGAAGTCCGACACTAAACCAAAGCTCAGGCAGCGCCTTGAGTTGGTGCAGCAACTGCGTGATTTCGCGACCAATCATCTGCATCTGCCAGGAGGCGATACTTATCACCACTATGCAGACCTTGGCCGCGATTACGTAGTCTGGGTTGTGTATGCGGCCCCAGAGTTTGACATTGAAGCCAAGGGCTGGTGGTATCCCATCGTGGGCAATCTCAAGTATCGCGGCTTCTTCAGCGAGAAGGACGCCAAGACGCTCGCAGCAAAACTGAAAGCCGAGGACTACGATGTCCTCGTCGGAGGAGTGGAAGCCTACTCGACGCTCGGTTGGTTTGACGATCCTGTGCTCAATACGTTCCTCCGACGGGAAGAAGCAGATCTCGCCGAGTTACTCTTTCACGAACTAACTCACATTCGTCTATTCATACCGGGCGATACCGAGTTCAACGAAGCGCTGGCAACGGCAGTTGGCCAAGAAGGTGCCAGACGATGGCTACGCTCCCAAAAGAAGATGTCCGATTTGACCGAGTATGACGACGCGCTGAAAAAAGACGCAGAGATCATTCACATGCTGACCGCAAAACGGCCTGAGTTGCAGAAACTCTACGAAGCAAACCGCAAACTGCCAGTCGAACAGCAAAGGGGTGCCAAAAAGGCAGCCATGGAAGCCATCAAGAACGATTATCTGCGCATCAGAGCCGGTTGGGCTGGTGATTCTCGCTATGACAAGATGTTCAAGGTGCCAATGAACAACGCGCGCCTCTGCACACTGTCCACCTATTACGACTTGGTTCCAGCTTTTGAGAAACTGATCCGCGAATGCAAAGGCGATCTGGACGCATTTTTCGCCCGCGCGGAAACGTTCAAACGGATGGACCACGCGGCACGCCGAAAAGCACTGGGAGCATCTCCGCTTGCCACCTCCGACACTTTCCGCAACGAATAGACCACTGAACATGAACCGCCTTATCGCCTCAACATTCACCGCTCTCGCGCTAAGCCTCCAAGCTGTTGCAGCAAACGAACACGTTCTCTCGTTTACCCCCAAAGATGGTGCGGGTGGCGGTAAACACATTGTCCTTCTCTCCGGTGATGAGGAATACCGCAGCGAGGAAGCTCTGCCTATGCTCGGCAAACTCCTGGCAGAGAAGCACGGCTTCAAAACAACCGTCCTCTTCTCGATAGGTGAAGACGGCACGATCAATCCCAACAAAGGCGACAGCGTGGAGGGCATCGAGGCACTCGACAGCGCTGACCTAGTGATCATGCTTCTCCGATTTCGCCATTGGCCGGATGACAAAATGGCGAAGTTCGACGCCTACCTGAAAAGCGGCAAACCCATCATAGCGCTACGGACCAGCACCCATGCCTTCAACATCAAAGACGGCAAATACGCTGACTATTCATGGACGGCAAAGGGCAACTGGCCCGGCGGATTTGGCCGCCACATTCTTGGCGAAACCTGGGTGAGCCATTGGGGCAAACACAAGAAGGAAGGCTGCCTTGGAGTGGTGGAAGAAGCAAACGCGGCGAGCCCAATCTTGCGCGGAGTAGAGGCTGTGTTTGCCGACAGCGATGTTTATGAGGCCGCACCACCTGCTGACGCCAAAATCTTGATGCGTGGCAAAGTGCTAGCTGGAATGACGGCAGACACACCTCCCGCCATTTACAGCAAAAAGAACAAAGGCGGCCAAGAACAAGACGTAAACGCACCTATGATGCCGATCGTGTGGACACGCGAAGTAGATAACGGCAGCGGCACGAAGAACAAGATCCTTTGCACCACGATGGGTGCCGCAACAGATCTCAAAAACGAGGGACTTCGGCGTCTAGTCACCAACGGTGCCTACCACTTGCTTGGCCTTGAAGTGCCAGCCAAGGCGGATGTGGCCGTGGAAGGCTACAATCCCACGATGTATGGTTTCGACGGCTTCAAGAAGGGCGTCAAGGTTGCCGATCTCAAACACTAGATTCCACGACGATGACAAGAGGCTTTATCCAAAAGGCAGCGCTTCTCGTTGCTGCGGTTTTTGGCGTCACCTTCACGGCGAATGCCGCCAGCAAACCCAATGTGTTATTCATTCTCTGTGACGATCTCCGTCCAGATGCACTGGGTTGCTACGGCTCCAAGCACGTCAAGACTCCCCAGATCGATAAACTAGCTTCCGAGGGTGTGCGTTTTGCCAATGCGTTCTGCACTACCTCCCTCTGCTCACCCAGCCGTGCCTCGATCTTGACGGGCATCTACGCTCATCAACATACGGTCACAAACAACTTCACTGAGCTTCCAGATCAACTACCAACGCTGCCCAAGCAACTCCAAAAAGCTGGTTACAAGACGGCTTACATCGGAAAGTGGCATATGGGAGAGAACAATGATGCTCCCAGACCTGGATTTGATCATTTCGTCACTCACAAAGGCCAAGGACAATACTTTGATACCGAGTTCAACATCCATGGCAGCGGATCAAAGTTGATCAAAGGCTACTACACGACAGTTGTGACCGACTTGGCGCTCGACTGGCTGAAGAAGCAGGACAAAGAGAGTCCTTGGTGCATGACGATCGGGCAAAAAGCGCCGCATTCCTTCTATTTCCCTGAACCGAAATATGAGCACGCGTTTGACAGTGTGCGAGTCCCCTACCCTGCCACCGCATTCGCGCTGGACGATAAGCCAAAGTGGATCAAAGAGCGCCTCTATACCTGGCACGGCATCTATGGTCCCTTGTTTGAGTGGCGAAAGAAATTTCCGGATGATCGCCCAGAAGCCGTGAAGGACTTCGAGAACATGGTGCATGCCTATTGGGGCACTGTGCTGAGTGTGGACGATTCTCTTGGCCGCTTGCGCTCCTGGTTGGAAGAAACCGGGCAGTGGGACAACACGATCGTAGTCTTCATGGGTGACAATGGATTGCTAGAAGGCGAACACGGCATGGTGGACAAGCGTACCGCACACGAGGCAAGCATTCGTATTCCAATCATCGTCCGGACACCAGGTTCAGCCAGCGGCAAAGTGATCCAAAATCAAGTGCTGACGGTGGATGTGACGCCCAGCTTGCTCGATGTTTGTGGTGCTGACCCCATTCCTTCCATTCACGGTCGCAGTTGGAGAAAGCTTGTTGAGACCGGGAGTGACAATGAGTGGCGAAAGTCTTGGCATTACCATTACAACTACGAAAAGCAGTTCCCTTACACGCCCAACGTGCGCGCTCTACGCACCGAGAAGTGGAAATACATTCATTATCCACACGGAGATAACACTCCAGCCAGACACATGTCCGAGCTCTACGACCTAGAGTCTGACCCTGGCGAAACTCGCAACCTGATAAACGAGCCGGCACAGAAGGAGAACATCGCCAAGCTTCATCAGGAGTGGCTCGCGGCCATGAAGGCCACCGGACTCACACCTGAAAACGATAAGATGCCACTCGACGAAGGCATCAAGTCTGAACTTCCAGACAAAAAGATCCGCTGAGTAAACGACTGAAGTCACAACTGTCGCTCGTTCATCGCTCCGTGCGATGAGCCAGCCTGCATGAGCACGTTGGCAGCCATCACAAGGCCACCACCGACCAGCAGTCTCACGGTGACCGTTTCATTCGCGTAATCCAAGCCCGCCACTCGCGAAAACAGGGCGGGCAAGAATAACGCAAGGAGGCTAGCAAACACTGGCTCCAGACAATAGATCAATCCGGCCTTGGTGGCCGTGATGTGCCTCTGCCAGTGATTCATCAATAAGAAGGCCATCAGCGTGCAAGGACCGATCAGGATACCGAGAAAAAACCAAGCCGATACAGAGCTTAAAGATGACACCGCCAAACTGACTCCAGGACCGCTCAAAAGGACCACTGGCACACAAATCAGGGCCACCAGAGCAAACATGATCCAAGATACGGTGAGCGAGTTATTGTTAGCAAATCGGGGACGCTCTAACCACATGATGTGGCCAGTGAAGAATAGCGCTGAAATCAGCGTCTCAGCCTCACCCCGCCCTAGATGAAGCGTCCGTGGATCGAATCCTGCGAGGACAGCTACACCAGCAATAGCCAGGATGATGCAGAGGACATCTACAAGCGATGACCTCTTTTTCTGAATGAGAGCAGCCATCAGCGGGATAAAAATCACAGAGCCTTGTGTCAAAAATGCCGATGTGCTGGCCTCTGTGTGCGCCAACCCATCGAGTTGAAACAGCATCCCAACACCACCAAAGAACGCTACACCTACCCCTTGCCAGATTTCCTCCACCGTGGGTCGATTTCTCCAACTCAAACCAACCACGATAGCCGCCGCCACGGCAAACCTAGCCACCATGCCCACCGCAGAGTAAAACCACGAGTCATTCTCCGGTGCTAACTGTGCCTGCACCATGATCAATGCCTTGCCAGCAGGAAAACTCAGCCCCCACATGGCGCAAGCAACCACCAAATAGCGGCTCGCGAGACGTGCTTTATCCATGGGAGTCCTCCACACGCGCAAGCAGCCAAAGCACGTCTGAGAGCCGGTTGAGAAACGCGATCACCAATCCGTTGGCCAGTGGTGGCTCTAACGCAGTGACAGAACGCTCAGCCCGGCGAGCCACTGCACGCGCGAGGTCTGCAAACGCACCACTTTTTGAACCTGCTGCACCGGGGAGCACCCATCCCTTGAAAGTCATTCCAATGGCTTCGATCGACTTCACCTGTTCGTCCAGCCACTCGATTTCCTTGTGAGTAATCCCAGCTCCAAACGACGTGGTGTAGCGAGTTTCCTCTCCCGGTGGCGTGGCAAGTTCACCCATCAGGTTGATCAGCCAAGGCTGGACGGTGTGCATCACTTCCTTCGTTCTGGCGTCGACTGCATTGGCACGCAGCACGCCCAGGGCCGCATTGAGTTCATCCACATCCCCAAGAGCCACGACACGGCAGGCAGCCTTGCTGGTGCGCACCCCAAACAAGAGGTCCGTCTCTCCTTCATCGCCCCGACGTGTGCTAATTGACATGCACAGAAGCAATCTTTCTCGACCCCCAATGTCAACCGGGCACACAAGGCGTTGACATTCCGCCCAGTCAGGGCATTGCACCTCGTTCACCATGTTCTCCGCCCTCACCGAAAAGCTAGAAGATGCCTTCAAGAAACTCCGTGGCCTCGGAAAAATATCCGAGTCCAACATCACGGACGCGCTCAAAGACATTCGACTCGCCTTGCTCGAAGCAGACGTTGATTTCGCCGTTACCAAAGACCTCCTTGAGTCCGTCAAGACAGCCTCCATGGGCCAGGAAGTCTTGCGCTCCATTAAGCCAGGTGAACAGATCGTCAAAATCTTCCACGATGAACTGGTCAAACTCCTCGGCGACGAAGCCGCTGGCCTTCAAGTCAGTGCAGCGAGCAGAATCTTGATCGCAGGTCTCAACGGAGCGGGCAAAACGACGACATCCGGCAAGCTTGCTGCCTACTTGAAGAAGCAAGGCAAACGCCCCGTGCTCGTAGCACTCGATCTGTATCGCCCGGCAGCCGTTCATCAGCTCCAGGTCCTGGCTCAAAGCCTCGGAGTCCCGGTATTTACACCCGCAGCGGGCGAAACAGACCCAGTCAAGGCCGCTTCCGATGCCTTGAAGTGGGTAGACGGCCAAGGTCAGGCCGTGGTTGCGATTTTCGACACCGCAGGTCGTCAAGAAGTGGACGAGGCACTCATCAAAGAGCTCAAACGCGTGGCCGCCGTCGTGAAACCCACTGAGACACTCCTCGTAGCGGATGCAGCTACCGGCCAAGCTGCGGTGTCGGTTGCAAAAACATTCCACGATGCGATCACGCTCACGGGCTTGATCATGACCAAGCTGGACGGTGATGCGCGCGGTGGCGCTGTCTTGTCCATGCGGAAGGTAACCGGCTGCCCCATCAAGTTCCTCGGTGTTGGCGAGAAGTCTGATCAGCTTGAGGTCTTCCACCCAGACCGCATGGCCCAACGCATCCTGGGCATGGGCGACGTTGTCTCGCTCGTAGAAAAAGCTGCTCAGGAGATTGAGGAGAAGGATGCTGAACGCATGGCCAAGCGCATGGAAGCAGGCCAGTTCGACTTCAATGACCTCCTGAGCCAGATGAAAATGATGAAGCGCCTCGGGCCAGTCTCAGGCATCATGGGGATGCTACCAGGCATGGGCAAACTCAAGGAAGCCATGGCTGGCACTGACGCCGATCAGCGCATGAGGCACCTGGAAGCGATGGTGCTCTCCATGACGCCGAAAGAGCGCTCCAACCCAAGCTTGCTAAACAGCAGCCGCAAAAAGCGAATCGCCAGCGGTTCCGGGCGCTCCTTGGCAGATGTGAGTCAGTTGATCAAGCAGCAGGAAATGATGCAGGCCCTCATGAGCAACAAAGGCATGATGGGCGGGCTCATGAGTGCCATGATGGGCGGTGGGAAAATGCCAGGGATGCCCGGCATGGGCGGCGGAATGCCAGGGATGCCTGGACTGGGAGGGTTTAAGCAGAAATCCGCTCCCGCTCTGGGCCAAGACGGGAAGCCAAAGATGCACAAGCGCTTCAAGTTCTAGTAATTTTTGCTTTTTAGCTCAGATCCAAGTTCAGAGGGACCTAGGGACCTGAAGACAGTCAAATTGCCGCTTGATTTCGGGCTTGGAGGAGGCAAACTCCCCGCCCCTCAAAACACCCAGTCCGTCTACTACACTTTTATCATGGCCGTAACACTTCGTCTCCGCCGGGAAGGCACCAAAGATCGCCCTTTTTATCGTATTGTCGCAGCCGACAAGCGTTTTCGTCGTGAGGGCCGTTTCCTTGAGGTTCTTGGCACCTATGACCCAAGCGCTGCTAAGGGCGGGGTTAATGTCGCGCTCGATAAAGTAGACGCTTGGCTTGCCAAAGGCGCTTCTGCCTCTGAAACAGTCGCTTCACTTGTGAAGCGTGCCCGTGCCGGAGCCTAAGTTTTTCCCAGCGGACTGATTTTTCAGCAGGGTCCGGTAGCCGATCAAGCGGTGCCGGACCCTTTGCTTTTTTCACTCAATACCCTCACGCTACCTCACTGCCATGGACGCACCAGAAGCCCTCAAGGAATACCTCATGTACGTCGTGGCCAGCTTGATTGAGCACCCTCAACAGGCGTCGATTGCAATTGGTCACAATGCCAGCGGCGCTACGACATTCAGAGTTCAACTTGCCCAGGACGACGTGAAACGAGTGATAGGCAAACATGGGCATACCATCAGCGCCATCCGATCATTGTTAAACGTTGCCGCTGACAAGCATGGCATCAAAGCCACGCTCAAAGTTGGCACTCCAAAAGAAGACGATGCAGAAGCTGCAGCGGTGGCTGACGATGCCGCTGAACACGTCTCCGATGCACCCGACAGTAAAGGAAATTGATTCTCTACTTGAAGGTTGGGCGGGTCACGCCAGATTGCCCGCCCTCGCCAAAATCGTCGGGCCGTAGTTCAGCCTGGTAGAACGCTTGCATGGGGTGCAAGAGGTCGTGAGTTCGAATCTCGCCGGCCCGACCACTTTGGCTGACCTCTCTTGGTCGAAGATACTCCGCTCCTGTAGCTCAATGGTTAGAGCAGGGCACTCATAATGCCTTGGTTGTCGGTTCGAGTCCGGCCGGGAGCACCAAAACGCTCAAAAAGCGAGCCGCCCAAGACTAGCAATCGTTAGGCTGTCTTGTCTTGAAGCAAACTAGCAGATCTACGGGGGGCTGGCACGTAGCCACTCTGCTCTGCACGCAGACGCTTGGCCTTGGTTACACACTCTTCAGCTTGCTGGAAGTTGCCCAGGGCTTTGTAAACTGCTCCAAGGTTAATGTACGTCTGACTCAAGTCTCCAGGATCAACCTCTCCCGATGTGAGATTCTGCCTGATCTCCAGCGCACGTTCATGGACCTTCTGGGCTCGCTCGATATCCATTCCGGCGTAGTAGAGCACTCCAAGATTGTTGTACACAGCTGCCACTTTGCTGTGGTTTTCGCCATACAACTTGGTGAAGCCCTCAAGCGCTTCATGATAATACTGCTCCGCTTTCTGAGTGTTCTTCAAGTTTTTGAAGATCATCGCCAAATTGTTTTTGATGGTCGCCGACTTGTCAGGGTCGGTAACATCATCGGACTCAGAGAGCTTCAACGCCTTTTCATAGTATTGAGCGGCCAAGTCCATCTTACCCCAGCGATCGTAGAGGTACGCCAGCAGTGAGTAGATGCCTGCCGTCAGGCTCGAGTCAGGCTTTTTAAGGTCTTGGACTCTAAATAGCGCCTCCCGATACAGCGACTCAGCCTTGCGGAAATCTCCTTCCTTCTGACGAAGGTCTGCAAGCACCGAAATCTGCTCCACAAGATCACCAACTCGGGATGGATCGCGATACGCCAACCGTCGTGCCTCCTCCACGCTACGGGTAGCGGAGGCAAGCTGCTTGTCGAGAGTCTGGTCCATTCTTGGTGACTTTATCCAGAATGCACTAGGTCGCGTCCCGGTAGCTCTTGGCGAGTTCCGTAACGCAATCACGAGCTTCCGCCATCATGTCGCGCGATACTCCGGCACTCTCATACCAGTGGGTGTAGGCGTGGTTGTCGAACATGATGTTGAAGTTGCTAATCAGTCGCTCAAAGACAGCAGCAATGCCTGTGTGATTGACCAAGGCAAGCCCTGACGATGCAAAGCCTTCTGGGGCAGTCTCAGCCACACCGATCTTCACCCCGGTTGGAATGTAAGTCACGAAGTTGAGGCTCTTGCGGATAGCCGCCATGTTCTCTTCTACTTCTTTGGCTTTCACATCACCACGGAACAACGCACAAGCAGAAAGGTAAGCGCCATTCTGCCAGTCGATAGCAGCCGTGAAATTGTCTTGGGCAAAAGTCTCACGAGCCAGATCTGGGAATGGCATCCGCACTTGTCCCTCGGCCCCTGCGGCACGCATAGGCGCAAAAGACGCGGTCAGAAAGTGATTGCCTGGGAACGGAACGAGATTGGTAACAAACTCGCCCAGATCCGTGTTAAGCTTGCCCGGAAAACGCAGAGACGCCGTGACGCTGGACATGATCAAGCCCACGATGTGGTTCAAGTCCATGTAGTTGGGTGCGCGATGCAGCTTGCTCTTGGCAATACGGAACAGCGCCTCGTTATCCAAGATGACAGCCGCGTCAGCATTGTCTTTGATTCGCTGAAGCGTCAAAATGGCATTGTACGGCTCCACAGCTGCATCAGAGATGACAGGTGACGGTGCCACCGAAAACGTGAAGATCTTCTTTTTGGGATAGGCCTGACGAAGACGCTCAAGAATGAGCGAACCAAGGCCAGAACCGGAACCGCCACCGATTGAATGAGTCAGCAGAAAGCCCTGAAGCGCCTTGGTCTTCTCAACGGCAGCATCAATGACGTTCATGATCTGGTCGATCACACGTTCACCTTCCACGTGATAGCCACGTGCCCAGTTATTGGCTGCACCAGGGATCTTGCGAATGATGGAGCCTTCATCGAAAAGCTGGGACATCTCGCCTTTCTCAATCCTGGCAATCACGCCAGGCTCTAGGTCCACAAGGACTGCTCGCGGAGTGTACTTTCCTTCCCGAATCTTCGTGAAGAAGACTTCCATATTGGCATTGCTTGCGACATTTGAGCCCTGCTTGGGCACTCCGCTGTCATCCAAACCATGCTCTCGCAAGATCAGCCGCCAATAACGGTCTGCAATTTGGTTTCCGCACTGGCCGACGTGAATGCTGACGATTTCTCTCATGAGTCAAAAAGGGTGAGGGATGGGATACGGGCGGGTTAGGCTTTGCGGCGGTCGACGAGATCACGGAGGCTTAGTGAACCTGTCTTCGGCTCATCAGATGCAGCCGCAGGAGGCAATCCAGTGCCCGCCCGCGCTGCCACACTTGGGTCATCCTGAACCTTTGCCTTGGCACCACTTTCCTCTGCCACTTGGTAACTTTGGATGAGCTCTTGAGCTGAAGCACGCAAGGCATTGATCTGCTCCTCTGACATGCCTTCGTTAAGATACCAGTTGGCGAATGCCTTCCGCTGCCAAAGTTTGTCGAAGTTGGCTGCGATCCGGTCAAGAACACGAGCAACTTCAGTGTTATTGGAGAGCAACACCATACTCTTGCGGTGCGCCATGCCAGACTGCTCCACGTAACCGATCTTGAATGCCGTTGGTATCCAATAAGTCAGGGGGAGTTGCTCGCGCATGGCTGCTAGCGCGGCATCCGCTTGCGGCTTGTCTTCCATGATTCCCCGATAAAGGACCGCCGTGGATAGGAATCGTCCTTCCATTGGATGGCACGCAGCAAAGACGGACTCATTCTGGAACAGAGAGCGAATCATCTCTTCAATGCCCATCTCCTCGAACTTACTGCGATCTGGTGGAGTTAACGGAGCAAACGACAGCATCAAGAAGTGCAGGGACGGCTGAGGAACGAGATTGGTAAGCATCTCACGAAGACTGATCTCTACGGTCAGGAACCCGCTGAAACGCATGGAAGCCGTGAGACCCGCTAGCGCCTCGGTGATGAGAAGGTTGAGATCATCCACCGAAGGGCTGTCGATGTTCCACTTCCGATGGGCGAGTTCAAACAGCGCCTCATTATCAAAAATAAGGCAGGCATCCGCAGTCCGCCGAAGTGTGTTCAGGGCAAAGACGGTATTGTATGGCTCTGTAACAACGGATGAGACCTGAGGAGACGGAAGGATCGCACAAGAGAGAATCGGGTGCTCGGGATAGCGCTCCTTGAGGCTCTCGATGATGAGGGAGCCCAAACCAGAGCCTGTTCCACCACCCGTCGAGTGGAGAACGATGATGCCACCGACGTTGTCACACTTGTCGATCTCAGTGTTCAGACGATTCATGATCTCGGGGAGAACCGTCCGCCCTTCCCCAAGGTAACCTACCGCAAAGTTTCCTCCTGAGCCTTCAGACCTAGCGATCAAGTTGGCAGGGTTGAACAAAGAACCTGAGCCAGCTTTTACATTGTCGATAACTGAAGGCTCAAGGTCCACCATGACAGCTCGCGGGACGTAGCTACTGCCGCTTGACTCGCCCAATCGCGAAAAGAACGCACTCCAATTGCCTTTCGGTTCTGCTCCTCCTGCAGTCTGTCCTGTTAGGGGATCAATCCCGTGCTCCAGGCAGATCGTTTTCCAAAATGAGGCTGCAATCTGATTGCCTGCCTGACCGACTGATACCACGATGCAATTGTTGACCTTCATGTGCCGCTCCGATGAGTTGTCTTGAGTGAGTGTTTTGAGTAGTTAGCGAGGGGGTGATTGTCCTGTTGTTTTTGGCAGCCTTTACATGGAATGCAAGGAGCTTGCCACGGCAGCAATTATCAATAGCTTATCCATCATTGCCTAGCCGTTGCCACCGGCGCACCGCCAATCCCACTGCTTGGCCCAACGGCACTTTGCACGGTGTCTTGTGTTTGCTTGAGGCGCTGAAGTTCCACCTGGGTCGGTACTATGGCCTTCTTTATCTCCTCTGGCGTTTTGGTGCGAACAGCAGGCGATCCTCCGCTGCCGTCTTTGGTTTGGTTGGGATTAACGACAGGTGATGGCACCGACGTAGTCGTAGAGACGCCTTGATTGGGCGATCCCCCTCCAAAGAACGTCAAAAAGGCGATGACCGCTAACGCCGAAGCTCCAATTCCCCAGAGAATCATCCCCAAAGACCCACGGTCCATGGGCTTCTCTTTGGGCATAGGCTTCACCCCAAGTCCAAGAGGTGCCGTGCGTGCTTTCAAGTAGCTTGGGGCAGCAGGTTCCACCTTGGCCCAGTCCTCATCAAAGTCGGATACCGAGCCAGCGCTCTCTAACTCCTCCACCGGAGTGTCTCCCATGGCTCGGATCGCAGCGAATCCTCTCCCTTCGGAACTTGGGGCAACCATGTGCGACTCAAACTGACTCAGAAAATCGGCTGGAACCGGTGTCGTGCCTTCATATCGACCAGCCAACAGCATTTCCTTCAAGAAAGCTGCCAATGTATCCGGCACGGCCTCGCCAAACTCGGGCACACTTCCCACTTGGCGCTCTCCAGTGAGAAGGTACACCGCCAAAGCCACGAAAGATCGGTTCCTGAAATCTTTTTGCGCTCGGAAGGACTCCTGGTCCTCGCCTGAAACCGAAGGCTCTACAAGCAAAGGCTCATAAAGAGCACGCATAGTGGAGTGGGTCCTTACCTTCAGCAAGAAAGGTGGCCACGCATCCAAGCGCTTTTGCATCAGACGGTCATACTCACGCCCGGTCGGCGTTCCTTCACGACCCACCTTGAACACTAAGTTGGAAGGATGGATATCCACCCGAGTAACTCCGCACTCTTGAGCCTGATCGAGGGCAGCACACACCTGCCGCAGCACCACAGACACCTCGGTGGGATTGAGCACTCCACGCTCTGCGAGAAGGCGACTCAAAGGGAATCCGCCCTCTCTTTCCTCTGTTAGGAACGTCCAGTCTGGAGTCTCCCACAAGCTCAGCGAGCGCAAAATGTTGGGATGAGATTCCCGATTAAACCTCCACATCTGGAGCGGCACAGTCTCATACTGCGACTTATCAGCTATTCGCGATGGCGGAAGTAGATGTACTGTCACAGGTGCCCGATCTGCAAGATGCACTGCTGGAATCGCAAACGGATAGCGCACGAAATCCTCTCCGCTGGCTATCTCATAGCGGCTCTTTAGGAGTTCCGCGACATCCACTCCAGACAGCAACAAGGACTGCACATGGGACTTGGGATGCAATGCTTCGTTGAGGATCAGATGCTTCTTCGATGTTCGCACCTGAATGCTGGGAACAAGAGACGCATAGGCCTCTCGGATGTCGTCCATCAGTTTCTCTAACACTGGTGAGACATTGTCTGGATCGACCAACGCGGTGCGCAAAAGCATCCTTAAATTGGTAGGCAAGCATGTCAGAGCAGGATATTTGTCTGGATTTTGCCCTTCATACGGCTGCCCAGTGAGTAGCACGAAGAGCAATTGACCACACTCGGCCACCACTCGCCTGGTGCGGGTATCATCATTGATTGCCTCATTGCCAGACAACCCATAGTCAACGATCCTCAATTGAAGAAAGGCATCTTCATGAGTGGTTACGAGCGGCGTTCCAACGCGCATCAGCGACAAGAGTCGGTCACACCGTTTTGCTGCCACCAAGTCTTCAACGAAATGGTGCATCAAGCAGAAAACTGTCACGGCAGGCACAGCACCACGACGTGAAACATAGTCTTCTACACTTTCGCCATCATTCAAATTGGCAGAGTAGTACACGACCCCGTTCTCTTCTCCATGCTCCAGCACTCGCATGAAACTGAGGCCCCTAAGACTTTGCGCCTGCTCAATGCGGTCTAACGCCGAACGCCGACCCACAGCATCCATCGCCTGACCTCGTTTGAGAACATGCAACTCAACCAACCGCTTGATCTTGGTGTCGAACGCCAAAAAGGCGATTTCATCAGCCGACCTGATCAACTCCACAGGTCTCCCGTCCGCCTGTTGGGCGATCAAGAAATGTTGGAACTGATTGTGAATGAGGGACATACGTCGACAGTGTACCCGTCAGCGATCAGGCCTTGGAAGCTAGCACAATGCCGTACTGATGGAAATAGGGTATCTCATCCCAATTTTACGAAACCGAATCAAAAACGCAATGTATTTTTGTATTTTTGATAACCTCTTTAACCACTCCATGTATAAAGATTATGTTAAAGATGGATTTGCCTCATTATATAGATTGGCTATCCTCGAACTTTGTCCACCCTCCCCGACGAGTCTCACAATTGAGGGTCTTTTTTGAAAAAGTTTAGGGTTGTGATCGGCTAGCCGAGGCAAACATCCGTCACTTCGGACCGTTCCAAATCAATCACACCATGCTTCGTCTCTTCTGCCTCTCATTCTGTTGGCTCCTAGCGGTAAATTGCACTCTCGGTGCTTCCGGCGATCGCCCGCCAAACATCATCTTCATCATTGCTGACGATTTGGGTTGGGGAGACCTCGGGTGTTACGGGCAAACAAAGATCAGGACCCCAAACCTCGATAAGATGGCCTCTGAAGGGGTCCGCTTAACGCAGATGCACTCAGGAAATGCCGTCTGCGCTCCTTCGCGATGCGTTTTGATGACCGGAAAGCATCCTGGACATGCCCACATCCGTGACAACCGCCAGTGGGAGAAGGCAAAAGGTCTCTCCAAAATCGGTAAACCCGAGTTTGAAGGGCAAGAACCCATTCCAGACAACGAAATCACCATGGCTGAGGCATTCAAGGCGGCTGGGTTTACCACGGGCGGATTCGGAAAGTGGGGATTAGGCGGTCCAGGTTCCACCGGGGAGCCGCTGAAGCAAGGATTTGACCGCTGGTATGGCTACAACTGCCAGGGTGTTGCCCACAACTTTTACCCGACCTACCTCTGGGATGACGCCAACCCCGTTTCGCTCAATAACCACCCTTTTCAGGTACCTGACGCGTTGAAATCCGATGAAGATCCTTCAAACCCGCAGGTTTATGCACGATTCAGAGGCAACGATTACGCACCTGATTTGATCGATGAACAAGCCATCGCCTTTGCGACACAGAACAAAGAGAAGCCGTTTTTCATCTACTGGCCTACCACCGTGCCACATGTATCACTTCAGGTGCCTGAGGAGTCCCTTCTCGAATACACCGGAAAATGGGACGATCCTCCCTACCCCGGCGGAAAGGGATATCTTCCCCACCACAAGCCGAAGGCAGCATACGCGGCCATGATCACACGTATGGACCGTGATATTGGCCAAATGATGGCCACGATCGACAAACTTGGCCTAGGTGAACACACCATTTTCTGTTTCACCAGCGACAACGGCCCCCTGACGGGGACGCATCAAGGCCTTGCGGGTACTGATTGCGAGTTTTTTGATTCCAACGGCCCATTTCGTGACGGAAAGGGCACGCTTTACGAAGGCGGTTTCCGCGTGCCAGGAATCGTGAGATGGAAAGGCCACATCAAACCGGCTGTGAGCGATCGCGTCTGTGGATTTGAAGACTGGATGCCTACGTTGCTTGATCTCGTGAGTGCATCCAGCAAAGCACCCAGTGGAATCGATGGCATCAGTTTTGCCCCAACCCTCCGCGGAGAAACACAATCAGAACGGGACTATCTTTACCGTGAGTTTCCCAGCTACGGGGGGCAACAAATGATCCGCAGCGGGAAGTGGAAACTGTTGAAGAACGGCTTGTCCAGCAAGGGGGGGAAATCAAAGCGCGCCGCAAAGCAAGAGACCGCTTTGTATGATCTTGAAAGCGATCCGGGAGAAACAAAGAATCTAGCATCAGAAAACCCTGCAGTAGTATCTCGCCTGGAGTCCCTAGCTGCATCCGCACGCACTCCGAGCATAACATTCCCTTTTCCCGCCCTCGATAAGTAAGGATCTCTGGAGGAGACGATAGCCGATCGCAAGCGACCGGCTAGGAACTTAGCTGTCCTAGCAGCACACGCCCAATCCAAATCGGTGGGCTTAACAACTGCATAACTACTCCACAGCATCTCGCTCAGCGCGCTTTCCCCATCGTCCCTCTAGCGTGTGCACGAGGTGAGGTGTGTAAAGCTCGGGCTCTAGCAAAAACGAATCGTGGCCTTTGTCAGAGTGTACGGTGATGTGCATCGACTTCACATTTGCCCCTTCCAAATGCCGTACGAGTTCCGTTTGCTCTTCAGGGTAGAAGCAAAAGTCAGAATCAATGCTGAACACCAGATAATGATGTCCAGCCTTGCGTGATCTGGCAAACAGACCGGAATAGTCTTCAACTCCCGCGTCACCAAGAGGGTCAAACCTCAACCACATCTCAATAATCCGCAGATAGGTGTTCGCATCGAATCTTTTAACGAACTTCTTCCCCTGGTGGAGCATGTAACTCTCCACGTTGTGCTTAACCTTGAACCATGACAACTCAGTTGGCTTCTGCACGATGTCTGCCCTCGCACGGCGTTCAATCGCATCAAGGTGCACAAATGTTTTGTGGCTGATCATCCGCGCTAGGGCCAAGCCATACTCTGGGGACTTGTCGTGCTCATAGTAGTTGCCGCCGTGAAAGTGTGGGTCGTTTTCAATCGCGATAACTTGTTCGAACAACGTCAATCGGGTCAAAACGGTAGTCCTAGGTCCTGAAGCAATCGGCACCACGATCTTCACCCGTTCAGGAAACATTGTGGCGAGATTGATGGCCAGGAGGCCTCCTACCGAAGCCCCTATCACAGCATGAAGCTTCTTGATGCCCAGATGATCGAGCAAAGCCAACTGGGACTTCACCACATCCGATGTCCGGACTGCGGGAAACACACTTCCGTACGGTTTCCCGGTTTCTGGATTGATGGATGTGGGCCCCGTCGTGCCATAGCAGCCACCGAGGTAGTTCGCGCAGATCACGAAGTAACGACTCGTATCCAATGCCTTGCCCGGGCCTATAAAGTCGTCCCACCAGCCTTCCTGACAATCTCGTGTCCAACGATCTCCGGTTCCCTCGACATGGCTCGTGTAGCCTGCGGCATGCTGACTTCCCGAAAGGGCATGAAACAAGAGAATAGCATTATCCTTCTTCGCATTCAGTTCGCCATACGCCTCATAGGCCACCACCGCATCACGCAAGACTTCACCACTAGCAAACCGGAATGGTTTGCGTGGAGTTGCCAGTTGAAAAAACTGCGTTTCGGTCTTCCAAGTCTTGCCTGCCATTTGAAGCAAGAACCAAACACTCCCTGAGACGCTCTGGCAAGGCCATCGTCGAAATCTCAGCCTTCAAGACTACTTTCGTAAGCGGGATCCACCCAGCACTTGCCGGCAAGCGCATCCGCCAGAGGATCTATCTCATTGGCACTAAAGCCTAGATGCAAATGTCTGCGCCATCCTTCGGCTTGTTGATACTTCCCGCTCAGTTTGCCCACCTCCGCTGCGGACTCATCCATCGATACAAGATAAGAGTCCATGCCTTGGCTCACATCCAACCAGTGCTTTTGACTCTCATGAGCCGCCAGGGCCAGTCGCTTCCGTTGATGAACACTACTCGTGTCCACATAAAGTCCGGCCCTCACACGTCTCCTCAGTGGATCACGCAACCCATGCGGCAGCGCATGATACACCACAACGTCACCGCCATAGACCTCAACTGGCGGATCACTCTCAAAATTGGGCATCCCGTGCGTAAAGGCGGCAGTTACAGCCAGTCGCGATGTGCTCATGTGGTCTTCCATATAATCTTGCGGACTGTGGGTGAGCACAATCGACGCTTTGGCCTGACGAATAGCCGCAGCCACCTTCTTGATCAGTTCAGGGCAGTAATTGATCTCAAGATCATTCGCAATCGGGCCATGGAAGTGGGCTCCCAAGATATGCGCTGCATTCTTTCCCTCCTCAAGCCGCAGCCTAGCCGTCGTTTCGGGATCAAACTGCACACTTCCACAGTTTCCACGAGACAAGTTCATGTAGTGAATCTCCCATCCTGCCTCCGCCAGAAGCAACAAAGTCCCCGCTGCGACAAACTCAATGTCGTCGGGGTGGGCAAAAACAGCTATCGCAGACTTTCTCATATGATGGGGAAAATGGGGGCATTCTGATACGAACACTCGCATCCAACTCTCACTGCCGAGTGATATTTGCTCTTCCGCCTCGCAAAACGTACTTTTGAATCTTGCCCGTGGCGGTCTTTGGGAGTTCAGCAATGAACTCAAAACCGTGCGGCACCTTAAAGTGGGCCAAATGCTCACGGCAAAACAGCCTCATTTCCTCACTGGTCGCTGTGTGTCCTGATCTAAGCACGACAAACGCCTGAGGTGACTCACCCCACTTCTCGTGAGGCATTCCCACGACAGCCGCCTCCTGCACCGCAGGATGCCGCAAAAGCACTCCCTCCACCTCCACCGATGAAATATTCTCGCCCCCGCTGATGATGACGTCTTTCCATCGGTCGCGAATCTCTATGTAGCCATCTGAGTGGACCACAGCCGCGTCTCCGCTGTGAAACCATCCATCTCTGATCGCTCGCGCGGTAGCTTCCGCATCATTGTAGTAGCCCTTCATCACCGCATTTCCAGGAATGACGATCTCACCCATCGTCGCTCCATCTCGTGGCACTTCCGCGCCAGTATCGCCTACGACTCGCACCTCCGCGTTACCCAGGTATTCGACTCCTTGCCGAGCCTTAATGACTGCACGCTCCTGCGGCGAAAGCCCCGCATGCTCGGGCCTTATTTCGCTGATGGTCACAATCGGAGAAACCTCGGTCAAGCCGTACACATGGGTAATCTCCCATCCGAGTTCACCTTCCACACGCTCGATGGTAGCCGCTGCTGGCGGTGCCCCCGCAGTGAAAACTCTCACCCCTCGTGGAGCTCCTGCACGTAGCTCTTGCGGCGCATTTGCGATGCTAATCAGAACCGTGGGAGCAGCGCACAAGAGCGTGACATGCTCACGCAAGATCATCTCAAAAATCAGCTTCGGGTCGGCCTTCGGAAGACAAATATGACAACCACCAACAGCCGTGATGGTCCACACGAAACACCATCCGTTCGCATGAAACATCGGCAGCACCCACAAATAGCGATCAGCAGCCGTCATCTGTGTGTGCATGAGGTGACCCATGATGTTCATCGCAGTATTCCGATGCGTCACCATCACTCCTTTGGGATTGGCAGTAGTCCCGCTTGTATAATTGAGTGCTATCATCTCAGTCTCATCGACGGACACAGCCTCAAAGCTCGTATCAGCTCCTTTCAGCATTTCCTCGTAGCTGCTCCAGCCTACCTTCACTCCAGAATAGGCAACAAAGCTCTCTACCTGGGGAACCTGATCCCGGATGCTGTCGACAATATCAAGATAATCAGCTTGAACACACACCATCCGCGCACCGCTGTGATTCAAGATGTAAGCAAAATCGGCTGCTGTGAGCCGAAAGTTGATGGGCACGATCACTGCACCCGCTTGTGGCACTGCATAAAAGGCCTCCAGATGCGCATGAGTATTGGGCGCTATCGTTGCCACCCGATCACCACGCTTGATGCCATACTTCTGCAATGCCGCAGACCATTGGTCGCAACGCTCAAAGAACTCGCGATACGTCAACCTGATCTCACCATCCACCACAGCCTCGCGTTCAGGATAAAGACGTCTTGCGCGGCGAGCAAAATCGAGCGGAGTGAGCGGTGTTTCCATGGAAACACCAGCCTAGCTAAAAACAGTGGCTTCACGCCACAGGAAAAACGATCCGTTCAGTTCTTTGCAGGTCCAGCTTGGGCTTTTAAGTCAGCCTCAGGCACAAGCTTGATCTCTACGTCTGTTCCCTTGAGATATCGGTCAAAGAAGCTCTGCATCAGTAGATGGATTGCAGGCAACCCAAAAGCAGGACCACCATGCCCAGCACCAGGAAGGGTTTGCAGCCAAACATCGACCCCATGAGCTTTGAGAGCAGCCTCTAGTTCAACGCTTTGTGCATACGGCACCAAAGTATCGTGCGTTCCATGCAAGATAAGGAATGGAGGGCTGTCTTTAGAAACATAGTGGATCGGGCTCACGGCATCAGCCTTGGTCTTATCCTCCAAGTTGGTGCCAATAAGACCGGAATACGGATCGCTAGGCGTATTGAATTGAAAGATGTTCTTCACATTCTTGTCATCACTTGCCTGCTGTATCACCGAGCTGAAATTGGCAGGGCCGTAGATGTCAATCACGGCTTGGACGCGATCAGAATAATCCAAATAGCCACCGATGGGAGGAAAGGCTTTGTCGCCACCTGAAGTACCCACAAGCGCGGACAGGTGTCCGCCTGCCGATCCACCCACCGCACCAAGGCGCTTCGTGTCGAAGTTGTATTGCTTAGCATGGGCTCGCAGCCAACGGATGGCAGCTTTACAATCCTGAATCTGTGCAGGAAAGACCGCCTTCTGACTAAAACGATACTCAATGCTCGCAACCGCATAGCCCTTCAGGACCATGGTCACCAATGGACAGGGAAATTTGTTCCCGGCACGCCATCCGCCGCCATGGATGTGCACGATGAGCGGCAGCGGTTTGTCTGAAGGTGCCTCCGGAAGGTAAAGATCGAGTTTTTGAGCTTCATCACCACCCTCAATGTAGGCGATGTCTTTCTCCAGTTTGATGCCTGCCGGAAGCTGATACGGCTTTGCAGGCTCGGCGAATACAACGGTAACCGCGAGCGCTAAAAGTAAGAGGAGTGGTTTCATGCTGAGAAATTCAATTTACGCCAGCTTGTAGCAATCTGCCCACTCCGCACGTGGAGCCGGCCCCGCGAGACGCGCATTAGCTTCGTCGTTGCCAATAAAGCACTTAGTGGCCGGATCAAACTTCAAATCGACATTCAAATACTCGGCAATCGTTCCGAGATTTAGCACCTGCGTGAGCTCCCCTGAAACACTGAAAGGCGACTCCGTCATTCCTTCACCCATGCAAGCGTGAATAAAGCTCTCGAAGTGGTTATACTTCGGCTTGTTAAGTGCAACGGCATCCTTGAACTCAACCATCTTACTTCTTGGATACACCGTCGAGTGACGATCGTGAGAACCACGCTGCACGAGGTAATCGCCCTGCTTACGGTGCAAAAGCGATCCGGTCGCGCCTGGATTTGGAATAAGCACCTTCCCGTCTGGACCGGGATCTCCAAACTTCTCTTCAATCTCGACTTTTATATCGCCACCGGCTTTCCAATGCAGCTCCACAGCGGGCAATTTCTCGCCACGGGCCGGAAATTCGAAGCGGATGTCCGAGCTGAGCGGGTAGCTGATCTTGTTGTAGTCAGCGAGCTCCAGCGGCGTGATGCGGGTGGGCAGGCCGAGCTTCAGATGATGATGCGCAAAGTCGATGATGTGGGCACCCCAATCGCCAAACATGCCGCCACCGTAGAGGTGGAAGCCGCGCCAGTTGAAGGGATGATACATCTTGCTGTAAGGCTTCACCTCCTGCGGTCCGCACCACAGGTCCCAGTTCAGCGTTTCGGGCTTCGGCTCCTCCGCTGGATAGCCCTTCACGAGCGCCCGCTCCGTCGCGTTCATGAACCACAGCGAGGGCGACTTCCATGCGTCGATCTTCACGATGTCATCCACGATGCCTGCGGCGAGCATTTGCTTGAACTGCTCCGCTCCGGCCGAGGTGTGGCCCTGATTGCCCATCTGGGTGACCACTTTGAACTTCTTCTCCGCACGCATGAGGATCTCCGCCTCTTCAAAGGTGTGCGTGAGCGGCTTTTCGACATACACATGCTTGCCAAGTGCCATCGCGCTGATCGCCGCGACGAAGTGCGTGTGATCCGGCGTCACCACGCTGACCGCGTCGATATCCTTGCCCATCTTGTCGAGCATCTCGCGGAAATCCTGAAAGCGCTTCACGTCCGGAAACGCCTTCAAATTCTTCTCCAAACTCTTCGCCGTGACAAAATCCACATCCGTGAACGCCACCGGCGTCGCCATGCCATCCGCCGTCAGCCCCGGAATCACACTCCCCGCACGTCCACCGATGCCAATGCAGCCCAAATTGATGCGCCGACTCGGCGGCAGCTTCGGATTGTCAGCCGCGCGTGCGCTCGTGAGGTAAGCAGGAAGGAAATTGAAACTCAAGCCGGCTGCAGCGGCTTGTTTGACGAAGTGACGACGGGAGGAGGCAGGTGATTTCATGGTGCGAGCGATCAAACGTTGGAAATGCCTCAATCACTCAGACTTCACTTCCGAGGATAAGGCCCGAGATGCTCATGCGTGATGAGCCAGCGGTCCTTCGCCTTGCGCAGGATCGTGGTGCCGCGACCGCCGCCGGAGGCTTCCTGACCGCTGATGAGGCCTTTCCAGCGAAATTCGTAGCGGCAGGCCGCCACATCATCGGTGACGACCGTCCAGTCGATGTCGTGAAGGCTGAAGTGCTCGTCATGAATGAGTGCGAAGGTCTTCTCAAAAGCGGCTTTGGCAGCGGTGTGGCCCGTGAAGGTGTCTTCTGTGAAAATGAACACGGCGTCCTCCGCGACATGTGGGGCGATCCGGTCCCACGCATGCGTGTTGAGGGCCTCGACGTAGGTGGAGAGGGCGGTGGCGTGATTCATGTCAGTTGGAGCGGCGGCCATGGAAACGATGAATAAGCCGCCAAAGAACATCAGAAGGAGATTTTTCATGGAGAGGCGTTGGTTTGACACAGATGACCGGCACAGACTCGACATCCAGCCGCGTTTCTGAATCATCCCAAACATGAACCACTTCCTTCCATGCGCCACGCTGGCGTTATGCCTTGCTTGCAGTGCTGCCGAGCCGCCGCGCATGCTTTTTCTCGAAGATGCCGGCCATGATCCCACCGCGCCGAGCGGCACGAGATCGGGCTTTGCCATCCTGCGGCGTGAAGATGGCACATTTTGCTTCTACAATCCCTACGCACCCAGCGCCGAGCCACTGAGTCTGCCGGACGCAAAAGGCAAAAAACACACGCTGCGGCCCGCATTGCCCGAAAGCCTCGCTCAATCGAAAGAGCTCATCGACAGCGGCTTGCTCAACAACACGCAGACGTTGCTCGCAGCCGATGGCACCGTCCGCAGCATCACGGTGAAAGCTGAAAAGCACAGCAAAGAGGACGCCGTGCGCATTGGTCTGCCGATGCATCTCGATGTGTGGTATCGCCAGGGGAATGCGCAGGCCGTTTCCGAGCCGGTGCGGACTTGGCGAGGCTACAACGGCTCGCAGATGGAATATCAGCGACTTGTCAGCGGTAGGCTGCTCGTTCCGCATGGCAGCTTTTTGCCACATGCGAAAGCCGTTCCGCCCACGGGTCGCCACGAGACGGTGATCGAGTATTCTGATGACGGTGGCGCGAGCTGGCAGCTCAGTGCTTCCAAGCTCACCTCGCCCTGCTACGAAGGCTACAACGGCTCGAACGAAGGTGCCTGCGAGCCTTGCTTTGAAGAGCTGCACGATGGCTCGATCTGGATGCTCATGCGTTCGCAGGCCGGTTGTCTCTACGAGTCTTTTTCCAAAGACAACGGCACCAGTTGGTCCGCCGCCGCGCCTTCACGCTTCCGCACCTCCACCGGACCCGCGAACCTGCTACGCCATCGCGATGGACGTCTCGTTTTGACCTGGAACAACTGCGAACTGCCTCCCAAGCACGACGGCGTGGGCGTGTATGGCGGGCGCGATGCCTTGCACATAGCCATCTCCGACGATGATGGCCGCACATGGCAGGGATTTCGCGAGATCTACCTCGATCATCGCCGCAATGACAATCCTGCCGCCAACGGTGATCGCGGCACGGCTTATCCGCTCGCCGCATTCACCGAAGACGGTCAAATCGTCGTCCTCGCCGGCCAGGGCAAAGGCGGACGCAATCCCATCCTCGTCGATCCCGACTGGATCACCGCCACCACCGCCGAATGCGACTTCCGCGACGGTCTCGCGCAATGGGCCGTCTATCAGCACACCGGCCCCGCGAAACGCTGGTGGCGTGCGCGTCGCATCGGCTGCGAACTCATCGAAACACCCGATGAACCCGGCACACAAGGCCTACATGTGCGCAACCCTGACGAACCCGACACCGCCGTCTGGAACTTGCCCAACGGCTGGCGCGGTGAACTCACCGCCCGCATCCGTCTTTCTGCTGGCTCACAAGGCGCGATCTTCTCGCTGAACGACCGCTTCTTCGACCCCTCAAACACACTTGGCGAGGATCTCGCCATGTTCCAAGCCCGCGTGACCACCGACACTGCCAAACCCGACTCCTGGCACACGCTTTCCCTCCGCTGGGACCTCACTCGCGGCGAGTGCGAGCAACGACTCGATGATCAGCTCATCGCCACTCACAAACTCCGTCACCGCACCCTCAATGGCCTCAGCTACCTTCGCATCCGCTCTGCCGCCGCGAAGCCCGATCCGCACGGTGTCATCATCCGCTACGTGAAGGCCGCCATATCCGATCCCAAAGCTCCTGCGATCACTCGCAAGGAGCTGGAAGCTTATCAAAAAGACTACTTGAAGACCGTCGTGCCGCGTTGGTGAGTCACACTCACTTCGCCTTCGCGCTCCACAGCGCCACGTTGCGAAACTGGGCACCTTCGGCACGCGCAACGAAGCCGATGCGGCCTTTGCGCTCCTTGAAACGCTCGTGGCTGGCTTCGAGGACATGGTCGTCGATTTTCGCGAGGAAGCGGTCGCCGCAGATTTCGATGGTGATGCGATGCCAGGTGTTGGGATCGAGTTTGACCTCAATTTTCTTCAATTCCTCGCGCCGCGTCTCTTTGGCGATGCCGCTCATCTTTTGAATCCAGATGGCCGTGGGCGTGATCATGGCGCGGCCTTGATGGAGGTTCGGTTTATTCGTGTCACGACACACAAAACCAATCTGCGGCGAGGGACCGAGCTTGAACTCGGCGATCAAGACATAGTCACCGAGGTCCACGATGTGCTCGCAAACGGCCTCGTGGCCGTTCGGGCGCTTTTCGCTCGGACCTTCCTGCACCGCGTAGGCCGCTCCGTCCTTGATGCTCCACGTGCCGATGCCGCCGCGCCAGCCATCCGTGCCGGACTGCTTCTCCTTCGCGAAGGATTCGGGCCTATCGAAGTTTTCGGCAGAGATGAGCTTGTCCACGGTGCAAAGTTGCGTGGTTGGCGGCACAGGATCAGCGGCTAAAACGAGCGTGGAGGCGAGAAGGAGGGCGGTGAGGGTGTTTTTCATGATTGAGGCCAGTTTTCAGTTTTCCAGGAATCGTCGTGCGGTGCGCCGAAGAGGTCGGTTTGCGGCAAGAGCTCTTCCA
This sequence comes from Verrucomicrobiaceae bacterium, assembly GCA_016795485.1. Classification (GTDB taxonomy): domain Bacteria; phylum Verrucomicrobiota; class Verrucomicrobiia; order Verrucomicrobiales; family Verrucomicrobiaceae; genus JAEUHM01. The sequence goes on along the minus strand of JAEUHM010000004.1, from coordinate 25,666 downwards.
GAAGGTTTTCGGGCAAAATATTCGGCGGCAACGGCTGGTGACGTGCGGGAACGCCCATCGCGAGAGTGCCTGGAGGCACATCTTTGTTCACCACAGCACCTGCTGCAATAAAACTACCGCACCCAATGCGCACGCCGGGACAGATCGTGACGCCGCCACCAATGCAGACGTGCTCTTCGATGGTCGCGCCCTGCACGGTGCCTTCGCGCATGGGATACTTGGCGTTCAAAAACGTGGTGCCTGGGCCGATGAAGACAAAGTCGCCGATGGTGGTGCGGCTGGGCACATAGACGTGCGCCATGATCTTCACGCCGTTGCCAATCTTGAGCCTGCCCTCCAATGTGCATTTGTGATGCACCACGCAGCGGTCGCCGATCACGATCTCGCCACGAATGAGCACCTTATGCCCACATTGAAAGCGATGCCCGATGGTCGTGTTCGCGTAAATGATGCTGCCGCTGCGGATGATGGCGTGATCGCCGATGCGCGTGGGCTGCGAGTCACCTGGATAACGATACCCGAGGATCACATCGGGATCGATTTGCGCATTCGCGCCGATTTCAGCATACATCTCTTTCATTTGGCAAAGCGGCGGAGGGTTTCGAGGGCTTGCGTGGCGATCACGTCGCCCGCAGGCTTGGCGTAAGGGGCGCGGAACTTGCTGTAGCGATAGTGGGCGCTCATGTATTCGCCGTGGTCGGGGTTGGTGTTCGCGCCGTCGGTGAGGTAGCCGTAGGATAGGTTTGTGTAGCCGCAGGGCAGGGAGAGCGGCAGCGGCGATCCGGCGCGGATTTGCCTGCCGATGCCTTGAAATGGCTCAAACGGCATCCCGACGATGCCCACATCGCCGATGCGCAGCACCTGGATGTCCACATCAAGTGTTTTCGCCACGCTGCCTGCTTTGCCTTGTTGATGCATTTCGAGCGCCCACTGGCTCCACGGCAGGATCATCTCGATCAATTTGCCGCGATACGCCGGCGTGAGCTCGCGTGGGAAATTATGCCCGAGACAGCGCAGGGTGTTTTCATCGCCTGCGGTCGCGCGCTTGATGAAATCCTCCATTTCGGCGATCTCGGCCTTCAAAACGTCCGCAGGCGGCAAAGGCGCGAGCGGGATACGCACCTGCTCGATGGCGAAATCGAGCCCGTCGCGCTTCGAGGGCTTCAAATCGGCCAAAGCGGCGATGTAGCTGTCCGCGAGCATGCGGCCGTATTTTCGCGAGAGATCCGCATCGCCACGAAACATGCCTTTGGAGTTCACGTCACCCGCGCAGCCTTGCAGGAAGCTCACAGCGATGGGCTTGGTCGGCGAAAAGTGCTGCGCGAGATGCTCGCAGGCCACCTGCGGCCAATCGCCAAAGATGATCGGCTTCTCGGGGTGAAAGCAGGAGCACGGGTGCGCGGTGAAGTGCGTGATCGCGGTGACGACCTCGCCTTTTGTGTTCTTGAGCACGACGATGGGTGCCTCGCGGTCCATGTCGCCGTTGAAGTCGGTGCCGAGCAGGTCGCGGTCCTCCTCGCGGATCAAATAGGTGCTGCCATCAGCGCGGTAGCCTTTGCGGTTGTAGCTGATGCGGCCCTCGCTGCCCATGGCCCACCACACGGTGACGGGTTGCAGCCGCGCGGGCAGTTGTTTCGCCGTGGCGGTGAGTTGTTTGAGAAAATCCTCGCCTGCGGGCACGAGCTTTGGCTCCGGCAACTCTTCCGGTTTCATCGAGATGGCGGAATAGGCCTCGATGTGATTGCTGACGAGATTGAGGTCCGTGTGGTTGTGCGAGAGCATCAGCAGCACACGCTCGAACGGCATGTCCAGCGCCTCGGCGGCAGTGCGGCGGATCAGCGGGCTGATGTTCGCGCCCTTGGGCGAGTTCATGTGCGACGCGATGATGCACACGCGTCCGCTATTCCCCTCCAATAAGGTGACGGTGGTCTTCAGCGGTCCCTCGACCTTTTGCACGAGCGCGCCCACCTTGCTGGAAGTCGGCCCGCCGGTGCCGGGCACGAGGTCAAACTCCAGCGCGGCGGCTTTGAGCACGGGATCGGCAGCGTGCAGCCAGGAAGCGAGGAGCAGGCAGGGGATGACGATGAACACTTTCATGAAGCCACCTTAACGTGCCGGGTTGTGGAAGGTCTTGCGGCCAGCACCAGCAGCGCGGTGATCACACTCGATGCGGCCAGCACCAGCACTCCTGCTGTGTAGCCCGTGGTGTGCTCCTTCAGCCAGCCCATCGCATACGGACCTGCGAAGCTGCCGAGATTGCCGATGCTATTGATGAGGCCTATGGCTGCGGCGTTGGCCGTTCCCGCGAGAAAACTCGTGGCGTAGGCCCAGAAGCTCGATGTGTAGCCAGTGAGGCCGATCACCGCGACGCACAGGCAGATGAGCGCGATGGCAAAATGCGCCTGCACCGACGTCAGCGCCGCCAGACCCGCGCCGCCGAGCAGCTGCAGGCCCGCCGTGTGCCAGCGCCGCTCGCCCATGCGGTCGGAGGACCAGCCCGCGAGCACCTTGGCGATGACGCCGAGCGAATACGGCAGGCTCACGATCAAGCCCACGGTGAAACTGGAGAAGCCGGACCACGATTTCACCATCGTCGGCAACCAGTAACCGAGGCCGTTGGAAGCGATGAGACCGAAGAAATACGCCACCGCGAACAACCACACACGCGGATCGCGCAGCGCGAGCGCGATGGAGGGCTTTTGTGTTTGCGCGGCCTCACGCGCCAGCCGTTCGCGCCCGAGTTCAGCGATCAGCCAGGCCTTTTCATCGTCGGGCAGCCATTTCGCGTTCTCGGGCCGCTCCGTGAGATAAAATAGCACCGAGAAGCCGAGCACCACCGCAGGGAGACCTTCGAGGATGAAGAGCCAGCGCCAGCCCTCCAGGCCCAGCCATTCCACTTTCAGCAATGCTCCTGAAACCGGCCCGCCGATCACCATCGCCAGTGAAATGGCCGACATGAACACCGCCACCGCCTTCCCACGATCCGCCGCGCGGAACCACTGCCCGAGATACACGATCATGGCCGGGAAAAAGCCCGCCTCCGCCGCGCCGATGAGGAAACGCAGCGTGTGAAACTGCGCCGCGTTTTGAATGAAGCCCATGCCCATCGCGAGAATGCCCCAAGTGACCATGATGCGGCACACCAGCCGCCGCACGCCCTGCCGCTGCGCCATCACCGCCGCCGGGATCTCGAACAAAAAATATCCCACAAAGAAAATCCCCGCTCCCAGCCCATAAGTCGCCGCCGAGAAGCCCAGGTCAGCCGTCATCTCCAGCGCCGCATAGCTCACGTTCACGCGGTCCAGATAGGCGACAATGTAGAGCAGCACGAGATACGGCATCAGCCGCGCCATGACCCGGTTGCGGACACGGTCTCCGATGTCGGGTGAGGTGGTGGTCATGCGGTGAGGATGGCACTGAAAACGATTGCAATGAGATGCGCATAATGGCGCGAATCTTAAATTGCAGGTTCCAAATACTTCCTCTTCCGGTTGTCGAATGCAGGGTAGGTGCCCTCAAGCACATTGACCGTGCGGAGATTCATCGCTGCATTTTCAATCGAGCCTGAGGAGTAGGAGACAAGGTTGCCATCTGCCTTGTCGATCTCGCTGTATATGATCTGATCGGCATCGCAGAACACAGCCAAGTTCGGATTGTGCGTGACTATGATGACCTGCCGCCTGTCTCTGGCTCGCTTGAAGCATTCGGCCAAAAGACTCACGACGGACTCGTTGTCGAGATTCTGCTCGGGCTGGTCGATGATGATAGGCACGTCCTCTTTGTCCAAGAGCAGGTAGAACACCAGCAACAGTGCCCCCTTCTCTCCTGGCGACAGTCTGGAGATTTCTTTGCCCGCCAATTTCAACGTATACCTTGGCTCAATATACTTGAGCGAAAAGATAAAGTCATAAATGTCTGCGAGCTTCACGTCTCTTGCTAGCTGAGAGGTGATTTCAGTTGCCGTAGGCTCTTCGTGCCCACCACGAATATCGAATTGCAGCGCATGGAGCATATGCGTCAGAAACTCATCCATAGATTTTCCATCGTTCGCGTCGCAATCCCTCATGATCTGCCGCAGGGTCTTCCGACCTTCTTCAGCACCGTAAAACGACCCGCGCCTACCCTGGTTGATCAAGGCGAGGAAACGCTCTTCGAATCCGTCCATCATCAGGAAGGCGTCGAACTCGATCTTCAAAGCTTCGCTGGCAGTTGAGTTACTTGTCGCAAATTCCTGGACCGGTTTATAGAGCGATTCATATTCTTTGCGGATTCTGACAATTTCCCCGTGAATCTCTTGCGCCAGTTTTGTTCGCTCGATGCGCCAAGTAGCGAGGTTTTCCGGTATCGTCGTGCCAGCAGCTCGAATCTGAGCTTCGAGGAACTTGATTGTCCCCGGCGCGTTGTCGTCTCCATCAATATCCGCTTTCCGCTTGGTCCACGCCTCGCTCTCAACCAAGTATTGCTGATACGCCTTTTGAGGCGCGTCGAGCTTGCTCCGCAGCTCAGATATTAGTGCCTGCTTTCTAGCAAAATCCGCGAGTAGGCCGGCTTCGCCAGGTGCACCGAGGGCCAGCGTGATTCTCTCCACTTCATTGGCAATCACCGATCCGCGCTTCACCAACTCGGAGCTGTCAATCTTGAGTGTCGCCATCTTCCCGAGATCGAAGCCAGACGCGGCGAACTCGGGCTGGTTTTCTGCGATGAAGGCATCAAATGTCGCTTGAAGATTTTTCAACTTCTCCGCCAGGCGTTCGAACGCGGCTTTTTGAGCAATCACCTCCGCACGTTTTTTCTCTTCATCCTCAATTGTTTTTTTGATGCCAGAAATCTCTTCGAGCGCCGCCTTGAGCTCATTCGCCGCAGCAGCGGCTGGCGAGTCATCCGTCGGAGGAACAGGTGGTGGAACATCCGTTGGCTTAGTCTTTTCGTGTGCCACCAACTCGGCTTGTCTCAGGGACAACTCGTTTGTTAGCGCAGCCTTAGCCGCCGCCGTGGTTGCAGTCTCGCCGACTACTATCTCGCGATTGAGGGCGCTCATTTTGGAGCGCAATCGGTCAATGCTTTCTGCGATAGTGGTCGTCTTATACGCGAGTAGTTCGTCCAACGAAGCTTTACCGATGCGATCGTCGAGCGGGACGTGAGAGAAGATCACCTTCTTCAACTCCGACTCGAATGCCGTGCCACCCGATGCAGCAATCTCATTGCAGAGGCGCTCAATTGCTGATTGGGGCAGGTAGCGGACTCGCTCCGGGTGAGCGGTATCTGAGTTTTCCGAGAGCAGCCGCTGGGCCGTGCCGCCGTCGTGCCATTCAATAGTTGCAGAAAAGCTCTCCGAAACGCCTCGGCTTCGCCTGAATCGCTCAGCGTTAAGGAACTCCATGCAGTCGCTTCGGGTGTTGCCAAGTAGCGCCAAGATGTCGGCAAGAGCACTTTTACCGCTTCCTTTGTTCCCGATGATGGCGACGAGTCCGGGGTTGAAGCTCAGATCGACGGCCTGAAACCACTTTTCATCAGTTTTCGCCTCGGGGAGTTTCTCAATCTTCAGTGATCGGATGTGCTTCGTCGGAGCCGACTCGACATTTTCAAGTTTCGGTGGCTTCACACCGATCCAGCAGCGTTCGCTAGGCTCGTGGCACACCTGCTTCAATCCAGCGAAATTCGGATCGGCTTTCAGCCAGGTGATTTTGTCGTTCGGATACTTCCCGTATTCTCCGATTGCATGGGCGTCGCTGCCTCGCACCACGGGTTTTGATCTCCCACCCAAGCTCTTAAGGAAGTTCGCCGCGAGTTCGGCATCAATGTTCCCACGCCCAAGGAACAGATTGATAAGTTCAGGGTCTTTCGCCTCGAACACGTCAGCTGACTGCATCAGGCTGATGTCTGAAAATGCGTGCTTTTTCCAGTCCAACTTTACCGCGCCGTCGCTTGTGTCGAACGGTAGAATAAAAAGGCAGCCGTCCTTCTCGAACTTTGCAATCGCATCCTCAAATGAATCTCGTGTAAGTTCGGCCGTCTTCAGACCTAGCAGGAGCATTTTTTCCTCGTCCGTATCCTTCGCGTCAGGCATGCCATGGATCGCACGTTTGTCAGTGCCAAGCGCCCTACCAAGTTCGATGAATGCGCCTCGCGTTGGCGCTTTTTTGAGCCCTCGAAACTGAAGAGTTGCCAGAAATTCGCGAAGACGATCATCGGAAATTGATTCCGAAAAAATCGCGTGGCAATTCAGGCGAAAATTCGTGGGAGCTTCTACACGCACTTCGATCCCCGGAAGGACACATTTCTTCGCCTTCTCCGGGTGGCGTCTCAGGTAGTCCCGAATTGCGATGAAACCGTCGAAGGTCCAGTAATCCATGATCCCGAACACAGCTACGTCGGTGGCGTTCATGGCATCAACAACATCGGACAGCACTTTGTCCCGCGCTTCTTGGGGACCATCAGGTAATCGTTCTCCCTTCCAATGAAAAGAAGCCGGTGTGTGGATGTGTAAGTCCCACTTACGCCATTCTGATCCTATGGTGTTTGTCGGTGAAGTCTTCATAACTGATGAGCGCATAGCCCGCATGGGCACACTTTTTTAGTATCCCAAAGGACTCCAAACCCTCTCAAACCCAAAGCCCTCAAAGTGCTTCTCGTTGGCGGTGGCGAAGTGACTGACGCCGTGGTGGCGGAGAGTAAGAGCGAGTCGAGCGTCGATGATGTGGCGGAAGCCGGTGGTGGTCTTGGCGGCCCAGTTCCAGAGCGGTTTGGCGACTTCGGGTCCGTAGTCGCCGAACTCCCAGACCGGATTGGCGCGGAGGGCATCGCAGAAGGCGGTGGCTTCCTTGGCGGTCTTCGGCTTTTTGAAGACCGAGGGATTGCGGAGCTGCATGTAGATTTCCACCAGCACGAGGCCGCAGAGCAAGAAGCGCTGCTTGCCGGAGGCCTCCTCCTCAAAGAACCGTTGGGCGGCCTCGTGATGCGGTGAATCGGGGTTCGCCGCGTAGAGGAAGAGGTTCGTGTCAGCGGAGAGAATCATGAGCCGGAGCGCTGGAGGATGGCATCGGCCTCAGGCCGCAGGCTGGCGGGATCAGTGAGGAAATCGCCACCGCAGTCGAGCGTGGGGAAGCGCCAGACGGCCTTCGGCTTCGGGTCTTCGGGGAAGCGGGTGATGAAGTGCTCAGCGGCCTTTCGCATGACCTCCGAGAGCGACCAGTCCTGCTGTTCAGCGATCACTTTGAGCCGCTGGTAGAGCGGATCAGGGAATTGGATTTGGGTGCGTGTCATGATGCGTTTTATACATCATTTCACCTTTGGCGTCAATCTGGCTGCTGGCTAGCTGACATAAACCTCTTACTTCCCCTTCAGCTCCTTCATCACCGCCTCTGGAGGCTGCCAGCCGGAGCTGCGCTTTTCGTTGCCGTTGTAGGCACAGGTGACGACGCAGAGGTCCATCGTCTTCGTTTTCTCGGGCGGGAGATTGATCTGCACCTGGGTGTAGCCGTCGGCATACCAGGCTTGGTAGCCGTCAGAGGCGCTTTCTTTGAGCGTGTGACCGTTCACCGACACATCGAGCAGCGTGGGCGAGCGATACGGCACGCGCAAGCGGAAGCCGATGCCGTTTTGAATAGGCTCGCCCTTCGTGGCCTCGCGGGGATCAGAGGTGAACTCGTATTCGGGGCCGAGCTTCACAAAGCGCTCAATGCGGTCCGCATTCACGCCAGGCAGTGTGCGGAGGTTGGTGATGAACTTCGCGGGATCATTGTCGAGCGCGGCGATGCCTTTGGGCGTCACCGCGCAGACGTAGGTGGCGCGGCCTTCATACTCGGGATACATCATGCCATCGGCGAAGCCTGGCTGGCGATTCCATAGCTCCACGCGGCTCTCACGGCGCTGTGACGCGGTCTGACCATAAGCGGTGACGAACCGGCCTGCGCGAGCACGCACGCGAGTGACGGGATAGCCGCTGAACTTCTCATCCACCCATTGCTTGTTTCCCAGCGCGAGGATGCCGCACACACGCGCGACGCCGCTTTGCTCCCAGCCGATCTCGGTCGTGGAGATCATCGTGTGATACTTCATGTAGCCATAAAACATGGTGCGGAATCGCTGCGGCCTCGGCGCATTCCACAAGCGGCTGCGGAACACGTCATGATCGGGATTGTAAAAGCAGCGCTGTGCATCTGCCTCGGCACGATCTGATCCAAACCCGGCCTCAACGCCCGCCTTCACCATCGCCTCCGTCACACGCGGGTCCCACGGGCGCACGCCGCAGTTGGAATACGAGCAGGCGCTGATCTCAAACATCGTCTGGCCCTGACGCATCGTGCGGTTCCCGAGCTTGTCATCCGGAAAGGCCTGCAAGCCGGTGCCGTGCAGATCGAGATGCACCTCCGGTCGGTATTCATCCACGATGCCGAGAAAGGCCGCTAGCTCCGGCGTGCGCTCCGGCACGGCGAGCTTCAGCTTTGGCAGGTCCCAGTAGCTGATTTGTGGATCGTAGAGGTCGATTTTCTCCTTGTTCGTGAAGCGGTCCGTGTTGAAAAATGCATACGGATTGGCGATGGGCACCAGCAGCACGATCTGCTTCCGCCGTGTTTCTTTGGAGAACTCGGAATCGTCCAGCAAGCGCTCGATGAGATGCAGGATCGTCGTCGTGCCGGAGCGCTCCGGTCCGCCATGCAGCGCGGAGACGAGCGCCACTTGCTTGTCGTCGTTCGGCACACCTGCATCCGTGATTTTCACCAGATACACCGGCTGCCCGTCATGCGACTCGCCGCGTTTCTCAAAGTGAAACACATCTGGATGTTTCGCCGCCCAATGCCTCAACGTGGCCTCGTATTCCGCGAAGGAGATGCGATGCACCGGCTCCTTCCACGGCTGTGGCAGGCGGGAGAGCGGGTCGGCATCCAGCGCCAGCGCGAGGCTCGAAGTCAGAAGTAGAAAAACAGATGCAAAAGCTTTCATAGACGTGAGGGGAGGTTCATTTCACGAACTGCAACGCGAACAAATCCGCTTCGATCAGCTTGAAGCGCAGGCGCACCGGCTTTCCGGCGAGAGCAGCGAGGCTGCCACCTTTCCACGTTACCACCGCATCAATGGAATCGGCCTGCATGGGCGAGCAATCGTCCAAGGTGAAGCCGGGAATCGCCTTGCCGCCCTCGTCTTGAATCTCCACGAGCGTTTTGCCACGGCTAACAAGATTCAGCGAGAGCTTCGAGCCGGTGAAGGTCAGCGGTCTCGTGATGAGCTCGCCATCTTCGGCGGATGCGGAGACAAACCCATCGGTGCGGAAGGTGAAGCGGCGGATGCGGCTGCCGGGGCCTTGGTAGTAAGCCTCCGTGGCATAGACGCTGAGTTCGCCCGGCTTTCCGGGCAGCGAGAGCACACCGATGGTCATATAGTTGCTGCGATTCCAATCGCGATCCTTCGGCGCGGTGATTGGGATCAGCGGTTCCTCCCAGCGCTTGAAGTTCACGCCATCGCGGCTGGTCATGAGCACCGGCTCGACCTGCGATCCCTTCGGCTGGTAGCGCGTGGGAAAGCCGAGCAGCAGATGCGGCGCACGGGCATACGGCCGCACCGCGTTGGTGTAAAGCTGCACGACTGGGGCATCCTTGCCATAGGCCAGATCAGCCTGGTTTTCCCAAGTGAGGAAGTCTTTCGATGTCGCGGTTCGGATGGCGCGGACACCTGCGGGCTTCCAGCCGCGCTCATCCGTGTAGCCACCGGTGAAGTAGCGCCAGTAGGCGCGATACACGCCGTTCTCGTTGTCGTAGAAGGCGGTGTTTTGCGAATCAAACGAGCCTGCGGTGATCACCGGCTTTTCGCGCATGAGCTTCCAATGCAGGCCGTCGGCGCTGTGATAGGCTTGTAGCGCGGGGTTCTTCTTGCGCTCGACATCATTCCCCATCGTCGCGAGCGCCTTGTAGCGCGACTCCGGCGGGCAGTTGGGATTTGTGTCGAGGAAAGGCGCGAAAGTGCCGCAGCCGTCGCCCATGTGCGTGATGTTGTTGTCCTTGGTTCCTCCGAACTCGAAAATGCCGAGCTTAGGCTTCGTCCAGGTGATGCCATCGCGGCTCTCCGCGTAGCAGGTCACGCCGGAATGGCCGGGACGCCCTCCAGGCTCGCCATGATGCGATCCGCGGTAGTAGCAACGATAGAGATCACCATCCTGGAGCAGCGTGAAGTAACCAGACGTGTTCCCCTCCCACGGCGCATCACACACCAGCGCCACCTCCCGCGCCTGCGGCTTGTGCAGCTTCAGCTCCACCCCGCTCTTCGACGCGATGAGATGCTCATCCACAAACAACTCGCGCTTCGAGCCCAGCGAGACAAGATCGGCAGCAAAGCCAAGCGTGGAGGCGAGGAGGAGCGCGGTGAGGGTGCGTTTCATGTGCGGGAGCATCTGGAACGCTGACTGAAGGCTATTTTCTCTTCCTCAAATGCTCCATGAGCGATTTCACGGCCTTGCTTTGGAAGCGCTGGGTATTCCACATCATCGCGACGGTGCGGCGGGGCTTTTCGCCGGTGAAGGAGCGATAGACGCGTTGGTCGCTGGTGTCGATTTTTCGCGCCATGTCCGGCACGATCGACACGCCGTGATTGAGCGAGACGAGCTCCTGCACGGTGGCGAGCTGGCTGGTGCGCTCAACGGTGACGGGCTGCACGGCCTTCCGGCGGCAAAAGGTGGCGATGTTGTCGGTGAGGCAGTGGGCTTCGTTGAGCATCACAAAGGGAAAACCTTCCACCGCGTCGATGGGCAGTGTTTTGGAGGCTGCGAGCGGATGGCCGACGGGCACGACGAGCAGCAGTTCTTCGTCAAAGAGCGCCTCGACCTCGAGATTCTTCGCCAGGAGCGGCAGCGCGAGGATGGCGAGGTCGATCTCGCCGTGATGGCAGCGTTTGATGAGGTTCTCCGTCGTGTCTTCCTGCACGATGACGGCGATGTCGGGATACTTTTTGGCGAAGCTGCTCAGCAAGTTCGGCAGAAAGTAAGGCGCGATGGTGGGGATCGCACCAAGGCGGATGCGTCCGCGGCGTCCGGCCTCGGACAGCTCGGAAAAGGTGTCCTCCATGAGTTGCAGGATGTGTTTCGCCCGCTGGAGCAGCAGCTCGCCGAGTTCGGTGAGCACCACTTCGCGCGGTTTGCGCTCAAACAGCGGCTGGCCGAGTTGATCCTCGAGTTTTTGGATCGCGCGACTCAGCGCGGACTGCGAGAGATGCAGTTCTTCGGCGGCGCGGGTGAAGTTCTTCGTGCGGGCGAGCACCACGAACTGGTCGAGGAGTTGGAGGCTGAGGTCGTTGCGCATGGCACAGACTAGCGATGCGCGGCGTGCATCGCAAGCATTCAGACAATGCATTGGATGCATTGCTTGGTTTCACGCAGCATGGTCGCTGTGCGGCCATCACCCCCAAGGCCTAAGACTCGAAACACAAAACCAACCTGACGCCATGAAAACATCCAACCTCAAAGCAGCGTTTGCCACGCTGATGCTGACTCCGATAGTCTTGGCATCGGCCCAGCAAAAGCCAGCTCAACCAAACCCAGACAATACTATGAACGACCTCAGCAAATGCCCGGTCATGGGCGCTCCCGCCCCAGCCAGCCGTCACACCGCCGCCAGCGCCATGTCGAATCGCGATTGGTGGCCGAACCAGCTCAATCTCAGCATCCTTCATCAAAACTCGCCGAAGGGAAATCCGATGGGCGAGGCCTTCGACTACGTCGAGGAGTTCAAAAAGCTCGACTACGCCGCGCTGAAGAAGGATCTGGAGCAGCTCATGACCACCTCGCAGGACTGGTGGCCCGCCGACTACGGCAACTACGGCCCCTTCATGATCCGCATGGCCTGGCACAGCGCCGGAACGTATCGCGTGACCGATGGACGCGGCGGCGCGGGCTATGGCACGCAGCGTTTCGCTCCGCTGAACTCGTGGCCGGACAATGCGAACCTCGACAAGGCCCGCCGCCTGCTTTGGCCGATCAAGCAGAAGTATGGCAACAAGATCTCGTGGGCCGATTTGATGATCCTCGCCGGCAATGTCGCGCTGGAGTCGATGGGCTTTCAGACACTCGGATTCGCCGGTGGCCGCGCCGATGTGTGGGAGCCGCAGGAGGACATCTACTGGGGCCCGGAGAGCACCTGGCTCGGTGACAAGCGCTACAAGGACGAGCGTGCGTTGGATAAACCGCTCGCTGCCGTGCAGATGGGCCTCATCTATGTGAATCCCGAAGGTCCAAACGGCAATCCTGACCCGCTCGCCGCCGCGAAGGACATTCGTGAAACCTTTGCCCGCATGGCGATGAATGACGAGGAAACCGTCGCGCTCATCGCCGGTGGTCACACCTTTGGCAAAGCGCATGGCGCAGGCGATGCGAAGAACGTCGGCCCCGAGCCTGAAGCGGCACCGTTGGAGGAGCAAGGCCTCGGTTGGAAGAATAAATTTGGCAAAGGCAACGGCGCTGACACCATCACCAGCGGCCTCGAAGGCGCGTGGACCAGCGCACCGGCCCGCTGGTCGCACATGTATCTCTCGAACCTCTATGCCTACGATTGGGAGCTGACCACCAGCCCCGCCGGAGCGAAGCAGTGGCGTCCAAAAAACGGCGCGGGCAAAGGCACCGTGCCCGATGCGCATGACAAGTCGAAGAGCCACGCGCCGATGATGTTCACCACCGACATCGCGCTGAAAACCGACCCCGCGTATGCCAAGATCACCAAGCGCTTCTTGGAGAATCCGAAGGACTTCGAGGACGCCTTTGCCAAAGCCTGGTTCAAGCTCACGCATCGCGACATGGGCCCGCTCGCCCGCTACCACGGCCCTGAGGTGCCCAAGCAGACCTTCGTCTGGCAGGACCCCGTGCCCGCCGTCGATCACGAACTCATCAACGAGCAGGACATCGCGAAGCTGAAGACGCAGATCCTCGATTCCGGCCTCAGCACCTCCGAACTCGTCGCCACCGCCTGGGCCTCCGCAGCTACCTTCCGCGGCAGCGACAAGCGCGGCGGAGCCAACGGTGCCCGCATCCGCCTCGCGCCGATGAAGGACTGGGAAGTCAACAACCCCGCGCAACTCGCCAAAGTGCTCGCTGCTTTGGAAAAAGTGCAGAGCGACTTCAACAAGGGCGGCAAAAAGGTCTCGCTCGCCGATTTGATCGTGCTCGCTGGCAATGCCGCCATCGAAGCCGCTGCGAAGAAGGCCGGTCACGATGTGAAAGTGCCCTTCACCCCCGGCCGCACCGATGCCATGCAGGAGATGACCGATGTCGAATCCGTCGCCTTCCTCGAACCGAAGCACGACGGCTTCCGCAACTACCTCGGCCACGAGCTCGACCGCCCCGCGCCGGAGAATCTCGTCGATCGCGCCCAGCTCCTCACGCTCACCGCGCCGGAGATGACCGTGCTCGTCGGCGGCCTGCGTGTGCTCGGCACGAACACCGGCCATCCCGACCTCGGCGTGCTCACAAAGAATCGCGGTGCATTGACGAACGACTTCTTCGTCAATCTGCTCGACATGGACACCGAGTGGAAGGTCTCGCCCCGCTGCGAGCACTTCTACGAAGGCACCGACCGCAAGAGCGGCCAGATGAAGTGGATGGCCACCTCCGTCGATCTCGTCTTCGGCTCGAACTCCCAACTCCGCGCCATCGCCGAGGTCTATGCCAGCGACGACAACAAAGCGAAGTTCGTCACCGACTTCGTCGCCGCCTGGACCAAGGTCATGAATTTGGACCGCTTCGACCTGTCGAAGTGATCCGAAACCCAAAACCCCACCCCCCCCCAAGCCCCGCTCCGGCATCCGCTGGAGCGGGGCTTTTTCCAATGTGGTGCAGTCCTCTGGACTGCTCACTCAGAGCAAGCCATGCCGCCGAGCCTTCCAATACGCCGCGAGGTGGTAAACGAGTCCGCAGCTCGCGTTGTGCGTGTAATCAAAGCCGCTGATGAGGTTTTTGAGCGACGTTTGCTGCTCGTCCGTCAGCGTCGGCGAATCGATCATCATCAAAATCAGCGCTGATTCGCCGGCTTCACGCGTGAGATGCCAGATTTCGCGAAACGTGCCCCACTGCGGGTTGGGGTAGCCTTTTTGGTTCTTCCACTCCGGCACCTTGCGCCAATCTGGACCAAGCATCCGCATGTCTTCAGGGCTCTTTTTCGAGATTTGGGCCACAACGCTCGTGAATCGCTTCGCGGCCAATTCTCGGACGTGGAGCATGTGCGTGTGAATCTGCGCTTTGAGTGCCGAATCAGGCTCCAAGGCATGAAGAAGCTCCAGCGAGCACTGCATTTGAAGAAGCGCGTAGGCCGGTTTGCTCTCGCCGGGGTTCGCCGACTGCGCGACGGCTTCGGCGGCGTATTTCCGCCACTCCACGCGATAGCGTTCGTTCTTCGTCACATCCCACGCCGCCGCATAAATCATCGGCAATCGTGCTGCCTCGTGTGCCTGCACATTCCACATGCGGCAGATGCCCAGCGGACACCGCGTGCCATCGGCACGGAGAAAATCGAAGTCGTTTTCAGGCGTGACCGTCTCGATCATGCGCTCGGCTACATCGGCGAGAATGACACGGATTTGCTGCTTCGTGGTCTCATCCGGCATCGGGCTGTGAAAATACTGCCACAGCCCATGCACGAAGTGCGTCACCTGATCGCGCGATGAGTTGATGTAAGTGCTCTTGGCATCCTCCGGGCACACATTTCGTGCCACAAAGCCCTTCACACCATGCACCGTGGCACAGCGTTGAAGCCCCTCGAAGACGTTCGCGGCTTTTTCTCGCAGCGAATCATCCTTCGTTACCTCAAAGCGATCACACAACACGCTCAGCATCGCACCACCGAGGATCGCGCCATCCTCCATGCCTGTGCTGTAGCCGCAGGGATTCGGATACTGCCGCCTCACCTCATCCGCACTCGGCAGATGCGCTTGCTCTTTGCCCTTCTCGTAGCTGCTGAGGCAATCTCCAAAGGTCTGCACCTTCGGAAGATAAAAGCGGCTCCAAACCATGTCCCAAGCCTTCGAGATATTTGGCAGGGCATCTTGCGCGTGACAGAAGCAAGCGGACCAAAGGATCAGACAGGAGAAGAGACATTTTTTCATTCGAGAGACCGCACTTCTGTCGCGTAAACAGATGCAATCCATGACAAATCACCTCACCCGACGAAAACTCCTCGGCACCGCGATCTCGGGTGCGGCGGTGTTTTGGGATAAAGAGCGGCTTCTTGCCGCAGATGCCGATCCGCGAGTGCGCGGGCCGTTTCCGATCCTCTCGACGCCGTTCACGGAGACGGGTGCGGTGGACTTTGAGGTGCTGGCGAATGAGGCGCGGTTTGTCGATTGGGGCGGCTGTCCTGGCATGATCTGGCCACAGTCTGGCGACAGCGTGGATTTGCTGACGTTGGAGGAGAAACTGCGCGGCATGGAGGTGCTGGCGGAGGCTTCGCGTGGCTTCAAAACATCGGCGCTGTGTCTCGGTGTGCAGGGCAAGGACACCGCGGAGATGCTCGTGTATGCGCGACATGCCGAAAAGCTCGCGCCTGCGGCCATCATCTCGCGTCCGCCGGACTCGGGACGCACGGAAGACGATCTGAGGCAGTATTGGCGTGAACTCGCGAAGGTGGCGAAACGTCCCGTCATCTTCCAAACGACCGGCGGCGTGGCTTACAAAGGCCCGGTGCCGTCCGTGAAGCTCATGATCGAGCTGGCGAAGGAGTTTCCGCACTTCGGCTACATCAAAGAAGAAGCCGCGCCGATCATCGCCCGCACGCGGGAGCTGTGTGCGGCGAAGCCGGTCATCCGTCGTGTGTTCAGCGCCCGCGGAGCGCATGGATGGCTCTTCGAGTCCCACCTCGGCACCGAGGGGCTTATCACCGAGCGTGCGGTGTATGCCGATGTGCTTGCGAAGCTTTGGCGGCTCATGGACAGCGGCCAAGACCCCGACACCGTGCGCGACATCCACGCGAAGCTGATGCTCCTCTTCAATCTCGGCCAGCACCTGCCCGGCGGCGACCTGCGCGGCTTCCAGCTCCATTTGTGGAAGAAGCGTGGCGTCTTCAAAAACATGATCTCCCGCCAATACGGCCCAAAGCAGACGATCCCGGGCAAGCCCATCTTTTCCGAGTTGAAGCTGACAGATGATGAAGTCGTCGAGATCGATTTCCGCTTTGAGGCGTTGAGGCCGTATTTGAAGGCCAATCCGCCTAGCTTTGATGCACGAGCCAAGTGAGGTTCTTTTCAATCCTTCCCGTCCCACCATGCAAAACTCATCTCGCAGCTCGAACCTCCAACTCGGCACCTGGCTCCAGACCGGCTCGCCCATCATCGCCGAACTTGCGGACTTGAGCGGCTTTGACTGGCTGCTCATCGACCTCGAGCATGGCTGCGGCACGGAGGCGGCGGTGCTTTCGCAGATTCAGGTCATTCGCCATGCTGCGGCCATCGTCCGTGTGGGAGCGCCTCATCCTGAGGTCATTGCACGTGCGCTCGATTGGGGCGCGGCAGGCATCATGGTTCCGATGGTCTCCACCGCCGAGAAAGCCGCCGCCTGTGTGCGTGCCATGCGCTACCCGCCGCAGGGTGATCGTGGCCTCGCTGGTATGGTGCGTGCCTTCGACTACGGCCTGCATCGCAATATGCCGAAACCTGTCTTCTACGCGCAGATCGAAACCATCGAAGGCGTGCAAAACGCCCGCGCCATCGCTGCCGTGGACGGTGTCGATGTCCTGCTCGTCGGTCAGATGGACCTCAAACTACAGCTTCAATCCTACCCCGAACGCACCCAGCTCGACTTCAGCGCCTGCCTGCGAGAAGTCGCCGCTGCCGCCAAAGAAGCGGGCAAGGCCTGCGGCCTGTTTTGTCGCCAAACCGATGATTTTGCCGAGCTGCAAGCCATCGGCTTCACCCACCTCGCCGTTGAGACGGACCTCACGCTTCTGCGCGAGAGCTACCGCAACGTCGTTCAACCTTTGCGTGGGGGTATAGGATGAATCTGGCTGCTAGGACAGATCGAGAGCGACTCATGGGAATGGAGAAGGGTGTAGCTTTTTAGCATCGCGGGCTCCAGCACCTGCAAACACACCCATAAACACCCGAAAATCTGAACGGCAGATGGTGAGCGTCCTCAAAGTCTTCACCCGCCGTCATCCGTTACCGAAGAGTAGCCAAGGTCTGTAAAGCGGGTGACATCGTCTCCCCTGCAAGGGGTCAATATCTCGCCAGGGAAGCTCATGCCGCCAAGATGATGACATTTTGCTCATTTTATGACTGACAAGTTATGACAATGTCAGTTTATTCTTGACCGAGTTGGCAAACCTGTCACATTGTAGCTGAACAAACCCACCAAGGACTATGGCAGCAGATGGCGAAGACTTTACTCGGAGAAAGAAGCTTTATGGCGTCTCCTATCGCCTGTCGAAAGAGGGGCGTGAACTGACGGAGATTGCCCCGGCTTTGGCGAAGGGCTTGCGATTGGAAATCAAATCCCGGCCTTTGCATGCCTTGAAACCGGTTTGTCTGGCTTTGGTGAGCCTTGCCAACGGCGTTCACGACTCTTCGAGCTTACTGTCGTGTGACGCGGGCTTCAATTCAGAGGCCTTTCAGCGCGAGTTATCGATGATCGGAGCAATCTACAATGCACATGACTCAACGAGGCACATTCTAGATGCCGCCGACAGGCTGAAAGAACAGATCATCCAAGGCAAGATTGGCAAAGCCGCATCGCTAGATCAGAGCCAGATCAGCGAGATGGTTGTTTTGGATCTCTTCAGACAGTTGGCTGTTTCTCCGATGGAGGATTACCATGCATTTCATCGCCATCTCACTCCTGAGCAATGCAAAGCGGATATGGCAGCCATCGAGCATTTGGCAGCAGATGATCTTCGTGAGCTTGCTCGCGATGTTCTGAACTCGCCTACGGGGCGCCGGAGCAAGGTCAACGTGAGTGAAATGGCAATCGACAATTCAGCAGAGAGTCTTGAATCGGAGGTGCTCGCGCCATGAACCAACTTTTCCAGATCGGACGCTCGCTAAAGCCGAGGCAAAAGCCCTCTGGGAGCATTTCCGCGAGGCCAGAGTTCCTTTTCCAGTTTCGAGCCGATTGGACCTTTTCGAGGCTCTGCACCGGGTCAAAAGGAAGAGTCTCTGCATTTGAGGGACAGGAGTTTGATGCAGACCTCGAAGCCATTTCCAGGTTCTTTCAGGGGCCTCTATCCAGCCTCCACGTGGATCTTCAGTGGTTGGCACTTGCTGTGTATTTGGCTGATCGCTTCGCGCCCCGCCGACCATGCGGCGTGAATGCAGCTCCTTGCTGGCGAAGGTCAGTCAGGCTTTCTGTGCCTGTCGTGGAGAAGGGGCGCTGGATCGCTGCGAAAGCTGAACTGGAATCTTTGCTGGCATTTTTGACCGAGGATGACTGGAGCATTGATTTTATCGAAGGCAGACAGCGCACTAACACGGAGACCCAAGATTGGATGGACTGTAGGGCAGCCTCAGCTCGCTCCGGGCAAGTTGCACTGTTTAGCGGTGGATTGGATTCTTTGGCAGGACTGCTGAACCATTTGGAATCAAGCGACACTCGGTGGATGCTTGTGTCAGGACAGACGCACTCACGAATGAGGGAGCTACAGGAGAAGTGCGTGGAGAAAGTCAGTCAAAGATACCCGAATCGCATAGCTTGGCTTCCTGTTAGCTACGGAATGCAGATGAAGTTGGATTCCTACGCGATGGAGCCGACCCAACGCACGCGTGCTTTCGTCCATACCGCGTTAGGTGCAATTACCGCAATGATGGGTGGTTCCAACCAGCTACACCTCTTTGAGAATGGCATCGGCAGCTTCAATCTGCCTGTAGATCGTTCACAGTTGGGCAGCCAGACGAGTCGAGGCACTCATCCAGCCTTTCTGAATGGAATGGCATCGCTGCTATCCAAACTGTTCGACTGTGATTTTCGAATCACGAATCCATACGTCTTTACCACGAAGGCCCAGATGTGTTCGACGGTGCCTGTGAAACTCAATTCCGACTTGGTCGAGCTTTCGTTCTCGTGTGACCGCTTCCCAAACTATCCGAAGAGAGAAGATCAATGCGGCGTCTGCTCTTCCTGCTTGCTCCGCAGGTCAGCACTACAAGCTGCCTGTGTAAATGACTCTGCTGACCTTTACACGACGGACATTACTGCCCATTCGCGTCTGTCACGGAACGCAGATGAAATGGCATTCTTCAGAACCTCCTCTCAGGGATTCGAGATGAATAAGTGCCTCAGCTCTCCCGATCCATGGAATGCGCTCTGCGGCCTCTATCCCAGCCTGAGAAGTTCGGTTCTGGCTGCCGCAAAACACATGAGCGTCAACCATGAGCAAGCTATTGCCGCTATTGTTGGTCTTTATCGTGCCTACTGGGCGGAATGGGATCAATTCACGCAAGTGAGGAAAGCCGCCCACCATCTTGCGCTTGCGGCCTGACTATCGAAAACACCTTCTAAAATGCCAACCCCAACCTCAGAAGTCATTCCACCGAAACTGCTTGGCGAACGTCTCCAGCAGGCCCGTAAAGCGTGCGGCCTGACCCAGCACGATGTCGCCGAGAAGCTCGGCATGGTCCGCACCACGCTCGTCGCGATTGAGAAAGGCGAGCGAAAGCTGCAGCCTGCCGAACTGGTGGACATGGCGAAACTCTATGGCCGTGCGCCGGGCGATTTTGTCGGTCGCCGGGCAAACGTGCAGCCCTTTGTGCCGCAGTTCAGGCTGCCGCCTGGTGAAGAAGGTGTCTCGGAGGCGGAGGTGATTTCTTGTGCGACGGAACTCGAAGCTCTCGCCGAGGACTACGCACTGCTGGAGAGGATCAATGGCCGGCCGACTCGTTCCACTTTTCCACCTGTTTACTCGCTCGATGTGCCAGGAACGACCCCAGATCATTTGGGAGAAGATGTGGCATCCGCTGAGCGCACTCGTTTGGGGCTCGGAGACGCTCCGATTCCCGATTTGCGTGCTCTGCTGGAGGAGTCCATGGGCATTCGCGTTTTTTATGTGGACCTGCCGCAACGGGTGGGAGGACTCTTTGCCTGTAATGACGAACTCGGTGCCTGCATTGCGATCAATCGCAAGCATCCGCCTCAGCGCGGCAACTGGTCGCTGGCTCATGAATACGGTCACTTTCTCACCACGCGGTATCAGGCCGATGTGGACCTCGTCCATGGTGCGTGGGGAAAAAATGCCGCCGAGCGCTTTGCGGATGCTTTTGCGAAAAACTTTTTGATGCCGCGCTCCGGGGTGACTCGTCGTCTCTCCGAGTCGGTGCAAGCCCATGGGAAGGGTGTGACCATTGCAGATGTGATGGCCATGGCCGCCCTCTTCCGTGTCTCTGCCGAGGCGATGTTTCGTCGGCTGGAGGAACTAAAGCGGCTGCCATTTGGAAAATGGGAGGAGTTGAAGAAACGCGGATTCAGGCCTGAGCAGGCCCGTCGCAGCCTTGGGCTTGCGAACCCGATTTCTCCACAGCCGATGCTTCCACTGCGTTTCCGGTTGCTGGCAAAGAATGCGTATGAAGATCGCGCGGAGATCACGGAGGGGCAGTTGGCCAAAATGCTTCGCACGGACCGCGTCTCCGCCCGCTTGGAGCTTGAGCGTCTGTCGCTACTCGTGGATAGCGCGGGTGACGATGGCTACGAACCCGTGGACCTTCCTGATCTTTCCGAGCCTGTCGTCTCCTAGCACTCTCTCATGAAGCCCCTGCTCATCACAGACGCTTCTGTGCTGGTGAACTTGCTCGCCACCGAAGCCTTTGAAGAAATCGCACGCCAATCTGGCTGGCGATTTGTGATCTGTGAGGCTGTTCGTAACGAGGTGCTGGCACTACGAAACGCAGAAACCGGCGAGATGGAGCCGCTCGACCTGCAACCCTTCATTCGCAGCCAGCTCATCGAAGTTGTCGCCCTGGAGCCATCTGAGATAGAGGGGTATGTGGAATACTCAGCACTGGTGGACGATGGCGAAGCCATGTCACTTGCCATCGCCGAAGCTCGTCATCTCGCCATCGCAATCGATGATCGCAGAGCATTCAATATCGCCCAGCGCCGTGGTTTGCTGGCGACCATGCTGACGACGCCGGATTTGCTTCACGCTTGGTCACAGCAAACCAAGGCCGATGACGAGGCTGTGGGTGTTCTCCTCAAGCTCGTCGAGACTCGTGCCAGGTATCTTCCGCCCAAAAGCCACGCTTTAAAACAATGGTGGAACTCTTGTCGAGCGGCTGTGGCAGAGTGATTTTTTCCGGGTTCATCTTGGGCAGTCCAAAGCCTTTTGGATTCGCCCTTCATTCTCCATCACTCAGCGTGATTCAACGAGTCTGTGCGTATTGTTCCATCCTGTTGTGCCCGAATGAAGCTCATCTCCATCCACCGCTTATTCCTATCCGGTCTCTTCCTTGCCTCAGGCATGGGGCTTCAGGCGAATGAGGCCAAGCCGGTGCTGCAACTGGACTTTGGGCAGGAGGAGTCGGCTCCGTTGATGGCGGTCGGGGGCGTGGTGCGGGATCAGGCGGGGCCTCGGCCGCCGGAGTTTCCAGACTTTGAGGCGAACAACACGTCGATTCAATTGCAGGGCAAAGGCTCTCGTTACGAGATCAAGGACTCGGGAGCGCAGAGTCCGTTCGATTTCACGAAGGGCGATGCCATCACGCTGGAGGCGTGGGTGAAGGTGGACAAGATCGGCCCAGGGCAGCCGGTGTATTTGATCGGCAAAGGCCGCACGAACTCGCCGCACTTCGCCCGCAACAATCAAAACTGGTCGCTGCGTGTCATTGGCGGGAACGAGGGGCTGGCGCATCTGAGTTTTCTCTTTGCCAGCGCTCCCGCACCCGGTGGTGGCAACACCTGGCACCTCTGGAACTCAACGGCGTCTTTTCAGATCAAGTCAGGCTGGCATCATGTGGCGGTGGCTTATGAGTTTGGGAAACCGGAAACGATGCGTGGATGGATCGACGGTGTGGCAACCGATGGCAACTGGAGTGTCGATGGAGCCACCACGAAGGCACCGGTGGTGGATGATGACGATGTGTGGATCGGCTCATCGCTGGGTGGGAGCGCTGGCAACAGTCTGACGGGATTTCTCGATGGCGTGGCGATTCATCGTCGGGCGCTTAGCGATGCGGAGATCGCGAAGCATTGCCGGCGCAAAGATGGACCGCAGGTGATCCAGCCCGAGGTGGCGAAGATGCCGGAGCTGGGAAAAATCGAAGAGTGCAAGGTGTTGGTGCAGGTGAATGAAGGCCACAGTGCCTCGAATCGTTGGCCGAACTCGCTGGAGACGCTGAAGGAGAGCCTCCGCTGGTCGGGTGATGCCTTTCTGCTGCCGCGCATGCCTTTGCGTTACGATGACTGGGGCATTCGCTCGGCATGGGCGGCTCCCGTGGTGCTGCGCATGGCCTCGGACGTGCCGTTGCCGCAGGGATCGCATCGCCTGATGCTGCGCACGCGTGGACTCGCCCGCCTGTGGGTGGATGGCAAATTGATCGCTGAAACGCAGCCCGCTGTCGGCAATGGCGAGAATGGTTTTGATCCGCTGACGCCGCTGGCCGAACCGCCGCATCCCGGTGTGCGGGTGAAGGGCTACAAGCAACAAGAGGTCTTCGGAATGGTGACCGCCTCGCCACAGAAGACGAGCCGCGTCGTGCTGGAGTTGATCGTAGGAGGTAAAAACATGCGCACAGACACCGGCGAGGTCTGTGTGGCCCTCGAGTCGGCAAAGCATGACGCGTTTTCCATTCTTCGTGCTGAGGGCAAACCGGAGCTTCCTTTGACGGATGCGCAGGTCGGGCCAGTGCTCGCTGAGATCGAAACCTCGCTGGCGCGTCTTGATGATGCCAATCGACGTGAAGCCGCGAAATCACGCGACGCGTTTTGGCAGAAGCGACACGGCATCGCCGAGGCATGGGTGAAGCAGCATCCAGCGCCAAAACCACCGCGCCAAGGCCATCCGGTGGATGCTTTCATCGACGCGAAGATCGAGAAAGCACTCGCCTCGACCCCAGCGGACTCCGCTGCCGCAAAAACCTTCCATGGCGAGGTGCTGCCGATCTTGCGCGAGCAGTGTTTCCGCTGCCACGGCGAGAAGGACAAGGGCGGGCTGAAGCTGAACACGCGTGAGGCGGCGCTGCGGGCGGGTGATTCGGAGCTGGCTGCTGTCATTCCCGGTGATCCAGCCGCGAGCGAGCTGCTGAAGCGTGTTCGTTCCAATGACGAAGACCACGTCATGCCGCCCACGGGCGAGCGATTGAACCCGGAGCAGATCGCCCGGCTGGAAGCGTGGATTCGCGATGGTGCGCCTTGGCCTTCACCGCCGGTGGATGCCTCGAAACTCGCGAAGACGCCGATCACCTCTGATGCGGCTTTTCTCCGCCGCATCTATCTCGACCTCATCGGCCTGCCGCCTGCCGCGGATGAGGTCACCGCCTTTCTCGCGGATCCGTCTCCTGACAAACGCACGAAGCTCATTGATCGCCTGCTGGCGGACGAACGCTGCGCCGATCACGAGATCAGCCACTGGCTGGATGCGCTCGCAGAGAATCCCACGCTGATCAATGCCTCGCTCAACAGCACCGGCCCGTTTCGCTGGTTCCTACACGACTCTCTGCGCGATCACAAACCGCTCGACCGCATGGTCACGGAACTGCTCATGATGCGTGGAGATGCCGCTCACGGAGGCAGCGCTGGTTTTGCGCAGGCAGGTGAAAACGATGCGCCCTTCGCGACGAAGGGCCACATCATCGCTGCTGCGTTTCTCGGCGTGGAGTTGCAGTGCGCCCGCTGTCATGACTCGCCCTATCACAGCACCACGCAGCGCGATCTCTATTCCCTCGCCGCGTTGCTCGAGCGCAAGACTGTGACGGTGCCCAAGACGAGCCGCGTGCCTGCGGCGTTCTTTGAAAAGAAGGCCCGTGAGTCCTTGATCCGCGTGACGCTGAAACCGGACGAGCCTGTGACGCCGGTCTGGCCTTTTGCCACTGTCACTGGCGCTTTGGAAAACGCGGGTCTCGATGCCTTGCTCGAAGATTCAAAGGACACCCGCGAGCGCATCGCGGCCCTGATCACCTCGCCGGAGAATCGTCGCTTCCCACGCGTCATCGTGAACCGCCTTTGGAAGCGACTCATGGGCGCGGGTTTTGTGGAGCCCGTTCAGGATTGGGAAGGTCATGATGCCAGCCACCCGGAGCTGCTCGATTGGCTCGCCAACGAACTGCTGACCGCGAACTACGATGTCCGACACATCATTCGGCTCATCGTCACTTCGCAGGCCTATCAACGCGAAGCTGGTCTGGAAAATCTGGCTTTCGCTGGCCCCGAAGAGCGCTTTTTTCAGTCACCCGCACGTCGCCGACTCACCGCCGAACAGATTGTGGACTCGCTGCACGCCGCTGCCGGAGCTGCGATTGATTCCGAGCCCATGACCTTCGTTCACGACGGCTCGAAGACGCTGCAAAACCGCCAGGACCTCGGCTTTCCGCGTCGTGCCTGGATGTTCGCCAGCCTCAACAACGAACGTGACCGCCCCAGCCTCGCCCTGCCGCGTGCGCAGGCCGTGGTGAACGTGCTGGAGGCCTTCGGATGGAATGGAGCCCGCCAAAAACCGCTCTTCGTGCGCGAAAGCGAATCCAACGTCCTCCAGCCCGGCATCCTCGAAAACGGCATCCTCACCCAAACCTTGTCCCGAGCATCGTGGAAGTCGAAACTGGCCGATCTGGCTGTGGAAGCCAAATCACCGGAAATCTTGCTCGAGCAGTTGTTTCTCCGATTTCTCAATCGCAGCCCGCAACCTTCCGAAAAGGACTCCTTCCTGTCAGATTTGCGTTCAGGATTTGAAAGCCGACTCACGCCCCAAAATGAAATCGTAGTCCCCACGCCGCTCAAACCGCTCCGCCTCGTCACTTGGCTCAATCACGTCACTCCCGACGCCAACACCATCCAGCAAGAGATCGAAAACCGCGTCCAAACAGGCCCCAGCCCTGATCCACGCCTGCGACCTGAATGGCGAGAGGTCTATGAAGACATCGTCTGGAGCCTCATCACTCACCGTGACTTTGTTTGGGTGCCGTGAACCAAGAATCAGGCAGTAGAATGGGGGCAGTAGAATTTCAGAACCAGAGGCTCAGTCAGGACATCGGTAACACCTTTGGTTCAGGACATAGGTAACACATGGTGTGATTGGGTTATGGTTTAGGGTGTGGGCAAGGTGGGGTCAACTGTCGTTTTCAGGCTGCGTGTAGATTGGGGGCGTCTTGGGTCTGGCCCTTCTCGCAGTGAGGCGTAGCCGAACGTAGAGGAGGGCCAGACCCAAGACGATGTGCCTTTGTCTTGCCCCCCTCTTCTCCTGTTTTGTCAGCCTCTAACACGGCTTTGAACGCTCGGCTCGCCAGATCCAAGTGCCCGATGCACAAGGTGCCCAAATACACTTCTACTCGCTCGCTCCCTGCCGCCTTCAGGCCAACATCCCACCCACGCAACGCGGTGGAGAGTTGGTAGCGTTCTTTGGCATACTTGATGTAGCCCATGCGCTGCACTTTCCTCGCCTCCATGCCTTCATAGGCGAGGATGACTTGCTCGCTGGCTTTGTAACCCCGAGGCGAGTTCTCATACACCTGTGCGGGACACTTCATCCCCAGGCTCTCGTGCGGTCGCTCGTGGTTGAACTCGTGCCTCCAG
>JAEUHM010000051.1 GCA_016795485.1 Verrucomicrobiaceae bacterium | reverse complement strand
TCACGCCTTGGGCGTAGAAGATGCCGGTGGGCAGGCGCAGCAGGGTGTGGACATCGGCTTGCTTGAGGAGTTCTCGCCGGATGGTTTCACCGGCTCCGCCTTCGAAGAGCACGTTGTCCGGCAGCACCACGGCGGCGCGACCGTGCATCTTGAGGATGGTGAAGATGTGCTGGAGAAAGTTGAGCTGCTTGTTGCTCGTGCTCGCCCAGAAGTCATCGCGATTGATGACGAGGCTTTCCTTGGAGGACTCGCCTGCTTCGTTCACGATGGTGACGCTGCTCTTTTTGCCAAAGGGCGGGTTGGCCAGGACGATCTGGTATTCGCCGTGTTTCCCGGCCAGGGCGTCCTTGGTGATCACAGGCAGGTCATCGCCCGTCTCGCTGCCGATGCCGTGCAGCAGCAGGTTCATCGCGCAGAGGCGGGTCACGCTGTCCACCAGCTCGATGCCGTAGAAGGTGCCGCTCTTGAGCTGCTTCTTCTGCTCGCGGTCGAGCTGGTGATGCTTGGCGATGTGGTCATGCGCGGCCAGCAGGAAGCCGCCGGTGCCGCAGGAGGGATCGCAGATGGTTTCGCCGGGCTGCGGGGCCACGACTTCCACCATGGCGGCAATGAGGGAGCGCGGGGTGAAGTATTGGCCTGCTCCGCCCTTCACGTCTTCGGCGTTCTTTTGCAGCAGGCCTTCATAGGCATCGCCCTTCACATCGGCCGAGAGGCTGGACCACTGCTCTTTGTCGATGAGGTCCACGATCAGCCGCCGCAGCTTGGCTGGGTCCTGAATCTTGTTCTGCGCCTTGCGGAAGATGATGCCCAGCATCCCGGAGCACTTGCCCAGCTCCTCCAGCGTGTGGCGGTAATGCACCTCCAGTTCATCGCCATCCTTGGCAAGCAGCGAAGGCCAGTCTTTGCCCTTTGGGATCGCACTCGGCGTGTTGCGCAACCGCGACTGCTCGTCCGCCATCTTCAGGAACAGCAGGAAGGTCAGTTGCTCGACGTAGTCGCCATACGACAAGCCGTCATCGCGCAGGATGCTGCAGTAGTTCCAGAGTTTGGAGACGAGGGCGGTGGGGTTGGTCATGGGACGATGATGCCGGTCTTCGGGTCGAGCACTTCGACTTGCACCCATGCAGTTCCACGAAGCGGAAGGAATGCCGCGCCGTCCGTGGTCAGTAGCTTTAGACCTGCGACATGGGCTGTGGCTGCGATCCAGACATCATTGTGATCGTGCTGAATCGCCAGCCCTCCGCTGCGGGCATGGGAATACAGTTCCGCCCAACGCTGGTGAATTTGTGGATTACCAATCGGCAACACCACAAAGTCCAACAGCACCTTCCGTAGCAGTTCTTTTCGCTTCTCACCCCAGGCCTGGGCAAAAGCCCAGAGTTCCGCGACGGTCACCTCACAGATAGCCGGACGAAACAGCGACGACTGGAGTTGAAACTGACTCTCCACGGCCAGCGACACGGGGCTCTGCTGGCGGGTGGCATGCAAGACCACATTGGTATCCAGAAGATAGCCTTGGGAGGAACTCATGATCAACTCAAGGCTTCGATCGCGGCGGCAAATTCCTCGTCACTTTCCTCGGCTGGAATCACACCCAGAATGCGGTGGTAAGCAGACTTCTCGCCGGGGCGCACCCGCAGCAGGGACTCATAGTCGGGAGCTTCCAATGACCTGGGCAGCTCGCGGAAAAACTCATCCTGGCTCGAAGCAGCAGCCACAGCGTCAGCCTCCACCCGCAACAGGGTTCCTGAAGGCCGGAAGACCCCCGTTCCTTCCACCACCACATCCGCGTTGAAGCAATGCTTGAACTGCTCCAGATCGCCCTGACCTGTCCATAGCGCCGTCACGATCTCACCCGGCCGCAGGTGCAGTTTCATCACTCCCTGGCTGGCTCCCATCAGGTCCAGCTTGCCCGTCACACGCACCCGACGCGAAGCAGGCGTTTTGCGGGACAGTTGATGAGCCGACTCTACCACCGACGCATTGATCTGTGCCACGGTTCGTTGCTCTTCTCCCACCAGCGCTACTCGTTGCAGACCCTTCTTGAAAAGCACGCCATAGCGACCCACGCGAGACAGTAGTGGCTTGTCAAAATGATCGCTGTTGGACCTGCCCGCACCGATGTCGATCACTGCATCCCCGAGCAAGTCAAAGGCCGACGACTCAGGCTTCGGGCCGTCATCCCATAGTTGCCCTTGGGCGAAAAGTTCAGGAGCCGCCTCGCCAAACACCGGCAGTTCAAAGCACACATCGGTAAAGTCGCCCGAGGTGGACGAGCACCCAACGAAGCGCACCTCCGAGGCCGCCTGCAAGGCACGGGACAGCCTCCCCCCGGCCCGGCTGGAGTGCAGAAAGCCCATGCGCACCGCATCGCGCAGCGTGTCAGGAATCTGCACGAGCAACGCCCCCAGCAGACCTGGATTCGGCTTCGCGCCCAGGCCTGTGGTTCCTTCGAGTCGGAATATGCGTTCAACGGTCTTCACGGAATGGTCTCTTAGATGAGTGTTGAGGAGTGTGCCTTGTTTGCCGGTCGTGTTCAACCAGCCATTCTAAAGCTCTCCCATGAAGGCCTTCTGAAGAACTGACTGCCGCAGGCGGGTGGCGCGTTGGAGGTTGGTGGTGACCACGGCTTCCAGTTCCTCCACCACGCTCAACCGCCGCTCCACTTCCGCCACGATGCGCGTTTGTTCAGCGAGGGGTGGGAGGGGAATAGCGATGGATTCAAATCGTCCCAGACTGACTTTCATCTGCGCAACGCCTTTGGTGATGTCGAGTATCTGAGGCTTCACTATGTCGGAGTTCAGCGCATGAACGAAGAACCGCTTTTCTGACAGCAAAGGAGACGGGCGAAACTTGATGCAGTCAGCGGTAATCACAGCCTTTGGAGCATCTTCGGGGTAAAGGCACGCATCTCCGGGCGGTGCTCCCATCTTCGTAATCAGGATGTCACCACCCAAGGCTTGATGAGCCTTCAATTCCTCCGCTTTCGCGTCAGTGACGTAAACCTCCTTCGCTTTCACAAATCGTCCCGGTCTTATGTTCCGAACAAAGATCAAAGGCACTCCTTCCGTCGTGTAATCGCTGACTTTTAGATTGCTGCCGAATGGTCCGATCCCTAGCGAGTAGGACTCTGAAGATGATAATTGTTCGGGAGTAGCCCAAGCCCATCCTTCCGGCAACGAGTCAGGCTCATAACCTGAGGTGCTCAGGCTGGCGGGTTCCTTGTATTTCCCCCGGCCCTGCCAGTTTTGGCGGCGCTCGGTGAGGATGCGGGCGAGGAGTTGCTGGCCGGATTCGAAGGGGCGGCCTTCGGTGCGGGCGAGTTCGGCTTCGGTGGGGACGAGGCGGCCTTCGCAGGCGGCTTTCAGGACGGCGGCGCGGTAGCGTTTGAGGTTGGCCTGCACCCGCCGCAACGCCGCCACTCCCGCCTCCAGCCGCGTGAATTGCTTCTCAATCTCTGCCACGATGCGGCGTTGGTCGTCGAGGGGTGGAAGGGGAAGTGGAAAACGCGCGACTTGTGGCTGGCTTATGGATGCCATGCCGACAACCTGCTGCGCGTTCTGCGTGAAGTAGCGGCTGCCTGCGGAAAGCAACCGGTAGCTCACGAATTCCGGCAACACCAAATCGCGTCGAATGCGGACTCGAATGTTTTTGCTCTCGAAAACGCACCGCTCAAGCCCGGTCGGAATCGCGACAGACTTCCCCACCAATTCGCGGCTGTTAACGCGGTTCACGAGCAGGTCGCCGGGCAAGAGTTCGTATTCCTTAACTTCGACTTCGGACAGGCGCATCCTCTTGATGTCACGCCAGACAATTTTACCGTCGCCGATGTTATACATTCGCAGGCACGCCATGCCGTCATCAGCGTAGGACGACGCGGGTTTGTAGATGCCGTTCTTCATCGACTCGGCAACATCGCCGAGCGTGACCCATCGCCAGCCTTTCGGAAGTTCGCCGCTTTGTCCCGCCCCTTCAGGGCTCTGATCTTCTGGGGGTGCGTTACCCAGGGCGTTGCCCTGGGCTGTCTTATTTCGCCCCTTTGGGGCTTGGGAAGTCTTGCGGCGCGGTTTGGCGGTCATGGCTTCTTTGCGCCATAGACGGCGGGTTCTTCACGCAGGATGAAGCTGCTGGCGGGCTGGCTGCCGCGGAGGTCGAGGGTGCGCTGGCGGAGGTCATCAAGCAGGCGCAGCTTTTCCTCAATGGGCAGCGCGGCCAGCGCCCGGCGGTGCTGGCGCTTGCTTTCGAGGATGCGGGCGATGTCGAAGGTCATGGAGCTGGGCGAAAGGAGAGGACTCACAGGACGGACTCGACGGAGGGGGCTGGGTTGTGAGAGCGCGCTCCGGGGAAGTTGGCCGTATGAGTCTTGTATTGTCCTGTGGAGTCGTTGGAGTTACTGAGGAGGTCTTTTTTGTTGCTGAGAGCGGGTGGCAAGGCGGGCGCGGGTCATGCGTTCGCGGAGGCCGCCTTCGTTGAGAAAGTCTTTTTCAAGACGCCGGATTTGCTGGTCGAGGAGGTAATTGGTCTGGTGAATGAGGCTGATGATGATGTTTGCCACAACAGGGCCGGGGCGGGTGTCGATGAACTCGCGATAGGACTCGAAGGACTCGTCCGGTGAACGGCCCAGCTTGCGGACGAAGAGGGCTTCCTTGGAGCTTTTGTCCCACTGCGGCTGATTGGCGGAGCGGAGGTAGTCGCGGTAGTCTTCGAGGAGTTCTTCCAAACTGGCCCGGGCGACGTTGGTGAGCTTGAGTTCCATTTCCTTCGAGGTGCCGCTGGCCTGGCTGCCCTCCAGGATGTTCTGTTTCCCAGAGCGCGCGGCCTGGATCATCTGATCGGTGGTGCGGCTGCGCTTGTCTATGAAGCGGTCGCAGAAGCGGACGGTGGCGTCATAGACGAGGCGGGATTTGCGGAAGGAGAGGAGGTCCTCGTAGCCGCCGTGGGCGGGGATGAAGCCGTCTGAACAGGACGGAGAGGACGGAGAGGACGCACGGGACGGACGACGATTGTCTGTCGCGTTGGTCTTGTTGGTCCTGTTGTTCTCTGCCTCAGGCATGACGTCAGGCAGCGAGTGCCTCGTTAAGTTCTTCCAGCAGCTTCGGCAACTGGTCGCTGAAGAGTTGATGGGCTTTGCCGAGGCCGCCTTCCTGGTTGAAGGGGGTGTAGTCGAGGTCGTCCAGCTCGATGCTGAGGCTGGTGGCGATGTGGTCGCGGATGGCGCGGAGCCATGAAAGCTGGGCAGGTGAAAAGGCTACGGTGCCGGGCTCCGCTGTTTCAGGTTTCAGGTTTGAAGTTGCAAGTTGAGCTGTGGCCGCTTGATCGCGAGTGCGCAGCCATTGGTCAAAGCGCTCGCTGACCGTGTCGGCGAAGGGTTTGAGCACGGGCTGCTGCTCCAGGGCGAAGCGGACGAGGGAGACGAGATCGGCGAAGCGGCCGGCCTGGGTGCGGCCTTTGACTTTGTCCGGGGCGGTGGCGGCGAAGGCGTTCCAGAGGTTGTCCTCGGTCCAGGCGGCGTGCTGCTCGCGGAGCTTCTTTTCCAGCTCCTTGAGCATCTTCTCGGTGAGGCGCTGGGCGTAGGGGCGGCTGTAGAGGATCTGCAGGGCGGTGATCTCGGCCTGATGCTGCTCGATGTAGTCGCGGAAGGATTTCGCGAGGGCGGCGGCTTTGTCCTTGGCGGCTCCGCTGAAGCCCTGCTCAAGCACTTCATCAATGACGGAGGTGGCGATGGTTTGCTCGCTCTCCTGCTTCACCTTGGCGAGGAGGTCGCGCAGGGCGGGCTTGTCAAACGGGGCGCAGGCGGTGGTGATCAGAGCGGTCCGAGCCTGCGTGAAGGCTTCCTCGCTGAGCTCCTGAGGTTCGGCTCCTTTGATGCCGGTGGCGTGCTCTGCAATGGCGTCGGGATCGAAGGCCTTCAACAAGGCAGCGGACATCTGGCTCAGCGTGTGGCCACCGCTGGTGGTGGTGACTTCCTTTTGCTGGGCCGGGTTGAGTTCGCGGTCGAGCCGGGCAAGGCGTCCAGCCAGCGAGGTGAGGCTGTCTTCATCCCGCTTTCCGAGGGCGACGCCGAGGAGGAGCTTGTCGAAGGCGACGGTGGGCTTGCGCTCCAGCGGGCGGGACTCGGTCTTGTCGCTCTCGCAGACGCCGACGGCATCGACGATGATGAAGTGGGTCTTTGCCTTGGCCTCGGCCCCGGAGACCGATTGCAGATCGGTGGGGGTGAGCACGCGGGTGCCGCGGCCTTTCATCTGCTCGAAATAGACGCGGCTGCGCACATCGCGGAGGAAGAGCAGGCACTCCAGGGGCTTGATGTCGGTGCCGGTGGCGATCATGTCCACGGTGACGGCGATGCGGAGCTGCGGGGAGGTGCGGAACTCGGCGATGAGATCCTCGCTCTTGGCGGGCTTGCCGGTGGTGGGATGCTTGGCCTGATAGGTGATCTTTTTGCAGAAGTCGGTGCCTTTGCCAAAGACCTCCCAGACGAGGTGCACGATGTCCTCGGCATGGCTGTCGTCCTTGGCAAAGATGAGCGTCTTCGGCACCAAAGCGCGACCAGGGAACAGCTCGGTGAAGAGGGCGTCCCTATACGCAACGAGCACGGTGCGAATCTGCGATGGGACGACGACGCTGCGATCCAGCTCCTTTTCGGTGAAGGCGAGGTCTTCATCGAGGCGCTCCCAACGGCGGCGGCGGGTCTCTTTGTGCCGACGGTCCACGTAGAAGCCCTTCTCCACCTTGTCGCCCGCCTCGGTGACGCGGGTGCGGATGCGATAGACCTCATAGCCGACATTCACGCCATCGGCGACGGCGCGCTCGTGGCCGTATTCCATGACGAGGTTCTGATTGAAGAAGCCGATGGTCTGCTTTGACGGCGTGGCGGTGAGGCCGATGAGGTGGGCATCGAAATACTCAAGCACCTGCCGCCAGAGGCCATAGATGGAGCGGTGACACTCGTCGGTGACGATGAAGTCGAAGGTCTCGATGGGGATGGCGGGATTGTAAGCCACGTCCTTCGGGCGGTCGTCGGCGCTGCTGACCTCATAGCCGGAGAGTTCGTCGGCGTCCTCCGGCAGCTCCTCGCCCCGCAGCATGGAGTAAAGCCGCTGGACGGTGCAGATGGTGACGCGGCAGACGTCGTCGAGCTTGTTCGAGGTGAGGTGCTGGACGTTGTAAACGGCGGTGAACTTCCGGCCGTCATCGGGCAGCACGTATTGATCAAACTCGGTCTTGGCCTGACGGCCGAGATTCGCGCGATCTACGAGGAAGAGGACACGCTTGGCCTTGGCGAACTTGATGAGGCGGTAGGTGAAGGCGCAGGCGGTGAAAGTCTTGCCAGAGCCAGTGGCCATCTGGATGAGCGAACGAGGCAGATCGGAGGCGAGCGACTGCTCCAAGCCAGTGATGCCTTCCACCTGGCAGTCGCGCATGCCCAGGGTGTTCAGCGGATGCGTGAAGGCCATCTCGGCGAGCAGCGTGCGGAGCGTCTTGGCCGAATCCATCCACTGCGCGAGCGTCTCGGGCCGGTGGAAGCAGAACACGCGGCGCGGGCGCGGATGGGGATCGCGCTCATCGCGGAAGAAGGTCTCCACGCCGGTGGACTCGTAGCGGAAGGGCAATGAATTGGAGCCGAGCGCAGCTTTGAGGAAGTCGGGGAGGTTCTCCGCATAATGCGCCGACTGATCGGCCACGGTGGAAAGCGTGACACCTTCCTTCTTGGCCTCGACGACGCCTGCGGGCTTGCGGTTCACCAAGAGAAGGTAGTCACAGCGGCCCGACTTCAGTGGCACCTCCCGAAGCGCGATGCCAAGGGACGCGGAAGGATCAAAGGCCTTGTAGTCCTGAACGGCCCAGCCTGCCGCCGCCAACATGGCGTCGATGGTTTGGCGGGCTTGCTGTTCGGGAGGCAGGCTCATGGGTGATGAAAGCGGCGTTTAAGGGATTTAGCGTGAGCTTGTCGGTCTTGGGAAGCGAAAACATCTGAGGGTGACGATTTCTCGCCGGTTGGGCAAGTCCTGCGGCGGCCTATCCTTTAACTCGGTGAGGGTTAGGGGGCATGGGCCTGGAATCGCCGGGGACATCATTGGCTCGGGGCTACCTGACCACCCATGAGGGGGATGGAACGCGGTATTCGGGGTGTATTTGAGGCAAGTTACTGAACTATTTTTGCACGCTAACTGCCTATGTATCAATGACTTACGTGTTAAAAGGCGAGTTTTAAATGAGTCTAAATTGGCAATACATTAAATATTTGTTGCACTATTATATGATTTATTGTAATTATTACATTAATCAAAATAACTGATTGCTCTCGCCATCCCGGCTGGAGCTGTGCTCAAACCCAAACCAAAACAACCGACGACATCGAAATCCAAACACCCACAACCCAACATGAAAACGAACCATCCCTCGTCCTCTGATGAAGCTGCTAAAGGCGTCCGCCGCAGCTCACGTCAGCCCGCGCTTGGCGGACGCGCTACCCGCGCGCCAAGCAATCGCCGCAAAAAGCCAACGGTATCCGCAACGGAACTGCCGCGCTACAATGCGGGTCTCCATTACGGCACTCCGGGCCTTTACTACGTGGGTGATGACCCGGTGCCCTCCACGCCTGGTGGTGCCAAGGTCCGCCTGGAACTCCATCAACGTACGGACCCAGCGCTGGCTGCCTTTGCCGAAGCCCACGTGAAAGCCATGGAAAACAACGCCAACTTCCCCTCCCCAATGCCTCCGCCCCCTATATTCTCTGCCTCTCTAGCTGCTTTTGAAGCAATCATCTCGGAAATGGAAGCCTGGCGCGTGACGATGAAGAACCTGACGGAACAACGTGACGTGCTGCGGGCAAACTTGATCGCCTACTTCAATCAGCGTGGTCAGTACGTGGAGATGGCGTCTAATGGTGATCCTGACATCATAGCCACCTCAGCGCTGCCGATGCGCCGTGCTCCAGTGCCGGTGGGTCAATTGCTGTGGCCTGAGAATCTGCGTGTGGAGCAGACCCAATTCACGGGTGTGCTGCTGGTGCGCTGGAATGCGGTGTCGAAAGCACGCGGTTATGTGCTGCAATGCGGCGAGGTGGTAGAAGGTGAACCACGCGTGTGGCAGCAAGTGTATGTAGGAGGTAAGTTCACGTCTGAGCAGAAGAACCTGGTGCCAGGCAAAACCTATGAGTTCCGTGTGGCAGCTCTGGGCGGCAAGGACGGCCAGAGTAACTGGAGTCCTGCCGTGGCCCGCATGGCTGCCTAGTCCGAATGAAGCGCGTCCCGCGCGTTGACTGTGGTTTGCAGTTGTGGGGTAGATGCCAGACGACCAGACAGTAGATGTCAGACTGTTTGGACGGATGGAGCTGATGAGACTGATCTCTGATGTCTTTTCTAACTGCCGCCAACTGCAAACCGCAGGGCCGGGGGGGACGGGGAGACAATGGGACGGGGAGAGTTGTTGGTTCTGAGTTCTTTGTTCTTCGTGCCATCAGAGCGGATTGCGGACATGAGTGTCCGTGCTCCTTTTTAGACAGCAGACAGTCAGACATCAGATGCCAGACCCAGCGGACATGAGTGTCCGCGCTCCTTTCTTAGACAGCAGATGGTCAGACATCAGATGCCAGACCGACCGCCGCAGCGCCAGCTAAACAATAGCTCAACGAACGCTCAACCATAGCTCAACAACCGCAAGCTACCCTGTAAGACAGCAGATGGTCAGACATCAGATGCCAGACTTGAGAACGGTAGGGAGTTTTGTTCTTTGTTCTTGGTTGTTGGTTTTTGGGGTGAAGGGAGTCGTTTGGCCTGCTGTGACGGCTCGGTGAGGACACCTCGCCCTACCTTCCAGATCCACCCGCTTAACTGACGCTCAACGACTGCAAAATCCCCCCATAATCTCTTAGTTCTTTGGGCCTTCAGAGCGGATTGCGGACATGAGTGTCCGCGCTCCTTTTCTCAACCACTGCTCAACAAACGCTCAACGACTGCAATCTGCTCCCGCGCTGCTTTTCCAAATAATCGTAAACTATCGCAAACAACTGCAAACAACCGCAAACCACTGCCAACCATGCCTTTCGACCCTTCTATTCCACAAGATCATGCATTGATCGAGGCCTCGCCTTTGCGGGGACAGTTTAACTCTTTGAAAGCGCTGGTGGACGATCGCGTGACGCCGGAGGAGATGATTGAGGCGCGGAATGACGCGATCTCTGCGGCTGAGGCGAGTAGCGCGCGTAACTGCAATCAGGTGCTACCGCTGAGTATGAATGCTGACCCTGAATACAACGCGAACCAGATCCAGGAGATGATCCTGAAGTTTAATGAGCTGCTGAATGCGCTGCAGAGGTAGAGAGGGGGAGTTTGCGGTGGTTGGCGATTGGTTGCGATTGTTGGCGGTGGTTTGGGGGACGGGGAGACGGGGAAGGGGAGTTTGCGGTTGTTGGCGATTGTTGGCGATTGTTTGCGGTGGTTTGGGGGACGGGGAGACTGATAGGAGGGTGTTGGGTTCCTGCTCTCGACAAGGTGCGGGCTGTCACTAGGGTCGGGGTATGACTTCGGGACTTATTGCTTTGCTGGATGACATTGCGGCTTTGGCTAAGGTGGCTGCTACGACTTTGGATGACGCTGGTGTGCTGGCGGCTAAGGCTGGTAGCAAGGCGGCGGGGATTGTGATTGATGATGCTGCGGTGACGCCGCGCTATGTGGTGGGTCTGACTGCGGATCGTGAGTTGCCTATCATTGCGAAGATCGCTAAGGGCTCACTGAAGAATAAGCTGCTCTTTCTGCTGCCGGGTGCGCTTTTGCTGAGCTTGGTAGCGCCGTGGGTGATCACTCCGCTGCTGATGGCTGGCGGGGCGTTTCTTTGCCTTGAAGGCTATCATAAGATCATGGAGTTGGTGCACCCTGGGCATGGCGATGATGGGGGTGGGTCTGAAGATGCACCGCAGGCTGCTACTACAGCGGCTGAGTTGGAGGAGCAGCGGGTGGCTAGCGCTATCCGCACGGACTTTATCCTTTCCGCAGAGATCATGGCCATCACGCTGGCGGGTGTGGCGGGTAATCCGCTGTGGATGCAAGCGGTGGTGCTGGCGGTGGTAGGACTGGGCATGACTCTGCTGGTGTATGGGGCGGTGGCGCTGATTGTGAAGGCAGATGACGTGGGGGTAGCGTTGGCGCGGTCTGGGACTGGCTTCATCCGAACGGCAGGCCGTGCGCTGGTGCTGGGGATGCCGATTTTCCTGAAGGGGCTGAGTCTGTTGGGCATGGCTGCTATGCTTTGGGTGGGCGGTGGCATTCTCGTTCACGGATTGCATCAAATGGGGGTGCATGGCCCGGAGGAGGCTGTGCATCATGCTGCTGAGGCGGTAGCGGCGCTGCTGCCGGCGGCCCATGGGTTTCTCGCGTGGCTCTCGCAAGCGGTGATCGCGTCCATTTTGGGCGTCATCGTCGGTGCACTGGTGGACCCGCTGGTGAAGCATGTGCTTAAGCCCGTGTGGGCGAGGGTGAAGCGCTAGAGGTTGGGTGGTCGGCTATGTGCTGGGTTTATTCATTTAT
Organism: Verrucomicrobiaceae bacterium; assembly: GCA_016795485.1. Taxonomy (GTDB): domain Bacteria; phylum Verrucomicrobiota; class Verrucomicrobiia; order Verrucomicrobiales; family Verrucomicrobiaceae; genus JAEUHM01. The sequence continues at coordinate 43,704 of JAEUHM010000051.1, read as the reverse complement.
CTAGGTGATATGGGGCGGCAAACTGGCAGCGTGTTGATGTGAGCGGTCTGGCTGGATCGTTGTCTGAGCTTGTTTCCTCGAATGGGTGGTTTTTTCGATTGTCGTGCTTTTGTGCGTGGCGCTGCTGGTGCAGTGCTGTGTGCAACTGTGTGGGGACAGGGCGGGGTGGCGTGGGCTCAGGGCTATGGTTTGACTTCTCGACCTGCCTACTCGGCGTATCACGGTGGGGTGTTGCCTGCTTCGGCTCCTACGTTCTCGGGTTCGTGGTCGGCGGTGCCGGCGTTTCCGAATGTGACGTTCCTGAATGCGCTGGGGATCTGTGAACTGCCGGGGCAAGGGGTGAACGATAGGCGGATGGTGGTGTGGGAGCGGGAGGGGCGGGTGTATTCATTCCCGAAGAGTGCGGCGGCAGGTAATGGGGATAAGGTGCTGATGCTGGATCTCTCTGCCCAGTGCCAGGGCTGGGATGACTCGGGGCTGCTGGCGTTGGCGTTTCACCCGAACTTTGGTTCTGGGCCTACGAACAATCGGTTTGTGTTCATTTACTACACGTATGTGCCGCCGGGGACGGTGACTGGGTCTTCAACGACGAGGCCGAATACGTTTAAGCCATGCCGGGACAGGCTGGTGCGGTATACGGTGGATGGAAATGGTGTGGTGGAACCGGGGAGTGAGACGATTTTCATCGATCAGGTAGCAGCCTCGGTCTGGCACAATGGTGGGGGGATGTTTTTCCATCCAGATGATGGGTTTCTGTATCTGACGAATGGAGATGACGCACAGGCAACGCTGAATACACAGAGGATAGACCGGGGACTGTTCTCTGGTGTGCTGCGGATCGATGTGGATCAGCGGGGCGGAGGTGTATCAAAGCCGATCTCGCGTCAGCCTCTGCCTGCGGGCTCGATAACGCAGAACTACTTCATCCCGCTGGATAACCCGTTTGTGGGGCAGGGGAATGTGCTGGAGGAGTTTTATGCGGTGGGGTTGCGCTCGCCGCACCGGATGACGATCGATGCAGTGTCGAAGCGGATATTCATTGGTGACGTGGGCTTGGCGAACTGGGAAGAGGTGAGTGTGATCGAGCCGGGTGAAGTGGGGCTGAACTTCCAGTGGGATGATGTGGAGGGGCCTGGGGCGGATCTTGCGGCTCCGTATCTGGGGATCAATAAGCGCCCGGTGATCGCCTACTCACACAATGAGGGGAGCGCGGTGATAGGTGGCTATGTGTATAGGGGAAGTGAGTTCGGAGTGGATCTGGGTGGCAGGTATATCTTTGGCGACAATGGGTCTGGCTTGATCTGGTATTTGGATGAGAGCACGAGTCCTGCCACGAAGGTGCCGCTGGCGACTCTGCCGCTGGGGTCAGGGCCGAGCGCTGGCTCGAACTATGTGGGGCTGTCGTCGTTCGGCGAGGATGCGGACCACGAGCTGTATTTGTGTCAGATGTCGAGCTTAGGAGGACGGATCTACAAACTGGCGCGGACGGGTGCTCCGCCTCCTGCTTTGCCGCAGACGTTGTCTGCTACGGGGCTGCTGACGGTGGGGTCGTATGGGAATAACAACCCAGTGGCGGCTTCTGGTGGGTTCGTTTACTACGAGGGGATCAATCCACTGTGGTCTGACCGGGCGCACAAGGAGCGGTGGTTTGCGATTCCTACGGGGCAGACGATAGGCTATTCGCCGACGGGTGACTGGACGTTCCCGGAGGGGTCTGTGTTTTTGAAGCACTTTGAGCTGCCGGTGGATGATGCGAATCCCTCTGTGCGCAAGCGTCTGGAGACGCGGGTGCTGGTGCGGAATGACAGTGGGTATGTGTATGGGATGACTTACAAGTGGCGTGCGGATAACAGTGACGCGGATCTGGTGACGACGGGGTTCACGGAGGATGTGGTGATCGATGGAAATGTGGATCTGGGGAGTCTGACGAGCACGGATATAGGCGGAGCACAGGCGGGGAGTACGGTGCCGTTCAATGGTGGGTATGCAGTGACGGCGGGCGGTACAGACATCTTTGGCAACGCGGATTCATTTCGCTTCGTCCACACGCAAAAGACAGGCGACTTTGACATCGCGACAAGGCTGGAGTCTCTGGATCGAGCAGATCTGTACACGAAGGCGGGGCTGATGGTGCGTGAGTCACTGGCGGCAAACGCGAGGAATGTGATGGCGCTGGTGTTTCCAACGAACGAGGCGCGGAACAACAACACAGGTGGGTATGAGTTTCAGAGCCGAGACTTCACGGGCGGTGGCAGCGCGGCGATCTATCCAGCAAGTCCGCAGCCTGGGGTGCGTTTCCCGAACGCGTGGTTGCGCCTCAAAAGGCAGGGGGATGTCTTTACTGCCTACTACAGCCGGAATGGAAGCGACTGGACGTCCTTTGCCGTGAAGACGTTGGCGCTGCCGTCTACAGTCTACTTTGGGATGGCGTTGACATCTCATAATGCGGGTGCGCTTGCTGCGGCGAGGTTCCATTTCAACATCGACCGCACGCAGCCGTGGTATTTCCCTGGGCGGCAGGACTGTCTAGCGTGTCACACGAATAACTCGGGTGGTGTGCTGGGGATCAATACGCCAAGCAACAACAGCAACCTGCACTTCACGCAAACGGGCGTGACTGACAACCAACTCCGTGCGTGGAATCATGTGGGCTATCTGTCTCCCGCTCTGAACGAGGCGGATCTGCCGACATTGATCAAGCACTATGGGATGAATGACCAGGCGGCGTCTGCCGAGCAGCGGATGAGGTCCTATTTGGACAGTAACTGTGCACACTGCCACCGGCCGGGTGGGGTGCATGCGTTCTGGGATGCCAGGATAGAGACATCACTGGGAAGCACTGGGATCATCAACGGAATCGTGCAGGATGCTCTGGGCATAAGTGGTGCAAAGATACTGGCACCGCAGTCAGTGGACCGAAGCATCATCTATAAGAGGATGGCGACTGCGTCTGAGCACTATAAGATGCCGCCTCTAGCAAAGAATCTAGTGGACCAGAGCGCGATAGGTCTGCTGGAGCAGTGGATCAACGAGGCGACTCAACCACCGGCAGACCCGCTGCCTTCACCATGGCTGCACGCCGATGTGGGAACGCCTGCTCTGGAGGGTGATGCCACGTTTGCCGGGACGACGGGCACGTTCATTATGTCTGGGAGTGGTGATGACATCTGGAACAACGCGGATTCTTTCCACTATGCCTGCCGCACGCTGAGCGGAGACGGCGAGATCGTGGCGAAGGTGCAATCCCTCACTCAGGCTGATGTTTACACAAAGGCGGGCCTAATGATCAGGAACAACCTGGATGCAGGATCGCCGAATGCGATGGTCACTCTGATGGCCGGAGTGGGAGCGCAGTTACAGTATCGGCAGACTTCCGGTGGGATTAGTCAATTTATTACTGGCCCGGCAGTGTTCGCTCCTTATTATCTAAAACTTCGTCGTCAGGGCAATGTGATCACGGCTTTTATTTCTGCCATCTCGGGAGGTTGGCAGCAGATAGGCGGTATCACCTTGCCTCTGACGGCGAATCCTCTCGTAGGACTCGCCGTCAGCTCCCACAACAATGCACAACTGGCGACAGCCCTGTTCGACAGTGTGAGGGTGACCTCAGGTGGCCTGCCGCTGGAGTTGCACGTGAACTATCAGAACGCTGGAGCGCCTGTGCCTGAAGGCTACATGGCAGACACGGGGGAAGTGTATGGTGCGAGGTCTGGTGGATTTACTTTTGGGTGGAGTGAAGACAACACTAGCTTTGGCAGGGATAGAAATGCGCCCGCCTCCCCGGATCAGCGCTACGACACGTTGAATCACATGAAGCATTCGTCGGTGGCAACGGCACGAAGTTGGGAGATAGCAGTGCCAAACGGTACGTATGATGTGCATCTGGTAGCCGGAGACGCCACGACAACGGATAGCGTGCACGTGGTGGATGCTGAAGGTGTGACGATCTTGAGTGGAACGCCTTCTACAAGTAACCGATGGATCGAGAGTGATGCGGTGGTGACGGTCACTGACGGTGCGCTGACGCTTACTCAAGGTGCCGGTGGATCCAACACGAAGCTCTGCTTTGTGGACATCGTGGCGGCAACAACAGGTGGCGTAAATGTGGCGCTGACGGCTCCGGCTCACCTGAGCACACACTACGGTCCAGCGGCGACCAACATTGTGCTAACGGCAGACGCGAGCACAACGAATGGCGGAGCGAGCATCGCACAGGTGGACTTCTACGATGGATTCACTCTCATTGGGTCAGACACTGCTGCGCCATTTAGTTTCGTGTGGACAAATGCCACAGCAGGTCTGCATCGAGTGGTGGCGAAAGCTACTGACAGCACCAGTGCGGTGGGATTCTCCGCATTTAGCGACATCACGGTAAGTGCGAACGGCCCATTTGGGCTAGAGGGAGAGTATTGGCCAGCAATCAGTATGTCTGGGACTCCACAGACCCGAGTGGATGCAAATGTGCAGTTCGATTGGGCCACAGGAGTGCCCATGGCGGGTATTCCTAACGACAACTTTAGCGTCCGCTGGCGTGGACGCATCTTGGCTCCGGTAACTGGTCTCTATACGTTTGCCACGGAGACGGATGACGGGGTGAGATTGTGGGTAGATAGCCAACTCTTGATCGACAAGTGGATCAACCAGGGCACTACAAGGTACACGGGCGCAATCTCGCTCACTGCTGGGCAGCTCTATGAGGTGGAGATGCACTACTTTGATAACTTTGGCGGCGCATTGGCAAGGCTGATGTGGACACCGCCTAGCGGGACAGAGCAGATTATTCCTGCTACGCAGTTTTTCAATCTTCCTGGAGGCACGAACCACCGCCCAAGGAGCCCAGACATCATCATTCCCGCAGCAGACAGCGAGTTGACAGACCCTGTGAGCATTGTGATGGCGAGTAGCCTCTTTGAGGACGTGGATGCTGGTCATACTCACCTGTCCAGCGACTGGGAGATCTGGACGACGGACATCACGCCTGTCAAAGTATGGCATGCCCTTGAGGTGACAGGGTCTGCGAGGACCTATGCCGGCCTAGGTGATGGGATTTTTGTGAATGGTTTCACGGCATTGGCCAACAACACGAGCTACCAGTTGAGAGTGAGGCACCAGGATAGCAGTGGCAGCCTGGTGAGTGCCTGGAGCGCCTACTCGGTGAGGAACTTCACCACAACGCCACCTGACGATGCAAGAGGAGTCGCCGCGGAGTATTACAACAACACAAGATTGTCAGGAAACCCAGTCGTGAGCCGCACCGAGAACAACGTCAACTATGACTATGGCAACGGGGCACCTCCAAGCACTACGACCGTGAATGTAGACGGCTTCAGTGCACGCTGGCGCGCACGGATCAAACCGCAGTTCAGTGAGGTCTATACATTCAAAACCATCACGGACGACGGCGTGCGGCTCTGGGTGAATGGCGAGCAATTGGTGGACAAATGGGTAGGGCAGGGACCAACGCCGTGGACGGGGCAGATCAGTCTTTTGGCCGGCCAGTATTATGACCTGGAAATGCAATACTTTGATGGTGAGTTTGGGGCTTCTGCCAAGCTCTACTGGAGCAGCCCAAGCCAGCCGGAACAGATCATACCGGCGTTGCGTTTGTATGCGATTAACCCCACGGCCAATCATCGTCCGTTGGCGCCTCTGGTGACGTCTCCCGCAACGGATGAGTCAGCGGTGGACGCAGCAGCAGCTACGTTTGGCACGGCTGCATTTGAGGATCAGGATGTAACGAACACACACGGAGCTTCGGAGTGGGAGATCTGGACGGATGACGTTACATCCACGAGAGTGTGGAACGCGTCCAATGCTGGTGTTTCGGTTGGCCTTGCGACTGGGGCATTCGAGGGTTCGCACGATGGCCGCACCTCTCTGATAGGTGAGCAGGCCTACAGGCTGCGGGTGCGCCACAGGGATAGTAGCGGCGATCCAACTAGCGAATGGAGTGCCTGGAGTGATTGGAGAACCTTCGTGGCATCTGACGGCGCGATGCCACATGGCCTAGCAGCGGAGTTTTATCCAAACACCCAGTCCTTCGAGGGCGTGGCGCTTACTCGTATTGATGAACGAGTGGACTTTGACTGGGTGGGAGGAAGCCCAATGGTGGGGGTTGGCAATGACAACTTTACAGCACGCTGGCGAGGAAGAGTGAGGCCTCAGTTCACCGAGACGTATACGTTCAAGACAAGATCAGATGACGGAGCGCGGTTGTATGTGAACGGGCAACTGGTCATCGATAAGTTTCAGTATCAAGGCACTACCGAACACACTGGAACTATCTCTTTGGTGGCGGAACAATACTATGACATTGAACTGCACTACCTTGAGGGTGGTTTTGACTCCAATGTTAGGCTGCTCTGGAGTAGCCCAAGCAGGCCGGAGCAGGTTATACCGGGTGGACGCTTGTATTTGCCGCCGGTAGGAGCGAACCATCGACCTCACTCACCACCGATCGTTGCACCTGCGGGGGCCTCGGTGAACGCGATCAGCGCGAATCTTGAAACCGGACCGTTCTCAGACGCCGATGTCGGACAAGTTCACTCAATGACGGAGTTTGCAGTCTATACTCTGGGAGGTTCGTTAGTTTGGTCTGGATTATCAGATGGGTTGTCCATGAATCTGCAACAGGGGACCTTTGTGAGCGGATTCTCTCTTGCTTGGAGCACCTCGTATGAGGTCCGTGCCCGACACAAGGACAATAGCGGAAGCGCGTTAGACGAATGGAGTCCGTGGAGAGTCGCCACCTTCACCACTGGTCCTGGTGGAGCCTTCAGCGCGTGGGTAACTGCGGAGTTTACCGTTGGTGAGCAGGCTAACCCTGCGGTCAGCGGCGAACTAGCTGATCCAGACAATGACGGCATGAATAATCTGCTGGAGTATGCCTTTGGTTCGCCGCCGAAGGCTGCGGGCAAGTCGTCCGTCGAGCTGAGTGCGGTCGGAGCCACAACGATGACCGTGGACTTGGAGATCAATCCTGCGGCAACGGATGTGCTGATTGTAGCAGAGACCAGCGTAAATCTAACGTCTTGGTCCAGCGCTAACATTACGTATCAGAACCTCGGGGGCAATGAATGGCGCGCTACCGTGCCAAAGCTGGCTGGTGAGCAGAAACGCTTTGTTAGAATCGCAGTGCGAAAACCATGATGGCTAAGTTCAAGAAAATGTTCAAGCTGGACGCAGGCTGTGGAACGAGTTCGTTTCTGCCGAACACGGACGATACGCTGATTCGTGGTCTGGCTAAGGCTCGCCACTTGTTGAAGTACGTTACCGTGCTTCTCGCACTGATTGCATCTTCGGCGAAAGCCGAGACGATGTTGCAGTATTTCAACACGTCGTGGGCCGAGATCACTGCAAAAATGCCTGAACTGGCAGAAGCCGGTTACTCTTCACTATGGTTGCCGCCGCCTACTAAGGGATCCGGCGGGCTTTCGGTGGGCTATGACATGTGGGATCCATTTGATCTTGGCTCCAAAGATCAGCGCAACTCCGTTCGCACACGTTACGGCACGGAAGCTGAGTTGATCCGGTTGGTGGAGACAGCACATCGCTTCGGCATACGCATTTACTTTGATAACATCATGAATCACCGGGCATTCGATGTGCCAGGATACAACGAGAACACACCGGTCGACATCTATCCGGGCCTGTTGCCGGAGGACTTTCACCTTCGTGTGACGCAAGACGGCTTCTATCGGAAGTGGGACAATACGCGCTCCTGGACCGATGCGTGGCAAGTGCAGCATCTCGGACTCGCTGACCTCATCGACATCGCGCAGGAGCCGGGAACGTTGAACATGAACTTTGGTTCGTCTGAAGGCGGTAGTGGCCCCAAGGTGAAGTTCGTGCGGGATCTTCTGCGTCCTGAGCAGTACTACCACGACAAAGACTTCAACTACATTGGGTTTGGTGGCTTGATCACGATGGCCCGTCAGCCTGGGAACCTCGGACCGTCTGCTACGGACGCTCAAGCGAAAGCTTGGGCGCAAGCGTACATCACCACAAATAAGGCGGCTTATGAAGAGTACGTGGGCGATTATCTGAATCGCGCTGCCCGCTGGTTGATGGATCGAACGAAGGCTGATGGTTTACGGCTGGATGCGGTGAAGCATGTCCGCCCGGACTTTTTTGGAGCCACTTATGGCGCTGACAAGGACACAAGTGATTACGGATACACGGGTCAGGTTCAGCGGCAGTTTAACATTACTCGCGGATTTAATGACGCGAATCATCGGGACACCGTCTTTAGCACGGATGCTGCACGTGACGATGCGATGCTCTTCGGTGAACATCTAGGTGAGCCTCCGGCTTATGGTCCCTACATCGATTCTGGAATGCGCTTGGTCGACAATCCGTTGCGAGAGCAACTCAATAGCCGCTTGGGTAGCCCTTGGAACGGCCTGAATGGCTACGATCAAGCTGGTTATGGCGGATTTGCAGCCAACCAGGGCGTCATGCATGCTCAGAGCCATGACAGTGACTATGCAGCGCGCCGTGAGCTTCAGCATGCCTTCTACTTTCTGCGGGATGGGCTGGGATTGCTCTACACGGATGGGAACTATCAGGCCGAGACGCTTGGGGAGAGTGGGGGTGCCTTTCCCCGTCATGCCAATACGTCATTCTTGGGTCAGTGGGGAGATGCGAGAGTCCCGAATCTTCTTTACATCCACGATCAATTTGCCCGTGGCTACCAGTTAGGAAGGTGGAGTGATGGCGACTTTGTGGCTTGGGAACGGATCGACAAGCGTGAGAATGGAGGCATGACCGATGCAGACGGAGTCACGATGCTTGTGATGCTAAATGACGACTACTCTAGCGGCCAAGCACGTAGTTTTGCCACCGCTTTCCCGGCTGGGGCATATCTTTACAACTACTCCGGCTACGGAGGTGGCTTCTATAAGTTTGTAAACGAGCTGAGTGGCACTGTAGTGCCTCCTGGAGGTTACTTTGTCTTTTCTTGGAAAAATCCAGACCCTTCTGCGGCTTGGAAAAATCATGGTGGACGGCCAGTGACGATTACTCAGAATGGAGTTGAGGCACCGATGGTGATCGTCTCTCGCAAAGATGGCCCAAACGGCGACAAAGCCTTCAATGGAAGTACGCTCCCAGAAACTACAAGGCCGGTGCTTGTTCCAGAGACAAACACCACCGACTACAAGTACTCTGTTCTTGTTCCGCGAGTCACGGATCCAGCATCTGTCAGGTTTGTGGCTCGCGTAGACGGCTCAGCGGAAAATGTGCTGATGAAGCTCGATGGTGGAGTCAACCTCAACGCCACGAATCATGTCCTGGGTGACCCGCGAGATCATCCACCCGCCCTGGCAACGGATTTGTTTCAAGGTTACGAGCAACCAAACTTTGTTAGCAGGATTCATCCCGAGTTGTTTGCCGCTCAAGACACTGCTCGAAACGCAACTGGGTCAGCTGGGGCCGAAACGTTTACCACTACAAGTGTGACCACTGGTACCGCGCCGAAGTTTGTTGACTCAGATACCGCAACCTTTTTGTACCATGATCCACAGGCTCCGGTGGGCAACGTCTCTCCCTCCAGAAATCAATATGACGCTTCAGGAAGTGAACTCTGGGTCAAAGCAAATAGTGTAGGTGCCGGGTACAAGTGCATTCTTTACTACACCACGGATGGGTCTAGCCCAGAAGGTGCTGCTGGACGTGGCAGTGCGACCACCCGCACGGCAGAGTTGAGTTATCGGCACAACGATGATGGAGGGGCTTCGGACTGGTGGAGTGTGACTCCGCTACCGCCCGGGTTTACCGCTACATCCAAGTATAAGATCGGCATTTACAAGGATGCGGCGCCATCTTGGTGGCCAGGCAATGAAGACGCAGTGGCACGGAAACAGAAGATGATGACCACATTTGAGACTGACGCCATTGATCTCGCTGCGGTGCAGTTCCGACCTCACGCAGACTATGGCGCGATTCGCACTGGTTTGGCTGAGGGCATGCACGTCATCCGGGCAAGGGCCTTTTTGAATCGTGGGGGCAAAGCAAGCATCTACAACACATTCACCCAATCGTTCTACTATGACGCAGCAGCTCCCACGGGTGAGGTGCGCTTCCCTGAAAATAATGGCGATACGGTAGGAGGTTCGCAGTACGGTGTTGTGGTCTGTACTGATCCTAGCGTGACGGAAGTGTGGTACCACATCGTGGACACTGATCCAAGCAACGATGACAGCATCACCCGCTCGCTTAATGGCAATGGCGGTGGCTTCGAGCCGTTCACTGACAGCAACCGCAATGGCACTCGCGATTCGACAGAGAAGTTTGAAGATCTCGATGCTGATGGCAATTGGGATGCCGTGGTTGCTGACTCGTGGGTAAAGGCGTCAGAGGTAACTCCGTCAGTGGTACCTACTAACAGCGGGTTTCAAAAAGAGTGGCGATTCAATTTCAGTAATATCCCACCATCAGGGATCGCAACGATGCGCGTTAGATTGCGGGAAGTATCCTCTTCTGAATACAAAGACTTTGCTCTGAGTGATGCAGGTGGTCACTTTACGACATTAGTGCGCACGGTGAACGCTGCGGGACCGAATGAGCGTCTCTTTGTCGCATGGCCGCCCCAGGATGGCGATTCGATTGATGACAGCTACGAGGTGAAGGCATACTTCAGTAAATCCCTAGCAGCAGGACTTTCTGAAACACAATTGATCGACAAGTTTCTTGTCCGGATTGGCTCGTCCGAGACGGGTGCAACAGGGACGGCGCTTTCTCGGAGCGAGTATCGCATAGCATACGACGAGACTGCTGAGTTCCATGCGCTCGCTTTCACGCCCCCCAACCTTTGGAATGATCAGCCAGACTACCTGCACAAGATCGCTGTCACGCTCGATCGCACGGCTCCGCTTTCGGATCTACTGGCGGAACGCTTGGTGAGGTCAAACCCAAGTACCAAGCCCCGTGTCTCTATTGTGAGCCCCCCCGAGATTGATCCGGCTGGTAAGGCGTTTGAGATCGTGCTTCCGAGAAAAGCAGCCCCAGATCCACTAGACAGGGAGTTCGTGATTCGAGTGGCGACCAGCATGGATGTGACGAGTGTTAACATCACGGTGAACTCAGGCCCCATGACCATAAGCTCGCCTGTCACAAGCACCGAAGGCAATAACAAGCTTTGGGATTTCACTTGGAGTAACGTTGAGGAAGGTCAGTTCACATTCACCGCAACCGCATTCACGGGCAGTGCAGAGAATCACGACGTTCGTCGGACCAGCGTGATTTTCAGAGAACGGGTGCCTGGGAATGAGAAGGATCCAGACGACGATGATGATGGGTTACTGGATGGAGATGAGGCGAGCGCGACCCCACTGCCTAACGGCTATCCATCGACCGACCCGAAATACAAACCCAACTCCGAGCAGTGGAATAACGGTGAGGTGCACATTTACTACGCCTACGGCAAAACTAACCCATTGTCGCCTGACACCGATGGGGATGGTCTACCAGACTCGTTGGAAGTGGGGTGGCGATCTGCTGTATTGCCGGGCGAGTCATTCAGCGACGTGGGGTTTGGATCGCCCGTTACCGGTGCCGGTAACGGGATCTTTGATTTTACGGATACGAACTCGAATGGAGCACATGACGCAGGCGAATCTTCGGAGCCTTGGAACGATCTGGACGGAGACCTTGTTTTTGATGTTGGCACCATTTTGACATCTGACACCGATGGAGATGGCCATCCGAACTTCATTGGGGACATTGATCCGCCATTCTTCAACACATTGGACAATCTAAGCACCGTGCCAGGAGTGAACACGGCAGCTGAAGGTGGAGATCGTGCCAGAAAGGTGCGTGGCAGCACAACGGACCCAGGAGATGCGGACAGCGACAACGATGGCCTGCCAGATGGCATCGAAGATTACAATCGCAATGGCTGGTTGGATGGAGATGGAGCGAGCATCAGCCCAGGTGTCTCGCCAAGTTTGGCGCGTAATTGGCCTGACGGCATAAGAAATCCGTTAGAGATCTGGACCGAGACAGACCCTAACAACGCAGATACGGATGGAGATGGCGCGCTGGATGGCACTGGTGAGGATAAAGATTCAGACGGGCTCGTAGCAGGCGATACCAATGGGAATCGTGTTCGTGACATGGGAGAGACTTGGACTGAAACAGACCCTTTGAACCGAGACACGGATGGCGATGGGTTGCCTGACGGTTGGGAAATCCGATTCGCTCTCAACCCACTCGACACGGGTGGAGTTCATGGCGGTTCGGCCGATCCCGATGGTGACGGATTCTCGAATGCTCAGGAACTCACTAACAATACCAATCCGCGGAAGAATGACACGATTCCACCAGCATCTGGTTCTAGAATCACGATCGGCCCTCGCGCTCCTATCACGGTCGGTGCTGTGGTGAATGATCAAGCTTTCACCGATTGGAACGCGCAGGACATCATCGCGCTGGACGAATACAACGGAGATGGAAACAACAACCAAGGCTCCGATTTGTATCGCGCTTACGACGGTTTTGACAGCAGCCGGGACATCGTAGCCTTTTATGCGAGGGATGGTGGACCCTCTGCGTCAGGTGGAGATGACACTTTTGCTTTTCGTGTCGATTTTCAAGATCTCAAAGCCTATGCCGAGGAATCAAACCTTGATGTCTATGTGGTCATGGACTTCGGCAATACAAGTATCGGTGAGTTTTCACTGCCGGACGACATCGACACTTCTACCAACATGCGTTGGGAGGTTTGTGTGGCTGTGTATTCTTCGGAGAACGGGGCCGCCTATGTAGACACGAACCCTGGGAACAACAGTACGGGCTTCAATCAAGCCCTTTCATCATTTGGTGTTCAGAGGCGCGATGCCAATACCCCTGGCGGCTTTTTGAGAGGCTACTTTGATTCTCGAATGGATTCCGTTGAGTTTGCGATTGATCGTCAGGCTTTGTTAGATGCTGGTTGGAACGGCAACCCCGCTACGATCAACTATCAAGTGTATGCTACGAAGGACGGCACGCAGAACTCACCTCGTGGGGCAGGGGATATCGGTGGACGCAGTGACATTCGCGACAGTATTTTCGACGATGGCATAGCATCTGATTATTGGCGAGATCAGAGCGGGCTTAGTGGAGCGGGAAGCGTTCTAAAGTCCTGGTTTGGATTGAGCGGATCAAATCATCGTGGAAAGCGAGTCAAGGTCGCATCGGTCATTCATGAGTCTAGGCCGCTGCTCCCTGGCAGCGAGGTGCAGGACTTGATCAACACAGGAAATGGCGCTGGATTTTACAGGGCTCTGGATGTGCATGAGGCTTATCAGGCTCGTGTGGCACTGCACTTCCCAGCGACATTTGCCTCGGCTGTGGAATGGGCCAAGGTAGATCCAACGGTGAATAAACCATGGCGAGATGGACCAGCCTTCAATGACCGCGTCGCTAGCATGAAAGGTAGTGGAGTCGTGGAGTTGCCGGGCACTACATTTTCCAGCCACGTTCTGCCATTTTTCTCCACCGCATTTAGTCTGGATAATCTGCAGCTTGCCAATGAGGTGTTGTCTTCAATCTATGGCTCTCCCTCTTCGTCTCACGTGATGTACCCACCAGAGCGCGTCTTGGACGCACAAGCTTTATCTTTGATTAGCGCACTGGGTTTTGAATATACTTTTGCGGATCAGATGCGCCACGCCACTCGTTGGTTCGGTCGTGGCAATGCGTTGAGCAATGATGGTTACCGCATCAATCGCATCAGCGGCGTTAAGCTCTTTCTCATCAACGATCAGGCAAGCAGCTTTCGTTTTGAAACAAATGACAGCGGACTGAACTTGCCTCTGAAAGAGCTCTTTAGTCGAAAGGCCCGTAGTGACGTACAGGATCAAGTCATCATTCTCCACAGCGATTGGAGTGACTTTCTTACCGGGTCAAAGGCGGATGGATACGATGCAAACATTGCCTGGATCGCCTCTCATCCTTGGATTCAGCTCGTGACTCCAGATCAGATTGCAACCGGTGGTGTCGATGTGACTCGTGACTTTGTTGGTGATGTCTGGCCTGTCGTCGAACGAGGCGTGAATGCAGGGCTTCCATCAGTTGCCAAAGATTGGGTCGATCACGCCACTCAAGAGAACTATGCCCACTGGTTTTTTGGTCAGGCAGGAAGGGAAGAGGGACTCACCCAAAAGATGTTTGAGATACGGTCTGGTGTTCTCATGCCCTCACCGTGGGGTCAGGTTGGAGTCGGTGGGGTATCTGATTCTGCTTGGTCATCCGCCGCTGCACTCACAGGCAACCTCCGGAAGCTTGCCACGGGCACAGCGCATGCGGCCACCTACCTTACGGCTTTTCACAACCAAACAAATCACGACCTCAGCAAGTTCAGCACTGGCGACTACATTTATCCTGACACATCATTTCAATCGCTGGCGGCTTTTTCGAAGGCGGCCCAGAGCCAGATGCGTCACGCGGCGGTTTACTCGCGCGTGGCAGCGTGGGCAGCGGCTCCCTCACACGGGAGTGCTTCTGAGGATGTCGATCTCGATGGTGAGCCAGAGTATTTGCTGTTCAATAGTCGTATTTTTACCCTCAGCGAGGCTATTGGTGGGAGAATGGTAGCAGCTTGGGTTCGTGACATCGGTAACGGAAATGTTTTTCAGGTTGTGGGTAACCCATGGAGCTATTCTGGACTGGAGAGTGAAGAGGAAGGAAGCGCAAACGTCGTGGGTGGCCGAGTGGCGACCTTCAGGACGAGCGCGATGAAGGACTGGTATGCAGCCGGCCCCGACAGCCAAGCTTACAACAACGCTCTCTACACCGTGACTGTAGTGCCTAGTGGTTGGCGCTTCACGAGTCCTGATGGCTTGGTGCAAAAAACAATAACGTTAAGTGCGCTTTCCAACCGAGTTTCGGTAGTAGTTACTACAGACCCGAGCATCTCTCGATTGTTCATTCGTCATGGCTTGAGCCCCAATTTGTTACAACTCCTCAAAGGCGGCCAATCATCGCTGAGTGGCATCATTGAGGGCATTGATGAGATTAGCGTTATCAATAGCACCCCCGGAGAGACGGTGAGAGCGTATCTGGAGCGAGGGGTTGGTGTCACTTACAACGCGGCTGCTGTGGACGACGACCCTGGCCAAAACGTCGTGTTTGATACGATCAACATGCGCAATCAGGCACAGACAACTCAGATCGAGATCTATGGGGCTGGCTCCATGAACTTTGCCCTGGGGTTCGAGACCGGTCCGACCCTCAGTCTGGACATGGATAACGACCAACTGGCAGATGTGTGGGAAACGGCCAACGGACTCAATCCTGCAGACTCCGTTGGTGACCATGGGGCTGGTGGGGATCAGGATGGCGATGGTCGCACGAACCTTGAGGAGTTCATCACCGGCACCAACCCCAATGGGGGCGACACCTACAAGCCAGTGCCTTCTAAAGTGGCCGCAGGCTTCAAGATTGCCTTTCCGACCCTTCTAGACCGCACTTACCGGACCTATTACTCCGATGATCTTGGCACTTGGCATGAGTTTGGTGATTTGCTGATCGGCACAGGAATGGTGGTGGAAGTGACTGATGACGGAACCACGAGCAACCCTCACCCAAACACACGCGCTCGCAGATTTTACAAGGTCGAGGTCAGTTTGACCAATCCGTGAACTGCCTCTTGGGCAACGAAGAAGTCGCTGCCGCTGCGGGCCAAAATCAATTTTTTTTGCCAAATGCAAGACTTTTCTTGTCCAGTCGTAGGTGTATATTGTTCGACCCCCTGTCTCTATTCATGAAACTACACCCTCTCTGCCAAGGTAACCACTCGGATCTGATGACCGCTCAGAGCCGCCGCGACTTCATTCAAGTCGGAGCAATTGCCGGTCTGGGAATCACCCTTCCACAGTTCCTTCAACTGCGCGCTGCGGTAGAAATGCCCAAGGTGGAAGAGTTCAAGCCAATCGCCGAGTCGGTGATTCACATTTACCTTCCTGGTGGTATGGCTCAGCATGAGTCCTGGGATCCGAAGCCATTTGCTGCTCCGGAATATCGCGGACCATTTAGCCCCATCAAGGGCAACACGGGTGAATATGTGGGCGAGAAGTTCCAGAACATCTCCAAGATCCTGGACAAGATCACCGTCATCCGCTCCATGACCCACGGTGAAGCCGCTCATGAGCGTGGCACGCACAACATGTTCACTGGTTATCGTCCTAGCCCGGCCATCAAGTTTCCCAGCTTTGGCTCTGTGATTTCTCACGAGCAAGGCTCGCGCAACAACCTGCCTCCTTACGTGGTGGTTCCCAACGTTTTCGCTCCTGAGCAGCAATCTGGCTACATGAGCAGCGCCTACGGCCCATTTGCTCTCGGCAGCGACCCTGCTGACCGTGGCTTCAACGTTCGCGACCTACTGGCGCCGAAAGACATCGACCAAAAGCGGTTTGACCGCCGTCGTAGCCTCTTGGGCGCAGTGGACGAGCATTTCCGCACCATCGAAAAAGCAGACGCCATCAATGCGATGGACAGCTTCTATCAAGCTGCTTACGGCCTGATCAGCAGCCAGAAGGCGCGTGAAGCTTTCAATTTGAATGCTGAGCCAGACAAGCTTCGTGACGAATACGGCCGCAACACTGCGGGGCAGCGTTTCCTCTTGGCTCGTCGCCTTGTCGAAGCTGGTGTTCGCATGGTTTCCGTTTCGTACGGCGGCTGGGACCACCACAGCAACATCAAAGGCGCCTTCGAGGGCCAAGCCCCCAACTTCGATGTGGCTTTTGCCCGTCTGATTCGTGACCTTGATGATCGCGGCATGCTCGACAAGACCCTGGTGATGGTCAGTTCAGAGTTCGGCCGTACACCGAAGATCAACAACACCAATGGCCGTGACCACTGGCCTCGCGTGTTCTCCGTTGCCCTTGCAGGTGGCGGCGTAAAGCGTGGCTTCGTCTATGGCACGTCCGATGCACTCGGAGCAGAGCCTGATACCAATCCAGTTGGCCCAGAAGATCTTGCTAAGACCATGTATCGCCTTCTTGGCATCAATGGCGAGAAGCGGATCATGGCCGATGGCGTCCGTCCGATCGACATCGTCAATGGTGGCCGCATCTTGAACGAAGTTCTGGTCTGATTTAGCAGCCGAAACATCTATCTCTCCGCAAAGCGCGGGCCAATCTGCCTTGGCCCGCGTTTTTGTTTTGTTTCGACTGAACTAGACCGTCCAGTTTCCCTCAAATCAAGCTGTCTCTGGCATAAAGGTGGGGAAAACCAAGCCTTTCGCTCCTTCTACCGGAGCTGTAGACTGGGCCACGTGCAGTTCCACGTTTCTTGCACCCCAGGCGTAGGCCGTTTTTACCAACTTGGCTGCGGCACACGGTGCCAAGAATACGATGCTGCGTCCTCTCATCCCATCCAGAGCCCGCCACAGCAATGCAGTGCCGGCCTCGTCGTTTTTCGCAACTCCGGGTCCGATCATCGTACAGGACGGATGCATGCTCATGCCCAGAAACCCGCTTACGCTTCCATCGGCGGATTCTGAAATAAGCAATCGCCAAGAACCCACTTGGTTGTTCACAAAGAAGGCAAAATCTTTCTCCCGCCGGACTCCTTGTTGGGTCTGCTCGAAGTCGGCGATTCGGGCTACATCTGCCATTGTTGCTTGTCTGACAAGTTCGGTGCCCTCTGGCGGAGTAACAGCTAATCCAGCCTCGGGAACATTGATTAGCATATCCTGAAAAATGGTGCCGGGCACAAAACCCAATCGAGTATAGAGCGAGAAAGAGTCCAGATTTAGCAAGCTGGAGACAAGACGTGTGGGCTTGCCGACTCGCTCGGCCTTGTCCAGCACACAAGCCATCATCTTTTTCGCCAATCCACGTCCTCCCGCCTCGGGCATTGTCGCCACGATCCCTATGGCGATGTGCGTCTCGCGCTCATGCGAGAAGCAAACACCCAGAATCTCCCCACTGTCCGAGCGTGCTGTCACGCACTCGCCTGGATCAAGCGCCTCATACACCTCTGGAAAAAGAGCGAACGGCTGGTGGTGATCACCAAACCGTGCCCCTTGTCCGAGGCGGCTTTCATACCAATGCACCAGCGCACGATGCAGCAGCCGCGCAATCGGTTCGTGATCCGCCTCGGTCAGTTTTGTAAAGGCAATCTTCTCGCTCATGCTCACACGATCTCCCAGCCTTTGCGATACGTTTCGTTGATGAAAGCGTCAGCAGCCGGAAGTGAACGCGCTTTCATGTTAACAGCATCCCAATCGATTGTTTTTTGTGTTCGCAATGACAAGACTCCCAGCAGCGCAATTTCTGTGAGGTGCGCTGCATAGTCGAACGGACTTGTTGCAGGCTCACCACCCTTGCATGCGTTGATCCAGTCCACATGGTGTCCAGCAGACCGCTTCAAGCGCGGCTCTGGTTTGGTGAAGCTCTCTCGGAGCGCTGCCGGATACAACCTGGGCTGACCTCCACCGCCATCGCACTGGATCACCCCTTTCTCACCGATGAACAAACAGCCGCGTTTGGGCAAATTGACTCCGCCCATTGCCTCGGGAGCAAGCGGCATCATGCCGCCGTCATACCAAGTCATGCGGATCTCGGGCCGTGAGCCTGCTGCGGGAAAAGTGTAATAGATGAGGGATCCGTGCGGCGCGATCTCGTTGTCCATCATCCCCGCTGCGTGAGCCTCCACACGAGATGGCACAGGCAGATCAAAGGCACGCACTGCTGTGTTCATGTCATGACAGGCAAAGTCACCGATGCCCGTGCATCCAAAGTCCCAGAAATCACGCCAAGCCACCGGGAAGTAGGCCGGGTGAAATGGCCGCTCTTGTCTTGGGCCTAGCCACAAATCCCAGTTTAATCCCGCTGGCACTGGCGGGGTTTCCAGCGGCCGTCCTGTCAGAGTTGGATTCCAACGCTTGGCACCAACCCACACATGGATTTCACGCACCGCACCAATCGCTCCAGCTTGGATATACTCGATGGTTTCACGAGTGCCTAAAGATGAATGCCCCTGACTGCCCAATTGAGTGGCTACACCCGTCTCTGCTGCAACCTTAGCGACGTGCCGCGCTTCCCAGATGTTGTGCGTCAGCGGCTTCTCGCAGTAGACATGCTTACCAGCGCGCATTGCCACCACGGAACAGTATGCATGCAAATGATCTGGTGTGGCGACGAGCACGGCGTCGATGCTCTTCTCCTTCTGCAGCATCTCGCGAAAGTCCACGTAGTCCGCACAACGGAAGTTCGGTGTTTTCTCCGCATAATGCTTTTCGATCTCTGCCTTGACCGGTATTCGCCCGCCCATCCCTTTGAAATAAAAGTTCTCCAAGCTGAACGACTCAGCCGGATCGGCTACCGCGATGATCTGACAGTTCTCGACTTGAAAGAGGTTGCGCACATTAGTACGCCCCTGCCCACCGGCACCAATAATTGCCACATTCACTTTTTCGCTAGGCGGAACGAAGCGCGGACCACCCAGCACATGCCTCGGCACGATGTTGAAAGTCGTCACTGCCGCAGCGGCAGTTTTGATAAAATGGCGACGTGAGGAGATCGGAGTGGGATTCATAGTCGAAGACGATACGCAGATAAGAGCTCAACTCTTCGCCGGATGAAGGTCTGTGTTTCATTGCTCATACCGGCATGCTAAAGGACAGCGCCGTGAAAACCACGCTTCCCGCGACCCTCTACCGCATGAGTCCGCTGCTCGTGGTGTCCGACTTGAAACGGTCGATCGAGTTTTACACCGGGCCATTGGGGTTCGAGCTCAATTTCGAGCATGGGGGCTTCTACGCGGGCCTCGGCATCGGGCCCCACTCGATCCACCTCAAGGTAGGCACTCCATCCAACAGCGAGAGGCAGCGCAGACTGGAGAATGAGGATGTCGATCTGATCTTTGGAGTGAAGGACCTCGACGGCCTGTATGAACAAGTGTGCTCGCAGGCGCTGGAGATCGTCCAACCTCTGCGTGTGATACCCTACGGTCGCGAGTTTTACGTCCGCGACCCTGACGGGCATGTTCTGGCATTTTTTGACGTCACGTCATGAGGCTGACGAGACCGCGTCATAGTACGAGTTACAGTGGTGCTGCGCCGTGCAGGAGTTCATACAGCAAGACACGAAGCGTAACACCGGGATCGCTGCCCGTATGTCCTGGTCACACTTCACGGCCTATGCGGGTGAGATAGAAGCCGTGTCCATACGATGAACTCCAGATCATTGAGTGCATGTGATCACAGCCTCGATGCGGTAGCCATCAGGATCGATGATAAACGCGGCGAAGTAGTCAGGGCCATAATCGGGATGCAGTCCGGCACCGCCATTATCCGTGCCGCCATGAGCGAGGGCCACCTCATGAAAACGCAGCACCGCCTCTCGTGATGGAGCTGCGAAGGCAACGTGAAATCCATCGCCGGGAACGCCCGCATTTTCCGGGCGGAGTTTGAGCGCAAAGATATCCGCACCTTCATTCACGCCATAACCAATGAAGATCGCATCCTCCCAGACGCGGCGATACCCGAGCGTGGCGAGCGCTGCATCATAGAATGCGGCAGAGCGATTCAGGTCAGTGACGGCGAAGGAGAGGTGATGGAGCATGGTCATGAGTGTTTCAGGAGCCATTTGTTCGGCGCGAATAACGAGTCGCGGCTCATGTGGTGCTCAGAGATCATGTGATGGAATGTTGGCCTGAATTCGTTTGCCCATGCTCACGCGCGGCTCGACGGCGTAGCCGAGTGATTCGTAGAATGCGGCGACAGCTTCATTGCCTGCCACGATCTGGAGATTGATCTTCATGCAGCCACGCCCGGTAAACGCACGCTCGGCATGAACTACAAGCCGGGAGCCGATGCCCTGCTTTCGATGTTCAGGATGCACCGCGACAGAGTATAGATCCAGCCGCGGTGCCCGTCGTATCCGGCCATGATGGTGCCGATGACCTCGGCACCCAGCATGGCGACGAAGAATAGCCCATCCTCGACGCCCATTTTCTTGTCGATGACAAGCCCAGGGCGGCTGTGCGCTGTTTCATAACCGAATACAGCCTCCCACAAGGCTATGACTTGATTGCGATAGACGCTGTCGTTGAAGGTGTGGATCGTCGGGTTCATGGGCCGTGAGTAGTGGATTCAAGAGTGACCTTCCCGGAGATGAACCGCGCGGCGGCGATCTTCCCATCACGCACCTCGTAAATCGCTACCAACTCGATTTTGCCTGAGCCTTCTGGGAAGGTGCGTGTCACTTCCTCGTGGTCGATGACCGTATTACCCATCACGATGCGGTTGATCAGCCGCGCATGAAGCAGCGGATCGCTCAAGCGTGCCGTCATCCGCTCGCGCAATGCCGCAGCGCCACTGCACAGCAAGGTGACGGGAAATTCAAACTGCTGCACGTCCTCGGTATACGTTGCCAGCAGCGCATCCACATCGTGGGCATTGTAGGCATCGAGTTGCCGCTGGGCGACGGATTCGGGGGACGGAAAATCAGGCATGATCGGGAGTTGGGTTCATTTCCAGGCATCCCGCCACATGTCGGGATACCAGCGGTCCTCATCCATCTCGATGAGGTCAAAGTCGGTTAAAACGGTGCCGTTGTCTGGCAGGCCATACTGCCGGATCATTTCGGGGATGAACTCGTCGGTCTCGTCATCGTGCCAGCCGCGTTTACTCATGAAGCTGTTGTAGATGAGCACTTCTTCGTCAGTTAGCGGGCGACCATTGGCGAAGCACCAGTTGAGCACCTCCACATCCGATCTGCCGGCCAGCACCTGCGACCTCACCTCCTCGTAGGTGACACGCAAGTAACGACACGTCCGCCCGTCAAAGCCCTGGCCGAGCATGTCGTGATATTCGTTTGGCAATCGGCCCTGGTCATGCAGGCGGATCTTGGAGCACATCCTCGCGAAATAGAACATGCCGCAGGTTTTCTCAAAGCAGCCTTGGATTCCTTCAATCTTCATGGCGATGCATGGGCGAGGATTCGGCCTCTCTCAATCCCATAAATGCAGGTCGCTTTGCCCTTCCATTCGGTCTCCCGCCGTAGCGTCATTCCGATCTTTGCCGCCACCCGTCGCGAGGGCACATTTTGAGGATGGATCAGCGATACAAACCGCCTGAAGCTGAACCCGGTTAATCCATGATCAATGCAGGCCTGGGCTGCCTCCGTGGCCAGTCCCTTGCCCCACAGATCACGCCGCACATGGTAACCGACCTCGATCTCGGGTGAGCCATCGACCTCCTGGCTTACGAGGCCACAGTCGCCAATCACCTCGCCCGTGGAGCGCTGGATTAGAGCCCAAAGCCCGTGACCTCGCGTCTCATAACTCCGGCGGTTCCAATTGACCCACTCTCGCGTCCTTGCTTCATCGAACGGTGTTGGATAAAACCGCATGGCATCCGCATCACCAAACACCTTCAGCAAGGCCGGAACATCATCTAGCGTCATTTGCCGCAACTGCAGCTGCTCGGTCTCAATCACGATGTCACTCATGCCCGTTCGATAAGGTACTCGCGGTCCGGTGCAATGTGCCTTTGCGGAGCCAGACAACTACTGCACTGACGCCCGCTCGACAATCCGCTCCACATCCTCCTCCAGCAGAAAGCAGTCTTCGTGGAGCTTCTGGGCCGCTGCCTTGAAGCGTGACAGATACGCTTCCCTCGTCGGATAGCGTTCTTCGAGCGAAAGGCGTGGGTCACCAGTCTTCTCACGTTCGGCCTTGGTTTTCGCGAAGGGGATAAACATGCCGTCGAGCGGCGAGAGCATTGTTTCGGCACCGACTTGGGGCGAGCGGAGGTTCCAGCCGGTGTAGGTGCCGAGAGGGACGGCGACCTCCGGCAGCACGATGCCGCTTGTTTCATTGCCATCGGCATTCACGGCAGGCAGCAGCGTGCGAAACGGCTTTCCAGCCTTCGGCGGAATGATGTCGGCAATGCCATCACTGTGAAAACGCGGCCCGAAATCGAGGCGCGGCGGCTGGTAGGCATGGGTGGGGAGATGATGGCCCGGAATCTTCGGAAACTGCGTCTTCCATGCATCGAAACTCACCAGCGAGTGATCGGCGAGACGCGGATGACGGCTTGGCGGCGGTGCTTTGCCATGCTTCACCCACTCAACAAGGTGCATGAGCATCGCCCGCAGCACCGGGCCGCGTTCATCGAGCGTGTTGCGCGGCTGCTGGCAGATGCCGGGCGTGCCGTCGCTCTTGCCGAGATGTTCGGCTCCGGCCACGAGATACACACGCACATCGTCGGGCATGGTGAGATCGGTTTTGCCTTCCACATCGGTGTGCAGCAGCGAGGCGGCGCGGCTCCAGTATTCGGTGGAGGTTTGTGTGAAGAGCATGCGCGGCGTGTGGCCGGATTTCCGCGAACGGGCAAGCGAGTCGCCCGATTCACCGGTGATGGAATCGGTCTGCGGCAGCGGGGCGAGCGGGAAGAACTCGCTGCCGGAAAGGTGGCCCTCGTGCTGGGTGCCATACTCCGTGCTCATGCGGAAGCGATGGTTGAACATGCCTTTGCCGGAGCCTGCGACGTGGATCAAGGCACCGTCGAAGACGATACGGCCCTGCTCATCGCCGTTCAGGCCTTCAAAGAGATAGTGATGGATCACACGGCCAGACTGCGAGATGCCGAAGACGCAGGCTTTCTGCACCGCGCCTGCCAGTGGATTTATTTTGGCTTCGCCGTGACGAAAGAACGAAACGCAATCCCGCATTGCTGTGAGGCCGAGTCCGGTCACGCGAGGCTCTTTGGCCGTGTAAACAAGGTCGTAGAGCCAACCGGGCCGCAAGCCGGCCTTCACATAGAGATTCGTGGCATCGGGAATCAACTTCTCATTCTCCCAACGTCCAAACGCCCACTCAGCACGAGGCACCTCGATGCCTTCCGCGTCGCGATGCGGCCGCATCGTGAGCGTCGCATCCGCGTTGTTGAGGCTCACGGAGGGAAACGCCGCACCGATGCCCCACGGGCTCCACGAGAAGGCACGGCTGAAGACCTTTTCGGTGCTCGTGATCTCCAGATGCGCCCGACCGGTGATCGTTTGGCCGTTCTCCGTCGCCACGGGCAGGCCGCAGAGCAGACGCTGCGTCTCATCCGCCTGCACCTCGCCGTTCCAGCCGCACCACAGCACGGAAAAGCCCTGCTTCATGAGGAAGCCATGGCCCGCATGCGCCTCCGTCTTCGGATCATTCGTGCGCTCGCCATCATTGAAGGTCCACAGCGCCAACATGTTGCCGCGATTGTTCACGTCGTAGAGCAGCACGCCGTTTCCTTTCGCTGCATCGACCGGTTTCAGCAGGAAGAAGTCCGTCCAGCTCTCGACCTTGCCACGCTCATTGCGCGGTGCCAGCTGGAAGTCGCTGATGCGTTCGTTCGCCGCGTTCTGCGGGTCCGTTTCGAGAAACATCCGGCCTTTGATGGATTCGTAGGCTCCGGTGGAGCCAAAGATTTTCCCACCGGCAAACGACGCGCGTTCGGTGATCTCGATGCGAGTGACCTCGGCATGAGCGAGGCCGCTGCAAAAGGTGGCGATGAGGATTCGGGAGAAAAAGCAGCGCATCAGAAAGGCAGCGGGGTGTTGGGTGCCACGGCGTCTTTCGGCCAGGGGTTCTTGTCATTGAAGACGAGCATGTCTTCCTCGGTTTCGACCTTGGCGAAGGTCTCATTAATCTGCTCCTCCTTTTTCCAGGCACGCAGGCTGTTGAGCCCGAGGTGCCGGATGAAGAACGGATAAGCCGCGAGACGTTTGCTCGGTCCATAGTCGTGGCCTTCCAGCGGGAAATGCGCGTTCACGACCTTGTCCGTGGCTCCGTAGAGGCTGTAGATGTGCTGGATGTAGCGGAACTCCACGTCCGGTGTGTTCTTGGTGTAGTCGGCTCCGTTCGAAAGGATGAGCTGGGGCCGTGGCGCGGTCATCGCGGCGATCTCGGCGTTGTTGGTCTTATGGTTCGGCCCCCAATGGATCGGCATGCCGCTCTCACACGGGCAGCCACCAAAGAAATGCGCGGACACCTGGCAGCTCGGCACCGCCACCGCGATGCGTTCATCCAGAGCGGCGGTGAGAAAGGTCTGCGTGGCGCCACCGGAGTTGCCGGTCATGCCGATGCGCTTGGGATCGACGCCTTCGATGGATGAAACGAAGTCCAAGGCGCGAATGCAGTTCCACATGATCAGGCGCTGAATCTCCGGCACTTTGCCATGGTCCCAGCCTGCCTTTTTCGAGTCGCCATAGCCCACCATGTCATAGTGAAAAACCACCGCTCCCATGCGGGCCAGCACCGCGCAGCGAGTTTGCCGCGACGGCAGGAAACGACCGCCATGCCCATGCGCGGAAACGATGCCCGCATAGGGCGGTTTCATGTCGAGAGGCCGATACAGCGTGCCGGTGACGTAGAAGCCGTGCCAGCTTCGGATGTGCACGCTCTCCGCCGTGTAGCCTTCATAGGTCCGCTTGTTGGTGAACACCGGATCAAGCGGCGGCTTCTCCGGTGGATTCGCCAGTCGTGCCCCTTCGAGAATGCCCTGGCGGATCGCCGCCTTGCGCTTTTCCCAGCTCGCCAGATCCGGCGTGGCCTTCTTAAATGCTTCCAGCTCCGCAGCAGCCTCCTCCGGTGTTTGCGCATTCCCCATCCGCAGATGCCAGCCCTCGGGCAGTGCCTTCGGTGCTTCCGCTCCGAGAAGAGATTGGCCCCACACGCCACTCAGCAACGCGGTGCCAGATTGCGTGAGAAAAGAACGTCGGCTGCTGGATGGCGGGAAAAGAGTCGGATGCATCAAATGCGGGAGTTGGTGTGGATGGTGGCTACTCGACGAGGCCGAGTGGCGCGTGATTCTACGAGCCTTATCAGCGAGGCTTATCGTGTGTCTTGGAGCCACATTCGCTTGAGTCATTCGCTTCGGAATATAAACGGCGACAAAAAACTCGTGGAAGCCGGGTATTAATTGGATGCGCTTTTTCTTCCTCTCGCTGCTCCTTGTCACGTCTGCCGTCATCGCTTCCGCCTCGGATCTTCATGTGGGGGCGGCCACGGTGGACATCACGCCTGACCGTCCGGTAGCGTTGGATGGACAGATGCATGTGCGCATCTCGGAGAAACCTGAGACGCAGATCTATGCGACCGCATTGGCCCTGGATTCGCGTGAGGGCGAGAAGACCCTCGATCAGGCGATCATGGTTTCCTGCGACATCGTGGCGATCCGCACCGGGCTCATCGAGCTGGTGCGCGAGAAGGCGAAGGACACGCTGCCTGGCTTTGATCTGAACAAGCTCTTCCTCAATGCCACGCACACGCACACCGCGCCGGTGACGATGAAGGGTGATCGTTACGCTTTGATCGGCAAGAAGGTGATGATGCCCATGGAATACACCGAGTTCATGGTGGACCGCATTGTGGAGGCGATGGTGCAGAGCTGGAGCAGCCGAAAGCCATCGAAAGCAGGTTGGGGCCAAGGGCAGGCAGTGATCGCGCAGAATCGCCGTGCGACTTACGCGGACGGCACGGCCAAGATGTATGGGGCCACGAACGTGCCGGAGTTTCGCGGCATCGAGGGCTATGAGGATCACAACCTCGATGTGCTGTTCTTCTGGGACATGAATGACACGCTCATCGCCACGGCGGTGAATGTCCCATGCCCCTCGCAGGAGGTCGAGGGCCTCAAGGTGATCCACGCCGACTTTTGGGACCCGGTGCGCCGCCAGTTGCGTGAGCGACATGGCAAGGACCTGCACATCCTCGCCTGGACCGGAGCTGGTGGCGATCAGGTGCCACGGCCGATGTATGGCAAAGCAGCGGATGAGCGCATGAGACGTCTGCGTGGGCTCACGCGGCTCGAAGAAGTAGCCCGGCGAGTCGTGCGTGGCTGGGAGGAGGCGTATGAAGGCGCCAAACTGGAGCCTGTGAGTGGCGCGGTGCTGCAGCATCACACGAAGAAGATTGATTTGCCTTGGCGGAAGGTGACGGAGAAGGAACTGGCCGATGCGCAGAAGGCCGTCGATCAATACAAAGACGATCCCAAAGAGCAGTGGAAGTATCTTTGGAACCAAAGTGTGGTGGATCGCTACGATGCCGAGAAAGCCGGCACGGCGGGCGTCTTCCAAATGGAACTGCACGCCCTGCGTCTCGGCGATGTGGCCATCGCCACGAATGAGTTTGAGCTCTACACCGACTACGGTGTGCAGATGAAGGCCCGCAGCCCGGCGGTGCAGACCTTTCTCATCCAATTGACCGGCTCAGGCGGCTACCTCCCGACACCTCGTGCTGTGGCTGGAGGCAGCTACAGCGCCATCATCCAAAGCAGCCGAATCGGCCCCGAAGGCGGCCAGGTGCTGGTGGACGAGACCGTGAAGGCATTCAACGAGCTGTGGGAGCTAAAAGAGCCGCGTTGAGCGTCCAGTTCACGGCTTCTCGATCACGAATCCGTTCTTCTCATCCGGCCTCGCCACGAGCACTTGGGCCGTATTGCCTTTCGTTTTGCCATCCTCGCCTTTCACGACGGTGTTTTGGGCGATGAGGAAACGCCCGCCGCTGATCGGCGCGATGCCGACGGAGGCATTGAACTCCCATTTGCCGTTGAAGTGCAGGTTTTCATCTGCTCGCAGCAGAACAGCCGGTTTGCCGTAACAACCAAACCACCACGAACCATCCGCCTGCGCGACCGTTTGGATACCCATCAGCGTGTAGCCGCTGGCGAGCACGTGACGCTTTTGGAAGCGAAACGCGCTGTCATACTCATACACATAGTTCTCGGGCACATCCGGCGGCAGGCCTCCGACGATGAAAAAGCGCCCATCGCGCCACGCCATGCCACCCGCTCCATGCACGACTTCCGGCATGCGATGCTTCGCGAGCTCGGCGAGCGTGTCCGCATCATACACATAGACCCACGAATCCGCCTCACCCGCTGGGCGGTTGAACTTAGCTAGGTTCGTGGCGACATACACGCGCCCATCATGAAAGCACGGATCGCCATGGTGATTCGCCACCGGCACTTTTTTCAGCACACGGCCATTTGTGTCGGTTTTGACCAAAACATCCGTCCAGCACCAGTAGATCGCGTCTTTGTCATTCGTGCAGATGCCCTGCAAATGCCGCGGATACACGCCTTCGCAGGCTGCGGCATGAAAATCGGCCGACTGAAGCGATTGAAGAGCAAAGAAGACTAAGATGAGGAGAAAATGCATGATGCGGTCTGTTGGAGTCCCGGCTTTAGCTGACGGTTTGGGAAGATGTGAGAACTACTTGGCTTCGCTGTGCGCGAGCTTGTTGTTGGCGAAGGTGTTGTCCTCGCCGCCTTCGACCTGCAACGAAGGCGCTGCCTTCCGATCCTTGCGACGATCTGCGATCAAACAACCGCTGACGAGGCTGTGACGCGTGTTTCGCAGCAGAAGGCCCGCACCATCGCTGTCGAGGATGGTGCAGGCGGAGATGTTGAAGGTGTCGCCATTGAGGATCTGCACGGCGGCGGGATGCGTGCGCACGCCATCGATTTGCAGACCGGTGAGTGTGATGTCGCGACAATCGCGGAAGACGAGTCCACCTTTCACCTCGGCGGCCTTGCCACGGTAGTAGGGCGGATTGCGATCAAAGGTGTTTGGGCCGATGGCGATGTTGCTGCAACCCACGGCGAGCAGGTCGTGCTGAAAGCCGACGCCGAAGGTATTGCCCGTGATGACAGCTCCGCGCACTTCTTGGAGGTCGATGTTCACGTCCACATCGCTCAAAACATTGTCGCAGATGCTCAGATGGCCCCAGCGGACCGTTTCGTCGTTGCCGTAGGGCTTGCCTTTGCCGATGAAGCGCACATTCGCCGAACCGGGCGACTTGCTGTTGTGCTGGATGGTGCAGCCGGTGATGCTCACCTCGGCCGTGGAGCCGTCTGTGCAGTCGATGAGCACATTGGCGGCCGGTGGGGCATCCGGGGCCATGTTGCTCTCGATGTCGCAGGTGCCGATGTGGAGGTTTCTCACCGCTCCGCCGCGTGTCACCACACCACCGCCCGCGTTGTAGCTAATGTGGCTGCCGATGATGTTCGACTGGTGCAGATCGACCTGGTCGTAAAACACGCCCACGCCGCTGTTGTGATACAAATGGCAGTCGCTGATGATGACATTCCGGTTTTTGACGCTGAGACGCACACCATGCCGCGCCTCATGCACGGACACGCGGGTAATCGTGAGCTGCATCGTGCCCGTGGCCTCGATCCCGTCCGCCTCGGCATGTGCGCCGGTGATTTCGATGCCATCCACCATCGGCGTGCGCTGCCGGGCGAAGATTTCCGGCTTCAGGCTCTCCGGATCGGCTGTGCCGCCATGCGTGCCTTTGAAATGGAATGCCGGACCCGCGCCCTCCATGACGAAACGGGCCACTCCATCGCCACTGAGGGAGATGAAGCCCGTTTTGTCGAGATCGATCACCACCGGCTTTGTCAGCCGATACGTCCCACGGCCAAAACGCACCGCGCCACCCGCATCGATCATCGTTTGCACCGCCGCGGTGTCGTCTGCCTTGCCGTCGCCGATCGGTTGGGCCTGCAGCGAGATAGTCAAAGCCGTCAGCGTGAGGAAAAGGAGGCGTGAGATCATGGGTTGATCTCATACGCGCTCCACGCCCTCATTTACGCGATTCAAAATACGCCTCAAAGGTCTTCGCCATACCTTCGCCGAACGTCACCCAGTGCTTGCCCATCGCGGGTTGCTTGAGGCCCTCGATGTAGTTGCAGTTGAACTCTAGGATGACAGCGTCGATGCCGAAACGCCTGCACCAGCCTTCGCCGAGCGTGCCGGGATTGTGAAACGAAGGCTTCGTGGAGCCTACGGTGAACCAAGTGTGATCGCGCAGGCATTGTTCGAAGCGCGTCATGCGGGCGAGATAAGCGTCGATGTCGGGAATGTCAGGGCGGCTGATGTGCAGCATGCCGTTGCCATCGTTGTGCAGGTCCATCGCGAAGGTCGGACGTCGGCCCGCTTTGATCTCACTTTCGAGCCATTGCTCGAGCGCTGCGTTCTCCGGCGCGAGCTTCGGATCGGCGGGCTTGTCCCACTTTCGATTCAAGTCCCAGCCGCCGAGATTAAAGCGCGTGCCACCACGCTCGACGCCATCTTTGTTCGCCATCGGCAAAATGCACACATTGTAGAGCGCGAGGCACTTCTGCGCCTCCGCATCGCCCTTCAGCAGGCGGCGCACGAGACCCTCGACGACCCAGTTGCCCACCGGTTCCCACGGATGTGCCCGTGCGCGGATGAAAACATGGTTTGGCGCATCATCATTGCCCACGCGGATGATCTCGAGATCGCGCCCCTGCACCGTTTTGCCAATCGGCGTGATCTTCACCAGCGGACTCGTTTTGATCTCGGCAAGGAAGCGGTTCAAATCCGACACGCGATATGGTTCCGCCCGTGCGACGAAGAGAGAATCACCCGGCATCTCCAGCGTGACGAGCACGCGACCCTCCTCCGGCGATTCCGTCGGCACGGGCGTCCAGTTTTTGCCATCCTGCGAGATGACGGCCTGCTTGATCTCCTTCGCCACGGAGCCTGCCTTGCTATTCCACACGTTGGCGAGGTTTCGGAGCTCCAGCGTGATCTTGCGACCCTTTGCAGCCTGGATGCGGAAGTGAAAATGCCCCGCCGCACGATTCGGCGAGAGACGCTCTTGGTCGTAGTTCAGATTCACGATCACCGTGCCATCCTCCGCGAACTCATACCAAAGCGGCGACGCATTCTCGAAGCTCGTGTCGATGAAATCGACAGGTGGAGGTGGCGTCTCGGGCGCAGGATTGGCCGCGAGGGCGCAGATAACAACGAGGAGCAGTGCAGAGGCGATGAGCGGTTTCTTCATGAGAAAGTCATTTGGTTTTCGCAAAACGATAGCGCAACGATTTGATGGTGTCGTTTTTAGTATCCAGCCACGTGATTCGTCAGCTCCTAAATCTGAATCACCCGGAACAACCACGCGCGAGCGTAGATCCAATCACGCTTGGCCGTGGGGACGGAGATGCGGAGCACATCGGCTGCTTCTTCAATGGTGAGCCCGGCAAAGTAGCGCAGTTTTACCAACTCCGCCTTGCGTGCATCGTGTGCCGTGAGGGACTCAAGTGCTTCATGCACGGCGAGAAGTTCGTCGTCCTTTTCTGTGGGCGCGGCAATCTCCACGTCATCCACAGCCACATGCGGCACACCCGCACCATGCTTTGCTGCGAGCTTGCGCCGTGCTCGCTCGATGAGGATGCGGCGCATGGCCTCGGCAGCGGCTCCGAAGAAGTGCGCGCGGTTTTCGAACGATTGATCACCCAGCCTTAGCCAGGCCTCATGAACGAGCGCGGTGGCTTGCAACGTCTGGCCGGGCTGGTCGCTCGCCATTTTTGCGCGCGCGAGGTGGCGCAGTTCGGCATATACAAGCGGGAGCAGGTCATCCGCAGCCTTGGGCTCGCCATGTTGGATGGCGTCGAGGAGGCGGGTGACATCGTTCATGGAGTTTTCTTCGCGTTGTATTCCTTCCAAAAAGCGACTGCAGTTTTGTCGGGAGGAAAGGGAGGTGATCCAGTTTGATTTTCTTTGAAACTCAAATGCGTCAACCTTGGAAAGCCTCGGAGAAACTCGATGCCAACTGCGTGAGGAGGCAGAGTGAGCGTGGTGAGTTCTTTGGCATCTGCGAGCGGAGACACATCGGTGATCTTGGCGCAATTGTGCAATCTCACGAGGCTCAACGGCATGCCGCGCAATGGCGAAAGATCGGTGACCTGTGTGCCACTCATGTGTAAGGTGGTGAGCGCCATGCCCCGCAGCGGACTGAGATCAGTGACAGGAGTATTGTAAACGTGGAGCTGTTGCAGTGGCAGACCGCTGAGTGGGGACAAATCTGAAACGCTGGTGTTCCCGAGTTGCAAAGCTCTGATCGGCGCACCCTTGAATACAGAGCAGTCCTGGAAGCTTGAAGAGGTCACACCCACCCACCACAGCCCTTGCTCGTTCTTGTTTGCTGTGAACTTTACGCCTGCGTTGCTCAAGCGCCTCAGCCATTCTAGTTTAGGCCACGCTTCCCAGAAGGCTGCGGCCGTGGTGCTTGGATGCCCCGGATAGGCTGGGGTCAAGCTGAAGGAAAGCATCTGCAACTGCGGCAGCTTGTGGAGGGCGTCTATATTGCGCGCCTGAGGCGGCACGGAGAGCCTCGTCAGGGTGGACATGTCGGCCAGGATGGCCACATCCTTGATGCTTTCGCAGTTGTTGAGGTAAAGCATGGTCAGAGGCATGCCTGTGAGCGGTGAGAGGTCGCTCATTTTTGATCCAGTCACGCTCAGCTTATCCAACTTCATGCCGCGCAGTGGTTCGAGGTCTTGGATGGGGTTGTTTCCCATCCAAAGTTCCCGCAGCGGCAGATCACGGATCGGCGAAAGGTCTGTGATCTCGCAGCCGGGCATGATGAGTTCGCTGATCGGTGTGCCTTTGAGCAGCGAGAGATTGCGCAGCGGCTTCTTGTCCATAAAAAACCGATAGGTGCCATCGTCGAGCTTGGTGAGTGTGAAGTCAAAACCCGTCCGGCGAATAGCCGGGAGAAAGGTCTCCTCCCGATCCCAATCCCGCCAGAACACATCCTTCGGCTGGGTGATCTCCAGGATGCGCAAAGGATTGTAAAAGACATCATCCATCTGCTCCGCCTGGATGAACTTGAGTTTGGGATGTGTGCGCAAGGCAGCGATCGCAGCACGATCCTCGTCTGGCAGACGGCGGAAGTTTTCCGGCACAATCAGCCGCTCGAGTGACTCTAGTTTTCCGATCCAGCTCAATCCCCGCAGGCTGGCACATCCGGAGAGATACAATGATCTGATGGGCGCGGCGACGAGGAAGGAAAGATCACGCACATCCGAGCGACTGATGGCGCAGGCTTCGAGCGGCGCTCCCCTCAGCGGAGTGAAGTCACTCGTCGAAAGAGAGGATGCAAGGAACGTCTTGAGCGGCATGCCTGCTAGCGGACTCAGATCCGCCACTCGGCGCGCACCGAAGAGGTTCAGCGTTTTCAATTTCATGCCGCGAAGTGGGCTGAGATCAGACACGGACGACCAGCCGATGAGCAGATCTTGTAATGGTAAGTCACGCACGAACGTGAGATCGGAGATGCCGGTGGCGTCGAGATCAAGGTAGGTCAACGAACGCATTTCACGAAGCGGCGTAAAGTCGGTGATGTCAGTGCAAGCCGTCAGCACAAGCTTGCCCAGCCTCATCTCCACCAGCGGTGAGAGGTCGGTGATCTTCGTGCCCTTCAAATCGAGTTCGAGAAGACCATCATCACGGATGCTCAGGCGGTCCTTCAGCGGACGATCCGGCGCAATGGGCAAGTCCTGGAGCCGGTCGAGCCAGTAGGTGACGAGCAGTGCGTTCTCTTTGCCGAGCAATCTTGCCACTGGCATCAAATGAGCCGCTGGCCGTTGCTGCTTTTGCATGGCTAGGTGAAGCTTTGCGAGACTCTCTCGTGTGATCTTGCCATCATCACCCGTAGGTGCGGCGAGCAGCTCATCGCAGAGCGCGGCATTGCTTTTTGCCGGAGCATTATCCGGCTGAGTTATCAGTGCTGCACGGTAAGCCTTGGCGGCTTCGGCAAGCTTGAGCTGGCATTGAAGCAGATGGCCTTTCTCCACGAGGTAGTCAGCTGCGTTGGGTTGGAGCTTGAGTGCGTAGTCGAGTTTGGCGATTGCTTCCTCAAACTTCTCCTGTGACGTCAGTCCACGGGCTTCGGCAGCAAAGGCAGGCGCGGAGGCGCGCAGTTCAGCCAACGCGGCGTTCGCCCGCACAGCCTGCCACACGCTTACCACGGCACCGATGAGGAGAGATGCGGCGATCGCTGCACCAGCGGTGAAGGCGAGCTTGTTTCGTCGAATCAGCTTGCCGAGCAGATATGCCGTCGTGGGTGGTCGAGCGGCCACCATTTCGTTCTTGAGGTGCCGTTCGAGATCGAGCGCGAGGCCGTTGGCCGTGTCGTAGCGGCGCTGGCGGTCTTTCTCCAGGCACTTCATCACGATCCAATCAATGTCGCCGCGCAACGTGCCAGGTAACTTGGTGGATTCCGTGTGGCGGCGCTTTGCGGCGGAGGTGAGTTCGTTACCGTCGAGCGTTTTTAAGCGCTGCGAGGGACGCAGAGGGTCGACCTCGCGAATGATGCGCCGTATTTCGCCCATCCCTGCTCTTGCCATTGTTGCGGTGTCGATTGGCGTGCGGCCAGTGAGAAGTTCATAGAGCAACACACCGAGCGAGTAGATGTCGCTGCGCGTATCCACATCCAGCGAGGTCATCTCTGCCTGCTCCGGGCTCATGTAGAGCGGCGTGCCGATCATCTGCTCGAACTGAGTGAATAGCGTCCCGTCTGTGAGGCGTCCCTGCGTTGCTTTTGCCACACCGAAGTCGATCACCTTCGGCACCGCGCGTCCGTCATTGACGGTGACCAGGATGTTCGAGGGCTTTAGGTCGCGATGGATGATGCCCTTCTGATGCGCGTGTTGCACCGCGTGGCAGACCTCGATGAAAAGCTCAATGCGCTCCTCGTTCGCCAGTGCCTGCTCATCGCAGTAGTCCGTGATCTTGACTCCGCGCACCAACTCCATGACAAAAAAGGGCCGCCCATGCTCTGTCGCACCAGCATCGAACACCCGTGCGATGTTCGGGTGGTCCATCATCGCCAGAGCCTGCCTCTCCTGCTCAAAGCGTGCCACCACCTCCTTCGTGTCCATTCCCAGCTTGATGATCTTCAGCGCCACACGGCGCCGCACCGGCTTCTCCTGTTCCGCCATCCATACAGTGCCAAAGCCGCCTTCCCCAATTTCCTGCAGCAGCTTGTAAAGCCCGATGCGGTCGCCCGGTTGCTCTACCCGAGGCAGCACTGCATGGCGGGCCGCGAGCATATCCGGTCGGACCTTGATGGTGACATCACCAGATTCATCCGGCATCGGCGAAACCAGAAAGCTAGAGGGTGCGGCATCATGGGCGGCTAGTAGCGCAAGCACCTCGTCCATTAAGGCCTGATCCTCACCACAGGCGTTGGCCAGAAAGGCAGAGCGATCCTCCTGTGCATAATCCAGTGCGGCAATCAGGATGTTTTCGGCCCGGTTGCCGGAAGGAAAAGTAGGCGGAAGAGTGCTCATACAACCAACTCATGCGAAAATTGATGAAAAAAAGGCTCATCGAAAAGAAAAAATTTCACGGCAGAGTCCAACACCTCTGATCAGAGGCAAAAGCATCCAGTTTGCTGTGCCCTTGGAATCAAGCCGTCCGCAGGATTGGGGATGAGTTCAGCGTAGAAAACTCATCTCATGAATCGCTTTTTCACCACCTGCCTCCTCGCGCTTGTTTGTCCGCTCATCACCACGGCTCAAGACAAGGTCTTCAAGGCTGGCGCGGCCACGAGCAACATCACGCCGCCGCTGGGCATGGAGATCGTGGGGAACTTCGCGCCGAGGCCCATCGCCGCGCATGTGCATGATGAGCTGCATGCGCGCTGCTTGGTGCTCGATGACGGCACCACGAAGCTCGCCTTTGTCGTGGCGGACACGATTTCGCTCGGGCGTGATGTGTGGGACGAGGCGAAGCAGAAGATCGAGGCTGCCACGGGCATCCCGCGCTCGAACATGATGTTCTCTGGCACGCACACTCACTCCAGCGTGTCCGCACTGACGAATAAAGATCCCTCATTAGACTATCGCCGCCTCATCATCTCGCGCGTAGTAGATGGCGTGCGTCGCGCGGTGAACAACCTGGAGCCCGCGAAGATCGCGTGGGGCGCTGGCAAAGTGCCGCAGCATGTCTTCAACCGCCGCTGGAAGCTCAAGGAAGGCATGACGAACCCGAATCCCTTTGGCGGGCTCGACCGCGCCGTGATGAACCCGAGCAGCCTTTTGCGCATGAAGCTCGCCGGACCGGCCGGGCCCACGAATCCCGAAGTCTTCTGCCTTTCCGTGCAAGCGACGAATGGCCGCCAGATCGCGCTGATGGCCAATTACTGGCTTCACTATGTCGGCGGCGTGCCACGCGAGCATTTGTCCGCCGACTACTTCGGCGAGTTTTGCCGCGTGATCGAAATGAAGCTCGCCGCCGGCCCCGAGCATCCGCCAGTGGTCGGATTGCTCGCGAACGGCCCGTGCGGCGACGTCAACAACAACGACTACAGCGGTAAAACACCCGCCGTGAAGCGCGAACCCTATGAGAAGATCAAAATCGTGGCCGGTGACCTTGCCGCCGAGGTGCTGCGCGTGCGCGAGACGCTGAAACATCGCGACTGGGTGCCGCTGGAGGCCGCCGTGGCCGATCTCGAACTCGCCGTGCGCCGTCCCACGCCGGAGATGATCGAGTGGGCCAAGGCCGTGCTCGCCAAACCCAAAGGTGCCGCCGAGGTCCATCGCCTCGAGCAACCCTACGCCGAGAGGGTCATCTCCGCCCGCGATGCCAAACCCGACACCGTGAGCTGCGTGATGCAGGCCTTCCGCATCGGCGACCTCGGCATCGCCGCGATCCCCTTCGAAGTCTTCACCGAAATCGGCCTCGAAATCAAAGCCAAGAGCCCCTTCACCGACACCTTCACCATCGAACTCGCCAACGGCAGCAATGGCTACCTTCCCACACCGCCGCAGCACGACCTCGGCGGCTACGAAACCTGGCTCGGCACCAACCGCGTCGAACGCGAAGCCTCGGTGAAGATCACCGCGAAGATTCTGGAGCTGCTCGGGCAGGTGAAGTGAGACTTCTCACCTAGCCTGCGGCTTCAGGTGCTTGTCAAAGAAGCCGAGCACCAGCGGGCGCAGATCACGCTGCTTCGGTTGCAGGTGAAAGGTATGCGGCGCGTCTGGGATGATCTCGAGCTGATAGGTGGCTCCTGCGGCCTTCATTGCGGCGGCGAGCGCCTCGGAGTCGGCCACGGCCACGGTTTTGTCCGCGGTGCCGTGCAGGATGAGCAGCGGTGGATCATTCTTGTCGATGTGGGATCGCGGATCGGCTTGTTTATAGAGTTCGGGAGCCTCGGCGCGAGTTTTACGAATCATGGTGAGGTCCCGATTCTCAAAGCAAAGCACCGGCCCATACAAATCGACGGCGCACTGCACACGGCTGTCGCCCTCGCCTAGCGGATCAAGCTCGCCTCCGCATAAACCGACCATCGTCGCAAGGTGCCCGCCCGCGCTGCCACCGATGATGCCAATGTTCATGGGATCGACGTTCAGACGTTCTGCATTCGCCCGCAGCCAGCGCACGGCTGTTTTGCAATCGTGCAGGTTTTGAGGCCAGGTGGGGCCGGGATGGTCCTCGTTCGCCAAAACATAATTGATGCTCATACCGACATAGCCGTTTAGCGCGAGCGTGGTTCCGATGTTGATCTCACGTGCCGCACGCTTGTCGCCGCCCGACCAGCCGCCGCCATGAATGATGACCACTGCGGGAAACTTCTGCCCCGGCTGTGGATTCGCGGGCAGATACAGGTCCGCCTTTTCTTTGCGGCCGCTGCCGAGATAATCGACATCGTGCTCGGTGTGGATGGAGTCGGTGGCAAAGGTGAGTGATGAAAACAAGAGTAACGGGAATAGCGTTTTCATGGCGAGGTTGGGGTTAGATTGCAGGATGAATACCAATAGAGCCGAGCCTTGCGCGCTTCTGGCTAGGGAGCCTTTCATGAACAGGTTCTCTCGGGATGTATCAGGATGCCTTAACCGCTAAAACTTATTTTGTTTTAGTTCCACGAGACATTTCACGCGAAAACATGTGCGGTGTCATTGCTTGTCGGGTTGCTGCTCGGAGCTAAACTTGTCGAACTCGTGTCCCGCATTCCTGGCAGCTTCAAGGTAGTTGATCATCGCATGCATGTTTTTCACGAAGATGGAGCCGTCGATCATGTTGTCCTGGGTCCACACACCTTCCTCGTTCTGGGTGCTCAGCGCGGCGGCGGCTTTTGGCGCGGCACCTTTTGCTTTGGAGAGCCAGGCGTTGGGTGTCGGCGGATCAGCACGTTTGGCGAGTTGTTCGTCACGAGGCCTGGCGATGAGCTTTTTGAACGCGTCGATTTCACCCTGAAGCCCGCTGCTTTTGAAGCTGTAGTGGGTGGGAAGGTTGGAGTCGTCATACGTCAACTCGTAGGCGTCCTTGACGAAGTAGAGCGGCTTGTTGGTGTGCAGTTCATAGAAGCGTGCGTGCTGGTTGCCTGGGAGTTTGCAACGCTCCAGCCAGGCAAAGGCGGCTTCATAGGGAGCCTTGTATTTGTCGTCACCTGTGGCGAGCCATACTTCATGCAGGGTTTGCATCGCCCAAAGCGTCTCGTGGGGAGTTACTGAAGGTGGCTCAAACTTTCGCGCCCAGACCGGCTCCATGTTCGCATTGTATTGTTGAGCCCAGCCAGGCTGGGGCTCAGGGCACTGTGCCAGAAGGTGGAAGTCACCCAGCTTCTTCAGAGCGGTCAGGTAGCGCTGATCCTGGGTGAGCTTGTGCGCGTGGGTCAGCAGCCTCGCGACGAATAGGAGATTGCCGTCATTCAGCGTGACGTAGCCGGTGTAGTTTAGCTCCGGCCACTTGCGTGGCCATTCCTGCGGAAAAGAGGGCTTTTTCACCGGCAACGATGGGTCTGCTGGACCGGAGAAACCCTGCGGCCAGCCGCCGTGCGGCATTTGCGCGGCGAGCAGGGCATCCATGCCAAACTTCAGCGCGTCTTGCAGCGGCTTGTCGTCTTTTGACTCAGGAAGTTGAGCCAGCTCGAGCAGAAACCTGAGGGCAAATTGTGACTTGTCGTCATCCAGTGTGCTGAGCGCTGTCCGGGTGCCACGCTCGGTGTCACCTGCATCGAGATCACGACGGTAATGTCGCCGCAGGGCATGAGCTGGCGCAAAATCATGCAAAGTGTCCCAGCCACCGGAGGCAAGCTGGGTCCACAGCAGCGCCTGCTTCACCTCCTGGGCAGCCTGGAAGTAAAGCTTGTCACCGGTGACCTGATACGCACGGATCATGACCAGACCGACGGATGGTGTGCCGGGATCCTCGATGGCAATGACCGTAGGCGACTCCGTGCCAAATGTCTGATACTTCTTCAAATTGAGCGACCAGCGTGTGGCGTAACCACCTGCGATCGAGAGGCTGGTGCGGGCGAAAGACGCCGCCTTTTTCACCGCCCGGCTCACGGTTTCCACATCCGGATAGGCATCAATAACGGGGGTGGATGCTGGTGGAGGCTTAGCTGCGGGTTTGTCCCCAGCGTGCAAGGTGAGGCAGGACAGGATGGCGATGGCGGCTGCAATCTTCATTTCGCCCGCTTGGTGAAGGTTTTGCTGTCGAGCACGCGGCCGTCATCGAGGGCCTTCAACTCGGATTTCATCGTTCCGGCCTCGCGGTCGAGGGTGAGTAGCTGGTAGCTCGCGGACTTGTCGGAGAATGCGGCCTGTGGATCGTGGCCGAAGGTGCCGTTGCCGCGCACGGAGCTGTTGAAATAGGTCACTCCATCCACCTCGGAGCGCTCGGCATGGTAGCACTCGCCGGAGATGGCGAGCGTGCCTTTGCCGATCACGCGCTTCCATCCACCCTCGGCGTGGCGGCGCACGGTGCCGCCGGTCTCACCAAACAGCGTCACGACGAAGCCGGCCTTCGCGCCGTTCATTGTCTCCTCGAACCATTTGAACTGCTCGGAGTCCTTGTCGAAGGCGTGGCAGGCCTGGTTTGGTTTTCCAAAGTCGCCCGTGTGGCTCATGTCCACGCTGATGAGCCTCAAATCGAAGTCCGGGATGTCCCAGGCCCAAATCCACTCCTTGCCCGGTAGCGCGAAAAACTTCCGGTAGCCCGTGGCCTCGATGTCGTAGCCCGGCTCCTCCATACTGAGGCCATTCGGGCGGATTTTGCGATCCAGATTTCCCAGCGAGACCATCAGCGGCGTGCTTCGGAAAAGCTCCGCCTGTGTATCGATGGCTGTGCTGTGAGACTTCGTGGCCTCCTTGTCCGCCTGCGTGGCAAATTGATACTGCATGGCCGTGTCACCCGCCGAGATGAGCAGATGCGGATCGTCCTTTTTGATCGCGGTGAAGTTCAGTTTCGCGTCCGCACGGATGTTCGCGACGACGGCGATGCGCAGCAGCTTCGACGAATAGCCTTTGAAGGTGTGGATGTCCGAAACCTGATCGCCGCTTTTCACGCGGTAGTGATAAACGACATCCTTTTGCGCCAGCGGAATCTCCACATGATGCAGCGTTCGGCTCCCATCCACTTTCACACTTTCACCAAGCTGCGGCGACGTGCCAAACTCGACCACCGAGTCTCCCGGATTCGTCGTCTCCCATGAGATGACGATCTTCGAGTTGTCCGGTGACTGATGCGTCATCCAGATGCGCTCGACCTTGGCAATAGCAACGCTGCTCCAAAGAGCCAGCGCGAGGGTGATGAGGGCGTTTTTCATGGCTTGCGGTGCAACCATACGCCTCTCGCGTCCCGGTTCTTGAGCGTCACTTGGAAGTCGTGGCCTTCAAAGCCTCGCTGTAGAAGCTCCAGTTGTCCTCGCCGAGTGCATTGAGCACGAGATTGGGGTTGTGGGGGATGTTCGGGAGCTGGCGGTAGGTGTGGGGAATCTTGAGGGCGTCGAGATGCTGCTTGAACTCACGGTTGAAGCCGAGGGTCTCATCGCGATCTCCTATGATCTGGCGGATGAGGAGGCCGGAGCGGAGCTTTTCGGCGTTTTGCTCGACGATGAGCCAGGGGCTCTGCGCACGGTAGTAGGCCATGTCGCCGCCATAGACGGTGCCGAGGACTTGATCGCGGCCACGTGGGCCAGCGCGAGGTGCTTCATTGAAATCCGGCTGCAGCGGACCTGCACCGAGGAGCGACACGGCGGCGAAGAGATGCGGGTATTTGAAGCCCAATCGTGCCGCGCCGTAGCCACCCATGCTGAAGCCCTCGATGATGCGGCCATCGCGTTTGGCCAGCGTGCGGAAACGCTGGTCGATGTGCGGGATGAGTTCCTCAATGATCATCGTCTCGAGCTTCACCGAGCCGTCTTTCCAATCACACCACATGCCCATCGGCAGGCCGTTGGGGAAAACCATGATCATGGGCGGGATTTTTCCGGCCCGCATGGCCTCGCTATAACGTTGTGCCACCTGCGCGGCGGCACCGGGCGAGCTGCCGCCGCTGCCGTGGAGCCAGTAGAGCACTGGAAAGCGTTGTTCCTTGTTCGTGTCGTAGCTCTCGTGTGTGAAAACGTAGCAGCTCACCTGAGTGCCGGCTGCTTTGCTCTCAAAAAGCACACGTTCAAGACGCGGTGCCGTGGACTCGGGGAGCAACCAGACGTGTTTTTGCTGGGCGAAGGCCGCGGATGAAAGCAACAGGGTCAGAATGAGGAGGTGTTTCATTAGAATGTTGAAACTGGCACCTTCGCTTCTGGTTGCGGCAGGCGGCGCTCACTCAAACAGCGCTGCTTTCACCTGAGGATGGGCAAACATGCATTCAGAATCGTGGCCGACCCCGTCAGCCACCACGATGCGCCAGGCAAAGGGCCAGCCGCGTTCCTTGGCGAGCGCGGCGGCTTGCTGGTAGCAGTTTTGACCGCGCTCGTAGCGCGTCATGCCCTGGACTTTCGCAGCGGGCGTGAGGTCGAGGTTTTGGCTGCCAAGATCCCGATCTCCCAGATACAGGGTCAAAGGCGAGGCCAGATAGCGCCGCAGGGCATCGTCATTCCCCAAGGCATCCGGCAGGCCGCCGAAGCCGAGCGGAAACGCCGCCTCACGATTGGGAAAAATCAGCGTGCCTGGGTTTGCTGCAACGATGCGTGTGGCATCCCCCGGCAGAAACGCGGCCAACCGCGTCAGGATCTGACCGCCAGCCGAGTGACCGATCACATAATACGGCAGGTCCGGTTTGTGCTGCACCGCGCGCACGTTTTTCACGAGGTCCGAGACGGCCTTAAAGGTCCACTTTTCGGCGGGCTGTGCCTTGCCGTCTTTCATGACCCCGCCGCGCTGGTAAGCCTCAATGGGGAACTGCTTGAGATCAAACTCCGGTGCAACGACGAGCGCGTGGAACTGGTCCGCCATCACCACCGCGCGGTCACGGTAGTCCTCAGCATTGCGGTCCATGCCATGCATGACCACCAGAAGGGGGCCGTCCTGATAGTCCGCCGGCTTGTAGCTGAAGACGCGGATGACGTTCTCGTGAAATGCCATGCGGCTCAGATTCCTGCCAACGGGAAGTTTCAGTCCAAGGTCAGGCGTATGCACTTTGAGGCTCACCGTCAGGTTAGTCAGAGTGATGTTAGCTTCATCGGCACCAGAAAAAATCACCGTGCCAGGTTGGCGGTCAAACTGCACGGCATACGGGCCATCTTCGCCGATGAGCCGTGTGACCTTCGGCGCTTTTGCCATCTGCCGCAGGGCTGTTCGGAGCGCGTTCTTTTCCCAGGCTGGAAAACGCACCTGTTTCTGGCTGCTGTTGTCGAGGGCAGGTTGTCGCGTTTTGCCTGCATCGGGCACCACCTCGCCTGTCTTGAAACGCAGCCGGTCGCCTGCTGTGAGGTAATGCACACGCAAGCCGCTCCAGCCGCCGTTTGGACCGGCTTTGGCGTCGCTGGCATCGAGCACCAGAACGCCATTCGCACCGATCACCCTGCCTGTGCTGGCCTGATGATCCACCACCCAGGCCGTGTTTTCACACACACCGATGCCCAGCCGCGCCCGCGCCAGATCGCTCACCACCGAGACCATGAGCCGGCCATAACGACCGCGCTCCAGGTGATGCTGGCAATACAGCATACCAGGGTGAAAACCGAGCCCCGCTGCGAGCGCCACGCCTTTTGTTGTCGAGCCTGGCTTTACCACGCCGCCGCGCACAGCGTCCTCGCTCTGCCCGCCGGCGAGCATGGGATCACTCATCACTGCAGCACCGGCACTGGAGCCGCCGACAATGCCGCCACGCAGATACACCTCCCAGATCGCCGCCATGGCCGCTGTGTGCGCACCCTTTTTCCGCATCAGGATGCGTGTTGTGCGATCCTGCTGGCCGCCGGTGAAAAAGAATCCCCCGCAGCGGCGCACGGCCTCTGCCACGCTCGCATCATCGGCATTCACCCCTTTGACTCCGAGCGGCAAAAACACCGCGCTGCCCGCTCCATGAGCCGCATTGATTCTTGCTGCGAACGGCTCGCCGGTGGCAGATGGCTCCTCACTCGCCGTCGAGATGATGCCGATGGGCCGTCCATCCAGCCGTCCGGCGAGCATGACCTGCCAAACCTCTTCACCCGCGCTGCTGATGGCCCCGCCGGCGATGACCAGCTTTCCTGCCTTTGAGAGGTCTGCGGCGGAAATGCCAGCGGAGGAGATACTGATCGCCCAGACCACGATGCCCAGCACGCAGCGGAGTTTTGAAGGGCGTGGAATGAACGTAGTGTCAGGCATGTAAAAGCGGGCTGGTTGCGGGTCAAAGTCGTCGGCCATCACTTCGCCACCTTCTCCTTTTCGTCACCATGAGCACCGGCACCACCTTTCGGAGCGGTGGTGTGGTCGCGGGTGCGGAGGTAGGCGATGAGATCGCGGAGCATCTGGGGCGGCAGGGCCAGTGCCATTGGCGGCATGGCGGAGACGGGCGGGGTGACGGTCTTGATCTGGCTGCGCGGATGGGTGACGGCTTTGCCATCGAGGCCGATGACGGTGAGCTTCTCCGGCGTGTCTTCGGTGATGCGTCCGGCCACGAGCGCACCATCGGCGAGCGTGACGGATGACATGCCAAAACCAGCGGCGATCTCAGCGTTCGGATTGACGAGCGACTC
>JAEUHM010000048.1 GCA_016795485.1 Verrucomicrobiaceae bacterium | reverse complement strand
TTTATGCAAATGACGGGATTATCTAACTGCTACCGCTCGGGAAAATCAGTCGAAATCGACTGCGTTTGGAATAAACCAACATTTTTGCAGGCCATAGTGATGTTGAATAACAACATTTAAGTGCTCCATTTGTATTGTTCGTCCTTAGAGCATAGCACAAATGCCGACACCAATAGAAGTAGCCAGACAGCACCTCGCTGAAATGCCGCAGCAGGTGTTTGATCTTTGGATAGCTCACATTGTCACCGTCAATGGATGGCCATTTCAGACCATTGACACGCCAACTACTGGGAACTTCACCAGATACTTTTGCGGTCTTACGCTCTTGGAGGTTTCTAAGCTCCAGTGGAAGCTGAATAGATTGACCTTTGCGCCAGAACTCCTCCATCCAGTTGACAGCGATAACGTATCGAAGTTGTTCTTTTACCATCACTTCGGGCTCAACCCTGGGATTGAAGTTGCTAGTGATTCCAAGGCAAGGTTTGACCGATGTCTTTCCTATATTGAGCAGCGCTCCGAGTTTCCAGCGCCTGTAGTTCTCATGCGCTCTGGCGATAAGTTCTCTATCCTTGACGGTCACCACCGGTTTGCCGCTTACTGGGCCGCACTCACGAAGAGTAAGATAGACGGATTGCATTTTAGCATGGACTCTTGGATCGCAGATGCAAGATAACCACCACATCAAGCGACCAACCGGGACGAACAAGGCGCGGCACCCAACTCGGTGGGGCGCTGGTGTAGCAAAGTCACTCATGATCTTTAACCTCCTGGGCTTCGTTGAAGTTTTGCGCCACCCCACCGAGTGAGTGCGCTTGAACGTTCGCCCAACTTGCAGCATCACACGCAACTCCCAAACTTCACCATGAGAAAGCCAGGAACCACCGCCGCGCTAATTGTAGCGGCATTCACGACTCAGCTTTGGTCACAGGATGCTTTGAGTCCAGAACTCGCTCGATTGAAGACGAGCTATCAGTCAGCAGTGACCAAAGCAGTTTCACCTCTCACAGCAACTTACCGAAAGGAGCTTGAACGGCTGATGGACGGTTTCACTCGTGCGGGAAAACTGGATCAGGCTTTGCAAGTGAAGAAGGAGCTTGCAACTCTTGATGGTGCATCCTTGGCTAAGGCAGAGCAGGAAGCTCCAGCGAAGGAGACGGCTCCGACCGGCGCGCCGGTCACCAATATTGAGGGGACTGTTTGGGTTGCGAAGACCGGTTTTTTGAGGCG
Source organism: Verrucomicrobiaceae bacterium (assembly GCA_016795485.1). GTDB lineage: Bacteria > Verrucomicrobiota > Verrucomicrobiia > Verrucomicrobiales > Verrucomicrobiaceae > JAEUHM01. The sequence goes on along the minus strand of JAEUHM010000048.1, from coordinate 69,207 downwards.
ACTAGAGTTCCGTGCGAATGGTGCAATGACCGTCACCAACGAGAACGATAAAGTTTACACTGCGTTCAGATACAAGCAGGCACAGGATGGTGCATTCGTGATCACCTCACCAGCGGAGCCAAAACCTGGCACTTTTCGTTTTACCAATCAGGGGGCAGTATTGGAAGGACTATTCGAGAAGAAGACCTTCAAGCTCGACACCGCCAAGAAGTAAAGCCGCAGCACCAAGGCCGAACAAAACGGATGCAGGCAACGGCTCGAAGGCTATCTGTCGTGTCAGCAACGTCTTGCGCTCGCCGTCGCCTGATCCGAGCCGTTCGTCCAACCAACACGCCGACACCCATGCCTAAATACATTGTCAGTTACGATCTCATAAAGAATAAAGATTACCCGAAGCTTTGGGTCGAGCTTGAGCGACTTTCCGCCAAGCGCGTTCTTCTTTCCATGTGGTGCATGGATGTCACGGGAACAGCGGCAGAGGTGAGGGATCATTTCAAGACTTTTGTTGATTCTGATGACAGGATATTTGTTGTCCCCGCTGAAGGCTGGGCGTCATGGAAGGCATTAGCAACCCCCAACGATGTTTGAGTCTCTTGGCTCAGAAGCGCAATGTTCGCATCGTTTATTTTGATTGTGGATTGAGGCTGAATCCACGCCGGAATACCCTCAATGTGAACAAGGACTTCATTCTTTATACTAATGGTCTTCATTTTGTGTCATACCCAGCCGGGCCGCTCTCCATCATGGGCCGGGGACGCCCGTAGAAGTCAACTACGAGGCGAACCGGGGACGAACAAATCGGATGCAGATAACGCTCGTAGGCTGTCTGTCGTGTTTTCCATATTTTACTCCTCGCGTATCTGATCCGAGACGTTCGGCCAACCTCAACACGCCTCCCAGGAGTCTGCCATAACCCAATCCTGACTACTCGACTTATGCCAACGAAGAAAACCACCGCAACCCCAACCATTAAATCGAAGACGATCTGGAAGACACTACCAGAGCCAGCCAAGGGCAAGGCAGGGAACCAGGATCGACTGATTTTGCACGTTTCCGATACTCACGTCTATTATGCTTCGCGAGGCGGCAATATTCAGAACCCATTCAACTCTTGCAATAGTTGCCAGATTGCCCGATTTTTGAAGGCTGCCAAGCTAGATCGAAGTGCTACATCCGTAGAGTGGAAGCAAGCACAGAAGGATCTCGCTCCATGGATTCAAGCACAGGGCATCTAGCTAAGCCATGAGCACGACCATCGGCCAACCAAGGGCGAACAAGGCGCTGGTGCCAACCGCCGGGGCTGCTCTGTCGGCCATGCTCTCCGTAGCTTTAACCCGCCATCCCGTCTCGGAGCGCCACCCCGCCCCGGCGGTCGGCACAGCTTAGACGTTCGCCCAACAGCAGAGCACCATCCTTAACATGCCAAGGCTTTATCGAGTTTCCACGTCAGCCGAGGCTCCGCGAATGTTCTTAACCGATGTGCCTCACAACCGAGGATTGGTGCCATTTGACGGCACTCCACGCTCTCACCTGTCACCGAAGCAGCCCTTTCTCGTCACTCACCTCAGCCCGGTTCTATCTCCCAAGCAGTTTTGGTTCCTTGCTCCTGGAGTGCTGGTTTATCCAGAGGCGATGATCGGAGATGATCCCTGTGATTCGCCATACTATTGCTGGGCATATCATGCTGAGTTGCTCTCGGTGTCCAGCCCCACGGATGATTTTCGCGCTATCAACACAGAACGGACATATCCCCATCCTGAGACCGGCTTTGAGTTTGACCTTCGGAGCACCTATCCACTGTTCCGCATTTCAGGAGAGCCTTTGGACCAGCTATTCTGTCTTGAGGGCTGCATGGTTGAGTCCGATGGACTCATGGCAACATACAACCATCACGGACTCAGCGGTCTTGTGTTTGAGGAGGTTTATGCTTGGTAGCCACATGAAGACGACCAACGCCCACACAAGGGCGAACAAAACGGATGCAGGCAACGGCTCGAAGGCTATCTGTCGTGTCAGCAACGCCTTGCGCTCGCCGTCGCCTGATCCTAAGCGTTCGGCCAACCAACGGAGTCCATCGCCATGAAACAAATGCACTACCTAATACTCCTGATTTTCGCAGCATATACGGTGAATGCCACTGCGGCAGATTCACCCCAGGAACTGGCGACCTTAAAGGAGTCCTACTTGAAAGCTCGCTCGCAGGCAATTGCGCCGATCGACAAGAAGTATCTCGATGCGCTAACCGCATTGAAGTCGAAGTTTACGAAGAATGGAGATTTAGAGTCAGCGCTCGCCGTTGACTCCGAGATCAAAACACTTCAGGCTTCTCCGGCATCATCCCCGCAAGGCGCAGTAGAACCAGCGATGAAGTCTGGGAGCGCAAAGAAGCTCTTTCGCGATCTCGTGGGCACCACATGGCACAGCGAAAAATGGGGGAGAGAGGGGACATTCCTCGAAGACGGCTTTTTTCACTTCAAAGACCCACGTCAAGAACCCATCCCTTGGAAAATCACTGAGGACTCAAAACTTTTGATTGGAGGCGGAGCACCCGGTGACATGCGCAACGCCAATCTGTCCTCAAAACTCGACAGCTTTGTATTCCCGTTTGGCCCGCCAAAGATGTTTGCTAGAAAAGCACCGCAGAAGTGACGTCATCAACAACACCAACGGGCCGAACAAAACGGATGCAGGCAACGGCTCGAAGGCCATCTGTCGTGTCAGCAACGTCTTGCGCTCGCCGTCGCCTGATCCGGGTCGTTCGGCCAACCAACTGCGTCATGAGTGATTCGATACCTGAACCAGCGGAACCGATCATGACGGCTATTTCCCGGAACGATCCAGAGATGAAGGCGGCCTACCGTAAGGCTTCTCAAACCATGGCAGATTTTATCTCCCATCTCACAGTTGGCGATGGTCGCTGGTGCTCCGCTAAGCTTTGTTTCAAAGATCCAGACGAGTCCGATCGTCTTGGCGAGGATCGCTTATTGTATTGGTGGTTGGAGTTTGCCACCTACCATGCCGACGAAGGCTTGTTCTCAGCCGAGTTCACTGAACTGCCGAGTTGCCTTGAGCCCTATCACCACATCGGCCAGCGACTTACTTTTGAGGGAGAGGACGTCTTCGACTGGCGGGTGAGCACGGACGGGAGGTTGTATGGCGGGTTTACCATCCGCGTTGCTCGACAGCGGCTTCGAGACGACGAGATTGCCGAGTATGATCGCTATATCGGCGTCACCGAGTATTTAGATGAGACTGCCCCATGATCCAACGACTCAAAATACACGGCCAAACAAGGCCGAACAGAACGGATGCAGGCAACGGCTCGAAGGCTATCTGTCGTGTCAGCAACGTCTTGCGCTCGCCGTCGCCTGATCCGAGACGTTGATATGGCTCCGGTTTTGGCAAGTGGGAATGTGGGTCCGTTGTCATTTTGATGACTTTTTTCGTTGGGTTGTTCTTCTCACCTCAGAAGCAGACTGACCGACCAGGGTGACGCTTATCACTTCGGTGGTTATGCTGATATGCGCGTGCTGGTTAACGCATTTATTTAGTTCACCGCGGCCTTGTTCTCACAGTCTCGGCTCGAGCGCTCAAGTCTTCTTGCGATGACTCTTATCTCATAACGTCTCTCGTGTGCTGGCCTCCGCGTCGATCAGTCTGGTTCTGAGGTGTAAAGAGTGGTTGTTTAGGTTGTCTGGTTTGCGTTGTTCGGCTCTTGGATAGTTCTCGCAGGACTCTCTGCGGCTTATTTTGCCTTCAAGATGTAGGTGCGGCCTTTCTTTTTGGTCGCCTGGCTGTTGGTAGTGGCGGGTTCTCGACGTGCTGTGCTCGCCGCGTGTGTGCCATCAGCCAGGGGTGTGACGGCTCTCATGACTTCCCAGACGAACGCGGCCAACTCTCGCGCCATGGCGATCTGGACCTTCTGTCGCGTCTTGCCGCGTGCGGCGAGTTTGCGTCCACGCTCGTGCAGGCGGTTTTGGCAGCGCCAGGAGATTTCCTGCACCTGGCGGCGGTGAGTTTTGGGGATGGCTTCCTGTCTTGTGGTGAGTTCTTGGCTGACTTTTGGAGGGAGGCGATAGTGCTGGGCGCATTGATTCAGTCGCCGCCTCACGGCTCCCTCACCCCTTCGGGGCAGCCTGCGGCTGTCTGTCTCGGCTCCCAGCCGGGAGCCTCGGCTCATTGAAGATCCAGCGTAGGTGTCCGTTGCCGCATTTAGTTATACCGCCCTGTGCACGACTTCCTCCGCTGCTGCTCTCCGATGGCACGAGTCCGAGATACGCCATGAGCTGCCGTGGGTGGGCAAAGCGGTGGATGTCGCCAATCTCACTGACCGTGATCATGGCTGCAACAGTCTGGTAGCCTTTGAACCCCATCAGCGCTCTTACCACAGGGGCCAGATGCCAACCGTCGAGCAAAGCTTTCATGTGCATCTCCAAGCGCTCAATGCGCCCGTTTGTCGCGTCAATGCATTGCAGATACTCCTCCAATACGACCTTCATTGCTGGATGCGGCAGCACCAGTTCCCGGAGGTAACGCATGTGGCCTGAGCTCCACGAGGTCTTCTCTCCATAGCGGTAGCCGTTGCGCAGTAGAAAGGCTTTGAGTTGGTGGCGACCACTGCGCAAATCCTGCACCGCATCGGTGCGTGCGCGGCAGAACCGAGCCGAGGGACGGAGGCGAGATCGACAGCCTGAAGGGCTGGGGCGAAGCCCCGAGCAGGCGTGCGGAGCCTGCGAGTCAACTCGCGGATGGCCTCGTCGCGCTCATCAGGAATGTGAACGGCGGTGAGCTCGCCCGCACGGTGCAGACGCGCTAACATGCGTGCATCACGGCGATCTGTCTTGATCTTGTCGCCTGATCCTTTGGGGGTGAGCGAGGGTGCGATGACATCGCAGGCGATGCCCTTCTTCTTCAGGAAGCGCGCCAGGACAAAGCCGCAAGGTCCGGCCTCGTAGCACACCCGCAGTTCCTTGTCCGGATGGCCCAGCTTGCGCAGCAGCTTGTCGATGCTGTGGAAGGTATTGGGAATCTCCCCATGACTTCTGAGTTCACCATCGCGTTCCGCCTCGGCGATGGCGACGGCAATATTTTCGGCATGGACATCGAGGCCCAAATACAATACTTCTTTGTTCATCTTCATATGTGGTGTGTTGGTTGCTCTTTACTTGGTTTGTCGGATCGGGACTCCACGTCCTTCCCCAAACATGCGGATAGGCCTCGCCAGAAGCAGCCCGCGACTCATAAGCGGCCAGCACACCACGCCTTTTTCAATCAGTCGTGCTGCGCCTCCGACCTGCTCTCGCAAGGCGGGCCGCAGCCATAAAGTCTCGCCTAACTAGCCAAGTCCCGTGGCCAACTCTACCAGAGCTCCATTTTACGAGTTACGTGATCTTCTTCTGTCCGCACCACAGGAAGGGTTGGCGCGACTGAAACAGGACAGGTCGCTTTTGGATGCCAGGAGTGGCCTTGGAGAGACTTTGCTACACTGGATGGCTGTCGAGGATGCGGCATCCTTGGTTTCAGCGCTGATTGAGCTTGGAGCCGAGATTGATACAGTGAACCACTTTGGCTCCACGCCGCTTCAGGAGGCGGTTCAGCTTGGCCGGACTGAGATTTCACTAGCGTTACTCGCACGAGGAGCCTCCGTCACACACATCAACGATGCTGGAGATTCTGTGATTTCGACTTCGACGATACTGAAGCGGCACACTCAGTTGATCGCAGCTCTGCTTGAACGACTGCCCTATGACATACCCCTCTCCGAGGTTATTGACGAGATGACACTGGAGAGTATCCGGCATCGGGATGACCCTGTGGCTGCTCTTTTCCGAGCCAGAGGCATTCCAGAGAGCACCTACTGGAACTCATGAATACAGCAACATTCACCAACCAAGGCGAACAAAACGGATGCAGGCAACGGCTCGAAGGCTATCTGTCGTGGCAGCAACGTGTTGCCACCACCCGCCGGTGGTGCCCTTCGGGTTGTCTTTGACAAGCTATGTCACTCCATTGTCGCTCGCTGTCGTCTGATCCAAGATGTTCGCCAAACTGAAACAGTCCGGCATCGGAACGCATGATGAATCTGCGATTTAGCCAAGCGTTGCCCGAGGATGCCCGCCTTCTGACGGAGATCGCTCAGTTATCGAAAGGCCATTGGCAGTACCCACTTCATTGGATCGAGGCTTGGCTGCCTCAGCTTACGGTTACGGCAGAGTTCATTTCGAAGCACCCTACCGTCAGAGCTCACATTGAGACACAGACCATTGGGTTTTATGCGTTGAGCCAGACGGAGCCGACTTCTGATTTGATCCACTTTTGGCTTTTGCCGGGGTTTATTGGACGAGGCTTTGGCCGAGTGATGTTCCTTGACGCAGTTGCCAGGGCCAGAGCAGGCGGCGTCACGACACTGAGGATTGAGTCTGATCCACACGCAGAAGGCTTCTACCGGTGCATGGGATGCATTCGAGTTGCCAGTTCGTTTTCTACGTTGCATGGACAGCAGCGGGAGCTTCCAGTGCTCCAATACTCCACAGGCAGATGACCATGACGAACCAACACCCGCCAAGGCCGAACAAAACGGATGCGGGCAATGGCTTGAAGGCGATCTGTCGTGTCAGCAATGTGTTGCGCTCGCTGTTGTCTGATTTGTGGCCTTGAAGTCGGGGCGTGGGGGTTGGTTTAGGCACAGGGGAGAGCCTCGTTACCTCGGCTGCTACGGGGGTGTTGAAGTTGACTTTGGGAAGGTGGGGCGTGGGGGTTGGTTTAGGCGCAGGGGAGGGCCTCGTTACCTCGGCTGCTACGGGGGTGATGCGGCTGACTGTGGGTCGGTGTACATTTTTCTGGCTTCGGGCGGAGTTTTTTCTCAAAATGTGGGGATGAAGCGTATTTGGATTCTTGGAGGAATGTTGATCGCGGCGGGGTCTTTGCTTTTGGCTGAGACGGTGAAGGATCGTGAGGGGGCGGTGAGGGCGGACAAGGCTCGGATGGAGAAGGATGACCGGTGGATTTATGAGGACTTCAATCGGGGGTTTGAGGAGGCGAAGAAGTCGGGGAAGCCGCTGATGGTGGTGCTGCGGTGTGTGCCATGTAAGTCGTGCATGGGCATCGATAGCTCGGTGCTGGATGAGGGGCCGCTGAGTCCGCTGTTGGATCAGTTTGTCTGCGTGCGGGTGATCAATGCGAATGCCTTGGACCTAACGCGCTTCCAATGGGACACGGACCTGTCATTCTCCACGCTGTTCTTTAATGGAGATGGCACGGTGTATGGGAGGTTTGGCAGTTGGGTGCACCAGAAGAACTCGGCTGAGACGGATACGAGTAGTTTTCGTGCAGCGATGGAGGGTGTGCTGCAAATCCACAAGGGCTATCCGGCGAATAAGGCGGAGCTTGTGGGTAAGCAGCCGAGGCCGGGGCCGTTTAAGTCGGTGATCGAGATTCCGATGCTGGCTGCCAAATACAAGACGGTGCTGGATTGGGAAGGGAAGGTGGTGGGGAGTTGCATTCACTGTCACATGGTGGGTGATGCGCACCGGACATACTATCGGGACGCGGGGAAGCCGATTCCTGATGAGTGGTTGTTTCCATTCCCGGCTCCAGAGACGGTGGGGCTGGTGATGAACCCGGCTACGGCTGGCACGGTCAAGGATGTGGTGGCGGGGTCGGCGGCTGAGAAAGCAGGGATCAAAGCCGGGGATGTGATCGGCAAAGTGAATGGGCAGCCTTTGGTCTCAAGCGCGGACTTTAGCTGGGTTTTGCACTCGATTCATGGCGCTGCCGAGCTGGAACTCGAAAGGGGAACGGGCAGTGTGAAGCTCGCGCTCCCAGCGGACTGGAAGGAGCAGACGGATGCCTCTCAGCGGGTGGGTGCCTGGCCGATGCGTGGCATGGCAACAGGAGGGCTGGTTTTGATTCCGCTAGAGGAAGCAGAGCGGGCAACGATGAAGCTGGCTAAGGATAAGCTGGGGCTGAAGGTGAAGGGCTTGGGTATGTTTGGCAAGCATGCCACTGCCAAGAAGGCGGGCTTTCTGAAGGATGATGTGCTGGTGGAAGTGGACGGACGAAGTGAGGCGATGACGGAGAGTCAGTTGCACGCGTATCTGCTGAAGAATCGGTTTCCGGGGGAGAAGGTGGACGTGACGATTTTGCGCGGGACGGAACGGAAGGTGCTTACTCTGCCAATGCAATGAAGGTTGCGCACTGGAAGCGGCGTTCTGAGTCCCAGTCATATCATGTCACTCACATACGATCAGGAAAGACAGGCGGTAGAGCATCTGCACACAGCTAGGGCAGCGATTCATGCGGAGGTTTCAAAGGTCGTTGTCGGTCAGCAAGACATCATTGATCACTTGATCATCACGTTGCTGTCTGGTGGCCATGGGTTGATCACGGGCGCTCCAGGACTGGCAAAGACGCTTCTGGTCAAGACGCTGGCCCAGGTTTTTGACCTTAGCTTCCAGCGGGTGCAGTTCACGCCGGACTTGATGCCAAGTGACATCACAGGCACGGAGATCCTGGAGGAGGATGCGAATGGTCGGCGGTCTTTGGTTTTCAACCGAGGACCCATCTTTGCGAACATGATCCTGGCCGATGAGATCAATCGCACGCCGCCGAAGACGCAGGCTGCATTGTTGGAGGCCATGCAAGAGCATCAAGTGACGGTAGCAGGGCAGACGTATGTGCTGCCAGAGCCATTCTTTGTGCTGGCTACCCAGAATCCGATCGAGATGGAGGGGACGTATCCGCTGCCAGAAGCGCAGTTGGATCGGTTCATGTTGAACGTGGTGATCGAGTATCTCAATGAGGCAGACGAAGTAGCTGTGGTGCAACGAACAACGGCTGGCGGGAGCGCCAAAGTGGAACCGAAGTTCACGGGCGAACAGTTGGAGCTGTTTCAGAAGGCGGTTCGCGGTGTGCCGTGCGCTGAAGACATCGTGCGGTATGCGGTTCGCCTGTCGGCAAGGTCTAGGCCGGGCCAGCCAACTGCGGCTGACTTTGTGAAGGACTGGGTTTCCTGGGGTGCAGGTACGCGAGCAAGCCAGTGCTTGGTTTTAGCTGCAAAGGCTAGAGCGTTGTTGCATGGACGTGACCTTGTGAAGTTCGAGGATATCCGAGCTCTGGCACTTCCTGTGATGCGACATCGTATTCTGATCAACTATCGCGCAGAGGCAGAAGGCATAACCGTGGAGAAGGTGATTAACAGGTTGGTGGAAACTACCCCAGAGGAATAGGTCATGACCTTTCTTGATCCAGCGGCTCTGATGCGCATTCGCTCGCTGGAACTGCGCGCTCGCGTGGTAGTGGAAGGTCTGTGGCGCGGCCTACACCGCAGCCCCTATCATGGGTTTAGTGTGGAGTTCACGGAGTATCGGCCCTACGTTAAGGGAGATGATCCTCGACATGTCGACTGGAAGGTGGCGGCACGCACTGACCGTCATTACATCAAGAAATACGAGGATGAGACGAATCTGCGGTGCCAGTTCCTGCTGGATCACTCGCGCTCAATGCAGTTCGGCAGCATGGCGGGGCTGAGGAAGTCCGATTACGCGGCGACTTTGGTAGCAACACTTAGCTACTTCCTGATGCAGCAGGGAGATGCGGCTGGGCTCTCGACGTTTGGTCAGCATCTCGACGAGCATATTCCGCCAAGGAATCGTCCGGGGCACCTTCGGCGCTTGCTCGTGGAACTAGAGAAGCCCTCTGCTCATGCCACGACTGCTTTAGCAACTTCATTGGCGTCGATCACGGACCTCTTGAGGAAGCGTGGGCTGGTCATGCTGGTAAGCGATCTCATTGCGCCCGTGGAGCATCTTGAAAGTCAGCTTGGTCTGTTAGCAGCACGTGGGCATGATGTGGTTCTGTTTCACATCATGGACCGTGCAGAGGTGGATTTCACTTTCACGGAGGCGGCCCAGTTTAGGAGTCTGGAAGGTGGTTCGCAGTTGTTCGTTGATCCGGCAGCCGCACGTGCAGGCTACTTGGAACGGCATGGAGCACACTTGAAGAAGATCCGTGACGTGTGCAATCGCCATGGCATCCGATATCAAGCTGCAATCACTGACGTGCCTCTGGAGAAACTTCTGCTGGACTATCTAAAGGAGACCTCTGGCAAATCGGGGCTGAGGGTGAACTGATCTGCACTGGCGATGAACTTTCTCTTTCCACTCTTCCTAGCAGCCGGAGCCGCAGTCATCGCGCCGCTACTGCTGCATTTGCGTCGTCAGCCGCCGTCCAAAGTCACCGAGTTTTCGTCGTTGGACTTTTTACAGCCCACTGCGGTCCCAACTACGACGAAGAGGCGACTTGAGCGGTGGTTGTTGCTGCTGTTGCGTTGCCTTGCGCTGCTCCTTCTCGCGTTGATATTTGCTCGCCCCTATCGTTCTTCTGCTGATGCGGATCTCCAAAAGGGCAGGGGAACGGCGACGTTGATCTTGCTGGATCGAAGTGCCTCAATGTCTCGGGGAGACCTTTGGGAGGATGCGGTTAGCCGTGTGTTGGACCACGTCGGTCGTGCCCACGCGTCAGACCGCCTTGCCGTGGGTGTCTTTGATCGCAAGTTGGAGCGAGTCTTGGGTTTCGATGATACCGCTGCACAAGGCGTCTCTGAGCGTTTGGGTCTGGCGCAAGCAGCATTGAAGGAGTTGAAACCAGGTGTGATGGCAACTCAGATGGATGCTGCTCTCATCGACGCTGTGACTTGGATGGATGAGACACGGAGATCAGGGAATGATGAGTTACCACCGCCTTCGTCGAGGGAAGTGGTCCTGGTCACTGATTTGCAGGAAGGTGCTAGTCTGGAGCGACTGCGAGGCTTCACCTGGCCGCAGGACATCACTTTGGATGTCGAGGTATTGAGCCCCGATGATACAAGCGTGGCTGATTTGGCAATCGCGATGGTGAATGAGCAGGACAGCAAAGCCGAAGAAGTCGTGCGGGCGCGCTTAACGGCTTCAGGGCAGGCTGATGCGGTGTCTTATGAGTTGTTGCTCGATGAGAAGAAAATCGCAGCGGGCCAGGCAATCGCAGGGACGTCAAGGATAGTCAAAGCCATCTTGCCAGACGATGAGAAGTCTCACTCGCTGAAGGTTTTAGGTGACGAATGGGAACTGAATAACGTCGTTCATCTTGCTCCACGTCAGCCCGCACGTCCTGTCGTGCTCGTCTTGAGTTCCGCTGCAAGCGTCTCCGATTCCTCAAGTGCACTCTACTATCTCAAACGTGCCCTTCAGCCTACTGCACGCTTGATGCCTGAGCTGCTATCCGTGCGACCAAGCGATGACATTTCTGTCTGGAGCCGGGCCAGCAGTGCGATCGTGATTGCGGATGGTCCGTTGGGCAAACATTTGGCCAGCGCGCGAGCATTTGCTGAAGGCGGAGGTAATGTTTTGGTGCTGCTGGGTGACACTGATCATGGTTTACATGAGATCTGTGGGCCCGGGTTTCAGTTTGAAGAGGCTGTCGTAAAGAACTACGCGCTGCTGACGAACCTCGACACTTCCCATCCACTGCTGGCACCGTTTGACGATCAGCGGCTGGCCAACTTTAATCAAATGCACATCTGGAAGCATCGGTTGTTGAAGGGTGGAGTCGAGGGAGCTTCCAAACTGATCGAGTTTGATGATGGCTCGCCAGCACTCGTCGAACTGGCCCGAGGAAAGGGCCGAGTCTTCGTGATGGCGACAACTTGGTCACCTGCGGACTCCCAACTGGCGCTTGTGCCACAGTTTGTCCCATTCGTTTACTCATGGCTATCGATCGCTGGGTCGACCATGGATGCCTCACACCAACTTTTGACTGGTGAGATGATCCCTGGCACCCAAAAAGTGGCGGACGCACTCGGCTTGGTGAAGGAGGGGAACGAAACGTACGCAGTGAATCTGCCACCGGATGAGTCGCGCCTTGCGCCGCAGTCTCCCGCCAAGTTCGCGGGCATGAATATTCCGATGTCGGATCAACCGGGGTCGAGTGAAGAGGGAAGCGGGGGTATGTCCGGGATGAAGTTGGAGCATGAGGCGCTAGAGCGGCAGCAAGGATATTGGTTTTTGCTGCTGGGCGCTCTGCTTTGGATTGTAGGGATGGAGACTTGGCTAGCTTCACGCGGGTTTGTGGGGGAATCGAGAGGCAACGTGCAAGCCCAAAGGACAACCTGATTGTTTAGGTTTCTAAAGTATCTCATTGCACTCGTGCATCGGTACCTCACATTGGGGTTGTCGCGTGACAACCGTTGCCAAACATTCATACGCTAACCGATGGCTCCTCATGGGAGCAGCCGTGTTTGTCATCCTTTGTGTGCTTGGAGTTGGCTGGAGATTGCGTCCGAGTGAAGACGCATTGACTCGCTCGGTGTATGAGGTGCTAAAGGCAAGGGGAGGGGACTTTGAGAAAATCGGAGTGACCATTGAAGGCAGAATGGTGAAGCTTGAACCCAATGGAGCTTCGAACGCTGTCGTGGCGGAAGCGATCAATCTCATCGGCGATGATCAGCGCGTAAACGGCGGCTGGACCTCCATATTTAATCCCATCGTGGCTGTTGTAGGGCCTGAGTCGCAGCAATCTTCGACGGCTTCGATTGCAGTCGAAAACGACAACACCGTGAGCCAAGTTCATTGGCCTGCAAAAGGGCCGGTTATTCCGCCCGGCTGGGTGCTTTTGTGCGCATCACCTGGAAACGTTGTTTTGAGAGGCGTCGTGAGCAGTGAGGCGGAAAAATCTCGTATCCTTGACGAACTAAGAAACAAATGGGCGGTTCAATCTCCAAGAGGGGATTTGGAGGTCACTGGCGGATTGGCAGCTGTGCCAGACCTTAACAAGTTCTGCCGTGAACTGGGGCGCTTTTCGAGTTCCAATGCCAATCACATCATCTTGTCTGCATTGACGACAGGAGAATGGATGCAACTGCCTCCGAATGCTGACGATCTGGCTGTCGCACATGCTTTGCACGGCGCGGGTCTCGCGTTGGCTGACATAGAAGACCTTGCGGGAATGTGGACTCAAGAGAACCCGCAACGCACGAAACCATTGCCTGTCTCGCGGCTCGTGCTGGCAGCTAACGCAAGAGTCGGATCGCCGTCAGTGCATCAAGGATTAATACAAAGCGCTCCTTCCGTTCTCCAAACATCACTTCCTGATATGCCCAAGTCTTTGCCAAGGGCGCGTCTCATAGGTCCGCCTTACATTGGATGGGCTATTTCCAAAGATGAGGTTCTCTTAACAGGAGCAGTACTGACTGAATCGCAGAAGGTGAGCTTGGTTGAATCAGCGGATCGTCTTTTCGGCGGTCGAGTGATCAAAAGCCATCTTCTGGAAGTGGACCCGAGTCGTCAAACGCCCCCAGGTCAGCCTCTAGAACTGCCTAAACGCCTATCATCCTCTGCAATCGGCCTGTGTGTGGCAGGATCGGGTGTGCACACGTTTCCCGCTGAGGCAATGGACCGAGAAATTGTGATGTCGATTCCGGGTTTGGGTGTGACAAAAGATCAAGTCGGCCAGTGGCTCGCTGAGTATCGTCTGACTCGGATAGCGAACGGAGAAATCAAGTCGGATGAGCCCTATTTGGCGGTCGTGATGACGGACCATTCGATGCTAGTTTCAGGTGCTGTGGGCAGCAGTTCAGCCCGTCAGTCATTGCTACAAAAACTAGCGTCAGTCGCCTCTGGTCGTCAGTTGGTAGATCGTTTGATGGTTGAACCTTCTATTGGTGACGACCCCAGCCTGATCGTGGTGCTTCAGCGTGTGCCACCGGTGCCCCGTGGTGATTCGGCCGTATTTTGTCTTCGCCCTGGGCAAGTCGCTCGTCGTGGCATTCTGCACTCCGTTTACACGTCAGAAGAAACGGGTCGTTCAATCGATTACGATCGCGCAACGAAGCAACTTCGTGAGTTACTGCAATGGTTGCCGAACACGGAGATCGAGGTGATTGGGCATACCGATACCAGTAACTCTCTTGCGATCAGTGACCGTAAGGGATACGAGGCCGCAAGGCGCTGTGCTGAGTGGCTAGAGCAGGATCTGCTTTTGACATCGGGTGCCATTCAAGTTCGCAGTGCTGGTCCCCGCGAGCCGATAGCTGAGAATGCTACTCCTGAGGGACGTGCGGTGAATCGACGTGTGGATCTAGTCGTGACCCGACTCCGTGAATGATTTCAGTAGCTAGTGTAGCGTCATCGCTCAGGTTCATCTGACGAGAACGGCGGGAGGATTCACTGCAATGTGTTTGTCGGATCCCATATTATCGAACGGCACATGCCATTGATGGTGATATTGATAGGCGACTCGAAGGTGGGCGGTTACCTGTTAATCATTTTAGAAAACAATCAACAAGTCCGTAGATATTGTTTAGGATAACCACAAATAGAGTGAATAATATGGGCAATAGATTAGCCATTGTATTGAGCCAATAAAAATTTTGTTAAATCCACTTTCCCGATTGAAACAAGATCAGTAGCCTAGAGTAGTTATTGTCTGGTAAGCGCATGACTCGAAAATCCATCTTTTCCATACTGTTCTTGACGCTGTTTGCAGTCAATGCCTCTGCATCCGCACTTGTTGGTGCGGTTGATGAGCGTCCCAAGGTGTCAATTGTCGCTCTACAGGTCACGCTCGACGGCCAGACACGCCATGACGTGGCTCAGTCAATAGCAGACTCTCTCTCGGCCACCCTGATTGAGACGAAGTCTTACCGAGTTTATCAAGTTCGTGCTACTCCATCGTCGCCAAGGAAAACAAATCGTGATCAGAACTACGGTGCTGTCGTCCCAGAGAAATTGCCCCTGCCCACTCCCGCGGTCACTCTGGGCGAATATGTTTACTCGTTCAATGTTCTTGGTGAGGACAACACCTACCGACTTACAATCAAAAAGGAAGTCGCTTCCACAGCGGAGGTTCTTCACGTGGAAGAGACGAAGGCTTCTGGAGACCTTGAGGTGCTCTTTGCGATGGTGCCCACCACTCTTCGGCAGCTAGAAGCCAAAACTCGGAGGCAATCCAGCGCCTTTCCACGTAGCCAATCACCTGCACAAGCACGTGAGATCATTCGCCCAGCAATAGCCGTCACCTATCCGGCTGAAGCGCGTGAGTCGCCGGGTCTACGTGAGTTCTTTGAAGCGCAGAATCGTGTTCCACCTGAGTTTGGGCGGATGAATCTCAAGGATGTGCCCAAAGCCCTCACCTACCAGCCTATGGGAGCCATCCAATTCATCAACGATGCGTGGAAGTTCTGCATTATACAACCGACTGCCGGGCATCGGTTCGCCGTGAATCAAAACCTCGATGTTCTCTACGACGAAGATGGAAAGCCATACGGCAGTCTCAAAGTAGATGCCTTGGACAGTGGAAAGATTGTCGCTGGCTTTGGTCGAACGCCCTATCACCACCCCTTGTTCAAAGGAGATGTAGTCTACGGCTGGGCTCCTCCGCTGAAGTGATGGGATTCATTTTTGGGGATGGGACAGTCCAAGTCGCATAATAGACTTGTGTGTCTCCATGATGCACTTCAGCCACGAGAAACCGCGCAAAGACTGTTTTTTTGCTTCGATGTGAATCATTGATCTTTGTTTCCTGATTTGGAAATGAACCAACGCACAAACTGCGCGGCTACGACGTGACAAATGGGTTAGCGAGAACGCGCATTGTCAAAGACATTTAGATGGTGTGATGTGGGTGCCGACAATCTAAAGTGTTGGCATGTGTGTCCTGCGCCCCAACCAAACCTGTTGACTAGAAAATGACAGGTTGCTTGGCAGGAATGCGTATAATACGGCCCTATCTTATGAACAGCACCGCGAATCGTCGCCAGTTTGTCAAATCAGCCGCAGCTACGGTGGCGGCTCCTTTTATTCTTCCCTCAAAAATCTGGTCGGCTGAGACTAAGCCGAACAGCCAGCTGGGCATCGGATTCATCGGCATGGGCAAGATGAATGGTGGGCACTTGGGTGGCTTTTTGGGCCGGGATGATGTGAAAGTCCTCGGCGTGGCTGAGGTGCACAAGTTCCGTCGTGATGAAGCGGTCGAGAAGATCAACAAGAAGTACGGAAACACCGATGCCAAGGGCTACAACAACTTCGAGGAACTGCTGGCACGGCCAGACATCGATGCAGTGGTCATCGCAACTCCCGACCATTGGCATGCGATCTGCGGTATCGCTGCGGCAAACGGGAAAAAGCACATCTATGGTGAGAAGCCTCTCACTCACAACATCACCGAGGCATTGAAACTGGTGAAAGCGGTGCGTGACAATGGCATCACTTTCCAGACCGGCTCGCAACAGCGTTCTTCGGCGGAGTTCCGCATTGCTTGTGAGATTGTTCGCAATGGAGTCATCGGCAAAGTGGACCGCATCACGACTTCATTTGGCGATCCCGCCAAGCCAAACGCCTTCCCGGAACAACCGATGCCTGAAGGTCTTGATTGGGATCGCTGGTGTGGTCCAGGCCCGCTGGTGCCTTACAATGAGCAACTTTGTGAGCGCGGTAAATCGGAGCACTTTCCTGCTTGGAGAAATACTCGTGAGTTCGGCGGCGGGATGATCACTGACTGGGGTGCCCATCACATTGACATTGCGCAATGGGGCATGGGCGTGGACGAAACGGGTCCGGTTGAAGTAAAAGCACCTGCGGATTATGCCAACGCTAAGCGTGGTGCCCAGTTGGTTTATGCTAACGGTGTAGTGCTGACCCACCAAGAAGGCTTTGGCGTATCGTTCTATGGTCCGGACGGTGAGGTGCACGTGAATCGTGGCAAGTTTAAGGTCGTTTTGGGCGGCCAAACGAAATACTACTACGACAGCAAGGATGAAGCAGTGAAGAAAGCGACAACGTTGGCCCGCGAGACAACGAAGGCCAAAAACGACCTTCTGAAGGACGCCAAAGTGAAGCTTTATGAGACAAAAGGGTCTCACCATGATGACTTCATCCAAGCCGTGCACAGCGGCAATCGTCCGATTTGCGATGTGGAAGTGGGTGCCACCACGGTCATCTCCTGCCACCTGATGAACATGGGCTACTGGTATGGTGCCAACATCAAGTGGGACCCAGCCAAGCGTGAGTTCATCTCCGGCGGTGACGCCAAGTGGCTTACTCGCGAGTATCGCGGTAACTGGAAGGTCTAAGCATTCATTTATATAGACCTGCGGGTTGCTCACCAGAGCGACCCGCAGGTTTTTTGTGTCCAAACTCGACAGAGTGTGGGCCTGGGTGTGCGTAGGTGAGAGCATGATTCGACTTCTGCTGCCACTTGCCTTATTCACGACCGCGCTACCGGCAGACGAGAAGGTATTCTTCGCCTTTGATGATCAAAACATCGCCTGGCAGCACAACTTGAAGCTGACGCTGACAACGGCAGACAAGCATCCTGGCAATCCAGTCTTGAAACGCGGGCCCACAGGCTCTGCAGACCACGGTCACGCGATCCTGTATGGGACGGTGCTAAAACAAGACGGCAAGTTTCGCATGTGGTATCTCGGAATGGTTGAGACTGAGAACAAGTCTGGCCAAGCTCCAGGTTGGTGGCGTCCGATGTGCTATGCCGAGAGCAAGGACGGCATCACTTGGAGTAAGCCGGAGTTGGGCTTAGTCGAACACAACGGTAATAAAGCAAACAACATCTGCCTCATTGAGGGTGAGCCATACTCGATGACACGCATCAATGACTTTCTTTCGGTGCTTTATGAACCCGATGAACCCGATCCCTCGCAGCGATACAAGTGTGCTTTCATTGCACACATGCCCTACGACGACATCAAGGGCGGCATGAGTCAAATCGGTGTGAAGGAGCGCCGTGTGGGTGCCTTCATCACCGCTACGAGTGCTGATGGTCTTCGATGGAAATGTGTGGGTGACCGCCCCGCCAATGCTGGTGGTGAGCGTTTTGAAGTCAGCAGTCTGTATCGATTTGGCGACTTCTACTACGCCACTGGGCAATTGCTTAGCCCGTGGTCTTGGCGGCCTGATGGATCGGACACGGGACGCGATATGCTGGCTTATCGCTCGCCCGATTTCAAAGCTTGGTCCCGAGCTAAAGCGAGAGCATACGTTCGACCTGGGCAGGCTGCCAATCCGCCCATTGAGGGACAGCAAATGCACATGGGAGCAGGCCTCTGGAACCGAGGCAATGTGATGGTCGGCCTTCACGGAATGTGGCAGGATGCCGAGGAGAAACCGCCAAAGGGTGCTAGCTGGAATCTAGGCGTGAGGATTGATCTTGGCCTGATCATTAGCAACGACGGCGTCCGTTTTCGTGAGCCTGTTCCAGGGCATAAAGTCATCGCTCGCGGGGTGCCTGGAGCCTGGGATGACGTGGCTATCCTTCAAGGCCACGCTTTTGTGAATGAAGGCGAAAAAACGATGATCTGGTACTCGCACTGGGATACTGCGGGCAAACTCACCAACATGGAGATCGGATTGGCGACTCTGCGGCGAGATGGCTTTGGTTGTCTAGAAGCTAAGGAAGATGACAATGATGCCCATTTCATCACAGAGCCTTTCAATGCCAAAGAGATCGCCTTGAACGTTGACGGTGTCAGCAGTGAATCACCATTGAACGTGCAACTCTTGGATCACCTGGATCGGCCACTCGATGGATACACGTCTCAGGTAACTGACAATGGCGTGCATGTGACCCTGAAGTGGCCAAGAAAATTGCCCCCCGACCAAAAACTGGCCCTGAGAGTCCAGTATCCGGTGGGGAGCAAAGCTAAAGTCTACGCGGTGTATTTGCGCGGACCGTGATTAATCCATGTAGTCGTTGATGAGGTTCTCCAGCATCTCCTGACGACCGCTGGCGGGAACCACATCTCCAAGCTTGAGGGCGTGCTTCTCAAGGGACTCAAAGGTCGCCTTCTTGGCTGTAACCGTCTTGCCGATGCCTGAATCGAAGGTGGCGTAACGAGTCTTCACGAAGCGATCCAAATCACCGTCTTGAATGATGCGATGCGCAATCTTGAGCCCACGTGCAAAGGCATCCATGCCGCCGATGTGCGCGTGGAAAAGATCAATAGGCTCATGGCTCTCACGACGCACCTTGGCGTCAAAGTTCATGCCGCCAGTCTTGAATCCACCTGCACGCAGCAACTGAAGCATCATCTGAGTGGTCATGTAGATGTTGGTTGGAAACTGGTCAGTGTCCCAGCCAATGAGTTCATCACCGGTGTTCGCATCGATGCTTCCCAAAGCACCCGCATTGGCAGCTACATTGAGTTCATGCTCTACACGATGGAGTGCCAGAGTGGCGTGGTTGGTCTCGATGTTGAGTTTGAAGTGGTCAAGGAGGTTAAACTCACGCAAGAAGTTCAAGCATGCTGCCGCATCACTGTCGTATTGGTGAGTGGAAGGCTCCCGAGGCTTGGGTTCAATGTAGAACTGTCCTTTGAAGCCAATCTTTTTCTTGTAGTCGACTGCCATGTGCAGGAAGTGGGCAAGATTGGCCAGTTCACGCTTCATGTCCGTGTTGAGCAAGGTCGAGTAGCCCTCACGTCCACCCCAGAAGGTGTAACCAAGACCACCAAGACGATGCGTGACATCCATGGCCTTCTTCACCTGTGCCGCAGCGATCGCATAGACATCGGCATTCGGGCTGGTAGCGGCTCCCTGCATGTAGCGAGGATGGGAGAAGAGGCAGGCAGTGCCCCAGAGGAGTTTGATGCCGGTTTGCTTTTGCAACTTCTTCAAATGATCGGCAACAGCATCCAAAGCGTCATTGCTGGCCTGAAGGTCACCGAGCTCTGGAGCCACATCACGATCATGAAAGCAGTAGTAATCCAAGCTCAGCTTCTGCATGAACTCAAAGCCCGCATCAGCCACGCGCTTGGCATTTTCCACGCTGTCGCTTCCGTCATCCCAAGGGCGCTGACGAGTGCCACCGCCGAATGGATCACCTAAAGGGTTCTTCATGGCGTGCCAGTAGGCCATGGAGAAGCGGAGGTGATCCTTCATCTTCTTTTTGCCAACGATCTCATCCGGATTGTAGTGGCGGAATGCGAGACGGTTCTTGGTGTTTGGACCCTCGTAGGCGATTTTTTTGATTCCTGGGAAATGTTCTTGGCTCATGCGGTTGGTTTACGGTTGGAGATGGTTACACAATACAACATAAGGCCAAAGGTTTGTTTGGTGATCAACTGCCAAAGTTTGTTAAGATTCGGTCAAAACGGCTGTGCTTGACCGCCCCCCTCTACCTGCCACCTTTAGCCCATGTCCAGCCGCAGAACTGCCTCAGAGGCCTTTGAGAAAGTCCCAACCGTCGTTTTCACCACATCGTCCGAAGCCGCAGCCGCCCTCGCACGGGAAGTGCGAGAGCTGATTGAGCAAAAGAACGCCAAAGGCCGCCCTGCCGTGCTGGGAATGGCGACAGGCTCGACACCCGTGCCCTTTTATCGCGAACTGATCCGCCTACACAAAGAAGAAGGTCTTAGCTTCAAGAACGTCCACACTTTCAACCTGGACGAATACTACGGCCTGGAGCCCACCCACCCAGAGAGTTATGCCCGCTTCATGGCGGATCAGCTCTTTGATCACATCGACATCCCGAAGGAGAACATTCACATACCAAGCGGCACCGTGCCGGGAGACCGTGTTTTCGCTCATTGCCGCGACTACGAGGACTCGATCGACAAACTCGGTGGCGTCGATTTACAGATCCTCGGTATCGGTCGGACGGGCCACATCGGTTTCAACGAACCAGGCTCAAGTCGCGACTCGCTGACGCGACGTATCACCTTGGACCGCATCACACGGCAAGACGCTGCTGCGGACTTCCGGGGTGAGCAAAACGTGCCTCACTTCGCCATCACCATGGGGGTTGGAACGATCTTACGTGCCCGCAAGCTGGTGCTGATGGCCTGGGGAGAAAACAAGGCAGGCATCGTGGCCAAAGCAGTTGAAGGAGAAGTGACGGATGCGATTTCGGCTTCATTCCTTCAGGAGCATTCAGATGCTCGATTCTTCTTGGACACTGGAGCCGCCAGCGAACTCACGCGCTTGAAGCTTCCTTGGTTGGTCGGGCCTGTGTCCTGGACACCTCAGGAGACTCAACGGGCCGTCTGCTGGCAATCAGCACGGCTTGGGCGTCCCGTTTTGAAGTTGGTGGATGAGGACTACAACGAAAACGGCCTATCGGATTTGCTTTCAGAGCAAGGCCCAGCTTATCAGCTCAACATCCGCATCTTCAATCGCCTCCAGCACACCATCACGGGCTGGCCAGGTGGCAAACCAGATGCGGATGACACCTACCGACCCGAGCGCGCCCAGCCGTTCCCAAAGAGGGTGCTCGTGTTTTCACCGGAGCCTCAGGACGCGCTTATCGCCATCGGCGGCACGATTGATCGACTTCGTGAACAGGGCCACACGGTCAAGCTTGTGGCGCTGACTTCAGGCTCACTGCGCGTCCCTGATGCGGCGGCGGACAACTTTGCCTCCACCCTTCTGGAACTGTCGATGACTGATAGCAAACCTGCCCAATGGGCAGAACAAAAGTCATACTCGCAGAGCCTCCTCAACATCATCACGGAGAAGGGCGAGTTTGGCGAAGACCCGCCTGTGCTTAGAAGACTCAAAGCGCTCATTCTGCGTGGTGAACTACGGGATGCGGCGGCCTCGGTGGGCCTTTCGTCAAAGGAGATCACTTTCATGGACCTTCCCTTCTATGAGGCAGGTCGCTACAGGCGTTTCAAGACGTCCAAAGCCGATGCCGATGCCGTTCATGCTTGTATCAAAGATTTTCGCCCACACCAAATCTACGTGACCGGTGATGCTGCTGACCCTTCTTCGGTGCCGTCTCTGACTTACAAGCTGATTCGCGAGGCTTTGGCTAATTGTTCCAAAGATGACTGGATCGGGGCGTGCACTATGTGGCTCTACCGCAGCAAGGAAAAGGCGCTCGAACCGCACGAGATCGACATGTCTCTGCCGTTGTCGCCCGCTCAGTTGGACCGTAAGCGCCGTGCGATGTCTTGTTTCCAGAGCTTGTCCAGTTTGGAGCAAAACATGCCAATCACGAACCAGAACACAGCGAAACTTTACGACAGCCTCGGTCTCGCAGAGTATGAAGCCATGGAGGCCTTCCAGCGCGCACGTGCTGGGGCCTGACCACGTTCTCGTCTTCACTCCTCGCTTAGCATACTCATGGGATCACTCGTCGTTCAGCCTCGCTCACGCCTGTTTCATGGCCATGAGTGGGTTTATGCCACCGATGTCAAAATCCGTTCCGGTGATCCCGAGCCAGGTGATGTCGTCACGCTTAAGGATGTTCGTGGGCGGCCTTTGGGCAGTGCCATCTTCAATCCGAAGTCTCAAATCATCGCTCGAAGGTTTTCCTTCCGTCGGCAGGACCTTGACGCCGAGTTTTTTGTCCGCCGAATCGAGCGCGCTTGGAAACTCCGTCAGCGTCTTGGAATCGACACCACGCTCTGCCGTGTAGTCTGGAGTGAGTCGGATGGCGTGCCAGGGCTGATCGTTGACAGATATGGTGACCATGTCGTGATCCAGACTCTCACGCTTGCCATGAGTCTGCGGGAAGACTTGATCGTAGAAGCCATCAAACAAGTGTTCAGCCCACAAACCATCACCGCACGCAACGAAGTTGCTGTGAGAAGGGCAGAAGGGATGGATTGCGAGAAAAAGATGCTTCATGGCAGCCAGCCTGCGCCATTCTCTCTCCAAACGGCAGGTATGACGTTTCAGATCGATGTCTGGGACGGGCAAAAGACTGGGCTCTACCTCGACCAGATCGACAACTACAGTTCCGTAGCGCGCTGGGCCAAAGGCAAGCGGGTGATCGACTGCTTTTGCAATCAAGGAGGCTTTGCGCAAGCGTGTGCTCAAGCGGGTGCCGCGTCAGTGTTGGGCGTTGATTCCAGCGAATCAGCTTTGGCATCAGCGGCCGTCAACTCATCGTCTCTGAATATCGACTGGAAGGCCGCCAACGTGTTTGATTACCTCAAGGAGGCTGAATCCAAGAATGAGACGAGCGATTTGATCGTGTTAGATCCCCCCTCATTCACCCGCACCAAAGGCTCGGTGAATGACGCACTGCGCGGCTATAAGGAAATCCATTTACGCGCCATGAAGATGCTCCCTCCTGGAGGTATCCTCGCCACTTTCAGTTGCTCCCATCACATCAGCACCGGTGATTTCTACACAATGATCGGTGACGCTGCGGTGGATGCGCGGAGGAAGCTCCGGCTCATCGATACCTATCGCCAAAGGGCAGACCACCCGATCATTCTCGGGATGCCTGAGACAGAGTATTTGAGAGGATATGCATTTGAGATCGTTGGAGGCTGGTGATGAAGTCACGTTATCTTGTTTTCAAGCAGACCGGTGATCCCCAGCAGGTCGTGGAGATTGGCGAACGCGAACTGGCACCGCTGAAGCCCAACGAAGTACGAATGAAAACGCACTTCGCGCCCATCAATCCAGCAGACCTAAACTTCATTCAGGGCAACTATGGTCGTCCATCACACCCACCAGCCATCCCCGGTCATGAGTCTGCCGGAATCGTGATAGAAACAGGTGCAGAGGTTTCCTCTCTTCAGGCGGGTGATGCAGTCATTCCCCTTGTCGGAGCTGGTTGTTGGGCTGAGCATCTCACCGCCGAAGCCCAGTTCTTTGCCAAGCTTCCAGAGGGCACCGATCTGGCTCAGGCGAGTATGTTGCGGGTCAATCCAGTCACGGCTTGGCACTTCCTGCATCACTTTGTGGCGCTTGAGCCGGGCGACTGGGTGCTCCAGAACGCTGCCAACTCAGGAGTAGGCCGAAGTGTGATTCAGGTTGCGAAGAAACTTGGGTTAAGAACGCTGAATCTCGTTAGGCGCCCTGAGTTGATTCCTGAACTCAAGGCTCTGGGAGCAGATGAGATGCTGATTGATGATGACAACGCAATCACAGCCGCACGCATCATCCTAGGAGGCAAGGAAGCTAAACTCGCTGGAAATGCGGTTGGAAGCGATAGCGCCATTCGGCTCATGGAGATGCTCTCACCGGAAGGCACACTGGTCACCTATGGTGCCATGAGCAAGAGAAGCATGAAGGTGCCCAACAAGTTTTTGATCTTCAAGAACCTGATCTTGCGTGGCCTGTGGATCACCCGCTGGCTGGAGCACGCTACACCTGATGAATGGTTTGATGTATTGCATCCACTGGCCGAGATGACTCATCGAGGCTCACTCAAAACCGCTGTGGACCATGTCTACCCGTTGGAGAGGCACCAAGAAGCGCTTTCCAGGGCAAGCAGTGACAGTCGTGGCGGTAAAGTGCTGCTAAAGTTCTAAAGGCCAAAAAACCGCAGCAAGTCACTCAGGGAGTTGCTGGCGGTCTGGCGGTCTGGCCGCAAGAGCCTGCTGGATCGCTGCGGTGAGCTTGGCCGCATCGCCTCCACCCGTGCCGCTATGAGTCCAAACGACATTGCCATCGCGCCCCACGACAACAGTGAATGGGATCGCTTCTACGCCATAGGCTTCACCCACTTTTTGCTGCAGATCTAGCGCTACATCCATCGTCCAGCCCCGACGTTCGAGAAAAGGCCTCACGACGTTTTCGGGCTCGCCCTGATTCAGCGCCAGGAACTTGACCTGACTGCGATCAAATCCCTGAATCGCTTTTATTGTCTCAGGCATTGCGACCACACAGGGGCCACACCACGTGGCCCAAAAATCTAGAACAACCACTTTGCCACGCTCTTGCTGAAGGTCGAACGGCACACTACCTAAACGCTGAATCGTGAACGGTGGAGCTGGTTTCCCGAGCAATGGAGAAGACTGGCCGCCATTTTCTGGCAAAACAGGTTCTGGAGCTGGCTTTAGTTGCCATCCAGCATAAGCTGCAAGGGCAGCAGTAGGAGGAATGGCGGCGTTGCGAATCATTGAGATTACCTGGTAGGGAACCGTGCATTCACCCAGCACTTCACTGGTTCCGTGCAACGAATCAGCATCAAAACGGTCAACTTTCAGACTGAAACGGCCTCCATCATGTAACATAAGATGATAAACGCCAGTCTCCGCTGTGGCAGGGGGCTGTTCGGTTGATTTCTCAACAGGTGGTTGCAACCAAAGAGCGGATTGGACGCGCTTCAGTGGTATCTCCATGGACTCTAGACCTGACAGGAACACGAGCTTGTCTGCGTTTATGGATTCAATCTTACCACGCAAAACATCGCCATTGGGAGCGAGCAATAAGTGGCGGGGTTGATTCTCTTTACGGAAGCGTGGGACAGTCAATGCCATGTCACGACTCTTCTCGTCAATGGCTGGCATGGGCAAATGGTCCGGCCTAGCTATGACTTGGAAGTCAGACACCTCAAGGGTTGTGCTTTGACCTCCACCCCACATTTCAGACGATCCAAACGTGAGGGCCTGACCTTTCCGATCCGTATTGGGCAACGCTGCATTCACTAGCGGCGTTCCGTTAGCACGGACTTCCATCATGCCATCGCGAATAAGGAGCAGCAGTTTCACCGGACCAGGCTTGATGTTGCCTACATAGTCTGAGGAGCGAGACTGCCCGTCAGCGCGCTCAATAGCGCACCAAAATTGATTGCCGGAGCGCATGAGATGAAGAGTGCCTGCACGCTGAGTGCTGTTGACGTCGTCCTTGAACAACTCTACAGCCATCGCGCCGTAGTTTTCCGGCGTGTTGAAGGTAAATCGAATCTCATCGCCGGAAAGGATCGAAGGGTGTCCATATTTGGCCCGATTCTTCAATAGCAGAGCAGCTCCCTTCCTTTCGACGTCTAACTCATTGCCTTTGACGAGCCTCCATGAAGGGTCATCCAAACCCCGTGGTCGTAGCATTGCTAAGTCCCTAAAGTGTATGGCATGGAGGTGAGCCGCGGCGAGTTCTTTGACGGAAGCAAATGGGCTGGAAAGCTTCACTCCCTCATCACTAACAGACTGAAGCGTTCCTGGAAGAAGTTGTCCACCCTTCAAGATGAAGACAGCGGGGCTGGATTGCTCCGGCTTTAGTTCAACCGTTGGGCCTTGAATATCAAAGGCACCGCGGTCAGTCAGCAAAGCCACAGAAGATAGCGCGCCAGTGGGTCGCCACATCAACGTATCGCTTCCCGTGCCCTCAATTTGCCCTGCTAGAGAATGAGTGCCCACTACCAACCTGAACTGTTTTTCAACGGGTGGCTCCATCGGTGCGCTGTCGACTCCTTTTTCCTCTAACTTGATCCGCGCGGCCCCTTCCAGACGCGATGTAAGAGGTTGCGGCGATAACTCAGACTTCACTGAGGCAACGTCTGCGTGGATGCTCGCAAGATCACCGGAGATCAGGGTCCCATCGTCGTATTCAATGCGTGTCACACTCCGTGCAACGGGTGCTGGTAAAGGCCGACGATAGCTCCTCAACTGCTCGATCGAGAGCGGTGTAAGAAGCCCTTCAGTGGAACGCACTTGGAAATCAGTTCCGTTCTGCCCAGCGGTCAGTTCTCCTTTGATCACCTTACCATCCGTCAGTTCCACCAAACTCTCATCACCTCCCAGAGGTAGAAGCGCCGTTCCATCCCATTTCCGCACGCTCAGGTGCTTCACGGTGAGGTCACCGCGCTTATTTTTGATCAGAACGCCCGGCACTGAACTCACTCCTAAGTGCAATGGGATCTCGGCAAGTCTCTTCCCACTCCAGTCATGGACCGCCGTGCGCCCAGCGGCCTTATCCCATACCACACGAAGGT
This sequence comes from Verrucomicrobiaceae bacterium, assembly GCA_016795485.1. Lineage (GTDB taxonomy): Bacteria > Verrucomicrobiota > Verrucomicrobiia > Verrucomicrobiales > Verrucomicrobiaceae > JAEUHM01. The sequence continues at coordinate 42,552 of JAEUHM010000048.1, read as the reverse complement.
CGATAGACGTGTCAGCCTCGGTCAATGTTTTCACTGGCACAAATCCATTGACCTCTGCAATGACGAGTTCGTCGGACCAAGTCTCTACAAACAAGCCCGCAGAGTTGGAGCGGGTAAACCCAATGGCAAAGCCGGGCCTGCTGCTTGATGTTAACTGGATTCGCAGTTCGCCGCGATCAGGCAGCTCCAGTGCGAGAAACGCGCTGCGATTCCAGCCTGTGATCTTTAGCCCTCCCTGCTCACCAATGGCAAACTTTGGCTCCAGATTCGCGCGGTCAGCATCGATCTGCCGCCACCCGTTCAATGCGGTGGGTCCGGAATAGATCACCTGCTCGTCCTTGAGCCGTGTGATGCTTACCACTGATGAGAGAGCGATCGTGAGTGGCCCGTGCCGACGTGATGTAGTTACCAACCCTGACTCGGTCGCACCCACAATGTCGGCAAACAACCGATCACCGTTTGCCAATGCGATGGCGAATGGCTCAATCGGCGGTGGAAGGAAAGCTTTCGGAAAATCCACCCTCCTGAGAGCGCCCAAATCGAGGCGCATCGGCTCGGCGAACAAGTCGCCACGCCATGCGGGCTCATGCGATTCTGCGCGCCACCGCAAAGTTTTATCATCAGCCGCTTGGAGGTTCCCCTCCATGACTTCACCATTCTTCCAGACAAGACGAGGATGCCGAATGTCGCTCTCGGGGTGATTTGACCGCAGGGAAGTCGTTGAACGGAGAACACCATTCACAATGACTCCACCGCCCACCATCGGAATGCCATTCCTGTTGAGTTCAATGACCCCTTGTCCTTGCGAACCAGTCGCAATCAACAAAGTACTCAGGCAAAGAATGGCTGATTGGAATCTCCTACCGCTCATACACAGGAAGAAAACGATAGTTCAACGCCAAGGCCAGAAGTGACATCGCCGTCTGGTAGGATCCATTTGAAAAGGACCCATCTGGAGCCTGCGTCTCTTTCAGAGAGCGAATCGTCGCTGCATTCCACTTCTGCCAGGCCTCGTAATCACCCTGAAACAGCGCCTGGGCGGCATAATAGCGGTAGTATTCTGGATGTCCGCCCTCCCGATGCTCCAAATCGGTCATGATATGCTTCAGAGTCGCTGCATACTCTTCCCAATCTTTGTGTTTGCTAACGGCAAACACCAAAGCGGCAATCGAGGAACGTGCCATTGATTCACCCATGCCACCGAATCCGCCTGAATAGGCAACGTAGCCAGATTTCGACGTGCTGCGGCGCATGTATTCCAGCCCACCATCAATTGTTTCGTCCGGAACGGCCATGCCGGCATTGCGTGCGGCTAGAAGTCCCATCAGGACTGCGCCTGCTACGGAAGTATCCGCGTCTGAGGCGTCTGGCGAGTAGCGCCAAGCTTTAAGCGGATTTCGCTTGGCAGAAGTCACCGCGCAACGCACTGCAAGATCTAGTGCTTCTCCGATTCCCCGCACCTTGTTTCCGCTACTTCCATCCCACAGGAGCGATTCATCAACCACTCCATACGCTTCGGCCAACGCAAGCATGCCAAATCCATGGTGATACATGCTATTGGGTAGGTAGCCGGAGGTTCCCTCTTGGGACTGAATCAGCGCCCGCAATCCCCGGCGGATGTTGCCTGCGTATTTGCCATAGTTTGGGTCCTCGCCACTAGCGAGGAACACCATCAAACACAAGCCATCCACACCTGCTCCAGAGTAACCATCCTGCCAATGGCCGTTGGTGTCCTGCTTGGAGGCGAGCCACTGAAGTCCCCGGTCGTAAATCATGTCTACTTCCGGCGGAACCTCGCCACCAAAACGCAAAACAGGCCCTTGGGCTAAGCCCGAAGATGCCATCTGAAACAGAAAGAGAAGTTGGAGCAGTATTGCCGGAAGTTTCATGGTGTTGCTGGACTTATTGCACGCCCTGTGGCCGACCGATGCCTAATCTGCGTTGATGAGCTTGTTGAATGGACTGCCACCAACCGGTCAGGTCACCGGTAAGTGTCTGCAAGTGCGCTTCTTGGGCTGGGGTGAGAATCCCTTGCCTCGTTTCTGGTGGCACACCTTGGATGACTAACATGAGCAAGCGAAAATCAATGCCACTGTTGCGGTCGATGTAGTTACCCATGTCAGGCAGGTAATCTTCAAACGCACGTTTCAGCAGTGGCTCAAGTTTGTCGGTTTGTTCTACACTCAAATGCAACTTGCGCTCCATTTCAGAAACCAACAGCCCGGCTAGGGCAGACGCGCGATAACTCGCTCGAGCGGCCTGAGCCTCGATCCAAGCCTTCACTTCATTCGGCTGTAGGGCCTTAGCGACGTAGGCACTCCACGCCGTGCTGTCTTGTGGTGCGGCATTTGCCGTTTGGATTTCACCCAGCGAAGTAAGCCGTTCTTCCAGACCTTCCAAACCCACGTTCGTTGTTTGTTCACGCACTCGAGACTCCTGCGCCACCCTCCAGCTATCGAGACTGCGATCGACAGCGCCTTTGGCCGCGATTTGTAGCATCTTTAGCCGCTCTGGTGGCAGCTTTGTCACTCGTTCAATGTCGCCAATGACCAACTCCATCTGTTTGAGAGCAGCCGCAGTTTTGTTCTCATCGCTTTTTAACAATGAGTCATTCACAATGCGGTCCACCTTTTCTTGATCCGTCAGTTCCGGGTTCTCGACCACCTTCTGCACCGCTCCAGGGTCCTCTGCACGCATGACCTGCCCCCTCGCACTGCTTGACGCAATCCAAGCGGTGGTGATCCATGTCAGTAGGCTGATGCACTTCATACTCATCGGTCTAAGTAAAGTGATACGCGGGTGGAAGCCTCCTTCCATCCTGTCCATTGTCCCGGTTCCAGGATGGATTTGATCTCTTCCTCCTTCACACCAGACGCCAGGGCGAGCAGCATCTCACTGTTCACATAAGGAAGGCTCAGCAACATCTCCACTCGCGCCTCGGAACTCCGCACGGAACGTCTTACCAGTTCCTCCAACTTCTCTCGCTGCTGGTCTGAGAGCAAAACTTTGCGGTCGATCTCTGCTACGATGACTTGGCTTACCGAGAGGAGTCTGCGCTCGCGTTTACGTTCCTCCTGAGCCACCAATTTTGCGTGCTGATCAGGCGTCAGCACCTTTTTCACCAAGTCTTCCCAGGCATCCACTTCTGCCTGCAGCGCCACCTCATCATCCTCTCCACCCATCGCCATCGTGCCATTCTCCAGGTTCTGCAACTGTGCATCTGCTTGCCCGATAAACGCCGTTTTCACGTAATTGCGCAGTCGGGCTTCCACCTCACCGCCCCACTTGGTAGCAGCAGTCTTCACGGCCTCTACCGAGCCAGAAAGCAGTGCCTTGGACTGGTCCGCTGAGAGTCCAAGCTGGTCCGCGAGTGACTCAACGAATGCCGTTCTCAACTCAGTCCGTTTGGTCACCCACATTTCGCGCCCCTTGTCCAGACAGGTTTGCACTGCTTTGTCAATGCGGTCTCGCTTAGCTTTGGCAACGACCTCCCATTTGGTAAACTGCTCCTTGTTGAGCGTTTGCTTGACCGCCTCTTCCCAAACTGGGAAGCGCTCGGGCGTCATTTGGGCAGCTGGCAGTTTTTGATAGGCTTGCCAGTACGCGGCTTGATTGACCTGACCGTCGATCTGCATGCTGTCCCACGTCGACCAAAGGTCATTCTGGGAGCGCTCCATCTTCTCCTTAACGGCTGCGTCTGCCGCTTTAGCCAAGGCAGCCTCCTGAGCCGCATCCGCGCCCGCCGCCTTCACCACTTCGCCCACCAAGTTCTTCATGCCTGTCGTGTAGGCCATGTCCGACTGCTCTAGAATATTCTCAATGAAATCCACGCGCGGCCTCTCTGCACCACGAAGCACGAGTGCGGACACACAAAGCACAAAACTGACTGCCTGACGCATCATTTGATCTCAGACTATCTCGTATCTCGCCGCTCTCGCCAAGTCGATCCTTTTGGCAACCTTCATCATTTTCAATCGTAGGTGCGCCAAACCTCTTGCTGGTAAAGTTGTCGGATTTCAGTCATCAGTAGCTTGTTTATCAATTAACTCATTTTTCGTCATCCTATGATTCGCCGCACTGCCATTACTCTTCTAATCTCCGCCGCAACGCTCGCTGCCGATGACAAAGACAGCTTGATCACTCTCGGCAAGGAATGCCGGATAGGGCCCATCAGCTCAGGAATGACTCTTCTGGGTGTCAAAACAGCTGTCGGTGCCAATAACATGGTGCCAGCAGAGTTAGACGGTCCTGAAGGCACGAAGTTGGAAGGCCTCAAAGTCTATCCTGGCACAGATCGTGAGTTTCATCTCGTCTTGGAGCAGATTGATAATGAGAAGCATGCCGTGGAAGCCATCGTCGTGGGAAAAGCATGGAAGTTTGCCAACGGACTCAAGGCAGGTCTCTCCATTCCGGAGGTAGAGAAGATCAATGGCAAGCCGTTCCGTATCACCGGCTTTGGCTGGGACCTCGGTGGATACGGCCTCTTTGAGGGCGGCACGCTCCTTGGCAAGGTCACTCTTCGCTTTGATACCAAGGCAGACAACATCTCGGACCGCATCACAGGAGACGTTCAGATCAGCTCAAAAGACAAGGATCTTCTGGCAGCTAAACCATTCGTTTCGGAGCCCATCAGCGTCAATCTCCGGAAGGACTCATAGGCCACCCTTACGCGAGCGCCCTCAGACGCCATGGCCGCATTAACGTTTGAACACCTGACCAAGACTTTCGGCTCCAACCGTAAAGTCTTGGACGATGTTCACTTTGAAATCGAAGCAGGACAAATGTTTGCCCTGCTTGGTCCCAGCGGCTGCGGGAAGACTACACTTTTGCGGTTGGCCGGAGGTTTTGAGACGCCCGACACGGGGCGCATTCTTCTTGATGGCGACGACATCACATCGCTCCCGCCCGAGCGCCGTCCGATCAACACCGTCTTCCAGTCTTACGCTCTCTTCCCCCACCTCAGCGCTAGGGACAACATCGCGTTTGGGCCAAAGATGGCCGGACGCAGTCGTGCAGACATCCAACACGCCGTGGATGCCATGCTCCACCTGACCCGACTCGAAGAACACGCTTCAAAAACCCCAGCACAACTCTCCGGCGGCCAGCGGCAACGAGTCGCCATAGCCCGCGCATTGATCAATCGCCCCCGCGTCCTGCTTCTGGACGAGCCACTCGCAGCGCTCGATCTCAAGCTCCGTCAGCACATGCTTAATGAGCTCCGCACCCTCCATCGCGAGATCGGCGGCACATTTGTTTTCGTCACCCACGACCAGACAGAGGCCATGTCACTCTCGCAAAAACTCGCTGTCATGAACGAAGGTCGCGTTGAACAAATCGGCACACCACGTGAGATCTACTCATCGCCCGCCAATACCTTCGTTGCGTCCTTCATAGGGACCACCAACTTCATCAGCGGCACCGTCCACTGGTGCCAGGGATCAACGGACAAAGCTAATCCAGACGAACCCCTTCTCTGTCGCATCAACATCCCTCATCTCGGCGAGATTACCGCAACGACTCTCGCTGAACACCCCCAAGGCACACCCGTGAATGTCTCTATCCGGCCAGAGGACATCAGACTCCACAGCGAAAGCCCCAACCCCACTTCCGGCCTCAACCACCTACGTGGACAAATCGAAGAAATCCTTTACCTCGGCGCCCACTCCCAAGCCACTCTCGCGCTTCAAGGCACCCGGTTAACAGTTCACCACCCCCACAGCCGAGATAGCGCCACTCAAACCCTCGCCCGCCACTCCGAAATCTGGGCAACCTTCCACCCCCACCACGCCCAAGTCATACCTGTCGTATAGGCAGCTTTTGGCATCTTGGGCATCGCATTGCTGGTATTCGTAGCCGTCAATGGTAGCGGTGCTTGCAAGTTGTGCTGACTGGGCTAACCAGCAGGATGCACCCTGAGCTCCAGAAACTTGTTTCCGCCGCCAAACTTTCCCCGTCCGATGCCGCCAAGATCGATGCGTTGCAACCTGGAGCGGTCTGCCAGCACAAGAGCTGGGGGTTGGGAAAGATAGCTGAGTGGGATTTGCTGGGTGACCGGGTGATTATTGATTTTGAGACCAAGGCGGGTCATCCCATGAAGCTGTCTTTTGCTGCGGAAAGCTTGGTGCCTCTGCCCGCTGAGCACATCCTTGCGATGCGAGTAGCGGACCCCGACTCACTCAAGGCGATGTCTCGTGACAAGTTGGTGGAGTTGGCGCTGAAGAGCAGTGGCAATACCCTCTCTATTGATGACCTGGAGAAGTTGCTGACTCCGAAGATTGTAAGTTCGAGCGACTTCAAAAAATGGTGGGAAGCGGCCAAGAAAGACCTCAAGTCTTGCCGTCACATCGTAGTGCCAGCCCGCAGAAGTGATCCGATCACCATGAGAACCTTGGATGAGAAGCCAGGTGCCATCATGGTGAAGGATCTGCTGGGTGCTCGCGACCTCAAGGGGAAGCTGAATGCTCTGGCGGCGGTCATGAAGGATTTGGACCTTTTTGAAAACGCGGCTGATGAACTTTCCCAGGTGTTTTCTGATATTTCGGAGACAGTGAAGAAGAGTTGGCGTTTGAACTTGAAGGATAGTCTTCAATTGTTGCTCCACCGTGATGAACTTGCTGAGGCGGCCAAGGCAACCCTAGCGGGAGATTCGCTGGGTGTGCACGACATCGTGCGGGAGGCTCGTCCACAAATCAGCGAGGTGGTAAATAGCCTGTCGGTGAGTTCGTTGGGTCGGCTTTATCGCTCTTTCCCGAAGGCATTTCCTGATGGCGCTTGGATCAAAGAAGCCCTAGCACACCTCACCAGAACGGGTGGCCGTGCGGTATCTGAGATCACTGCGGTGCTGGACGAAAATGATCAATTGGATGTTCTGGCGGAGTTCCTCCGCAAAGCAGTGCGGAATCGCACGCTATCCACCGACTTGCTGATCTGGATTTGCAAAGAGCGTAAGGGGCTCGCGGCCTCTGTGTTCGACATGGACCTTGGCAATGCGATCCTCGGTGCTCTTGAAGATGATCACGTGGCAGGAGGGCCTAAGCGCACGGGCCGTTTGAGCGATGCTTTTGCTGAGGACCGTACGCTTTTAGGAGAGATGGTGGCTGATGCGGATGATGAGGAGCTTCGTTTGCTCGCCCGTCGTATCCTCGCTACCCCAGTGTTCGATGAACTCACAAAGCGCTCGTTGATGGGCAAAATCATCAAGGCTCGTCCCGAAATGGAGCGCCTGATGGAAGAAAACGAAGCGGCACGCAAAGACGAGGCTCTGATCGTGTCGTGGGAGTCGCTTGAAGCCAAGAAGAAGGAATTGGACGACATCATCAACGTCAAAATCCCCCAGAACAAACGCGATATCCAGATTGCCCGCGAGTACGGCGACTTGCGTGAGAACTTTGAATACAAGTCGGCCAAGCAACAGCAGGCAGTGCTTCTGCGGCTGCAAAATAAGTACGAGCGCGAGCTGCGTCACGCCCAAGGCACTGATTTCACAGGTGTTGCAGGGGATCGCGTGGCAGTTGGGACGATTGTTACGATCCAGGACCTTCCAGACGGTCCGTCCGAGACGTTCACGATTCTTGGTGCGTGGGACAGCGAACCCGAGAAAGGCATTGTCTCTTATTTGTCAGAGAGTGCTCGAGCGCTGATTGGCAAAACGACTGGTGATGAAGCCGAACTGCCAGCGGATACGACCCAAGGCAGCCGAAAAGTGAAAATCCTCTCTGTCCGGGCTTTCAAAAGCTGACCTTCGCTCACGCCTGACTCACTTGTGTGCGGTTGTGGCCATTGGGGTTCGCTCGTTCCAGCCGGGCAGTGCCTGCTTGGTTTCAGCAACTGACTTTGATTGCAATCCCCTGCCGCTTGGATAGGGACTCACTGCCCCCACATGCTTGCTGAAGTCGCTACCACTGCCGTTCACGCCTCCCTTGACCTTCTTGATTTCTCATGGCTTTCCAATCCGGAGGCCTGGATTGCTCTTCTGACGCTCTGCGTGTTGGAGATTGTCCTGGGGATCGATAACCTCGTCTTTATTTCCATTCTCGTGGATAAAGTCCCGGTGGAGTTGCGGCCCAAAGCCAGGTTTTTCGGGCTGGCCCTGGCAATGGTCACTCGCATTCTTCTCCTTCTGTCCATCAGTTGGGTGATGTCTCTGACCAAGCCTCTGTTTGCCATTTTTGGCGAGGCAATATCCGGCAAGGACCTTGTCCTCATCATTGGCGGGCTGTTCCTGATCTATAAATCAACCAAAGAGATCCACGAGAAGCTCGAAGGTAACCCTCAGCACGCTGTGGGTAACAGTGCTGGCAAAGCCGCTTTCGGAGCAGTCTTGGTTCAGATTGCCATTTTAGACATCGTTTTCTCACTCGACTCCGTCATTACTGCGGTGGGAATGGTGGACTATGTGAACCTGATGGTGGTTGCTGTCCTTATCTCGGTGGCCTTCATGATGATTTTCGCAGGCACGGTCAGTGACTTCGTAAACCGTCATCCGACCGTTAAGATTCTCGCCCTGAGCTTCCTTTTGCTGATCGGGACCGCTCTGATTGGCGAGGGCTTGCATTTCCACATCCCGAAAGGCTACGTTTACTTTGCTATGGGCTTCTCGGTGTTTGTAGAGTTCCTCAACCTCCGCAGTGCTGCCAAGGCCAAGGCGCTGAAAGAGCCTGAGGGAGTGTAGAGCCCGTTTCTTTGGGTACAAAACTCCGCCCGAACGCCCGAAATATCCTGCCGGACATGGTCGTAATGGCCATAACCACAAAATCCCCATTCCCTCCATGAACTACGTCCCTCGCATTCTCACCTGCACCCTCGCTTTGATGCTCCTGGCTCAGACGATCCATGCTGCCTATCCCGAGTTCAGTTCAACCAAGCCAAATGGTGGGCAGCGTGGTACGGACGTCGAGTTGACCGTCACTGGCAATCGTTTGGATGACTTTGAAGGCCTGATCTTCATGTCACCGGGCTTCGAGATGAAGAAAGTGGTCAAAGTCGAGAAGAATAAAGCTACTGTGGTCGTGGGGATCGCTCCCAATGCAGCTTTGGGCAATCACATCGTCCGCATCCGCACCAAAACCGGTATTTCACACGGTCGTCAGTTTTTCGTGGGCCAGTATCCCAACGTGGATGAGAAGGAGCCGAACGACGACTTTGCCAATCCACAGGTCATTGGTTTCAATCAGACAATTGAAGGCATCGTCCAGAACGAAGACGTGGACTACTTCAAGCTCAGTGCGAAGAAAGGACAGCGCATTGCCTTGGAGATCGATGGTCTTCGTTTGGGTTACCTCAACTTTGACCCATACATTGCAGTGCTCGATAAAGATCGATTCGAGGTCGGCTCGTCGGATGACACCATTTTGCATCGTCAAGACGGATACTTCAGCGTGATCGCCCCGGAAGATGGCGATTACACCGTGATGGTGCGTGAAAGCTCCTACCGTGGCGGTGGCAACAGTTTCTACCGCCTGCATGTCGGTTCCTTCCGCCGTCCAGATGTGGCATATCCGGCTGGTGGTAAGGCTGGTAGCAAGACGAAGGTCCGCTTCGTTGAGCGCACGGGTGAAGCATCAGAAGAAGAACTCCAACTTCCTGCTCAGCCAGATGCCTCTTATATGGCAATCACCCAAGGCGCTGACGCTCCTCCTTCTGGTAACCCGTTCCGCGTGGTCGCATTCGACAACGCGCTGGAAGCCGAGCCCAATGATGAGCAGGCAAAGGCCACCGGAGCCGCTAGCGATCCCATTGCCCTGAATGGGATCATTGAGAAGCCAGGCGACATCGATTGGTTTAAGTTGGCCTTGAAGAAGGGCCAGAAAGTGGACGTGCAGACCTTTGCTCAGTCCGTGGGCTCACCGCTGGACTCCGTCGTGAACGTCTACAATGAAAAGGGCGGCTCATTGGGTGGCAATGACGATGGTGGTGGCCGCCGCAGGTTGGATAGCAAGTTCAGCGTCAACATCCCCGCTGACGGCAGCTACTTCGTGCGTGTAACAGATCACTTGGAGCGCGGTGGCCCCAGTTTCGTGTATCGCATTGAAATCGCTGCTTCCGAGCCCAGCGTCCGTTTCGCATCTCCAAACTACAATGTGAACGACAGCCACAGCCGTCAGTTCATCGCCGTGCCTCGCGGTGGGCGCTATGCCACCTTGGTCAACGTCACTCGTAACAACGTGTCTGGCGACATGGAGTTCAAGATGCCAGCATTGCCACCGGGAGTGAAGTTGCTCACCGACAAGATGCCGAAGGACCTTGGCAACATCACCTTGCTGTTTGAAGCTGCCAAAGACGCACCTCTATCCGGTGGCGCTTACCCCATCACTCTCGCATCGCTTGATCCCAATGTGAAAGTCACGGGTTACCTCAATCAGGAGTTTGATGTGGTCCGTAGTGGCAACACTATTTATTACACCGAGGTGGCCGAGCAACTCCCCGTGGCGGTGGTCGAGGAAGTTCCGTTTTCCCTTGAGATCGTGAAGCCCTCCGTGGCGCTTGTGGCAGGTGGACTTCTTGAAATGAAGGTCAAGGCGACTCGCAAGGCTGACTACAAGGCTCCTATTCGCGTCCTTCTAAACTGGAAGCCTCCGGGCATCAGCGCTCTCGGTGAGCAAACCATCGCTGAAGGCCAGACCGAGTGCTCCTTCATCCTCGATGCGAATGGCAGCACGCCAGCAGGCACCTGGAAGTTTGCGGTGCTTGGTGAGTCTGATGGTGGCAATGGCCGCCACTACAATGCCTCGCCATGGTGCGAAATCACCACCGCACCTGCTTACCTCTCTGCACCCACGATGGCGCTCACCGCGCTAGAGCAGGGCAAGGAGACCGAGATGGTCTGCAAGGTCGAGAACCTTCAGCCATTCGAGGGCGAGGCGGAAGCTCGCGTGGTTGGAACGCCTGATACCATCCAGATCGAACTCGCCAAAATCAAGAAGGACACCAAGGAAGCTGTCTTTAAGGTCAAGACCACCGACAAGTCACCTGTCGGAAAGCATGGCAACCTGTTCGTGCAGGTTGCGGTGCCCGTGGCGGGTGGAACCACCATCCACCGGATCGGAGCGGGCTCCGTTTTACGGATTGACGCACCGCGCAAGGCTCCTCCGCCCAAGCCTGCAGCCGTAGCAGCCGCAACGCCAGCCCCCGCAAAGCCTGCTGAACCTGCTAAAGCACCTGAGAAGCGCCTGTCCCGTCTGGAGCAGTTGCGCCAGGAAGCCGCAGAGAAGGGTAAGAAGTAACCGGCATGACTTAATCCAAAGGGGCGCGGTGGCAGACCACCGCGCCTTTTTTTGTTTTCCGAACGACGAAAAGTCCTGTTTCGTCTAGGTTCAGCGAAAGACATACAATCGCCGGATCATTTGGTGGGTCGCATGTATTGCCGTTCCAACCTATCTGAGAATCACCTCACCCTCTTGATACAATGAGCAAGCCTCAGGTCATAAAGACGTTGATGGCGCTTTTCTTTACAGCAGGCGTTTTTTTCATCGTGTGGTCTCGTGACCGAAGCAAGCACGTCTCAATCACGATCAACAACCGTTCCGACGAGGCCGTAGCTTTTGTATTGGTGAAGGGACACAATCTCTACCCGCAGATGTCGATGTCCCCACCTTTGAAACCGGGAAGCACATTCACCATTCGGCTTCAGGCAAGTGGTTACAGTTCCTACACCCTCGAAGCTGTCTTCGAATCAGGACGCAGTATGAAGCCCGAGGAAAGGTTGGCTTTAGGTGGCTTTGGGATCACCGAGAACATTCAATCTGCCCACTGGAACCCTGAATGGGATAGCTTGTCGTTCCTCTACGAAGAGCCGTTTCGGTGGGCGTACGGAGGTTGGTTAAAGTTTTTGTATGCGGACTGAAGGGGGGAGGTGCTTGCTAGTTCAAGGCGATAGAACAGCAATCAACTCAAGCCGCAACTTCCGCAGTCACCTCTGGTTCAGCGCTGTACTCCAGATCCTCTTCCACACGGAGATTCTCCACGATGTAGCCTTGGCGTTCGGGGGTGTTTTTGCCCATGTAGAACTGTAGCAGTTCCTTGATGGATTTGTGCTCAGGCATCAGCACGGGCTCCAAGCGCATATGCGGACCGATGAAATGTTTGAACTCGTCGGGACTGATCTCTCCCAGACCCTTGAATCGCGTGATCTCTGCGTTCTTGCCCAGTTTCCCCAGCGCCTTCTGTTTTTCAGACTCGTCGTAGCAGTAGAGTGTGTCCTTCTTGTTGCGTACGCGGAACAGTGGCGTTTGCAAAATGTAGACGTGGCCCTTGCGGATCAGTTCCGGGAAGAACTGTAGGAAGAAGGTGATCATCAGCAGGCGGATGTGCATCCCATCCACATCGGCATCCGTGGCGAGAATGATGCGGTTGTAGCGCAGATCTTCCAAGTCATCCTCAATCTGTAGCGCATTGGCTAGGAGATAGAGTTCCTCGTTCTCATAAACCACTTTGCGGCTCATGGAGAAGCAGTTCAGAGGTTTGCCTCGCAAGCTGAATACCGCTTGGGTGTTCACATCTCGACTCTTCGTAATGGAGCCCGAGGCGCTATCGCCCTCCGTGATGAAAATGGTGCTGAGCTCGCGTTGCTTATCCTTGGTGTCCAGGTGGATGCGGCAGTCACGCAGCTTTTTGTTATGCACCTTGGCTTTCCGGGCAGACTCGCGGGCAGCCTTTTGGATGCCGCTGATGTCCTTGCGCTCCTTTTCGTTCAGCGTCAGCTTTTCCTGGAGGATCTTGGCCACATCACCATGCTTGTGGAGGTAGTTGTCCAGTTGCTGCACCACCAAGTTGTTGATGTGAGTGCGTAGGTTGCGTCCTTCCGGCTCCATGTGAGTGGAGCCAAGCTTCGTCTTGGTCTGTGACTCAAACACCGGCTCCTGCACCTTCACGCTGATGGCCGCCACGATGCTTCCACGCACATCACCGGGCTCCCACTGCTTTTTGTAAAACTCCCGGCACTCTTGCACGATAGCTTCCCGGAACGCATTCAAATGAGTGCCTCCTTGGGTCGTGTTTTGGCCGTTCACGAAGCTATAGTATTCCTCGCCAACGCCCGTGCCATGGGTGAAGGCCACTTCTAAATCGGGACCTTTGAGATAGATGATAGGGTAGAGCGGCTCCTCGGTAAGTTTTGCCCGGATCAGGTCCAGCAGTCCATCCTTACTGCGGAACTCCTCGCCATTGAGCTTCAGTGTCAGCCCTGGGTTCAGCCACGAGTAGTAGCGGAGCATCTCCCGCACATAGTCCAGCCGGAAGCGCACATCGTCATCAAATGCCTCTGGGTCTGGCCGGAAGACAATCATCGTTCCGTCCTTCTCGTCGGTGGGCACCGGGCTCTTAACTTCTTTCTGGACCAAGCCCTGGCTGAACTCAATCGCCCGCGTTTGCCCTTCTCGGAACGCCTGGATGCCGAATAGCGTCGACAGCGCGTTCACCGCCTTGATACCCACCCCGTTGAGGCCCACCGAGCGCTTGAACACCTCGCTGTCGTACTTAGCTCCGGTGTTGATCTGGGCCGAGACCTCCTTCAGTTTGCCCAACGGCACGCCTCGCCCGTAGTCGCGGATCGTGCAGGTTTGGTCCTCGTCAATGTTGATCTCGATGACCTTTCCATACCCCATGACATGCTCGTCGATGGAGTTGTCGATCACCTCCTTGATTAGGACGTAAATACCGTCCTCTGGCAGGGAGCCGTCACCCAACTTGCCAATGTACATTCCCGGCCGGAGACGGATATGCTCACGCCAATCGAGCGATTTGATCGAATCTTCAGTGTAACCGTGGGATGGGGCGGGGTTGGAAGCCATGGGGTCTGGCTTTTGAGTATCGTAGGGCAGGGGGGTGTCAACCTCGGGCTGAAGATAACCCCAGGGCATTCACCCCGTGCCATTTCCGGCCCATGGCCCTCTATCAAACTCAAGATTCACTCCCCTAAACCCAGCCTGTCCGGCACATTCTCGAGCCGGCACCCACGTTGTTCAGGAAGTGTCTCAGCCACGGAAAGGCCCTGCGACATAGGGTCTATCCACACATCCGCCTCAGTTGCGGACCCTCTTCCGAGTCAGCATGAACTCGTTGCCTTCGGGATCCACGCACATGGCTAGGTGTGGCGGTTCTCCGTCTTCTGGCTCGGGTTCCTTGATGAGGCTGCCACCTGCCGCCACGACTTCCTGAGCACCGGCGACCACATCTGGCACCTGGAAGCTGAGGCCGGTCCAGGTCCGGTGGCCTTCACCTCCGCCGTGGATGCCGATGACTCCACCACAGATCTCCACCTCGGAGATGATCTCGTTCTGCTTCAGCACTTTCCCACCGAAGAGGCCTGAGTAAAAGCCCACCGCTCGGTTCATATCTGCCGCCCAGATGACATACTTCATTCGCTCCACGTTCATGCCATGATGTCTGGCATTGATTGTGTCTGCCCGGAAGCGAAAAGCGCTAGTGTCAGCAGTTAGGACGCAGCAGGCAACGGAACGTCAGTGAGATGCCAGATTGCGGCCGGTTTGACGTTCGGTGTGTCTGTGAAATCACTTATCTTCCTTCTTCTCGGCTTGTTCCCCACGTTCGTCGCCGCTCGGCCCAATGTGTTGGTCATTGTCGCTGATGATCTCGGGTATGCAGACATCGGAGTTCATGGTGGCAAAGAGGTGCCTACTCCCAACATCGACGCTCTAGCGGCCTCAGGCGTGCGGTGCACCAACGGTTACGTTTCGGCACCCTATTGCAGTCCCTCTCGGGCCGGCTTTCTGACTGGGAAGTCGCAGACTCGATTTGGCCATGAGTTCAATCCCCACGTGGGTGATGAAGCCAAGCTCGGCCTTCCGCTGGATCAACGCACCATTGCCGATGTGCTCCGTGGTGCTGGGTATGCCACAGCGGCGATCGGCAAATGGCACCAGGGTTTCGATGCCGCACATCATCCGCTATCACGTGGTTTTGATGAGTTCCTCGGTTTTCTCGTCGGAGCGCACAACTTTGTGCTCACCAAAGACGGCAAGCCCCACTTTGGCACGGCTCATACTCAGAATATGATCTATCGCGGTCGCGAAGTAGAGCCACAGGACGGCTACAGCACAGACCTGTTCACCAAAGAGGCAGTGAGCTTCATGGACAGGCACAAAGACAAGCCATGGTTCATCTACCTCGCTTACAATGCAGTGCACACTCCGCTGGAGATCCTAGAGAAGCACGAGAACCGTCTCCCTGCCAATGTCACTGACCCAGCACGCCGGGGTTACCTATCGCTCTTGCTAGGCCTAGACGATGCCATCGGCCACGTCACCGATGCACTCAGGGCGCGTCATCCCGAAACCCTGGTGGTTTTCTTTAGCGACAACGGAGGCAGCGGAAAGCGCCCCTTCTTCGCCACCAACACCGGGGTAAACACACCCTTGCGCGGCGACAAAGGCCAAACGTATGAAGGCGGCATTCGCGTGCCTTTCTTTGTGTCGTGGCCAGGTCATCTCGCTGCAGGAAAGGTCTACGATCATCCAGTTTCGGCTCTGGATGTGCTACCCACGAGTTGTGCCATCGCTGAGGCAAAAGTGCCAGAAGACGTTGAAGGCGTGAACCTCATTCCGTATCTCAGCGGAAAGATCGGCCATCCTCCCCATGAGATGCTGGCCTGGAGGTTCGGCCCACAGAAAGCGATCCGGAACGGCAACATGAAGCTCGTGGTGGCTAGGGACTTTGAGTCCAAGACCAACACCGACTGGCAACTCTATGACCTCAGCCAGGACATCAACGAGAGCAACGACTTAGCTGCCTCCAAGCCAGAGCTAGTCAAAGAGATGGAGGCTGCATGGAACGAGTGGAACCGCTCCAACACCACCCCCCTCTGGCCAGGCACCCCCAATGAAGATCCCGATAACGGGAAGAAGTCAACGACTAACAAGAAGTAGCTTCCCTAGAGTAGTCGCGCTCCACTCGGGTCACTCGGACTCGATAGTCGGCATACCAATGACGCTTCCCCGTCTCCTGAGCAATGCGGTGCTCTGCATGAGCTTTCCATTGAGCGATGGCTTGCGGACTGTCCCAATACGAAACGGTGATACCAAAGCCATCCACTCCACGGGCACTCTCTACACCCAGAAAACCAGGCTGATCATGCGCCAGTGCCACCATGCGCTCCGCCATGTCCCCATATCCATCGTCACCATCATTGCGCTGTGAGGTAAAGATCACCGCATAGTAAGGAGGTGCGGGCGTTGGAGCAAAGGAGGTCATAAAGACTATTTTGGAACGAGAGGTGAAAGACAACGGAGAACCGATGATACACACAACGTAAAGCTGCCCCTATTCGAGCAGCCGATAGAAATAAGTCGTGCTACAGAAGCCACCATCGGGATAGAGCGCAAAGTTTGGCACTTCTCCCACGCGCACCCAGCCCAGACGCTCATACAGACGTGCAGCATCACCACCAGTCACGGCATCCAGCACCAGCAACGTGCGCCCAGCTTTCTCGGCAGCATGCTCTGCCGCCCTCATGAGAGCTTCACCTAGCCCCTTCCGCCTTGCACGTCGGTGCACCAGCATCTTGGCGAGATCAGCGCGATGCGGCTGATTCTCTGGCAGATCAAGAATCAGTTGAACCGTGCCACAGATTCCCTCAGCATCCTCAGCTATCAGTAGCACACGCTTTCCTCTAGCAACACCGTCCGCCACCTGCTGCCAGAACGCCATGGCCCGCTCGCGCGTGAATGGATTCACAAAGCTCACGGACGCACCTCCTTCCACGCAATCCATCAGCACGTCCACAAGCTGATCAAGTTGGGTTGGGCTAATAGCATCGAGCCGAAGGATATTCATAGCGCACCATCGTTCCACCACAGGCCCAGTCAATTTCTGGAAAGGCTTGAGTATTGAGGTCAGCAGGCGGATGGATGTGGCTTTATGTCTAATGATCCTGAACTTTTGAACCAACCGCTGGGTGATGTGGTGGATGGTTGGACTGAGCCAATGTGTCCGGTACGTGCAGTATTGAAGGGCCGGTTTTGCCGTTTGGAGCCGTTGGAGGTGGAGAGGCACGCTGGGGATCTTTTTGCGGCCTATGCGCTTGATGTAGTTGGTGCGAACTGGACTTACTTGCCATATGGGCCGTTCACAGAGTATGCAGATTACGTTAGCTGGATGAAGGCGCAGTGTCTGGGGAACGATCCAATGTTTTTCGCGATTGTGGACCTCGCCAGCGAACGGGCTGTGGGTGTAGCTAGCTATCTGCGCATCATGCCAGACTGCGGAAGCATTGAAGTGGGGCATTTGAACTTCTCGCCCAAGCTTCAGCGCACTCCTGCAGCCACCGAGGCATTGTATCTCATGATGCGTCACGCCTTTGAGTTAGGCTATCGACGCTATGAGTGGAAGTGCGACTCGCTCAATGATCCTTCACGGACGGCGGCACAGCGGCTGGGTTTGTCGTTTGAAGGAATCTTCCGTCAGGCCACGGTGCGAAAGGGGCGAAATCGAGACACGGCATGGTATGCGGCGATCGACAAAGAGTGGCCCGCGCTGAAGTTAGCGTTCGATCAGTGGCTGAGCCCTAACAACTTTGATGCAGCGGGAACGCAGCTTGTGAGCCTGTCTTCACTCACGCGGCCGATCTTGCACGTACCTTAGCGCCTTTTGGCTATCTCTGAGGCGTCAAGCACCTTGCCTTGCAGATTCTTGAACTCGGCGGTGATGGTGGGCGCTCCTTTGTGGATGGTGAAGAGCAGGTAATGATCTTCACGCGCACTGAAGCGTGAGTGGGGGTCTTTGTAGAGATCGCCATCGCCTTTGAGGCAGGTGTTGTAGTACGGTAGTCCGTTGAAATCGGCACGCTCGGCAAAGTAGCCGTAGCCAGTAACTACGGCGCTTGTTTGTTCGAAAAGCGGGAGCCACGCCTTGTTATCGTAGCCGCGCATGAGAGAGTTTTGTTCATTGTTGAGGGTGATGATGAACTCCGCATTCGTCTTGGCCACCTCATTAGCGAACCACTGGTGTTGTTCGGAGCCTTTGGTAATGGGATGATTCGTCTGCCACGTTGTGCCCTGATCTTTGGTGTGGCTGGCATCGAGAGCGAGGAGCCGCAGTTTGAAGTCTGGGATGTCGAACCGCCAATGCCATTCCACTCCAGGTAGCGCGAAGAACTCACGATACGACGTGGCTTCCACGTCATAAACTGAGTGTGCAGGTGGCTTGGGGCCTCGTGGAGTGATCTCGCGATCATGGTTGCCGAGGATAGGCATGAGAGGAGTGGTGCGGAACAGTTCTCGGTGCTCATCTATCAGCGCGCTGAAGGCCTTGGTGCCCTCTCGACCCTTTCCGTGGAGATCAGGCACGTTGTCGCCCAGGGTGATGAGCAGATGCGGATCATCCTTCGTGAGGCTAGTGAGGTCTTTGCCTTTGGCGAAACCCCAGTCGCCGACCATAGCTAGACGCAACTCACTGCTGGGGTATCCTTTAAAGCGGTAGACTGGCGAGACGTCGTCACCGCTCGATACTCGATAGTGGTAGAGCGTATCACGACTCTCCAACGGGATCTCCACGTGGTGCAAGGTGACTTGCTCGCTCACCGATACCTTATTACCGAGAGCGGCGTTCGTGCCGAACTCGACCAATGAGTTGCCCGGCGTGTCAGTTTCCCAGTTAATGACTATCTTTGACGGGTCATTGGATGCATGAGTCAGCCAAATGTGCTCCACGGGAGCTGCGATGAGCGTGCTGGTGATCAGGGTAGCAAACAAGATACGAGTCATGGTATGAATGGGACGGTGAAACAGACGCACCATCCACCATGACGCCTTCTTCCGCTAGTTCACGGTGAATCCGTTTGTGATCGTGCGGGAGACACCACCGTTGTAAGTGACCGTGACATTCCTTGCGCCAGTGCTGGCATTGCTGGCGATGGTGAACGTAGCGGTGATCAAAGTCTGGCTGTAGCGCACGATGTTGCTGACGGTCACTCCTGTTCCGCTGACAAAAGTGATGCTGTTCACTCCTACATTTGCCGGAGGCAGGGGAAGTGGCAGTTCAATGACGACACTAACGGTGCTGGGGCGTGTTCCATTGTTAGGGGTGACGGTGTTGGCACCACCACCAACGGGAGCGGTACTGGTGAAGTAGGTTCCGGCTATGCCGCTGCGGTCATAAGTGGCCACTGAGACGAGCGCGGTCTCATAGAAGCGTCTCGGGTTGGAGATCGCGGCACCTGCATCCACAGCGCTTGCCGCTGGGCTGCCTGTCGCGGTGAAGGTGCTATTGATCGCAGTCCAAGTTGTGAGATCCGGCGAGGTAGAGACTTGGTAAGAGCCTCCCTCGACCCCGCTCCAGGTGAGTGTGGCATTTCCGCTGCCGGGCGTGACGGACAAAGAGTGATTGCTCTCCGCAGTAAACGGTCCGCCGATCTCTACAGTGTTTACTGGCTCTGCGATACTGGTGACGCTGCCGCCTGTGGGATCGCCATAGTATTGGCGGCCAGTGGTGTAGGGGAAAGTGGGTGTTCCGTTGGAGGTGATGGTGGTAAAGTAGGCCCATGTTCCGTTAGGGAACTCTGGCGTGATGCAGAAGCGTGCGTTCTGCTCGTTGAGATCAAAGTGTGTGCCTTGAGTAAAGCCGAGGTCTCCAAGGTAGTCGTAGTCCTCTATGTAGTGACCTAGTGCAAATGCCGTGCTCACAGATGGGCCGTAGAGATTGGTGGGCAGACTCGCGGCGCGGTTCTGAATGCGAGATGCCCATGCTGGCAGTGTGGTTCTGCCGGTGGAAGTCAAGTTGGTCGTGCTGTTAGCGCCGTCTCTTAACACAAATCCGCTTACCATTCGCCTGATATTGCTGGCGGCGTTATTTGGGTTGTCGTAGCCGTAGGGGCCGTAGACCGGCAGTCCGTCAGCTGCCCAAGCAACGATAGGGGAGTGCTTGGTCACGGGAGCAGTGCTCTCAGAGTAGAGCTTGGTCTGGGAGTCGTAGGTTACGTGATCTCCCAATTGATAGCGGAGAGCGAATGGCTGTGCGTGGTAGTGATAATTGCTCCCTGCTTGATGAGCGAAGGCGGGATCAAACGTCACGCTCTCGTTGTGATACGCGTCACGGTTCCAAATACCGTCACCGGTGAAGGCACCTCCGGGAGTGGCATCAGCAGCATTGGCGTTGGAGTATGAGAAGGCATCTCTGCAATCAAACATGCTCACGCCATTCACCATCCGCCCGGTGGCTCCAAGGCCAGTGCTTACTTTGGTGGTGGGGATGACGGGAGTGCGTGGAAAGCGATACTTCACTGCGTTGTTAGCCGGGTAGTTGGGAAAGAGATTCGTCTTGGCGGCATTCAGATACCAAGGACCCATGACGTGGCTGGCTAGTCCGGTAGAGTGAATGTATACCCAGTTGGTGCTGTAGTCGATTTGGTGAACATCACTGTAGGCGGGTGTGCTTTGCGTGCCTTGGCCGCGGCTCCATGTCGATACAGACGTTCCGGCATTCAAGTCAGCCAGTGTGGGATAGATGCGGGCATATTGGCCGCTCTTTTCTGTGAACCATGAGCTTATCAGGGGGATATCTGGCACGCCTTCCAGAGCATAGTTAACTGACTCAAGCTTGAGAGCGGCGTACGCGGTTTGGGCGGCACTAGTGATACTGGTGCCGAGTAGATTGGTGCCTTGATTGACATCAGTGGTGACATTGAAGAGCTCTTCATGCCCGTCATCGAACTGGAGCAGCGTGTAACCTGCTGAATCTGTGAGCACCCTGCCGCTGACGCTGGTTGCCAGTTCCGCGCTGAACATCTGGCTCATCACGACACGAGTAGAGTCTGTGGTGTTCTGTAGTATCGGCAGCAGGCTTTTAGAATCGACAGGGTTTGCGGCAGGTTGAGTGTTGACGACGTCGATGCCTGCTAGGTCAAGAATCGTGCTGTACAGGTCCACCACATGCACTGGAGCCGCGCTGTTGCGGTTGGGGCTCACGACGGAAGGTCCAGCGATGATCAACGGCACACGAGTGCCACCCTCGTAGATGGTTTCTTTGGAGTGTGCGCTTGTGTAGGGAGCCTGGATGACGTTAGCGGGCGTTCCGTTGTCACCAACGAAGATCACGTGAGTGTTGGCCAGATTGACCACACTAAGTATGCGCCCCACTTCGGTATCGAGGGCTTGGCACATGGCTTCATACATGCCGCGGTTCGTAGTTGGCGTGCCATAGGTGTGCAGGTTGGCGGGAGGAACGTGCAAAGGTGCGTGCGGCGCGTTGAAGGCGGCCCAGGCGAACCATGGGGTGCTTGAGGGTTGTGATTGGATGAAGTTGATCACGTCATTGGCAGTGTCAGTCGTGGCATACGCTGTGGTGGCCGTGGACACGTTGTTCACGATCTTGGTCCACGCGGAGTAGTCCGGAATAGCGCCTATGATGGTCCCTGCAAAAGACGGCCAACCGCCGATGGTGCGCGGAGTGTCATTCGTGCCAGCACCGGAGTTTAGGTGCCATTTGCCAAACATCGCCAGAGAGTAACCAAGGCCCGAGTTGGCGGAAAAGGCTTCTGGCAAGGTGAACTCGCTGGCAGAAAGTTGGGGGCTTGTGGCTCCAGTGAGTTGTGCACCAATCCCAGTGCGGAATGGGTGGCGACCAGTGAGCATGGACGCGCGAGTAGGAGAGCAGGTGGGTTGCGAGTGAGCGTTGGTAAACAGCACCCCACTGTTCTTTAGTGCCGAGATGTTTGGCATCGGGGCCTGAGTGCCACCCGAGGCAGTGAGCGGAAAGCTGTCTGAACCCAAGTCATCCGCAATGATAACAAGAATGTTAGCGGGTTGAGACAGGGCTACCCCTGTGATGGCAAGCAGGCTGAGTAACGTTTTCATGGTCTTCATGCGTCAATCATGGCGGAGTTACCTGACGACAAGGTTACGACGGATCATTATTTGTCGAATAGCGCCCCTTCCTTTGCATCGTAGCCGCCCGTTCCACCTGCCGGGCAGTTCGTGCTTCTACTGCCGTCGAGAGTATCGGCGGTTATCGTAGTTGGGCAGGCGGCTACTGAAATAGGCCCACAAGGCACCGTCTAGTGCCAGACCTGAGTCAAAACATTCACGGTCTGGAATGAAATAGCGGCGATGGAGCGTGATTTAGTTGGAACAACGTTCCACAGATAGTTTGGGAGACGCTGGTTTTCGTAAAGATGACGGCAGAATCGTCATGCAGGCGAAAGGTTTCGCGTTGTATGGTGGGTTCGATGCGTTTGCTGATTGTCGAGGATGAACCAGATCTGCTCCGCGCGCTTGTTCGAGCGCTGCGGGAGGATGGCTATGCGGTGGATACGGCTGAGGATGGGGAGGATGCCAAGTTCAAGGCGCTCGAGTGCGATTACGATGCCATCGTGCTGGACTGGATGTTGCCGCTGATGAGTGGGCTGGATGTGCTGAAGGCGGTAAGGGCCAAGAAACAGACACCCGTGTTGATGTTGACGGCTAAGACCGCTGTGAATCATCGGATCGAGGGCCTAATCACGGGGGCGGATGACTATTTGGCCAAGCCTTTTGATATCAATGAACTGCGTGCTCGGCTGAGGGCACTGATCCGCCGGAGCGGGGGCCAGGCCAAAGATGAGATCATCATCGGCGACGTGGTGGTAGACACTTGGCGCAAGACCGTGAGCCTTTCTGGTGAGGCTGTGGTGCTCACGGCGCGGGAGTATGCGTTGGTTGAGTATCTTGCTCTTAGACGTGGGAAGATGGTAAGCCGCAGTGAGTTGTATGAGCACTTGTTTGATGAGAATGAGGACTCACTTTCCAACCTGCTGGATGTAAGGGTATCGCTTGTGCGCAAGAAACTAGGAGCTGAGTTCATCATCACTCGGAGGGGCCAGGGTTATTGCATTCCGTAAATGATGAACGATGACGCAACAACGAAGTCTGGGGAGTCGAAAGCGATGGATTCGCGCGGTTGCGCGTCGTTTTTGAAGTTGGGTCTGCGGTCCCGCATCTTGCTGTGGCACGGCGCGCTGCTGGCGTGTGTATTGGCAGCGTTTGGCTGGACAGCGCACCGTCTGCACTGGGAGAGTGAGGTAATGAGGCTGGATCGCGAGTTGGATGAGCCGCTCTCGGTGCTGCACCGCACGTTACATGCGCAAGGACTACGGGAAGGTAATGTGCCGGGCCCACGATCTCCTCCGCCGGAGTCGTTTGAGCTGCCTGATGCGCTGAAGGAGAGGTTTGAGGCGCGTCAGTTAGACTTTAGCATTTGGGTGCGTGATGGCCGCTTGCTGACTAGTTCACTGAGTGGCGAGAAGGTGCCAAAGCGGCCTGAAACCAAGGATGTGGTGCCATTTGTCATCCAAAGACGGAATGCAGAAAGTCGTCGGGAAGCGTTTTTGACAACCCCTCCCGGCGAGTGCTTTCTGGTGTCGCTTTCAATGGAGGAGGAGTTGGCTGCAACGAGGAGTTTCGGATGGTGGTTGATGGCTTTGGGAAGCGCGGTGCTGAGTGTTGGGTTGTTCGTTGGTGCCTGGATACTCAAAAGGGCGATTCAGCCGGTGGAGGACATCGTGACCGCAGCGGAGAGGATCAGTCGCGGTGATCTGAGCACGCGGGTGGATGGAAGCACGGACAATACAGAGCTGGGACGACTAACGAAGGTGCTCAACCAAACTTTTGCCAGCCTGGATAAAGCGTTTGCTCATCAAGCGCGTTTCAGCGCGGATGTGGCGCATGAGTTACGCACGCCAGTGAGTGTGCTGATCGCCGAAGCGCAGAGCGCGCTGGAGAAGAAGCGGACCTCGGTAGAGTATGAGGAGACAATCTCGATCGTGCTACGTTCGGCGCGGCGAATGAATGCACTGATCGAGTCGCTGCTGGAGTTGGCGCAGATCGAGGCTAACAGCCAATCATGCCTCACGCCGTGTGATCTGAGTGTGCTAGCCGAGGACGCCATCGAGAATCTGCGAGGGATGACTGCGGCGAACGACTTGGTGGTGCGAAAGGCTTTGATCTCAGCACCCTGTCAGGCAAATGCGGCCCAGATAGGCCAAGTGCTGACGAACTTGATCCTTAACGCCATCCAGCACAATGAGCGCGGGGGCTACGTGGCCGTGGAGACCGGGGTGCGCGAGGGTCGCGCGTTTGCGCGCATTGAGAACACAGGGCCAGGCATCCCAGAAGAGAGTGTGCCGCAGGTGTTTGAGCGGTTCTATCGCGCCGATAGTTCCAGAAGCCGGAAAACCGGTGGAGTAGGGCTGGGCCTGGCGATCTGCAAGGCCGTGGCTGATGCGCATGATGCGTCGTTGACCGTGGAGTCGACTGCGAATGTGGTGGTCTTTACCCTAGAGATGAAGGCATGACCCGCATTACTTTGTTAATCATAGCTGGTCTGGCCCAGCAGGCGTGTGCCTCGACTCTGGTGTTGGAGTTTAAGCCGCTCTGGAATGGCAAGGCTCTGGTGATGAATGACACCAGTCTATTGAATGCAGCCGGCAATCGGTTGTCGGTGACTCGATTTGCCGCTCTGCTGTCCCACGCTGAGCTACAAAAGCAAGACGGCACCTGGATTGGAGCCAAGGATTGGGTTGAGTTCCTGGACGTGGGCTCGCAGAGGCTGAGCGTCAGGTTGGACGGCATTCCCTCGCAGAAGTATCGTACCCTGCGGTTTGATGTTGGGCTGGACCCAGTCATGGATGGTCGCAATCCATCGCAGTGGGGGCCACTGCATCCGTTAAACCCGCAAGTGAATGGCTTGCACTGGAGTTGGCGCGGGCAGTTCGTGTTTCTTGCCGTTGAGGGGCGTTACGAGCAGGCAGACGGTGAGTTCGGAGGCTACTCGTATCACCTAGCGGGCCAGCCATGCCGTGGAACAGTGGTGGTGCCTGTGGAACTGGATCTTGCTGATGATGTGACGTTGTTGATGAATGTGCACCTGGACCGTTTCTTCGGTGCAGCGCATAAGATTGACATCTCCAATGCAGATTCCACCCACTCCGCTGACGATGATGAACTTGCAGTGCAACTGGCGGAGAATGCCGTGCGCGGCTTTGGCGTGGCAGGAGTGAGCCAGGGTCTGCCGAAGGGAAACGTGACTCAAGCCAATATGCCGGAGAACCTGCCGCCTCTGGGCATGAGCGTGCCAGCGCACTTCCCACGCATCGAGTACGGGCGCGACAATCCATTGACCGAGAAGGGGATTGCTCTCGGTGAGGCGTTGTTCTTTGACAAGCGGCTCTCGATCAATGAGACGCAATCTTGTGCGAGTTGCCATGCGGCTGAGTACGGCTTCAGTGATCTACGGCGTTACAGTGTCGGAGCTGAAGGACAGGTCGGTGTCAGGCAGGCCATGCCATTGTTTAACCTCGCGTGGAAGCCAGCTTTTTTCTGGGATGGCCGCGCACCAACTCTGAGGAAGCAGGTGCTGATGCCGATTCAAGATCCAGCCGAGATGCATGAGACGCTGGAGAGTGTGGCGGAGAAGTTGAGTGACCTAGAACCGCAATTTGTAGAAGTTTTTGGTGAGAGTGGGATTACCAGCGCAAACCTTGCCAAGGCACTGGAGCAGTATTTGCTCACGCTGATCTCAGGAGACTCAAAAATGGATCGCACGTTGACTCAAAAAGAACAACTCAGTGAGCTAGAGCAACGGGGCTTCATGCTCTTCTTCACCGAGAGCGACCCAGGTCGTGGCATACGAGGCGCGGACTGCTTCCACTGCCACGGAGGAGTGCATTTCACCAATAACCAGTTCATTAACAACGGACTGGAAACTGAAGTAGATATGGAGGATGCGGGTAGAGCGCAAGTGACGGGGCTAGCTTCAGACCGAGGTAAGTTTATGGTGCCCAGCCTCCGGAATGTGGCGATCACAGCGCCCTACATGCATGATGGGAGATTCAAAACCTTGGAGGAGGTGCTAGAACACTACGACCACGGAGTGAAACGCAGTGCCACGCTGGATCCCAACCTCGCCAAACATCTTCGCTATGGGGGTCTGCGCCTGTCTGAAGAGGAGAAGGCAGCACTGGTAGCATTTTTAAAGACACTCACCGATACTACCTTCGTGCATGCACATTCAAGCGAAGCGCCGCGGGAAACTGAGCCAAGCAGCGCCCGTGGTCGGATGATTGACTAAAGGCGCACCAATAGTTCGCGGCAGCCGTCTTCCAGGATATCTAGCACCTGCTCGAAGCCGTCATCACCGCCGTAGTAGGGATCAGGAACTTGGGTTTCGCTACGATTGATGGCAAAATCGGTGAAAAGCATGACCTTGTGCATCAGGTTTCCATCGGGGTTGAAATGGCGGATCTCGCGGAGGTTGTTTTGATCCATCACTAGGATGAGATCGAAGTTGCTAAAGTCTTCACTTCTGACCTGACGGGCGATGCTGTCGAAGTTGTAGCCCCTTTTGGAGCCTTGGCGCGTCATGCGAGCATCGGGAAACTTCCCTTCATGCCAGTCTGCGGTGCCTGCGGAATCAATGAAGAAATCAGCGGACCTACCAGAGTCCTCCACGAACTTTTTCATGATGCCCTCTGCAGCGGGAGAGCGGCAGATGTTACCCAAGCAAACGAACAACAGCCGGAAGGGTTTCTTATCAGCCATGAATGAGGTGAAGGGTCAGTTTGAATCCGACAAGGGCGGCAATCAAGCCAAGTGCCAAACTGCCGAGTGAGTAAGCTGCTGCAGCGGAAACCCGCCCCGCCTGAAGCAGTGTCAACGTGTCCAGACTGAAGGTGGAGAAAGTGGTGAAGCCGCCTAGCACCCCAGTGACCAAGAGCAGCCACTGCACGCTGCTGCGGTCCTTTATCAGCGCGGCGATGATACCAATAATGAGGCTGCCGATGACATTTGCCGTTAAGATGGGCCATGGAAAAGCAGTGGCGGTGCGCGCCATCCATCCTGAGAGCGAGTAGCGAAGGACAGAGCCAATACCCCCACCAAGAAAGACCCAAAGTGCCCCAGCGGCTGTCATGGATCAGTCTTCCTCGATGTCTCTGGAGCGGTCTTCGGCGTATTCTTTGCGCTCGGTTTTATCATTGCGGTAGCCGCCGTTAACCGCCTTGAAAGGAGCCTCCACGACGTGCCCAGCGGTGGACACGGTGGTCTTGACGACACTACCCGCCGTTTTCACCGGGACAGTGATAAGGGAGCAGCCTGTGAAAGCCAAAACTGATATGGAAAATAGTGCTAGACGCATAGGCGGATCATATCGCTTTCGTTCCTGCTGAAAAGGTGAAGTTTGCGCCTTCTTCCAGCTTAATGTAGCCTACCCAACAATGTCCAAAAACCTCAGCCACCTATCTTACCGCAAAGGCGTCGAAAAGAACATTTTCGAGCGCATGGTCGATGCCGCCAGCCAGCATGGTACTGCTGAGAGTGCGCCGTTTGTGCACCAACTCGGAGAGGAGAGCCTCTTTGGGGACGCAATCACACTGGGCGCGGTGTCCTTCTACGATTTCACCAAGAAGGAGAATGCCAGCAAGAAGGTATTTGTGTGCAATGGCTCGGCCTGTCTGTGCGCAGGCACGCAGGACCAACTACATCACGACCTGGAGCAACATTTTAGCAAAGACGAGATCGGCCACATCTGCTGCCTGGGCCGCTGCCATGAAGGCGCTGCGTTTCAGCATGGTGGGAAGAACTACAGCGGTAAAGTAGACATCGGTGCGGTGAAGGATGGACGAGGCGATGACTCGGACAACTACGCTGTGGTGTCCCATTTAGCGGAGCCAGTGCTCACTGCGGAGTTTCCTGGAGTCGATGCCTACTATGCGCCCTTCCGTGAGCTCATTCAGAAAGGTGATCGCGATGCATTGGCCAATGAACTCAAGGACTCCGGGCTGCGTGGAAGAGGCGGTGCTGGGTTTCCGCTGCACTTCAAGTGGGCGGGTGCACGTTCATCGCAAGGACCTGTAAAGTACATCGTCTGCAATGCGGATGAGGGTGATCCTGGGGCCTACATTGACAAGTATCTGATGGAAAAACAGCCGCATTCCGTGCTGTTGGGCATGATGGTGGCTGGTTGGTATGCAGGAGCCGAGACGGGCATCTTATACATTCGCGCTGAGTATCCAGACTCCGTGCGAATCATTGATGAAGCGATCGCTGAGCTTCACGTGGCTGGACTGCTTGGGAAAAACATCCTCGGCACGGGCTTCAACTTTGCCCTCAAGTCGATCAAAGGAGCAGGGGCCTACATTTGCGGAGAGGAGACGGCACTACTGTCAAGCATCGAAGGCCAACGGCCCGAGGTGCGGACTCGTCCGCCGTTCCCAACTGTGGAAGGGCTTTTCCGCAGACCTACGATCGTGAACAACGTGGAGACATTTGCGAACCTGCACGCGATCCTCACGCGCGGCGGCAAAGGTTATGCGCAAATCGGCACGCCACAGAGCACAGGGCCGAAGCTGCTGTCGTTGGATTCACACTTTGTTAAGCCAGGCATCTACGAAGTCGCAATGGGAACGCCGCTGGCGGATGTCATCGCACTAGCGGGTGGATTTAAGTCCAAAATCAAAGCGATCCAGATCGGTGGGCCGCTCGGCGGCATAGTTCCGGTGAGCCACATCGAGAAGCTGACCGTGGACTTCGAGAGCTTCAAGAAGGAAGGCTTTCTGCTGGGTCATGCGGGCGTGGTGAGCATCCCTGAGTCGCTCCCGATGATTGAGTACATCCAGCATCTGTTTCAGTTCACGTCTGACGAGAGCTGCGGGAAGTGTTTCCCCTGTCGCCTTGGCAGTACGCGCGGCAAGGAACTGATCGCCAAGGCGCGGGCTGAGCAGAGCTTTAAGATCGAGCGCGAGTTGATTGACGACCTCCTCGATACGATGGAACAGACTTCATTGTGTGCGCTTGGTGGAGGAGTTCCGCTGCCGATCAAGAACGCGCTAGCACATTTTGACAGTGAGTTGGCTCCTTACTTCAAGTGATCGGTGCTTTGTATTGTGCTGAACCACTTTTGAGGTGGTGGAGCATAGCGGATTCGAACCGCTGACCTTCTCAATGCCATTGAGACGCTCTACCAACTGAGCTAATACCCCAAGTCAACCGATGCACCGCTCAAGGAGCGGCGGGCTGGGACCATAGACACCAAGTGCACGCTGACAAGGACTAATTTCACTCTGCAAAAGCAACATCTCCCATGGCTAGAGCCGCCCGCAAGGATGCAATCGAAGATGGACTATTCCGTTGCCAGCATGATGGCGGGCAACTAAAGATCACGGGCTGTTTTTATTCTCAATCGTATTCATGACCGCCCGTCAGGTGTTTTATTCAGGCCACGTTCAAGGTGTGGGGTTTCGCGCAAGTGTGAAGAATCTTGCCAGAGGTTTTGAGGTCACGGGTGTGGTGCGCAACCTGCCCGATGGACGCGTGGAGTTGAATGCCCAGTCATTTGAAGATGAAGAGGTCGAGGCGTTCCTTCAGGCGATCGACGACTCAGATCTCGGCTCGTTGATCAAAGAAAAGGAGATTCATCCCATCAAACCGTTGACGAATGTGCACGGATTTACGATTGCTAGAGGGGACGATGTTTGAGTCCGACAAATGACTGCCGTTGAAGTCAAGAACCTGAGCAAGGTGTTCCACAGAGGTCTGGGGCAGGGGTTCTTTACTGCCGTGAAGGATGTGAGCTTTACGGTGGCTCCTGGCGAGGTCTATGGGCTCATTGGGCCGAATGGTTCCGGCAAGTCGACCACGATGAAAGCTCTGCTCGGACTGTTAGCTCCGACGTTGGGCAGCACTTCCATTTATGGGATCGATTCCCGGAAAGTAGAAGCTCGTAAGGCCGTGGGTTTCTTGCCGGAGAATCCCTACTTCTACAAGCATCTCACAGGCTTAGAGACGATGCTGTTCTTTGGCCGACTCTGCGGGCTAGGTGGAAAGCCACTCAGAGAACATTGTGTCAGGCTGCTGGAGCAGACAGGCTTAGCTGACGCAGCGGACCGTCGGCTCGGCGGTTACTCGAAGGGGATGCTCCAGCGGATTGGGTTGGCCCAAGCGCTTATCCATGAGCCAAAACTGTTGGTGCTAGATGAGCCGACTGCCGGAGTTGATCCAGCAGGCTCGCGCAAGATTAGAGATCTGATTCTCGACTGCAAACAACGTGGCATCACTGTGCTGGTGACATCTCACCTTCTGGAGCAAATCCAGGAGGTATGTGATCGCGTGGGTATCATGGCAAGTGGCCGCATGATCAAAGAAGGTGCCCTCAAGGACCTCATAGCCGTGGACGATCAGTTTGAGGTTTTGCTTCAGAACACCGATGCAGCGCTGGAACCGCAGTTGCGCGAATGGCTAGCACAGAACTATCCTAACACACAGATTCTGCGTGCTGGGCGTCCACACACAACGCTTGAGCGCCTGTTTCTTGAGGTCACCGAGTCAAAGTCATCCGACTAGTCATGTTTCATCTCCGCAGAATCCTCGCTCTGGCCTCCAACACCGTCACGCAGTTGCTGCGTATGAAGGTGCTGTTCTTTCTTTTGGCCTTTTGCGTGTTGGTTGTGGCCGCTGGCTTTGCGTTCCCTGCAGTGAGCGAGGCCCAACAGCTTAAGTTGCTCAAAGACGTTTCCTTCGGTGCTCTGCAAGCCTTTGCCGTGGTGATGGCGATTGCGTCTACGGCTTTGCTTTTGCCAAAAGATGTCGAGGATCGCACGCTGTACACCATTTTGGCCAAACCCGTCCCGCGGATCGATTACTTGCTTGGCAAGTATCTGGGAGTGATCGCCTTGATCGCAGGGGGATTGATCCTGATGGATGCAGCCTTCAGTCTTGTGCTCTACATCAAACAGACAATAGTGATCAAAGAGGCTGTGGACTGGTTTGTTCATCAACAACAAGGCCAAGCAGATGCGGCTGGCATTGCAGCTGTGACTGCCGACCTGGAAAAGCAAGGCCTCACGTGGTCGCTTCACACTGCGGTGTGGTCCATCTTTCTCAAGGCGGCAGTGTTGACTGCACTTGCTCTTCTTATTTCCACCATCGCCTCATCGACACTCTTCACGATCATCACTGGCTTTGCGTTCTTCGTCATTGGCCATGGCTTGGGCTTGTTTCGTGATTACTTCTTCCAGGGAGGCATCTCTCGCTGGGACTACGCGCTTTCTGCTGTGTTGTCCATCCTGTGTCCCGACCTCGGGCTGTTTGACATCGTTGACCCGGTTCTTGAGGGACATGTGCCGAGTGTGATGGCGATGTCCACCATGACAGGATTTGCGGTGCTCTACATCGTAGGCTACCTCACCGTTGCCCATCTGTTGTTTGTCGAAAAAGAGCTCTAACAGCTGACTACTTCCACCACGTTAGCCAGTTCTTGCGTGCAGGCTCGGCAGCGGTGGATTTGCTCACCGTAATGAGTGGACGTGGCTTAAATCCAGGTCCAGTCGGCAGTGGTTTGGTTTCGTGCTGCACTTCATCGGCTACTGGAGTGGTAGCTATTGACGGTGCCTCCGCTTGTGGCGGGGATTGTGCAAGTTTGGCGAACAAAGACACCGCGCTCACAAGTTGATGCTCGGGTGCTGGCGTTTCGGTAGGCAAATGAATGGGATTCACAGGCTCCGGGAGACTGACTGGTGCGGATTGCACTGGCTCTGGGAGGCTGACCGGCGGTGTTGGCTCTGGCTCCACTAGCAGATTGTGGAGCGTAGGCAAAGCCATCGGCTCGATCGGCTTGTTCGGAGGAATGCGCTCAGCGAGTTCCTGCAAAAGCTTGGCCATATCAGACGAAGCCAAAAAGCTGTTGCCCACAGGTTCCACAGGCGGTTGGGGCGGGGGAAGTGGGGCTGCTTGCGCAAAGAGCGGCTCGACTGGCCGAAGCTCAGATGGCTCTTCTGTCAAAATCACTTCGTCAGGAATGTCTGCACCGACGGCGTTCGGAGAGTAGGCGGCTGGCTCAAAGGGTGCTGTCTTCGGCATCTCCACTTCAACCGGCGGCAAGCCAAACATGGTGGCATTCATCGTCTTGGCATCCAATTGAGTGGTGATGCTGTCGACAATCTGGGGAAGGGGCTCCATTTCTAGCGCCCAAGTAGGTTCCACCACTGGCTCTGTGAGAGCCAATGTCGTCTCTGGGAGGGGCGCGATCGGAAAGGTTTCGTCCAAAGGCGTGGGAGCTAGCGGTTGAATGATGTCCGCAAAGTGGATCGGAGCAGGGGAGGCCTCTTGCGGCTCTTGTGGCGTCACTTCCGCCACAAAAGGAACGAAAGCCGCAGCTACTGGTTCCATCTGGGCTTCAAGTTGTTCCGTTGGAAGCAGTTCAGCCTGATGCGGCTCTTCGGCTGGGCCGGAATCTGCCAAATCTATCTCCTGGGGCGCTTCTTCAACTGGCTCCGCTTGTTTCTTACCGTAGAATCGGTAAGCCGCTGCTCCTGCTGCCGCTAGCACGGCAAGCTTAGCCACAGGCGACTTGCTCGCAGCAAGCCCCACCAATGCTGCCCCGGCTGCAAGCCAGGGAGCAGGGCTAGACGAATGGCGAGCTTCGGGACTTGTCGCTGTCATATCCTACGGAAAATCAACGCCTAACGATATTTCATCAAAAAATTGTGGCAACTGTATTTTCAATAAATGACGTGGCCTTCTTTGTGCTGTCTCACGTCGTCCGAACCAAGCTGATCAATTGTTCACTAGAGAAATCGGGCACAAATGCTCCTAGCGGATCGTCTCAAAATGAATATGTTCCGCGCTCGTTAAAAATAACCTCAACTTCCATAATTTCACATGTGCGGCATCGTCGGTTACATCGGCAAAAGACAAGCAAGCCCCATTCTGCTCGACGGTCTTCGCCGTCTTGAGTATCGCGGCTACGACTCGGCAGGCCTCGCGTTGTGGTCTGACGGCGGGATCAACGTTTTCCGCAAGGCAGGGAGGATTGAGAACCTCAGGAAGGCCGTCAATGAAATCAGTCCGTTTGGCGATCTTGGCATCAGCCATACTCGCTGGGCGACTCACGGAGCGCCGACAGACGAAAACGCCCACCCTCATCTCGACCAGTCCGGGAAGCTTGCCCTCGTGCACAACGGAGTCATTGAGAACTACCAGATACTCAAAGACCAACTCAAGCAGGACGGGCATGAGTTCCACTCTGAGACTGACACAGAAGTCCTCGCTCACCTCGCGGGTACCTTTTATGACGCATCCGATGAGGCCGACCTCAAAACGAGGCTGGTGAAGTCCGTTCAGGAAGCTCTGTCTCGCGTCAAAGGCACGTTCGGCGTGGCAGTCATGCATGCTGATGTGCCAGGAGTCATCGTCGGAGCCCGTCTTGGCAGCCCACTGGTGGTTGGTCTTGGAAAAGATGAACAGTTTCTTGCCAGTGACGTGGCGGCGATCGTTGCCCACACACGAGACGTCATTTATCTCAATGACTACGACCTCGTTACCCTCACGCGCCAAGGCTATGAGGTGGCATCGCTCGATTCCCAACGCACGGCGCGTGTTCAGGTCAGCAAGGTCGATTTTACGGAGGACGATGCAGAGAAGGGGGCCTTTGAGCACTTCATGCTCAAGGAGATCTATGAACAACCCCAGTCCATCAGGAATGCCTTGCGTGGACGTCTCAATCGCGATGAGTGCACAGCAGTGCTTGGTGGCTTGAACATGAGCCCCATGGAGTTGCGTCAGATTGACCGCATCATATTCAGCGGCTGCGGCACGGCTTACCATGCTGCCATGGTGGGTGAGTACCTCATTGAGTCTCTTGCGCGGATTCCCACCGAGATCGAGTTCGCCAGTGAGTTCCGTTATCGCAACGTCCCAACGGACAAAAATACTCTACAGTTCGTGGTGAGCCAGAGTGGCGAGACCATTGATACGCTCGCAGCTTTGCGTGAGGCCAAGCGCAAAGGCTTACGCTGTCTCGGTATCGTCAACAACGTGGCTAGCACCATCGCCCGTGAAAGTGACGGCGGTGTTTACATCCACGCGGGTCCTGAGATTGGAGTGGCGGCCACGAAGACCTTCACTTCCCAAGTGGCCATCATGACTCTTTTGAGCATGCTTTTCGGCCGCATCCATCACCTCTCCAGCACGGATGGATTGGAGATGATCGATGAACTGGAAGCGATCCCGGAAAAGATCGAGTCCATCTTGAAGCAAGCTCCTCTCATCAAGAGCATTGCGGAAAAATACGCCCATGCTGAAGGCATGCTCTTCATGGGCCGCCAGATCAACTATCCGGTGGCTATGGAAGGCGCGCTGAAGATGAAAGAGATCAGCTACATTTACGCTTCAGGTCATCCAAGTGCGGAACTCAAGCATGGCATCATCGCATTGGTGAAGCCTGAGTTGCCCAGCGTCTTCATCGCTCCCGATGATGCCGTTTATGACAAGAACGTCAGCAACATTGAGGAAGTCCGCGCTCGGAAAGGCCCTGTGATTGCCGTGACGACGGAAGGCACTCACGACATTGAGCGCATCACGGATGACGTGATTTACGTTCCACGTTGCAAATCCATCCTTTCCCCGCTGCTCACCGTCATTCCGCTTCAGTTGCTCAGCTATTACGTTGCCCTGGCTCGCGGTTGTGATGTCGACAAACCTCGCAACCTTGCCAAGAGTGTCACCGTGGAGTGATTCTTTGATGTCCGAGCGAACTTTTTTTCCGACCATCCTAGCGCTTGCGGTTTGCAGCGTTAGCATGGTCGTGGGCACCGAGCCTGCCGCTCGGCCGGTTCCGCCGGTCTTGAAAGTGCACACTGCTCCGCCTTCGACCAAGCCTGAGTCTCCCGCTTGGTCTTCGGATCAAACTCCGGCTGACTTCCTTGATAATGTTGGTGGGCGACTCAAAATCCGTTGGCGCCAGCACTACCGTGAGGCGGCTCCGGTGCCTTCCAATGAACGCACGCGCGGTGCATTCGTGTTGGGTAGCCTTTTAGCGGACAGCTTCCTCGCGCTTCAGGCCACAGACGCCCAGCAGTTTCGCAACACCAACCAAGACGTGATGAACTACGCGCGGACTTTGGGCTTGAGTGAGAAGCTTACTCCCAGACTCATGTCTCAAGGCAAACTCGCCGAGATGGAACAGTGGCCTGATCTTCGTCAGGAGGTCGTGGATGGCCATCAGGAGCTTTGTCGGCTCCTCCGTGAGCAGAAAGACGATGATCTCGCCATTTTGGTCGATCTCGGGGTCTGGATCAGGCTCTTGCAGTTGGTTTCCACGGTGGTGGATGAAGGTGACGAGCAAGCCAAGTTCCCACTTTGTATCGGCTCTCCAAAGCTCGTCGAGGATCTGCAAGCCCGTTGGTCGCGCCTTTCTCAGCCTACTCAGGTCATTGATCGCATTGATACTGTCGGCCACACCATCACCTTCATGGCAAAGGCGTGGCTCCAGGATTTACCTGCGGACAAAGCTCGCGTAACGAAAACGCGGGAAAAACTTGCTGAACTCGTTGCCCGGATAACGTCCAGGTGACGTATCCATGGCAGCGCCCTTTTATTCCAGACTCTTCAGCACCCTCTCCTTGTGGGCGGTCATTGCTGTGGTGATATGGTCCGGTAGCGAGATCGCGTTTGCGGGTTTGGTTGTGGCCTTTGGGTTAGCTACCAGCATTGAGTTCTCGCTGCTTTGCAAATCCATCGTCACCGATCCCCTCCAGCGTCTGCTTGGGCTTGCGGTGAGCATCGGTTATTGGGTTTCAATGTTTTATCACGCGGTGGTGCTGCATCGTGAGCCGCCCCTATGGCTTGATCTCGCCGCGCTCATGGTTGCGCTGCAAGGCTCGTTCATCCTTGTTTTCCGAAAGGGTCTCAACGGCACTACCACTCTGATGCAAGTCTTCTCCACCGTGTTCGCCACGCTTTACTCGGCGGTCGCGTTTGGTTACACGCTGCGATTGATGTTCTTCGGCAGCCAGGAGGGTGGTGCTGCTGGTTTGTATCTCATGCTGTTCGTCGTGATGGTCACGAAGTTTGCCGACACGGGTGCCTATGCGATTGGCTCGCTGCTGGGTCGGCACAAAATGATCCCTCACATCTCCCCAGCCAAGTCTTGGGAAGGCTTTGGCGGGGCGTTTGTGGGTGGTGCGATTGCCACAGGCACGATGCTTCACTTTTTTGGCAACCAGTTGGGCATTCTCAATGGCACGGCCGCTTGGGTGCTTTTTCCGGTCCTTGTCATCGCGGGCATCTCCGGCGACCTTGCTGAATCGGTGTTGAAGCGTTGCACGGCGATCAAAGACTCTGGTCACTCACTGCCCGGCATCGGTGGTATTCTCGATCTCACCGACTCGCTGCTCTTCACCGCACCGCTAGCTTATCTGTGGCTCAAAGCCATGTCTTAGCGGCAACTTCAACCGTTGCTCAGTGCTACGACACTAGCGGCAGCTGTTGTGCTCGTGTGTGTTAACGAAAGTAGCCATTTAGTGATACCCAGCTCGTCTGCTTTGGCTTTCGCACCCGCGTGAAGGGCTATGCTTGGCACTCCTTGATCCGAACGCAGCACTTCGATGTCTTTCCAGTTCACTCCTTGGGAAAATCCGGTGCCGAGGGCTTTGGCTACGGCTTCCTTGGCCGCAAAACGCGCGGCGTAATGGATCGCTGGCTCGGTATGAGCGTCACAGTAGGCACACTCTGCCGTTGAGAATGTTCTCTCACAAAATCGCTCGCCATGCCTCTCTAGCAGCGCCTTGACGCGTGCTACGTCGACAAGATCAAGCCCCAGGGCGATGACACTCATGCGCGATAAGTTGCCATCACCTCGCGGAACTCCTTCACCGCATTGCCGAGGCCTACAAAGATCGCTCGGGAGACGATGCTGTGGCCAATGTTAAGCTCAGCGAGATGTGGCACCGCAAATAAGTCGGGCAGGTTCTTCACCGTTAGCCCGTGCCCAGCGTTAACTTGCAAGCCCAGTTCATTGCCCAAGACCGCCGCTTCTCGTAGGCGTGCTGTTTCCAGTGGCCGCGTGGAGTGACTCGCGTTCGCAAACGTTCCTGTGTGCAGTTCGATCATGTCAGCCTTGATCGCTGCGGAAGCCAGCACCTGTTCCGTATCAGGGTCAATGAACATGCTCACGCGTGCTCCTGCGGCTTGCAGAGTTTTGACCGTGGCTGCCAGCGCTTCGATTTGACCCGCTACATCCAGTCCGCCCTCAGTGGTCACTTCTTCGCGATTCTCTGGCACCAAGCAAACAAAGTCTGGCTTCACTCGACATGCTATCTCCAGGATCTCGCGCGTGTTTCCCATCTCGAGATTCAGCTTCGTGCGGATCTTATCACGCAGCAAAAACACGTCAGCGTCTTGAATGTGTCGACGGTCAGCTCTGAGGTGTACAGTGATGGAGTCTGCTCCTGCCTCTTCTGATGCCAGAGCGGCTTCTAGCACGGAGGGCTCAGCATTGGGTGACTCCAGCATGCCACGATACCGCGCCTGCCGTAGTGTCACGACGTGATCAATGTTTACCCCAAGGTGAAGTCTATCCATGGAGCACCGTGCAGTCGTTCTGCCGGGATTCAAGAAGAGACAATGTCTTCAATGACATGCCCATGCACATCCGTGAGTCGCCGTTGGATACCATTGTGGTAGTAGCTCAGCTTCTCGTGATCCAGTCCCAGCAGATGCAGCGCGGTGGCGTGCAAATCGTAGCAGTAAGCGGGCTTCTCTGCCGCCTGATAACCCAAGTCATCGGTCGCACCGTAAGCGGTGCCGCCCTGGATGCCTCCGCCTGCCATCCACACGGTGAACGCACCAGGATTATGATCCCGTCCCTTGCCGGCACCTTGCGCGGCGGGTTGTCTGCCAAACTCTGAGGTGCAAATAATGAGTGTGCTGTCCAAAAGGCCGCGTGACTTCAGGTCTTTGATCAATGCCGCAGCACCGTGATCCAATACCGGTCCCCAGTAGCCATGATCTCTCACCAGATCCTCATGGCTGTCCCAGTTAGGCCTTATTTTCTTGGCCGTTGTGTTCTCAGCGCCGCAGAAGATCTGTACGAAGCGCACTCCGCGCTCCACCAGTCTCCTGGCCAGCAGACACTGCCTGCCAAACGGCCCAATGTCCTCGTGCTCCAGCTTGTAGAGCGCTTTGGTGGCCGCTGTCTCGCTCTCCACGTTCGTCGCATCAGGTGCACTCAATTGCAGACGTGCTGCCAGTTCATAGGCGGCTATCCTTGCTTCCAGTTCACTGTTAGCAGCACGTTGAGCGGCATGAGAACGGTTCATCGCTTGCAAGAAGGCACGCTCGGCTTCACTCATTGCCTCGCCTTTGCCTTTGGCGGGAAAGAGATCCGCTATCGGCGGCTTGTTCTCGTCTGTCGTGATCACCGTTCCTTGATGCACAGCGGGTAGGAATCCAGAGCCCCAGTTGATCACCCCTCCTGGTGGCAATCCCCTTGGATCAGGCAGCACCACATAGGACGGCAAGTTGTCCGTCAGATTGCCGAGGCCATACGTCACCCACGCTCCCATGCTGGGGAAGCCAGGCAAGATGAACCCACTGTTTGCCATGAACATCGCTGGCCCATGCAGGGCGGACTTGCTTTGCATCGAGTGGATGAAGGCCATCTCGTCCACACACGTGGCCAAGTGTGGAAATAAACCACTCATCCAGCGGCCGCTCTGACCATGCTGACGAAATGTCCACCAACTCTGCTGACAATTGCCCGGCTTGGACGCAAAAAACGTCAGCTTGCCATCGGGATCAAACGGCTTGCCCTGTCGCTTGGCTAACATGGGCTTGTAGTCCCAGGTATCCACATGGGACAGCCCACCGGGACAAAAGATCTGGATGACTGCCCGCGCTTTCGCGGCGTGATGCGCTCCTTTGCCGCTGGCTTCACGTCCCAGCATCGCCGCTAGTGCCATGCCACCAAAGCCACCTCCCGCAGAGTGCAGGAACTCTCTGCGTGTGGATAAACTTGGAACTGATGGCGCGGACGTCATGAAGGCGAGAGACTTTACGCCATCGCCTCCATGTTCTTCCATCCTCGGCTCAAATCAGTGTGACGTAGCCTTCTCGGCACCCAGACCTGTGTGAGCGCGCACTGTCAACTCGGCAAACTTCGCCTCAGCATTCGTGTCACGCTTGGACAAGATCGTTCCCAGATACGCAG
The DNA here is from genome assembly GCA_016795485.1 of Verrucomicrobiaceae bacterium. Classification (GTDB taxonomy): domain Bacteria; phylum Verrucomicrobiota; class Verrucomicrobiia; order Verrucomicrobiales; family Verrucomicrobiaceae; genus JAEUHM01. The sequence continues at coordinate 3,588 of JAEUHM010000048.1, read as the reverse complement.
CAAGGAATCCCATGGGGATGCTCACGATCCCTGGGTTCTCCAGAGGGAAGATCGCTCCTGCTTTGCCAAACATTCCGTTGGGGCTCAGTAGGATCAGCAGGATGGACGAAACCAATCCCACCGCCAGACCACAGACCGCACCGGCGGTGTTGAAGCGCTTCCAGAACACACTGAACACGATCACCGGCAGGTTAGCAGACGCCGCCACCGCAAACGCCAGTCCCACCAGGAACGCAGCATTCACGCTTGGCCCAAGGTAGATGGCGATGCCGATGCTTACCGCGCCTACCACAAAGGCCGTCATCCGCGCCACACGAATCTCCTGGCCAGGTGACTGCTCTTTACCGTGGTGCAGCACGTTGGTGTAGAAGTCGTGGGCGAAACTCGCGCTCGCACTCATCGTCAGCCCTGCCACCACCGCCAGGATCGTAGCAAAAGCCACCGCGCTGATGAATGCAAAGAACGTCTCACCGCCCAGCTCACGAGCCAGCAGCGGTGCCACCATGTTTGTGTCAGGCTTGCCATCCGCCGTCATGATCTGTGCCTTCTCCATGATCGTAGCCGCGCCAAACCCGAAGAACGTCGTCATGATGTAGAACAGGCCGATGATCACCATCGCCCAAATCACACTGGAGCGCGCCGTCTTCGCATCTGGCACGGTGTAGAACCGAACAAGGATGTGCGGCAGACCTGCCGTGCCCAGCACCAGCCCCAGACCCAGCGAGATCAAGTCCAGCGGTCCCCATGGCCCTGCCACTGCGGTGCCAAACTTCAGCCCCGGCTCCAGCAAGTTCTTCGGATCAGCCGTACCTGCATAGTCCGCCTTGGACACCGCTTCAAAGAACGCCGCAAAGCTGTAGCCGTGGTGCTTCAGCACGAGAAAGCTCAGCAGCACCGCGCCAGCCATCAGCAGCAGCGCCTTGATGATCTGCACCCAAGTCGTGGCCAGCATCCCGCCGAAGACCACATACACCAGCATCAGGATACCGACCCCCACCACTGCTGGAGCAAAGTTCAGATTGATCAGCTTCTGGATGATCACTCCCGCGCCCACCATTTGTGCGATCATGTAAAAGGTAGACACCGTCAGCGTGCTCAGTGACGCAAGCGCGCGCACAGGCTTCGGGCTCAGACGGTAAGCAAGCAAGTCCGCCATCGTGTATTTGCCAGCATTTCGCAGTGGTTCCGCCACGATCAGCAGCACCGTGATGTACGCCATCAGGAACCCCACCGAGTACATGAAGCCATCATAGCCCGAGAAGCAGATCATCCCGGAGATACCCAGGAAGCTCGCTGCACTCATATAGTCACCAGCCACCGCTAGGCCATTCTGCCAGCCAGTGATACTGCGGCCCGCGGCAAAGTAAGCCGAGGCACCCGTGTTACGCCTTGCGGCCCAGAAGGTAATGGCCAGCGTGGCTACCACGAAGCCCAGGAACATCATCAGAGGTACGTTCATGATCAGCAGTCTCTATTAATGATGTCCGCGAATGATCTCAGCCGCCGCCTTGTCCCACGTAGCAGCCACCCGCATGTAGAGGAACGCGATAATCCACGCCACGAAGAACTGTGACAGCGCGAACAAGTAAGCAATGTTCACCTTACCCATCACCTCCCGCTTCATCAGGTCAGGGAAGTAGCCATTCAGCACCGGCAGCGCGAAGTAGTAGATCACAAAAAACACCGTGCAGCCTACGATGAAGCGCTTCTTGCGCGCCAGCAGCTCCCGGAACTCCGGCTTGGCCTCTATCGCGGCCCATGGGGTAGATTCATTATTGGTCATGAGAAGCGCGGAGGTTAGGGATAGCCGGAGCGCTTGGCAAGAACGGAAAAGCGGTCAATGTCTCCCCAAAATGCCCCTCTCAGACCCTGAATCCCGCATCCAGCACATCCTCGATAGCTTTCCCGCCGAAGGCCTCTTTCGGGACAAAGAGTGGCTCATGTCTCCAGACGCTTTTCCCTTGGAGCCCCACATCCTCCAACTCCTTCAGGACCTCGGCCCCGCGCTCCGTCAGTTCCAGACCGCGTGTAATGACCTCTACTTCCACAGCATCCAGCACCCAGACAGCCCCTACGGCTGGGTCGCTCCCTTGCTCGATCAAGGCAAGCCACCCGCCGTCGTGGAACTCGGCCGCCATCCCGCCTGGAGGAGCGCCCTCCCCTCCGTCATCCGCCCAGACCTCATCCTCACCGAGACAGGCGTCACCCTCAGCGAGATCGACAGCCTCCCCGGCGGCATTGGCCTCCTCGCTTGGCTCAATGAAACCTACGCACAGCTAGACGAGCCAGTCATCGGCGGTGCCTTTGGCATGATCGATGGCTTTGCCGAAGCCTTCCCAAACCACAACATCTTGATTTCTCGTGAGTCCTCAGATTACGAGCCCGAGATGCAGTGGATCGCCTCCCGCACCAGCCGCACCGTCCACCGCACCTGGGACATCACCCACATCACCCCCGGCAGCTACTACCGCTTCTTTGAGCTCTTTGACCTCCACAACGTCGAGCACTCCACGGACTGGCTCGCCGCAGCGCAAGCCGGCCAAGTCCACTTCACCCCACCGCTCAAAGCCTTCTTGGAAGAAAAACTCTGGCTCGCCCTCTTCTGGTCCCCGCAGTTAACATCCTGGTGGAGCCAAAACCTCACTCCGCATAACCACCAACTCCTCCAGCAAGTCATCCCCATGGGCTGGGTCTTCGATCCACAGCCCCTCCCCGAGTGGGCCATCTATCCAGACATCAACGTCCAGTCCTGGACCGAGCTCAAAGCCTTCGGCAACAAAGCCCGTGAGCTCGTCCTCAAGATCAGCGGCTTCTCCGAGCGCGGCTGGGGCTCCAGAGGCGTCACCATCGGGCACGACCACTCACGCGACTCATGGTCCGCCGCCATCGACCAAGCTCTAGCCAGTTTCCCCACAAATCCCTACATCCTCCAGCGCTTTCACAAAGGTAAAGTCCTCCAGCACCCCACCTGGAACCCCACCCGCCGTGACGTCAAGCCCATGAAAGCCCGCGTACGCCTCTGTCCCTACTACTTCGTCATCGACAACGCCCCCCAACTAAGCGGAGTCCTAGCCACCGTCTGCCCCTCCGACAAAAAAATCCTCCACGGCATGAAAGACGCCATCATGCTCCCCTGCCGCTGATTTTAGCAGTAGTTGAGCAGTGGTTTGCAGTGGTTGACGGTAGTTGACGGTAGTTGACGGTAGTTGACGGTAGTGAAGCGGCGGGTCCGGAAGGGTAGGGCGAGGTGTCCTCACCGAGCCGTCACAGCAGGCCAAAAGACTCCCTTCATCCCAATAACCAACAACCCACCCCACGCCTCCAAACAACCGCAAACCACCGCCAACAATCGCAAACAACTGCAAACTCCCCCTCCGCCCCTCCACCCCCCCCGCCGTTCTCAGGTCTGATCTAGGAGAACGCGGAGCTGTGGCATCTTAGTAGGTTTGGGTTGCGGCACGGACCCGTCCCAGGTCAGGCTGGAATCCCAGCGCAAAGGCTGGCCTTGCGCGTCGATTCCATCCCAAGTGAGAGGAGAAGTGGCCATGTGGTTGTGGTTTGGCTTAGGTTTGGATTGCGGGTCGTGCG
>JAEUHM010000043.1 GCA_016795485.1 Verrucomicrobiaceae bacterium | reverse complement strand
ACAGGAGTTTACAATCCGAAGACCTTATCCTCCACGCGGCGTCGCTCCATCAGGGTTGCCCCCATTGTGAAAGATTCTCGACTGCTGCCACCCGTAGGTGTCTGGACCGTGTCTCAGTTCCAGTGTGGCTGGTCGTCCTCTTAGACCAGCTACCCGTCGTAGCCTTGGTGAGCCATTACCTCACCAACTAGCTGATAGGCCGCGGACCAATCAGGAAGTGACAGGTCTTTCGATCCCCGTCTTTAGTCTTTCGACCACATGCGGTATTAATCCAAGTTTCCCTGGGCTATCCCCCGCTTCCCGGAATGTATCCACGTGTTACGCACCCGTTCGCCACTGAACAAACAAGATATTACTACCTCATTTATTCCGTTCGACTTGCATGTCTTATCCACGCCGCCAGCGTTCGTTCTGAGCCAGAATCAAACTCTCCAAAAATTGGTGCTGGCAAAATTGCCAGCTAAAGTGACCAAATCAACTTTCGTTGACTTGCTACATGCAGTTCACATGCAGCGCACAATTTAGCTTTTGCTTTTTGCGTGTCTGATTGGCTTTCGCCGTTTCAGACACTCTTTTCACTGTTAAAGAACCATCACTTGGGGATAAAAAAACTGCCGCCTGTTTTACCAAGCGGACAGTCAATTCTGTCCCGCGTTCACCAGCGTTTCCGGCTGGCGAGGGAGTGATAGTATATCCATTCCCAAGATCGTCAAATATGTTTTTGAAATTTTTCTCTCTTTTTTTGTTCCACAGCCTCTGGGAGGATGCTTTTGCGGCGGATTCCGGCGCGTGTTTTGTCGATGTCTTGTTGCCCGGTTTTGCGATTGCGGCATCTGATTTGCAGTTCCGCGTTATTACATGCTAGGTAAGTTTAACATATAACAACGGCGCGGCGCGAGAGGTGCGATTCGATTTGTTAGACGTTTAGTGGTCGGCGTTGATTCGTCGAGCGCTTATACGCCGTCTAAGGTCACACTGAGGCGTTCTAGCCCCACTAATGATTCAGGTGCCGACCACGCCTAGTCGGTGACATTGATCTTGCCCATCGGCTCGATGTGTGTCCCACTTACTGTGCATGAAGTCGATTCTCCAGCTCTCCTTCCTTCCACTGTCGCCCGATCTTGGGCTGCTGCTTTTGCGGCTCACACTTGGCTTGGCGATGTTCTTCAATCACGGTTGGCCAAAGTTGAGTGGGTTTACTCGAAACGCATCGAACTTCCCCGCTGTGCTAGTTAATGGCCAAGTGTCTCTCGGGTTGGCTGTCTTCGCGGAGGTGTTTTGTGCGGCCCTTCTGGTGCTCGGATTTTTCACTCGATTCGCCGCTGCTATGCTGGCCATCACCATGGGTGTCGCATTTTTCAAGATTCACAGGATGGCGATGCAGGGTGATTCATCGGGTGAGCTCGCTCTTCTCTACTTGGTGGGTTTCGGAACCCTGATGCTCGCCGGTCCGGGACGTTTTTCTGCCGACAGATCATGAAGCGCTTGTATCGGAACGGAAGAATAGCGACGGACTCCTCATCTGAGCCGTTGAAGTGCGACGTCCTCATCGAAGATGTTCGCATCATCGGTGTAGCCGAAACAATCGAGTCCGTTGATGGCTGTGAGGTGATTGATTGTTCCGGCAGCGTGATTGTTCCTGCCCTCTTCGATCTGAACGTTCATATCCGCGAGCTTGGACGAGAGGATCGCGAAGACATCACTTCTTGTTCAGAGGCGGCAATTAATGGTGGGTTCACTGGGATGGTGCTGCAATCAGACACGAACCCGGCGATTGATACAGGCAGCGCGGTGCAAGGCGTCCTCGATACCTGCAGAGACAAGTCGAGAATCTGGCAAGGGGTCTACACGGCGGGCGCGATCACCAAAGGTGGGAGCGGTGAGGAGTTAGCTGCCATAGCGGCGATGAAATCGAAAGGCGCGGTTTTCCTATCCGAAGCGGGAGACCCCGTCATAAACCCTCAATTGCTGCGGAGAGCCATGGAGTATGCCAGGCAGTTTGACCTCCCGGTTGCAACGCATGGTGAGGTCAAGGAGTTGAGCGGCAAGGGCTCCATGCATGAGGGTGCTTACAGCTACAGTCTCGGATTGCAGGGAATACCGGCAATCTCGGAAGAGATTGGTATCGCCAGGGACGTCCGACTCGCTGAGTTTTGTGGGGTGCACTTACACGTGCAGCAAGTTTCAACACGTGAGGGGATGAGCACCGTCCTGAGAGCGAAAGAGCGTGGTATCCGGGTGACGTGCGAAGTGAGTCCTCACCACCTGATCTTCAACCACTCTCACATCGGCAACTACGACACCCACTACAAGGTCAACCCGCCCCTGCGAACCGAGGAGGACAGCGTTGCGTTGCTTGAAGGGCTTCGGAATGGCTGGATCGACGTGGTAGCCTGCGACCACTCTCCACGCACCGAGTTTGAGAAGAATCAGGACTTTGCGAGTGCTCCATTTGGTGTCACGGGCCTTGAGACGGCTCTGCCAAGCCTTCACCACCATTTCATCAAACCTGGACACTTCGGCTGGGATGTCATCGTGAATAGATACAGCACCGGGCCGCGAAAGTTCCTCTCGATCCCCCCAGTGACGATCAAAGAAGGGCATTTGGCTGAGTTTGTGGTGTTCAACCCAAATGCAACCGTGCGCTTTGCGCGCGAGTATCTGCGCTCCAAAAGCATCAACACCCCATTCCTCAATCAAACGCTAAGCGGTCAAGTCGAGCGGGTGATTTTCAGGGGTGCAGAACTCCTCGTTCGCTGAGAGTCGGCTTTACTTCACAACACTGGTGAGCTTGCCCGATGCGAGTTGGGTTTGAATCGATTTTCCCGAACTTACCTGGCAGGCGTCTGTGAGCACCTTGCCGTTTTCATCGGTTGTGTAGCTAAAACCGCGAGCGAGCACGGCTTCTGGGCCAAGTAGATGCAGAATACGGGATTTTGATTCCATCGATTCCGCGATCCGCGACAAGCCGTGCTGTATCGATTTTGTCAGCCTGTGGGCTGCAAGGTCCGCACGATGTCGTCCTTCTGAAATGACAGCTACTGGATGAAACCTAGCGAGCACGTTCTGGGGGCGTTGCAAAAGATCGGCGCATTTCCGCACGGCTTCGTTTGCCGCATGGAGCATCTGCTGTTCTACCTCGTCGAGAGCTTGCTGTGCAGATTGGAGAGTGTTCTGCGGTGTGTGCAGCAGAGATCCTTTCGAGATAAGGGCTAGGACTTGAGCCTGTTGTGCCAGATGTCGCTCCACTAGGCCTCCGAGCCGCTGTTGAGCCTGATCCAAGAAGCGCCGGAGCTCAGTGCCATCAGGCGCCATCAACTCGGCAGCCGCACTTGGAGTCGGAGCGCGAAGATCCGCCACAAAGTCCGCGATCGTGAAGTCAATCTCATGTCCCACAGCGGAAATCACGGGGATGTCAGATTCATGGATCGCACGGGCGACGAGTTCCTCATTAAAGTTCCACAGATCCTCGAGGCTACCGCCTCCGCGACCCACCACCATGCAATCCACCTTCGGCAAACCACGTTTTTCCCAATCATTTAAGGCCTTGATGGCTGCGGCGATGTCAACTTCCGCCCCAACTCCCTGCACTCGAACAGGAAAGACAAGGACCCTGATCCACGGAGCACGCCGCGCCAAGATGTTCAGCATATCTTGGATTGCCGCCCCTGTGGGAGATGTCACCAGCGCAACAACCGACGGAAACTTGGGAATCGGTTGTTTCCGTTCTTGGTCGAAGAGTCCCTCCTCAGCAAGCCTCTGCTTGAGCGCTTCAAATCTAGCCTGGAGGGCACCGACACCCCGGCCCTGAACCAGTTTAGCTACTAACTGATACTGGCCGCGTGGCTCGTAGACGCTGAGCTTCCCATAGACTTGAACCTGGGCTCCGTCCTTTAGGGGAGAAGTCACGCGCCCTGCATAACGGAACATCACACACGACAACTGAGCACCCTCGTCTTTGAGGGTGAAATACTGGTGCCCAGACGATTGAACGCGATGATTGCTTATCTCGCCTTCAACCCAAACTTCACCGACTTCGCCTTCCAGCAGAGCCCGCACACGCCTGGTGAGCTGACTAACCGTCAGCACGCTTTCGGGCTCAGCCATGACTAGCCGTTGTCGCCATCAAAAAGCCGACCGATACCACCTAGAAGTGACCCTTCTCCAGTGGAGGAGCCTCCGGCGCTTGGCGCGTGGGCGATGATCCGGTCGGCAAGCCTTGAGAAGGGCAAGCTCTGCAACCATACCGTACCATGTCCGCTCAGCGCGGTGAGGAACAGTCCTTCTCCACCAAAGAACATGCTCTTTAGGTTGCCAGCGCGTTGGATGTCATAAGTGACTCCACTCGTGAAGGCCACAAGGCAGCCAGTGTCGACTCTCATCGTTTCGCCCCGGAGTTCCTTTTTGATGATCGTGCCGCCAGCGTGGATGAATGCCAAGCCGTCTCCGCGAAGACGCTGAAGAATAAAGCCTTCTCCGCCAAACAAACCGGCGCCAAACCGCTTTTGAAAGGCGATGCCCACGTTCGTTCCGTAAGCAGCACACAGGAATGCATCCTTTTCACAAAGAATCTCGCCACCGTAGTCACTGAGCTTGAGCGGGATGATCTTGCCGGGGTACGGTGCAGCAAATGCCACGCGCTTCTTGCCACTGCCGCGATTGGTGAAGTGTGTCATGAAGATCGACTCACCTGTGAGTACCCGCTTGCCAATATTCTTCAGCAGACCCATGAAACCACCGCCAGAGGCGTCTGATCCGTCACCCATCTTGGTTTCGAAGTGGATGCCGTCATCCATGTAGTTCATGCCGCCGGCTTCAGCGATCACCGTCTCGTTAGGGTCCAGTTCCACTTCCACGATCTGCATTTCGTTGCCGTGGATCTCGTAGTCCACATCATGGGCCTTCATTGGCATGGCTGGGGGCGTTCCCGCCGGCACAGGCGGAGGAGGTGCGGCTGGGGCAGCACCAAACAAGTGTCCAATCGCCTGAACCGCAGGTGTCCATTGTGCCATGCCCTCACACCACACGATGGTTTCCTTCCGGATCACTCCAGAGGTAACAAGGGATTCAAGTTGGTCTTCAGTCACCTGATGGCGCTGGCGTTCTGAGTCGACATAAAACCAAGGTTTCATTTGGCGGATTAAGGTAAGGGGTTGGGATGAGTGTTCCGGGCAAGAAGCTAGGCAGGGCGCGCTCCAAAAACAAAGGAAAACGCTTCCGAGAAGCTCACCGCAACTGGATAACGACCCGACTTACTCTTTGGCAGCGGCTTTCTTCGCTTTGCCTTTGCCGTTTGCTTTCGCCTTCCCTTTACCCTTGGGAGTCGCCACTGGCATCACCTCATTTTTGATCGTCTCTTTAACGGTGTCCCAGGCAGGATTGCGAGTCGCCTCCCAAATCTTGAAGTTGCGAAACCGAATCGACTGTCCTGCCACGGTAACTCCAGGATTGGCCTTGGGCTGCGTGAAAAGCTCGCTGCTGCCCCATCCTACGATGTCATTCACCTTCCCAAGCATCGTGTCACCCACAAGTTCCATGCGCACCTTGTGCCAAACACCAGGCTGAAGATCTGCGGCCACTCGATGAAACACAATCGACTTATCAGGGCCTTCGTGGTCATTGTCATCACGCTGAATGGTGATCATCTTCGGTGTCACAACCACACGCGCCATATGGTCCTTAACGGCGTTCATGCTGAGGGTGGTGCTCCGAGCCCCATCTAGCATGACCTCTACTTCGACAATGCAGTCGCCTAGGGTCTTCGTAGCACGCAAAACAGCACCGTGATGATCCTCAGGCAACTCGGAACCCTTCAATGCACCGTCCACGGGCTCCCACTTGCCCTTTGCTGCCCGCCATGGGTCACCAGGAGAAGAGTCCAGCTTTGCATCCAGCACCACATTGCCCGGAATGGCCAGAAGCGGTTTGTCCTCGGAAATAGCGGGGGCGATGAGAGAGAAAAAGACAGCGGAAGCGGTGATGTATTTCATGATACTCGCGCTCAAACGTCATTCCGCAGGTCTTCTGTCGCCAAAGCGTCTTTACAGTGCTGTCAGGGAACCGCGACAGGGAGAGGCATGCTGCCGTTGCTACCTTCCGGTCCTGGCGGGGTTCACAAGCTCGACCTCCGCGGCCCCTGACAACGCAGGATGCTAGCCCACGGGCAAGCAGGCACAAGGGGTAAATGTCGGGGATTTAACCTCTCTGCGTCTAACGATCAGGTTTTCCTGGCAAGCGTCTTACGACTTGGTTATAACTTCGGCCTTCTGCTATGACTCTACCCACTTCTACATTCCTCCTCGCGCGCGGAGGCATCGGCAACATCGTCAAGACCTTCATCTGGTGGATTGTTTACGACATCTGTGTGACCGGGATCTCTGACGCACTCGGAGTCTCTCGCATGGTAGCGTTGCTTATCTTTCTCGGCGTCATGCTCTTGATCGGGTTCCTTGGTTACGTCTTCAAACAGAAGGCCTCTGGCGCGGCTGACGATTAAGCGCTATCCTGCCTCCCATGGAACACGTGATTTCTCATGGGACTACTTTTGCCACTCTAAAGGTCCACTGCGGTGCTGGGGAGTGCGTTCGTGCCCAGCCAGACTCGATGTTGTGCATGACACCAGGGTTTGAAGTGGTGGCCGAAATGGGCACCCAAATGACCGGGAATGCCAAAGTGGGGAAAGCCGTCCGTAGCTTTTTTGCTGGCGAGAGCTTTTTCACCGCCGTTTACACGGCCAAGCGAGACGGTCAGTGGATTGAACTCGCTCCAAGGGACATCGGGGAGATCCGCCAGCTCAGCCCGACGGACGAACACCGGTGGCTGCTCGCAAGCGGGGCCTTTTTGGCTTGCTTGGGCAATGTGCGCTTTGAGTTGAAGTATGCTGGCGTGAAGGGCTTGTTTGCCATGCGTGGGCTGTTTTTCATGCGCACCGTAGGATCGGGAACGATCTTTCTGGCCAGTCACGGGGCTGTGGTGGAGCAAGACCTCCCGGAAGGTGAGCGCTTTGTGATCGACAACCGAAATGTGCTGGCTTTCACCGACGGAATGCCTTTCGAGTCTGTGACTGTTACCAAGTCAGTCCGCCATGCTTGGTTCTCTGGTGAGGGCTTTGTCGTGCGCTTCACTGGGCCAGGGAAGGTTCTTTACCAGACCCGAAGCAGACCAAGCGCGGGCTTCTTGAGGAACATGATAGGCGCGATGACATGAGCCTGCCCTCACCCAACGGCCGCCGATTGACGACTCCAGATTACGGCTCGCTCATCGCGAAGTTTGGAGAAATGGAAAGACAGTCCCGTCTGATTTTGGGATTCGAGGTCATAGCCACGTTCATCGCACTTGCAGTGTGGATCAGCCGTTCTGGAGGGGTTGACTGGCCAATCCAGGCATGGGCGGCGTGTATTGGCTTCTTTGGGATGTTCTGGCCGTTTGTATACTCTTTGGCAGAGTCCAAAAAGGCGATTCAGCATCTCCGAACAGACATTTCATTCGGCACCCACACTAGGGATAGCCTTGTGGCGCTGGTTCAGCGTGTTTGTCGCCGTCTCCAAGTGGATGGAAAGCAGACCCACGTTTATCTCACTCGCGAGAAGGAAACCAATGCTTATGCGTTGCGTTCTGAGTTGCTCCCAGGTTTTCGGATGTTGAACAGCGTGAGACTGAATCGAGGTATTGTTCATCTTTTGGACGAGCATGAACTTGAAACCGTGGTCGCGCATGAACTTGGGCATGTGTGGTTTTACTCGCCGCTACTCACTCGCTGTTATTTGATTCATGCTCTGGCCGCTAGTGCGCTGAGCTTGGCAGCAGTGAGCTTCACAGCAGTGGATTTCGGGTTTGCTCCTTTTTATCCCTTTATGGCGCTTTGGGCAGTGAATCGCATTCCTGTCTTTCCTTGGATCCGGATGGGGCGCGGCATTGAGTTTCTCTGTGATGATGTGGGTGCAAGGGGAGGTGGGTGGCTAGCTGCCATGAGTTCCGAACTCAAACTCGGAAAAGAAAATGAGGCACGCAATCAGCTCATGTTGGAAGTGCTCCAGGCCAAGCAGAAAGGGCATAATGCCACTCTGAGCCACTTGATGGAAGTCTACGAACGAGCACTGCCGTTTGGCTCCAGTGGCGACAGCGGTGTGCAAAAGCAATTGAGGCACCTTCTCGATTCATCCCACAGGGAGAATGCGGGTTTCAGTTTACGCGGCTTCTACGCCTACATTGCCGGCGGGTCTGACAATCCCGAGGAAGGTCTCAATGACACGATCAAGGTTCTACAGATGCAGGCAGCGCTGCCAGCGATTCCTCTCGACTGGAGTGTCGTCCCTACTTCGTCGCTACAATGGTCCGAGCGACTCGCGGAGAATCTCATTCAAAGCATTGAGGCAATGCCTGACCATGTTTTGATACGGACCGCGCACGAAGTCGACGACTCCGGTTCTACTCACCCCAATGTGTCTCGCCGCGTTCTCTATTTGTGGCGAAATCGACATCGGCGTCCGTCCCGGTAAAGACGCGGGCTTCAACCAAACAAGTCGTGGACAAGTGGTTTCACGCTGCGGACGGCCTCGGCATAGCGGGCACCGCAAGCTAGGCCACGGTAGCGGGCAAGGACGGTCTTGGTGTCTATGGCGGAGTCCTTTGCGGGGTCAAACGGGCCGTTTTTGATGTAAGCCATGAGCCCACCGAGCCAGTCCATCGCCGCCGTCCACTCGTCACTCACATCAAAGTAAGTATCGGGTGTGAAATCGATCGTGTGGCCGGGTCCATTGTCGAACCAAAAGACCTGAGACGGACTGCGGGCGTTCGGGTTGCCCGTAAGACGGGCTGGCTGATAGAGCGCTGCATGGGCCGCAGCGCTTGCAGCTTCGTGGTCCGGGTGGCGATCTGCTTTCCAGAGCATAAACGCCGTGTCTGGCTGCACCTCAGTTACGACCTGGGCTATCTCGCGCTTCAGGGCGAGATCGGGCTCAAAGCCCATGCTCGCATGCTTCAAGAAGCGCATCTCAATGCCGCGCTCAGAGGCAAGCTTCACACTGAGATCAAGCAAACCCTGGTGTCGATCCTTCACCGGAGGCCAATTGGAGTAGTCACCGATCACATTCAGCACCACAACGCGATGATGTTGGCGCACGGCTTTGAGCAACGTGCCGGGCAGGCCGAAAGGGGCATCGTCGTAGTGGGCTCCAATGGCCAGGATTGTCTTGGGCATGACGTTAATACAATCGCTAGAGGGACTGTATTTCGATGCTGCCTGAGAAGCGATCTGTGGTGGCCGTGGTTCCCGTGGCTGTGGGGGGCAGCGCTCTGAGAACAAAGCAGCCCTTTCCACGACCATTGGCAGGTGCCGCAGGGTCTGGAAGCAACACTCCCTGGAAGAACACGGGCCGAACGATGACTTTTCCGCCCACGTTGTCGGTCAGCTTGAACTCTCCACTGAACAACCCGAGCTTGTTATCAAACACGAGCTTCAGCCCTGTAGCATTGGGGTCTGCAAAGGTGCTGGTGTTAGTCGTGCCGAGGATGAAGTTCTGGGTGAGTGTGCTGCCTTGAGCCGATCCGGCTAGGCCGCCGTTGGCAAAAGTGATCCTGGTGTTGTTTGTCGTTCCACCAGGCAGTCCCAAAGCTACGCCATTGGTGGGCGGCTCATACCTTGCCCCGGCTACCGTGAGGGTCGTCGTATACCCAGCCGTATAGGTAAAACCAGGCTGGGCTTTTGGAGTGGCATTGGCAGGCTCGTTCAGTTTTACCCAGTCCAGCACTCCAGAAAGTGGCTCGGGTGTATTCACGGGCACAGATCGATCAATGTTGATCACTCCTGTCACGACTCCGTAATAGAAGCCCGTCGTCTTCTTATACAGTGGGTGGAACACGATCACCTTCTGGAAGTTGCCGATCACTGGGGACACGATGGAAGTGCGCTTAAGCATCCGAGAAACAACAGTTTGAGTTGCCGCTGAACGCTCATTGTCACCCAGGTAGACTTGGCTGATTACACTGCCGTCCGGCTTGATGGTTACGGTGGAGAAGCTGTTTCCTAGAGGCACCGGTGGATTGGCAGAAACACTACCAGGAGGCAAATCGAGAGACGCCGTAAAGTAGTCATCCAGCGGCACATTGTTTAGGTCCTCTTTCGTGGATGCCGGATCAGATAATGCATTCCACTTGTTGCGCCAACCAGCGAGCAGCGCTGCTGCAGGAGTGTCAGATGGAGTTTCCGGCACCTTGACGTCCAGACTGCCCGTAAGGATGTTGTCTCCGGCAGTGGCCGCAGTATTCAAGGTAAACATCAAGACAAGCGGAGCTACCCCCTTCCCTGGGCGCTTAACCTCCACTTGTAAGGTCGCCGGCGGCACTGGGTTGGGAGGGTCTGTGATGAGCGCTGGCGGAGGAGCTGGCAAGGCTGCTATCCGCCCTGCAAAGCTCAGCGTTTCTGGGGTGCTGGTCGCAGTTCCAAGGGTAAGTTTTCCAGTACATGATCCTGTGGCAGTTGTGGTCATCTCCACATAGGCACCGTGACCGTTGTTCACCTCAGCATAGCTATCAAACAGACCCACAAATCTACCGATGAAGTGACTTGGGAGAGGTTGAATCTCAATGGTGAAGCTCAGGCTGGCTGCGGAAGCCGCAGGTAGGGCCGCATTGCTCGCCTTCACCGTCACAGGGAAGGAACCCGGCAGCTCCGGCGTGCCTTCGATCGTGACCGCTCCTGTGGTTGCGTTCACTTTCAAGCTTAGTCCTTTGGGCAATTTCGTCGTGGAGAACGTCGGCACCGGAAGCGCTGGTGTAGTGGTCGTAATGGGCAGAACAAACGCTCCACTCACGATCGCTGGGGGCACCGCAATACTCATGGGGAATGCTGGAGCTACGACTCCATCTTGCGTCAATGTATGCTCAACTCCGCAAACAATGACTTTAGCGATGCGTGCCGTTTTTGATGTGTTGTGGATCACTGAAACTTGGAAAGAGCCATCACCCATGCCTTTGGACGGGTTGACTGTGATGAACGGCGATGTTTCAACCACAGTCCAAGGCGTGCCCGCGTTTCCAGTATCAACGTTGATTGTGTAAGTCTGAGCGGCCGCAGGGATCGTGAGCGCTGTGGGACTGATGCCGATGGTATCAAGTTCCACTGTCACAGTGGCAGGAGTCGAGACTCCCCCGAAGGCGTCCTTGGCGATGTATGTGAATGTCGCAGTGCTATTAAAAGTCTTGGTCGGAGTGAAGACGAGGTCGTTGCCAACTTTGGTTACTTTGCCGAGGGCTGCAAGCGGCTGGGTAAACGTGCTGACCGACAATGCGTCACCATCGGGATCAGTGTCATTTCCCACCACATTGATCGTCAGAGGTGCAGAGGGCAAAGCTTTCACCATGTCTGGATTGCTTGTCGGGGGGCGATTAGCTGTAGTGAACTTGACGAGCTTGGAGCCTATCGTAATGCCCTGATCGCTAGCTGCCACAGTGCGGTAGTGGTAGGTGGTATGAGGGGCCAATCCAGTGAGGGTAGCCGAAACGTTCACAGGGGAACTTCCAGTCGCTGTGCCAGGAGTAGCTGCTGTGCGAGTCCCCGGCGGTACAGTTGCAATGCCCCAGTCGAACACATTGGTCGTTGGATGATTGGGTGTAACCGTTCCATTCAACACAGCACTGTCATGTGATATGGACGAAGCCGCTAGAGTGGTGACCACCGGCACTTGCCCAGCTACGTTGGTTTTTTGCTTGGCTATACTTCCACGGCTAGTCCCAGCACTATTCACAGCCACTACTCGATAGAAATAGTCCGTATTGGGAGAGAGAAATGTGGCTTCACCGGAGACGTTTTGAACGGCTGTGCCAGACAACGTACCGGGAACCGTAATAACGTTAGTCAATGCTGACTCGCTCAATCCCCATTCAATGGTTACCGTCGTGTTGAGTCCGTTTGGATTCACACGTCCAGCAAACGTGACTCGTGTGGCAAAGACTCCCGTGGCAGCATCTGTCACCACTGTCGGCGGAACGGTGGGACTTGCCGTGCCGGCAGCCCACAAGGCATTTGGGGTGGCACCAAAGAGTCGGCCGTCTGCTCCGACCACCATGTTGGCCAAGCCTCGACCTCCATCGTAGCTGTCGCTCCGTCTAAGTTGCTTGCTAACTGCGAGGTTGGCTGGCGAAGTGGGTGACGCTGTCCACAAGGCGCCGCACCCAAGCGATGTGCCAAAATCTGTGAGCCCGTAAATGGAACCTCCGTAGTGTGCGATAGCGCACTGACCCAGAACCACGGCACCGTTGGGGTTGGTTCTCCCCGTGGGGAACTCAAACCACCTCCCGAAGTTTGTGGCGTTGAAGTTCGCATGCACGATCGCGTCATACGGCGGCATCGGTGGCGGTGGATCTTCGTCATCTTCGGGAAGTTGAGCCGGAATCCACTTCCAGAGTTTGCCAGCCTCCGCGTTGAATCCGCCGGACGTCCCAAAGACAGTGCCATCTGGAAGAGCGACCAACCCACCTCTTGCTCTGCCGATCTGCCCGGAGTTACCAACGGAGTCTCTGAACCACGAGCGGACCTCAAATCCTTCACCATCTAGCTCATAAGCCCAGAGCGAACCACCATTCAGCGCTCCTCCCATAACGCAGATGCCATAAATGGCCAATCCAGCCCCTCTAACGGTCATCTGCCGTTCCAACTGATTCATTGATGGCCCCACCGCCAAGGTTCCGATACAAAATGCTCCATTGGTAGCGGCACTGAAGGTTTTAAGGATTGAGAACACGCCATTGGACGACCTTCTCCATAGCGTGGTCACGGGAGGATCATTGCTCGGTCCCGAAATCTGATTCGATATGCCATACAGGTTGTTTAGTGCATCAATCACCAACCCCCCGGACGGCTTACCAGGGATAGGAGTTGTCCCCACTTTGATGTCAATCCGGGTCAATCCTCCATGCTGAGTCCACTTCCAAAGCGAGCCATTGCCCAAGCTGCCACCATCTTCAGTAACGCCATACACTGCCCCGGAAGAATCGATCGCGAGCTGTCCAACTGGGGGAAAGCCGTCTCCAACGTAACTAGCAGAAGCAAGCTTGATGATGGTGGAGGCTCCTGTGATTGGATTCCAACGCCAAATAGACGATCCAAAAGACTCGGTGCCGTAAATATTGCCATTCGCTTCCGCTGCAATGCCCTGAGGATTGGCCCCCACAGGTGGCCCAGTAAAGCTATGCTCCTTGCTCATCGTGCCAGCTGTGGTGGATGTCGATCCGCTGAGCTTCCAGATACACCCCTGCTCGTTATCACCGCCTAGCTGGCTCGTGCCGTAAATGATGCCACCACTACCCTTGACCATGGTGCCAGTCGGCAACAATGGATCTGTGGCCGTTCCACCAAAAGTTCCCACGCTCACCATTGAACTAGTGTTCTGGCGATCCCAGGTGAACACAGAACCCCGTGAGGTGCTGGTGCGGGCGCTGGCAAAGACTTCTGCTCCTGCGGTGGAAAGAAACACGTCACCCACCGCCTGGAAGAACCCACCTGCAGGCACGATGATCTCCGTTGGCGCTGAAATGAGGTTATACATGAAAACGCCATCTCCCGTTCCACCATCAACATCCAGAAGGGCACCGAAAACGTTGTTTCCAGTTCCGGTGGCAAGCGTTCCGGTTGGCTTGCCATCCGTCGTTGCTGAGAATGTGTAAACGATGGTCGGAGTTACCGGAAGAGTTACAGTGTTAGGGTTCACTTTCCAAAGGACCCGCGTGCCGTCCGACTTCTCAGAGAGACCAAACAGCTCGCCCGAAGCTAACGTCACGCCGCCAAGCGGTTTCCCGATGGTGTTTGTCTCGTTGAAGGTGTAAATGATCGACAAAGCGCCGCCCGCAACTGGCAGTTTCCAGATCGTCCCAACGGACACACCGGTACCACCGCCTTCAGAGCATGTCCCGTAAAGATTGGTGCCATCCGTGATGACGCCGAACTCAGGATACCCTCCCGTGCTCGTCATATCAAAATCCGCTACCTTCGTCAGTTTCGCTGTCGCTTGAGCGGGGTCCCAACGCCAAACGAGGCCATATCCGGCGTTTCCGCCTTCCCTGGCTACTCCGAACAGGACGTTGCCCGCGCTAGGACGCGCGATCCGCTGCTGCCCCCGGCCCACTTTGCCCGAGATATTGGAAATCACGCCGCTAACATAAAAGTCTTTGCCAAAGTCAACTTGGGTAACAAACGAATCCGTTGCTGGCTCCCAGGAAAACATGACGCCAGAGCCACCACTTCCCCCAAACTCAGAAAGGCCATAAAGACGTTCATTCGAGTTGTCCAGGTTCGGTCCCGCCAACAAACCGCTGGTTGGGCGCATCGGGCTCTGATCAAACTTCGCTATATACGGCAACTGAGCATGCAGCTGAGTTGCCATGACAGCGACGACGAGTGTGAACAGAATCGATGAGCTTCTGCAGAATGACATTGAATGATGGCTCATAAGACAAAAAGGGCGGTGGCCAGAGGCCGGGAACTAATGATTTTATACTCGGGCAAGGTGCTTCTTGTCAGTAAAAACGCACGGTGAATCAATCGAGACCGGACATTTCGGTAACAAACCAAAACTGCGGCCTGGATGTCAGACACCACTCACCAACCCCGCGTTCAAGGACGAGGAGGTTCACGATGAGCCCGCGAAAAAACTTCAAGCCCGCCGCAATGGCGCGGCGGGCTTGGGAATCAGTTACTGATAACTGCTCTCCACACGTTGAGCCACGTCTCGGTAGCCGTAGTCGTTGTTGTAGATTTCTTTGAGGCAGTCCAGGTACTCGCTCTTCTTGCCAACCTTTTCGTAAACCATGGCGAGTTCATAGAGCGCTTCCTTCTTGAGATTGTCCATAGCTGGAATCTCTTTCACGCACTCACTGAGAGCATTAATGGCCAAGTCATTCATATTCTTGGCTTCAAAACAGCGGCCAAGCATCAACAGAGCCTTGATGCGCAAACTTGGGTTCTGACGAGCCTGCTGTAGTTCTGGGATGGCTTCCCCGAACATTCCGGCCAGGAAATAAGCCTGCCCCAAGTCAAAACGGAAGGCTTTGTCCGTGGGGTTGCGATCTACGCGGCCTTTAGCCTCCTCGATGGCCTTGGCTCCGCGCTGGCGCTTGATCTCAGCGAGTTCAGCGCGCCGCTCTTCAATGTCAGGTGCGCTAGGATCTGATTCAATCTCTGACTCCAACCGAGCAATGGCTTGGTCGTTGATCTTGTCTTGAAGCAACTCGGTCTTGCGGACCAACGCCACGTCCGTTGGATTCAACTCAACGGCGTATTGGTAAAAGCCAAGCGCGTCATTAAGGTTTTCCATCTTCTCCAGCAGATCCGCCAGATCACGGACCGTATTGATATTGGTGGGATCCTTCTCGTACTCTGCAGACAAGTCCTGTAGATAGTCCTGCATTTGCTCAGCGGTCATGCCCTGTCGGTTCCGCCGCTCCATGCGCTGCTGCTCAGCACTGTCTTTGACTGAAGAACGGAAATCTCCAGAGTTCCAGCCACCCTGTTTGATGGACGTCCTAGCCGCAGCATCTTTTTCGCCCTTAATGGCAACCATGTCACGAGGGTCGACCTTCAGAATGGCAGAGTAGACATCACTCGCCTTTTCTGGCTGGTCTTGGGACATGTAGTGCTCGGCGAGCACGTGGGTGAGCTTGGTGTTTTGAGGATGGCCAAGACGGATGGTCTCCAAAGCGAAAGCGGCTAGGTCTGGGTAACCAGCACGCATCGCAATGTCGTAAAACTCCTGATTGGCCTTGATGTTGAATGGGTCCTTTTGGAAAACGTTCTCCTCAAGATCGGCGATAGCCTCCCATGGGTCCTTTTTCGCCCCACTCTTCATTGTGATGCCCAAACCTCCGCCAAACAGGCTCTTCTTTTGAGATTTGAGCCGCTCTCCTTCAGCACGCCTCAAAAGCACACGAGCTTGCATGAACAGCGGATGGTCTTTCACTACAGGCAGCGCGAGACTGACGACGTAGTCCCAGTTCCCCTGCTCATTAGCCAGGAGCGCTTTCTTCCAGAGATTGAGTTGCTTGGGATCGAGTTCGTTTTCCGAGGTAGCGGACATGATATTTGACGACGGGGGGTGTTGGGACGTAGCGGGATTCAGCTTTTGGTGCCTCCAGAGATCATCTGGAGCAAGGATTTGACCTCCTCGCGCGCGCCACTGGAGATGGCTTGCAGAGAGAAGCCATGCTGGAAAGCCACGGCCCAGAAGAACGTGACAACGGCAAAAGCCAGAATCCAGAACACTCGCTTGAGAAATCGCATGAAGGAAAAAGGGGCTGCATTCTATGAGCAAAACCCGTCCTGCGTCCAGCGCGGAGTTAGCTAGGCACGAGGTTGAAGGAAGATTCCTTCTTCACCAAGCATGAAGATTACACTGGTATCAGTGGCGCGACTCAGGGGCTGCGGACACATCGGAACTCCGGCCAGCTTCGTGAGCGCCGGCCTTCATGGTGGTTTGCACGGCCTGATAGAGGGCAAGCCAAGCCGCCTTTGTCTCAGCGGTGAACTTGCTGCCCAGGACTTCCGCTAGCATATGCAAAAGCGCACCGCCGACGGTTGCGTAGTGCTCATCCTTCACCCCGTAGTCGAGGTGCCGCGCTCCCATGGCACGCAGTTCCATTTCCAGCCCCAACGGACGCTCAAGCATTGCAATGAGGATGCCAAGCATGTCTAGCAGCTTCTGAGCTTGCTCCTCAATGTCTGTGGTAAAGAGCGGGCGTAAACTTGGGTCCATCTCAAATAGACGGCGATAGAACACCAAGGCTGCCACGTGCTCATGACGCGTCAGTTCGGCAAAAGATTTTCGGGTGAGGAGGACTTGCTCCGGGGTCATTGGACGGTAAATGACCACAGATTTATGGATTTGCGTATCCGCCTTTCGTCGGATAGCGCACATTCTTTTGAACCGCCAAACTCAGATCCATGGCAAAAAAACGCATCCTCATTATCGAAGATCAGGCACCCATGCGGAGAAACATTGCTTTGCTTTTGCAGATGGAGGGCTTTGAGACATTCACGGCCGCCAATGGCAAGGAAGGCCTTGCAGCCGCTCAGAAAGAGAAGCCTGACTTGATCTTATGTGACGTCATGATGCCAGAGTTAGACGGCTATGGGGTGATCCAGGCCTTGCGACAAGATCCAGCCTTCGTCACCACACCATTCATTTTCCTAACAGCCAAGAGTGACCGCAACGACTTGAGAACAGGTATGAACTACGGGGCGGACGACTACTTGACCAAACCAGTTGTCCGCGAGGACCTTCTGGCAGCCGTTCAAAGTCGGCTGGCCAAAGCTGGGGCGATGCAAAGAGCCCTTGATGAAGCCGGGACGTTTGCTCCAGATTTTGAAAACCTCGGCGCTCTCCAAGAGGCCTTCGGTTTGACAGCCAGGGAGGCAGAAGTTCTCAGTTGGGTGGCTCAAGGAAAGAGCAACGCTGACGTGGCTTCTATTCTCGGGATGAGCGAGAAGACAGCCAAACAGCATCTCGGCGTTTGCTTCCAGAAAATGGGGGTCGAGAGCCGCAACGCGGCAACGCTGGCCGCAGTCGAAGTTCTCGGCAAAGCCAAGTAGCTCACTCAACCTTGCCGATTATGGCGTTGGGTCGGTTTCGATCACGACTTGGGAGGAAATAAGCGGAGAGGTGGCTGGAGTCGAGGACTGTGGGATCAAGAAGTAGCCATAGCCTTTGGCTTCACCAGGGATGAACAGCCCAAAGAAGTCGACAGCACGCTTGTTAGCACCCAGGCCAAACTCGGCCTTGCCAGTAAATGTGCCTTTAGCCGGATCAATCGTCAGCGCTCTAAGGCGTGTTTCGTTAGGCTGGAACACCACGGAATGATTCAACTTCAGCGTAAAATTGGAAGTCTCCGTGCCTTCAAGGGCCGTGCCGCCGGTGTTCAGGCCGAGCGGAGCAAAGGTGACCTGCATTCTGTTGGCTGCTGTTGTGAGTCCAACCACGACGCTTCCGGCCGTTGGCCGAGAATACATCGCTCCAGCAGCTGTAAGAGTGAGCGGGCCAAATCCTTCTTTGTAGTTTCGCTCAGTGGAGGTAGCCCCCAGGTGCTTCTTCAACCACCGACCGGTCCCCGTGACATTTCCGTTAACTGCGATACTTAGCGTGCCAGACAGTGAGCCAAACTCGCCGTAGGGCGCGCCATAGTACAGAACTTGGCCTTCTGGACCCATCAAAGAGGCTGACGTAAACACGGAGCCGTCTCCAGCTCGGCAGACTGACGATGTGGAACCATCGGTCTTCAATTGAGTCACAATAAAGCCCTCACCCTGAGGAGATGCGGGATCGAGTTCTGCTGTGGCAGGAATGGAGAGGTGCGAGTGATAGGGCTTGGTGAGCCTGCCCAGCAACGGTGCTCCCACTAGCGAACCGTTCAGGTATCCAGGCCAGAGGTTACGCCAGCCGGAGACAGCCACAGCCGAGAGAGAACTGGTAGCCGGGGGAATGATTACACCCGCTGTCCCAGTGACCAACGTCTTCGTAACGACATTGGAAACAACTGTGGGGGTAAGCGTCAATCGGAAGTCCACATCATTCAGTGGATCATCGCGCTCGATAACATAGCGGATGTCTACCGCAGACTGGCTCGTCACCGCAGAAGGTATGGCCACACCGCTGATTCTATGGGTTGTATTGCCCAACACTACGGAGCCGGTGTAGGCCCCATTTTTTGCCACATCTACGCGGAAATGACCACCCAGGTTACCATTAACAGCGGTCTCGGGTGCAATCGATCCGGCATACGCCCCGACAGCATGAGGAGGGAATGGATTGATCACCAAGTTGAAGAAGAGTGGTGCGCTGGAGCCCTTGGCGTTGGTAGCTACAACACGAATCTGAAAGCTACCTCCCACCTCTGGAAACCCAAAAATCTCGCCCGTTACTGGATTGTAGACCAATCCCTTCGGCAGTCCTGAAATGGTGTACCTAGTTGGACTGTCGTAATTGGAGTTGTACTGGACGACTCGGTAAAGGAAGCCACCAACGACACCCGCACTGGTCACCGAAGGTGCCAACGGGACGGGCTTCTCCACGAAGACAAGCAACGTCACCCCACCCGTTTCGCTAATTGCCGCGCCTGTGGTTGGAGTGAAAGTAACTTGGCAGTCATAGTAGCCGGAGGTAGCCCTGACGGAGTCGGTGACTTTGAGCGATGACTTTGCAGGATCAGAGACGTACGGTGGCGCATAGACGTCCTCATAAGGCAGCTCGTCTGAAGCGGGGGTATTGTCCGGCGAAAACTTCGTTCCATTGTAGCGCCAGCGATAGGAGAATGTCCCGCCCACGGCAGGTGATGTCCGGGTCGCAAGCGTCACACTTCCTTCTGATGGCACGTACCGCAGACCGCCCGTGCCATCAATCATCATGACATTGCAAACAATGGAGTCTGCCGAACCCAATCCACTGGTGATTCTTGCCCGATACTTACCAGCATCAGACATTTTGGCGTTGGGGATACTGAGAGTCCTTCCGGCTTGTCCTTTGATGACCTTGTTGTTCTTGAACCAAGTCACGGAGATTGGCTTAAAGCCAGACGGCGAGATGGAGAGCTCCAGCGTCTTTCCCGTGACGACCAATTTGTGAGCGGCCAAATCCTGGCTAAATCCGACGGCGTTAGGGTCAAATAAAGAAAGCCTAACTCCAACGGTCGGATCAATCGTCTCACGATTTAGCGCCGGCGGTTCCGTATTGTTAGAAGTCGCCGCTTCCGCAGTGGCATAGCTACCTCCTCGCGTTCTTGCCTCCGTAGCAGAAGCCTCATCAAACACCCACTCCGCCACGTTTCCAGCTAGGTTGAAGAACCCTATCGCGGACGGAGCGTAACTGGCAACAGGCTTCGGCTTGCCAAATGCTGTGGGCAGATAGTTGGCCTTTGTGGCACTAATCGACCCGCCCGTGGGAAATGCGGTAAGAGCACCGCCGTTTCTTGCTGCGTACTCCCACTCGTGGTTCTTCGGAATGATGAACCCGTGCTGGGCAAAGTTGAATGTGAATGCACTTGGATTCATCACCGAGTTATACTGGTAGAAGTTATTCATCACATGAGCCGCCAAATAAGCGCCATACCATGTGACACCCCGTGCCGGGTGATTCGCCACATCGCGCGGAACGACGAACGTGGTCAGGTCAGCAGAGATGCCCACCTCATCCTCACCAAGATGACCTGCATCGTCTGGCGCATCGTGCGTGGGGAGGTGGCACAGTATTTTATCGTATGCTTTAGCAACGACGTCTGAGCCCACGGTCACAACGCTAACGATGCCCATCTTCTCCTTGCCATGTTGCAGCACAGCAGCCCATTCTGCATTGCTTAGTTCGTAGGTTGCAAGCCAAGTGCCCACCGCGACCGGACCAGAGATGCTAAGCTTGTCGGTGAAGTCCGTCGTGTTCGGAACTGGGCTCATTTTCATGCCCCTTAGCAACTGCTCCCGCTCTGCCTGAGCGATGACATGGGTGGCGGCAGGAGTACGGGCTTTGTTCTTCGGATCTGAGCCATAGGCCACCTCGCTCCCGTCAGAGTATCCATCACCATCTGTGTCCGTCACCCACCTGTCCGTGCCCTTGATGTCTTCCTGGCCATCTTTGAGGCCGTCACCATCCGTGTCTCGGTCCAAAACGGTCAAGTAGGCCACGGCGCTCTCGTCTGAGCCATAGCTATTGGTAACCACGCATGAATAGTCACCTACCGTATTGAGATTGACTGGTGACAGCGTCAACGTTGCACTGGTCGCTCCCGTAATTGGCGCACCATTGAGCCTCCACTGATAAGTGAGCGTTGGGCTACCCACAGCTTCCACACTGAAGGTGGCAGTGCCTCCATACGGAATGGAGATGGGGGCGGGTTGGATCGTAACCTCAGGGGGGCTGTTGACGGTGAGTCTGGCCACCGTTGATGCTACCGCTCCATTGTCTCCTAGAATGAAGAGTTGGTATTCACCTTCGTCTGCCCGTTCGGCATCCAGAATGGTAAGTGTGTTGGCGCTTTCACCTGGAATGATCGTTCCGTCTTTCTTCCAAAAGAAACGAAGGTTGCTGCCGGTCACACTCGCGCTGAACGTTGCGCTCTCGCCTGCATTCACGGTAACATTCGCCAGTTGGGCAGAGATAGAGGGAGGGGTCACACCATCGGTTACTGTCACATTAAACGTGTGGGTCGTCGTTCCACCATCCACATCGGTCGCTGTTACCGTGATCGTTGCCGTTTCAGCATCGGTCACACCCGTGAGCGACAGGACTCCAGACGACACCGAGTGAGTCACTCCTGAAGGGTTTGAGTTGGTTACATCAAACGAAAGCGTGTCGATTTTCGTAACCTGCATTTGGATCACCTTGGAGTTTTCCATCGTCGTTGGTGCGATCGTGTCGTTGATCGGCCACTTCGTCCCGACACCCAGGTTGCCACCAGCTATCGGGGCTGTAGAAGTAAAGCTGGTCGACCCCGATGGCTTGAGATTGATCACATAATCATCACGACCAGGCTTGGTGGCGAGCGTCGTTAAAGTGGAATTGGTCACCGTGGAAGCGTTTCCATGTCCAGCCAGCCGCCCAAAGACGGTAAAACCACCATTGCTCTCGTCGAGTATGGATCGATTGTCCGCAAGGCTGACAAAAAAGTCGTGCGTGCCGCTGTTCACACCAGCGCCACGAGCAAGTGCAATGGTGCCAGCAAGATTGGGGATACCAGGCTCATTCAATGGCGATTCTCGCCGGGTCACTTCCTCAAAGTAAGTGGGTCCTTCGGTGGTTAAAGGCTTGTAACCACCACCCTGAATCACAAAATCAGGCGACACACGGTGGAACACGCTCCCATTGTAGTCACCTGCATTCACATAAGCCATGAAGTTGGCCACTGTCAGCGGCGTCAGTTCATCAAACAAAGCGATCTTGATGTTGCCAAACGGACCTACATCCACTTGCACAGCAGATGTCGTATCTGGATCGGAGAAAAACTGAGCCAGTGGGATCGTGATCTCGCTTCTCGGGATGGTGAGATCGGTTGACTCGGCCAATCGCAGTGGAGCAGCAAGCGGTTCCAAAATGCGAAATGTCAGATTCTGATTCTCGCGCCTTCCACCAGTAAACACGACGGACATCTTCGCGACAAACAAGCCGGAAACCGTTGGCGTGCCTGTCACTGTTCCTACCACGGTCCCTGTTGTTGCACTTCCTGCGGTGTAAGTCAGTCCCGGCGGAAGTCCCGTGACCGCCGCAGACACCACATTCGCCACATCTCCGACCTCCAGATTGTAGGTCGCAATCGCCACTCCTCGTGTGGCCGGATGGCGGTCCTTGCTGGTGATTCCTTCTGGGGTGGTGACCGATACTACGTCGGAGTAACCAGAATAGAAGAGGTTGGAGTCAATGATGTAGATTGCCCTAACCCGTATATCACTCGCCTCACCCGCAGGCAGGGCCACAGTCGTCTGCACCTCTTGTGTCGTGTTGGCTGTAGTTCCCACAGTTCCGACCTCAGAAAAGGCAGCAGTGCCTTGCCGAGCCTCTATCGAATACCCCGCTTCAACAGCTGAGTTGTCCTGCCAACGCAGGCTGACCGAGGCCGAACTATTCACCACCGCTTCAAGTCGAGTTGGGTTATAAAATGGAGGAGTTGCCGTTGCGGTAATGGCTGCGGAATCAACGATATTCGTTTCTGCTCCATGACGGTGTCTTGCTTTGATTTGCCACTCGTTAGTCACACCTGGCACGGCGAACATCGAAACTGATTCAAAGTTGGGCGGCCAAGCATCGTAGCTGCTGGAATCATCGGGCTCGATTTCTTGAAACGTACCATAGTTGGCGTCACCGGGGATTCTCCAACTGACGACATAGCCGCCCTTGTTCCTGTCCGTGGTATTGGGCTTGTAAAAGTCCCCTTCATTGGTCGAGTTATCGTCCCAGGTGACGCGGACGGTGGCTTCGGCCGTGGGTGTTGCTGCTGCGTTAGTTGGTGCCTTCAACGCTGGCACCGTTAGTGTCACCACGTTGGAGTATCCCGTAAACTGGGTGAACGAACTGAGATTGAAGTAATTGGTGGTGCCAGACCGACGACCAGCCCGCATCCGCAGGTTGTAGATTGACCCAGGTTTCAGCCCGAGCTCTGCAGCAGCAATCGGTGTAAAGCCAAAAAACGGAGACCCCAAAACCCATGGGCCCTGAATAACGGAAGCGGTTTTGTAAGCAGTGTCCGCCTCTGCTGAGAGTTTAAACTCAAGGATGTTACGCTCTTCCTGCGTCCAGTTGTCGGTCCAGGCGACATTGAAGCTTCCGTCTGTGTCGGTCACATTACTGATCGTCAAATCCGTGGGTGCGTTTGCTCCAACAGGGGCCGTGTCATCAAAACTAGACACCACCACCCCGGTTAATGAAGATTCGGCAAGCGGGGAAAAGATGACCGCTCCATCCGAAGTGATCTTGTAGGCTCGGACCGCAAACTGAAATCGGGTGCCTTGCGGGATGGAGTCTCCGATGAAGTCGACGGCAAAGGTGCTCCCAGGGTCGACCGTCATCCACAGAGGTGCTGAGCTCCAACTGGCGGGGCGAGGCTGACCGCTGGAGTCGATACTCCGGTAGTAGAGCGCAAAGCCGGTCTCATCGAATGATTTGTCCTCCCACCTTACAAGAAACCATGGAAACTGTGTGTTCGTGATGGTCGTAGCAGCCGTGACCCCCGTTGGAGCTTTCGGTGGCAACGCAGCATGCGCTTCTGGTGCCGCATTCAGAAAAAGCACTGCCTTGAAAGCGATAGCGATCAAGTAGCTGCAGTGCGAAAAGTAACGAAGGTTCATATTTAAAGCTGGACGGGCAAAGGGCCTGGAGGTTAGCGGTTCGAGCCTTGCTAAGTCAATGGAAGAAGAAGATTGTGTCTTGGATTGACAGCCCCTCTTGCAGGAGGGTTCAAAACAAAACCAGAGCGCCTATTTCCTCACACCTGAGTCTCGAGGCGCTTCATCTGTTCCCAAGCAGCATCCATTTCTTCCAAAGTAGCTTCTGAAAGTGCCTTGCCACCATGTCGTAGGTGCGACTCCACGCCTTCGAATCGACTGATGAAACGCGCGTTCGTTGCCGCTAGGGCTGATTCAGCATCCACGTGAAGTTTCCTCGCCAAGTTCACGACGGAGAACAGTAGATCCCCCACCTCGTGCTTTAAAGCTGCGGGATCCATGCCCGTTAGCGCCTCTTCAAGTTCAGATGTCTCCTCTCGAATCTTGCTCAGCACAGGTGCGATGTCCGGCCAATCAAATCCCACCTTGGCAGCTTTCTTTTGCAGCTTTTGAGCTCGCATGAGTGCGGGCAGGCCGCGAGTAACTCCATCTAGCGCAGATGGATGCTTTTCACCACGCTCCTTTTGTTTGATGGCATCCCACTGAATGAGCACCGCGTCTGCGGAATCTGCACTGGAATCACCAAAAACATGTGGGTGCCTCCGAATAAGCTTTTCGGTGATCATTCCGGCCACCTTGTCCAAATCAAAAGTCCCACCTTCACTTGCGATCTCCGCGTGCAGCACGGGTTGGAGCAACAGATCGCCAAGTTCATCGGCCATTTTTTCGGGATCGCCTTCTTGAAGGGCTTCTGCCACCTCGTAGGCCTCTTCAATCAGATGCGGAATCAAACTCTCGTGGGTTTGCTCTCGGTCCCACGGGCAACCTCCAGGTGCCCGTAGGCAGTGGACAACCGCTCTCAAACGTTCGATCGGGGCAAGGTCAGAGGGAGGGATGGGTAACGGCATATAGGCCTGTTCCTTCCGCTCCTTGGGTCGTCAGGTCAAGGCTCACACTGTAGCCGAAGGTGGTTTCGGCTCACCCATTTGGGGTCGTAGCGATACGCCACTATCAGGATTGAGTCCATAAACTGCAATTTTTATCATTTTTCAGATTGCACAGATCGATATGGCTGTTATGGTAGATGCCGAAAATACCTTTCTTATGACCGCTCGCCGAAATATCATCGCCACACTCTCTCTGGCACTGGCCAGCCTCTTGCCGCTACCCGCAGGAGCCCAAACCTCCTTCCCTGCTGATTGTGCCGGCACGTACCGCGGGTTGGTAGGCAGATTTGACTCTGGTTCCGGGCTCGGCGGGGTCATCAGCGTGACCGCTAACCGCCACGGCAGAGTGACTGGCTTCGTCGACGTTGAATCTAGGCGTTATTCATTTACTGGGAGCCTCACCCACACCATCGACAGCTACTTTGTGCTCTCAAAGAACATCGGTGGTGGCACGCTACAACTCCAGGTGATCATTGATTGCTCCAAAGCCGAGGTAACCGGCTCAATAGCCAACCCCACAGCTCCGTGGTCCCTTCCATTCTACGGACGCCGACTTCAGCCATGTGACACGAGGTGGGTGCCGCACAACTGGCGGGGAACACATTATGTGAATCTAAATCCCCAAATTGATCCCGATAAATACGACGAGAAGACATTCCCGGTTGGTCAAGGGCTGGGCAATGTGGTCATTGATGCTTGGGGCTTCTACAAGTGGAGTGGTCGGCTAGCTGACGGTTCCAATTACTGCTTTGCTGGCCGTCTTGAACCGGATGGCCGCTTCTCCGGGCGCACGCTTCTCTACGGCGGCAAGGGCTCATTCCAGGGCTGGTTCTACCTGAGTGGCGAGCCTGGATACATCTATGGCGAGGCCGAGTGGGTGAAGTATCCGAAGCCCGGTGCCCGCACTTTCCCAAATGGCTTCCCCCTCCACAAGCTCACCGTCACAGAAGGACAATAACACTCTCCCGACCCCACACCTCATCACCGGCAAGGCCGTCAGGAAACTGACGGCCTTTTCCGTGAGCAGGATCACCCTTGCTGGAAGCCATGATTTGAGGCAAAGATAGCGGCTCAACCCAAAACCCACAAAAACATGCCCACTTACGACTACGAATGCACCGCGTGCGGTCACAAGTTTGAAGCCGTACAGTCCATGAAGGACCCTCACCTCACAGCTTGCCCTCAAACCGAGTGCAAGGGCCCAGTGAAGCGACTTATTGGCCGAGGTTCTGGCTTCATCTTCAAAGGAACTGGCTTCTACATCACCGACTACCGCTCGGACTCATACAAGGCAGCAGCCAAGGCTGACTCTGCAGCCAGCAGCTCCGGAGGCAGTAGTTCATCCACCTCCTCAGCCAGTTCTAGCAGCGGTGGAGGTTCATCCAGTTCAACGACCAGCAGTTCCTGACTCCAATGCTCCCTGGCCTCTGCCGCGCCCTCGTTTTCCTGGTGCTGAGCGCGGCGCTCGGGGCTGGGATCACGTTTTTCAAGGCCCCAGATTTGACCGCACTCAAACGCGAGGCCTCACAAAGCAACGACCCTCGTGAACTGGCAGCAACGATCACCAAGGTAGTGCTCAAACAGAGTGGCAAGCAGGGGCTAGACGAGGGTGACCTCAATGCTTACTTCAACACCAACATAGCGTCCCGCCTCGAACACAGCTCTACCTTCATGAAACCTGCAGAGGTGGCGTGCGACTTGCGGGAGGACTCCGCTCGTCTCTATCTGACCTGGAGAGTGTTCGATCGCCCCGTGACCGCTGCGGTTGATCTCAAGGTGGCGCGGGTGGGAGCAGAGATCGTCTGTGAAGTGACAGGCGGCAGCTACGGAGCACTTTCGGTTCCTCGGCTCTGCATCACTCCTCTGCGTCCTGCTCTTCGTGAACTCGCCCGCGCCTGCCAGCCAGAGGTGCAGGCGCTTCTCTCGCTACCGCGCCTCAGCATAGCAAAAGAGAAGCTGGTGCTTGATCCGATTTTTTGACAGCATCGGTTAGGTTCAAAGACCCTCCATCATCCCTCTTATGTCCCGTTTTTCTTTCGCCGCACTGCTGCTTTTCACAGCAGTGGTAATGCTTGCGCAAGGCCAGGCTCCCGTTGGTGACAAGCCACCCACCTTAAGCCTGCCATCCCTCAAGGAACTACCACCCCCGCCAGCGCTCCCAGTGCTGCCAAAACAGCAGCCCGCAGCTGCGGCAACGCCAAAAGCCGATGCAGCACCATCGACGATGCCCACGCCTATCCCGCAGTCACCGCCACCATCGGTAGCGGCGAGGGACAAACTTCCCACCCCACCCAAGCCGGCGGGAAGTAGCTCTGGAGGCCAGTTCGTCATTCATGGTGCTGAGCTCAAGACTCGCGCTCTCATGCTCCAGCGCTGTGAGGCTGTGGCGTTGGAAATGCGTTCGCTGCTGCAAGACAACGTTGAGGGAGCTATCCCCATCATCATTGCTATCCGGACGGCTCCAGACCTCAATCCCAGCCTACCAGCGGTGAGCCCTGCCATCTCTGCCCTAGCGCATGGAGGATTTCATCTTCAGCTGACTGTGCAGGCGCGGCCTGACTTCAACCCCCAAGAAATGCGCAAAGAGCTCATTCGCCTGCTGGTCGTTGAGCGTATTCTTCGTGGCCATCAGCAGATCACGCCCAAGGGCAGGATTCTGCCGGATTGGCTCTTGGTTGGAATCAACGAAGCGCTCGACTTCCGCTCTCGCACCCGTCCATCAGCTCTTTTCAGCGCAGTATTCCGCACCGGTAAAGTCTTTGGCATCGAAGAGATTTTAGAAGCCGAGCCAGGAAGTCTCGACGCGCTCTCTCGTGCCATCTACAACTCGTCCTGCTGTGCTCTCGTCCTGACGTTGCTCGACCAGCCAGATGGTGCACTGAGTTTTAGCAAGTTTCTCCGCTCACTCCCTACGGATGCACGAAGCAACCGCGAGTTGCTGGCGGCTTGGTTCCCCAATCTCGGGTCGAGCAAGAGTTCACTCGAGAAGTGGTGGAGCCTAAAACTGGCCAACTTAGCCCGACCAAGTGTGTTCGAGACCCTTTCACCAGAGGAAACCATGACCGCGCTCACCTCTGCGCTCTATTTTCGCTACGAGGGAAGCAGTGAAAAACCATCAACTTCAAGCACTCCGCGCCGCAAGCCCCCCAGCCAACCGCCAACTCCAGAGGTCACTGCAGTAGAAGAGACTCCAAAATCCGGCACAGGGATCATAAGAAACTGGTTCAAACGCGACGAAAAACCAGATGAAGAGTCTGTCAAAGAAACCAAATCGGAGCCATCTCCGGCAGCGCCAGCGGCTTCTGACGAACAAGTGCAGCCAAAAAAAGACGATGGCCCTGGTTTCTTTGGGCGATTCTTCTTTGGTGACAAGAAGGAAGCTCCTGAGTCTTCCAAAGACTCCCCAAAAGCCGCGGATAAAACCGACGACAGTGCGTTCCTGCAACTTGCCCCGAGCGCCGTGTGGCATACCGCCAGCCCATTGCTGTCCCTTCTCTCGGATCACATCATCTGCATCGACGACAAAGGCACCCCTATCGTCCGTATCCTGGGCATAGGAAAAAAGAAGACGCCGGAAGAGATAGCTCAAGAAGAAAAGGAGAAAGCTGAGAAGGAAGCAGCACGCCTGAAGGCCAAGGAGGCTGAGGCGGCAGCAAAAATGGCTGCCGACGATGAGAAAGCCAAGGCGCGCGCGGCCGAGAAAGCCAAAGAAGCCGAGGAGCGGGCTCAAAAGGATGCCGCTCGGGACAAGGCACGCGCAGATCGCCAGAAGGAAAAAGACGACAAGGAGGCCCAAGAGGATGCTGACCGAAAAGAGATGGAGGCACCACCACCCCCGCCCCCGGCTCCTACCGTCCGCAAAACATCCCCAACTCCAAAGCC
This sequence comes from Verrucomicrobiaceae bacterium, assembly GCA_016795485.1. Classification (GTDB taxonomy): domain Bacteria; phylum Verrucomicrobiota; class Verrucomicrobiia; order Verrucomicrobiales; family Verrucomicrobiaceae; genus JAEUHM01. The sequence continues at coordinate 145,206 of JAEUHM010000043.1, read as the reverse complement.
AAAGGCCGCTCAGATTTCCATCCCTTTGGAGGAGTTTGAGAAGATTGCGTCCCGGAAGGATCTGCCGCTCATTTGTGCTGCTACGGCCCGGAGTCTGGCGGCTCTGGAAAAGCGCTCTCATCCCCTCTTCAAACCAGTCATCGTTCGCTACATCGAGGTAATCAGCGCCATTTCTGAAGGCAAAACCAAGGATGTGCCTGCCGCCCTTGCAGAGCTCAAGGTCGCTAAGGAGGCAGCCCTGAGCCAAGCGACCGCAGTTCGCACCCATCTTGATTGGTACGAAGCTTCAGAAACGAAAAACTACACGGGTGAGTTCGACGACTACTTGCGGCTCTCTGAAACCATCCGCAAGGAGCTCGCCCCGCGCACGGACGTGATATCCAAGCATCTCGATGAGATGGAAGAGAAGCGCTAGAACAGACGAATCCCTCGGCAACCGCCTCTTGCGGCTCGCCGAGGGCTAGGGACCAGTTGATTCTGCGGCCAAATTGTCACGGGCCACCCTGAGGAATGCCTCGTTCTGGAAAAGATCGAGATTTTCCAAAAAAATCATTGCCGCGAGACAAATATCGGGTCATCTGTTTAAGTTGTCTTAATAATCAGGGGATATGCGCTACTTCACCAACTTTCTTCTCGCTGCGATGCTTACTTCAGCGGCTTCTGCGCAGTTCGGCTATGGCCCTTCTGAGCCAGGTCAGGTAGTCTCAATGGACCAAGGCGGCAACATGAACTCTCAGCCGCAAAACTACAACCAGTATGGCACTGCCAACTATAATGGTTACGGCGGCGGTCCTGGAGTAGCGCCCATTGCACCTCAACCAACGCTGGGGACCACCAGCGGACTCGGCCGAGGTGGTTCCATGCTTACCTACGGCCTCTTGGAAGGCTTTTACCGTTACACCACCTTCGAGACAGAGGGTTTGGATGGTGCCCATGGCGTTGGCATCTCTCTCTCTGCCGAGCTCTTCCGTCCATTCTATGTGCGCGGTGGATTTGACTGGGGCACGGGAAACGGGTCTGCACTTGGCAAAGGCCAGTCCTACGACTTCAACACCATTTCCATCGGTGGCGGTGCCTACTTTGCCGTATCCGACAAGTTTCACCTCTTTGCTGAAGTCGGGGGCATGTATACCAACCTCAATGCCACCAAATCCAGCCTCAACTTCTCCGATGGTGCGGTGTACATCACCCCAGGCCTCCGTTTTGCCGCCACTGAGTCACTAGAGCTCGATCTTTCGGTCACTGCGACAAGCGCAGATGAGTACGATAGCCGCGTGGTGGATCTCTCTGGATACTACAAGCTTTTCTCCTCAATGGACGTGGGCCTTGGCACCGGTTTCGGCAACGAAACCCGGAGCTTCTTTGCCGGCGTAAGGTTCCGTTGGTAACCGATTTCCTGCAAAGGAAGCCCCCAAAACCAATGACGCTCCTGGGCAACTAGGGGCGTCTTTTTTATGCTAACGAGAAGCCAGCAGGCAACAGTTCCGCAACAGTCAGCGATGTCCATTCACCGCCTCGAAGAAACCAAACCTTTGTATCTGCTGAGGCAAACTCTCGGATCACCTGCCTACAAGCACCACAAGGAGGAAACTCTAGCTTAAGCGCAATCACAGCGAGCTCGCGGATGCGGAAAGAAGCACCTTCTGCGGCCACTCCAGAAAAGATCGCAGATCGCTCCGCACAAATCGTGAGTCCATAGGATGCATTCTCGACGTTGCACCCCGTGTACAGCGCACCTGCTTTTGTGATGAGTGCAGCTCCCACACAAACCTTGGAATACGGTGAGTAAGCTTTCCTGGCCACCTCAGTGGCGGATTCGATCAATTGAGTGGGCGGCGACATGCAGTGTACGTTACTTTTTTCTCGTCCCTGAGGCAAGTTCTCGCCATCGTCCGAGCATGACAGCCGAGTCCATGGCGGAGGTGCTCCGCAACATCGCTACGCTCCTAGAACTTCAGGACGAAAACCCTTTCAAGGTGCGGGCTTACCGCACCGGAGCGGACGTGGTTGAGAGTTTTCCTGGAGACATCGTGGCACTTGCCAAGGAGGACAAGCTTACCGGCATCAAGGGCATCGGAGACGCACTCCGCGACAAGCTTCATCAACTTGCCACGACCGGGAAAATGGAGTTTTACGAGAACCTCAAGGCCCAGTTTCCCGGCACGATTCTAGAGTTGTTTGAAATCTCAGGCCTCGGTCCAAAAAAGATCGCAGCTCTCTACAAGCAACTCAATGTCGCTTCGGTGGCCGATCTCAAGCGCGTCTGTGAAGACGGTACGGCGAGTGCTTTATCAGGCTTTGGTGACAAGACAGTGCACAAGCTTTTGGAGGCAATTGCATTTCGTGAGAGTCACGCAGCAGAGTTCCGATCTGGAGACATTGCCCCGATTGTGGAGCAAGTCCTTGAGGCCTTGCGAGATCATCCCGCAGTGTCGCGTGTCGATGTATGCGGATCCTACCGCCGGGGGAAGGAGATCAGTCGAGATTTAGACTTCCTCGTAGCAAGCAAGCAGCCTCAGCGAGTGATTGATGACTTCGTAAGCCTGCCACTTTTCGTCAATACGATCGCCAAAGGAGACACAAAGGCCTCAGTCCACACCGAAGCTGGACTTCAGTGTGACCTCCGCGTGGTGAGCAATGAGGAGTATCCATTCGCTCTGGTCTACTTCACAGGGTCAAAGGAACACAACGTCGCAATGCGGCAGATGTGCCTGGATCGTGGCTGGTCACTCAACGAATACGGCATCACAGTCAGTCCTGGCGCTGAGAAGCCGCCTGCCATCCACGAAGAGCGCGATTTGCATGCCGCATTGGGCCTTGAGTTCATTCCTCCTGAGTTACGTGAGAACCAAGGCGAGTTTGCTGCCGCGCAGAACGGGCGGCTGCCACGTCTAGTTGAGCTATCGAACCTCCGCGGCACCTTTCACAACCACACCACAGCCTCTGACGGCAACGCATCGCTTGAGCAGATGGCCGAGGCGGCCCAAGAGCTTGGGCTCCAATACTTGGGCATCGCGGATCACAGCAAATCATCATTTCAAGCAAACGGTCTTAGCGCCGAGCGACTCATGAAGCAGGTTCAGGCCATCAGAAAGCTCAACGCTGATTCTGAAGACGGCTTCAGGCTATTTGCCGGATCAGAAGTCGACATTCTCAAAGACGGAACGCTCGACTTTGACGACGAAGTGTTGGCCCAGCTCGACTACGTGGTCGCCTCCGTGCACAACGCCATGACCTTGCCATCAACTGAGATGACCAAGCGCATTATCCGTGCGATTGAGAACCCACACGTGACGATGCTCGGGCACCTGACCGGAAGGCTATTGCTACAAAGGCCGTCCTACGAGGTAAACGTGCCCGCAATCATAGACGCTGCCGCAGAGACGGGCACCATCATCGAACTCAATGCCAGCCCTTGGCGTCTGGATATGGACTGGCGCTGGTGGAAACTTGCCCAAGACAAGGGCGTCAAAACCAGCATCAATCCAGATGCACACAGCACCCGTGGTTTGCAGGATCTGTATTTCGGCATAAGAAGTGCCCGCAAAGGCTGGCTAACGAAAAAATGCGTGATCAATACCCAGCCGTTAGATGAGGTGGAGAAAACGCTCCAAGCCAAGAGACACAAGTTTGGCTTATCGGGCCCGGCTTAGTCAGCAGGCAACTGAATCACAAACTTGGCTCCAGTGGGCTGGTTCTGCTCCACTCGTATCCCACCACCGTGTGCGAGGAGGATGTGTTTCACAATCGCAAGGCCCAGACCTGTGCCGCCAGTGTCTCGTGAGCGAGCCTTATCCACTCTGAAGAAGCGCTCAAACACTCGCTCCCTGGCTTCGGCGGGAATACCGGGACCATCGTCAGTAACGCAAATACAGTCACCATCTGCCACCACCTGCACCGTACCATTTTCGCTGCCATATTTGATGGCGTTATCTACAAGGTTGGTAAACACCTGCCGCAACCGGGAACTATCCACCTCGCGCGTGAGGTCAAAAGGCATTTCACACTTCAAAGTAACACCTCTGCTTTCCGCCTTGGCTGCCAGCTCGGCAAAAACAGACTCCACAAGAGGCTTCAATGCGGTGGGAATCTTGTGAAGTTGCAACTGGCCAGATTCCAACCCAGAAATGGTGATAAGATCCTCAACAAGAGCGGTCAATCGATCCGAATGCCTCTCGATGATGCGAGCATACTTCACCGCATCCGCCTCCACAAACGGTGGGGTTGAGAGCGTCTCGGCATAGCCTTTGATGATCGAAAGTGGGGTACGCAGTTCGTGGCTAACATTTCCAATAAACTCCGTCCGGCTCCGCTCTAATTGTTTGATGGCGGTGACGTCATGACAAACCAGTACAACTCCTTCGTGGCGGCCGATTCGAGCTCCATTGATGCTGTAGACGCGCTCCAAACCGGTAATGCTAACGAGTTTCATCTCCCCTTCAAAAAAGCGTCCCTCACTTAAGGCTCGGGCAGCCATATCTTGGAGTTGGTGATGCCGAAGCGCCTCCATGAGCGTCTTTCCGGCAACATCCTGCCTGAGCTGGAACATGTCCTTGAGTGCGGAGTTCACCAAAAGAATGCGCAGACTGCCGTCCAGCACGATGACACCCTCGACCATGGCATCCAGCAGAGCTTGCACGCGAGCTTCATGCGACTTCTCATTGCTTGAACCCTGTGACTGCTTCCGCAAGGCAAGTGCGAGATCATCCTGATGCCTCCTTTTCATCCAGATGATGTAGGCAAATGCAAAGCAGGCGGTGATGATTGCGCCTATCATACGACGAGACGATAGCCCGTGCCCTGGACGGTTTCCAGTTTCACTGCCAGGGGGCCCAGTTTGCTCCGGAGGCGGCGGACATGACTGTCCAAAGTGCGCGAGTCTGTGTTAGCAGCATATCCCCAGACTTCGGTGAGCAGATTCTGTCTTGCCACGGGTGCACCCGCATGGCGCGCGAGCGTGGTCAGAAGTTTGAACTCAAGGGAGGTAAGACGCTCCGGCTCGCCGTTTACAAGTACGGTCTGGCTAGCAAGATCAATCTCCAGGCCGCCCACGCTTAGTTTCTGGGAGCCCACTTCCACGGGTTGGCGCCGTCTCAGTATGGCTTGCACACGAAGCATCAGTTCCTTGATGCTATATGGCTTGGTCACATAGTCATCCACTCCAGACTCCAGGCCTTTGATACGATCAAGCTCAGCAGCACGTGCGGTGAGCATGATGATGGGGACCTGGCGTGTGGCGGGATCTTCTCTCAGGCTGCGGCAGACTTCCATGCCATTCATGCCAGGAAGCATGTTGTCCAAAATGATGAGATCTGGGCTTGTCGTGCGAGCAATAACAAGCCCCCGGGCACCATTCTCTGCAAGCTCAGGCTCGTGACCGGCTTTACGCAGATGAATCTCCAGCAAATGCGCTGCATCTGGTTCATCTTCGACGATCAAAACCCTGGCCATGGCTTTCGACTCTTAGGTATCCAGGCCCTTGTTGCCGTGGCGGATGTCACGGCCTTCCAGCAAGTAGACCACCTCCTCGGCGATGTTTGTTGCGTGATCTGCAATCCGCTCCAACCGCTTGGCAAGTTGAAGAAGGGCCAGACATCGCGTGATGGTAGAGGGGCTCTCTAGCATGTAGCTGACAAGCTCCCGCTGAAGCTGCTTGTGAAGATCATCGACCTCTAAGTCCATCGGCAAGACTTCCCTTGCGACAGTGGCATTCCCGGTGACAAACGCATCCAATGACCGGTGAAGCATATCCAGGGCCATATCGGCCATGCGTGGGATGTCAACGTAGGGTTTTAGCTGCTCCTCACGGTTAAGACGGATGGCTTGCTTGGCCACTCCAGCCGCTTCGTCCCCTGCCCTCTCCAGGTTCTGACAAATCTTCATGGCAACAATGATGAAGCGCAAATCCCGGGCGAGTGGTGCCTTGGCGAGCAGTGCCACCGCCATGTCATCAATCTCAATCTCCAGTTCATCAATCTCATCATCCTCAATCTTGACCTTGGACGCGAGATCATCATCCCTCTCAACTAAAGCACGAATGCCTTTTGTGATCGCCGTCTCCACTCTGCTGGCCATAGCGAGCAACTTGTCCTTCAACTCAGCGAGTTCCTGATTTTGATGTAGATTCATGTGTGCGAGTGGGATCAGCCGAACCGGCCCGTGACGTAGTCCTCAGTCTGCTGCTTGGAGGGATTGGTAAAAATATGCTTCGTGGTGTTGAACTCGATCAACTCGCCAAGATAGAAGAATGCGGTGTAGTCACTGATCCGTGTCGCCTGCTGCATGTTGTGCGTCACGATGACGATGGTGTAGTCTTTTTTTAGGTCGAGAATGAGATCTTCAACCTTGCCTGTGGCGATTGGGTCAAGCGCGCTTGCCGGTTCATCCATGAGCAGGATTTCCGGTTTGATAGCAATCGCTCGAGCTATGCAGAGACGTTGTTGTTGTCCGCCGGAGAGGCCAAGTGCGCTACTGTGCAGCCTGTCCTTCACTTCATTCCAGAGGGCTGCTCCCTTTAGACTTTCCTCAACAACATCGTCCAGTTCCTGCCGATTGCGGATGCCTTGGAGACGGCAACCGTACGCGACGTTCTCGTAGATACTCTTGGGGAATGGATTGCTCTTCTGGAAGACCATTCCAACACGCTTCCGCAGCTCAATGACATCCACATCTGAGTCGTAGATGTTCTGTCCAGATATCTCGACGGAACCGTTGATGCGCACGTTGTCGATGAGGTCGTTCATGCGATTAAAACAACGCAGAAACGTGGACTTGCCACAGCCGCTGGGTCCGATGAAAGCAGTGACTAGCTTTTCCCGTACGCTCATGGAAATGCTCTTCAGTGCTTGGCTAGCACCGTAAAAGAGACTGAGGTCACGAGTTTGTATGACGTCTGAGTGCATGTCAGAGATAAGTTAGTGGCCAACGCGCATAGCTTTCCGCATCCGCGCGCGCGCAAAGATGGCGATGGCGTTGAGGCAGAACGTGAGAATCAACAGCACCAGCACCGTAGCGTAAAGGATGGGTTGTGTCTTCTCGATGTCGGGAGACTGTGTGGAGAGAACGTAGATGTGATAACCGAGATCCATGAACTGATCCGTCAATGACTTCGGTAACTCGGCCATATAATAAGCTGCTCCGGTGAACAAGATGGGCGCCACTTCACCAGCGGCCCGGCTGATGGCCAAAATCCCGCCCGTCATGATACCGGGAAGTGCATTTGGCAGCACGATGCGCCAGATGGTCTCCAGTTTGGTAGCGCCCAGCGCTAATGAAGCTTCTCGCAAGCCGGGAGCAATGGCCTTCAGCGACTCTTCGGTGGCTACAATCACCACCGGCATGGTCATCACGGCCAGCGTGAGGGAGGCCCAAAGCACCGATGGCTGCTTCCACTTGGGTCCAGTCTCTCCGAGCATTTCATCCAGCGAGCCACCGAGAAAGTTGATGAAAAAGCCAACCCCGAACAAACCAAAAACGATGGAGGGCACACCAGCGAGATTGTTGACTGCAGCACGAATGATGCGCGTGTAGGTGGAGCCACTGCGGGCGTACTCGGTCAGATAGACGGCCGTGATCACGCCAACAGGAATGACCACTACTGTCATTACTAGGACACGTATGGTTGTGCCGATGATCATCGCCAGCACTCCAGTGGTCTTTGCGTCAAAGAAGTTCTCCTTTGGTATGGTGCTAACAAATCGCCACGAGAGATGCGGCAGTCCATTGAGGACGATCTGGCCCAAAATCCAAGCCAACAGCACCAGAATGAGAGCCGTAGCCGTCCCAGTCACCCCTGTGAACAAAACACTGTCCCAACGGAGGCCTTTCTTGAGCAATTGACTCATGCCTTGCCCTCCAGTCTGGCTTTAAGACGATGAATCACGATGTCGGCGACCATGTTGGTGATGAATGTGACCACAAAGAGCAGTGCTCCCAGCATGAACAGCATCCGGTAATGGTGCCCACCAGCCACAGCCTCAGCCATTTCTGCGGCGATCGTTGCGGTTATGCTCCTCGCCCCGTCAAACACGCTCCAAGACATCACACTGGCCGAGGTCACCATCAGAACAATCATGGTTTCGCCGATCGCTCGTCCAAACCCGAGGGCAACTGCCGAGAACACGCCTGGAACTGCTGCTGGCAGAACAATCTGCCATGCAGCCTGCCATTTAGAAGCTCCAAGAGCTAATGCGGCCTGAGTATAACTGCGGGGAACACTCGTCAGTGCATCTTCTGCTATGGAGAACACTAGGGGAATAACAGAAATGCCTAACGCGATGCCGGCAACCAACGCATTAAGGCGTGTCTGATAGCCAAATAAACTCTGAAGTAACGTGGCGAGCGCCAACAGCGCAAAAGTGCCGATGACGACGGAGGGGATTCCTGAGAGCAGTTCAATTCCTGGCTTGAGCCACTCTTTAGTCCTGGGCGAGGCCAATTGCGAAACGTAGATGGCCGCGAGCAAGGCTAACGGGACCGCAAAGGCGAGACCAACGACTGTAACCTTGAGGCTACCAACGATCAGCGGCACGATGTTGTATTTGTGAATCTCACCGATGGGCTGCCAAATGTATTCCGGCTTGTCGTAGCCGGTCCACTGATGCGGCTTCAGCAGATAGCGCCATGACGTCGTGTCAATTGAGGCATCTTTATCCGTCGGAGCTGAGCTTGCGGCTTCGGCCTTAACTTCCAGGAGCAGCTTGAGGGTCGCAGCATCAAGTTCAGCGATCTCTTTGGGGGTCATCTCAAGATAAGCCGCCAACTCTTCGGGCGATGTGCTCACAGCGGCTTCTGGTTTGATGACCTTGAATGAGTGGGAGCTGTCTTCAGTTCCAAGGAAGATGGGAAGGCTCTCCCTGCCGATGAAAATGAAGATCAGCCCTACCAGAACTATCGCGGACATCGACACCAACCAAATCCCTTTCTCCACCAGCCACTCAAAGGGACGGGCACGGTGCCCCCGCTTGATACCCATCCACCCGATGGTGGAGCTTGATTTGGTAGCTGGCGGCATGAGATAGGTCTAAGGGCGGTGTTTGCCGCGCCATTTACTTCTTGAGCGGGAAGTAGCCAACGTCCTTCACAACTTTCTGACCTTCATCGCTCTCAATCCAAGCCAAGTAGTCAGCGATCGGACCTTTTTCGACGCCTGGATTGTTGTAAATGAACAGCGCACGCGAGATCGGATACTCGCCGCTTTGCACCGTGGCTTCGTTGGGCTCCACACCGTTACTGCTGGCGTCTTTTTTGATCTGCAAATGCTTGGCACCAGCGCCATAGGCTGCTCCGCCGTAGCCAATGCCAGCAGGGTCCTTTGCGACAGCTTGCAAAACTGCGGCAGTGCCCGGCATCGTCTGAGCATTAGCCGCAAAGTCTTTTTTGTTGAGCACGTGCTCTTTGAAGAACTCGTAGGTGCCGCTGCTGTTTTCACGGCTGTAGAGAGTGATGTTACCGTCCGCACCGCCCACATCTTTCCAGTTGGTGATCTTGCCGGTAAAGATGCTTTCAAGTTGAGCGAGGGTCAGTTCTTTGATGGGGTTGGCGCTGTTAACGTATACAGCGAGACCGTCCAGAGCGACTTTGTGCTCGGCAGGTTTGGCTTTGAATGCCTTCACACATTCCAGCACCTCGGCTGCTTTGAGTGGGCGAGACGCATTGCAAAGGTCTGTGGTGTTGTTTTGCAATGCGGCCACCCCGGTGCCGGTGCCGCCACCAGTGACCTGGATGGAAACCTCCTTGTGACTTGCCATGTAGGTCTCAGCCCACTTTTGAGCTAGAATGACCATCGTGTCAGAGCCCTTCACCGTGACCTTAGTCTGGGCTAAGGCGACTTGAGTGAGGCAGCAGAGAATGAGAAGTGCGTGTTTCATACGTGAAATCGTGGTGGTTATGTTCATGGGGCGACATGTCGTCACAATGCAGCCCGTGTGACGTTCTTGTAACTTGGGCGGGCTAGAAGCGGCCCTTCAGCATTTGGTTGGCAGGAAACGGTGCACCTGAGTGCGGACCAAAGAAGAAGCGAACCATCGCGCTAGCAGTCCAGACTTCTTCGCCTCCCATGGTGGCGTATTCGATACCAGTCATGAGCTTCAGGCGGTGTTTGGCGATGTAGTAGTTCACACCGAAGTATCCGGCCTGATAGAGATCGCCCGAGGGTAGGCCGGCTTCTTTTTCATAGCGTTTCTGCCCTCTGAGCCCGTTCTCTTCACTTGATGCCGCGAGTTGATAGCGTGCTACAAGCTGAATGTCGTCTGTCAGGAAATAACCAGGCTGGATGTTGATACCATAGGCGCTGCCATCTTCGCCACCCACGCCAACAAGAGCTTCCGTGACGAGAGAGGCTGGTCCCTTCGTCAAAATCAAGGCAGCAGATGCACCGTGGTCGAAGCGGTCCAGGTTCGTGGCGTTTTCGTTAGCTTGGCTGTAGACGTAACCCAGATTTACGTGCGCGGTATCTGTGCCCAGGGATTTGCCAAGATCATAGGTAAAGCTAGCGAGGTACGACCAGCCGGCATCAAACTCCGTGAATGCCTCACGCATGTTGCCACCTGTAGCGTTGGAGAAGATACCGGTGTAATACCAGATCTTGTCGGTTCTTCCGCTTAGTGTGATCGCTGGGGTGTAATCCAAACCAAACATGTTGGTGAGCATGGCCCGCTCAAGGTAGTTCAAGTAGCGACTCGAGACGTTTCGGTCATGAGTGAAGCGGTGCTTTTGCTGACCAACGGTGAGAACCAGCGCGTCACTGAATGCCCAACCGGCCCAGAGCTCGGTGAAGCCATTATAAAATGGATCTGCATCGCTCCCGCTGACCATCTGAGCGTGAAGGGTGAGCTTCTTGAACAAAGTCGCCTGTCCACCCATACGAAGACGGCGGATCTCGTGGCCTTCATCCTCGCCAGCGCTTCCTTCACTCCAGTGGTAATGCCCGTGATAGCGGCCTAGGATCCAGAACTCATTCAGGAACTTGCCGTCCTTGTTTTTGTAGAGACGACCGAGGTTCTCCAGGCGGTCGCCCAAACTTAGCGAGTCGGACAGTGTGTCGGCAGTTGTAACAGGTTCGGTTGTCGGTGTGCCGGCCTCAACAGTCGAAGACTGAAATGACGCGGTCAGAATGAGAGCGAGAACGAGTGTTTGGAAGAGTGATGGAGAAGATAACATGAAACGGTGGTTAGGAATGGACGCCCAACTGGTGACACGCATGTCACAAAGAGCATCTCCGCCTGTGTTACAAATATGTCACACGGCTCAGCGCCTGTGTTTCCGGTGCACCCAGTCCTTTGGGCCATGCGCGTGTAGCACTTTGTAGAGACCCTCTTCTGTCACCTTGCGGACGTGGTTGAACGCCTCATCAAGCAAGTGCTCATAGGGCAACTGGCGATTCGCGACGAGCCAAAGATGGCCGTGAGAGCGCAGGCCAGTTGCTGCTGCAGCGATAAACTTGCCCCCGAGATGAGGATCTGCCGCCCTGCCCTCGTGAAATGGCGGATTGGTCACAATCACATCGTACTTTTGCCTGTCGATGCCTCCCGCCACATCGTGCCAGAGCACCCGAGGCCGCAATTTGACGGGAAGATTCCCCAGGTTACGCCGGAGTGGCTCCAGTGCATCTCGGTCCGCTTCGTAGCAGTCCAGTGAGGTGACCTCGGGGCACTTCAGCAGCAACTGCTCGGACAAATATCCCCATCCAGCACCCAGGTCTGCCACTGAGCCGTGCAATCCATCGGGCAGATGTTTCACCAGCAAGGCGGAGCCTTCGTCAATGCGGTCCCAAGAAAACAACCCAGGCAATGACCAATACTTTCCGTCTAGCACTCGCCTTAGTACGCCATGCTGCCGCCATTCTGCTAACTCAGGAGAGTCACATTTTGCAGATTTTTGCGCCCAGAAGACTCTGCAATGGTGCTTGGAAAGCATCTCCACGGCTCCAGTGACACCAGCTAGAGCTTTCTGGAAGCGCTTGGCTCCCCAGTCGTTGTGCAGGGAGACAACCAGGGTGCCCCCATCTGCCAACAAATCCAACCCGCGGGCCAAACTGGCCAAGGTCTGGTCTTTCTGGCGGTCAGGCATGAGCAAAACCACATCCTGGGAACTCTCCGGCACCTCGCCCATCTTGAATCCCGCAGCTTGAAGGCGGTCGGCCCGCGGCTTGTAGGACTGATCGCAGATGAGTTTGGGCCGCAGATGAGAAAAGGCCTCATGCGGCTGAGCCCGCAGGAAAGCAATGCGCTCAGCACCCTCCAGGAGTTGCGGTTGCTGCTCCAGGGCATAAACCAGGGTCTCAAGGGCTGCTTGGGAGTCGTCAGATGGTCGGGACATGCAACCTCATGGCTACAACTAGCAGCCACGGCAGCAAGCGAGATTGTTTTGGTCTAACCAACCGTCAGCGCGTGTTGCTCAGACCACGCACTTTGACTGGACCATCACCTTGGCACGGCTCACTCGCCCTGAAGAGCGAACCAAGCTCTCATTTGATAGCTGCAATGACACTTTGAAGAGCCATCTGGCACAAGCACAAGCCCGCTGGCAGGTATGGCATTGATCCAGCAACTCGGGCGCATGCCGCCGTAGTTCTCAGTGCCAGCCTTGCGTGTGAGATCCACATAGCCCAGCGTGCCAGAGCGGAACAACATCAAGTTCTTGCTGCCGCTGATCTGGCCACATCCGTAAGAGCGCTCAAGTTCAAATGGCAGTGGCGAGCCGCTCTTCAGGTCCCATGCTCCGCCTTGAGCGTAGACCGTGCCATCGTTGATCAGCGGCCGCGTCTGGTATTTGGCGTCCATGTCCCAAAGGCGCTTCCCTGTGGTGATGTCCAGCCCAGCAAGTCGACCCCCAGATTCTGAGGGAATCTCAAAAAAATTGTGGCGCACCGCCTTATAGTTCATGAGCAGGACACCGTGTTTGGCACTCACCGCGAGTTGAGTTCCCCAAATATCCTCATCATTTTTCCAAATGACTTTCCCGGTCTTTGCATCAAGGCACAGGAGAGTCCCATTCGGCACGTCCTTGTGGTCCAACCGCTCGGCCTTTCTTCCGCTGCGAGAGAACTCCTTGGTCCTGTCGGCATCAATCCATGGGCGATCGATCAGGTAGACTCGACCTGCTGCAATAGCGATCGCGTTGTGACGGATAGAACCGCGTGGTTGATACTCCCACTTGACGGCCTTTGTCTGTGGATCAAGGGCAAAAAACTTACATGACTCTGTCCGCAATCCGGTCAGCCCATATCGCGCGCTAACATTGTGTCCCTGGCTCTCAACGGACCCAAAAAGCAGGCCATCCTCAAATGCAAGGTAGCCCCAATGACGATCCACGGCGTCTGGCTGGACTGGGGTTTTGAACTCATGAATCACTCGTCCTGTCGTTAGCTCCAAGCGCTGACATTTTTCCTCTGTCTTCACATAAACAGAGTCGCCACCGATACAGAATGGCCCGCCTGTGTCACCCACACCCACGTCGTGATGGATTCCATCGAAGTCGATGAGGAACTTCTTCACCTCACGCTGCCAAAGTTTGCGCCCATTGTAGGAATCCATGCAGTAGAGGCCATTCACCCCTCCCACAACCATGCAGCCTTGATCAATCAGCGGAGCTGGCCCTTGGCCGTGTCGATTTGGAACCTCAAAGTCAACATCACGGAACCAGAACATGGAGAGCCTGCCCTTAACGACTTCATCATCTGAGCAAAGTGTATTGGCCGCGTTGGAGTTCTGATGCGTCCAGTTGCCGACGCCTTTTTGCGCTGCACTGCGGGAGACTCGAAGTTCACCAGCACCACTTACCTCACAAACTACACCGCCAAAAGGCCGCTGCAGTCTTTGCATCTCCGAGTGGCGATTCTTCGGCCCCACCACCAAGTTGGCAAATTGCTTCGGAAAGCCTGCACTGTCCGTATGAAGCGAGATTTGGCTTCCGTATCGGCCCGATGCGATGAGCCGTTCCCGCGATTCGAGTGAACCGATCGCGATCACTTGGAGCGCTGACTTCTCAGCCAAACTGAGCGCCAGTTCGGTGTCATCGAACACAACGGCATAACCCTCGCTTTGACCGTAAGCCTTCAACAGCTGCCCACAGTCAGCTTTTGACGCCGTCCTTGCCACTTTGGGCGCTGGCTGGGGGAGTGGCGATGGGTCTGCGTTGAACAAATACACGACACCGGCATCTGTTGTGGCCACGACATGCCCATTGGCTGCCGCCAGCCCTCGCACCTTGCCTTCTACATCGTGCTTCCACCATTCAGTGCGTTGCCCGTTGTAGTCGATAGCGCTGATCTGCCCATCTCCGCCGACAATCGCCTCGCTGCCTGCGATGATGAAGTCGGTAATCTCCTTCTCCACCGGAGCACTCCGGTCCTGCTGTAAACCGCGAACTCCAGGAGATACCTCTTTCCACTTGTAAGTGATAAGCGAGCGACCATCCGCCCGGACCACACCCGTTGGAGTGGCGACCACGATGCCTGGTTCAAACTGCACGCCCATGTTTCCACTCTCGATGTCAAATAGGCAGTCGGCATTGATGAACCAGCTCTCGGTGATGACGGCACGTGTTCCACCCCGCTGTCCGTTCTTTTGAAGATGGTAGTAGCGCAAGGTGCCGTCATTTCGATTAAACATCGCAGGCACAGCCCGGCCCGTTGGCACCAGCAGCCCAGTTTTGTCAGCCAGTAGATAACCCTGCGGTGCTACACCGCTCGCGGCCTCCGCTCCACCATGTGGTTGAGCCATCATTAGGCCACCAGTTTCTGAGTTTTTCCACACTTCTTTGCCGGATTGAGCATCCAGTGCGCAAACATGCACTCCATCGCTAGGCCAAATGCCAGCACAGTAGTAGACCGTATCATCTGCCACCACCGGACCGCCGCGAGCTGGCCAACGGGAGATCATGCGGTCGTTTCCAAGCACCATGCGGTTGTCTTCCGTTGGCCGGTGTTTCCAAAGCAATGCACCCGTCTTCAGCTCGATCGCATACAGAAAACCATCGTCGCTCACTACGAAGATACGGTCTTTCCATGCGACAGGAGCAAACCTTACCGGGCCACCGGTGCTAAACCGCCACCTCAGCCTCCCTGAGCCAGCCTCGAGCGCATAAACTTGATCGTCCGCCGAGCTGCCGAAGAGCACCAAGTCGCTCACAATGATGGGTTGAATGCCAAGATCGTATTCAATGCGATCAGACGTCGGCCAAGCGGGTCGTGGTGGAGAATCGAGTCGGAACTCCCAACGCTGCCGCAACTCGTTGGGGATCGCCTCTGCAGTGTAACCAGAACGGGCGGAATCACAGCGGTACGACGGCCAGTCCGCTGCAGCGGCAGGTAGAACGAGCAGGGCGGTGAGAAGATGAAGGCGCATGATGACTGTAACCAACGCCACCAAACCGAATGCCTTCACCAAATCCTAACCACTTGCCATCAAGGTGCCACCGCTGGCTTCGGATCGGGATCTTTCAGAAAGCCAAGCAACTCGCCGGCGGTCGTGAGCACAAGTGTGGTGTCAGCGCTGATCGTCTTTTTCAGGGTCTCCATCGACTTGGTGAAGGTAAATAGCTCTGCTGCTTGCGGGCTGGAGTTGTAAGCCTTGGCATAGATGTCAGTAGCTTTGGCGTCTGCACTACCCTCGATTTCTTGGACCTTCTTGTAGGCCACGGATTCGATCTCCTTCAGATCACGCTCTTTCTCGCCGAGCTTCTTTGCTGCCTCACCCGCACCTTCAGAGCGGAAGCGCTCCGCGATCTGCATCCGCTCTGAAGTCATGCGATCATAAATCGTCCGCAGCACATCAGGATTGTAGTTCACACGCTTAACCCGGACGTCGAGCAATTGAATGCCCCAAATGGCGATCTTTGGTTTAGCATTGGCTAGAATCATCTCCTCCAGCTTCGGTCGGCCAAGGGAAATGGTCGTCAACTTGCCCACGCGGGTGTTGGTGCCCACAAGCGCATCGTCCACTTTGACGGTCCGATCTTTGGTGCTGCGAATGACCTCGATGAAGTCGTGTCCAGCCACGACTTTCTTTGTCTCTGACTCAAGCACGTCCTTAAGCCGTGATTGAGCGCTGCGTTCGTCGCGCACTGCTTTCATGAAAAGAAGCGGATCGCTGATTTGCCATCGCGCAAAGGTGTCAACCACGATGTTAACCTTCTCTTTGGTTGGAATCACCGTGGCGGGTCCATCCCACTCCATGACGGTTTTCGAGAACCGATTCACTTTGTCGATGAACGGCATCTTGAACTTAAGTCCGGCCTCGGTCACGGGCTTGCCAACGATCTGCTGAAAGCGGGTAATGATCACCTGCTCGCGCATATCCACAACGTAGAATGAGCCTCCTACGATGAGGAGACCGACGACGAGACTGAAGATGATTAAGATAGAAAGAAAGGCTTTCATCGTGGCTGGGCAGGCAAAGTTTGGGGAGACGCAAGACTGCGGAAGAGCTGCGGTGCGAGCATGGGCGGTGTTTTCTCGTCGATGATGATCTTGTTAGGCGTTGCGGCGAGAATCTCCTGCATGGTCTCGAGATAGATGCGCTTCTTCGTGACCTCAGGCGCCTTTTGATATTCTGCGAGCAGGGCATTGAAGCGTGCAGCATTACCCTCGGCTTCGTTGACCCGCTGGGTGGCGTATCCTTCTGCGGTGCTGATCTTTTGCTCGGCCTCACCGCTGGCTTTTGGCACCACTCGATTGTACTCGCCGTTGGCTTGGTTAATGGCTTGCTCTTTCTCCTGTTGGGCGCGGTTAACTTCATCAAAGCTATCTTTCACTGGTGGCGGGGGCCCCACACTTCCGAGTTGGACCTGATTGATCTCAAATCCCATCTCCAGTTTGTGCACGCTTTCCGACAAGCGCCGCTGAGTTTCTGCCTCCATCTCAGCACGGCCAATAGTAAGCACTTCATCGACCGTCCGGTCACCCACCACCTCGCGCATCACGCTTTCTGACAGGTCACGGAGTGTTTCGGTGGGGTCATTGAAGTGAAATAGGTAGGCCTTTGGGTCACTAACACGATATTGCACAACCCACTCTACTTCTACGGCGTTGAGATCTCCAGTGACCATGTTCTTTTCAGAGTCACGATCTCTTTCGTCATACTTATACTGGTAGGGATTGGTGGCTCCTTCAGTGCCGTAGCCAAACTCCAGCTTCATGATGCGCTCTGTGGCAACGATCTCGGCGGTATCAATACCCCAAGGCAGCTTGAACTGAAGTCCGGGACCGACTGCGTCAAGATAACTCCCGAACCGTGTGACAACGGCTACGGAGTCCATCGGTACGGTATAGACTCCAGTGTAAATGAGCGCGCCCAACAGAAGCACTGCGAGGCCAATCAGTAGCTTTTTAGGATTAAGTGCAGATAGAACTTCTGCTGGAGTAGGATTGGAACGCGACATATCGGTGAGAGGCTACGAGCGCGGTCACTACAAGGCAACCTGCTAAATCAATGTGGCTGAAACAGCACTTTGCCGGACTCGCCAGAGCCGGTGACAACCTGCGGCTTGACCGTCATGAACCAGCCATGGCCGCCGGCAGAAGCTCCTTTTTGTAGGATGACACCTTTGAATGAAGGCTTCGAGCCATCCGGGTGCAAAAACTTGCCGCTTAACGAGCCGGTGCTTCGAGTAATGGTTGCGGCACAAGCGGGATTCACAGGAATGAAGGCCACCTTGTCCGTCGTGCTGACATTGACTTGAAAAGAAACATCCGCAGGCAGACGACTTTGCTGGAAGATCCACTCTGCATTGCCATCGGCATCAGTGGCGCCCAGTCCAGGCAAAACGCTCGCACCAACTGGTGCGGTGTGCAGGCAGCCAATCAAGCCGGTGCTGATTCCAGCGGGCCAGCCGTTTGGATAGTGTTCTGCTCCGTTGGTGGGTGGCTTAAACCACCAGCACTCAGCCTGCTTCACATCACTGTCGGCCAATGTGTGATCAAACTTTGCCTGACTGCAAAACATGCCCTTTGATTTATACAGCGACACGAAGAGCGGGCACTCCAATGCTGCATTCAGTGGTGCACTGGCAGATAAGGCGGCTCCATCTGCAAGTGAGCCGGTCAGAGACACTTGTCCTTTGGCGCTGAGAGTCAGGGTCCCACACCCTGAGCCCTGAGCATAAGATGCAGGCAGCAACGCAGTGCTGCCATCCAGTGCCAAGGTCTGCGGACTGGCCGGAAGGGCCACTGCATAAGTTCCTTTGGCCAACGTGCCGACACCGGACGGCGTATAGACGGCTGGCACCAAGAGACCCGCATGGAATCCGGCTCGCTTGGCCGCAAATGCCGCCTCCGAGACCAATGAAGCACCGTTTTTCAAAACCTCGGTACCCGTGACCTGATTCTGCCCCAGCATGTCCAGTTGAACCGCAAGCTCCACAGAGGGTTTGCCTGTCCGCACGAACGTCTTCTTCGGCTCAAGCAAGGCCCCAAATCGCCCAACCCCAGTGGTGTCAAAGCTGCCAGAGAAGGGCAAGGAGGAACCATCCACTTTCAGCGTGCCGGAGAACCCACCCGATGCGGTGGATGTCACGCTCATGAATCCGCTTCTCTGAAAAGAGGGCGTGCTGGCCAAAGTGGGCTTTAGCAGGCCCTGATAACTCGCCGCGAATGGGGGGAAGGGATTGGGCACAAAGTTCGCTGTCAACTGCAAGCCCGGAACCATCACGAAGCTGAGCTTCTTCAAAAGCCGCGTGTTGTCGGTGACTCCGGTGCCTGTGAAGTCATTGGCGGTCCATCCTTGGAACACAAAACCGGCCTTGGGTGTGGCGGTGATGGTGTGCCTGACGCCTACTCTGCGAAATGAAGTTGGCACAAAGCCCTTACTCACCCCGCCAGAACCCACTGGGCCAACGACCGATACACTCAACGGCTTCGTTACATGAAAAGCTCGCACTACTGACTTGGAGACATTGCCATTGAAGTCCACGCTCTCGACTTTGATGGAGTTCTGTCCTGCGGGCACGATGAGATCAACGCTGAAGTCGGACGCTGAATCGCCTCTTTGATTCAAGTCAGCGTCCACCGGGGCGTTCTGATTGAGTTGAATGCGTACGCTTGATACACCCTGGTTGTCCGTGGCCTTACCCCTTACAGCAACGTGGGCTGGATCGTTGAAAACTGCGTCAGTCAGAGGTGAGGTAAGTGTAACCGTGGGTTTTGCAGCGTCAGTGGCATCCAGTATGCGCACCGTTGCTGTAGCCAGAGGCCCAATGCTTCCATTAGGACCCAAAAGGGTTAAGGTCACGGTGAAAGTCTCTACTGGCTCAGCCACAGTCGATAAGAGAATGGGTATGCTCAGCGTACCCTGAGTCTGGCCATCAGAGAAAGTCGCTGCTGCGGTGGGAAGATCATAGTCCTCGCCACGTATTGCCGTTCCATCCGTCAGTGTGGCAGAAATAGAAACACTTCCAAAGGTGCCCAGCATCCTAGTGATCGGAATATCGACCGCGCCCGCGCTCTCGGCCACGGCAATGGTGGCTGCACCTACTTGGAAAGCACCTGCCTGATCGGTTCCCGTGGCACTGAGGTTAATCGTGAACGTTGGCTCATCATCATCAGCGCTTGTGATGGTCAAGACGGCGCTCTTTGCACCGGTACTCGTGGGCTGAAACTTCACTTCGACTCCGTGATTGCCACCCACGCCGAGACTGGTGGGCGTGGAGTTGTTGACCGTGAAGTCCGTGCTTCCAGTGATGCTTGTAGCAAGATTTCCGAGAGGCCCATTGCCGTCATTACGCAGGGTGAAAGTGCGGGTGATGAAGCCATCTGTGGGTGCCTGGCCGAGTGTGACGGTACCCACCCCGGACTGAATCTCTTGATTAGCTGGGTCTTTCACATTCAACTCAGGTATTAACGTAACATCCCGCGTAGGCCATGTGGTGATCAGGCCGGTGTCAATGATGTTGTCGATCGTGGTCAGTATTTGGGTGGTGTAAGAGGTGCCAGACAGGGCGCGCTTGTTGAAGAAGACGGCAAAGTTGATGCCATCACCTCGAGCGCGGCTGATAGAGCTGGCACCACGCTGAGAGCCACTGTGATTTGCCCGCCAAGTCCCTGGCGCAGGCCGTGGAAGGCCTATCGAGTTGCCCGAAATGATGTAGGCTCCCATGTAGCGCACCATGGTCAGCGGAGTGGTCACGACTCTGCCCTGTCCAACGCGCGCTTCCATATCAAAGGCTCCGTACGGCAACTCCACCGTCGGATTCGGGCTGTGCGTGGGATAGAAGACATTCGTGCCCAGAGTGGGCTCATCGTAAAACGGCTCCCTCGGACTCTGATCGACTTTGAACGAACGACCCATCAAATAGTCGGCTGACTGCACGCCGAGCGGGCTAAGCACCTGATCCAAAACATAATCCCGGCAGCTCTGGCCAGAGATTTTCTCGATGATCATCCCTAACAACAGATAGCCGATGTTGGAGTAGGCATACGTGGACCCTGGGTCGTACTGAAGGGGCTCGCCCATGATCCAGCGTACCGTGTTGTCCTGACTGGGTGGGCTTGTGACACCCATTTCAGAAGCGATGGTCTTCTCCATATACGTGAGGTCTCCGGCGATGTCTCTATCCCACCCACCGCGATGTTGAAGCAGGTGTTGAATCGTGATCTGTGACAAACGCGAGTCAGCAGTGCGAAAGGGCACATGGTCAAGCACCCCGGCTCCCGGCGTGCCAAGACTGAAGACTTTTGTGGTCAGACTCAACTGCCCGGCGGTGATCAGCTTGCGTATGCCAGCCGCAGTCAGTGGTTTGGTGCAACTGGCTATCCGCATCATCACATCTTCACGGATGGGCACCGTCTTGGCCTGGTTCATCCAGCCGTAGTTGCGGTAGAAGATGATCGTGCCGTTGCGCGAGAGCGCAATCGAGCCAGCCTTGATGTTGTTGGTCGTCATGAGGTCCTCCATCTCTTCATCCAAGATGGCCAACTCCGGGACTGCTATCCCGGTAGTGGGTATGGCAGCCACAGTGAGGCAAGGAACCGCCACACAGCTGATAAAGCAGAGCAGGAGGAGGAGCCTGTCCATGAGGACTACAGTTTCTCCCGTATTGCCTTTGGATTCAAGTCCGAATGCCCCTGATAGCCGAGTGCTGTCTTTCACGTTCTCAACGGTCCATGACACGCCTAGCCCTGCTTATCTTACTCACCTGCTCCGGCTTGCTCTCAGCAGCAGATCGCAAGCAGCCCAACATCCTTTTCGTTTTCAGTGATGACCATGCGCTGATGGGCGTGGGTGCGTATGGCTCCAAGGCCGCACGCACGCCGAATCTGGATCGCCTAGCAAAGGACGGAATGCTGTTTCGCCATTGTTTGGTCACAAACTCCATTTGTGGACCAAGCAGAGCCACCGTGCTGACAGGCAAATACAACCACCTGAACGGTTTCCCAGACAACTCCTCGTTCTTTGACAACACCCAGCAAACGTATCCGAAGCTGCTCCAGAAAGCTGGTTATCAGACCTGCGTGATCGGTAAGTGGCATCTGGAGAGTGATCCCACAGGTTTTGACGAATGGGCGGTGCTGCCGGGCCAGGGGAACTATTATAACCCAGACTTCGTCACCAAGAATGGACGTGAGCAAGTTGAGGGCTATTGCACCGACATCATCGGCGACAAAGCAATGAAGTGGCTCAAGGAAGGCCGTGATCAGTCAAAGCCATTTATGCTCTGCTTTTGGCACAAAGCTCCTCACCGCGAGTGGTCTCCAGGCCCGCAGGAGCTCGGGATGTTCAAAGACGTCACCATTCCCGAGCCAGAAACGCTATTTGATGACTACGCCAACCGCATGTCTCCAGCACGTGAGAATGACATGAGCATCGAGAAAACGATGACTCTGCCCAGCGACAACAAGTTGGTCTTCCCAGAAGACAAGAACAAACCAGGCTGGTATCTGCGAATGACGGAGAGTCAGAGAAAAACATGGGATGCGCACTATGGACCTGAGAATGAAGCCTTCCGCAAAGCGAACCTCTCTGGCAAGGATCTGATCCGCTGGAAGTACCAACGCTACATGAAGGACTACCTCAGTTGCATCGCTGCGGTGGATCGCAATGTGGGCCGCGTGCTGGATTGGCTGAAGGAAACAGGGCAGGAAGACAACACCATCGTCGTATACAGCAGCGACCAGGGTTTTTACCTTGGTGAACACGGCTGGTTTGATAAGCGCTGGATGTATGAAGAGAGCCTGCACACTCCGCTGATCGTCAAGTGGCCTGGTGTGGTGAAAGCTGGCACTGAGAACACCAACTTGGTGAGCACGCTGGATTTTGCCGAGACGTTTCTGGACGCGGCGGGCGTGGAGATCCCGTCGGACATGCAAGGCCGCAGCATGGTGCCTCTTCTGAAGGGAGAAAAGGTGCCAGACTGGCGCTCTGCCCACTACTACCACTACTATGAGTATCCAGCACCGCACCATGTAGCTCCACATTTTGGCGTACGGACAGAGACAGGCTACAAGCTCATCCATTACTATGATCGCAATGAGTGGGAGCTTTTTGATCTGAACAAAGACCCGCTGGAGATCAAGAGCGTCTATGGAAGCGCGGACTATGCGAGCATCCAGGAGTCGTTGTTGATTCAAATGAAGGAACTTCAGGTGAAATACAAGGACACAGATCCCACCGCGCCTCCCGCAAAAGTCCGTAGAACCAAAGGGGCGACCAAGGGAAAAGCAAAAGCCAAGAAGAAGGCCGCCTGAGCACCTTCTCCTTGCAGCATGCACTCAACACGCCATTTCTTGACAGCCACGCCATGATCAAACTCACAGGAATCGCCGACGAAGCAGGAGCACCGCTTGATGTTCAAATCCGCGCTCACAAGGAACTGGGCTGGGACAGTATTGAGTCGCGTATCGTCGAGTTGGACGGAGTGAAGGGAAACCTTCATGAAGTTCCTGAGGAAACCTTTGAGAAGGTGTGCGAAAAACTTGCCGCTGAGAACATGGCGGTCTGCGGGTTTGGTTCATTGATCGGCAATTGGGCCAAAAAAATCGATGGGGACTTCTCCATCACCGCCGCTGAGATTGACCGCGCGATTCCACGGATGCAGCGCTTGGGTGCTAAGCTCATTCGCGTGATGTCTTATGCTGTTTGCAAGGACGAAGCAGGCTGTGACTTGGATGAGCAGCATGTCCAGGAGCGCTTCAAGCGCATGAACGAGATCAAGAAGCGCTTCGATGATGCTGGACTTACCATGGTGCATGAAAACTGCATGAACTGGGGCGGCATGAGCGTGGACCACGTGCACCGCATCAACGAAGCCGTGCCCGGCATGAAGTGGGTTTTCGACACGGGCAACCCAGTCTTCATCGACGACCGCAAGCGCCCCGGCCACAAGCAAGACGCATGGGAGATGTATCACGCGATCAAGCCGCACATGGTGCACGTCCATGTGAAAGATGGCCGTTGGATCGCTGAAACGAAGTCAGAGGTCTTCACCTACCCTGGTGAAGGCGATGGCCAGACAGATCGCATCATGGCTGACCTCGTAGCCACGGGATACAATGGTTACATCAGCATTGAGCCTCACGTAGCCGTTGTCTTTCACGGTGCAGGAGCAGCAGACACACTCAGCCCAGAAGAAAAAGCCAAAGAGCAGTACGACAGCTACATCAAATACGGCCGTATGCTGGAAGCGATGCTAAAGAAGCACAACGCTCCCCTGGCCTAAGTGGTTAGCAGCGCCCGCAGCTCAGCTACTTCGGCGCGTAAGGCGGCAACTTCAGCCTCCATTTTTGCTTTCCACTCAGAGTCTGCTGGCTCAGTGGGCCTACTGCTCAGAGGAAGCACAACATTTATCCCAGAAGTGGGGGCCTCCGGCACCCCGCACAGCGTGTGCATATAAAGCGCGCTCTTTCTGCCTGCTCCGGGCGGAAAATACACCGCTAGCGGCATGCCATGCTCGTTGTTGACCAGTTTTTGCACAGCTGCCTCGACTGCTGGCAGGTCCGGAAAGATTTGAATGCGCTCTGACCGCGCTCGGAGCTCTCCCACCGTCTGGGGTCCGCGTAAAAGCATGACAGTCAGTAGTGCCAACTCTGGCTTCTCCAGCCATGGAAACTTCCGCTCCAAGTTGTGCTTAAACTTCTGCACCCGTGCTCCAGCCATCGTGACTTGATAGACAAACTGGCGACTCTTGAGACTCTCGAGCGCTTCCATGACAGTGCGTTCATCATAGTTCACAACTGGCTCACGATTTGTGGATTGATTGCAGGCCGTGACAAGCCCGTTCAGGGTCAACGGATAGTAGTCTGGGGTAGTATGTTCCTTCTCGATTAAGCAGCCGAGCACGCGGACCTGCTCTGGACTAAGAGGCTCAAGAGGTGAAGTGTCACAAAGAGGCGCTTCGATGGATGACTCGGACATATAGGCAGCAGAAGTTACAGTTATTTATGATAAATTGCGATTTCGGGTCGTCAAAAAGTAGTCTCTTGATGATTCACACACTGCAAAACAGTTTGAATGAACTCATGCCGGTTTGAGTCAATACTTCGCTACCTCTTCTGTATGAACGCCTCCCTTTTCCGTCTCGTCTGCGCCATTGGTGCGCTCACGCTTTTGACCCAATGCGTTGCTTGGGATGACCCATACTATGGTGGGGGGTATTCTTCCGGGTACTCAAGCAGCTACTATGATGGGCCGAGCTACTTCAGTTCACCCAGTTACGGAGGATACTACGGAGGCGGAGGATACTACAGCCGCCCGAGGCCATACTATGGCTACAACTCCAGCTCCCTCTGCCCCACATGCCATCGGAACCCATGCTGTTGCCGAAATCATTCTTCGCACAATCACAGCTCAAGTAACAACAGTTCACACCATCACAGCGCGAACCGCAGCAGTTCTTCCAGCAGCAGGGATCGTGATGTCGGGCTTATCGGCAGGAGTTTCGGCCAGACGGCTAGGAGTTCTAGCAGTAGCTCAGGTAGCCAACGCCGTGACTCCGACGGAGACAAACTCTACCGCTATAGCAGCCGCGACAAAGACATGCCCAAGGGCAACCACTCCAAAGAGTGGTACAAAGACAGGGGCTACGACCTTGGTAAGCTAAAACCCAGTCGCTAACAGGTAACCACTGCTCTTTACGGAATGCCGTGCCCTTTGGCAGCAGTCCAAAGCGCATACCAGTCTTCACGGTCGAGCTTAATCTCCGCAGACTTTGCTGTTTGGACGAGGCGGTCGAGCTTGTTGGTGCCAATCACCGGTAACGGAGCAGACGGGTGGGCCATGATCCAGGCATAAGCGAGTTGGTCCACCGTGGCACCATCGTATTTCGCACTCATGCCTGCCGCTGCTTTAGCGATTCGCTGACCTGCTTCATTCTTTGGATCCATCAAGCGACCACCGGCCAGTGGACTCCAGGCCATGGGCTTGAAACGCAGACGCTGAGCCTGATCCAGCGTGCCATCGTAGATCGCGTCCATGTGCAAAAGGTGCATCTCTAACTGATTTGTGACCAGCGGCTGATCCATGCGCGAGTTAAGGGCCTCAAATTGATGCACATTGTAGTTAGAGACGCCGGCACTGCGGATTTTGCCAGCTTTGAGCAGTTTATTGAGACCGTCTGCTGTCTCATCAATGCTAGTGAGCCAGTCCGGACGATGGACAAGCAGGCAGTCGATATAATCGGTGCCAAGAAACTTCAGCGATTTCTCCGCGCTCTTCATGATGCGGGCCGACTCTGCGTTGTAGAATGCGGTCTTGCGATCTGGATGAAACTCGCACGGCACATAAATGCCGCACTTGGTGACGATCTCCATTTTCTCCCTCAATCCGGGCTGTAACTTTAACGAACTGCCGACAAACTCCTCCACCCGATAGAGCCCGTAAATCTCCGCTGTGTCGATGGTGGTAATGCCAAGCTCAAGACACTTTTCCAGGCGCGTCAGCAAGTTCTGAGGAGTCGCTGTCTCTGCATCATCGAGCACACGCCAAGTGCCGTAGACGAGTTGAGAAAAAGTGGGGCCTTTAGGGGCTATCGGTGCGCGGGTCATGGCTGCATTTAAGGCATCGCCATTCAAAAAGACAAGCTCCAGGCGCTAAACCTTCCGTTGAGCCCACTTGCGTCCGTTCTCAAGCGCAAGGATCGTTTCACTCAGCCGCTTGTTGACCGTCTCCGGACGTTTGGCTGTGCTGATCCAGACCTTGTATTCTCGCTGATAGGTGGGTTTCAGGCTGGCAAAGAAGTCCGCTGCCTTTTTGTTCTTCTTGAGAGCCTTCTCCAGTGCTTCTGGCATCGGCCACTCCTCTCGTTTGCGTGGTGGTGGCGGCGGAAGGTCGGGGTTGGCGTCCAAAAGCACCGCAGATTGAATCAGATCACGCAAAGCACGCGAGTTGAAGTCATCAAGACTCTTGATCGTGACGTTGCGGATGCTCGTGTTCTGTTCTCCTCCACAAAAAAGCGCCGCAGGATCTTCCAACTCCGTTCCACGAAAAAAGACAACCTGAGCGTGCTTCTTGAAGCCACCAATCGCCACGACGAGCTTGCGGCCAGAGTAGCAGAGCATGTTCCACTTGATGGACTCCTTCAAATCTGGCTGCCAACGGAACACCCAGGTTCTCAGTTGCTCACAAATGGGCCGCGAAAACTCCGGGCATGTGTCCATCCACGTGTCGGGCTTGTTGGTGCGTGAAGCGCGGACGTCCATGATGCGCTCTAGATCACCGACTCTTCTGACGCTCCCATTCTTTGCGGAAAGCGTCTTCTTTTTCAGAGACGTATCGTCGATATCCTTCGGGATCGACGAACGGATTCGTCTTGCTCGTGCCGAGGAGCGGATGCTTGGCCTCCATGCCGTAATAACCACCGTGCGCGCCGAGGAACAAATCGCACGGCAGTGACTTCAACACTCGAAAACACTGCTCATAGTCAGTCGCGATGTTTGGATATGTCTTGTTGTTCACTAGCATATAGCCAGGGTTCACATTGGGACTGCCGATGATCACTGCGTCTAAAACTTTGTCGCCGTCTAGTACTCGCGTGGTCCACGTCGTGCACCCCGGAGTGTGCCCTGGCGTACGGTGGGCGATGAGAGTCGCATCGCCTAGCCTCACTTCCTCGCCGTCTTTGAGCCCTCGATCCACTTTGGCGGGCGGAAACTTCGTGTAATCAGCTTTGTTGAGTCGGCTCTTTGGCGCACCACCACCACTTTCCACCGCTGCTGCATCTTGCTCCATGACAAAGTGTTTTGCACCTGTTTGTCGGATGATTTCCGCACTGCCCGCACAGTGATCGGAATGCGCGTGACTGATCAACAGTATTTTGATGTCGCTGAACTTGTATCCGAGCTGCTCTACACTGTTTTTGATGAGCGGAACGGACTCCTCCAAGCTGCTGTTGATCAAGATATGGCCCTCTTTGCTGGTGATGAGGTAAGACGCCAAATCTCGAGAGCCTACGTAATACAAATTGCCTGCAATCTTGTGTGCGGGGAATGCCTCCGTCCATGATTTTGGAAGCTCGGCATGAATCGTAGAACAAAGTAATGTGAGAAGAAGGAGTTGGCGGAGCATGGCGGCAAAGTCTGCTGGCCCTACGTCTTTGCAACACTCAAGCCATGGCTCTAGCACACTCCTCCGCACGCTCACGGATGGCCAAAGTCATGCGTTTGCACACAGAATGCTGGATGCCTGACTTGCTCAGTTCAGTTTCCACGTCCAAGGCTGCTGCGGGTAAGTCTGTCGCAATTTTGCGGATGCGCTGGATGAGCTTGTCTTCGTCATAGCGAAGTTCTTTGGCGGCCTTTTTCCACTCCCGCATACCGATCTCACGCAACTTGTAATGATTGCCCACCTTCATGGCGAGCGTGGCATGGCGTGGATAGATCTGCTGCGGATAAGGCAGTGCGCTTGCGAGATCGTACAAAGGCGCAAGACGAGTCTGCCCACCTGGAGCTATCAGAAAGGCATAGTTCTTGGCGTGAGCGTCTGTGCCGCTGATAAGCCAGTTGAAGATCAGCGCGTCAACAAACCGTGTTTCGTCTTCATCTCTCGCGCTCGAGTGCATCCTGATGAGCCCCATGATCTCAGTGGGTGACGGTCCGCCATCATTTTGATACTTGTTCTGCGGCATTCGTGCCAGAGCCTGGCACATGTCTTCTTGGTGCATTCGCCGCACATGCTGAGCCACTCGATAGCGATCGTATCTCTCGCTCACGATCGTGGTGACACCTCCAAATGTCATGATGGTGGAGGGCGCTGTGGCCAAGCCCACTCGCCTAGCCAACCGCAGGCAAAAGTGCTCATTCTCGGCGTACCCGTCAAAGTCTCCCGTGGGCGGCTTAAAGATGTGCGTCGTGGGCGTTAGGCCGAAGGGAACACCCCAGCGGCTCTGTACCGGATCAAAGTGAAACGCGGTCTTCGGCTGAGCACCTGCTAAGCTGAAGTGACCGCGGTCATTGCCCACGCGAGTAGCACTGTGGTCTTTGAGCAGCAATTGAAGGCGATCTGCTACCTCCTGGTCTGTAAGCCACTGCACATGATCCACCGCATTGGCCGCAAACCATGCATCCGTGCGCCCTGGCTTCACAAATTGGACCGCTCCGGCACAATCTTCGCCCACATGTTCTAACAATCGAAATACATTCCCCGGTGAGACCTGAAAACGCATTCCCCATTGCCTCAGCACACCATCATTGTCTGGCAAAAGCCCCCACAGGAACGGTGAGACGCGATCATGGCCATGCGTGGGTGCCAGCATGGGCATCGACAACGAAAGCGGGAAGCTCTGCTCGGCCTTCCGCCAGCCATCGTCGTACTCAAACGTCATCCGGTCTCGGCGTGCATCTCGGAGCACCTTGCCCACAAGGCGATCTCCAACCCAAGCATGAAGTTCCTCAAGCATTTCAGCTTCTCACGGAGTCTTTGAAGCGGTTCATGAACTGATTGAGGTCAATTTGATCCACTGCGTTGGCTGGCTTGTCGTTGAGCACGGTATCACCGATGGCAACCTGTAATGGCAGCCCGAGTTCATTGAAGACTCGCATCACGAGGCCAATCTGGGCCGTGTCTTTCCCCTGCTCCAATTGCACGACCCACAGGCGGCTGACACCCAGCCGCGCGGCAAGGTCAGCCTGAGTCCAGCCACGGCTTTTCCGCTGATCACGGATCAGGTAGCCGATATCGACAGGGGTTCTGAGTTTCATGGCAGGATGTTACCATGAAAGCGAACGTTTACAAGTTTGTTTTGTTATCGTTCGATTACTTTATTGTGTTGTAATCGATCGTATATCTTTTCGAGTTTGTAGTTCGAGCTTTAGCTCGTTTCTGTGGCACAGGAAGCGAGCTAAAGCTCGAACTACAAACGTTCTATCCTCGGGGTCAAACTCTAACCCCAAGCGGCGCACCAAAAAACATGAGCGCACCTCGAACTACAAACAGGCATCATCCCAGCCTGCACCATATTCCAGCACAGGATACGCCCTCCACGCCTGAGCGGCTTTTTGATGGCCTACTTCGGCAAGGTAGGCCCGCGCACTCGACCACGCCCAATCCTGCCACTTCTCCACATATCCATGCCGCACTGGATTGTGGTGAATGTAGTTCAAAGTGGCCCAACCGTGGGCTTCGTTGCGAATCTGTCGATCTGCGATGCTGTGCCAGACTCTACGGCCACGAGTTCCGTCTGAACCATTCCAATCAAATGCAGTTCGTCCGTGAAGTCGGCCCAGAGTGGAGAGTGCGGCCCTCAAATCTTCGACCTTAACAAAGAGATGGTAGTGATTGCGCAACAAACACCAGGCTTTGACATCTACATCAGCCAAAGCTTCGAACATCTGCGCCACAGACTCATCCATCCGCTTGGGTGACAGTCCAATGATCACCTTATGCTCATAACACGCTGCCGTAAGATGATACTCACCCGCTCCGCCCAGAGGATGTGGTGGCGTGTGCCACGGACGCTGAAGTTGTTTTCGATGAGCCAACACCGACTCCCTCTCCTCAGCCGTCATTTTTCTCCATTGATACATTTCAGGCTTCGAGCGTGAGGTTTGTAGTTCGAGCTTCAGCTCGTTTCAGGAGGCACAGGGAGCGAGCTGAAGCTCGAACTACGAGCAGAGCTTCCGCGCTTCCGCCAAGGCAGCATCCACCTTGCTGACATCCTTGCCGCCACCGCGGGCAAAGTCTGGCTTTCCGCCGCCTTTGCCTCCGACGATAGGCGCTATGGTCTGGATGATCTTGCCGGCTTGGACTTTAGCCTGGAGGTCTTTTGCCACGCTGGCGATGAGCGCCACGCTGCCACCAGCGGTTGCTGCGAGGACGATGACTCCGTTGAAGTTGCCCTTCAGTGCATCGCTCACGGCCACGGCGTAATCCGCATCCACATCGCCGAGATTGACGATGATGGCGTTGTTTTCAGCCTTAGCGAGAAGGTCTTTGGCGCGCCCGGAAGCTTCGCGCTGTTGGGCGGCCTTCAGCGCTTTCTCCAGCGCCTTCTGCTGATCTAGGAGGGACTCGATCTTCTTCTCGATGTCGTGCATGCCTTGAGCGGAGACTTTCCCAGCCAGTGCTTTGAGCAAATCGGATTCTGCGCGGGCGAGGTTGTAGGCTTCCAGTCCCGCGATGCCTTCGATACGACGAATGCCTGCCGCCACCGCGCTCTCGCTGGAGAGGCGGAAGAGGCCAATCTCGCCTGTGTGGCGGGTGTGCGTGCCACCACAGAGTTCCATGCTGTAGCCGCTCAATGAACCAGCCGCGCCACCGATCTGCACCACGCGGACGTTCTCCGGGTATTTCTCGCCGAAGAGCTGCATGATGTCCTTCCGGGTCTGCACGTCCTTGTAAGGAACTTCTGTCCAGGAAACGGGTGCATTGTCCACAATGCGCTCGTTCACCAGCCGCTCAATGTCGGCGAGTTGCTGGGCGGTAAGAGCGGCGCTGTTGAAGTCAAAGCTGAGCTTGTCCGGACCGACATTGGACCCCTTCTGCGTGGCTTCGTGGCTGACCACTTCATGCAAAGCCCAGTGCAGGATGTGGGTGACGGTGTGGTGACGCTCGATGGCGTGACGGCGCGCTGGATCGACTGCCAAACGACCGCTAGTGCCTACTGTCGGAGCATCTTCACCCTCGACGAAATGCAGCCAGGTATTGCCCACCTTGGTGGTGTTGCCAATCACGAACGTGTTGGCTCCGACGATGAACTGAGCGGTGTCTCCCACCTGTCCGCCCATCTCGGCATAGCAAGAAGAAGCATCCAGCACGATGGCGGTCTTGTCCTTCATCGACACGACCTCAAGCACCTTCACCTCAGCATCCAGCGCGTCATAACCAATGAACTTGGTCGGCGTCTTGGTTTCGATCTCGCTGAGAGCGACCACGTTCTTTTTCATTGCAGCACGGGCGCGTTCCTTCTGCTCGTCCATGAGCTTCTCGAAGCCAGAAGTGTCAACGGTAAGACCACGCTCGCGGGCCATCAGCTCGGTAAGGTCGAGCGGGAAGCCGTAGGTGTCGTAGAGCTGGAAGGCAAACTCTGCGCTCACGACTCCCTTCGAAGCACGGACCTTCGGTAAATATTCACGAACATCCGAGAGATAAACTGCGGTGAATTTGTCAGCGCCAACATTCTCAGAGGAAACATCGACCAACTCGCGCACAGCATCTGCAAACTTGTCTTGCGCAGGCGTTCCATACTCGGCTGCGCCGAGATAGACCGGATACATGATGTTAGTGTTCTTGTGGTCGTAAGTTGTGTCAGGCCAAAGAATATCTCCAAAGTATTCCATTAGCTCCTGATCCGTGCCTTCGAATTTGGCAAGTGTCACATCAACGTGGTCAACTAACGCATCCATTTTCGGGATGAACGTTGCGGCTTCTTCAAAGAGTGCCATGCCGCGGTCGAGAGTGCGGTTAAACGCCTCCTCCTCCAGTTTCAGCACCGATTTGACCTGCTCCTTCTTGGCGCGCAACTCGGGGAACACGTCGCCCATTTGAGCGGCGAGTACATCGACGAGTTTGTAGAAGAAGGGCTCTTTGAAGTCGAGCGTGCGGCCATATTTGACTGCCCGGCGGAGAATGCGGCGGAGGGTGTAATTGCGATCGCTGTTGCCAGGCTGGATGCCGTCCGCAATGGCGAACGACAGAGTGCGGATATGGTCGGCAATGACGCGGAAAGCCACGTCGATCTTTTCTTGCTCGGTGACAGGCACGACATTGCCCTGGGCGTTGGCCTTGGGCAGCGTGCTGGCGTATGTTTTGCCAGAGAGCTTGGTTAGCTCATCGAAGATCGGCTTGAACACGTCCGTGTCGTAGTTGCTGATCTTGGCGTTCTCAAAGTCGGTGAAGTTTTTTGTGCCTTGGATGATGCTGCACACGCGCTCGAAGCCCATGCCTGTATCGACATGCTTGGCAGGCAGCGGACTGAAGGTGCCGTCGGGATTGGCGTTGTACTGGATGAACACGTTGTTCCAGATCTCGATGCAGCTCGCATCACTGCCATTCACCAGCTTGCGGCCCTCGCGCTGACGGTCTTCATCGAGATTAGGTGGGCCAGGGGTGAGGTCGATGTGGATTTCCGTGCAGGGTCCACAGGGACCGGTGTCACCCATCATCCAGAAGTTGTCCTTCTTGTTGCCATTGACGATGTGGATGTCGGGATCGAGGCCGATGCTGCGGAACTTCTCGGCCCAGATTTCCCAGGCTTCCTGGTCACGATCAGCGGGATCGCCCTTGGACGGATCTGGCTGGTAGATGGTGGCGTAAACGCGTGTGGGTGGGAACTTCCAGCGCTCAATCACCAGCTCCCAGGCCCAGGAAATGGCTTCCTTTTTGAAGTAGTCGCCAAACGACCAGTTCCCCAGCATCTCGAAAAGCGTGTGGTGGTAAGTATCGAGACCCACGTCCTCCAAGTCGTTGTGCTTGCCGCCGGCACGAATGCACTTCTGGGTATCAGCAGCGCGAGTGGGCAGTCCTTTGTGCAGCACTCCGGGCCAAGTATCCACATCTGCCGGACGCTCGCCAAGGAAGATGGGCACGAACTGGTTCATCCCAGCATTGGTGAAGATGCGCGCACCGTCACGGCTGGTGTAGCCGACGTTGTCACTGGGCACGATGGTGTGCTGCTTCTCTTTGAAGAAGTCGAGAAACGATTGGCGGATCTGGGCGCTGGTCATCATGGGACGGAAATGGGGCCGGGATGTTAGCAGGCAGTGACACGAGGTAAAGAGCATCTGAAACCCCTTGGCAAAGGGCCGCCCCTACGCATTCTACGAGTCGTTTTTATCAAACTTCATGGAAGCTATTAACATCCAGTTCGCGCCCGCCACCGGCACGGCTGACGAGTGGAACGAAGCGTATGCGCGTCTAGCGGACTACTTTCGCTCCTTCCGGATTCACAATCGAATCCGCAGAACCCAGTTGATCCTGGAGACGCTGAACAAAGCTGCCAAGGCTCATGAACTTGATCCAACACGCAAACCGACTGCCTTGGCTATCGAGAAAGCGCGGGAGGCCATGCAAGAGTGGCTGTCAGGCATTTACGATAACCTGGAGATGACCCCGGAGCAGATCGAAGTCACCGGGCGCGTGGGTTTTCACCTCTCGGCTGGCCCGGAGCGCTGGTCTGAGTCCTTTTTGGACAAGCGGAAGATCCCGAAAGCCATGGCCCAGGCCATGCGTGCGGCCGTCACGGCTTCCGGCCCACGGCTAGACGTGTCAAAAATGACTCCGCGCGACATTGACCTCGGGCTTGCAGAGGTGGCAGAGGGTACATTCGAAGGGCTGGGAAAATACGCCTTCATCCGTTACCTGCTGCTCGCCTTGCTGGTGATCGGGGTTCTGAGTTACGTCTACCAACTGCTGCGCTAACAGACACATGACACAGCAGGCAACCACCGCACGTCTCGCCGGCATTCCTCCACAAGGTATCGCTCGCACTCGCCGCATCACATTCCTCGTGCTCGTGGGCCTCGGCACGATCCTCGGCACTTGGCTCCTGGGGAAATACTTGTCCACCGGAGGCTGGAGGAAGGCAGAGATCCTTCTACTGATGGTGTTCGTGCCCCTCTACTATCAGCTCAATGTGGGCTTCTGGACGGCGCTTATCGGGGTGTGGCTGCAAAATCGAGCCGCCAAAGACCCGATCGACCTCTGGAAGACCATCGCGGACGATGACTCGGCCATCAATGCCAGTACTGCGATCATCATTCCCGTTTACAACGAAGACGTTACGCGGGTCTGGGAGGGATTACGCGCGACTTATCTCTCTTTGGAGAAAACGGGAGAGTTGGAGAACTTTGACTTCTTTGTTCTCAGTGACAGTGACAACACCAACAAGTGGGTAGAGGAAGAAACCGCGTGGTTGGAGCTATGCCGTCAACTCAATGCCTTCGGCAAAATCTTCTACCGGAAGCGCCGCAAGCCCATCAATCGCAAAAGCGGTAACGTCTCCGACTTCTGCCGCCGCTGGGGCAAGCGCTACCGTTACATGATCGTCTTTGACGCCGACAGTCTCATGTCTGGCGGGCTGATGGTGGCCATGACCCGGATCATGGAGAAAAATCCGGGCATCGGCATCTTACAGACGTTCCCGCAACAAGTGGCGTCCGAGACGATGCTTGGCCGTTTGATGCAGTTTGCCCAAGCGCTGTACGGTCCGGCATTCATGGCAGGCATCAACTACTGGCAAGGAGGTGAGGCTAACTTCTGGGGGCACAACGCCATCATTCGCTTGGAGCCATTCATCAAGTTCTGCGCGCTGCCACCTCTGCCAAAAACAGTGCCGTTTGGCGGGCACATCCTCAGTCACGACTTCGTGGAAGCCGCTCTGATGCGAAAGGCTGGGTTTGCCGTCCGTCTATTGCCCACAAACCGGGGTAGCTACGAGGAAGGCCCACCAACGTTGATTGACACGCTCAAACGTGACCGCCGCTGGTGCCAGGGGAACATGCAACACTTCTGGCTCTTGTTTGCCAAAGGATGGCACTTCATGAGTCGGCTCAATTTCTTCCACGGCATCCTCAGTTACGTCAGCTCGCTGCTGTGGTTCATCTTTTTGGTGCTTTCGACCTACCTCGCAGCAATACCGGGTGCAGCACTGACAGCCCAGCAGAAGCTGGCGGGCGAGCTGCTCCTGTGGATGACTGGAGTGCTCATCTTCTTGCCGAAAACGGTGATCTTGTTCGACGAAATGCTCACCGGGCGCTTGTTCAAGCCGCTCAAGATGCGTTTCCTGACTCTGATCAGCAGCTTGCTGGACACATTTATCTTCACCCTCATGGCCCCGGTGATGATGTGGTTCCACATGCGGTTCGTCATCAAGATCATCTTGGGGCAAGGGGTCTCCTGGGTGGCCCAACAGCGCAAAGCTGGCGGCGGTGTGGACTGGCGGGAGGTCATCCTCACATTTGGTGGCGTAACGAGCCTAGGCGCGGTGTGGACGGTGATTGCATGGTTCGTGTCCCAGAGCCAGTTTGTGCGTTCTGGAGGGTTAGGTGGTCAGTATGGTTTCCTCATTTGGATCAGCCCCATCCTTGTGTCGCTTCTTGGAGCCATTCCGGTGGCGATCTGGCTCTCCAGCTACAAGTCGGGACTTCGATTTGGCTTATTCCTCACCCCGGCTGAGCTCGAGCCGCCCAGCGTGCTCACTTCCCTTGAAGATCGTCTCGCTGAAGTGAAGGGGCGCATGCAGTTGCCCCCTGACATCGAGAAAAACTACGGGCTGATGCAGGTATGTCTCGATCCGTATGTGAATGGGCTCCACGTCAGCCTCCTCCGCAGAAGAAAGAACGCTAGGGACTCCCGTGAGTACATGGAGGAGTTGGCTCAGAAGCTCATCTCGAAGGGACCACAATCTCTTAGCCAGCGGGAGATGAATGCCTTGATGAACGACACTGAAACAGTGTCCAGCCTGCACTATCAGTTGTGGTCTGAGTCTGAAGAAAACCTAGCTCCATTCTGGTCCCAGGCGATCAAACAGTACAACCTCGCCAAATCCCATCCCTTCACGTATTTGCTCTCGCAAAACGATGAGCCGAAGGCGGATTGATTTCAGCTCAATACGGCCCGCAGCGGTTCCTTCACTTCATGGCGATGCAAACAACTTGGCCATCGTCTGATTCTTCTGTGGATGGACCAAGAACGGTCCGGTGGGTGTTAGAAGCAGCCGACTGCAAGGCACTGGCTATCCACCGCATGGCGAGACTGGGCATTGATGATGCCGTTGCTCCATACGAGCGAGTGCGGCTTCAGCCAAAGGGGAGTTTCATTCTCATTTGCGTCGAGGGAAGCGGCCGAATGCTTCTGGATGGCCGCTGGCAAACGGTGGGCCGTGGCATGGCCTGCATGGCTCCACCACGAGTGCCCAACGCGTTTCATGCTCTTCCGGGAAAATCGTGGAAGTTTCTGTGGCTGAGATATGACGAACCCGCATTCGTAGCTCCGCTTGTCAGCGCATCTTCTCCCGTGAAACTGAAGGTGGATACCAAGCATCTTCAGCGCCTATGGGAGGGCTTGAAACACGAGTGGGAGACCACGCGTGACGCCAGAGCCGTGCACCATTGGGTTGAACTCATTCAGCATCACGCGAGGCGCCTAGCTGAGCCATGGCGACGTGATGAGCGACTGCGTTCGCTTTGGGAAAAGGTGCAGAAAACGATCGAGCACGATTGGAGCGTAGCCAGTCTGGCGCATGAGGCCCATGTGAGCGAAGAACACTTCCGCCGACTCTGCTGGCGGGAGCTCGGTAGAAGTCCCATCGCTCATCTGACGTCTTTGCGCATGCAAGCCGCGCAAGACTTGCTCGCTAACACTCAAGACAAACTGGAGGTCGTGGCCACACTCGTCGGTTACGGCAACCCGACGGCTTTCGCGCGCGCCTTCAGGCGCTGGACAGGCTGTTTCCCATCTGACTACCGCGCCCGGAGCTGAGGTGGGTTTTAGTCACCCGAGTGTGGACATCGTGCTGCGAACCTGCTGCAATCCGCAGCGTTCTTATCCCGATGATGCGCACCACACTCCTCGCTATCTTTTCCTGCATGACAACGTTCGTCATGGCAGAACCCACTGCTTTATTCGACGGAAAAACGCTCGATGGATGGGAGTTCGACCCGAAGATCTGGCGGGTCGAGGACGGCGTAATCACGGGAGGCTCTACCACTCAGAAAATCGACAGGAACTACTTCATCAGCACCAAGAAGTCGTTCCAAAACTTCGAGCTCAACCTCAAGATCAAGTGCTCTGGCGACCCGAAGACCGGAATGATCAACTCAGGCATCCAGATCCGTTCTATTCGGCAGGGAGCTGCCATGAGTGGCTATCAGATCGACTGCGGAGCAGGCTGGTTCGGCAAGATCTATGACGAACATCGTCGCAATAAAGTCATCTGGGCACCCACACCTCAGCAACAAGCCGCTTTGGACAAGGCTGTGGATGTCTTTGGCTGGAATGAGTATCGCATCCGCGCAGAGGGACCGCGCATTCAGACCTGGATCAATGGTGTGAAGTGCATCGACTACACCGAAGCGGATGGAAACATAGCGCTTGATGGCCAGATCGCGCCTCAAGTCCACAGCGGTGGCATTTGCCTTGTGCAGGTGAAGGATGTGACGATTGAGGAACTGCCTCCGACACCTGGTGTGCCGACTTGGAAGACGGTAAAGCCCATTCACCAGAACAAGCAGAAGCCAGCCAATCCCAAGCGCGATATCAGCTACAACAACGTGCAAGGCACTGCAAGAACCGCAGCCGAGCAACAGAAGCTCTTCCATCTGCCAGAGGGCTACGAGATCGAGCTGGTGGTCCAGGAGAGTGACGGCTTGGGAAAGTTTGTAAGCGTCAACTTCGATCAACGTGGGCGGATGTGGACGCAAACCGCACTCGAATATCCCATTGATGCAAACGAGAACCCCGCTGCTGCTGAGGCGATCTATGCCAGCAAGGGTAAAGACAAAGTGCTCGTCTATCCGCGAGAGTCGGTGAATGGACCGATTCCCGCGGGTGGACTCACGAATCCGACCGTTTTCGCAGACGGCCTAGCCATCCCGCTCGGCATCCTGCCCTGGGGCAATGGCGACACCTGCTACGTCCAGCACGGCCACGATTTGAAGCTCTACAAAGACACCAATGGCGATGGCAAGGCGGACACGTTTGACGTCATCCTCACTGGATTTGGCGTGCAGGACTCACATTTGTTTCCGCATCAGTTCACACGAGCCCCCGGCGGCTGGATCTGGATGGCGCAGGGCCTTTTCAACACTAGTAAGGTCCACAAACCCGGCAGCGATGTCGTCGTCGAGTACCCAAAATGCGGCATGGCCCGCTTCCGTCCTGATGGCAGCGACTTTGAAATGACCAGCCTCGGCCCAAACAACATTTGGGGCCTGGTCATCTCAGGTGAAGGCGAGTGCTTCATCCAAGAAGCGAACGACTACGGCTATCCAGTCATGCCCTTCCACGAATACGCCTACTACCCAGGCGGAATGGAGGCGCTGAAGAAAAGCTACCAACCCGACTTCCCACCCCAGGCCGAGTTCCGCATGGGCGGCACGGGATTGAGTGGGTTAGCGTTTATCGAATCAGGATCGCTTGTAGTTCGGGCTTCAGCCCGTTCTGAAAGCGACGATGGACGGGCTAAAGCCCGAACTACGAGCGACCTCACCATGGCCGTCGCCAATCCCATCATCTCGAAGATTCAAACCATCGCCATGCAACGCGATGGTGCCTATTGGAAGCTTGCCCAGCTTGCTGATCTGGTCACCTGCGAGGATCCCTTTTTCCGCCCTGTCGCCCTTACCAATGGCCCAGATGGCTGCATCTATATCGTTGATTGGTACAACAAGATCATCTCCCACAACGAGGTGCCGCGTGCGCATCCTGACCGCGACAAGACCCGTGGCCGCATCTGGCGCGTGAAGCCAAAGTTCGTAGTTCGGGCTTCAGCCCGTTCCGAGAGCGTCGAAGCGCAGGCTAAAGCCCGAACTACAAACGAAATCCCCGATTTCACGAAGCAGGCCACGGACACACTCGTCGCGATGCTTGGCGCTGAGCCTGTTGGG
Source organism: Verrucomicrobiaceae bacterium (assembly GCA_016795485.1). Classification (GTDB taxonomy): domain Bacteria; phylum Verrucomicrobiota; class Verrucomicrobiia; order Verrucomicrobiales; family Verrucomicrobiaceae; genus JAEUHM01. The sequence continues at coordinate 106,238 of JAEUHM010000043.1, read as the reverse complement.
AGGGCGCATCTCGCATGGCAGGAGCTTCAAGACCGCAAACAACTCCCGCAGACTCATTTTGCTGCACAGGAGTATCTCGCCACCAGTAAGTTCGCTCAGATCAGTCAGATCGGTCGGAATCTGTCCGATCAAAACATCTCCACACTCCTCGCCTTCGCCAAACCGAGCCTCACCAACGGCCTCACCATCGCCTCCACGCGTGGCAACAAGCAGCTCCCCGTGCGCGAGGCCTATGACCGCGAGTTCGAGCGCTTTCTCGTCCGCATGTTCCTGGAGCGTCATCCCGATGTCGTCGCAAAGTTCCTGGATTCCCAAGCCGCCGCGAAATTGCCTGTGGAAGCCTTGGTGCTTGCATCTCTTGCTCTAGAACCAAAGAGCAGCGCCTCACGAGTAGCCAAACTCCTTCCTCAACTAGATCGTGCGCCCAATGACGAGGAGCTTCTCCGTCTTGCTCAGTTTCCCAGCGAAATTGGCTGCGGAGATGCCTTGAAGGCGCTGCTATCGAACCCCAAGTCGCGGGCTGTCATTGCAGAGAAGTTGCTCGCCCAGAGGACCAAGCTCGATCCTGCCAAAATCTCAGCTTTGATCAGTGACGCCGCCAAGAACCTGCTGAACGGCAGTAATGATGAGCGTGAGTTGAGCGTGCGACTGATCGGTGAGTTCCAACTCACATCTTTGGAGGACGATCTCGTAGCGATGGCGAGAAAGGCAGATAAAGAAACGCCCGCAGCGATGGAAAGCACCCGTTCGCTGTTGCTTGCGCTTCGTGAGTTGCGGAGCAGTGCCACCGATTTGTTCAGTGAGATCGTTCAATCGGGTCCAACATTGCTTCGAGATGACGCCCTAGCAGCACTGACAGCCTCCAAGAACCCGAACGCTTCGGAGCAGCTCTTCAAGCTCTACTCTAGCCTAACAAGCGCTCAACAGCGCTCAGCATTGAACACTCTTTCTGCCACCAAACCCGGTGCCAAAGCGATCGTGGCGGCTCTTGCTGAAAAACGACTCCCCACCAGTGACCTTGACGGCCCCACGGCAGAAAGATTGTCGTTAGTGCTCGGCAACGATTCCGAACTAAACAAGCTCATGTCCAGTCTGGGCCATGTGTTTCATGATGTTCTTGCCTTTGATGGCAGTGAAGAAGCTTGGATTGACTCGAAGATCACACTTGATGGTCCATTCACCGTAGAAACCTGGGTCAAACTCGCCCCAGGCATCGGGAATGAAGATGACATCCTCGGTGTGCCAGGGGGCTGTGAGATGAACTTCTTCCAATCAAAGTTCCGTGTGTTCGCTGGACGTGAACTGCATGATGTGGCGGTAGCAAATAAGCCAATGACGCCAGAGCTTTGGACTCACCTTGCCGTAACTCGCGATGCAAAGGGCATCATCAAGATCTACCAAAACGGTGAGCAGGACGCCGTCTCAACGGTACCGGCACCGCTGAAGTGGGAGAACTGCCGAATCGGCTGGAGCGGCCCGAAAAAAGGCACTGCGGGCATGATGGCTGAGTTTCGTGTTTGGAGAGTGGAACGGACCGCAGGAGAGATCCGCAGCTCGTTCGATCGTAGCCGCGAAACCTTTGCCACCGATAGCAAAACCTTCCAGAAAGGTGTCCGACTCGCCAAGACCACGGACTACCCACCCATCCTCAGTGCCGAGCAAGCTGCTGCGTTGGACAAAAAGTTTCACCACCTCACCGATTTGGTCAAAACACCCGGCGACATTGCCAAAGGCAAAGCATTGAGCGCCATCTGCATCGCGTGCCATCAGATTGGAAACACCGGAGGTCAAATCGGCCCCAACTTGAGCAGTGCTGGCGCGATGGGACTAGAAGCCGTTCTCCGTAACATCCTGACCCCAAACGCGGCCATGGAGCCAGGTTACCGCATTTTCCGTGTTGAGCTGGAGAACGGCGACCTTGTGGATGGATTCTTTGTGAGTGAGGACAAGAGCGCATTCATCGTGCGCCAACCGGGCGCATCTGACCGCCGCATTCCCAAGCAAGAAGTGCGGCGCACTAGCTACATCCGCCGGAGTCTCATGCCAGAGGGACTGCTTGATGCGCTCACTGATGAGCAAGCCCGTGATCTACTCACGTATTTGATGAGTTTGAAGTAGAGCAAGGGCAGCGATGGAATCCGGCACGGGGTGCGTTTGATCTTGAGCCTTCTTTGGCTTAACCGCTTCACATTCCATGCCATCCATTCTCGTTATCGGCTGCGGCAGCATTGGCGAACGCCACTTGCGCTGCTTTTTGAACACCAAACGCTGCACTGTCAGTGCCTGCGACACGAATGAGGCGCTGCTTGCGACCATGAGGGAACGCTACGGCGTTCCCACTCACTCATCCATGCAAGAAGCATCGTCCGAGGTAGACGCCGTCGTGATCTGCACACCGGCTCATCTCCACTTGGCGATGGCGCTGACCTTGCTTCGGCAAGGAAAGCACCTCCTCATTGAGAAGCCACTCGCTATCGACACCAGCATGGTGCCCGAGGTCCGCGAGGCGATCGGAGACCGAGTTGTTTGTGTTGCCTATGTCTACCATATGATGCCTTGGGTGGCAGAGGCGCGTGAGTTTGTGCGCTCAGGCGCCATTGGAGCTATCAAACATGCCAGCATTGTCTGTGGACAACATTTTCCGACCTTCAGGCCCGCATATCGAGAGATCTACTACGCAAGGCATGATCACGGCGGTGGTGCTATCCAAGATGCACTCACTCATGTGGCTAACGTTATGGAATGGATCATCGGTCCGTGCTCTCAGTTGTTCGCCGATGCCAGTCACCAAGTGCTGGAGGGCGTCACCGTAGAGGACACAGTTAACGTAGCGGCACGGCATGGAGATGTGCTCGTGAACTACGCGCTGAATCAGTTTCAAACTCCAAGCGAGACCGTGTTCCACTTCCACGGAGAAAAAGGCAGCGTGGTGATCGAAAGCCACCTTCAGCGGTGGGGCAGCATGCTGCGAGGACAAACGACATGGGAATGGCATACGACCGAACCCCTTGAACGCGACGAGTTATTCACCCAGCAGGCCAACGCGTTCCTCGACGCTCTAGAGGGTAAACCTCATGCGTTGAGTTCGTTCGACGAAGCCGCACAAACCCTCAAGTTCAATCAAGCAGCGCTTGAGTCAGTGCGAACCCACGAGCTCATTCAACTAGCATGAAGAAGGATTTCCGACTTGCCATGTTAGGCATGATTGAGGGCAATGGTCACCCTTACTCGTGGAGCGGCATCATCAATGGCTACGATCCAGCTCAGATGGCTGCCTTGTGCCCTTACGCAGGCATCATTACTTACATGGGAAAGCAACCCTTGGAGAGCATTCGCATCCAAGGAGCACGGGTGACCCACATTTGGACAGATGATCCAGAAGACGCGCCCAAGGTCGCTGCTGCAAGCCTTATCGAGCACGTGGTGCCAAGGCCAGAAGACGTTATTGGGCATGTCGATGCGGTGGTGATCGCCACTGACGACGGCACAGATCACGTCCGCCGCACCAAACCTTTTATTGAAGCGGGCTTGCCCGTTTTTGTGGATAAGCCGATGGCCACCACCATTGACGAGTTGCGACAGTTTGTGAAATGGCACGCAGAGGGACACACGCTGCTCTCCACGAGTGGCATGAGATACGCTCCCGAGATGCGATTGAGCGCTGACCAAATGGCGCATCTTGGTGACTTGCGCTGGATCACGAGTTTCACCTGCAAGACGTGGGAGCGATACGGAATCCACGCTCTTGAAGCAGTAGAACCACTTCTTGGGCAAGGGTTTCTCACCGTGCAGGCACTTTCAGACGCAGGCGGTGTTATCATGCACATCACGCACCGTTCTGGAGTGAGATTGACGATCGGTGCGGTGCATGACGCTTACGGTAGCTTTGGTGCCGTTCATCTTTATGGCACGAAGGGCGACCTAGCGCTGAAGCTTTGCGACACCTACAACGCATTCCGCGGGCAGTTAGTGGCGTTCGTGGAGATGCTCCACACAGGTGAACGTCCCCTGCCCTTCGAGGAAACGGTGGAGCTGATGGCGGTCATCATCGCCGGCATCCGCAGCCGCGAACGCGAAGGTGAGATCGTTCATGTGAAGAACATTCTCGCTGAGATTTGAGCCGCTAGTGAGCACTGACGATTATCTGTCTCGTCTCGTTTCCGTCGGCTTGCTAAAACCGGGTGAAACAGCAGCGGTCCAGCCGCTTAGTGGTGGAGTTTCCAGCGACATCGTGCGAGTCACAACAACAAGCGTCGACTTGGTCATCAAAGCAGCGCTGCCGAAGCTCAAAGTGAGGGACGACTGGTTCGCCGATGTGGGTCGTAACAAAGTAGAGCAGGCCTACCTGGAGTTCGCTGCAACGATTGTGCCCGAATCGGTACCACAAGTGATCGCAACGGGGGAAGATTGGTTTGCGATGGAGTATCTCGGTAATGAACTCCGTGTCTGGAAGTCGGAGTTGATGAATGGCACGTGGGATGTGGCAATCGCTGAGCAGGCGGGTGAAGTTCTGGGCCGCCTGCATGCTGCATCATGGTGCCATCGTGAACTCGCGGGTCGATTTGCAACCGACGACAATTTTCACTCACTGCGAATCGAGCCATACCTGCTCAAGACAGCCGAGCGAGTGCCTGAAGTTGCCGCGATTCTTCAAGCGGAAGCACGTCGGTTGAGCGAAACCAAAGTGGCACTCGTGCATGGCGACTTCAGCCCAAAGAATCTTCTCGTGAATCGCGAGCGCTTGGTCGTTCTCGATGCGGAGTGCGCTTGGTATGGTGATCCTGCGTTTGATACAGCGTTTCTGCTAACCCATTTGTTTCTCAAGGCGCTACTTCACTCGGAGACAGCAAAGCTGGTGGAGTCTTTTTGGAACTCGTATCACGCGCAAGTGACTGAGGACACCAGTGAGAGAACTGTGCTGCTCGTTCTATGCCTGATGTTGGCTCGTGTGCATGGAAAGAGTCCAGTGGAGTATCTTGATGCCAGACAGCAGGGCATCATTACTGAGTTCTGCCTTGCTCATCTGCCGAAGCCGCCACAGAACATTGCGGCACTCCTTCATCTCTATGAAAATCACCTCGCTGGACGCTCTTCAGATTTTTGATAGCCGTGGAAATCCCACGCTTGAGGTCATCGCAACTGTTGAGAATGGGATTAGCGGCCACGGTCTCGTTCCTTCGGGTGCTTCCACAGGACATCACGAAGCGCTCGAACTAAGGGATGGAGATCGCAGTCGGTTTCGCGGCAAGTCCGTGCTGAACGCATTGTCCCACGTGAAACATGAGATCGCTGACGCTGTGGTGGGGCGTGATGTTTTTGACCAAACAGGTCTCGATGAAGCAATGATTCGTTTGGATAGCACACCAGGCAAATCGAGGCTCGGCGCAAATGCGATTCTCGGTGTCAGCATGAGTGTTGCAAATGCAGCGGCCAAAGTGCGGGGCATTCCGCTTCATGAATCGCTCACAGGAGGTACCGGAACACTGCTTCCACTGCCTGAGATTCAGATTTTCGGCGGCGGCAAGCACGCTCAAGGCAGGATCGACATCCAAGACTTCATGATCATGGCGCTATCGGCCTCCAGCTACGAGGAAACACTGGAGATGACATTCAATGTCTTCCACGCGGCTGGAGACGTGATGCGGAAACGCGGCCTGCTGGCCGGAGTAGCAGACGAAGGTGGCTACTGGCCTGTTTTTGATCGCAATGAAGATGTTTTTGAGGCTCTACTGGCAGCGATTGAACTCGTCGGTTATGCACCTGGCAAAGACGTGGGCATCTCGTTGGACATTGCTGCTACGGACTTATACGAAGGCGGATTCTACACCCTCGGGTTAGAGCAACGGCGGTTTCGCTCGCATGAGTTTGCTGAACTCATGATCAACTGGGTGCAGAACTACCCCATTGTGTCCATTGAGGATCCCATGGCTGAAGATGACTGGGAAGGCTGGAAGCAAGTGCGTGGGGCTATCGGAAGCCGTTGTCAGTTGATTGGCGACGATCACTTCACCACCAATCTTCAGCGGATCGAGCGTGGTGTTGCCGAGCAAACTGCCAACGCGGTGCTCATCAAGCTGAACCAAATCGGCACGGTGACCGAGACACTCCGTGCCATCGAGTGCACGCAGAGGGCTGGCTGGCTACCGGTGGTTTCTGCACGCTCCGGTGAGACCGAGGACGCGTTCATTTCCCACCTCGCTGTAGCGACCAACGCGGGCCAGTTGAAGGTGGGATCGTTCAGTCGCAGTGAGCGCATGGCCAAGTGGAACGAAGTGCTCCGCATCCAGCGTCAACTCGGAAGCAGCGCGAGGTTCAAAGGCGCAAAGCTCTTTGCAGAGGCCGGTATCTCGCTGCCGTAAGCGTCAACCGAGCACTTTTTTCCGCACGATCTCAGTAACGAGCTTGGGATTCGCCTTACCGCCGCTCATCTTCATGGCCTGACCCGTAAACCAGTTCAGTGCTTTCTCATTGCCGCCTTTGACTTCGGCCACTTTGTCCGGAGCGCTGGCGAGAATCTGATCCACCATGGCCTCGAGGGCTCCGGTATCACTGACTTGCTCAAATCCTTTGGCCTTAACGATTTCCGCCGGCGTGCCACCGTTCGTGAATAGCTCACCGAAGACTTCCTTGGCCTGATTGCTGCTGATTTTACCAGCTTCTACGAGCGCTACCAGCTCGCCAATGTTGCCGGGCTCCAATGTGCACTCGGTGATGGTTTGACCTGCCTCATTCAAGCGGCCAAGAAGCTCGTTGATGATCCAGTTGGCGATCTTTTTGGCGGGAGCATCGGGTGCAGCACTGACGGACTTCTCAAAATAAGCCGCAAGTGCTTGTTCGCTCGCAAGAACGTTCGAATCGTATGCTGTAAGGCCGAAATCCTTCTCGAAACGCGCACACTTCTCGTGGGGCAACTCCGGACGTAGCGACTTCATGCGCTCAATGATGGGCGCCGTCTTGACCGGAATGAGATCGGGGCACGGGAAGTAGCGATAATCGTGCGCATCTTCTTTCGAGCGCATCAGTTCGGTTTCTCCGGTGTCGTCGTTCCAACGCCGAGTGCTTTGCACGAGCGCCTTGTCTGTAGGATGACGTCCTTCCAGCACATCGATCTGGCGCTCCGTCTCTGCTTTGATCGCACGGCGGATGGCACTCATGGAGTTGATGTTCTTGAGCTCGATTTTGACCCCAAGCTCTTTTTGTCCCTCAGGCCGCACGGAAATGTTCACGTCGGCGCGCATCTGACCTTTCTCCATGTCAGCATCGCTCACACCGCCGTAAATCAAGATTTGCCGCAGGCTGTTGAGATAAGCCACCGCTTCTTCCGCACTGTCGATCTCAGGCTCGCTGACGATTTCCATCAGGGGCGAGCCTGCTCGATTGAAGTCGAGGGTGGTGAACTTCTCATGGTGCGTGCTCTTGCCAACGTCTTCCTCCAAATGGATACGCGTGAGATTCACGACCTTGCCTGGTTTGGCGATGGTCTTTTGTGCGTCTTTTGGATACGCGAAATCATACAGCGGCACACCTCCACCAATGCACAAAGGCAGATCAAACTGGCTCGTCTGATAGTTCTTCGGCATGTCGGGATAGAAGTAGTTCTTCCGATCCCATTTGCTGATCTCTGGGGTGCGGCAGTCGAGCATCAGGCCGGTGAGAATCGTTTTCTCGATCGCGCCAATATTTAGCACAGGCAAGGCACCAGGCAGCCCAAGGCAAACGGGGCAAGTCTGGGTATTGGGTTCAGCGCCATAGCCGACGGGACACGCACAGAACATTTTGGAGCGCGTGTTGAGCTGGGCGTGTACTTCCAGACCGATGGTGACGATGTACTTGGGCATGGTGGCGTGTCGTGCCGGAGGCTAGCCGGGGCCGCTGTCTGTGCAAATCTGCTTTTCAGTCACGCAGTCCGGCCTTAGATGCGCTCCGCTATGCGCTACGCTATTTGCAATGAACACTGGGGCCAGTTGCCCTTTGCCCAAACGTGCGAACGAATCGCCGCTGCCGGTTTTGAAGGCGTGGAGATCGCCCCATTCACCCTGCATGAGGACCCTCGGCAACTCACGGATGCGGATATGATTTCCGTGGTCAAAGGAGCCAAAGACGCCGGCATTGAAGTCATCGGCTTCCACTGGATTCTCTCAAGGCCCACATTCCTGCACATTACCTCGCCGGATGCGGTGCAACGTCGTGAGTCAGCAAAGTTGGGCCAGAAGCTAGCTCGCCTTTGCGGCATGGCTGGCGGGAAGATCATGGTCTGGGGCAGCCCCAAGGCACGGACGACGCTCCCGGAGTGGCCGTATGAGGAGGCTTTTGCCCGTGGAGCTGAGGTAGTGCGCGCGGTGGCCGAGGAGGCAGGAAAATACGGCGTCACGATTGCTATGGAGCCTCTGGGTCGTACGGAAACGAACTTTCTCAACACCGCGGAGGAGACGATCCGATTCTGCAAACTAGTGGACCATCCCGCCTGCAAGCTTCACCTGGACGTAAAGGCGATGTCCGACGAGCCAAAACCGATTCCTCAGATCATTGAAGAAAGCAAAGACTGGACCGTGCACTTCCACACCAACGATCCCAATCTCCTGGGGCCTGGCATGGGTGAGGTGAAATACGAGCCTATCATCGCTGCTCTCCGAAAGTCAGGCTATTCAGGGTGGCTTAGCACCGAGGTATTCAAGTATGATCTCGGCCCGGATGTCATCGCCCAAAGAAGCATCGAGTACCTGAAAAAAGTCATGGCGTGATGCCAATTGGCAGCAGCGGAGATTTGGTGCAGACTCTCAGCGAGTGTCTCCATCCGCGGCTGGCGGAATGGTTTCAGAGCACGTTTGCCGCTCCAACAGAGGCCCAATTGGGCTGTGTTCCTCATGTGATTCAGGGTAGGTCGGTGTTGCTTTCATCACCGACAGGCAGCGGCAAGACGTTGGCTGGTTTTCTTGGCGTGCTGCACCACTTGCTGCGTGAGGTGGATACGGACACGATCCAGACTCCTGGCGTTCGGGCGATCTACGTGTCACCGCTGCGTGCACTGACTTACGACATGGAGAAGAACCTAGCGCGGCCCATTCAAGCGCTAGGATTGAGCGATGTGATCCGTATCGGGCTGCGTACTGGCGACACGACTGCAAGTGAGCGAGACAAAATGCGCCGCAAGCCACCGCACATCCTGATGACCACGCCGGAGTCACTCGCGATACTGCTCCCGCAGCTCTCATGGAAAGAGGCTCTGTCAAAAACGAGGTTCATCATCGTCGACGAGCTCCACGCCATAGCCGAAAACAAGCGTGGCCCACATCTAGCGATCTCGTTGGAGCGGATGGAAGCACGTCACCCACTCACTCGTATCGGCTTGAGCGCCACAGCTGCACCTCTGGGACTGCTAGCGCGACTTCTCTGTGGAAATGGCAGGTCTTGCGAGATTGTCCAAGCGAGTTCTCCACGAAAACGCCGAGTTGAAGTGCTCTCCCCGCTGAAGCGAGATCCGTATCCGCCATCTGGATGGACGGCCGCACGCGTCTTGGACGATATCGCGAGACTTGTGGAGCAGAAGCAGTCGGTGATCATTTTCTGCAACACGCGGAGCACCACTGAGAGCCTAGCGCTGAGGTTGAAGGGAGCACTACCAAAGCTCGCATCGCAGATTGAAGCGCATCACTCATCGCTGGATCGGGAAGTGCGCCAAGATGTTGAGGATCGTCTCAAAATGGGTCAACTGCGCGCTGTCGTCTGCAGCACTAGTCTCGAACTGGGCATCGATATTGGTGCAGTGGATGGCGTGGTAATGATTTCAACGCCGAAGGGCATCTCAAGAGCTCTCCAGCGCATCGGAAGAAGCGGACATAGCGTGCATGAGGACAGCCACGGTGTCCTGGTCGCCACCAACATCAACGACCTCATGGAATGCGCGGTCTGTGCGGAGATGACTCGCCGTAATCAACTAGACGAAGTGCGGATCATGGATGCGCCGCTGGATGTGCTAGCTCAGCATTTGGTCGGAATGGCGATCGAAGGCACGTGGACCAAAACTAGAGCGCTTGAGACTGTCAGACGAGCCGCGCCTTTTTCAGCGCTGACTGATGCAGAGTTTGATCGTGTGCTCCGATATCTTCGTGGTGGCGGTCAATCCCTTGAGCAGCAGTATGCAGAGACTTTTGGCAAAGTGGTGTTGGATGAGGCCACTCAGTTACTCTCCATACCATCCCCTCGTGTTCAGCGGGACTATCTTGTGAACGTTGGGACCATCCACAGCGATGGAATGGTGAATGTTGTGCTTGGCAATCGTCGACTAGGGCAGGTTGAGGAGAGTTTTGCTAAGGGTCTCAAGTTGGGTGACATCTTTGTGTTAGCTGGCCGCACTTTAAGGCTCATGGAGACGGGCTTGAGCGAGATCTACGTTCAAGAGGCGCGTGGAATGCTGCCGACAGTGCCAGCCTGGAATGCGAACAAGATGCCGCTATCATCTGGCTTGTGTCGCGAGGTGACGTTGTTGCGAACTCGGCTCTCCGAGATGCTTGAGCAGGGCAACCCCAACTCGGTGATTGCAGACTGGCTGGTTGAGTCGCTCCACCTCTCGCTTTCAAACGCTGCAGCGATTGTTCGGCATTGCCGTCACCAAAAGCTTGTTTCGCTCATCCCGCGCGATGGACTTTTCCTCATTGAGCGATTCCAAGAACATGGCGAGGAGTTGATTCATTTCTTTTTTCATTCGCTGATTGGACGCAGTGCTAACAATGCGTTGTCGCGCATCATCGCCCACAGACTTAAACTAATGGTTGGCGGCAACGCATTGGTCACCGTTGATGACTACGGCTTCATGTTGACCGTGAAGGACTTTCAGGACCTGGAACTCGATGGCTGGCAGGACTTGTTTATCGCCGAAAATGCCCTCTCTAGCCTCAAAGCAGCTCTGGACGAAAGCGATCTCGTCCGGTGGCAGTTCCGGGGGGTTGCCCAAACAGCTCTGATGGTTCCACGTCAACTCCCCGGTCAGCAGCGGAAGATCAAACAACTGCGCTTTAGCGCGGACATACTATTCAATGTGCTGAGAGACCATGAGCCTGAGCATCCAGTAATGGTTCAGGCCATCAAGGAAGCAACACACACATTTCTCGATACCAACCGTGCCTTGAGTTTTCTCGCTGATTGCGCCGCGATGGAATGGCGGCTCATGAAAGTCCCGGTGGTCAGTCCGTTTTCATTTGGGATCTACGCATCCAAGATTCGCGAGAGTCTAATGCTTGAACAGCCCGAGGAAGCGATTGAGAGACTCTGGCGCGATTTTGAACGACGATTCCCAGCATCTTCCGGCGAATAATGAGGGGGTGTTAACAACTTCAAACCCGTAGACGCCTTGGGGGTGGGCATCGTAACAGCTCCGTCACATACTGACGTGTTTTCCGTGACACTAAGATCAGCATGGATGCAGAAGCAGTTCGCTAACGCGGTGTCCAGAACCCTGATAAATCAACGGTTGCAGGGCGAAGAGAACGAGTATTTAGGCCCGTTCCACTGTATACTCGGGCTTTGTGAACAACTTACCGCAACACAGCCGTTCCACATCCGCACATCTTGTGAATAACCTGTGAGGAAGTGTGGAACGCCTCGTGGAATGGTGCTCCGGCGACCCTTGGCTTTTTCACACACTCAGATCCGATGTTCTACACCCACAACGTGCGATCGAGGGTGCGATAGCCGATGGATTGGAGGATGTCATCCGCGACGATTTTCTCACGCCCAGCCAAGTCCGCGTGAGTCCGAGCCACTTTGACTATTCGATCATGCGCTCGGGCACTGAAGTTCATTTCTCCCATGGCATGAGCGAGGTAGCCGGAGCTCTCAGCATCGAGTTCACAATGCTTTTTGATCAGTCGTGGAGTCATTGCGCTATTGGAGTGCACGCCCTTCTCCTTTTTGAATCGCTCGGCTTGCACCAGTCGACAAGCTTCTACTCTGGCTCGAATCATCGCAGAAGACTCTCCGCTCTCTTTGGACGCGAGGTCTTTATACTCTACCAAGGGCACTTCCACATGGAGGTCGATGCGATCCAAAAGCGGCCCACTGATGCGCTGGCGATACTTTTGAATGACATTTGGCCCACAGCGACATTCTCGCTTCACGTCTCCAAAGTAGCCACAAGGACACGGGTTCATAGCAGCGACGAGCATGAATTGCGCAGGAAATGTGAGGCTGCCGGCAGCGCGCGAAATGGTGACTTTATGATCTTCGAGAGGTTGGCGGAGCACTTCCAACGTGCTGCGGCGGAACTCGGGCAACTCATCGAGAAAAAGAACTCCATTGTGGGCCAAGCTGACCTCTCCGGGACCTGGATTGCTGCCACCACCAAGAAGCCCGGCGTCACTGATGGTGTGATGGGGAGATCGGAACGGCCGTGTCGCGATGAACGCCACGGACTCTCCAAGTAGCCCACCCGCGCTGTGAATCTTCGTCGTCTCGACAGCTTCGTCCTCATTCATTCCGGGAATGATTGTTGGGATGCGCTTGGCGAGCATGCTCTTGCCCGTGCCCGGTGGGCCAATCATGAGTAGATTGTGGCCTCCTGAGACAGCGACTTCGATCGCTCTTTTTGCCTGAACCTGCCCTTTGACGTCAACGAAGTCGACTCCGTAGTTGGGAGCGTTGGAGAAGAACTCAGCAGCTCGACACGGTTCGGGAGGAATGATTTTTTCGCAGTTCAAGTGAGCGACAACATCTCGAAGGTTCTCTGCTCCGATGATTTCGAGGTCCTGGATCACACTTGCTTCGGCCGCCACACGCTTGGGAACGATCAACTGCTTTCGGCCAGCGGCTTTAGCCGCCTGGGCGATAGCAAGAAGGCCTCTGATTGGCCGCAACTCACCGTTAAGTGCTAACTCCCCCACCATACAAATCTCCGCAAGGCGATCCTCTCCGAAGTTTTGCTTCCGGGCGAGCAGAGAGATTGCAATGGGAAGGTCAAATGAGGGGCCTTCTTTTTTGATGTCTGCTGGAGCAAGGTTGACGGTGGTCACACCGCTGTGGGGTTGAAACCCGTTGCTGATGAGAGCCGCCATCACTCGCTCGCGGCTCTCTTTAACCGCCGTGTCCGGGAGGCCAACAACAACGATCTTCGGTCCATTGCCAAAACCGTCATGCGATTCGACTTCGATTTCGACTGCATCGACACCGACGAGGGCCGCAGAGTATGTGCGCGTAACCATTACGCCCAAGTCAAAACACTTATCCTTCAGTTCTGCAAGAACAAGCGTCTGACAAGAAGCTTAGTCTGCGGAAGATCGCTAGCTCGCAGTCCGCTGGGCCACTTCCTTTTCGAGAAACTCAATCACGTCACGGAAGCGGCACTCATTTTCGGCGTTAGCCCGCGTCAACGCCTGATGAGCTTCCAGGACATGCTCTGCCTGCTGTGATTTGCAAAGACTGGCTGCTTGCTCACACTCTGCCAAAGCAGCGGCCGCCATCCTACGCTCTTCTTTCCACGCCTCACCTGCTGTATCGACTTCCAAGATATGGTTGAGACCAAGGCTGTTGAGCAACTGCTGATTGCGTGCGTTGGCGTTGATCACGGTAAGCGTTCCACCACCCACTTGTTTGAGTTCCAGCGCAACTCCAGTAAGGGTGCCCAGAAACGTAGAATCCATGGTGGGGCAGCGCTCAAGATCGACCGCAAAACTGCGCATCCCACGCTCAAGCACCGACTTAATGGCCTGCTTGAGATGCACACTGTTCTGAAAACAGCCCTTTCCCTCCACACGAAGCCAAAACAGGCTTCCAATCTTTCCAACCAGGACTGCCGCCGGTGTTGTCATGCTCCCCTCCTGTGATGTTCAGCGTTCACTTCCACAGGTAAGAGTTAGCTTGAACTAGCTCTTCTTTGCCGCGGAGAACGATCAGCCGCCAGGAGGTGACAGGACCATCCGCCTGATACTCTGGCCCCGTGACATTGAAGCGCGCGATGTTGGTACGGCTTATGTCGCTGACCTGTTCTTCTTTGATCTTGGTGGTCAATCCAGTCTTCTGCTGACGGTACTCAAAACGCAAAGTCACCGGCTGGCTGCGATCATCGACCTTCCAAAAGAAGGTGTAATACTGCCCCGCACGCTCCATCTGCTCTGCCATCGTGACAGCGCCATGAAGATAATAGGAGCGCTCAAAGTTAACTGCGGGATCATTGCCCTGAACCCTTTGATTTGGCTGCAAATGGTAGGTTTTGACCTTCTTAACTGCACCGCCATTTCCGCGGATGGTGGATGTGCAGGAAGTGGCCGTCATCAGTACGATGGCCAAGCATCCGAGAGTGGAAAAGAGTCGCGCCGACTGGATCATGGTATTCTTGCACTATCAGAACAGAAGCCGGGATGTCAATCAGTTGAAGTGACTCCTTCAGCACATCTTTTGACTGCTGCTCAGTGAGCAAATCTATCTGTGGGCAGGCCAGCGCTTCTCAAGTTCATGCTGCATGCGTTCCATTCCCGCGAAGTCCCCTTTTTCACAGCAGTGAACAAAGCCCTCAGTGAAGCGTTTGAGTTCATCCCATTCGTGCCGGATCTCGGATGCCTCTTTTTCTGAGATTTGATGATCAGATGCAGCGCGACTGATGGCTGACAGCAACTCGGCAAACATCTGCACGATGGATTGAGTGGTGGGCATCAAGTCAAAGTTGCCTTTGGTAGGGTTCGGATTCTTCACAAAGAACCCGCCTGATTTGCGACAGAGCCACTGAATGATAAAGTCGTCCTGAGTCAGCCGAAAGAGTTCAACGACACGGTCAAGCGGGTTGGTCGTTCCACTGCCACCTTCCTCGTCTGAGGGTTGCGACCATTTGTACACCAGTGATAACGAGACGCCCAGTTCAGCAGCGATCTCCTTCGGACTTGCCTTATCGATGGCCTTTCTTAGAACTTCGTGGGATTCCATAGGAGATGGTAATGTCTTTGCCTTGCTGATGGAAAGTTGCCCAGGGTGAGGCGCAATGTCGATAAGAAACTTTCTGCCAAGGCATCTTGTTTAGCCGTTACCTTTGGTCTGTGATTCTCACAGAACTAGTGTGCCCGCTGACGAGACGAAGCCGGTCACTCCATTTGCGATTCTGCATCGAGGATGCGCTGAAGCGCCTCGGTGAAATCGAGTGCCGTCTCGATCGGAAGCATGATCGTGTCGCGCCGCCCACGCACATCTTCAGTTATCTTGATGAAGCGACCACGCTCGTTCTCCTTGAGATCGAGGAAGAAGATCTTGCGATCACTAACGATTTTCTCAGAGTGCAATACATTGTGCTGCCGACGGTCTTCACCTTGATCAAAGTCTCTCATATCCGTTTCCTCTGCTCGTTTCTCTCTCGCCCGTCCGGGCAAATGTTATGCTTGGTTTGATTTTAGGCCACGGATTCTAGAAAACTGGGCAGGGAAGTCAATCCTGCTGTCGGTGAACGGTAACGGTTTCATTTTTATGTTGCTCCCTGGATTACTTAAGGGGAATGGAGTTGGCCATGGGATCTTGTTTTGTTCGTCAGATTAGTGTCTGTACAATAGCTTTGGGATGTTTCGTATTCGTAGGCGGGTCGGCTTCGGCTGTTGACATCGGGGATTGGGGCGAGCTTCTGAGTTATCGGCCAGACGAGGCCGCTCAGACCAAACTGCTAAATCGAAAAGTCGAGCCCGGCCAAGACTCTTGGCATATTCAGAAGCTGGAGCGTGCCCGGGGAGATGTCCTGCTTGAGTCTCAAGCACTAGTGGTGACAAAACTTCCCGCTGTTGGAGGCAAAGTGCTCACGCCTCAAGGTTTGCTTGCATTTGTTAGACGAAATCTCTCGATGTTTCTTGATGGAGAAGGGGTTAAGTTTGGGCCTGTCACAGATGAGGACCGTCAACATTGGGAGACCGAGTCTCCTTCAAACGCCGTCGTGGAGCTGACATCGACTCAGGGCATAGACAACCGTCAATCAGCCTGGCTGGTCACCGGGGTAAAGCGTGACGAGTGGTTGATGACAGCTGTGCAGGTCGGTGGTGCAACGCCGGCCAAAAATCCATACTCGGGCAATCGCAAGGTAGGCGTCGCCTCGGCCTTACCCATGGAGGGGTGCATTCTGTACACCAGAGCAGCGCTGAGAGCGTACGATGCACCATCTCCTACGGACGAGCGTGCTTTGGCAGATCAGTCTAGTGATCTGTGGAAACGACTGTTTTCACGAATCAAGGTCTGGGTTGAGAGCAATGGCGGTGCTGTGGTTCCCGGCTTAGGTGACTCGGAGAGCACGATCGTTCCCTGGCTGGGTGTTGCTAAGACCCTACATGTGCCAAAGATTGCATGGCAAGACCTTGACGGGATGTGGAGAAGCAAGGACGTGGGGAAAAGATTTGCCATCGTATTCCGGGGGCTAGACGCCCCATGCGAGTTCATTGAGCGGAACAAAGAGGGTGAGGAGTTGCGGGTTCAGATTCCTCTCAAAGTGATTCATGGCGAGAAGGACAAGCAGGGTCAGGCGGTTGCAACCTACGTTCTCGAACGCTCGAATGAAGATCCGGAAGTATTGTCCTTTTACGATTTCAGTGCCGCGTTGGTGCAGGACATCATTGCCTCAAAGCCAAAGCCATCACGGCTAGTACTGAAACGGGTAGGCGATAAGCTGACTGCTGAATGGCTCGGTATCGCCATTTCCCGTGATGCATCTGGGCGCCTAGCAGAAATCAAGCAACCGGGAGACCAGCCGGGACGAGCCTACGACTTTGCGCCAGAAGGACCCTGAAACAGCAGGCTGGGAGCTATCGGCAGCTCATCCGTGCGAAACTCACCTTTTTGATTCGCCTGACCAAACTCACCCGTTTCGATATTCAAGCATGTTAGCCAACCGGAGGGCCGAAAGGCACCGGTGTCGATGCAGACACCGTGAGCCAACATTGAGGGAAGTCCGCTTCGTTGTTCGCTGTGACCACAGATGATCGGTCGCCCAGACTGATGAAGTGCTTGGGGCTCGAAAATTGACCACAAAAGCGCAATGTCAGTCTGTGCTTCCAGTTCGACAAATGGGTCGACGCTCGCATGAGCAAAGATGAACTTCTCGTTCTCATGATAGCGCCGTAGACGGCGAATCATGAAATCCCAATGCTCGTCAGGAATCTGTGTGATTTTGGCAGGGCTGCCTTCACTACCGTAGGACTCCAGCGTGGCATGTCCACCGACGTACATCGACTCCCAAGCCTTTTGCGAGATAGAGTCTTCAAGGGCCTTAAGCATCATGATTTCGTGATTCCCGATCAATGGGATCAGCCGACTTGTTCGTTCCCTCTCTATCAACCATTCAATGACATCCCTGGACTGCGGACCGCGATCAACATAATCACCCAGCGTGATGATCGTATCCCCAGGGCTGATTCCCACTCTCTCAACAAGGGTAGTCAGTGCCGTGAAGCAGCCATGAACATCTCCGATTACCCAAGTGGTGCCCTGAGACTCACGATTTATTTGTTCAAGGTTTGTCACTCGTCGCTTACCTCGCCTTTTCGCAACAAAATCGTCAACAGTGCGATGTCCGCTGGCGTCACCCCTTGGAGTCGTGCAGCCTGACCAAGAGTGGCCGGTCTGGCTGTTGAGAGCCTCAACTGTGCTTCCTTCTTCAGCCCCCTTATGGAGGAGTAGTCCAGGTCAGGAGGCAGCATCCGGTTTTCCATTTTGGCGGTTCTCGCCACAAGGGTTTCCTGCCGCGAGATATAGCCAGCGTATTTCAAATCCGTGGCAAGAAGTGACCAAATCTCCGAACTAAACTTTGTTTTGATCTCTTGCGGCAAGTTGCACGGCTCGTTCTCAGGGCGTCTGAGCCATTTCTCCAGACGGATGCCCTCACAAACAGTGGAGTTGGCAAAATCGAGTGCCTCACCGAGCCTGTCTTGCTTATCCTTCAACAAACAAGCTCTAGCCTCGTCCACCAAACCGACACGTTGAGCTAATGGCGTGAGCCTCAAGTCGCAGTTGTCCTGTCTCAACAACAATCGGTGCTCTGCCCGACTCGTGAACAGTCGATAGGGTTCACTGGTTCCTTTGGTGACTAAGTCGTCAATCATAACCGCGATGTACGACTCAGCTCGATCAAGCATGAGCGGTGGACGTGATTGAGTTTTTAAGGCGGCGTTTGCTCCAGCGATTAGTCCCTGTCCACCCGCCTCTTCATAGCCCGAAGTTCCGTTAATCTGCCCTGCAAAGTACAGACCGGAGATCAATCTCGTCTCCAGAGTCGGGTAAAGCTGGGTCGGTGGGCAATAGTCATACTCAACCGCGTATCCTGGCCGAATGATTTCAGCTGCTTCAAGACCGGGTATGGAGCGAATGAACCGATACTGAACATCAAACGGAAGCGAGGTCGAAACCCCATTGACGTAAAACTCATTGGTTCCCCTGCCCTCTGGTTCCAGAAAGACCTGATGCCGTTCTTTCTCCGCAAACCTAACCACTTTATCCTCAATAGAAGGACAGTAACGTGGACCAACACCTTCTATCCGGCCAGAATACATCGATGAGAGGTGGAGATTCTCACGAATCACCTCGTGGGTCGCGCTCGACGTGTAGGTTGTCCAACATGAAGTTTGTTCCACGTGGAACATGTTTGGCCTCCATCGGTTAAGAGAAAACCAAAAATCATCGTCCTCAACATTACCGCTCAAGAAGGAAAACCGAGGTGGTGGCTCGTCTCCTGGCTGTATCTCGCAACGGCTCAAATCGATGCTTCGTCCATTGAGTCGGCATGGGGTACCAGTTTTAAACCGCCTTACCTCAAACCCATGTTTCCGCAATGAATCAGAAAGGGTTGAAATAGTATCTCCCATGCGACCGCCGGGGGCGTTCTGGTGACCCACGTGCATGAGTCCCCTCATAAAGGTGCCAGAGGCGACCACTACGGACTTGGTTCGATAACGCACGCCGAGACTGGTTCGCACGCCAACCACCCTTCCGTCCTCAACGAGAATCTCTTGGGTGTTGCCTTGGTGCAGATCCAGATTGGGCTGGTTCTCGAGCACCCATTTCGCTCGAAATTGATAAGCCTTCTTGTCACATTGAGCACGGGGCGCCTGAACACTCGGGCCTTTCTTGGCGTTCAACATCCGGAACTGGATCCCCGTCATGTCTGTATTGCGACCCATCATCCCGCCGAGCGCATCAATCTCCCGCACGACGTGGCCCTTTGCTAACCCACCAATCGCGGGATTACACGACATCTGGCCTATGGTATCAAGATTCTGGGTGAGAACAGCAGTTTGGCAACCGAGCCTAGCAGACGCAAGAGCGGCTTCGATGCCTGCGTGCCCTGCGCCACAGACAATCACATCGTAAGTCTTGGGGTATTCAAAGTCGCTCATTCCGTCGTCACAATCCCGTTCCTAGCTCCAATTTGTTGAACCTGCAACGTCGGTCGCAAACGTAGCCATTTGTGTTCCACGTGGAACATTTCAACCGCTTGCCGGAAGCGTGGCACTAGCTATGCTACACAGACAGAACCCCTTATCGATGGCCAAAAAGACTTCCTCCTCGCCCCAATCTCACCGCGACGATCCGGTGAACTCATCCCTGTCCGCTCAAGACAAAATCGAACTCTTCAGGAAGATGGTTCGTATCAGGAGGTTCGAGCAGGCTTCTCTGACAAAGTATCAAGGGGGTAAGATGGGTGGCTTTCTTCACCTCTATATTGGGCAAGAAGCCGTAGCCGTCGGCACAATGTCACTGCTTGGCGAAAATGATCACGTGATCACCGCCTACCGCGACCATGGTCATGCGCTTGCTGCTGGAATGACCATGGACGAGTGCATGGCCGAGCTTTACGGAAAAGCCACCGGCTGCTCCTCGGGGAAAGGCGGCTCAATGCACTATTTTGCTCCCGACAAACGATACTGGGGGGGGCACGGCATCGTTGCCGGTCAAACTCCCCTTGGTCTTGGTCTTGCCTACGCCCTAAAGTATAGGGGCCAAAAAGGAGCCGCGCTCTGTTATCTGGGAGATGGTGCTGTCAATCAGGGGGCTTTTCATGAATCGCTCAACCTAGCTGGTCTCTGGGATCTACCCGTCATCTACGTCATTGAAAACAATGGTTACTCCATGGGCACCAGCCAACAGCGGTCTTCAGCTTACTCGGGTTGCCTTGCACAGCGGGCCGAAGCCTATGGCATTGACTGGGATCACTTCAATGGCTCCGATCTTTACGAAGTTCGCGCCCACACGGCCAAAGCATTGAAGCGGGCTCACGAAGAAAGTAGGCCCAGTATCATCGAAATCGCTACCTATCGTTATGAGGGGCACTCTGTGGCAGACGCAATGAAGACTGTCTACAGAACCAAAGAGGAGATCGAGCGCTACCAGCGCGAGCATGACCCAGTCAATGTTTGGCGCCAGCACCTGATCACCGAGAACGTGCTATCCGAGACCGATGCGAAAGCCATCGAGAAAGCAGCCCAACAGGAAGCAGAATCCGCAGCTGTTTTTGCCGACAACAGCCCCTATCCCGAACCATCTACGATCTTCGATCATGTCTATTGGGAAGTGGATAACCAAACGACTGCGGGACAGACCGGTCGGCACTTCTTCAACGACTGACGATAAAAACCTCTGGCGTTTTCGCCAACCTGCCTTAGTTTCACCGCCCTTCTCGTTATGGTGGTCGTAGCTCAATGGTAGAGCCCCAGATTGTGGTTCTGGTTGTTGCGGGTTCGAGTCCCGTCGATCACCCCATCTTTGTCCATCAAAGATTCTGTTCCCTCGGATGCTAAAGGATAATCGGACGCTCGCTGCAAGCTACTCCCGCCTAGAACAGCGGATCAGTTATCAGTTCAAGAACATCAACTTGCTTCGCCAAGCCCTGACACACCCAAGCGTATCGTCCGACACGTCCAACTGTCCGAGAAACAACCAGCGACTTGAATACTTGGGTGATGCGGCCCTTCAGCTGGCACTCTCATCTCTTCTATTTGATCGTTACCCAGAAGCTGATGAAGGCCAACTCACCAAAATCCGAGCGTCCATCGTCTCAACCAAGGCGCTTGCCCGTGCAGCCACCCAACTTGAACTCGGCACTTATCTGACTCTAGGAAGAGGCGAGGACACGAGCGGAGGTCGCTCGCGCCCATCAAATCTCGCCGACGCTCTCGAAGCACTCCTCGGTGCAGTTTATCTCGATGGAGGGCCCAAGGCACTGCATCAAGTGGTGCATCATCTTTTCGAGCCTTCCATTTGTACGATTCAAGTAGGCGCATCAGAGGCTACAACCAACCCAAAAGGCCACCTTCAAGAGCTCATTCAGGGACAGTCTGCGACACTTCCAAGTTACCATATTGTTGAGGAGGCTGGGCCACCTCACGCAAGGCATTTCCGTGCCATCGTGTCCTGGGGTGATGTCCAACTTGGGACAGGAGAAGGATCAACGAAAAAGCTAGCCGAGACAGCTGCCGCGACAGCCGCGTTGGCAAGTCCACTTCTCGAACAACTCAAGCGAGAGGTTCAGAATAACTCGTGAACATCTGCCCAAATAAAGGGGCATATCTGAGAAACTTCTCACTTGTGCGTCTTATTGGCGATGCGGTCGAAATCATTCCCAAAGTTGCCCACACGCAATTTGACAGTGGAACGTCTGCTAAATAAGCGGGGAACAGGGCAGTTCACATATCAACAGCCCTTACTGATAATAGATAATCCAGCCAAATCTCAAATCGTACTATCAGTAGTGCGAATAAACTCAAACTTGAGACAACTTAAATACCAAGTCTCGCCCATGCTGTGCGCATCAGTTGGAAGTAGTTCTCCGACATAATGTTTCGCACATCCTGTTCTGTGTAGCCTCTCTGACGAAGCATATCAGGGATCCTGGCCAAATCGGCAATCGTGTCCAGATCAGCCGGCGTCTGTTCAGTGCCATACCCGCCGTCAAGGTCAGTGCCGATCCCTGCATGGTTTGAGTTTCCTGCCAACTGGCAGACATGATCAATATGGTCCACGACCACTTCCAACTTTAGACCCGCTTCTTGGGGCGTCGTTTTGCCCCTCACCCATCCAGGAATCATCATCCAAGCATCCAAAGCAGCACCGACTACGCCACCCCGCTCAATGATCGCCTGTATTTGTTCATCGGCAAACTGCCGCGGATCAGGAACTAAAGCCCGACAGTTCGAGTGACTTGCCCAAACCGCGCCCTCATGGATCTCCAAGGCATCCCAAAAGCAGCCATCACTCAAATGCGTGACATCAAGGATCATCCCCAGCTTGCTCATCTCCTTCACCAGTTCTTTGCCGGCATTGCTCAACGGACCTACCTGATCGTGCCCGAGTGCCCACCGCCCCACTCCATAGTGAGCGGGTCCCATAGCACGCAGGCCATTTGCCCAAGCCTTCTCAAGGTGCCCAACGGAACGAATAGAATCTGCCCCTTCAAGACTCAACACATAGTAAATGGGCTTCGAACTGTCATCACTGTCGTCCTCCCAGTGTCGGATCGCAGCCTCTAAGTCAGCCGAGCCGAAAATCTGTTTCATTTGGCCATCATCTTCCAGAGCGCGATACCATGCCAGCTGACCCTGAGTTTGAGCCCAGGCTTGCTCTGGAGACATCCAGTTTGCGAAAGGGCGTGCACCCTTCATGCAACCAGCGAGCTGCGTGGCAACACAGATGCCGACTCGCCCAGCACGCATGTCAGGTAGAGCTGTTGTCCCGCATCCCCTGCCCTTGAGATCGCTCATACCGGTTTCCCTCGTCCGGATCTCTTTCATCGGAAGGCGGAGATCGCGATTGTACTCCATTCCGTTGAGGCTGAGGTCCAGGTGGCAATCAAAAATCAGTGGCGTGCGCATCGCCACCGATAGTTCACACTCGTTCCCGATGACAACTTGAAATCAGGCCAGACCGCGATCGGCAATCTCGTCCTCGTCGAGACCAAGATAGTGCCCCAACTCATGCAACAGAGTGACTGCGACTTCTTGCTCAAACAAAGCCGGCCGCCGCTCGGAAAACTCCCACAAACGATCTAACACAAGAAAGATTTTTGGCGGAAACTCAGTCCCATCCGTTTCTTTGACGCTGACTCCATCAAACCAGCCAAGAAGGTCATCCCCACTTCCCTCACAAACGTCATCTCCTGACCATACAAGGTTGATTGCACAGTTTTGTGCAGCATCGCCAACATTCTTTGGAAGCTTTCGGAGGGTGTGGGCAACCACGCCTTCGGCGATCCTGCTGATCCGAGCACGATTGATGGGAAGTGGCGGGCGATTCATTTCACAAGGTAAGCAAACTCAGATCTCCAGACCTCAGGCAACCGAGCTGGTTTTCCCTCTGGCATCTGAACCATGGCCAGTTGCTGACGACACGTCACTAACAACGTTTGATCACTATCACGTCTCATCTCAAAGGCGCACCAAAACCGGGCTCTCTCAATACTCTCCAGGCGGCCAACAACCGTGACCCAATCGCCCAATTTACCTGGTCGGCGGTAATCGATCTCTGTCCGCACCACCACCGCGAAGAGACCACTTTCAGCCATCTCACGAAGTGATAGACCCAATCTCGCTCCAAGTCTTGTCCGAGCCGTTTCGATCATTCTGAGGTAGGCCAGATTATGCACGACACCACCAGCATCGGTGTCAAAGAACATAACTTCTTCTCTGGTTTCGATTCTCGTGCGCTCATCCATGCCGGGTATCCCTCGACGAGACCACCATCTGCGTCTACAACGAGCAGCAAAGAAAATGCAAACATCTCTGCGCGACTGGTACGACACGCCTCACGACTACGACATCATCTTCGATGCGGACACAGCGCAGGAGGCCAGATTCATCCTCGATGCTTACGCCACCTATGCGCATGGACAAAAAGGAATGCCAACCGTGATCGAGCCTGCATGTGGATCGGGTAGACTCCTCAAAGCCCTTGCGAACGAAGGCTGTCGTGTCCATGGCTTCGATCTCAGTGATGCAATGGTCGAGTACGCTTCACATCGAGTGCCAGAGGCAAACGTCTGGAAGGATCGGATGGAGTCCTTTAATTGTCCGCTCAAAGGTTACGAGTTAGCTCATTGTCTTGTGAGCACATTCAAGTATTTGCTCACTGAGGTGGACGCACGAAGCCACCTGATGTGCGTTGCGAGTCATTTAAGGTCAGGCGGAATCTACGTCCTCGGAATCCACCTCACTGACTACTCAAATGAGCGTTGTGAACATGAGCGCTGGGTAGGAGAACGCGATGGTCGGCAGGTCGTGTGCAACACACGAACATGGCCGCCGGATCGCCGAACACGGCTTGAGAAAATAAGAACGCGTCTAAAGATCACACAAAACGGCCGCAGCGAACTTCAGGAAACTCATTGGGCATTCCGCACCTACAACGCGAAACAAGTCAAAGACCTGATAAAGAAAGTCTCGCCTGACCTTGAACTCGTGGCCTGTCATGACTTTCAGCATGACATCCGGCAGACACGGGAACTCGATGATTCGTATTCCGATGTCGTGCTTATCCTTCGGCGCCGCTAGAAGACTTAGCGGGAGTGGAACGGGCCATTTGGGTCTCACTGAATGGCTGCTGAGATGGCGCGCTACCGTCATCCAATGACCGCTCCATCCCCTTGATCGGCTTACGTTGCCCATCCTTGGCATCCAGAAGCAAAGGAGCAAGCTGTGCCGCACCTCCAAGACCCCCGACAGGAGCAAGGACAGCACTAGCCGCCCTGTTAAGCAGCTGGAACGGTGCCTTGATCAACGAGCAAGACGACAAAGTCAATACCAGCCCAAAAAGGGCCAGAAGGCGAGGGAGCGTTTTCATGAAATAACGCCAAAATATACCATGCGGGCCGCCAAACCCAAAATCTCAAATCGAAAAACTAAAATCTCTTGCGACCATGACGCTGTTCCCCCAATGAACAACGTATGGCCAGCACCTTCGGCACCCTTTTTCGCATCAGCACCTTCGGCGAGTCCCATGGACCCGCGATCGGAGTCATTGTGGATGGCTGCCCTCCACGAATCCCACTAACGGTCGAGGACCTCCAGGCTGAACTGGATCGCCGGAAACCGGGCCAGAGTAAGATTGTCACACCTCGCAAAGAGCCGGACAGTGCTTCGATCCTCAGTGGCGTGGTCGATGGTCAAACTTTAGGAACCCCCATTGCGGTTGTCGTCCAAAACACGGACCAACGACCTTCAGCCTACAAAGAGATGGAAGCCGCCTATCGGCCATCTCATGCCGATTACACCTACGATGCCAAATACGGCGTTCGGGCGATCAGTGGGGGCGGCAGAGCATCGGCACGCGAAACTATCGGACGGGTGGCAGCCGGAGCTATCGCCAAAAAAGTGATCCGGGCAGCCATCCCGGCCTACCAGTGCGTTGCCTTTGTCAAATCCGTCCAGCACATCTCGGCCGCAGAGACTATCTGCCAAAACCCAGATCCAGACGTCATTGAATCAAACATCGTCCGCACCTGTGACCCCGCCGCAGCGGAGAAAATGATTCAGTTGATCGAGAAAGTCCGATCTGAGGGCGATTCCGTGGGTGGAGTGATCGAATGCGTAGTCCGCGGGGTTCCACCAGGCCTCGGCGAACCTGTTTTTGATAAACTGGAAGCTGACCTCGCCAAGGCGATGCTTTCGCTGCCAGCGACAAAAGGATTCGAGTTGGGGTCAGGGTTTTCAGGGACACTTCTGACTGGCCGCGAGCACAACGACGAGTTCTACATGGATGGCGACAAAGTTCGGACCCGGACCAATCGAAGCGGTGGTATCCAGGGCGGCATTAGCAATGGAGAGACGATCATTTTCCGCGTGGCCTTTAAGCCCACCGCGACCATTTTGCAGGAGCAAAAGACTGTCTCAGCTGCAGGCACTGACACCACTTTGGCCGCTAGGGGACGCCATGATCCCTGTGTTCTTCCGCGGGCCGTGCCCATTGTGGAAGCGATGGTCCACTTGGTGATTGTTGACCACTTTCTACGCCAGCGAGCCCAGATTATGGATAATGTAGCATGATACAATAACAAGATATTGTAATTATAGCAGGCTGTGGAGCATACACTGGTTCAACCAAACAAATCCATCTGTCGGTCGTCAATATCCCTGCCCTTTCGTCTGCGGGAACTCGAAGGCACTGACTTCGCCACAGGCACATCCTTGACGCTGTCTACTGGTTGATGGCCCGCCTCCAACTCGCTTAGCACCTCTCTTGCTCGTGCAATCACTCCTTCGGGGAGACCGGCCAAACGCGCCACTTGGATGCCGTAACTCTTTTCAGCACTGCCTGGCACGATCTTCCTCAAGAAGATGATCTGATGATTCCACTCTTTGACCGCCACGTTGTAGTTCTGAACAGCGGATCGACTTTGAGCTAGGGCGGTAATCTCGTGGTAGTGTGTTGCAAAGAGACAACGGGCTCCGATGGCATCGTGGAGATGTTCGGCCACGCTCCAGGCGATGCTCAGACCGTCAAAGGTGCTTGTCCCACGACCAATCTCGTCCAAAATCACCAGACTCCGCTCCGTGGCATTGTTTAGAATGAGCGCCGTTTCATTCATCTCCACCATAAAGGTGCTCTGGCCTCGGGCGATGTCGTCACTGGCTCCGATCCGGGTGAAAATGCGATCCACCAGTCCAATCTCAGCGCTCGCTGCAGGCACATAACTACCCATCTGAGCCATGAGGGTTAACAGCGCAACCTGACGCAAATAAGTGCTCTTGCCCGCCATGTTAGGACCTGTAATCAAGATCAGCCGATTCTGCTCCGGTTCCAAAGTCACGTCGTTGGGGACGAAACGCTCTCCTCCAGTCAGTGTTTGATCAAGAACTGGATGCCTCCCTTCCCGAATGAAAAGGTTTCGCGTCTCATTCAGCGTTGGACGCACGTAATTGTAAAGCCTCGCTGTCTCTGCAAGACTACAGAGCGCATCCAAAACGCCCACGGACTCAGCTGTCTCTTGGATCGCCTCAAGATGCTCGAGCACCTTGCTCCGGAGCGCCACAAACAGTTCATACTCTAGCGCTTTGCTCCTTTCTTCAGCGCCCAAGATCTTGTCCTCCATCTTCTTCAGCTCATCCGTGATGAAGCGCTCGCCGTTCACCGTCGTTTGCTTTCGATGGTAATCTGTCGGCACGGACTCGAGATTTGCCTTGGTGATCTCGATGAAGTAACCGAACACCGCGTTGTATTTTATCTTGAGGCTCTTGATACCAGTACGCTCAATCTCGCGGTTCTGAAGATCAGCGATCCATTGGCGACCAAGCGAGGAGGCGTTGCGTAGTTCGTCGAGCGTCTCGTGATAGCCGATGCGAAAAACGCCGCCTTCCTTGATTTGAATCGGTGGCTCGTCAGCAATCGCCCGCTGTATCTCACCGGCAATCTCGTTTAGGTCACGGAGACCTTCACGAATCGCCCGCAGTTGAGAGCAATCCTGCTCCAGCGTCTCCAGCATCGTCCTCAGTCCAGGAATGATCTCCAACGAGCTCGCCAGCATCTGCAAATCACGCCCGTTTCCACTACCCTGGCTGAGACGACCACTCGTCCGCTCAAGGTCACGAATGTCCTTTAACAGCGAGCGGATTTGTCCAAGAACTGGTGCTTCATTCAAAAACGCGGCTATGGCTTCCTGTCTATGATTGAGCTTCTCGAGATCCCGAAGCGGATGCAAGAGCCAGTGCCGCAACTTACGAGCACCCATCGGCGTACAAGTGCGGTCCAATGAAGCCAACAACGTATGCTGACTGCCACCGCGGCATGTGACCAATTCCAGGTGCCCTTGGCTTGCGGCATCAATCAGCACACAGTCCCCAGGCTGAGCCACACGCAGTCGGCGGATGTGATCCACACTTCGGCGGAGTTGAAATTGTAGATACTGCAAAATCGCTCCAGCCGCACAAATCGCCGCGTTCATTCCCGAACATCCAAATCCATCAAGGGACTGCACCTTAAAGTGCTGTGTTAGGCTATGGACTCCCTGATCGAAAAGAAACAGATAGTCCTCGCACGCGAGAGCTGTGGATAGCCCGGCTTGAGCCGCAAAATCTCGCTGAGCTTCGCTAAAAATGATCTCTGATGCGCCAAGGCGCTGCAGTTCATCGACCAACTCAGCTATTTCGCCATACTCAGAGACCTCAAACTCACCCGTGGTATGATCCACACAAGCTAACCCAAGCCTCTTGCCCACTTGATAGACCGACACAAGATAGTTAGGCCGTGAGCTGTCGAGCAGATTGAGGTCATTTACGGTGCCGGCGCTAATGATCTGCGCGATCTCGCGCTCCACTAGCTTGCCAGGCACTACATCACCCCTTTGCTCTGCAATCGCCACCCGCTTTCCATGGGTCACCAACTTAGCGATATAACCCTGGGACGCGTGGTGCGGCACGCCGCACATGGGGATACCTCCGCGCTTGGTCAAAGCCACGTTCAATAACGGAGCAGCCGTCTTAGCATCTTCAAAAAAGAGCTCATAGAAGTCACCCAACCTGAAAAACAGCAACACGTCTTCGGGCAGCTCCCGCCGCATGGCGGTGTACTGCTTCATCATCGGTGTCATGGCTGCATCGGACGACATCTGGCCCGGCATGATGAGCGGGAAGGCCTTGCTGTCGAGAGATCATGCAGGATATGGTCTTTCCCAGATCTGTTGGTTGTTTCACGACGTCAGCGCAAACTCCCGGCTCACGTTGCAGCCTTCATTGACGAAATCTTGTTCTGATTCCAAGCTGAGCATTCATGACCCCCTCTGAACTCATTCGAAACTATTACTCGCTCTTCAACTCAGGTGACCGCGAGGCTTTTCTGGCTTTGCTCACTGAGGATGTCATTCATGACATCAACCAAGGCGGAAGCGAGGTTGGCGTGGATGCATTTCGAGCATTTTTGCAGCGCATGGACCGCTCCTATTCCGAGCAAGTCGAGGAGCTAGTGGTCATGACAGGCGCAGATGGCGCGCGCGCGGCGGCTGAGTTCTACATTGTTGGCAAATACCTGCAAACTGACGAAGGATTACCCCCAGCAAAAGGCCAGACCTACAGGCTGCGTGTGGGCGCATTCTTCGAGATCCGAGAGAATAAGGTCGCCAGAGTCACCAACTACTACAACCTCCAAGACTGGCTTCGTCAGGTAGGCCAAGAATAGCTGGAATGGAAGCGGTAGTCGGTCGATCTTACGCTGCACCATGAATACCGCCAGCCAGCCGGAACCCAGAGTGAAGTTTACTTGGCCGAAGGTATTTCTGACCTGGGGTGTGGTGATACCGCTACTCGCAATGGCGGCGGAGGTACTCTTCAAGCCATGCGCGAGTGTATTCTTTGATCCCATTCCAACGGTTGGGCATTTGCTGCTGCTGCTGAGCATTCCGACTTGGAATCTAGTGGTTTACCGCCACTTGAGAGGGCTTTCGTCCCCTGGACGGCAGTGGCTATGGTTCGGTGCCGGGTTAGCGATTGCCACAAGCACGTTTTACCTTCTCGCCACTTGGCTCATCGGTCTGTACAGCTTTGTCTTGGTGATCTTCGTGTTGCCGATTCCCTTGTGCTTACTTGGCTCGGCACCGGTGCTTGCATGGCTTTCGTGGTTCTCGGCATTTGCCAAACTTCGCCGTGAAAAAGTCACGTGTAGCAATCTATGGATGTGGCTGGGTGTTGGAGTCGCCTTTTTGGGCATTGTCATTAGCGAAGTATCCACCCTCGTGACGGTGTTCTACGTGAAACCTGCCGCTGCGGGTGATGTTCAAGCTCTCCAAAAGCTCAGACGATTCGGCTCAAGCGGAGTTCTTGCAGACCTGTGTTATCGGGAACAGGGCGTACTGGCGCGACGAAGTCCTGGTACCTGGATCGTCGGCACTCGGTTCGGTTCTGACATGGCAGGGAGGTTTCTGCGTTCCATGTCTATCAAGGCTGAGGACGCAAGGGAGCTCTACTTTCGGGTGACAGGTGAATCGTTTGACACAGTCAGGCCGTCCACACGACGCACCTTTGGGTCGTCCGCCTTCTCTGACGATTTTGCGGACTGGACGTGGGATCAAGAACGCGCAGGTGAGGCTGTTGGAGTAAGACTTGCGGGTTTGTATCTCACTGAGTCGTCTACGAAATGGACCATCGAATCTGATGCCGCCTTAGCATACGGCGAGTGGACCTTGGTATTTGATAACCATGGAAATAGAGAGCAGGAAGCGCGGTGTCAGATCCTACTTCCTGCGGGCGGCGTTGTGTCGCGTTTGACGCTTTGGGTGAACGATAAGCCAGAGGAAGCTGCTTTCGCTGCCAAAGCGGTGGTAACAGCAGCCTATCGACAGGTAGTGAAAGTTGAACGTCGTGATCCCGTGCTCGTTAACCACGTGGGTCCTGATCGCGTGATGATGCAATGTTTTCCTGTCCCTGCAAAAGGGGGCAAAATGAAGGTTCGCCTCGGAATGACAGTCCCTGTTCACAGCGAGATCAGAGTTCCTATTCTCCTCGAACGCAACTTCAGCCTCGCATCGAACTTTTCTCATCGCTTGAAGACAGTGAGCGATCAAGATTTCGAGGGCGCTCAACGCCATGGAGGGCAATGGATATTCGATAAGAAGCTCAATCCCGAGCAATGGAGGCAGACGAGACTGATCATGAGCCCGAGGGCAAGCGAGGTCGTCTGGACGTCAGATCCTTTCGCTCCAAAGGAATCGTCATTCCTCATCCGAAGAACTGAAATGATCGAATCTGAGATACCATCAGACCTTGTGGTGATTGTGGATACATCAAAGCAGGTCGGCGCCAGCCGCGAACAACTCCAGCAAGCCATCAAACAACTCCCCAGTGGCGTGCCAGTTAGTTTCTATCTCGCCTCGGATGATGGGTGGATTCGTGCCGATCGAGCAAACGTGCAGCAAGTGCTAAACGAAATTGGTTTTGTCGGTGGACGCGACAGTGCCCCGGCACTGATCCAAGCGCTCCACGATCACGATAAAGCAACCCACTTGTGGATCCATGGACCGCAGCCGAACAAGTCAAAGCTGTTGTCTACAACGACGATACCCCTTTTCACTGGACGGCTCTACGCCATCGAGGTAGTGCCAGGGCCGAACCGACTACTTGAGTGGTTTCCAGATAATGACCGCCTTCAAGCAGTGAGTTGGTATCAGACGGACGGCTCCTTTACCAAGGTGATCAAAGAGATCGTGGAGCCATCCCGCCGGGGCGTTTGGAAATACGAGAGGTCCTCGACCTTGCCGACGACCGGAAAGAAGGTAAGTGATCAGCTTGCCCGATACTGGGCGTCTCAAGAAGTCCACAAAACACGTGATGCGTCACTTGCTGCCCGTTATCAGATTGTCACACCAGTTTCAGGCGCAGTCGTGCTGGAGACGAAAACCCAGTACGAGAAAGCAGGACTCAAACAAGCAGACTCTGCTATGGTTCCTGGTGTCTCGAATGTGCCAGAACCCTCACCAGCCCTATTGGTGGCATTAGCGTTGCTATGGTTGGTGAGTAGGCGGAGACGCTGATTGCCGCTTGCATGACTAGGGTTTGGGTGGACCATCACCTTCATGAAGGGCGTGTTGTTTGCATTATCCGTCGGCCTTTGTCTTTCTTCCACTTCTGCCGAGGTGGCGTATGAGCCTAAAGAAGGAGACATTCTGTTTCAGTCGCTTGCGCACAACCCCCTCATTGATGCCATTGAAGGGTCTACGCGGTCACCGTTCTCTCATTGTGGGATCGTAACGCATTCTCGGAGGGGATGGCGGGTCTTGGAGGCGATTGGGCCTGTCCAAGAAATACCCCTGGGGCACTGGATCGTTCAGGGCCGAGAGGCGAAGTTTGCGGTTTACCGTTTACACAAGAACCTTCAGCCAAAAGTACCCGACATGCTCCGTGCGGCGCGTGAGTTTCTCGGAAGGCCGTACGACATTCAGTATGAGTTGGACGATGCCAAAATCTATTGCTCCGAACTCATCTACAAAGCGTGGAAGTCCGCCACCGGGGAGGAAATGGGCAAGCTGGTGAAGCTTGGCCAGTTGGACTGGAAGCCACATGAAGCTGTGATCCGCGCAATCGCTGGAGAGCTGCCCCTGCAGCGATTGATGATTACACCGAGGGACCTAGCAGCAGCGCACCAACTGAAACAGGTCTTGCCGCTTTTACGGCATAACATCGCCTCAGCAAAAGTTAAGCAAACCCGCTGACTTGCTTACAGCGCCTCGATTTTACGAAGGAGTGCGTCTTTGCTCTGCAGGCCTACTACGACGTCTTTTTGCTGCCCGTCCTTGAAGAACACGAGCATGGGGATGCTGCGGACTCCAAACTGAGCGGCCAAGTTTGGATTCTCGTCGACGTTGACTTTGCCGATCTTCGCCTTGCCGCTTAGCTCGCCAGCGAGTGCTTCAAGCGTAGGAGTGAGCATTTTGCAGGGACCGCACCATTCAGCCCAGAAGTCCACCACGAAGGGGACCATCGAGTTTTCGATTTCGTCTTGGAAATTGGCTTCGGTGAGAGTGACAAGGTTGTCGGACATGGCGAAAAATGTGTGAAGTAGGAGAGGTTACGAGGCTTGGGGGCCCTGAGATGCTTATTGAGCAGTGATTGTGCCGTTCATCATGATGTAGTGCCCAGGGAAGGTGCAGAAGAACGGATACTCACCTGGAGTCTCTGGGGTGAACGTGATGGTTTCGCTCTGGCCAGGGTTCACCAGCTTTGTAGCAGCGAGGACGCTTGGGTCGGCGGGGACGAACTGTTTCGACATGCCCTGTGGATCGGTCATCATGGCCACCGCGGCCGCTGTGAGAGCGGCTTTGCTACCTACCTTACCCACAACCACGTTGTGCTGAAGCGGTGCTGCGGCTCCAACATTGGCAAAGGTCAACTTCACGGGTTGGCCAGCCTTCACGGTGAAAGCTTTCTTATTGTAGGCCATCGGCTGAACGGCATCAGGCCCGAGGCTCAGCTCTTGTGCACCAGCGGCGGGTGCGGATGCTGCTGCAGGGGCGGCGGCGGCCTTTGACTCAGCGGCAGGAGCCGCAGGAGCTGGAGCGGGTGTCGCGGCGGGTGCAGCAGCAGCTGCCGGAGCGGCTACTTCCTTCGGAGCGCGGATCTTTTGCGCTGCTTGGATGCCACCGAAGACCAATGCAAGGCCCCAGAATCCGGCAAAGAGAGCCAAAGCGGCTCCGATGACGAGGTTAATGACTGACCAGAAGGAACCGGACTCTTCAGAGGGACTGGGGTGTGCAGCAGACATGGGTTTTAATAAAACTAATGAGACAAGACCGGAGCACACGGGTGGGGCAAAAGCAACCCTTTTGCCCACCAAGGGATCCCTCACTACTTCTTGCGAAACGGATACAAAAGCTGCTTCCAATAGCCGGTGGGCACGGGGTGACCGCCTATGCCGTACCCCTCGGGCCAACGGTCATCCGGCATGTGATGGGTGCCGAACACTTTGTCCAGCCAAGGGAAGTGAATGGAGAAGTTCACATCGATGGCCTCCTTCTCAATCCCATGATGCCAGTGATGAAACCGAGGGGTGACGAGCCAAGGCTCCATCCACTTCAGTTTCCAGCCTATGTTGGCATGTACAAAAGTAGACCACAGGTAGACCATGAAAATATAGGCCCCAACGGCGTTCTGGTGAAAGCCAAGGAGCATCATGGGGAACACGGTGGTGCCACGGAGCGCCAGGATTTCCAGAAAGTGCATCCGAGCTCCGGCGATCCAGTCCATGGCTTTTGCGGAGTGGTGGACTGCGTGGAACCTCCAGAGGAACGGGATGCGGTGGAAGGCACGATGCACCCAGTATTGAACGAGATCCGTGAGAAACATGATCGCTACGACTTGAATCAGAAAAGGCAGCCCAGCTACCCAGGCGCGGAAATCTGTCCAAGAAGTCGCCGCAAAAAGAGTCCTCGCCGGCATAAACGCCAGCCAAGTGATCAACTGCACCGCCATGCTACTGACGAGGTAGTAAAACAGATCCTCGCGCCACTCAGTGCGGAACAGGGGTTGATCTGCCCGTTTGGGGAAGATGGTCTCCAGCGGAACAAAAAGCACACCGGTGAACAGCACATTGAGCACAAAAAGTCCAAACCCGCATAAGCAGATGTGTAGTCTGGCAGTGCTTCATTCGCACGAGAGCCGCCCAGCAATGAGGCGAGCAACGTCACGATCAATCCAGCAGTGCCGAGCGTTCGATTTTCCCGCACAATCAAGCTCAGCACTGCACTGACGTAGGCCGCGAGCATAATGAGCAACAGAACAACTCGAAACCACGTCGCTGATTTGAACGCATTCAGTTCGACAGCACCCAAAATCCCAGGGTAACGGATGGAAAGCACGAGTGACAGACTCGCTATACCGAGCACTAGACCCAAAACACCGCTGATCCAACCGCTGCCGAATCGACGTAGTGCAGGGGCGACCTCAAGCTCACTCCGAATGGCCGCGCGAGATTTCTGAATGATGTTCATCGCTCGAACTCTACTTGTCACCACCGTTGCTCACAAACGACTTTAGTCGGATGTCATGGCCACGCCTTGACGTTAATCGATCAACCAACCACACTTGTTTCCATGACGTTCTCTGTCCGTGCTTTTCTCCTCCTGCTGGTCGTTGTAAGCTCGCCTACACGAGCTGCTGGTGAGCAGTTTGTGCTTTTTGATACCACTTTCACGTTCACGCATGAAGACGCGATCAACTCCAAGCCGAGTCAGTCGCACGTTTACTTGAAGGGCGAACAACTCAACGCTGAACGGCCCAAGAACTGGGTTTCGCCCATCGACTATCGAAATGGCGCCGTCCACCTGCGGCTGGAAGTACTCGACAAGCCCGCAGGAGGCCAGCCCACGAGTTGGAGCGTTTGCTACATCCCGTTCAAGGGTCAGGGACATGGTTATGGTTGTATTGGCACAGGTGCTTACCGCGAGAAGGGCGTCATCGAGAAAGACATCTCCATGACCTCATTTTGGCAAAACAACGACATCGTCTGGACCGAAGGAATCAAAGAAATGCATCTTGTATTAAAGGACGACAGGAACACCCACGCGCACAAACTGCCAGACCCCGGTAAGTTCTTTCCCACCAAGGTACGAATGACACTCATTCAAGTGTCCAAGGGCGCAGTTTATGATCCCGGCAAGCTCCCGCCAGCTCGTTGAGTTCGTCCCAAAACCCACACCACCCAAGAACACGCAAATAAGCACGCATCTTTGGCGAGTCCCCCAAAGGGATCGTACATCGCTGCGGGATGCGTGGAGGCGACTAGCACCATGAGCACTAGCACAGCGATGGTCGCTGCCAGTTGAGCGAGTCGTTCCATCCATCCGATGAAAAGCACGATGCTCGCGGCAATCATACCTACACCCAGCCATTGAAGGGTCAGCTCCGGCGAGCCCCACCACCAGCCGGAACGTTGCACCATGTCGATCTGGAGTTGGCTTGGAAACAAGATCTTGGGCACGAGACCTTCGTACAGCCACACGAACGCGACAGAGGATCTCGCTGCGAGCTTGAGCAGATGGAGTTCGTGAGAAGTGGCGGTGGTGTGTTGTGTATTCATAGAAATCGAGGGGCTCCCATCCAGACATCGTCGAAACCGGGAGACCAGTTGGCTCCGACGAATCGTGCGTGCTCAAACCAACGACCAGTCTCGTCCAACAGGCCTTCGTTGATCACTTTAGCTTGCACAGGGATCTGTGGCCACGGTGGATGCCAGACACGGAATCGTCGTTTGATGCCTAACCAGTAAGTAAATGCCGTGTAGCGCTCCATCAGCCACTCTGTCAGTGTTCCTTTCTCTGCGGATTGGAGTTTTCCTTCGCCCTTAGCCGTCCACGAGATCAAGTCTTTGCTCGTGACGCGACCTGTGAGTGCCGAAGGATTCGCGTGATCATACTCCAACACTCCAAGGCGATACGGAAGCCCGAACAAAGGCCTGCCCATCGCTACACTGAGCCAATTGGGCAGCCATTCTGCTAAGAAGTAGATGCCTGTTTCACCTCTATGCTTCACATAAGTGCGGACGTTGAGAAACTCATGAGTGGCGATTGGCGCAAGAAGCAACGCTGGCGCTTTTCGGGGCCGCAATCGGTCGAGTTTGAAACCTACCAAACTAACAAACGCCTTTCCCGCCCAGGTATCGAGCTCGAACGGCACAAGGGGCTGTAGAATCTCCGGCGGCACCTCGAAGTGCATCATCAGCACATCCTTCCATCCAGCGAGAAACCAAGGTTCGCCCCTCTCGGACTCCATCGCTTCCCGTGCGCTCTGACTGGTAGGTCTCATTACCCCAACGCGGCAAAAAAGTAGACGCTGGCCCAAAGACCGTAGCCGATAAACAGCGTCCAATGAATGATCGTCTCCCGCAGAATGCCCTTCCAGTGGCTCTGACTGTAGTGAGTCCACTGCATCACACAACGTAAGGCCCAAAAGAAGCCCACCGCTGCGGCGAACCAAGCCAACATCGGGTGCTCGTGGCGTGCTATGGCTCCCGCAAAGCGAAAAGTCAGCACGCCAAAGATCCCACAAGTCAGGGTGATGAACCAAGAGTGAATCTTGAATACTTCCCGCACCAGAAGCGGCATCGCATCCAGTGCTGGCTTCCATCCGAGGATGCGCTCCAGGAAAAGATTGAGCGTTGCGATGAAGAGTTGGCCGCAGGCTACGATTTGAAGCAGCGTTTCGAGGTGTTGGAGGAGCATGGTTTTCATAAGGAAAATGGAATCAGCCGACAGCGGCCCAGGTGAAGACAACAGTGAAGTAAATGAAGGCCGCTGTCAGAGTGTGGTAGCCCACTTTGCGCCAAGCATTGGTAAGGAAGGGGCGCGCATCGAACACAAAGCACTGAACGGCGAGTCGCAGTCCCCAGAAGATGGCGATGAACGCCGCAAGTGATCTTGCGAGCGGCAGCCCATCGACAAAGGCGTCCAGATTGAGCAGCGTCATTGTGCCCAGGCCAGCGATTGTCATCACAATAAAGACTCCATAGACCCAAAAGAGCTGCCGAACAAACGGATGCAAACTAGCAAGACTTCCGCGCCAGTCGAAAATGCGCGGGACTTGGATACTGGCCAGCAGGATGCCAAAGTGGCCCCAGCCTGCGAGCAAAAGAAGGTCATGTTTTAGGTTCATGGCAAAAGTCGGATGGCTTGGAAGAAGGGATGCATGACACCCATGACAAAGGGCTCATGAACCAGAAGCGGGAGCGGAAGGATGAGTGCGATCCATGCTCTAAGTCGCCAGAACCAGGGCGCTGTAATCGGGCGGCCCTGCTCAAGCGAGACAACGAGCCCCTGGATCAGGAAGTAAGCCAATGGTCGGCCATAGCCTGCTCCCGCAGGCACCGAGATCGCAAGCTCGTGCGCTAACCCCGAGATCACGTATACCAGAGCCACCACGCCACGTCTGCCTAGTTGCCGATGGAGGGGGCGAACAATCAGTTGGAGCGCTCCATCACTGAAAGCGAGATTCCATCGCTCCCCCCAAAACTCAGTCACCGATCTGGCAAGGAGTGGAGCGTGCATGATCGGGCGCACGTCACGTCCAGCTTTCCGCCAGAATGCAGCCAGCAAGGTGAACACTCCGCAATGCAAAGAGAGAATCAACGCAACGATGCATAGCCATGTAGTGGCGAAAGGCCCAGCACTTGGCGACAGAGCAGCAGCGACTAAGATCAAAGACGCAGCTATGAGATTCCCCACGCCACGGAGGGCATACTGGGTTGGCAGTTGGTCGGCTTGATGGTGATGTCGACGCTCAAAAGCCCGCACGTCCATGCCAGGCCAGAGCAGCACGAAGCGCCAATCCCCTTTCCCAGCCTTGATCATGATGAATGACTTGAGGGCGAAGAACATGGCGGCTGTATAGAGCCACATCACTGCCCAGTTCGGCATGGTCATGAACTGCGGAAGGACAAAACCCGAGACCGAGAGCCCGATGGGAAGGAGGTTTTTTGCGTTCATATCGGTCGTTTCGGTAAAAAGAGAAATGCTTGATTAAAAAAGAGCGGTTTTAGCTGCCCGACAGGCCTAAAAGCTTGAAAAGCTTCTCTCCCATACGAGCTGCCTTCACCAAAGCACCCGTGGGTACCTTCTGTGCGCCCTCAGCCCATTGATTGGCTAGTTCAAAGAAGTCCAACATGCCCTGGAGACGCTGTCTGGTGACCGCATCTGCTGCACTCTCAGAAGTTCCGGCCTGTTCCACGGCTTCCCTCAACAGCTTCAATGTGGGGTCGATCTCCCGCCGCTTCCGCTCGGTCATAATGACGCGGAACATCTCAAACACATCCTTCATCGACTCAAAGTGGTCGCGGCGGTCACCGAGAATGTGAACCACACGAACAATTCCCCAGTTCTGAAGCTCTTTGAGCGAGGTGCTGACGTTTGACCGTGCTAGATCCAGAGTTTCGCAGATGTCCTCGGCATTGAGGGGCTTGTCGCTCAGGTAAAGGAGCGCATGGATTTGAGCCATGGTGCGGTTAATGCCCCAGCGAGTGCCCAACTCTCCCCAGTGGAGGATATATTTGCGTGCAACAGGGCTTAAGTTGGGCATCGGTCGTTTATTTCGGTTAAGACAGAAATAACCGACAAAACAGGTCCATGCAACTGGTATTTTCTTTGCCGCGTTTCGTTCTGCGTGGTCTAAGCTACCACTTCTTTCCTATGCCTATACCCCTCGAACTCAAAGCTGGCGACCATTGGTGGTGCTCTTGCGGACTTAGCGGAAACCAGCCCATGTGTGATGGATCGCACAAAGGCACCGGCAAAGGCCCGCTGAAGTTCAATCTGGCCGAAGACAAGAAAGTCTGGCTGTGCGACTGCAAACGCTCGGGCAATCCGCCCTACTGCGATGGCACCCACAGCAAGCCCGCGTTGGAACAAAACGCCTGACCGGGCGCTCTTAGAATCCCCATCATGTATTTTCGCGCCCTCCTATTCACGTTGGCGCTGGGTAGCTCGTTTGTGCTCGCTCAGTCGTCTAAACCCCTCACCGCTGAGCTTTTGGCTGAGTTGACAGGCATTGTTCCGGGGAAGTCATTGACTCTCGGCATCAAACTAACGCACGAAGAGGGCAGCCACTCCTACTGGGTCAACCCCGGTGGACCAGGAAAGCCGACCGCATTGAACTGGAAGCTTCCCGATGGCTTTAAGGCTTCGGAGCCACAGTGGCCAACGCCTCACGCCATGGAGTTTTTTGATTCCATCAACTACGGGTTCGAAAAAGAAGCCGTGGTCCTCGTGAAGGTGGAAACTCCATCCACGTTGCCTGTAGGTAGCTCTGTAGATTTAGCAGTCATCGTTAACGCCTTGGTTTGCAAAGATAACTGCCAACCTGTGAAGGCAGAAGCCTCACTGAGGCTTCCAGTTGTTGAAGCCGAAATCATACAGGAAAGCACCCAAGATTTGTTCAAGCAGGCAAGAGCCAATCTTCCGGTAGGACTTAGCAACTGGACCGTGGCCGCCAGTCAAGAAAACGGCAAAGCGGTGCTCCAGCTAACCCCTGGAGAGGGTGCTAATCCAGAGCCAGGCAAAATCTACTTCTTCTCCCGGACCTTGGAGATCGACACCCAAAAAGCGCAAACTGCTGTTAAGTCGGGCGGGGTTTTTCGCTTGGAACTAGGAACGGTCGAGGATTCAAAGCTTGGTGAAGGGTTGGATGGTGTGATCACCGCAGAGTCAGGTTGGCTCAAAAACAAACCCGAGGTCAAGGCTTTCGACCTGAAACTAAAGTTTGGCGGATCTGTAGGCTCGGCTGCCGCAGAACCAACGAGTGCTACACCTGCCGCGAACGTATCCCCCACGACCACAGGACAGGGCACGCTATCGCTCCTGCTGTTCGCGTTTCTTGGTGGATTGATCTTGAACATCATGCCCTGTGTCTTTCCGGTGATCGGGATAAAGATTCTGGGTTTTGTCCAGCAAGCTGGGGAGAACAAAAAGGCAGTCATTCTTCACGGCCTAGCTTACACGCTGGGCGTTTTGGTTTGTTTTTGGGTGTTAGCACTGCTGGTGAAGCTACTTGGGCTCAGTTGGGGCGGCCAGTTGCAGAATGCGGCGTTTGTTCTCGGGCTCTGCTACTTTTTTGTGATCTTCGGCCTCAATATGGCCGGTGTCTTTGAGATTGGCGCGAGTGCCGTCGGTCTGGCCAACGCTGTTCAGCACAAGTCCGGGCTGGGAAGATCATTCTTTGACGGGCTGCTCGCAACTGTTGTGGCCACGCCTTGTTCCGCACCCTTTCTCGGGCCGGCCTTAGCTTGGGCCATCTCCCTGTCCACCGTTCAGGCACTACTGGTCTTCAGCGTGATCGGTTTGGGACTAAGTGCGCCCTACCTTGTGATGTCGGCGTTTCCGCAGTTGGTCAAATATCTGCCACGTCCAGGTTCGTGGATGGAAAGCTTTAAACAGGGAATGTCCTTTTTGCTCATTGCCACCTCTGGATGGCTGCTGTGGACTCTTGCCGGGTTGGTGGATGAACAAAAACACCTGCTCATGACCTTCGGTGCGGTGATGGTTGCGTTTGGATGTTGGGTTTATGGGCGCTGGTGTCTGCCCTACAAGAGCAAGCAGGCGCGCACAATCGGCGGAATCACGGCAATCGCGGCCATTGCAGGGGCGCTGATGATTGGATGGCCTCAGAAAAAAACCGCAAGTAAGCTGGAGTGGGCGGCTTGGTCCCCTGCCCTGATGGCGGATCTCGCCGATCAAGGTGAGCTCGTCTATGTGGATTTCACCGCACGCTGGTGTGCGACCTGCCAAGTGAACAAGCACGTTTACAGCGATCCTCAGGTCATAGCAGCCTTCAAAAAGCACGATGTGAAACTCGTAAAGGCTGACTGGACCGATGAGAACCCAGAGATCAAAGCTGTGCTGAAGTCCTTCAATCAGGAAGCCGTTCCCGTGAATATTCTGTACGGACCGGATGGGCCGATTATTGTGAATACAGACAACCTTTTTGCCTCCGAGATCCTGGATGCACTCTCCAAGCTCTAGCATGAACCACCCAATGATGAAATTGACCATTACACTGGCTGCACTCGCAACGACCATGACAGCATCTGCCGCCGATTTTTTTGTCTACTACGGTTGCTACACAGGAGACAAAACAGGCAGCAAGGGGATCTATGTTTCACGCTTCAACTCCGATAACGGCGAGTGGTCGGCACCGGAACTAGCAGGCGAAACCGGCAGCCCGAGCTTCTTGGCAGTGCATCCAGATGGTAAGCACTTGTATTCCGTCGGTGAAGTGAGCGTGCCCGGCCAAACAGGCGGAGGGGTGACTGCATGGGGCATCGATAAAAGCAGTGGTAGGTTGAGCAAGATCAATGAAGTCAGCTCAGTTGGGGCTGGGCCATGTCACATTAATCTCGCTCCAGATGCCAAGCTTGCCATGGTGGCCAATTATGGCGGCGGGAGCGCGGCTTCTTATGAGGTAAAGGCAGATGGTTCATTGTCCGAGGCTGTGAGCTTTCACCAGCATGAAGGCGGCAGCGTTAACGAGCGCCGACAGAAAAGCCCTCATGCCCACAGTGCCAATTTTAGTCCAGATGGGTGCTTTGCCTTTATCGCGGACCTCGGGTTGGACAAAGTCATGATCTACAAGACAGGGGTCGGCGGCAAAACCACGTCCCACGGCTCGGTCGGCGTGCCTCCTGGTTCTGGGCCGCGTCATTTTGCTTTCCATCCCAATGGGAAGTTTGCGTTCACTAACGGAGAGATGCTTCTGAACGTAACCAGTTTTCGATACGACTCAGAAAACGGAAAGCTGGATCCTATCGAGACGGTGAGCTGTCTACCGGCGGGTGATGAGTTCAGCGACAAATATTCTACGGCGGAGATTCGTGTGCATCCGAATGGCAAGTTCGTCTACTGCTCGCTTCGTCAG
Source organism: Verrucomicrobiaceae bacterium (assembly GCA_016795485.1). Classification (GTDB taxonomy): domain Bacteria; phylum Verrucomicrobiota; class Verrucomicrobiia; order Verrucomicrobiales; family Verrucomicrobiaceae; genus JAEUHM01. The sequence goes on along the minus strand of JAEUHM010000043.1, from coordinate 64,434 downwards.
CATGACACCATTGCTCGCTTTGCGTTCGATGAAGCGTCTGGAAAGCTTCGTTTGGTCGGGAACACAAAAAGCGGTGGGAACATTCCTCGCAATTTCAACATGGATCCCTCTGGCAAGTGGTTGTTTGCAGCCCATCAGAACAGCCACAATGTGGTGCTCTTCAAAGTAAATGAAGAAACTGGGGATCTGACTCCAACGGGCCGCGAACATAAAGTTGGCGGATGCGTGTGTGTGAGGTTTGTCCCTGTGAACTGAGGAAAATCAGTCGAAGAACGGAAAAAGAACCCGTATCTCAGCCTCGGACGGTTGGCGTCCGTATTCACAGATCTCAAACGCTTCGGCAAACTTTACTGCGGTGCCCTTCTCTTGTCCGTAACGCTTGATCAACGTTTCACGAAAGCGATCTGCCTCGCCACCCTGGCGGCGTTCCCAGCGTTGTCTCAGCCAGTTCTTGCGACCAGGTTCGTCTGAAGCAGGAGGGACGGACTTTACATGCTCCTCGCTCCCATTGGCACCACCCTCATAATGTTGAGAAGGCATTTCGTGAATCGCTGTGAGTTTTTGGTCAAAGACATCATCCACAGAAACCGCGATGTCCGGCTTGAATGGATACGGCTTCTGAAATCCGTCACTCGAATAAAGGAACAGTGGATTCTTCTTTAACGGAGGCACATCAGGGCAAATGAAGGGCACCGCGACCATGAAGGCTGCATCCTGAAGAAGTACACCCACGTAGCGGTGATCAGGGTGGTAGTCCCAAGGTCGATGGCCAATGACAATGTCAGCCCGCCACTCCCGAATGAGCCGGATGATTTTCTGGCGATTTTCAAGCGAGGGCATGAGTTCACCGTCGTGGATATCAAGAACTTCAGTGGATGCGCCAATGATGGCATCAGCCTTCTTCACCTCCGCCAGACGGCGCTGAGCGAGAGGCCCCCCGGCGCTCTGCCAATGCCCAATATCGCCATTGGTCACCGAGACGAGCTTTACTTTGTGCCCTGCTTTGATCCACTTGGCGGCAGTGCCCCCTGCTTTGTATTGCGCATCATCAGGATGAGCACCAAAGACGATGATGCGGAGTTTTTGGTCCGCTTCTTGGGCCAAAGAAGTGATGGAAAAAACACCAAAAAACAGAATGAGTAAACGAAGTGACTTCACTCGAGCCACTACGTTGGGAAACCTCGATTTTGCTCGGTATTTCGCGGCTTACACGGCATGGTTTCACCGCAGTCGGATTTTTATTAGGCTACCGTTGACACCCCCCGAGGGATGGCGGTAGAATCTCCGAATGCTCCGTCAAATCATAGGTCAATCAAGCAGTCCAGCACCAGAGCGCGCCCCTCAGCCCGCCGCCCCCGCCGCTACTTCGGCGCCTGCGGCACCGGCCCAGGAACGTGCACCTGTGGCACCAACTTCCGCCCCGCAACCCCAACGCTTTTCTTCTTCTCCTTCATCCATGATGTCATCCACCAAAAACGTCCTTGCCAATGATGTTGAAATCAAAGGCTCCATCAAGTTCTCCCACGACCTCATCATCGATGGAAAGATCGACGGTGAAGTTCAGTCTGACGGCAGCCTGACCGTTGGTGAGAATGCCCACATCAAGGGCGAAGTGAAGACTCGCACGGTGACCATTTTCGGTAAGATCGAAGGTAATGTGACGGTCCAGGAGCGGTGTGAGCTGAAGAGCAATGCAGTGATGGTCGGTGACATTGCTGCTGGTACTCTTGCCATCGAAGAAGGCGCAACCTTCATGGGTCAATCCCTGGTGGGTAAGCGCGCTGAGCAAGCCAAGTCATCGGCTCCAAAGCCCTAACCCCAGGTGTTTAGAGGCCTACTAGGTTTCGGCAAAAAAGACGGGCCCACTCCTCCGAAAAACCAAATCGAAGTAGTGTGCCCGGCGTGCGGCGCGGCTCAGTATGAGCCGCGTCTTGTTGTTTCTACGTTCTGTCGCGAGTGCGGAGTGCATCTGCGCATCGAAAAGCGGCGCGTGATTGCATCAGAAGTTTCCAAATCCGGCGGAAACCCTGAACACCTACGACCAAAGCGCGATGCTGCAAACCCGCCGAGCAAACCCTTGGCACCTCCCGCCCCGCCTTCCGCCCCGCTCAACCGGCCCGTGAGTGGCGTTCAGGAAGCGCCAAGCGCTCCACCTACGGGCAAGGAAGTGCAGCAGGAGTTTGGTTTGGGCATGATGATTCAAGCAGGGAAACCAGCGGACCCACAAGCCCCAGCTGGAAAGGGTGACCCGGATGAAGAGGCAAAGACGGCACCTGACTTTATCGAGATTCCCGAAAACTTATCGAGCCAGCCCAGCCGAGAAGCGCCAGCTACGGGCATGCAGCGGTTAAAGGACCAAGGCTTCTATCGGCAGCAGTATTTCAAGGAGGCGCAATGCTTTGAGTGCGATCACAAGTTCAAAGTAGGTCGCTCTTCACGCTCTGCCAATTGCCCCGCGTGTGGAGCGGCTATCTCCATGGAAGACGTGGATCTGAACATGCCGTCAACCCAGTCCATCAAGACTCGTGGTGACGTCATTATCCGAAAACGGGGACAACTTTCTGCTGCTCACTTGTTCTGCCGCGAGTTGCGCTGCTACGGCAATGTCACCGCAGAGATCAACTGCACGGGAGATGCGATTTTCAAGACCAGTGGCACGATTGTCGGAGAAATACGCTGCAGGCGGCTCATCGTCGAAAAGGGTTCAGAGATTACATTCATGAACGCCATTCAAGCGGACGACGTAGAGATCCATGCCCACATCACTGGCAATGTCTTCTCCGCTGGCCAGGTGCTTATTTCTGCAAATGGAGCCGTGAATGGAGATGTCACTGCGCGCTCTGTATCCATTGAGCCAGGCGGGGAATTGAATGGTGCGATGAACATCGTGCGCAACACCGCTCCTAAAGCTCCACCCACCACCATTTAGACCTTCCATGCTGTTTGATGCCGCTCCTGATTTGCGATCTGACATTCTTCGTCTGAAGAAGCAGCGCAATGCTGTCATCCTAGCTCACAACTACCAGTCCAAAGAGATCCAGGAGTTGGCGGACTTCGTGGGTGACTCGTTGGGTCTCTCGTACAAGGCAAAAGAAACTGACGCCGACGTCATTGCCTTCTGCGGCGTCCACTTCATGGCGGAGACGGCCAAAATTGTGAACCCCGGCAAGACAGTCGTGCTGCCAGACATGAACGCAGGTTGCTCTCTTGAGCAGAGTTGCCCAGGACCTCAGCTCGAGGCGTTTCTGAAGGCGAACGCAGACAAAAACTACTACGTCATTGCCTACATCAACTGCTCTGGAGCTGTTAAAGCTCTGAGCGACTGCATTTGCACCAGTGGTAACGCCGTAAAGATCGTCGAGGCAGCACCGAAGGACCGCCCCATTCTTTTTGTTCCAGATCAAAACCTTGGTTCATGGGTGATGGAGCAGACCGGCCGCAAAATGGATTTGTGGAAGGGTGCTTGCTATGTGCATGTTGAGTTTACCAGGGACAGCATTGAAGCCATCAAGAAGGAGTATCCAGACGCCAAGGTCGTGGCTCACCCAGAATGCACTTACGCCGTGAGACTGCTTGCGGATGAAGTGTGCTCTACAGAGAAAATGGTGGGCTACTGCAAGTCTAGCCCGGCCAATACCTTCATCATCGTCACGGAAAGCGGCATGCTTCATCGCTTGGAGCGTGAGGTGCCTAACAAGAAGTTCATTCCCGGACCAACGGGCCACTGTCGCTGTGCCGACTGTCGCTACATGAAGCTCAATACGCTTCAAAAACTCCACGATTGCCTCGCCAACCTTTCACCCACGGTCGAAATGGACGAGGAGATACGTCGGCGTGCTGAAAAGCCGATATTGCGGATGCTTGAGTTGAGCAAGTAGCAACCGGAAGCGAAGGAAATACAAACCCACAGGGAGCATGAACTGCATGCTCTGAAGGATTGCGCATGCATTCTTCAGCAACAAAAAAGCATCCGCAAGAAGGTCGGAAGACCCATCTTGCGGATGCTTGAGCTATGCCGCTGAACTGCCTCTCTCCTAAACAGTCAGCGTCGTGAGCCGCCCATACTCACTTAGTGGCTCCTGCATCCAGGAAATTGGGAGGAACATTGAACACTCTTGTGTACATCTGTCCGTTATTGTCGGTAATACTGGTCACCAGCACGGCATGTGGTTCCAATCGGACGACCATGCCTGCAAGTTCTGCAGCGGTCTTCAATGCAAACTCGAGCGGAACGTTGCTCAAATCCATGGTGATCGGCTTCGGCTTAACGTCTGGATCAATCTTGGCGATGATGTTGACTCCCGTTTTGGTTGGGTCGCACTCACGGGCCTTGATTTGGAAATATTCCACGGCCTCCGAGATGGTAGCGTCCCGGAACTGGACGCGCGGCAACTTGATCGACTTCAATTTGGTCGAGATCTTGGCTCGAGCCTCCGTCTGGGTGCCGGCTATCGTCGGCAAGCTCAGACAGCCTACACTCGCAACAACAACCAGAAGTAAGCGCAGGGTTCTCATGGGTTTAGGTTTTGGGGGTGAGAAACTCAAAAGTTGACGCGAGTGTAAGGGAAACCATGACATATGTGAAGAAAAAAGTGATCCTTTGCAAAAAAACCGCTGCTTCCCTTCAAAATCAACGCACAGACGCTTGACCGAGGGCGCTGATTTGGGCCAGACTACATGCCCCCCGCTATCAGGCGGCTGGGTTTTTTCAGAAAAAACACCCCAAAAAATCGACAAAAAATATGAGCCGGAAAATACGCTATGGAATGGTAGGAGGCGGCAGAGGAGCCTTTATTGGAGCAGTGCACCGCATTGCGGCGGCGATTGACCAGCAGATTGAACTCGTTTGTGGAGCATTTTCCTCCGATCCGGAAAAATCAAAAGCATCAGGTGGCGACTTCTTCCTCCCGCCAGATCGTTGCTACGGTTCGTTTGAGGAAATGATCAAAGGCGAGGCCGCCTTGCCTGCCGACCAGCGGATGGATTTTGTGGCGATCGTGACCCCGAATCACATGCACTTCCCACCTGCAAAAATGGCGCTTGAGAACGGATTCCACGTGCTAAGTGACAAGCCGGCAACCTTCGACCTCGCGGAAGCAAAAGAACTGGCGGCATTGGTGAAGAAGACCGGTAAGCTCTATGGCCTTACCCATAACTACACCGGCTATCCCCTCGTTAAAGAAGCGAAGGACATGATCGCTGCTGGGAAACTCGGCAAAATCCGCAAGGTAGTCGTTGAGTATCCGCAAGGATGGCTAGCTACCCGCCTGGAGGCTTCTGGACAGAAGCAGGCGGGCTGGCGCACGGACCCAAAACGCAGTGGCGCTGCCGGCTGTGTGGGTGACATCGGAACTCACGCGGAGAATCTGGCAGAATACATCACGGGGCTCAAGATCAGTGAGTTGGCGGCAGATCTCACGACCTTTGTGGAGGGGCGGCTCCTTGACGACGACGCCAATATCTTGCTTCGCTTTGAGGGTGGTGCAAAAGGCGTGCTCCACAGCTCACAGATCAGTGTTGGTGAGGAGAACAACCTAAACATTCGCGTCTACGGCGAGAAGGGTGGCATTGAATGGCATCAGAGAGAGCCTAACACCATGCTGGTGAAGTGGCTTGATCAGCCTATGCAAGTCTACCGCACCGCAAACGGCTATTTGGGCAAAAACGCAGCAGCAGCCACGCGCACGCCACCTGCTCATCCAGAGGGCTATCTGGAGGCGTTTGCCAACATCTACAAAAACTTTGCTAGCCACATTCGCGCGGTCATCAGCGGCTCAGCACCGGACGATGTGGCCCTGGATTACCCAAAAATCGAGGACGGTGTGCGTGGCATGGCGTTTATCGAGGCAGTAGTGGCTTCCAGCCAGAAGAACGCTGCTTGGACAAAGCTAGATTGCTAACATGGCTTCGTGGTCAGAACCGCCCGCAACCGTGGATGCCTACATCAAGGGCCTCTCGGAGTTTGCGCGTCCGGTTGTGGAGAAGCTGAGAGGCATCATTCGCAGCGAGGCACCTCATCTTGAGGAGGCTATTCGCTGGAATGAGCCCAGTTACAAGGGCAGGCTGTTGGTGTGTAGCTTCAGCGCCTTCCAAAAGCACGTGGCCCTGACTTTTCCGAGGGGAGCCGAGTTGGAAGACCCGAAAGGGACTTTCGTGCAAGGCCAAGGGAAGACCGCGATTCGCTCCGTGCGCTACACGGAGTTGGGTCAAGTGGACGAAAAGATGGTCCGCAAGTGGATCAAGGCCGCTGTAGAACTGGACGCTAACGGCGGCACCGTAGCGGCCCGGCCTTTGGATAAGCCAAAGGAGCCTGTCATCCCAGAGATTCTCGCCAAAGCTTTGGCTATGAAGAAATATGCCAAGGCCAATGCCATCTATGACAGCCTCACTACGCATGGTCGCAGGGAGTATTGTGACTGGATCAACTCAGCAAAGGACACCACGACCGCGAAACTCAGAGTCAAAAAGTCAGTGGAGAAACTGATGGACGGAGAGGGACTAAACGATCGTTATAGGGCCTGAAGTCACCTTGGCGGGATTTACTCTCCACGAATGTGTTTAAGAGCCGCATCTTGCATGAACTTTGTGGCGACAGGTGAGTTGGTATGACCGACTAGCGGGTCCGCGTGGATGGACTTGGGTACGTTAAGTGCGTTGTAAGCGGCATACACACTGGTTGGTGGGCACGTGGTATCAATGTAGCCCACAGTGACTGCTGCGCCTTTGCACTTGGCCCGAAGGGCGAAGTTGATACAGTCAAAATAGGCCGCAGCCTTGGCTCCCGTGGCATCGTGTTTCCCATCTTGGCCAACGGCAACCAATTTGGGCCAGCCACAGACTCTTCCCACTTCAAAACCATTGTGATCGCAGCCAGCGGGCACTCCGGCACAGATGAAGCTCACGCGGCTATCCAAGCCAGCCGCCGCGAGTGCTTGGAACCCGCCCTGACTGCTGCCGTAAACCACAAGGGTCTTACCATCCCACTCCGGCTGAGAGGTCAGAAAATCAATCGCACGGATCACCCGGAGGAACATTCCCTTGAAGTAGCATTGCTCGGGGTCATTGCGGCCCACGTAGCGGTAGTCCTTTAAGGTAGTTGCTGCCAGTTGCTCATAGAACTCCTTCGGTTTCCCATTTTCGATACCATGAGCGTTAATATCGAGCGCCAACATTCCTTTATGCTGCAACACCCAGTTCACGGACGTGAGATTGGACGAACCAACCCCCGCGCCATGTACGTAAAGAATGGCCGGAAGTGATTTTGCAGCGGCTTTAGTGGCAGGTCGGCCAAAGTAGCCGGAAACGGGAGCCCCAAGGCAGTCGACCTTGATATCAAATGCCTCCACGCCCTTTACCTTAGCATCCACAGACTCCATTTTTGGATTGAGAGGCACAGCCTTAAGTGCCGTGCGTTGTTTATCCCAGAAAGCATCGAAGTCAGTCGGTGGCGGACCAACTGGCGTGATCATTTCTGGAGAGATTGCCGCAGCTGCAAGTGTCGTAGTCTCGCCCTGACGCACGCGCAATGTAAGGAAGCCCGGCTCGTCGAGTGTGCCCTTGAGGGTGACGCTGCCATTATCCGGCACCATAAGTTTCTGTGGTGGTTTTGAATCGACTCCGTCTTTGGACAACACGCAGGTGACCTCACCAGCCGGGCCGGAAATCGTAAACGTTACCTCATCTCCAATGGAGTAGACGGCATCGGGCCTATCCGTAACTGCTTTGAGTGGGGTCTGGGCGTGGACAAGTGCGGGCAGAAGGGCCACGAAGGCGAGGAGTCGATGAATCATGGTTTCCAGGGTGTTCTGACGCGTATACAATCAAGTATGAAACGTTTGCAACCTGCTCTTTTGTCCAGACACCCATGAAGATCGTCTCAATCTACATCGGGCCAGAACACAATTACGTAGGACATCATGGTCAGCCCCCCGGCTTGTCTCCCACCGTGAGGTGTGCGGAGGTGGAATGCGTGGCTGGAAAAGGGATCAAGGGGGATCGCTACTTTGGCTGGAAAGATGACTACAAGGGCCAGGTTACCTTCTTTGCGGAAGAGACTTGGGAACGTCTCTGCCAACAAATGGCGGTGACGGACAAAGATGCAGGCGTGTTTCGCCGAAATGTCATCACCCGCGGTGTGGACCTTAACACACTCATCGGAAAAGAGTTTGAGGTACAGGGCGTACGCTTTCTTGGCACGCAAGAAGCCGCGCCGTGTCACTGGATGAACGAGGCCTTTGGTCCTGGCGCAGAAGCCGCGTTGCAGGGCTACGGTGGACTACGCGCCAAAATCCTCACGGATGGAATCCTGCGTGTGGACGCATGAGCCGTGCGCCGTTCTCCGCAGCACTCATCGCTGGTGGCAGATCCACTCGCATGGGACGTGACAAAGCATTTCTTCCTTGGCCGAATCAACCGCTTTGGGAAGTGCAGGTAGAGAAGCTCCATTCGCTTGGTCCAGACCGTGTGTTTATCGCGTGCCGAGGAGATCAGGAGATCAACCCGAGTTCTGCCGAGCGTGTCCTTGATCCGCCAGATGAAGATGCAGGTCCGTTGCCAGCCGTGCTTCGTTGCTTGCGCGCTGCGGGCCAAAGAGTGCTCGTCATGGCGGTTGATATGCCTTTGGTCACGGCCGCCCTGATGGACAGGCTTCTCACTCATGAGGTGGGGTGTTGCTACTCGAAAGGTGGAGGCATTGAGCCCATGTTGGCTGTGGTCACTCCCGAAATGATTCCGGTATTGGAGGAAGAAGGCACTCGCAGCGGCTCAATGCAGGCTGCCTTGAGTCGTGCTGCCGAACTTGGTATCTGCCAAGTGCTCCCAGTATCCGATGAAGAAGCTCCTCTCCTCCTGAATGCAAACGAGCCTCGCGACCTACCACTGCTCTTGACCAAGCTGACCTCGGCAGCGGGCCAACAGCCTCAGCATGACTTCGTAGCGGTGGAGGAACCGCTCGAGATTCGAGTAGAGGGACGCAGTGTGGCCGTAGTAATGCGAACCCCAGGGAATGATCGTGAACTCGCTGCTGGTTTCTTGGTGAGTGAGGGCGTTGTCAAATCCGCGAGGGATGTTTTGGAGATTTCCCAATGCCCCCAAACGACAGACTCCAAAGGAAACATCGTGGATGTGCTTTTGGGTGGTGCAGTAGTGAACTGGGATCATCTAACGCGTCACGTCTTCAGCGCATCGAGTTGTGGATTGTGTGGTAAAACGAGCCTGGACTCCGTCTTTGTGAAGTTTCCGCCCGTCAACTCGGCCCTACAGATATCTGCAGAACTATTGTGGAGCCTGCCGAGAAGGTTGCGCGAAGCACAGCCTACATTTGATCGTACAGGCGGGCTTCACGCTTGTGCGATCTTTGATCAGAAAGGTGACTTGATCGTGCTACGGGAAGATGTTGGTCGCCACAATGCGTTAGACAAAGTCCTGGGGCACGGGCTGCTGTCAGGGAGCCTCCCGTGGAGCGAGCACATCTTGTTGCTTAGTGGTCGCGTGTCTTTTGAGATGATGCAGAAGGCGTTAGCTGCCGGCGTTCCAGTAGTTGCGGCCATCTCGGCACCCACTAGCCTCGCCGTCGACTTTGCGCGCGAATCCCGCCAAACACTGATCGGCTTTCTTCGTGATGGCACGATGAACATCTACGCAGGAAAGGAGCGGCTGAAGTGACATACTTTGATTACAATGCCACCACACCCATGTGTGCAGCAGCTCAAGAGGCGTGGCTGAAGGCCAATCGTAATCATTGGTACAACGCATCAAGTCTTTACAAGGAGGCTGCTGCTACTTCCCAACATCTAGATGCTGCACGCGAGCGTCTAGCTGAGTTGCTAGGTTGTGATGCGATGCGCATTGTCTTCACCAGTGGTGCCACCGAGGCTAATAACTCTCTCTTTTCGCATTTTGGCGACAAGCGTTGCCACATATCAGCTATTGAGCATCCCAGCGTGCGTGTCCCCGCTCGGGCAGAGGCTATTCCGGTCAGCGCAGACGGCATTCTGGACATGAACCACCTTCCCCTTCAAAGCGATCTTGTGTCCGTGATGGCCGCCAACAACGAGAGCGGCGTCATTCAGCCTTGGAAGCAGATCATGAAAACCTGTCGCGATCGCGGCATCGCATTTCATTCAGATGCCACTCAATGGATTGGAAAGTTGGAAGCTTCCGAACTCGGACAATGCGATTACTTGTCAGGCAGTGCGCACAAGTTTGGTGGCCCGAAGGGCTGTGGGTTCCTAGTATTGCGTGATGAAGAGGAATCTTGGGCCTTTCTTCGTGGCGGACCGCAGGAGAATCGAAGACGTGCAGGAACAGAGAACTACCCAGCGATTGAAGCCATGGTGACAGCTCTTGAGCATGTCACTCAGCGGCTCCCAGAGATGAACTCGGCTCATAGGGATGCGTTTGTGAAGCGAGTGCGCACCTTTTTGCCCAATGTCGAAGTTGTGAACGAGGATGCTCCTCGTCTATGGAACACCGTGATGCTCGTCATGCCGCGCCATGACAATCGCAGATGGCTCGCACGTCTCTCGCAGGCGGGATTTGCTGTATCAACAGGTTCGGCGTGTAGCTCTGGTGTGGAGGGCTCTTCCGTTGTCCTACAAGCTCTGGGGACAGCACCAGATGCTTTGAAGCGCACTTTGCGCGTCAGCGGTGGGTGGGACACCACGTTGCAAGAATGGATTTCGCTCGCCGATGCGATGCGGGAAGTGTTGTCATCACTTGATCGCTAATGAAGCATAGATCTCTCGCAGCTTGATGCCGCGGCTCTTCCAAGAGTGCGCGGCAAATGCGTGTTCGCGCGCTTTGTTGCCACGTTGGACACGTTCGGAGCGGTTGGCACAAAAGCGTTGCAACGCTTGAGTTAGACCGCAGACGGCCGTTTCGGGATCGTCAGCCTGGACCTTGTAGCCCGCCTCTTCTGGCACCAGCAGGTCGGGCCCACCCTTGGCGAGATGAATGACAGGCAAGCCGGCGGCCATCGCTTCGATCACCGCGTTACCGCCTGAATCGTGAAGGGATGGATAAAGAAAGCCTTCAGCACTCGCATACGCGGCGAGGAGAGTGGCGCGATCAACTTCACCCAAAAATGACACTCTATCGGAGATGCCCAACTGATGAGCCTCCTGCTCTAGCCTCTGGCGCAACGGACCGCTGCCAATGATCTGAAAACGGACGTTCGCACAGCCTGATCCCGCCAACGCCCGAAGCGCGAGGTGAACGCCTTTCCACGGGATAAGGCGGCCAGCATAGATCACCGTGAGGCCGATCTTACCCTCAAGGTGAGTTGCAGGCTGGATCAGCGCTAGTTCTTCGTCATTGAGCCCAACGGCTGGGAACAAATCGATTCTTCGAGCCCCAAGGGATCTGAGTGCAGTTACGGTGTCTTGTGTCACTCCGATTGCTAGGGCGGCGTGTTTTGCTGTCCACCGAAGCAGGGGCTGGACGGGGGCTATCCACTGTAGAAGCCTCCTCAACCACTCCACGGCACGCGTTTTCCATCCAAACTCACGATAAAAAGACGCAGATGCATGTTCAGCTCCTCCAAGTGGGCCCCAGATGAAGGGAATGCCCAGGAGCGGCAACAGACTGAATGTATTGAACTTCACGAAGGTGACATGATGCACCAAATCGAAGGACAGCCGCTGATGTAGTCGTACAGCAGCAAAATAGGACCAAAACTGCCATAGCACGTAGTGAAATGCTGAAACAAGCGGAGTGCCTTTGCCCTCTGCCATGAGAGAATCAAAGCCGGGAACACTCACGAGGTGAAAATGCACGTTGGGGTGTCGTGAGGAGTCGAAGTTTCGCTCCAGTCGCTCTTTCCAAGGTGCAGCGACCAGCACATGCACCTCGTTCTCACTATCAACAGCAGCCTCCCGAACTGTGTTCCAGCCCACACCCGGTTCAGAACCGTAGTTAGGGCAACAGGAGACAGCGGACAGAAGAAGGCGCATGAGAAGGGTGTAATCTCACTTCGAGATTGAAGGACGCTGGATAGCACCGAGCAGAAACTTTGCGATGGCCTTATAAACGGGAGCGTTAGTGACAAAGACATCGCTGTGCCCCGCTTTCTTGATGAGTAAGTAATCTTTCCCTGGGCCGGGTGCCGCGCGAAAAATCTCCTCAGCGTGGTCCAAGGTGACCAGTGTATCTTCTTCTCCATGGCCGACCAACACAGGTATGTGCAACGCGCGAACAACATCAAGCGGACGAATCTCTGAAGGATGAAAACTTGCCCGGGATTTGACAAGGCCGTTGATCGCACCCGCGAACATTGAGCCCAGTGGGCCAAACACCCCGCGCGCTTTGTGGTCGATCACACGATCCAGGCTCGCGAATGCTGATATTTCGGCAACAGCTGCCCACATCGTAGGATCAAGGTGTGCAGCTAGAAGCGCGATGGCTCCTCCTTGCGAAACGCCGAAGAGAACCGCAGGTTGTGGCGAAAAGCCAAAAGTCTGAGCAGCGCCGAGAAGCACCTCGCGAGGTATCGTTGATTCTATACGGCCAAACGTGGCGAACTTGATCGGGCTGGTCCCGTGCGCTGGAAGGTCGACCAACAGGCACCTGAGCCCAGCAGCGCACAAACGCTCAGCGACCGGAAGATGATCTTCTTTGCAGCCGGAGTGGCCATGAAGAAGCACGGCTGTCCCGGAGACTTCTCCCAGAGGGCCAAGTGGAAAGTTCTCTGCGGCAAGTTGTTGACGTAATAGACCGCCCTTCGGTGATGATCCTTGAACCGAACTCGGCTCACAGATCAGGCACGGGTGGCCCGACACCTCAAACGCCTGAATCATCAGGCCGAAATGCCCGGGATTGCGAAGAATCTCTTGGTGATAACTTTGCAGTGACCTTCTCGGCGGGCACAAGATGCGGCTGCTTGCACTCCATACAACCGCAACGCAGCAAGCAAGGCTGAGAGCTGCAAGACCGGTGCAAAGCCCAAGTGTTCGTTTAGTCATTCCATCTCAAGTCTAAGCCGCCTTATCCGTTTTCTCAAACCAACGCTGGTAAACAAATGATGCGGCCAATGCCATGATGGCCACTGCCGCAAGAGCTGCGATCCTGTAGATGCTGTCTAGCGTGGCTAAGTCTCTGAAGAAAACTTTCAATATGGTGACGCTCATCAGAGCGATGCCCGCATAGCGGGCGACACGTGCTTGTTTCACAAAGCCAACCACGATCAGCAACAAGGCATACGCGGCCCACGCAATGCTGTAGGTCATGCGGCGACCAATGCTCTGATCGTTGAAGTCAATCAGCAGACCTGCACGACCTGACGGTGTAAAGGCGTCCGTGATCTCGATGTTGATCCAGAGAAAGGCTAGTATTCCAGCCATAGCTGCAAGGATGGGCTTAACTCGGACTCCGTGAATCTCGTTCATGGGCTCTCGGAGCCAGTTCGCGGCGGCGAGCATCGCGACCACCGCGCTACCGTAAACAGCGAGGTGCCAGTTCCAAATCACTTGTGCCATTCGTTCATAGGAAACGAGAATGGTGGGATTGAGGGCAAGCCTCGCAAAGACGGCCGCCAGTAAGGTCAAGCCGACCCACACAAGGCCGCGCTGTGGGACCCGGGTATACAGCCAGATTAGAGCCGCGCCTTCCAGAGCCCAGCTTAATGTGAGCCACTGACGTGTGAACTCATACGGAAAGGCCAGTGTGATAAATAACAGTGCAACGCCACCATACCAAGCTAGTTGGGGCTGCCTCATCGGACCCTTTTTGACGAGTAATAGGCTAGCCAGCGGTGGCAGTGCATACAACAGCGGCAGAAGTCCTCGATGCTCGATAGGCATCACCACATCCTGAATGAGCAAGAAGGTGGCCGGGCCTGAAAGGGCTGAAGCGATCCACGGCCAAATGTCATTGCTGAAGCGTGAACGAAAAAGGTGGGGAAAGACCGTGAACAATAAAGTAATGCCAACATACCAAACACATGTCTCCACCCCCATGTCATTCTGGTAGTGATGTGAGTGCCAGACGACCATTACTGATGTTGCGGCCAGCATGGCAGCGAACGACAATGCCCCGAGCTTCTGCCAAACCGCGAGTCCGAGTAGGAAGAGAACTAGAAGAAGCGCAAAGCCGAAGATTGGCAGCATCGAGACCTCTGGTAGGCGGATTGTGACGAAGCAAAGCAGGGCAAAAGGCATGATGGCCGCGCTGATTGGCAACACAACGGGCGGCAACTCACCCCCATCAGAATGATCCCGGACAAACCTCCGCAATAGCATACTGGTGGCCGTCATGAACACCAGCGTCAGACCGCCCACCACGCCGAGGAAGCGGCCAAGTGTTTCTGGAGCTGTTGGGAGCCCAGTTTGCCAAACCAGAGCGCCAAGCAGTGTGAGCACCATTCCGAGAAGGACATGGACCAGACGGCCACGATGCCAAGCCACCGTCATGACCAAGAGGTTGCCGAGAAGAAAAGCGGGCCAGATCATCATCGAAAACTCCGTGTCCGTTAGGAGTGGAAGTATCATTAGCAGTATCGACAAGACAGGCATCCACGATGCACCGGAACCCGTGATGGAAGTGTCGCGCTTAGCTACCCACAGCGAGAAGCATGTGTTCAACACGCCGAATCCAAGGTATAGCCCCAACGCGAGCATCAACTGGTCATTCTCCATCTCAGTGAGTGTCCAAGTCGCTAGATGAGCGAAAACGGCAAGCGTTGTGACGGGATGCGCCGTGTGCCAGTCAGGCCTAGCCCACACGGCGCGCATGACGATGAGATTGAGCGCAAGAATGTAGGCATAGATCCAGCCAGCATGAAGATCAGAGACAAGGAGCCCGAATCCGGCGATCATGGCACTGCAAACAAGAATCAATTGCTCTACGACACCCCGACCACCTCGGCGGATGGCGAAATGCATCGCTCCCATCCCAACAAAGGCCAACAGGACCAAGAGCAGTCTTGACTGGTCTATTGGAGAGGATGCCAAAACTTTGGCGAACCAGAACAACTGAGTGAACGCCGTGGCCACAGCAACTGCAACGGGCGCAAGTTTCCAGCCGAGTCGCCTTTCCGAGATTGCGCCAGCCAATGCGATGAACACAGCATAGCTGAACCATAGCAGACCATGTGACCCATTCTCGGCACCAACGGAGGAGATCCCGTGGACTGTGGCAATCCCTAGCCCAGCTAAGGCCGAACCAAAGTTTGCTTTCATGTCTGGGCCACACAGGCTTAAAGAAGCGAGCAGGGCAATCATTTGGACCATGCCCACTATCGGGTTTGAGGCTACAGCCGACATGTCCAGCATCCAGAATGACAGGATCAAAAGGGGTGCGCACAGGATCCAGACGCTGGTTGTCGTGCGATGACTTGGAGAGTCGGATAGAGGGAGGCCGTGAGAAGTCAGCGTAAACAGAAGCGGGTATCCCGTGAGCACTGCAACAACCAACCAGATGCGCGCGTCACTGCCGTAAGTGGTCTCGTTGAAGTAACTGGCTGCCCAAGCCAACTCGGTGAGGCCAGTGCACAAGGCAGCAAGTACGGCAAGGTAGTTCCAACCACGATGTCGAACAACTAACAACAAGCCGACATCGAGAAGCAGAACGTAGCTGAACAGGCCTACGGCGTTGTCTTGTCCGGAAGAACAGAGAACTGGTGTGAGAAACCCGCCTAACAGTCCAAGGACTGCAATCACTTGCGCGTTCAGCCGGACAGAAAGCCCAAACGCGACTGCCGTGACGCCAGTCATGAGCGCAAAAGATGTTCCGTGACCAATGAACCCATACAGTGCGAGCGCGGCATAAATGGTTCCATAAAGCATGAGCACGCCAGTCGCACACAAGGTCTGTGCCATGACACGGTAGCTGAGATTGGAGTGAAGTTTGATACCTCCGCCGAGGGCAATCAAACCGGTGATCGCGCTGGTGATGATACGCATTTCATTGGAGATCCATCCCTTCTCGAAACTCAGCTTCACGAAGAACGCCATGGCTAGGAACGCGAGCAGCCCTCCTACCCAAGCAAACATCTTCACGCCCAGAAACTGCTCCCAATTGATTTGCAGGGGTGGACTGACTTCTGGCTCTTTGACTGGCTCAGAGCGAGTGACTCTGGTCGGAATCGGGTGTGGTGGTGGAGCTATTCGCGCGTCTTTCTCCTTTGTCTCGACTGGCCGAGGCTCTAGCGGAGGGGGGGGAAGTGGTTTCTCCAAGTGGCGAGTTGGGGCCACTGGCTGTGGTTTGAACTCGTGTTCTGGACGTGCTGGGGCGGCGACTACATGCTCTTTGCGTTGAGTTCGCCACTCAGCACGAGCATCACGGAGCTCGGACGCAACGCTGGTCGCAAGTGTCAGTGCATCGCGTGCGGTGACGATTGCCCAGCACACAAGTCCGAAGAGAAGAAGAATGAAGAATCCCATGCTCCAACGCTGCTCCGCTGTCAGCAATGGAGAAAATTGATAAACGCGTTGGCATCATTGACACCGTCGATACACCAATGGTGGTTTACCGAGACAGATGTTCGCTTTCCTTTTGTCGGAGTCTGGCAATGCGCTCTTCGGTGGCAGGATGAGTGCTTAGCCAGCTCAAAGCGCCTTTCATCAGACCACCCAGGAGCTTCTCTTCCTCCTTCTGTAGAATCTCAAAGAACTCCCTCAGGCCTCTCGGATCGAGATTGGAACGGACCAGCGTTTCCCAGGCCACGTCATCTGCTTCTGTCTCGGCGTCCCTACTGAACTTTTGTCCTAGCAGCATCTCAGAGCTGCCTGCCAACACACTTTCCAAGGTGGAGGAGTCGCCGATCAGTGCACTGACAAGAACGCTAACACCGAGAGAACTCACTATGTTGTTCAGCGCGTGACGCTCTGTGACGTGGGCAATTTCATGTGCCAACACTCCGGCCAGTTGTTCCTTGCGTTGGACCTTCTTGAGCAAACCAGTATAGACGACCACGTATCCACCAGGCATCGCAAAGGCATTCATCACATCATCTTTGCGAGCGATGTGAAACTGGAACTCCATGCCGTTTGGCTTATTGATCTGCGGCAGCAACAGCTTGGTGACGTCGTCAACTTGCGCTTTGAAGTTCGGATCGTCGATGATCTCCTCCTCTGCCTTCATTGCCTCCCATGCCATCTTGCCGATTTGTATTTCGGTTTCGACTGGGATCTTATTCACGATCGACTCAACGATTTCTTGTCGGTACAACCAGAGAGCAAGTAGCGGCAGCGTGATGAGCAAAATCATCACTCCAACGGCGATCAGCATCCCACGCCATGCCTTGCTTCCCGCTGCTTTTTTCAATGAGTCTCTTAATGCAGGTTGTGCGGCCAACAAGGGATCCGTTAGCAACGCTCGATCATTGACGACCAAGACCCAGCCTTCGGCGGAAGAGTGACGAAACTCCGGCACATCGCCATTCATCCCGCCCAACTTCAGTTCCAGTCCACTGAATGGCATGCACACGCTGGTGGAAGCATCCTCGCTGGTGAAACGCAGCTCACTCCCTTGCGCGGCCACGTAGCCAGGAAGTCTTCCGTTGGGTAGCGATTGGTGGAATCCTTGAGCGCGATGGGCAGGCATACGTTGATGCCGACAGACTACGCTTTATCTTTCTACTTGCCAAGCGGGAGGCAGCTTTGCCGAATCTTCGCCGTAAGTCTGAGACACAACAAAACCACTCGCTTGGGAGGTGTAAAAAATGCGCCCGTTGGACACCACAGCTCCAAGACACTCTCGCGAATCAATTGCTGGCCCAGTCGAGACCAACTTGCCGTCTTGAGAAAGGTCGATCATGTCCATGTTAGCCCCAAGCACAAACGGCTCACTCAAAGTGAAGCGACAGCAAGCATAGTTCGTCAGGATGCTGAAGGTGACTTTGCCGTCATTGCGATCAAAGACATTGCCCTTTCCACGCAACGCATTGGAGAAGATGTAGCGTTCTCCCACGCTCACGACGTTTAGAGCAGACGTCACAGGATCAGATTGCCAGATGAGCTTGCCCGTGTTGGCGTCCAGGCACCAGACAAACCGATTCTCAGTGGCGAGAGAGGCTCGATTGTTGCCGCCGATGTAGAGCCGCCCATCTCTTGCGCTCAGAGTACACTTGGCGGTGACGTAGTATTCGTTGGTCTTCCATAACACCTTGCCCGTAGACGGCTCTATACAACAGGTAAGGCCGTTATTCTTCAGCGGCAGTCCACGTTTAGCGCGCTGGTCTGAAGCGTATCCGAAGTACACCGAGTAATAGAGTTTACCGTCTAACAAACAGATGCCGCAGTCATTACCGCCACGCCCTTCATCAGAAAAATCTTTTTCCCAGACCACCTTTCCTGTTTCCAAATCCCAGGCCCAGATGCGTGGATGGTGATCCTTGGGGTAGTAGGGATTCTCGTTGGAGTAAATGAAGCTCATCACTTCACGTCCGTCTTCCGTTTTTGTCGGTTCGCCACCGAAGGTGAAGAACTTCTCGGAGCCTTGTGCTGCATACTCGCCAGAGCCAGAAGCATAAATGGCCACCTTGCCTGAAACCACAGGAGGGAACTGCCTGCTCCAGCTTGGTGAGCCAGTGAATGGCGCTTCCCAGAGCAGGCTACCTGTGGCTGCATCTAAGCATCGCACCACCGAGCGCTTCATGCCTGCTTGTGGCACCAAAAGCTTCCCTTCGTGATAGAGCGGCGAAGTGAATGAAAGGAAGACATCAGGCCACCATTTGCGCCAGAGCAGCCTACCAGTGTCTTGCTCGCAAGCGATGACTTGGCCCTCTGCTGTGTGAGTGTAAATGCGGCCGCCACCACACACGGGCAGGTGCTTGACCGTTCCTTCCAGCCGACGTGCCCACCTCATGCGCAAAGGCGGAGCAAGGCCTTGGTTGTTGCTATTCTGGCCGGAGAAATTGCCGTAGTTCGTGTACCAGTCGTACTTGGCGTCTGCCATTGGACCTGTGAGCGGACTTCTCAAGGTTGCCACCTCCGACACAGCTGACGGTCCCGCTGGCTTGTTAGGGCCAAAAATGTGAATATGCCCATCTTCAGCAGTCGCTATGATTCGTCCGTCTGCAATAGCCACTGGGGTTGTGATGGCTGCTGTTGCGGATCTGAGGACAACCGGCTCACCACCTTTTAATGGAATAAGATTCAAACTGCCGTCTAATGCCCCAAACACAGCCCACGACTCGGTCAAAGCCACTGGAGCGATCACTCCCGCAGGACTCAAGATCGTCGTCTCCTTGGTGTCCAGACGATGCCGCGCAAGACCTCTGCCGGACTCGGGTTTGACTCGGAAAACATCTTTGCCTCGGATGCTCACTGGCGAGAAGCTCAAGAGCCCGTCCATCCGAATGTTTGTCTCTGTCCCGGGAACGAACTCACCAGTGACCACCTTATCTCCATCCAGCTTCATGATGTCCACCCGGCCAGCATTGTCGCGGCGGTGCCATTGGACATAGACGTTGCCCTCTGAGTCTGCACTCTGGCCAAATGTCGCGGGAAACTCATTCCCGGCGTAAAGTGGGATCTCTCCGATCGCTTGGAGACGAGGTTTCTCGCCAGCGTCCTCCAAAAAAACCGTGCGCCCACCTGCTGGAATCACGATGGATTTGCCAGCTAGGCAAAGATCGCGCGAGCAGACGAAATGATCCTTCCATGTGACCCGATCACCCCTGAACTTCACCCAATCCGCTCCGCTCCAGCGGTCGCCCGTGAAGCCGACGACCTCCTTAACGAAATCCCATTTCCACAAAACTTTTCCGTCGGTGGTCACCGCATGGACTTGGGCACCCAGCGTGACAAAGTAAACGCGGTCCTTGCCGGTCACGGGAGTGCTGAAGATCGGCTCGCCACAGTCAATCTCATTTACGACCTCGCCAGTTTTGCGATTAAGCACATAGTAGAAGCCAGAAGTGGTGCCGAAGTGCAGGTATTCACCCACGACGATGGGAGAGCTGACGTTGTTCACGTTCTGTGCACCACCTTTGGAGCGGAAGTGCCACAGTTCCCTTCCCTCACTCAGAGAAAAAGCTGCAGCGAGTCCTGAACCATCCACGACGTACACCGTGTCATCCGAAACAACGGGTGACGTGAAGATCCCATCGCTCATTTTGAGCACTCTCTCGAGCTGCAGATTCATTGCGTCCACGTCTCTGTCCGCAGCATTTCCAGAGTGCTGGGAATCAAATTGAAACTGCGGCCAGTCCTCTGCCGAGAGAGCAGACGATACGAGAAGAAACGCGGCAATCCTTGTGAGCATGGGCACAACTACGGCCCTGATGACGATCCTTTGCCAGAAAGAAACTCCAAATCTTCGATGCCTTACCATCGACGAGGTGGTTCTGAATGTGCAGGAGCACTTAGAGAAAGCCCTGACCGAACAAGCTCCAGGCCGCAGATCAAAGTACCGCCCTCGATCTTATCAAGTTCGAGCGACAAGTTGCCATCCGCTCCGATGATGGTTTGAATCGACTCGGTGCTGGCGATAAAAGCAGCGGGTTGCACCTGTTCGAGGACTTGTTTGCCCTGTAGAGAGACGCGGAACTTGCGTTTGAAGTTGTCGGGAGCAGCAAATGTCAGGCGCACCGTGTAGTCGCCGGGCTTCATGCCGCTCACGGATATGTTTTCGACATTCAGTAAGCCGCTTGCCGCTACCCAGGGCCATCCATGACCTGCTGTGATCCAAAGCGAGTGTCGATAAAACGTTTCGGGTTTCTCTGGGACAGTTTTGATCTCCAGTTCGGGAGACGGTTCACCGATAACAGGAAAGTCCAGCCAAAGCGTTCCGTCGCGTGTCTTGCGATCTCCCGGTGCACCGAAGTTCAGGCCAAGGCGTTGAATCTTGCCTTTCAGACTGTCTGCCTTCACCTCTCCCCATACGGACCATTGCTCAAAGTTCTCGGGAAGACTGGTGAGAGCAAGCGCCACGGGCAAAGGATAGCTGCACGTGCACCCTTCAAAGAAGTAAGGGACGTTCAAAATGCCGCCTGCTGGCACGATGCTGTTGGTGCAACCAGAGCGTGGACCACTGATGTGGATGGTGCCGCTCTCCACGTTCTTGTCATAAAACGCAGCCGTACCGCTCCGGAATGTATAGATGCCGCCGTAATCGAACCCGCCATCGCACCCGTAGCTTTTTGGGAATGCGCGCACTTCTTCCTCGCCAGTCATGGGATTGATCCTCATTCCCGGCTTTGGTTGGTCCGGCGCCCAGTCGTTCTTCTGAGCTGGTGGCCGGTACTGAGCTTGTTGAATCGTGATCTCGTCTACTTTGCCATACTTGGCACGTTGCTCGGAAGCTTCGTACTCATCCATCATGCGGCCAGTGTAGATATCGCTAAACTTGGGTGCCAGCAGTCGGTAGTCCACTTTGCCCTTTCGGTTTGAGGCATCCAGCCAGTCCTTGTCACTCGTGATCATCACACCATCCACGACTTTTGGTTGAGGAGAGCGTTTGAACTGGCTCAGTGCATCATCAAACCAAAGCACGCCGAGAGGTGCTCGCACGAGCGGATCACTGTTCTGCTTCCAGTCTGCTACGTAGTTAGAGCTGCCCTCAAGGCTTGGCCGAGTGTGTAGCACTTTGCCCTCGCCATTGAGAACTCGACCCGAACCTGGGCGGAGTGTGGCATGAAGCTGCTCATGTCCTGGCGTCAGTGCAATGATGGCCTCGGCGAAATAAGGCGGGAGAGAAACATCGGCAGCCACAATGGCCACGCGCTCGCCGTAGAGACCTGCTTGGTTGAAACGTTCGCGCAGTTCACGGTCCCCACCTAACACAAGGAAGTGAAACTGACTGTTTTGAACGAGGCTGGACAACAGCGTGGTATCGCCGCCCGAAAAAATGACATATCCGCGACTAGCTTGGATCTGTTTGAGCACCGCACTAGCTCTTGAGGCGTCGTTTGTTGGCAGTTGCGGCTTCAATGGCCACCGCTTTGGCTTGGTGGCAGTGCCGGAGTACGCGGCGAGCACACCATTCTCAGTCACGGCGAACGCCTTGTCGTCAGCGAGCACGACAGAAGTGACTTTGTCCTTTAGCTCAGGCCAGTTTTGATCAAACGAGACCGTCTTTCCTGCGGCAAGTAAGCTTCGTTGGATACCTTCCTTGCCTTCAGCGCGGGGTTTGTCCTCGTGGCGCTTGGTGCTCACCGCTTTGTCGAACACAAGGCCGCGCGATTTGCCTTTTTGGTCCTTCAAATCGGCCAGTGTGGCAGCAAACCAGCCCCCGGTCAGTCGTCCGGCCGAAGGCAGCTCAAACTGCTTCAACTTTCCCGTCTTCAAATCCAACCTTGCCGGATAAGCGGTGCTGCATGGCACGACAAGATCGTCGGCATCGATCAAAAGGTAGCCCTGAGGCGCAAGTCCACCACGCGCTTCGGTATCGTGCGGATGAACGCCGTAGAGATAAGACGACTGATCATTCCCCCAAACCGTCTCGCCCGTGGTAGCATCCAAACAGAACACAAAAGTGCCCTCCAAAGGCCAGACACCAGCGGCTAAATAAACTCGTCCGGATTGAGCAACCACACCACCACGCACAGGCCAGAGGCTAATCATGCGCTGATTGCCCAGGACGTGCCGTTGAGAAGGTACGAGGCGCTTTTGCCAAACTGTTTTGCCATCAGCTAGCTTCACACAGCGCACCACACCATCGTCCGCTCCAAAGATCACCAAGTCGCCCACGATTGCGGGCGCGAAACGCACTGGACCGTCTGCGACTGCCCGCCACAACTCCGCACCGGTCTCGGTAGAGAAAGCCAGGATCGCATCTTCACGAGAGCTGCCGACAATGAGTGTCTTTCCTGCCACCACAGGCTCGTAACTCACATCAAATTGCAAGCGCGTCTCTTTGTAAGCTGGCTTCAAGGCCGGAAGTTCACGCAACCAGAGCAAATGCAGTTTCTCAGGCATGTTTTGAGCCGAAGCCGCAGTGCGGCCCGCATCTGCACGCCACGTGGGCCAATCGGCAGCATCTACTGCCGGAAGGATGAGAAGAAAAACGAGGATCTGACGAAACATGAGTGCTTGAACCAACGGAATGAACTCATGCGCATTATCTCCACGCTGCTTGTGATGACATCTACCTTCCTTTCTGCTGCCGATTCCCTCGTTTTTGTGTCGGCTTTTGCTTCGGGTGAGAAAGCGGGCATTCACGCATTTGGTTTTGATGGCAAAACCGGTTCTCTGAGGCCCCTGCATCGCACCACGGATGTGCAGAACCCGTTCTTCCTGGCTGTCAGCAAAGACAAGCGTTTCTTGTTCGCTGTGGATGCTGAGAAGTTTGGCGACAAGGTGGACGAGAACGTTGCTTCATTCGCTATCCCTGATCGCAGCGGGCAGTTGAAGCTTATCAATCGGCAGTCTTCACGAGGTGCGGCCACCTGCTACCTCGATGTCGATGCCACGGGCCGAACGGTGGTGAATGCCAACTACTCCAGCGGCAGTGTAGCGGCTCTTGGAGTGGACGCCGATGGCAAACTGAAGCCAGCAGCGTCATTTCATCAGCACGTCGGCTCTAGTGTGGACGTTAAGCGCCAAACGGGACCGTTTGCGCACAGCATTGTAGTTAGTCCGGACAACCGTTTCACGCTCGCAGCAGATCTGGGCATTGATCGGATACTGATTTATCAAATGGACGCTCAGAACGCATCACTAACGCCGAATCCCGCTCAGGCGTTTGCATCTCTACCTCCGGGATCAGGTCCGCGACATCTGACCTTTCACCCCAAGCGCGATTTCGTCTACGTCATCAACGAACTCAAAAACACTGTCACGGTTTTCGTCTGGGAGCCAAAGGATGGGCGGTTAACGGAGGCTCAAAACATCTCCTCGCTGCCAGCGGAGTTTTCGGGAGCCAGCTACACCGCCGACGTCAAGATCACACCCGATGGGCAGTTTTTGTTTGGCACGAATCGTGGTCACGACAGCATTGCCAGTTATCGCATCGGAGACGATGGCAAGCTAACGTTGATCAACATTCAACCAAGCGGCGGAAAGGGGCCTCAAAACCTCCTGGTGACTCCGGATGGGGCTTGGCTGCTGTGTGCCAACATGCCCGGAAACTCGGTGAAGGTCTTCAAGATCGATGGTGCCAGCGGTTCGTTGACTCCGATAGGCGATGGCGCTGAAATGCCCATGCCCTCTTGCATTCAATGGGTAGGCGAGTGAGTCTCTGATACGGATGGATTGGCTCTGCGAGTCTTGAGACTGTGGAGATAAGCATTGTCGGGCGCGGGCTTGAGCGGTCGCTCGGGGCTTGAGAGCATTCTTTGCACCCGCTGATCACTTCCTGCAATAAGAGAGGGAATGATTTGTGCCTCGGGAAGATTCTTCCAATACTTTACCGGCATCTCCGACTGCATGGCTTGGACTTTGAGTCTCGCTGGGTTGAAAACGCTGCGGTAGTAGGTTCGCCAAAGGTCGTCATGTGCGTCAGCGGGTGGTGCCTCCAGGCGGCTGACGCCGGGCAGGTAGGCGAGTGTCTCTCCGTCCCAGATTGCACACTCGTCCGGAGTGAGGATGGACCAATCCATGTTGGCGAATCGCTTCTGAAAGAACGGACACGCGAGCTTGACGATGCGATGCTCGGGTTCAAACCATGCCACAAACTGCTCACGTCCCGTGGGCTCGTCGGTGCCTATCAAGCGGAAGCGGACGAACGCATGCATCTTGTGGATGTCTCTTCCCACTGCTTTGGCCCAAATCTGGCATTGGCGTGTGTCTGGATCAGAAGGGTGTTTGAGCAAATGACGCTCTCCGCCCAAAGTCAGGCGGTGCAATAGCCGATACAGGACGGCAAAGCGGCGTTCATCGCGGTGAGCACATACAGTTTCAGCGAGTTGCACGAAGTCGCTGGGCACCTTGACCGCGGGAGCATCGTGTTTTGGACGAATGGGCCCTTCCTGGAGCAGGCTTGCTTCTCGGGTGGCATCTACCCAGTCGATTTGCTCGGGATACACGCCACCTTGCAGCAGTTCCCGGGCTTTTTTGAGCCAGGAATCAAAGGTTGGATCAATCAGTGCGGTGATCATAGCTGTCCGCTGCGTACCATGAGAGCATCCGCAGCTGTTGCGGATGCTTTTGGGTTGAAATCGAACTCCAGTTGCCGCGGACCTGGCAAGAACTGTAGCCTCAGGTGATCGTTCTCCAATGTAGCAACTCGCGGACGGTGGTCTGCGGTCATGATGAAAGGCATGACCTTCTTCAAACTCACCCGCATACGCTGAAGATCCGCAAGATGAAGCCTGCTGAAGCGCCTTGCAGACAAGATGCGTTCGACATTGACGGTGCCCAGCCCAGGGACGCGCCAAAGCAGGTCTCTTGGTGCTCGATTGATGTCCACAGGGAACAGAGCTCGGTTTCTGAGCGCCCAGGAGAGCTTGGGATCGAGCTCCAGATCTAGATCCGGGTGTGATTGCGGCACCAACTCGGACACGCCGAACCCGTAAAAGCGCAGGAGCCAGTCAGCTTGATACAAACGGTGCTCGCGCACCAAGGGTGGCGGCTTGATGGGCAAAATGACACTGGGAGCCGGAATGGGACTGAATCCACCGTAGTAGACGCGCCGCAGACGGTGGTCGCGGTAGAGTTCATCGGCACGATGTAGTACTACCGAGTCACTCGACGTATCTGCACCAACAATCATCTGCGTACTTTGACCTGTTGCGAATGTTGGGGGCTTGGCTCGTGGTCGACCCATGATGCGTCTGGCCTGCTTTCTAGCGTCTTGCACCTCGTCGATGCGTGCACGGATGCCGTTCATCGCGACTTTCGTGTTGGCGATGTTCTTCTCTGGAGCCAGTTGGTCCAGACTTGCTTGAGTGGGCAGCTCAATGTTGATGCTGATGCGGTCTGCATAGGTTCCAGCCTTGTCGATGAGTGCCTGAGATGCCTCTGGTATCGTCTTCAGGTGAATGTAGCCGCGAAAGTCGTGCACCTCGCGCAACTGACGCGCCACTTCGATGACTTGCTCCATCGTGTGATCCGCATTGCGAACGATTCCGCTGCTAAGGAACAGTCCTTCGATGTAGTTGCGCTTATAGAAGTCGAGCGTGAGCTGCACGACTTCTTCTGGGGTGAAGCGTGCCCGCTGCACGTCGGAAGAGCGGCGGTTGATGCAGTAGTGGCAGTCGTAGAGGCAGGAGTTCGTGAGCAGAACCTTCAGTAGCGACACACAGCGTCCGTCCGGTGTGTAGCTATGGCAGATTCCCATGCCACCGGTTGAGCCAACGCCTTTGCCTGTTCTTGAATCTTTCCTCTGAGCTCCGGAGCTAGCACAAGACGCGTCGTATTTGGCGGCGTCAGCCAGGATTTCGAGTTTGCGCATGAGCTCCATGGAACCAGATATTATGTTCAAGTGAACATATACGATGGCTCCCTGAAAAGGCTACTGCCTTTTTGATCCTCGGTGATTAGAACCCAGCTCGTTTCGGCTGATCTTGAATCAACTTAGCCGGGAGAGTGATGGTGCCTGCTTTGGGGAGGCCAATCGTCAAGCGAATGGCCTTCCACCAAAGCACGGACGCGGGAGTTCGCTCCGTGACAGCTTTCCACGGAATGAACAGCCGAGGATGGCGGAATCGAAAGAGAACCATGGGCTCTAGAAAGAAGCCTTCAGAGGTCAGATGGACATTCAGGACGTTTCGGTAGCTCACTCCGCCCACCATGCCAGTGACGTAGCGATGACTCTCGCCCGAGATGGGTTTGTCTCCTGCTGGATACAGCTTAGCGAGGCGATTCCAGCCGCCCATAGCACTCAGCAAGCCGATCACGGAGCACCAGAGCAAAGGGAAAAAGACCAAGAAGCCGCCAACGATTGCAAATGGTAGCCAAGTCGGTGTTTCGGCGGTGGCGTCCATGGAGGCGTTAGGTCGTGGAAGTTTGCGTGAGAGCGCGCTCCAGAGCCTGGGCTTGCTCCAGCGTATCAACACCGGGCGACAAGTCATCGGTCATCACGACTCGGAGGCGAACGCCGTTTTCCATTGCCCGAAGCTGCTCAAGAGACTCGGTAAGCTCAAGCATTGAGGGCGGCCACTTCACAAACTCCAGGAGGAAGTCTTTGCGGAAGCCATAGATGCCCAAGTGGCGTTTGTGCACCGTGTTTGGCTGGCGGTTGCGAACAAACGGCAGCGGGCTCCGAGAGAAATAGAGCGCATCGCCTGAGACATCGGTGACCACCTTCACGATGTTGGCGTCCTGCACCTGAGCGTCCTCATGAATGATGGCCGCAGCGGTGATCATGCGAATCGCTGGCTCGGCGCGCAATTGAGCCGCAAGCTGATCGATCAATGCCGGCGAAATCAGCGGCTCGTCGCCCTGCACATTGATGATCACGTCAAAATCACCGCACTTCGAGGCAGCCTCCGCGATCCGGTCGGTGCCGCTCGGGTGTTCTGGAGAGGTCATGACCGCTTTGGCACCAAAATCCGCAGCGGCTTGGACGATGCGTTCATCATCTGTGGCGATGACGACCTCGTCGATGCTTTTGCAAAGCTGACAGCGCTCCCAGACGTGCTGGACCAGAGGTTTACCAGCGATGTGATGCAACGGCTTGCCAGGGAATCGTGTCGATCCCCAGCGGGCTGGAATGGCAACGAGGGTGCGGGTCGATTGGGACACGTGATGGAGCAAAGAGTTGGCTCAATTGGCTTCAAGACCAGAACGGCGCAAACAGATTCTTGGGCGATGAAGAAGAGGTAACACATAACTTCGCCCGCTTCCCATCACGAGGTTCGTCGCCATGGTGGTGGCACAAGAAAGGCTCTCTGGATGGCCATTGGCGGCGTGGTTAAGGGCTCAAATCGTTTGCTCGCTGCGGGGTTATGGCGTTTCTTTGAGGAGCAAAATCAGTTTGTCTGCCGCCATGATTTCATCCTCTCGCATCCGTTCGCTCGTCTTTGGCTTGGTCGCCACGGCTTTGGTATCTCCAGTGTCTGCTCAGGGTGGTGCTCAGCCGGTCGAGGAGTTCGACCCATCACGTTTCCCTGGCTATGTCATGGACGACGTCGTGGTGCCGGTTCCAAGTGAGATTTTTGCCGTGCTGGACAAGCTGGGCGAGCCCAACTGGAAGCAGGAACTCCGCAAAGTGAAGGCCTCGGCTTCGGGTGATCGCGCGCTGTTGTCGATGCTCTTCGGTCTGGCTGTGGCAGAAGGATTTGTCGCCGTTCAGGCCCAGGACCGTAAGGCGGTGGAAGATATTGGCCGCGAGGTGATCGACATCGCTACTGCTCTTGGTTTGAAAAAGGCCGTGAATCCTCACGCCAACGCCATTCTTGAAGCTGCTGACAAGGACGACTGGTCAACGATTCGCAAGGAGTTCGACCGCACGCAAGCGACCGTACGCGATACAATGGAGAGCTTGAAGGACGCTCCTTTGGCCCAGTGTGTCTCCATTGGAGGCTGGTTGCGTGGTACGGCTGCGGTGACTTCGGTGGTGGGCAAAAACTACTCCAATGACAGTGCGGAGTTGCTCTATCAGCCAATGCTGGTGGATCACTTCCTCTCCCAGATCCAGAAGATGCCTGACAGCATCAAAAACAACGCGGCTGTGTCCTCGGCCAAGTCTGCGCTTGCTGAAATCAAAGCCGTGATGGATCGCAGTGCAGAAGGATTTGCACCAGACTCGGTCGGTACGATCAGCAAGAGTTGTGAGCAGATGCTCAAAGTCATCACGACGAAGTAACCCGCTGCTGGAACCCCACTGATGAAGAGACGCCTTTTCTCCCTCCTGCTTCCAGCACTCTTGCTGGGGGTGCCTGCATCAGCCTCCGTAGATGATGCTCACTCCTTCGCGATGGAGGCCGCCGCGCCTTACGTTGAGCAGGGGTTCATCGTCCGTGAAGACTACTACAACGGCGAGGTGAAATCCGGCCAGAAGCTGATGGTCCGCCATCAACTCTTCAAGGGCAACGAGTATGCCTTCTGGCTCGGTACAGCCAACGACAAGTGCAAACTGGAGATCCAAATCTTTGACGAGAAGAACAAGGCCGTCCACATCGCCCCCACGATGGGCACGGGTGACAACTTCACCTCGGTGAGGGTCAATCCGCCAAAGACTGGCACCTACACCGTTGTGTTCAGCGTCACCTCTGCCATCGACAAAGGTGTCTTTTGGGCATTGGCCTACGGCTACCGCTAAAAGCGGGCAGGCTACTCCCATGATAATCTCCGCCCGGGCCTGCAAGCCGCCCTGGGTGGTTTTGTGCGCTTGCGCCTGTTCCATTGTCCAATCCTGCAAAACCCTTTTCATTTCATGCCCACGATCACTTTAGAATACGACACTCCACAGCTGCTCCAGAGCCTGCTTGCGGAGGATTTCAACCAACTCCGCCACATCGGGGACGCGTTTGATGCGCGGACGACCTCCCGAGACGGCTGGGTCAAACTCGAAGGCACCGAGACGGCCATTGGCGCCGTGCGCGAGGTGCTCAACCAACTTGAGGACGTGCTCCGCCAGGGCGGAGCGGTCAGTCCTCACATGATCCAGATGGTCACAACTTCTGTCCGCGACTCTCTTGGCTCCAAGCCCGCGCAAGCAGTCATGGATTTGAAGCTCCAGACGGGATCACGCCGACCACCCGTGTTGGCGAAGACACCCGGACAAATCGAATACCTCCGCGCCATGAAGGACAACGAAGTGACCTTCGGTGTGGGGCCAGCTGGCACCGGCAAGACCTTCCTCGCTGTGGCTCAGGCGCTGCAATGTTTGCGGGAGAAGACAGTTCAAAGACTCATCCTCACGCGACCAGCCGTGGAGGCAGGGGAGGCTCTTGGGTTCTTGCCAGGCGATCTGAAGGAGAAGATTTTTCCCTACCTCCGGCCGCTCTACGATGCTCTCTACGATTTGGTGGAGACGGATGAAGCCGAGCGCCTCATTGAGCGCGGCATCGTGGAGGTCGCGCCTCTTGCTTACATGCGTGGACGCACGTTGAAAAATGCGTTCATCATTTTGGATGAGGCGCAGAACACGACTTCGGAACAGATGTTCATGTTCCTCACCCGTCTGGGTGAAGGCTCACGATGCGCGGTCACGGGAGATCCCACTCAAATCGACCTCAAGCGCAATGTTCGCTCGGGCTTGATCGAGGCCATCCAGGCATTGCCAAATGTTCCCGGCGTGAAGTTTGTGCACTTCGCCAGTGCGGACGTTGTGCGCCTGCCTGTAGTCCAGCGCATCATTGAAGCCTATGCGAAACATCGCCAGCACACCTGAGAGGAACCGATCAGTCAGGAGCCCGAGTCTTTCGGGCACCTCGCTAAGCGTATGGCCCCACGTGCGGAGAGCGGGTGCACGATTTGACCTCGCTGAGTGCAGATCAGCACACCGCTGTCGACTAGAGCGGCTGCTTCTTCGCGTACCAACGGCATGAGAGGCCGCCAATCGGCACTGAGTGAGCGCGCTACTTCGGATGGGCAAAAGGTGGTTGTGTTTGCACGCATAGCGGCAAGTTCTAGCAGCTTGGTGCGGATTTCTTCTCGAGTGATCACTTCGCTTTTTGTCTCCGACAGGCATCACTACAGAACTTCACTTTGTCCCAGTCGCGCTCCCACTTTTTGCGCCAGCGGAAAGGCCTACCGCAGGCCGCACAGATCTTCTCCGGCAGGTGCTCTTTCTTCACTCCTCGCATGTCTTCTTATCATACGGGTGAAAACTCCATCTGGGCGAGCACATCTCGCTGGAGGTCGATCCCTGGGCTGGTCTCAACGAGAGCAAGACCTGCCGGCGTGAGCCTGAAGACCGCCCGCTCGGTCACGTACAGCACCTCTTGACCTCGCTTGAGCGCAGAACGGCCGTGAAAACAGACGTGCGAGATCTCCTTTCTGAACTTCCTGTGCGCTCCTTCTTTCAGGATGCGAATACCGCTCTCTGTTTGCTCCAACGCGAGTCCGCCGGCGGTCATGGTGCAGCAGAAAACGATTCTTCGTGCAGCGTGGGAGATGTTTACGAACCCTCCTACGCCCGCAAACCGGTTTCCAAGACTCGCTACATTCACACTGCCTTCTGCATCGACTTCCACGGCACCTAGAACGGCGATGTCGATGCCCCCGCCGTCATAAAAATCAAACTGGGACGCCTGATCAATGATGGCTTCAGGAAAATGAGCGCAACCGAAGTTAAGACCGCCCGCTGGCACCCCTCCGGTGGGTCCGCTCTCGACTGTTAATGTAAAATGTCCAAGTCGGCCGGTTTCAGCCGCGACCGCTGCCACGGTCTCTGGAAGTCCGATGCCCAGATTCACAACCTCGCCATCTTTGATCTCGCGCAATGCTCGCTCGCCGATCAATCTTCGCTCGCTCCATGGCAGAACCGGAAGCTCGCTGATTTCTTGAGATGACACCACAAAGCTCTCGTCGAACTGCTCGCCAAACGTTTGGTCATGCATGACCCCGCCCGAGGTGACTATCGCATCCACCAAGATGCCCGGCACACGCACCGCCTTCGGATCTGGGATCACATCCACGATGCTCTCCACCTGAGCGATCACGATGCCTCCGCAGTTGTGTGCCGCTTGGGCCATCGGCAGCACATCGCCCACCAGCCCTTCAGCATCCATGGTGAGATTTCCACGAGCATCCGCATAAGTGGCTCTGATGAGCGCTACGTCGATCTTTACGGGCCGATATCGCAGCCACTCCTGGCCATCCAGCTCCAGCAGTTCCACTAGTGGTTCTGTAGTGCGGGCATTCATGCGGCCTCCAGTCTGCCTCGGGTCTACGAAGGTGTGGAGACCGACCTGAGTGATCAAGCCGGGTCGATTGGCGGCGATCTCGCGCAACAGAACGCAAAGCACACCTTGAGGCAGGTTGTAAGCTTCTACTTCGTTAGCCAAGGCGAGTGCACCGAGCTTTGGCGCAAGGTTCCAGTGGCCACCAACGATGCGTTTTAGCAAGCCGCGATGCGCTAGATGGTTCAACCCGCGTTCGGCACGATCCCCCTGCCCTGCACAATAAAACAAAGTTAGGTCTCGCGGTCCTCCCGTCTCCAGAAAGCGCTGTTCTAGCGCCCACGTGAGCAGTTCAGGATGTCCTGCGCCCACGAATCCGCCCACGGCCACAGTGGCACCACTGGGAATCAACGAGACGGCCCGCTGGGCGGACATGATCTGAGCAGCACCCCGCATGGTTCAGCCTCTCCAGCCGCCATTGATCTCGATGGTCTGGCCAGTCACATACGAGGCTAGTGGCGAGCAGAGAAAGAGCACCACATTGGCCACCTCTTCCGTGGTGCCAAATCGTGCGAGAGGCACATTTTTGAGCATTTCGGCACGCACCGACTCAGGAATCGTTGCCGCCATACTTGTGTCGATCACTCCAGGCGCGACTGCGTTTGCGCGGATGCCTTTGCGCGCACCTTCTCGGCTCAATACTCGCATCATGGCTTGGACGCCAGCCTTGGCAGCAGCGTAGTTTGCTTGGCCGAAGAAACCCTGGATCGCCGCAATGCTCCCAAAGCTCACGATGCTGCCGCCGTCTCGCATGATCTCCAGCGCATGTTTGCAGCAGAGAAAAACACCGCGCAGATTGACGTCCATGACGGCCTGCCACTCGTCCATGGTCATCTTGGACACTGTGCGGTCACGGATGATTGCTGCGTTGTTGATGAGGTAGTCCAGCCCGCCTGAAATCTCTGCGATCCGCTGCATCATGCTTGTCACTTGATCCACAGACGACACATCTGCTGCCACCACGTGAGCGCTATCGGTGCGAGTGAGGTTCAACTCCGCTGCCAGCGCTTCCGCGTCTGCTTGAGTGGTGCCGACATTAGGGTGATTGATGAAGACAGTGGCACCTGCTTGCGCAAACTTGCGCGCTATCGCCGCTCCTATGCCCTGGGAGGCACCAGTAATGAGAACGGATTTGCTTGTTAGGTCGATGGATACAGACACGGGTAATCAGGGGACAGGATTTGCAGTGATAGGCTCGCGCTTGCCAGACCAGCGGACGGCGTTGCGCACCATTTCATCAAGGCCAGCGGTCTGTTCTGGATGCGGACTGATGGCTACCACCCTGCCCTTGCCAAACTCGCCCACAGCGATGGCGGGTGCACCCGTCATGATGCCGACGGGAGAACCATTGCGTGAGATCTCCGTGTTAAAATAAGCCAGCGGCTTCATGTCCGGCACATCGGCTTGGCCAAATGGCATCATAATCGGGCCATTGGCATAGCGCACGGTGACTTCATCGGCTTTGTGGCCCAGGATAGCCTTCCCTTCCTCGGTTAGCACCATCTGCACATCACCAGTGCCACGCATCCATTTGCTAGAAACCGTCCGTGCATCAATGATCTTGGTGCCCCACTTGAAATTGGAGCACGCAAGGTAAGCCCCCGCGCAGATACCCACGTAGCCGCCCCCTGATTCCACAAACTGGCTCACCGCAGCTACTCCCTCGTCCTTGATGGCTGCTGCTTGCTTGCTGCCGCTGCCGCCGGTGAAAATGATGATGTCATGGTCCTTAACACTGAGCTGCGGAATCGCCGCCGGCGGAAGTTTGGTCACAGTGAAGTCAGGACGCCCACTGAGGAGCTCTGTCATACGTGGGATTCCTTTCCCAGCGGAACCGGGGCCATCGTAAATCGCCACACGCAACGGCTCGCCAGCGTGTAGCACGCCCAAAGATAAAGTGATGAAGAGGAGTGTTCTCATGGGGGAAGGATCAGCCAACGCTCGGCAACGAGGCCAGTGATTTCAACGCAATGATCTGACTGGGACTTTTCCGGGAAGACGAGGCGGAGAGTCAGAGCCTGTATTTTTGGCGGAAGCTGCAGCAGTGCCATGAGCTCGGCTCCGACCCCGGAATCTCGACGACAGTAGGCGTGCAAAGCGCGTTCACTTTCAGGTGAGCGCAACTTCACCGCATACCATTTTTTCTCGTCAGAGAACTCAAAGTTCCAATAATCGCCCCGCTGAGCCTGCACGCGGAAGAGCTTTGGCGTGGTTGTGCGCTCCTGAATGAACTTCTCCCAGCCCATCTCGCCAAATCCGACGTAACTTTCCCAGTCGAGCTTCCATTCACCGGATTTAGATCGGAGCACCGCTGCTTCCACGGGGTTGCGCATGGCGTTTCCTTCAATGCTAGCCACGATGATCTCTCGCCCCAGGAGCTTGTGTGGAGAGAGGCTGAGGAGTCCTCCAGTGACGGGGTCTGCTAGCTTGCGTTCGTCGTAAAAATCACGCATCAGCGGCTCGGCTTGTGCAGGGTTTATCACCCACGCCAGTTTGTCTCGCCATGCTTTTGCAGATTTGAACTGCGCAATGACTTCCGTGGCCGCTTTGGTGTCGGCCTCGGAGAGTGGGTCATCCGTCTTCACACTTTGCGGTTGGAAAAGCTTCTCCGCGTCTGTCTTGACTAAGTCCGTGAGGGAAATGGACTCATGATTTGCCATAGATGTTGGTTTAGCCGCCAGTGCCGTGCCCTTGGCATCCTGCTCCGTGGTATCGGCCTGCGTTGAGACATGGAAGTAGGTCCACCACCCACCAGCCAGCCCGGCCACCGCGAGCAGCAGCAGTGCCCACATCGCTATCATGAGGGAGCGATGTGCCTCGGTTGAAGTGTGGTAGCGTTTGGTGCTGCCGTCTGGCATTGGAGAGAGATGGGAAGCCTAACCCGGACCTCCTTCTGCCATCAAGCAAACAAACTCAGGCCATCAGGGCTTTGTAACGGTCGATCAGGAGTCGACTTTGGCCCGATTGAGAGAACCCATCGCGAATGGACTCATGTGCGGCGTTGGAGATGCGTTCACGCAAGCTGTCATCTTCAATGAGACGCAACATCGCTTGCGCTAGGCTTTCGTGGTCGTT
Source organism: Verrucomicrobiaceae bacterium (assembly GCA_016795485.1). Taxonomy (GTDB): domain Bacteria; phylum Verrucomicrobiota; class Verrucomicrobiia; order Verrucomicrobiales; family Verrucomicrobiaceae; genus JAEUHM01. The sequence continues at coordinate 29,690 of JAEUHM010000043.1, read as the reverse complement.
CTCTGGCACAAGCAGACCATTCACACCGTCCGTCACGGCTTCTGGAATGCCCCCGTGATACGTGGCCACCACCGGTGCTCCCGTGCTCATGGCTTCTAGCATCGCGTTTGGCACGCCTTCCCGATTCCCATCCGCTCCTGTCCGGCTGGGGTGCAGGTAGACGTGGCTTTCCAGCACGTGTTTCTTCACATCCGAGGTAGAACGGAAACCTGTGAGCACGATGCTGGAGGCGAGCCCGAGTTTCTCGATGATTGCCTTCAGCTTCGGCCGCTCAGGGCCACCACCCACCAGCACGAGTCGTGAGTTGGGGTAGCGTTCGCGCACTTTCGCAAAGGCACGCACCGACAAATCCAAGCCCTTTTTCTCCACGAAACGGCAGCTTTGGCAGAACACCCAGGCCCCGTTCTCTGGCTTCTGACGCGGAGCGAACGCCCACTCGTCCATGGGGATGCCCGTCCGTTGAATCACGATCTTCTTTGGATCAGCGCCCAGCTTTTCCAGGTCGTCAGCCAGAGCTTGCGAGCGACACTGAAGTTGGGTGGCGAGCTTCATCACGTCCCTTGCCGCTTCTAGGTATCCTGGCTTGTCCATGTCCACTCCAGCATCAGCCCCATGGTAAGAGACCACCACCGGATGCTTCCATACTTTCATGAGCGGGAGAAACTGCGGGGCCACATGGCCAAAGTAAATGTGCAGCACCTGGGCATCGATCCGCGTGAGGTCTTCTACCCATTTCACCAACTCAGTGCGAAAGATCGGCCATGGCCGTTTCAGCACGTCCTTGTACCAAAAGCGCCGCAACCAGCGCATTCCTGGTTGAGGCAGCAGATGAAGCCACTTCTCGTGATACGGAAAGTGCTCCGCATAGTGTCGCTTGTGAGTGAACACATGGGCGTCAATCTCATTGCGCAACCCCGTGAGCTGCCGGTAGACATGCATCATGTCTGGTTTCAGAAAGTCAGCCACATAACTGGCCACCACGGGGTTTTTCGGCATTGAACGAGTGTCTTGGAAGGTTAGGGTTCTCGCCCGGAGCAGGCGGCCCGCATTTTGGTGTCTGCACGTGCTGCACGCCACATGAATTACATTGAAAAAGCCCGCCAAGTCATCGACCTCGAGATGAGCGAGGTCCAACGTCTGCGGGATCGCTTGGACGAGCGTTTTTCGGACGTCATTTCACGTGTCATGGAGACGCTGAACGCTAAGCGAAAGCTCATCGTCTGCGGGGTGGGCAAATCTGGCAACATCGGACGCAAACTGGCTGCGACACTGAACTCCACAGGTGCCACAGCCTACCCACTGAACGCTCAAGACGCGCTGCATGGCGATCTTGGAGCGGTGGATGAGGGTGACCTCGCCATCTTGCTCAGTTACTCCGGTGAAACGGCGGAGCTGCTTGCCCTGTTGCCTCATTTGCGCCGACTCGGTTGCGGCATCATCGCAATCACTGGTGGTGCAGACTCTACTTTGGCTCGTCACGCGGATTTGACCCTGGATACCCACGTCACTCGTGAAGCGTGTCCGCTCAATCTTGCCCCCACATCGTCCACGACCGCCATGCTGGTGCTTTGTGATGCTTTGGCGATGGTGCTGCTCGAAGCGCGAGGGATCGGCCAAGACGATTTTGCCAAACTTCACCCCGGCGGCTCGCTGGGTCGTGTGCTGCTCACTCGTGTGCGCGATCTCATGCGCAAAGGCGATGAACTAGCGGTGATCCAGCCTCATACGGCCATTCGCGATGCACTCCAGGCCATGACCCGCGTTCGCAGTGGAGCGGCCATCGTTGTCGATGACTCAGGGCATCTCGCCGGCGTCTTCACCCATGGTGACTTCGTGCGCGCCTTCCAAAAAGATCAGGCGATAGCCGACAAGCCCGTGGACGGCTTTATGACGCGGAAGCCGTTCTCCATTCATGCTGACAAACTTGCTGCTGAAGTTCTATCCGCCCTTCAGCACGTCCGGGTCGACGACGTAGTCGTCGTAGACGATGAAAACCGCGCCATCGGCCTCGTGGACACGCAAGACCTGACGAGGCTCAGGGTCGTGTGATTCAGAGTTCTGCTCCGACTTGGGCCGAAAGTTTCATTTCCCATAAAAAACGGCGCTTTTTGGAGCAAAAAGGTCCCTTTTACCCACGAAAAGGTCCCTCTGACCGACTAAAGGGTCACTCCGACCGACTAAAAGGTCCCTCCGACCGACCAAAAGGTCTCTCCGACCGACTAAAAGGTCCCTCCGACCAACCAAAAGGTCCCTCCGACCGACCAAAAGGTCCCTCTGACCGACCAAAAGGTCTCTCCGACCGACTAAAAGGTCACTCTGACCGACTAAAAGGTCCCTCCGACCGACCAAAAGGTCTCTCTGACCGACTAAAAGGTCCCTTCAGCGGAGGCAAAACCAGAAGCGCGGTGGAAGAGATAGATCGTCAGCCAGCCCTGGAAAGCACTGCTTGTGCTGCTCGGGCGCCCATGCGCATGGCGCTGTGCATGTTGGGGTAGGTGAAGCCGCCTTGGCGGCCAGTGGTTTGGAGATTGGAGATGCCGCGCACCCAGGACTTCACTTTGTCGAGGTTGGGCTCAAATCCGAGGCTGAACACGGGGTAGCCGGTCTCGCTGTGGAGGATGTGGCACTCGACGACATCGTCTCTCGTGCAGATGTTCTCGGCAGCCAGATCACTGAAGACGCGTTCTTTGAAGTCGTCTGTGCCGCGCCACTTTTCATCACCTATCTCGCAGGTGGTCTCTACGATCAAAACACTGTGATCGGCGGGCGTGACTTTGAGCCCAGCGTTCTTTGGCTCTCCCACGCGGTGGAAGGCGCGGTCTCGGTAGTAAATGTAGAGCGCATCAATGCACTTGGGCTTCTTCACCAGGAGGCCGTAGATCGCGATGGGCTTGTAGCGAATGTTCCGCGCTGCATCTAGCACATCCGCAGGTGCCGATGGCTCTGCGCTCTGCACCAGATGGGGAATGGGGATGGTGGAAATGCATTCATCACAGGCGATCTCGTGATCGACACCGTTCTGGCGATAGCGCACTGCTTTGACGCGATGAGAAGCTTCGTCCAGCACAACGGAAGTGACTTCGGAGTTCAGGTGGATCGTGCCGCCTGCATCCGTGATGGTGCGGGCGATGTGCCGCGGCATGGCTTCCGCTCCTGTGGTGCTGTAGTGAAGTGTCTCTTCACGCAAGGCGCTGTCCACCGCATGAACGCCACGATCTTTGATGCCGATCTTGGACAGATACTTCTTGAGCATGTCCACGGCACTGAGGCGCGGCATCTTGGTGGTGATGAAGGTGGCGCTCAACTCACTGGGATGGATGCCCCAGTAGCGGTGAGTGAAGTCTTTGAAGAAGAACTCATACAGAGGCTTGCCGTAGAGCATGACGAGCGCTTCCTCAGCATTCTTTGGCACCCATGGCACAAGGCTACTGCGGATCTGTGCCGCAAAGAGACCCATCGTGTAGAAGAACAACGTGCCCAGGGGGATGCCCTTGAACATGTCTCCACCTTGCAGCGGATAGCGGTAGAATGAGCCTGCCCAGCGGATCTTGGCATTGAGCTCCACGGGGATGGTCTCGTTGCCCATCATATCGCGGATGTCTTCCCAGATCTCTTTGTCAAACTCGTGCAGCATGTGGCAGCCGAGGTCATACCAGTTGCCATCACGCTGATGGCTGGTGGCAAGGCCGCCTGGTCGGTCACCTTTGTCGATGACGGTCACTTTCTGCCCTGCCCGAGTTAGCACTCTTGCCGCATAGAGCCCGCATGGACCCGCTCCGAGTATGACGGTATGTTTTGACTTGTTAGAGTCGCTCACGGCTTTCTCCCTTCCTCCACATCCATGAGATCAAAAAAGGTCACGATGTCCTCGCGGTGGGCTAGGCCAGCTTCGGCTCGCTGCTGAATGAAGCCTGCGGTCGCCTCATCATTCCAGCCACGCTTTTCCATGAAGCCATTCCAGATGGCGATGTGCTCTGCGTCTGGACGACGTCCATTTTGAAAACACCAGTCGAGGATTTCTTCATCGGTGCCGCCTTGCAGCACTCGCGCCTTGAATGGCTCCCACTCCACGCCCAGCAGGCGGCAAACTCGATCATCAAAAGTGCGCTTGCCCTCGATGAATCCCACGTGATAACCCTCGGGTAGCTTGCCTTGGGCATCGAGACGAATCTTGTCGATGATACGAGCGAGGATGTTGATGCCACCGACTTTGTGGCGGGGAGAACGGAGTGGGAACATGGTGGAGTAAGGAAGTATTCAGTTATCAGTAGTCAGTATCGGAGGGCACTGATTACAGATTACCGAATACCCAAAACTGAATGCGAATCAAAGCAGAGGCTTTTGCTCCTCCCAGAGCCGCGCCATGCGCGTGTCAGGGATGTCCACATCGTCCCAAGTGATGGGATCATCTTTCTTGATGGCACGCTTCACCACTGGACGAAGATCAGAACCTTCTACGTCGAGCACGCCCTGAGGAATCTGCCCTGCGGCATCCGCCTTCTTGGCGTAGTCGATCAAGCCATAGCACTGATCGCTGCCAATGGCATGGCTGATCTTGGTGCCGGGAGCGAGGTCGGTCTTGGCGTAAGCAAAGCAATCCGTGAGACGGCCCATGCGCTGATTCAGCACTGGCTTGCCGTAGAGAGCCGCCACGGCAACAGCGCGCGGTGTCTCAAGGTGGCAGAGGTGATAAGGGCGGAAGAACAAGTAATACGGGTGCTTGTTAGTCACCTTGTAGTAGTTCATGTAGCCCTGCTGGAACTCATCCTCGTTCTTGCCCACCACCCACACACCGCCGCCGAACTGCTTGGCACCGAGGATGTAGTCCACGCGCCCCTCATCGCCATAGGCATCGAAATCGAAGAGATCGAGCGCTTCCTCCACCTTGTTAGCCACCGGACCTTCCATGCCTGGCTTCGTGACGCCAAGGCCATACTCGTTGGCGATGATCGCCATCTCGATGTTCAACTTGGAGCCGTCGGTGTATGCTAGGCATTGCTGCACACTGAGCTTCAGCTTGGCCGCGATGTCGATGGTGCCTGCCCAGTCGCGATGGCGATCCAGGAAGCCCTTCATGTTGCCAGCCTGCACCAGTTTGAAGCCCCACATCTCTACTTCCTGCATCATCCGCGCCAGCACACCATGCTGGTCACCCGCGTCACTGGTCACCACCACACCAGCTTTGTTCGCTGCGGCTTGGAGAAGAGGTCCGAGGATCAAATCCACCTCAGCGTTCATCAAAACGCAGTGAGCTTTGCGTTGGATCGCCAGTTGGCAGTAATCGTACGCGGCAATGATGGAGTTCGTTGCTTCCACGAAGACATCACAAGGGATCTTCTCGTCTTTCAACACACCCTCACAGTCAGTTGTTACGTGAGCAGGCTTACCGTAAAGGCGCTGACCTTCTTCAGCAGCCTTGATATCGCGATCCGCGATAAACGAGAGACGCATCCCCGGTGTCTTGCCAATCTGGTAGGCAATCCCTCGCCCCATAGCCCCCAGGCCAATAAGGCCAACATGGATAGGACGATTTTCTTTATCGAGGGTCTTGAGTGTGTTGAGCATAGACTGGGGAGGATGACGCGCGGCCCGCAAATATGGCGAAAGCCAGTCACTCGGGTAGCACTACCACATACGGGAATCATCTTATCCCGCCTTTGCCATCTAAGCAATCACAAGCCTCAACCCCGTATAGCTACTAAACCCCATAACTCCGGTCCACAAAAACACGGTGCCAGAGTTCCAGGATGACGAGGGAGACGACTTGTTTGCAGTAGATGAACTCTCTCGTGGTGCGCATTTGCTCCAAGAGGTGGGACGCCTTTATTGACATCAGGGGGACTGGAGGCCGCTTGATGGGGCGGTTTTTGGCAACCTGAAGTCCAAGACGAAACCCATCACCGTCTTCGGTCAGGGTCTGCGGTGAGGCGAATGATCTCAGCAGTCGTTGGCAGAATCCAGGCGCTGCGTCGAAACTGGATGAGCGCGTGGCGAAAATCGAACACAAATGCCTGCTCTACTCCTGGCACGCCTTCTAGTGCGGTAGAGTCGGTTGCCGTCCCGTTCGCTGAGCAGCAACCCGGCGGCTGTTAGCTTCTTCAACTCCACCTGCATGGTTCCGAGACTAAGTCCGCTCTTTCGCGTTAGCTCCCGGACATGCAAGCGAGTCCCTGGCATCGCGAAAAGCAGCCGGAGCAGCTCAGCCCGCGCGTGCGGAAAAAGACAGTTAAGGATTGAGGGCATGTTCGACAAAAGCAGTCAATCGTATGCAAAAGACAGTCAATCACTCGGCCCCATGACTTCTATCCATGAAGACGCGGTGCCAGACTCACACCAGGAACAAAGAAACGACTTTAGCACACGCAGTTCATACCCGTTTAGCAGCTCTACCTATACTCGGGGTACGGCGCAGGCCTTCCCATGCTTTCTGCATTCTGATTTGCCTTTTCGTAAGCCTCTGGTGAGCTACTCGCATCTGTTGAGCCTGAACTCTCACTGCTACCCCCACCCATGGCCCATATCAGACCAGCACCTATCGCTAGAGGAACGGCAATATCGGCAAAACCAGTGCTTGATGGACTGTCCATAGGCTGCGGTGCGCGGTAGCTGCCCCCTGAGTAACCCTGGAGGTATCGGTTTCCGGCTGGACTTGGCCGCGGGTAATAGGAGTCGGCGTAGTAGGGGTAGGAGTTGGTGCAGCTGGAGAGCAAGGATGCACACAGGGCGATAGTGGTTAGTGTCTTCATTTTGGCGCTGTTCTTTGGTTGGATGTGGTTAAGCGATTTTGCAGATTCGGGCCGTGGCGGCACTTGCTGTGAACTGATCCTTCGGGCTGCACGCTTTGAGGATGACCGCAGCCGAAATCAAAATGACGGCAAAGCCAGCCTCTCGGCGGTAGTACGAAGCACCCACTCCGACCAGGCCGCCTACAAGCATAGCGGCAAGAAAGTTCGGATATTCTCCAATCACCGCTAGATTGAAGCCTGCGATTGCTCCCAGCCAACCCGCCGTCTTAGCCAGTCCGCTTTTGGTTCCTTCGTTGATGTCGACGTCGTGATACATGGTGTGTTTGATGATGAATGGTTTGGTCTACACAGGCTCAAGCGCTCCCAAGGGGCTCCTTCTCAGACGACAATGATACTTTTTCGGAAAAACCTACCGTGGGCGCACTTCCCGGTCCTTTCGGCACCCTCTGCGCATCCTGAGAGGTCCACCACTCTCCATAGAGCCGGTCAACCCACTCCATTCCATCGTTCCACGCGCTTGGCTGCCATAAATGCATGCGGCAGGCACAATCTGCCCACATCGTCGCCTTGAGATTCGGCCAGTCCTCACTGGAGCGCAGTCTCACCACCAGCGCTCTGGGACAGTCCTGCATCATGATGCTTCTACTTTGCATGTGGTGTTCTATGCAGAGGTGGATCGCCCGCACTTCCTCCTCCGTGAAAAACCTCAGCCTCCTCTGAATGCCATGGAAAACAGCCACCCCAAGCAACTCATGTCCGCGATAGGTAAACCGCCCCGCCGCATCGCGCTCAGGGCAACACTTACCAACATCGTGGAAGGCTATGCAGAGGTTGGTCAGAGGGTCCGAAGATTCTGAGGCCCTCAGGGCGGCCATGATGTGGCCCCATACTGTTCCAGCAGCCTCAGGATGGAACTCTGCCCGGTGCGGCATGGTTTTGAGAATCACCAGTTCAGGGATGAGACGTTCCAACCATCCCGCGTCGTGTTGAAGACGAAGGTATTCTGCCAACTGAGCGCCGGATGTGGCGTTAGCGAATAATGCCTCTCGGCATAGTGCGTGTTGGTATCGCTTCATAGAGGAAGAAAGGGCTACCAGTTAGCTGCTTGCCCGACGGTTCGGGCAAGCAGCCTTCGACCCAGGGCTTGATTCAACGATATTCGATCAGCTCATAGGCTGCGCTATTCTTGCCAGAGGACGCCATCCCTACCATCACGTAGTCGCCTGGAGCTAGGCTCAGTGCGAACTCACCGTGCTTGCCAGTGAAACCTTCCACGGAGGTCACCGCCTGCCGCAGTTTAAGCCTAATAAGATCCTTCCTTGCGATGACATCAATATGTTCCGGCCGAGTCGCCTCGTCGGTAACGAACCGAAACGCGTAACGCGAGCCACTGGTGATCGTGAATGACCGGAGATACATCCCCAGCGATGTCACGGAGAACGTCTCCAGCACAGGGTTCGCCTGACGAATCCAGGTCTTTGAGAGCCCGGCGGCAGCATACTTCACCACATCCACATTCCTGGACAGCAAGACGTTTGCATTAGTCGCGTATCCAGCCTTGAAGCTTCGGACCCCGAGCACGTAGGGAACCGAAACAGCTGCCGTCATCGATACGGAGGCAGGAAAATAGTTTGAGGTGCTGCGGGCAAAGGTGATCCTTGGATCGTTGGATAGCGGTAGGTATGCCGTAAACGCGTTGGTGACAGCAGCGTCCTGTTTGAATAACGCTACCGTCAGTCCCAACTCCCCGGCGCCCAATGCGCTAAAGGTGCTCCCTGCCTTTACGGAGATAGGGGCAGTGGAAACCATGTAGCTGTCGGCTCCCGACCTTGTAAGCGACTTGGAATACTTCACTACCACGGGACGGTAAGGGAAATCAGCCGCGACCGCCTTCCAGCTAGATGTTGGCGTGGGCACATACTCCAAGAGCTGCACTGCGCCCTTGAAAAGGCCCCTTGTTGCCCGCGCAACCATCGCGTAACGGCCCGCCGGCAGCACCAAGGCTTTGTCCCATGTGTTCAACGTTATACTGAGCTTTGGGCCTACCGTTATTCCATCATACCACTTGGGGAGATCCGCAGCTGCGATGATGTCGAAACGTTGGGGATAAGTCGCGGACGTATTGCCGACAAACTGCAAGACGTACCGGTTGCTCGACGAGACGGTGAACTCCCTAGCCCAGCGGTCCGTGGAAACCGAAAATCTCCCACCGATGCTGTTATCCAGCAATGTCCAACTCTTGATTACACTGCTGCCGCTTTTGAGCTGGATGAGCGGCTGTCGTTTGGACAGCATCAGTGAGATGGAGTTGGAGCCGATGGTGGATGCCCGGTGAACTGTCAGCAGTGCAGGTACACTGCGCGGCACCCGTGCCGTAAAGGCAGATACATCGGCCTTAGCGGAATCCAAGTCATAGACCCTGGTCAAATCGGAAGGCCAGTTGCCAAGCTTGGATTCAACGACAGCCCGCTCGGCAGCAGCGTAGAAGGTTGCGGCATGTCCCACGCTAGAGTGGGAAACCACCGCCGCCCAATAGCTGTCACCTCCGCTGGTGGTGGAAGCCTCAGCAGGTGCCGTGGTGAAATAGCTTCCCACACCCGCAGTCGCCAACGTTCGGTTGGCCACAGCAATGGTTTTGGGGGCATACGGAAAATCGGCTTGGCCATAGAGGGCCGAGCCGCCAGTGATGGCCAGCATACTGCTGACGAGGAGCGCCTTGATGCGTGTTTTCATAGTTATGTTATGTTGTGTTTGATGTTGCGGTCCCAGACAAAGTGCTGGGGTTATTGGTATCAGCGTCAGTGCCGGTTCGGTTCTCAGAAAGTTTCTCGAAGATACCTGCCCCAACGCGCTGCACCTCAGCAGGGCAGCGCGTTCCAAACCTCTGCGGCTCAGTTCAAGGGCTTGGGGAAGGTTCCAGTCAGGCGATAGTGTCCCAAAGCGCCATAGGTCGAGTAACCAGTGGTTTTTGGATCGCCATAACTGCTCGGTTGCATGACGATGTGATAAGTTCCTGCCTTGGGAAGACTGAATCTCAATGTGGCTGACGTGCTGCTTGGGCTGGCTACTGCCAGCACGGTGGGCCCGTCATACAGTGCGATGGTGAAGTCGGTGTTCTGCTGCCAGTTTGTCGTCCAGATGGATGTTGCTGCAAGATTGAGCGTCCCCGCATTGGCCTTGATCTCGAAATAGTCCAAATCGCCAGCTAGGCTCAGCAGACCCGTTTGCGACAGAGTCCCCGTGCTGGTGGCCAGTTTCCGAGCTGTGGCTGGTGTGCTGCCCACATCATCGGCCCGCCGTCCGACTTTGTTAGCAGTGCCGGTCAGGATGGCGATGTCGTCCTGTTTGTTGTTAGCACCGGCGTATTCTCCTTTGGACCACTGAGTGATGGTCATATTGAATGGCGCTCCCATCAGCGGCCCCCAGTTGCCGTGTCCTGCGTAGTAGGCTGATTTGGCGTCACCATCGTGTTTCAGGTTGAACGCATGCCCGACCTCATGGCTGATGGTCATAGCCATATTGATTTCTGATAGCTGATCAAAACACCATACCGGAATGGTGCTGCTCTGGTAGGTGGGATAAAGCCGGGCAAACGAGCCCATATAGGCGACACCGCCAGTTGTAGCGGCGGATTTTCCCAGCCATTCCTTCGTGGGCGTCACAATGCAGCGGATGCGCTTTCCAATAGGTGCTCTTGCATAGCGAGTCGCACTCGTCGTCACGCTGACATTCACAGGACTGAAGTCTTCTGCTACCGCCTGACAGATTCGCAAAATCTGAGCTTCGGTAATCTCATCGCCGTCAATCGTGGCTGGTGCCGCCTCTATCGTCTTTCCACCATACCAGGAGGGATCCCTGACCACCTGTCCGTCAAAGTCCAAAAAGATAACCCCAGCGGCAGACGGAACCGAATCGAAGGTCGGCACGACCACGGACAGGGGGTTCACCCCAGGCTTTGGCTCTGGCGGTGCGATCTTTCGCGCCAGTTGGCCAATCCGTGGTGCCAGAGGGATGCCGCTGCAACGGAAGTCCCCCTGGGCCACCTGCGTGACGATTGTGGTATTCGAGTCCGAGAGCGTGAAGTTGGTGACCATCTCAGCCCCATCGACCTCCACGAATCCGCCCGTCACGCTTCCCTCAGCGTTCAACGCTACGACGAATCGCCCATCGGGCAACGTCGAGCCAGAGAAGCGGGTGATCCCGTCCTCATCCACCAATACAGCCTCTACCGTGCCGACAACGCCGGAAGGTAGATCAATTTCTTCGCCCACCGCCACATCGGAGAAATCATCCCCAAAGCGTGGCATGGGGACCTGCGTTTGAACCTTGGACGGGGCAAGGCTTGTAGCTACCTGTTGGGTAGCCGCAGCCCCTCGGGGAAAGTGAGAGGAATGGAGGCCTCCACACGCACAGCCTGGCGAATGAGGCGTTGCTGCGTTAACGGTGGTAACAGCAGCGGATGATGCCATCGGACCGGAGCCGATTCGGAAACCTACAGCAGACGCCAGCCCAAGGCAGGCAACAATTAGAGTAAGGTGTGTTTTCATGGTGATAGTGTTGATGGGTTCGTAGAGGCCACATGTGTGGCTTCATGGGTTTCAGCGACACGCGAGCGGTCGTTCTAAGACAAAAGAATGAGTTTCTTCGGATTTCCGACTCCAGCTGCTGACCGGACGCACTGCACTGTGTTTGTTTCCCAGTGTTTCAGCCTAGTTTTTCTTGGCCGCCAGGTGGCAGGGGGAGAAAAAACGGAAAACATTTTTAGAAGTTGGCGCCTGGCAACGCTTTACGATCTGTAGGCACATCCTCACACTCAAACTTCACCCCATCTTGATCCATGGACTTTCGCGAGTTTACCCTCAATCACTTTCACGGAGGCACTGCGGCTCGCACTCGCGAGTGGCAGTCTGCAAACCACCATTTGGCCGTCAAGGCATACCCAGAACTCATTGGACACATCCGCAGTCGCAATGTGCCCAAGGAAGACGAAGACAGTGTCTTCTTCGACGCCATCATCGCTTTTCGTAGAACTGATCAGTCGTATGACATTTCAGCGGACCAAGGAAGAGCCACAGAGGATCGGGCAACACATGCTCGGAATCTCCTGCACATCTACTGCCAGTTCTCAATTTTGGGGTATTTCCGCAAATACCCGCGAGTCACAGGCCAGCAATCTTGGGATGAGTTCGGTGAAGGTGATGGTGCCGGATTCCAAAAACATCATTTGGGGACGAAGGACCTTAATCAAAATCTCATTGCCCGGAGTTCGTTGAAGGCGGTACGCCGTATCTTATGCAGGCTGGTAAAACTAAAGCCTCACAAACAACGGGATGTTCAGGTGCTTCTGGACAGAGCCCTCGGCCTTACACCCGCTGAAGTCGCTGTGAAACACGGAATCAGCACCGACAACGTTAATACCATCACATCGGATATGCGGAAGCGCCTCAACACGGCCCTAGAGCTAGTAAATAGCGAGCAAACGCTGACAATCGACGATGTCATCGCCCAATCTTTTTGATCTCTCACTCCAACAACTTTACCCAAGCTTTTCCTTCCGTTATGAACTCTACCATCGCCGATTCCAATGACCGGACCCCCGTGGATGTGCCTCTTCCCACTATCCCTGCACCTATCCTCGAGCGACTCGACCTCTTCGATGCCTTCTGGACCGCACTGAAAGTCCAGCCCACTGGACCAGCGCTGATGTACAAGACCATCGCCGAGCAAGAAGTGCATTGCCATGAACTCGGTATTTACCCTCTCGTCGTTGGACGAAAACCTCTAAAGCCAGACCCAGAGAACACGCCAGACTTAGCCATCGTTGGGCCGAAGACCCTCAGCAAGCGACACTTCCTCATCAGTCAGGAAGAAGGTGACTACTTTATTGAAGATCTGGGTTCCACCCACCACACCCATGTCAGCAGCGAAACCCCGATAGCAGGTAGGCACCCATTGCGCTCTGGAGACTACATCATCGCCGGAGACGCTGTTTTTGTTTTTGTGGACTGACCGACTCGCCCAATCTTCAACAATTTGAATCCTCCGACATGAACCAGATCCCACCCGATGACGAAAATGAGGAGCCCGGAACTCCTGGGCCTGAAGGCGAAGTTCCCGCCGATAACGAGGACGATCCAGACAAGACGCCACCAGTAGCTCCACCTCCAGGTAGCGCCAGTGGCAAGGCCAAGGCCGCAGCGAGGAACATTCGATACAATATCGATGGGGCTCCGACGTTGGGAGAAGGCGGAATGGGTGTCGTCTACTTGGTTAGGGACCCAGAACTGAAGCGATTGGTAGCAATCAAGGTCGTGGTGAATAACGTCCAGCAGGACTCTGCTGACGGTAAGCTCCAGAGTCGCACACTTTCCGATGCAGAGAAGGCGTACCTGGAAAAGAAGCTGGAACTAGAATCCCGTATTACCAGCCTCTTGGCTCATCCCTCCATCGTCCCGATGCATGATTACTTGCAGATGGCATTGGATGAGAATGCTGCCGACCGTTCGGGCTTGATGGTCATGCAGTACGTCGAGGGGATCACGATGAAAAGACTCATCGATCTGCTAGTCCAGGATACAGAGGGCAAGGTGCCCAGGGGACTCAGCGAAACAGAGTTGGTCATTCTCGAGCAGTATAAACCCCTGTCCGCTCGACTGGACCTCATGAAAAAGGTATGTGACGCAGTGGCATTCGCTCACGACCACGAGCTGTGTGTCGTGCACAGGGACATCAAACCTGCGAACATCATGATCGGCACCCACGGAGAGGTATTCCTAATGGATTGGGGAATAGCTAACATTACTGGTCTGACGCCTTTCGCTAAGGAAGTAAAGAATCAAAAAACGGTTCTGGAACAATCTCCCGCGGCGGCCGCTATCCACCGGATGCGCGATCCGGAGCGTACAGGCACAGGGGACTTTCGTGGTACCGAGACTTATGCCTCGCCGGAGCAACTGGAGGCCAAAGACCCTGACGCAGTGGGTCCACCCGCAGATATCTTCGCTCTGGGCTGTCTGCTGTACTCGCTAGTCACACTTCAGAAACCCGTTGAGGCAGCACCCCGTCTCACAGGGAAAGATCGACTTGGCGATATTTGGAAGAAGGTCCGTGATGGAAAGAACGTACCGCTCGCTCGGGAAAGCGGCACTCAACTTCCGAGCCTCTTGAAGAAGCTGATTCTGACTGCGGTGGAGTTTGACCCAACATCGCGGCCAACGGCACCACAAATCAAGGCGGCGATTGAGGATTATCAAGCCGACCGACGGAATAAACAGCTAGAGCCAGCTTGGAACCCTCTCACTGAAACGGGCCGCTTGATTCGGCGTCACACCGCAGCATTTGCTACCCTGGCTGTGCTTGGAATTGTGATCATCATTCTTTACGGGTTCTATTCGTCAAAGCTGGCGGATTCGAACCTACAAGTGCTGGAACAGAAAGACATCGCTGAAAAAAGAGAAAGAGATGCAGTGACTCAACTTGCCACAAGTCTGATGTTACAGGGCACAACTATGCTTCGAAGCCAAGACCCGCGAGGGGTCTGTTACCTCGTAGAGTCTTTGCGGAAGCATCCGGTTAACAACCCGGCATTAACAGCGTTGCTAGTTACACTGAACTACCGTGGCTGGGCGTGGCCCGTCGAGAATCCGGTATGGTTTACGGGGGTTCACTTTGACGTAGAATGGACTCCAGGATGGGCTTCCAGTGGAAACACAGGCATGTTCAAATGCAGCGTGGGTAGTGAAGGCTCGCCAGAAATTGAAGTTAAAGTCTCGAATTTGGATCGTTTTTTTCCAATAACTCTCCAACAGATTTCGCCCACGCAATATGACAACTCAGATCAGGATAAACCCGATATTGTGGAGGCGATCTCGCTTCGAATTCCTGGCCAATGGGAACGGAATTATCGAATCGGCAATGGTCATGTCATCAAGGTAAATCAGGAAACCTCGCAGTGGGCTGTTTGGGATGAAGAACATCAACGACGATTAGTTCTTGGCCCGGTCCAACTTGTGGGAGATTTGCCACCGATTTTCTGCCATGATCCAGAACATGATGTTTTGGCAGTCATTTCGCGGCACACTACACACAGAGCTGAGTTTACGCCTATCTCAGGAAATGCCAAAATTGAAATTTTTAGTTTGCAGGACCGCTTCGCGGTGGACTGGCCCGATATTCTTCAACCAAACTCCAAAGATGGTGCTACAATAACGCCTACTGATGAACAGGGGCAAATTCTGGGTCTTGATCATGTGCAGCGGCGGGATTTGGTAAGGATAGTCTTCAGTCCTGACCATGAACGATTTGCTGCGGCTGGCTCTTCGAGGCTTTGGATCGGAAGTGTTTTGCCGTGGCATGTTGACCATGAGGCGGACATTCCTTGGGCTTACCCACACAATCCGCTGGATGTTTTTTGGTCCCCTAATTCGCGCTTCTTGATTTTGGGGGCTGGCGAGGAGGCATTGTGGTGGTCGCCGGGTATTGTTGACTTGAGGAGCGGTTTCAGCGTCTCCACAGTGATCGATCAACTACGAATCGGTAGTGAGGTGGCATTCTCCCACGATTCCTTTTGGGTGTTTTCTAAACACGGTGAAGGCGTTGAGATGTTTGACATTCAAACACAAGGGAACCTAGCTGCCTTTACGGTTGCAGAGAACGAAATGAGTTTTTCAGGGCGCACAGATGCTTTGGCATCGCGCTTGCTTCTTGAGTCTGGGTGTCCCAATTGGTTACTCGATTTGTCATTAGCCATAGTGGGATGGAAATTGGACAATGATGGTGCTCTACTGCCCGAGCCACGTCCAAAGTCTGCTCTAGATAATGTTCAATCTGCAATTGAACAATGTTCGGATTCCGTGCTCAAGGAGTGGGCAGTTCGTTTCTTGATGAGACTGCGAGGTCAGCAAGTCGTGAAAGATGTGTGCTATTATTGGAGCGATGTGTCTGAGGCCACACAGGCAAGAATTCGCTTGCTGCCAGGTTTACAAGTTGGAGCTAGTTTTCAGGAGGTCTTGGGCATACCGCAAGAGTTTCCTGTTGATCGGCAACCCGGCAAATCGTCCGTAGCTACTATTACCGTCAAGCCATACTTGATTGGGGGAGGCGTTGGCCTTGATGTTTCTGTTTTAGGCAAGTAAGATTACGCTCAACCCTAAGGAACAGGTCATTTTGTCCTAACCGATGCCGCTACCCTTTGTCCACAAACACGCGGTGCCATAGCTCTAGCACCACCAGGGACATGACTTGCTTGCAGAAAATGAACTCCCGCGTGGTGCGCATTTGCTCCAGGAGCAGGGAGACCT
Source organism: Verrucomicrobiaceae bacterium (assembly GCA_016795485.1). Taxonomy (GTDB): domain Bacteria; phylum Verrucomicrobiota; class Verrucomicrobiia; order Verrucomicrobiales; family Verrucomicrobiaceae; genus JAEUHM01. Next base: position 13,645 of record JAEUHM010000043.1, on the reverse strand, counting down.
TTTTGGGATCGAAGTAGCCTCGTCTCTTGATGGCGGTTTCGTTGAGGGTGTCGGCTACAAGGGCCTTGAACTGAGGCTGGTCGAGGAAGTACTCCACGGGGAGGTAGAAGGGGATCTTCTTCCGCCGGGCGATGTGCGGCGGGAACACCTTGTCGGCTAAGCGGCGCTCAATGATCTTGTCTTCTTTGCCGTTGTTCTTCAGATGCGCGGGCATCTGGAAGGCAAGCTCGATGAGGCGTGGATCGAGGAACGGGAGGCGATACTCCAGGCTGTGCGCCATGGTGTTTTTGTCCTGGCGGATGAGGGCCCAATCTTGCAGCCACTCGTCGTATTGCAGCTTCAGCAGGCGGTCGAGGAAGGGGCCGTTTTTGTCTTTGTCCTTCTCCTTGGCCATCCATGCGGTGGTGGCGCGGTGTTTGAAGGTGTCGGAGTAAATATCGTGTCGCTCGTCCTGGCTCCAGAGGGTGCGGAGGGCGTTGAAGTTGTGGTTGAGATCGCGGTGGTTGTAGTGGCGGAGAAAGTCGATGACCCGCTTCTTGCCTTGGGAGCCAAGATCGGCGGGGAAGACAAAGAACTTGTTCAGCAGCGCGTGTGGCGTGATGCCGAAAGCCATCGCTGCGAGTGGCGCGAGGGCTTTGACTTTGTTGACCTTGCCGATGACGCCTTGGAAGGAGTATCCAGCGAATGCTTCATCAGCGCCTTCTCCACCGAGCACGACCTTGAGGTCTTTGCTGGCTCCTTGAGCGAGTTTGTAGAAGGCAATCAAGAGCGCATCGCCCACGGGTCGGTCCATGTGCCACACGATTTTTGGCAGCAGATCGAAATCCTCTGGCTGGCAGATGATCTCGTGGTGCTTGGTGCCGAGGAACTTTGCGGTCTCGCGTGCAGCGGGTGTTTCATCCACAGGCGAGTCAAAACCGATGCTGTAGGTGTTGATGTTGGACGAGTATTTCGTCATCGCAGCCACCGTGAGCGAGGAATCGACACCCGCGCTGAGATAAGCGCCCACGGGCACGTCACTCCTCATGCAGAGCTTCACGGCGTCATAGAAGATATGCTCCAGCGCCTCAAAATACTCACCATCGCTCTTATAGCTGGCGGTTCGTGCATCCAGCAGCGGCACTTCCCAGTAGCGATGGATGCTGAGGCTGTTGTCTGACAGTTTGTAGTGCAAGTAATGCGCCACGGGCAGCTTGTGGATGCCTTGGAACATCGTCATTGGCTCCGGCACGTTCCGCAAGGTTAGGTAGGGATCGATGGCCTCAAGATTGGGTTCAGCGGTGACGTGCTGGCTCTGAAGGATGCTCTTGGCCTCACTTCCGAAAAGGAAGCGTCCGTTGCTGTGATGATAATACAGCGGCTTCTGGCCACAGCGGTCGCGCCCGATGAAGAACTCCCGCTTCCGCACATCGTAGATGCAGAAGGCGGCCATGCCGTTCATGCGCTTGAGAAGGCCTTCAATGCCCCATTCCTCATAGCCGTGGACGAGGCACTCGGTATCGCTGTGGGTGGTGAAGCGGTGACCTTTGGCTTCCAGTTCATCACGCAGCTCGACGTAGTTGTAGGTCTCACCGTTGTAGCAGATGGCAACGGTTTGATCTTCGTTGAAGACGGGCTGCCAGCCGCCTTCGAGGTCGATGATGCTGAGTCGCTGCATGCCCATCGAGAAAGGCATTCCATCTGGGGCCTCGTAGCGTCCTTGTCCATCCGGTCCACGATGACGGATCACACGGCCCATCCTTTCCAGGAGCCCGTCTTCTTTAAAACCTGCAAAACCGTAAATGCCGCACATTGGAGAGCGCAATTAGCCAGTTATCCGCCTTGGGATCAATGGCGGAACATACAATCAGGTGAACACCGCAGTGGCGATGGCTTCGATTCCTAAACCAGCGCTTCCAGCATGGCTCTGAGCTTGTCCAACTGAGCGGACCAGTCCGTCTCTCGCTGTTTGTGCTCATCCAGCACCTTCTGAGGCACTTTGGAGGTGAAGTTCTCATCGGCGAGCTTGGCGCGCACTTTGGCGAGTTCACCTTCGACTTTGGCTACCTCTTTGCTGACGCGAGCGCGCTCAGCATCCACGTCGATGATGCCATCCAGTGGCAGGAAAAGTTCTCCCAATGGTGTTAATGCCACGGGAGTGCCCTTCTTGGGCGTAAACGCTGCATCGACGTCGAGCGGCTCGGCGTTGAGCAGGATGCGCAATACTTCGATCTCATGGGCAGGCAGTTCCTGAGCGGGTTTGAGGACGAAGCGGACCTTCTTGCTGATATTGAAGGTGCTCTTCAAGCCACGGCCGAGTTCGACGGTCTTGTATTTGTCGTTCGCGGTTTGTTCGTCTTCAGGGAGGATGCCGAAGTGGGCCAGTTCGTCTTGGTCCAAAGGCTTGGGCCAGGGGGCGAACATGATGCTCTTGCCGCCTTGGTTGTCGGGCATGTCGGTGTTGAAGCCCATGCCATGCCACAGTTCCTCGGTGATGAACGGGAGGAACGGATGGAAGATGCGCAGTGTGTGACCGAGCACGAAATCAATAACGGCTAGCGTGTTGGCTTTGCGTGCGGAATCATTACCTTGCAGTGTTGCCTTGGATGCCTCGATGTACCAGTCGCAATACTCCGTCCAGAAGAAGCGGTAGAGCGTGTGGGTAGCATCGCTGAAGCGATATTCGTCGAGCGCGGTGCTGACTTCAGTGATGGCGGTGTTGAGGCGTAGGACGATCCATTTGTCGTCCGAAGAAAGGAGCGCGGGATTGATCTCGGCTTCGGCGACGTAGCCACGGTTGGTAATCGTGGTTTCAGACTTCGACGAAGCGTTGGACGACGATTGCCAATCGTCGCTACTCTGCATCTGGCGGAAGCGGGCGGCGTTCCAGAGTTTGGTGCAGAAGTTGCGGCCGAGTTCGACGTTCTTCTCGTCGAAGAGGATGTCCTGACCCAGCGGCGCGCTGCGCATGATGCCGAAGCGCAGGGCGTCGGCGGAATACTTCGCGATGATCTCCAGCGGGTCGGGCGAGTTGCCGAGCGACTTGCTCATCTTGCGGCCCTGTTTGTCGCGGATGATGCCGGTGAAGTACACGTTCTTAAACGGCATCTCGCCCATGTACTCGTAGCCCGCCATGATCATGCGTGCGACCCAGAAGAAGATGATGTCCGGGCCGGTGACGAGATCGGTGGTGGGGTAGAAGGCGCGTAGGTCGTCCGACTTGTCCGGCCATCCCATGGTGGCGAATGGCCAGAGCCAGGAGCTGAACCACGTGTCGAGGACGTCGGGGTCCTGAGTGAAACCATGCTCCTCCAGCCACCGCATCTCAGCCACGGAGGTGGACGCCGCTTCCACGACCATGCCACCTTCCCCGTGCAAGTGCAGGCGACACGACGACGATTGCGCATCAATCTTGGACAGGGAAACTTCCACTGCACCGTTCGTGGGCGTCGCGGGTGAGTCACTGCTGGCCGCGCTGAGGAGCGAATCCACCAAGCTTTGCGTTTCCTTGTTCTCTTTGGTTGGCGTATCCGACTCATCGATGGCGATGGTTTTTCTCCACACCGGCACTCGATGTCCCCACCAGAGCTGACGGGAGATGCACCAATCTTGGAGGCCGCCCATCCAGTGATCATAGACTTTGGCCCAGCGCTCGGGGAAGAAGCGCATGTCGCCTTTGGCCACCACTTCTTGTGAGGGTTGGGTGCTCGGATACTTCAGGAACCACTGCTCGCTGAGGCGGCTCTCGATGGGCACATCGGCGCGCTCGGAGTAGCCGACGTTGTTTTGATACGGCTCCTCTTTCACCAGCGAACCAATCTCTGCGAGCAACTCAGCGGCGCGTTTGCGTGCGGCAAAGCGCTCCATTCCCGCAAGGTCTTTGCCAGCGAGTTCATTGAGCACGCCGTTGGGGTGCATCACGTCCACGGCGGGCAAGTTGTGACGTTGGGCGATCTCGAAGTCCGCCTTGTCATGCGCGGGAGTGACCTTGAGCACGCCGGTGCCGAACTCGAAGTCCACATGCTCGTCTCCGATGATGGGCAGCGGTGCCTGATCCTCGACAGGAAGCGGGCGGCGGACGTGTTTGCCGATCAGATGAGCATAGCGCGGGTCATTGGGATTGACCGCAATGGCTTGGTCGCCTGGGATGACCTCTGGGCGAGTCGTGGCGATGGTGAGCCAGGTGCCGGGTTCTTCGATGACCTCGACTTTGAAGTAGTACATCACCGCATTTTGCGGCTTCATGATCACTTCTTCATCACTAAGCGCAGTGAGGGATGACGGGCACCAGTTGACCATGCGTTTGCCACGATAGATGAGGCCCTTCTTATAAAGGTCCACGAACACGCGCTGCACGCAGCGTGAATACTCCGGGTCCATGGTGAAGCGCTCGCGGCTCCAATCGCAGGAGGCGCCGAGTTTCTTCAACTGCTGGATGATGATGCCGCCGTGTTTGTCTTTCCACTCCCAGATTTTCTCCACGAGCTTCTCGCGGCCCAAGTCATCGCGATGTTTGATCTCGCCGTTCTTCTTGAGCGTCTTTTCCACCACGTTCTGAGTGGCGATGCCGGCGTGATCTGTTCCAGGGAGCCAGAGCACTTCCTTGCCCAACATGCGGGCGCGGCGGGCCAGGATGTCCTGGATGGTGTTGTTCAAAACATGGCCAAGCGTGAGGATACCAGTGACGTTTGGCGGCGGGATGACGATGGAATACGCAGGGCGCTTCTCGCTGACGCGTGCGGGGTCGGCCTGGAAGCATTTGTCGTCGAGCCACTGCTGATACCAGCGGGCTTCCACCTCGGAGGGCGTGTAGGTTTTGTCGAGTTCAGGCATACGCTTGCGTCAAAAATAAAGGGCGGGCACTTTGCCGTCTGTGGTGGGTTTTGCAAAAGCCGATTTTAAGCGAAACAGGGCTAGTAGCGCCGGATTCTGTGCGTTGAATGCCCACGCCATGACCACCACGACCAATCGCCGCCATTTTCTGTCCACCACTCTCGGAGCCTTGGGCATTAGTGTAGCCCCATCGTTCGCCATTGAGCCGATCAACCGCCCCGGCAAGAGCCGCATGATGCTGGGAGTGGCTGCCTACTCCTTTGGCAAATACTTCAAGCACATGAAGGAGAAGGTGAACAAGCCCATCGAGGGCAAGCCGCAGTGGAGCATCCTTGATTTCGTGGACTGGTGCGCGGACAACAACGTCCCAGGTGCAGAAGTGACCTCCTATTTCTTCCCGCCAGATGCGGATGAAGCGTTCTGCCTGGAACTCCGTCGGCGCGCCTACCTTCGTGGCGTGCAACTCTGCGGCACGGCGATTGGCAACACCTTCACCCACAATCCAGGTCCTCAGCGCGATGAGCAGATCGCTTACACCAAGAAGTGGATTGACCTCGCTGCGGTGATGGGTGCGCCCCACATCCGAGTTTTTGCTGGCAGCAAGCAGAAGGATCAAACCGATGAACAAGCCGTGGCCAACTGCCAGGCCGCGTATGATGAGTGCCTGGAGTATGCGGCCAAAAAAGGCGTGTTCCTTGGCCTGGAAAACCACGGCGGCATCGTGGCTGAGCCGGAGCCTCTTATTAAGATGGTGCAAGCCGCAAAAAGCCCCTGGGCAGGCATCAACTTCGACAGCGGCAACTTCCACTCGGAAGATCCATACGCCGACCTCGCCAAAATCGCTCCGTACGCAGTCAACGTTCAGCTCAAAATGGACATCAGCCGCAAAGGAGCCAAAAAAGGCGAACACGAACCCTCCGACATCAAGCGCGTGCTCCAAATCCTCCGCGATGCCAACTACCAAGGCTGGTTTGTGCTGGAGTATGAGCGCGGGAACACGGATGCGTTTGTGGAGATACCGAAGATCCTTGGGGAACTGAGAAGTTTGCTGTAGGAACGGCTTGCGGTTGTTGAGCTGTAGTTGAGCGGTGGTTTAGCAATGGTTTGAAGATGAGCAGAAAGCGGTTCCCTTTTGAAAAGCTGGAGGTTTGGCAGGAGGCCAGAAAGCTGGTGAAGGAAGTGCATGTTCATACGCGCGCCTATCCGAAGGCTGAGATGTATGGACTGACCGCTCAGGTGAATCGTGCTGCGTTGTCTGTGGCTAACAACCTAGCAGAAGGTTCCAGCCGCATGAGCTTGAAAGATCAGGCGCATTTCTCCAACCAAGCCTACGGCTCGCTAATGGAAACAGCCTCTGACATCATTGTTGCTTCTGACCTTGGTTATGTAGATGAAGAAGCAACCGATCCCATCCTCAATCACGCCTACGATCTAAGCGTGCGCATCCACAACCTTCGTCAATCCCAACTCACTCGAGCCAAGCCCTAAACCACAGCTAAACAACCGCTCAACCAAGCTCAACAATCGCCAACGTATTTCCCCCAAATGTCCCGCACTACCTTCCTCATCATCGTCATCGCCAGTATTGGCTTCTTGTTTGATACGTACGAACTGCTCATGACGCCGTTGGTGGCGGCTCCGGCGATTGCGGAGTTGCTGAAGGTGCCGTTGAACAATCCTTTGGTGACGGACTGGGTGGGCAGGCTGCTTTGGATTGCGGCACTCTGTGGTGGCGTGTTCGGACTTTTGGGCGGCTGGCTGGTGGATCGCTTTGGGCGCAAGACCATCATGGCGGCTTCGATCTTCCTTTACTCCTTCTCGCCGTTCTGTGCGGCTTATGCGACTTCTCTGCCGATGTTCGTGTTTTTCCGCAGCACCACGTTCATTGGTGTGTGCGTGGAGTTCGTAGCGGCCATCACTTGGCTGGCAGAGGTGTTCACGGACAAAAAGGAGAAAGAGAAGTGGCTGGGCATCACGCAGGCCTTTGCGTCACTCGGTGGTGTGTTAGTCACGGCGATTAGTTTTTGGATCAACACCCACGGCAAAGACCTGCCAGCGCTTGGTCTTCCGCTGGCTTTGGGTGCGGAAGCTGCGGGTTCATGGCGCTACTTGCTGATGACGGGCATCCTGCCTGCCATCCCGATTGCGCTTCTGCTGCCATTTGTGCCGGAGAGCCAGATTTGGAAAGAGCGCCGCGCGGCGGGTCTGCTGAAGCGTCCGAGCTTTGGTGCGCTGTTCGCTCCTGAGTTGAAGCGAGTCACCATTGTGACCGCCATCCTCAGTGCTTGCGCTTACGGCATCGCGTTTGGTGCGCTGCAAGTCACGGTAGCTCGTGTGACCCCTGGTTTGCCTGAGTTGAAGCCGCAATCGGTAGCTCTGGCACCTCTCCGCAAAGAAGCGGATGGTCTGAATGCGCAGTTCAACGCAGCAGCCACGCCCGATGAGAAAAAGGCGCTAGTGGGCCAAATCAAAGCCAACTTTGCTCAACAAAAACCGCATCTCGATGAAGTGAAGAAGATGAGCGACAAGGTGCAGTTCCATCAGGAGATGGGCGGCCTCGTGGGACGTGTGTTGTTGGCCGTGCTGCTCATTGTGGGCATCAGTCGGGTGGCCTTGTTGAAGATCTTCCAGGTTCCCGCACTGATCATTCTGCCGCTGACCTACTTCATGTTATTCCAGCAGGGCGGGACGGCTTTCCTCATGGCTTATGCGGTCTGTGGTTTGCTCACGGTGGCTCAGTTCAGCTACTTCGGAGAGTATTTGCCCAAGGTTTTCCCCATGCACTTGCGCGGCACAGGTGGGAGTTTTGCGACCAACGTCGGTGGCCGCATGGTCGGTACCAGCATGGCGTTTGTGACCACCAACTGGCTGGCTCCGATCCTAGCTGGTGCTGGTCCGGTGCTGCCCATGCACATTGCCAAGGCAGCGGGCATCGTCGCTACAGCAATCGCAGTAATCGCGCTGCTCGTGGGCTTCCTTCTGCCTGAGCCGAAGGAAGAGCATTGATAAAGCTTTCGGGAGCCGTCTGCTTCGGTCTTCCTCGCTCGTCGCCATGGTCTTCATTTTGCGTCCTCTTCACTGAGGCCGCGAATGGGCTCCGCGTTCATGTGAGGTAGCGCTTACACCGCCGATGATCGGTGTGTGCATTTGCGTCAGCACGCCTCATAACCTCCGTGCATAGGCGCATAAAAACGAGGTCCTCGCTTCCGAAGGAGGAGCCGCGCATCTTGCTCATGTCACCCCGCGTGACGATTCACCCTACTCGTACCCACACCCATGCACACCCCGCCGTCTCTACTTCTCGCAGCCATCACTTTGATGAGCCTGATTCACCTCGTTGGCTGTCAGCCCGAACAAAAAACTACGCCGCTGGCTGCTGATGCTTCCATGCGCGAGCTCGGTCGTCATCTTGTCGAAGACATCGGCTTGTGTGCCGACTGCCACACCCCGCGCCTCTCCACAGGTGAGCTGGACCGCACCCGCTGGATGCAGGGCGCGCCGATTGGCTTCAATCCTGTGGCCCCCATGCCCTGGGCACCGCTCGCACCTCCACTGAGCATCATCGCTGCCTACACCGATGACCAGGCCATGAAGCTCTTCACCCAAGGCATCAAGCACACAGGCCAGCCGCCTTTACCACCCATGCCGAGCTATCGGTTCACCGAGGACGAAGCCCGCGCCGTTATCAGCTACCTCCGTGCTCTGCCCGCCACCAACCCCTGATCCACACCCCGCACTCCGAGTATGAAAGCCTATTGCTTGTTCGATGTTCAGGAAGTCCTCGATGAATCCGCGATGGAACACTATCGCCAGCATGTGCTCGAGGTCGTGGCAGCCTTTGAGGGACGCTACGTAGTCATTGGTGGTCCGTTTGAAATCAAGGAAGGCACCCACGCCATTGCCTTCCCTGTCATGATCGAGTTCCCCAGCCTCGCCCATGCCAACCGCTGGTATGACTCGCCCGAGTATCATGAACTACGCGAGCTGCGGAAGCGCGCCACTCGCGGCACTGCCGTCTTCTTTGAAGGCTGGAGCGGCGGGCACTAACCCCGCTTCTTCTCAGCCTCCAAGATCACTGAGGCCAGACGCTCCAGCACCTCCGTGCGCGGCGAGTCTGGCCTCCAGATCAGGCTCACTGGCATCACCAGCTCACCCGGTTGCAGAGGTATCAACACCACTCCGGACCTCGGCAAAGACTCCGCCACAGACCCGACGTAGCTCACGATGTCACCCTGCGACACCCGCGAAAACACACCGCCCACGTCATCGAAAGTCTCCACCACCTTCGGCTCAAACCCCGCTCGCTGGCAGGCTTTCACAAAGGGCGTGCCAAAGCCGGGAAAGTTCTGCTCCGACCACACACCCCATTTTTCATCCGCCAGTTGATGCAGAGAAAGACGGCGCTTCTTCGCCAACGCATGATCCGCAGGCAACACGATGACCGGTTCGGAATACAGGATCGTGCGGTGCTCAAGTCCATCCAGCAGATGCGGCTCCGGCTCACCGCTGAAGACCGCGTGCAGTCCACCATCGCCAGCTCGCAGTTCGTTCAGCGCCTCGCCCGGATCGCGCTCCACCAGCGTGAGATGCACGCCAGGGAAAAGCTGGCGCACCCGCGCCACTGCTGGGGCTATCTTCACGGCAAAAAGGGTGCCGTAGTGCGCCACCGTCAGCCTGCTCCCGGCTGCTGCCGCCTGCCAACGCGCCTTCTCCAGCCAATGCGCTGACTTGGCCAGTATCTCACGCGCACCGTCCAGCAGCAGACGCCCCTGCTCCGTCAGCCGGACTTGATTTTCCTGCCTAACAAACAACTCCGCCCCGATCTCCAGTTCCAGATCACGAATCTGCCTACTGATCGCTGGCTGAGACACATGCAGCCGCCGCGCTGCCTTTGAAAAGCTAAGCTCGGAGGCAACCTCCACGAAGTAACGCAGATGACGCAGTTCCACGGCAGGCTGTTCAGTACTTCCGCATTCCTATTCGTCAACTCGCCTCCAACGTGACGACGAGCGGACTGCATCACGCCCACCAGTCTTCAACGAGGGCGAGTATCCAGGCGCACGATTCCCCATTCCAGAATGCCAGATTCAGGGCGATTGGCTTGCGGGATGAAGAACCGTTCCAGCCGGCGATCCTCACCTCGGCGAGATGGCACCACCCCAGCCACATCCGTGGCCGTGAGGCCGCGTCCGTCCGCCAGCATCTTCACTCATGCCGCCACGATAGTGGCACTTTAGAGAAGCCAGCAGGCCAATTATCCGACCAATCATTCCCACACATGCCCCAAGCTGGTCATTCTCGGAGCAATTAGGCGGGAAATCGACGTCTTTTGCCTCGACGTTGACCCTAAAACCCTCGATGCCGGAGTAAATAGGCGGAAAATTGACCCTAAAGTCTTCGATCTTGGAGTAACTGGGCGGAAGCTTGAGCCAAAAAACATCAAAACACTATCAATTAGGCGGAAATTTGAAGCTCAAAACGTCGATACCGTCCCAAAAAGGCGGAAAAAAGCCCCTAAATGGGTCATTTTTGGCCCATTTGACCCCAAAAAGCAAAAGACCGACCTCGATCACACCGCCTTGCGCCGAACCCGCTTCGGTTTCTCAGGAGCCAGCGTCATCTGCGGCGTCACCTTGATGCCCATGCGCTTGTAGTAGTCCAGCATCTTCTCCGTCGCCACACGCCCTGCTTCGAGCACGATCTTCGACATCTCTGACATTTCGCGCGGTGGAGCTTCCTGAAGATGGTTAGAGGTGAGCATGGCGTGGAGTTGTTCAAGTGTGTGCGTCTCGCTGTCGGCGATCTGCCTTAGCGGCGGAGACTGATTGTCCCACAAACCCCACTCATCAGCAAGGGGCAGGTAGTCCTCCAAAAAGTGACGTCGACTGCGGTCAAATCGCCGGCGCACATCCTGCTCAGGCACATGGTGCCCCCCAGCTTCACGCGCTTTCGCAACGCCAGATCCAACCAAAAGCGATACAGAACCACCTCGCGTTCCCTCGTTTGTCTTCCGAGACTCACGGTTGGCCAAACTTCCAGGCCGTGAGTCCACTCAGATCACGCACCCAGATTTGGCCGTTGGTGATGGCTAGGTGTGCCCAGGACTCGGCTTCGGTGACTTTGATGCGGTCGATGAGGTTCCAGTCGGTGCGTGAGGGTTGGAAGAGCAACAACTCGCCTTTTTGGTCGAGCGCCAGCACCTTCTTGCCATCGGTGACCATGCTCCAGTACTTGCCGAACTTGTCTTTGATCTCCCAGAGCTTGGCCCCGTTGGAGAGGTCCACGGCAACGAGGCGCTGATCGCGCGTGAGCTCGATGGCCATGCCGTCGACGATGACGGGCGAGGTCATGTAGCCCTGCAACTTGAGCGCCCACTTCTTGCTCGCACTGAGGGTGCCTTTGTCGGCCGCGATCTGGAACATGGCGGTCTCGCCGCCATAGGTGCTGGTGAACACATCGCCCTCGTGTACCGTGGGCGTCAGGATGTTCATGCCACGAAACGCCTCCACAGGCTGCGACCAGAGTTCCTTGCCCTTGTCCAAACTCAGTCCGGCGAGATGCGTGCGGGACTGCACCAAAAGCTGCTGCTTTCCACCAAGAGTAGCGATCACTGGCGAGCCAAACGCGCTGCCAGACATGCCGCCCTCGTCCGTGAGCGACCGCCAGAGGAGCTTGCCGCTGATTTTGTCTAGCTTGCAGGTGCCCGCCCCGGCTTGCACGATCACCGCATCGCCCTCTAACAGGGGCGAGGAGGCAAAACCAAACGCAGGCAGAGGCGTTTTCAGCTCCTTCACGAAATCGTAGCGCCACAGTTCCTTGCCAGTGTTCACATCGAGACACACAAGCACATCGCACATGCCAGCCACGTAGAGGCGTTCACCATCGCAAGCCGGAGTGGCCCTGATCCAATCGCCATTGGCCTTGGCAAAGAACGGCACGGTCATCGCGCCCGACCACGAGGCCCGCCACACTTCCTTGCCCGTGCTAACATCCAAAGCGCGAACGATCTCCGTCGCACGACTCTCCGTCTCCGTAGTGAAAACCTTGTTTCCCGCCACGATAGGCCCCGAGTAACCCGGCGCCAAATCCACCCGCCAAGCCTGCTTCAAGGCCTCGCCCTGCAAACGATCCGGCAACACCACGCCACGCACCGAACCATCCCGAGCCGGCCCCCGCCACTGCAACCAATCCGCCGCCCGCAGCGAAGAAGCAGCTATCCCGACAAGAACAAAAAGAACGACAGGCAACGGAAAGGCAACTCGGCTCATAGTTATCAATCAACTACGCACCCGGGCTCCACCCGGAGCCAGGAAGTTTGAAAGTGACCTCGATTCAGGTCAATGGGATTGCTCCTAGCACATGGAAGAGGACGTCGTCGTGCTTATGAGACGGCCAGCGACTTCGCGAGGATTTTGAAAAGGAGGATGTTTTGACAAATCGCCATCACTCAGGCATCTTTGGCGTATTGAACTCTACCGCGACAGCCCCCGTGCCCTTGAAGAAGCCCACCTCCGTTACGGCGGTTCGCAAGGGCTTCTCCGATGCGCGGCGAAGAGCGTTGCGGACGCAAGGCGTGGTGACGATGGAGCGAGTTCGCGCGAATCAGTCGACGATGAAATCCGTGCCCTGAGGCAGTTCGCTTCGGAGTCGGGATTGTGGATGGAAGCCGCTGCTGTGAAGGCGTTGTTTGCGGCGCGTCCGATGCGCGGCGGCAAAGAGCATCGGGTGGCTTTTTTGCAGGATGATGAACGCGTCATAAAGGATGCCGACGTTCACGCGCTCGCCACCGAATCACTCTACGACTACCTGACTGACCTCCTACTCTCCAATCACTACTTCGACGACGATCTCCAGATTCTCGGATTCTACGAAGATGGCGGGCGGCTGCATCTTGTGATCTCACAACCCTATGTGGATGGCACTCACCCCGATTGGGATGAGTTGAAGGCTGGCTTGGTCGCACAGGCTTTGCGCGACCCGCATCCTTGTTCTCAAGGCGGCAACTTCATTATTGATGACGAGTCACTCGGTGAGGTGAATGTCTTCGATCTGCACGTCAACAACGTCATCCAAGACGCCACCGGCTGGCTGCATCCGATTGATGCCCATTTCTACTTCGATGACCGCGCCGCCAGAGTTGCTGCGCTGGAAAAGCTTGGATTAGATCGAGTGTCAGGACCGACAGCTCTTGCAGCATCGGGACTGTCGAGAGCCAAGGGGTAGCAAGGCGTTTTGGGATTTTGCACCATGATCCCGTTTCCTCGGCGGGGCATGGGTCTGCTCACGCGGTCGTATGACGGCGACATGTTCAGCCGCAGTCCCAGCAAACGCTGGGTCATCTGTGAGCGCCATGGCAAGGCCTGCCTCATCGACACCAGGACCAGCACGGAAGAATGGCTGGGGGCCACCACCGATGGGAAGTTCATGCCCGCTTTTGGGAATGAACCGCTCACCAACGACTGCCACTGGCATCCCCGGCAGGACATGGTGGCGCTGAAGGTGCTCATCTTCCGTCATCCCCGCCTGCTCTGGGTCTGGCGCGCCGGGCATGGCCTGCGCTCCTTCGGCATCGATGAACTCCGGAAGGTTCTCAAGCCCGTCCTTGGCGAGCTGTCCGAGACCGCCATCCTTGCGGTGGACTTCAAGGCATGGAAGGGCGCTGATCTCGAATTCACCGTCGATGCCCAGCCTGGTAAGCGTCACCGGAGTGACCTCAGGCGGAGGCTTGACTTGGCTGTGATTTGCGGGGCAGCGGCATAGTTGTGCGTGGCGATTTTGCTTTGGTCCAGGCGTCTGGGGTGACTTCGTCGAGTTGCTGATTGGTGATGGTGGG
>JAEUHM010000008.1 GCA_016795485.1 Verrucomicrobiaceae bacterium | reverse complement strand
CCTTTGCTGATCGCCTCGGCAAGCTCACCGTGTTTGAGCAGCTCGATCACGCCTGGCTTTCTGCCTTCGGTCGTCCACCGACCGCCAAGGAGCGCGAACTCGCCAACGCGTTCTCATTCGAGATCGAAGCGAGCCTCGAAGGCCCCAGAACGCAATCCCAGCGCGAAGCCCTCATCACACTCGCGCAATCGCTCCTCTGCGCGGCGGAGTTTGTCGTCGTGGATTGACGTGTCCAGCTACCGCCTCAGGGCATTGATCAGCTCATCCACCTTGTTGATGAGGTCCTGCATTTGGGACTGGTTGTAGCTGCCATCGGCTCCTTGGCCGAGTGTGCCGACACCGTTGCTGTTGTTGCTCGTTTGGGCCAAGGCATTGGCGATGGCGTTGTTGAGATCGTTGATCGTCGCTCGCTGCTGGATGTCGGCGTTGAGCGACGTGAGTTGGCTGCGCATCTCGGCACTGGAGGCTGGCGAGTTGTTCGCGGGCTTTGTTGGATCGAAGGGCATGGCGTTTTCTGTTCTTGGTTCATGGTTCCTTGTTCATGGTTGGTTCTGGCTCGGTGGCTGTCCTGAACGAAGAACAAAGAACACCGAACCAAGAACCATGCCGCAGGCATCACGGACTCACCGTGACCTTCACCACATCGGTCCAGTCGCCGTTCGGGGTGCCTTTGTCCCAGAAGCGCATGCGGTATTCGCGGACTTCGGGGGTTCCGGCGACCAGCAGCGGGCGCTCGTCTTCGTAGGGGCTTTCGGTGTCGATGGCGAGGAACTCCCAGGCTCCGGTGCCGCGACGGCTTTCGATATAGACGCCCATGTGGTTGTATTTGTAGAAGGTGAGCTTCACGCACTGGCAGCCGCCGCCTTGAAGGAGGTCGGCGCTGAACTTCGGCAGCGCTTTCTCGGTTTCAGCGGAGCCGACGATGCCGAGGTCGGTGCCAATGGCTTCGGTGTAGCCTGCGCTGAGTTTCATCTTGGCGATGAGGGCGAAGATGCGCGTGAGCACGCCGGGGATGGCTGCGGTGACACCTGCGGGTAAGGCGGGCGCGGTGAAGGTGGGCAGCACCATCGGGCCGGAGCCGGAGCCCGCGAGAACATCATCCACGGCGTCGGTGGTCGATGGTGAGAAGTTGCGCACGGCGGCGAGCCAGGTGCCGAGGACGTAGTTGCCGTATTTGGCGTCGTTGACGCTGGCGGTGATGTCGCCCGCGACGACGCCGAGGGCGGCTCCGTGGATGGGCAGTTTCACGGCGTAGTTGTCGAGCCAGTTCACTTGGTCGCCGATGCGGCTGGGGTAGTAGGTTTGTCTTCTCATTTTGGTGCGTGGGTTGGATTTGGGTTGAGGTGAAAAGTAGTCGGACGGCTGGTCCCAAGTGCCGCTGTCCCATTGGCCGTTATCCCAGTTCATGGAGTCGAGGTGCGGGGTTGAGGGGTCTGCAAAAGTCGGGCGATACCGCCGCTTGTGGGGTGACGGGTCGCTCTCGCGGGATGACTACCGCGCCGTGCGGTGGCGATACCTTTTGCCGGGGTATGGCTACCCATCGCAGCGGTAGCTCTACCCTGCCGCGCGGTAGGCCTACCTTTTCGTTCGGGGAGCCATCCCATTTCGTTCGGTATGGATACCGCGCCGCTGGGTAGGGCTACCATTTCCGCCGGGATGGCTACCGCACGGCGCGGGGTCGCCAGCCGCAGCGTCGGTAGCGCTACCGGAGCGTCCGGTATGGATACCATTTCGCGCGTGATGGCTGTTTTGAGGCGGAATAGCCCTCCCAAGGCCGAAAACACCGCTCCCGGAGGCAAAACGGCGTCTCCCCTGAGCGGGAAGCGAGCTGGACTGGTGGAAGGGATCAGCATGGCGGGCGTTGGGTGCGACGCCCGCTATTCCACCACGGCTCCCGGCAAAGCGTTAGTCAATCATAGGTGACGGGGCTTCACTCGCCGTCGTCTTCGTCCTCCAGCTCGTGCGTGAACTGTTCCAGCGTCATGCCAAGCCCATAGCTGATTTGGGCGCTGACGGGCAGCGTTGGATTGGCTTTGCCGCGCTCGATCTTGCCGATGTATTCGCGGCTCACGCCACATTCGCGCGATAGTCCATACTTGGTGAAGCCTGCGGCCTCACGCAGCTCCTGGAGCCGCCTCGGCAGCCGGTCGCGGATGCGCTCGGCGTAGTCGTGGGCTTTGTGGTGGTTCGATGACACCATGATAGGTTGCGTCTTGGCTTATGGGGACGCTTTCTCCACACGCACCAGGCCCCACTTCAGGGGTTTCTCGATGATGGCGAGGCCGTGCTGGAGGAAGCCGGAGAAATCGTTGGTGAAGCCGATCTCGGCCAGTTCGGCCTCAGCGCTGCTCTTCCATATCCACTCGCCTTTCGTGTTGATGAGGCCGGACTTGCCATCTGCCCACACCATGGCCGCGCCGTGGTCAAAGTTGCTCTTGCGGCCCGGGGACAGCGGGATGGCGAGCTTGCCATTCTCATCCATGTAGCCGGAGTCTCCGTTGAAGTCCTTCATCACGAGCATGAGGCCATCCGTCAGCCCGCCTTTGCAGCGGAACCATTCGGGTTCGGTCAGCGCCTTGCCGGTCTCGTCGATGAGGGCAAAGCCGTTGCTCCACCCGTGCTTGTCGTCAGAAACCCAGAAGCGATTCCCGGAGGCCCGGTAGCCCGCTGCATACTTGGGCGGCAGGGTGATGGTGCCGTCCTTGGCCTTGATGCCGTAGAGCTTGGTCGTGGGGTCTTCAAAGAGCACAAAGGCATCATCGCTGGTTCCCCTGGAAGGCGGATGGTAGTCTGGCTTCTCCTGCGGGGTGAACTCTCCGCTGCGGATGCTCAGGCTGCCCGTCTGGCCGTCCTTGCGCACCCACACATGGGTGGCACTGAGCACATCCACATAGTCGATGCCCGTGATGGTGGCAGGCAGCACCACCTCTCCTGTGCCGTTCACGAGACCGAACTTCCCGTCCATTTTGAAGGCCACGAGGTCGGGGGAAAGGATCTCCGCGTCCTCCCATGACGGGGGCACCACCACTTTGCCCGCTGCATTCAGCAGGCCGTAGCTGCGTGGACTCCCACCGCAGGCCGTGAGGCCATCGGTCTTCGCCTCGCTGTCACGATAGGTTGCGCGGTCGCTGCTGCCTCTGACCGGTGCGGCCACCACGGCTCCCGTGGTGTCGATCACGGCTTGGTCAGTCCAATCCATGCTCGTGCGCAGGGTAGCGAGGCCGACGATAGCCCTGCCATCCTTAAAATGATCTTCCGAAGAGAGTTGGCGGCAGATGTCCTGTATGGCGACTTTCCCGTCCCTTCCGATGAATCCGATTCTCGAGTCAGACCTGTGCGATGAAGCATTGAATCCGTGAACAAAAGGCACCAGGCCGCTTTTGAAGGCTGGTATGCCGTATCCACCACCAGTGGGTTGCCTTTGCACTTCCGCCACCTCCACGCCATCCCGGTTGATGATCTTCCACTGTGTCTTTTCATTCGGATAGCCCTCTGTGTTGGAGACGAGGGCCAGACCTTCCGAAAACGGGCCGGCATGAACCCACCGCGCAGGAATGATCACGGTGCCGTTTTTGTCGAGGTAGCGCAGCTTGTGCTTCTTTTCAGCATCGCGACCTGGGACGGCGGCCAGCCCCTCCGAGAAACGATACATCCGTGTCTCAAAGTGAGCCATCATCTTGAACTCCGGGGCCACGAAGATCGTCTTGAAGGCCCGCGCTCCTGTGGGGTCGATGAAGGTGAGCTGATTGTCCTGGAGCCACACGGCGGCCTGTCCCTCATGGAACTCGATCTTGGCCCGAACTGACTGCTCGTGAATCACGCGCCCCTCGAAACTCATCAACAGTGACCTGGGCTGACGCGCAGGGTTCGGATCATCAGGCCTGACATTCTCCAGCGCGGTGATGCCGTGCTCGGTGATCTCTGCGGGGAATCCATCCGAGTTTCCGATAGACTTCTCATAGAGGATGTCGCCTCGCTTGTTGAGCACGACGGACTTTCCAACCGGGACCTCAGTCTTGAGTTCGACCACCCCATGAGAGAATCTACCGGGGAGCTTCCACGTCGGCTCAATGACCACCTTTCCCGTGGTGTCAATGAAGCCATAAAGTCCGCCCTTTTCCACGCAGGCCATGCCGTCGGTGAAGGTGAAGACCGTTTCCCAGGCGGGTTCTAGGGCCAGCTGGCCCGTCTTGTCGATGAAGCCCCAGAGGCTGCCCTGTTTCACCGGGGCCAGCCCTTCCTGAAAGTGGAGCACCTCATTCCATGTGGGTTCGATGCTCACCTTGCCCTCCTTGTCGATGAAGCCCCACTTTCCGCCGGATTTCACCGCCGCCAGACCTTCGACGAAGTTGCCGACCTCCTCCCATTTCACCTCGCCGATGGTTTGGCCCTGCTCATTCACAAAGCCCCATTTCCCGGCCAGCCGCACCGGGGCCATTCCCTCCATCGGCGCACGGATGGCGTCCCACTTCGGCTCCACCACCCAGGTCTTCGTGAACTTCACAGGTGCCACGGCGGCTGACGCTGCCGCAACCTGCTTCCATGCCTTCACAAACGCCTGATCCGCCGCGCTGAGCCTTTCCAGCGACATGAGGAACTCCTGCCCATCCTCCGCCCGTCGGATGGTGACGTGGGTGTCCGTCTTGGAGACGATGGTGGCCTTCAAAGTGCGGCCATCGACAGCGGTGAAGGTGCGGATTTCCTCGGCGTGGAGGGCGACTGCGAGGAGGATGAGCAGTGGAATGATGCGTTTCATGGTTTGCTATTGGGAGAGGCTGTCACAACCACAGGGCGATAGATGCGCAGCCAGCCTGATTTCAAACGTCGCAGTTCATGAGTGCCGCGAGTCACGCCGAACACGCCTTTTACGTTCTGATGCAGGATGTGCAAAACGCCGTCTTCCAGTCTCACCTTCTCAACCACCGTCGTGTGGTGATGAGTGGTAAGAAGATAAGTGCCACCTGTGAGCCATGAACCCTCAAAGCAGGCATTGCGAATCTGCACGATGTCGCCCGGCTGAACTTTGGAAAGCGCCTCCAAGCCAACGATGCCGCCTGTGCCAGCACGGATGAAGGCGACGAGATCGCCCCAGACGTAATCGCCTTTTGCGGGGAAATCGGGAGGGCGGCGTCGCGGCCCCAGATGTTTCAAGGCTTCGGAGGAGAGGTGGGCGCACTGCCCCTTGCCCACCCTGCGCCCGATCCGCTGCTGGCAAAAGGCGAGCACCTTGTTTCCAGCTTCGTTTGTCTGGGGAATCGGCGGCTCCCATGAGTCCACGAACTCCTTATCTTGAGGACTCAAAGAATCGAGTGCCAGAGTGAACTGCTGCCAGTCCCCTTCGCGCCAGACGATAATGGCGTGCTCATTTTTTGCTATCGGCAGAGCTTTCAGCGTGCGCCCATCGGCGGCGGTGAAGGTGCGCGGTTCCTCGGCGTGGAGGGCGACTGCGAGGACGAGGGTGTAGAGGGTGAAGCAAAGGCCATTCATGGCGAGAATAGCTGGGGTGAAAATGGCTATTGTCCGCGTCTCCTGCGCGCCACTGCCAAAACGGCTCCCATGAAAAGAAGCACCACCCGGCGCGGCTCTGGCGCGGAGTTGAAGGGTGTGATGTCCAGTGCGGCAGCATATCCGGTGAGTGACGCATACTGGCCGGCGCCCGTGGAGTTGAATGCCTTGGCACTGCCTGTTGATTCATAGATCACACTGAGGTTGAGGCCATCTGTGATGTCGGATGCCAGATTCGCATGGGAGACGAAAATGTCCTGCCCAAGCACGAGTTGCTGACGCAAGGTGTCCAGAGTAACTCCTGTGATGAGAGTTGTGAAGATGAAGTGGGGCAGGCCATCGAATGAAGTCCCATAGTCAGCACCGGCAACAAATTGAGATGAAGCAGGTTCGGTGGCAGCTATCTGAACGGGACTGCCGTCCAGGTTGAAAAGCTGTCCGAGTGACAGAGGGAAATAGACAGGGTTGGTGCGTGCGATCATGTCTGCCTCTGACTTGTGGAGAACGAGCGCATGGTTCCAGTCGGCTACATTCAAGCCAAAGCCTGCGTCTTGCGCGTTGATTGCAAACGTGGCCCGCCACGCCGAGGCAGAAAGCAGGGATGCGCCAACAGACAGAAGGTTTCCTGTCAGGATGGCCTCTCCGCCAGCTTGATTGGACTGAATGCTGGCGGCTCCGCTGAGATTCGGGAACGGGTTGGTGATGGTGGTGGCAGCATTGAGCGCCAAAGGTGCATAAACCAACGTTAGCGTGAGCAGCAGACCGAGGGCTTTCTGGCGAAAAGCGCGAGTTCTCACCATCCCTGCGGCATGAATCATCCACCGAGATAAGCGAGCGGAAAGGGCATGTAATTGTTGCTTCATGGCTTTGGGGTCCAGGGTTGGAGGAAGTCGAGCACGGCTTTCCAGGTCTCATCGCGTTTCACGCCACGCAGGAGTTCGTTGGAGCCGTGGAGGATGCCCGCGTGCATGATGAGCTGCTTCTGCGGGGAGGCGATGGCGTCATAGACGGGTTGGCCCATGGCCTTCTCGTTCTCGGGATGGATGACGATAATGGGTTGGGTGAGCTTTTGCGCCGCCGCCGTGACTGAGCCCTTGTCCTTCATCAACCACTCGCCCGGCGCGAAGGCTACGACGGCTTTGATCTCAGGGCGCTCGGCGGCGAGGAGGATGGCGAAGCTCGATGAGTAGGATGACCCCCAGAAGATCAGCGGGCCGGTGAATCCCTGGGCCTTGATCCAGTCCAGACCGGCCTCAATGTCAGGACGGGCGGCGTCATAAAGCAGTAATCTCGGTGCGGTTCCCTGCGCTTTCCGAATTGCTTCGATGGCCCGGGCTGCTGTCTCATTGGGCACTCCATCGAATTCTTTCCCGGATCGCTGGTCCAGCGCGAGGCCGTTGAATCCCATCTTGGCAAGCCTTGAGGCAATGACTCGGTATTCACCACGCGAGCTGAGGGCGCGGTGGCAGTAGAGAATAATGGGTTTGGATTTGTCACCGACATCGTAGAAGTCAGCCTCCACTTTGAGGCCGTCTTGAGCCTCAAGCTGGATGGCCTTGTAAGGAAACTTATCTGCCGTTCCATCCGCTGGGGCCGCTACAGGCACGCCCCACGCCCTCACAAACGCCTGATCTGCCGCGCTAAGCTTTTCCAGCGGCATCAGGAAGTCCTGCCCGTCCTCCGCGCGTCGGATGGTGACGTGGGTGTCCGTTTTCGAGACGATGGTGGCCTTCAAGGTTCGCCCATCGGCTGCGGTGAAGGTGCGGGGTTCCTCGGCGTGGAGAAGTGCGCAGGTAAGGAGAATGAACGTGAAAAACCGGCTCATGTCCCTGTCCTGAATCGTCCGGCAGGAAAGGTTGCACAGGATCGCAGATTTATTTTGGCTCGATCCAGAAGAGCAGGTCACCGTTGGCACCCAAGGCCAGGAAAAAGAAGTCTGGGTTCAGGGCATTGAGCTTGTTCATCATCGGCAAGTCGGGCGTATGGGCTGCCCATAACCCGGAAGTCATCCGCCAGTAGTTGCCCATGTGCCCGCCAAAGAATTCGGCCACATCCGTGTAGATGCTCGGGTTGGCATAGTCCGGCTCGCCCGCAGGTGAAACCTTGAGGTAGGTGAGGATGCCGTTTGTCCCAAGCGCATACCAAATCTGCTTCCCAAAACGTGCCTCCCGCACGCTGCTGAAAACCGCCGGTGACAACGCCACTTCCTTTCTCCCATACAGACGGCATGTGCCGTCGGAGCGCACCACGGTGATACCCAGCTCGCTCAACGTGATGTTCTGAATGGTGCGATCCGAAGAGATGTCAGGCAGGAGCAGCAGCTTTTTGTCCACAGGCTTCCCCATCAGACTCCAGGTGCCGTCCAAGTTCTGAAGGGCATACACTTCGGCATCTTGGCTGGTTTCTGGCAACTCAAGAAGAGCGGCCATGCGAAAGGCCCGGACCTGAAGGACCGGCGCGGTGCGGAGAAGCTGTCCCCGCACCTCAGGCAGGCCGCCTTCTCGAATCAGCACATCCGGGGCGCCGTTATACCCCATGACGATGCCGACATATCGCTGCCCCTGGGAAAAATTCACCCGGTTGGCAACCAGTTCTCCATTAGCCCGCAACGCGATCCACCTCGCCAAAACACCTGCCTTTGTGCCTGGGGCGACTCCGGCCACCGAAACGATGTCATCATAGGCCTCCACTGCGGAGATTGTGACCGGAGAGGTGACTCCTTCCGTGTGGAGCCTGAGCCGCCCGGGCTTCGACCAACGCGAGCGCCAGACGGCGTCGGCTTTCTGCTGCTCGGGTCTTAGCTTGTCCGAGGTAACAGCATCAGGAGGGGTTATGACAGTGTCTTTACCAGAGACTTCGAGAACAACACGGAACCCGTAGATGTTGAAGTGGCCTTCCGGCTCCCGGTGGTCGCGGCAGGCAGAAAGCAGGCGTCCCGCGCTGGCATTTTCCCAACTGCCTCCGCGAAGAACGCGGCTGGGCACTGCTGGCTTGTAATGAGACGGCTGGTAAAGCTCCTCACACCACTCCCAGACGTTGCCGCTGAGATCAAACAGTCCATGCGTGTTGGGCTTGAAGCTCATCACCGGTGCCGTGGTTGGGAATCCATCCGTGTAGCCTTCGATCGTGGCAGCCTTGGGGAACCGCTGCTTGTGGGCGGTGTCATTGAAGTTGCCCACCGTGGGTGGTGGAGGATAGGAGCCATTCCAGGGGAATACATTCAAGAGCGCCACCGAAGGACTGCTGCTCTCCGGGGCTTTGATTCCTTCTTCCATCTGCCCGATGCCGACGGCGAAACTCCACTCGCGGTCCGTGGGAAGCCGATAGGCACGTCCTTCTTTCTTGCTGAGCCAAGAGCAAAAGGCACGAGCCTCATTCCAGCTCACGGCAACCACAGGGTGGTCATCCTCGTGACCTACAGGAACGCCGTCCTGAATCTGGTTTTCCCAGGATCGTTCGACACCCGCCTCGCTGGCGGCATAAGCTGCGTAGTCCATGCGCCGTGTCTCGTGGATGCAGAACAAGACTTGAGTGCCAGGCACTGGCACGAACTTCATGCCAAGAGAGTTCACGAAGGGCCTGTTTTTGGTTACTGAGGCAGGTAAGAGCGGCTGCGGTGAGGAGTCGGAGCGCGTGACCAGCGGCTTTGATGAGACTTCACCCGCCGGAGTGACATCAGCCGTGCGTTTCCAATACAACCATGCTGCCACGCCGAAGGCAGCGATGAACGCCAGCCAGAGAAGCGGCGTGCTTTTCCGCCCCTTGCGCACGATGACTCGTGCGGGTGGCGGACGATAGAGCTGCCGATGTGCGGGGCGAGGAGGAGGGTTTGCCTGTGCTGGGGCTTTCTCAGCATCCGCCCTTACCACTGGCTGGGTGAGGATGGCATCCAGATCGTGCCGCATCTCCACCGCCTGCTGGTAACGGATGTCACGGTCTTCCCGCAGTGCTTTGGCGATGATGCCGTCGTAGCGGGGGTCTAGGCCCTTGATCTGCATGGAGGGCAGCTCAAAGAGGCCCTGCGGGAGCTTTCCCGTGAGCATCTGGTAAAGCATGACGCCGACGGCGTAGATGTCGGCCCGCTGGTCCACGGCGTTCCCAAGACTGAGCGCCTCAGGGGCCATGTAGTGCAGCGTGCCCATGACCGTGCCGCTGCGGGTGAGGCCCGCCTCCGCGCTCTGAGACATCTTGGCAAGGCCGAAGTCCGCCACCTTCACCGCGCCATCCTGGCCGACCATGATGTTCGCGGGCTTGATGTCCCGGTGGATGATGCCGCGCTCGTGAGCATAGGCCAGCGCATCGCAAACATGCGCGGTGATCGCCATCGCATACTCTGAATGCAGCCGTCCGCTCTGAGCGATCATGCGGGCGACATCCGTGCCCTCAATGTATTCCATGACGATGAAGAGCAGGCCGTTAGCCGTCTCACCGGAGTCATAGACAGCGACGATGCCGGGATGGGCGAGCTTTGCCATGGCACGCGCCTCGTTTTTGAACCGCTCGATGAAAGCTGGGTCCGCGTCCTCCATTTCGGCGGACAGGATTTTCACCGCGACAGGGCGGTCGAGTGACTTTTGGCGGCCTTTATAGACCGCTCCCATGCCGCCTCGGCCAAGCAGGCAGTCGATTTCATACTGAGGCAGTAGTGCAGCCAAATCGGTGGCGGTGGGCGGCTCCCAGCGTGCTTTGGGTCCGCTGGGTTGCATGACCTCTGCCATGAGGCAGGCGTGGCAGAGCCCTTTGGCATCCGAGTCGGCCAGCGGTGCCCCGCACTTT
This sequence comes from Verrucomicrobiaceae bacterium, assembly GCA_016795485.1. GTDB lineage: Bacteria > Verrucomicrobiota > Verrucomicrobiia > Verrucomicrobiales > Verrucomicrobiaceae > JAEUHM01. The sequence continues at coordinate 1,806 of JAEUHM010000008.1, read as the reverse complement.
GGGCAGGTGGCCGGGGAGTCTGGAGAAACGGGATCGCTCATGCCTGTGAACTGATTCGTGCGGAGGTAAAAGTTGCAGTCAATCTCATGCGCGGCGCAGCGCGGCGAAAAGGGCGGTCATCTCCTCCTCGATGGAGTCCCCCGCATTCAGTGTGCCGGAAACCTCCTCTCGCACCAGCTCCCGGTAGCGTTTCTTCATTCGGCTGATCTCGCTTTTCAGCGTGTTGAGGTTCATGCCAAGTTCCGCCGCTAGCGCGAGCTGGTCACCATGCTCGCACTCGCCTGTCAGCCAGGGTTTCGTGGCATCATGAAGAGCGGCCTTGCCTTTCGCCGCACACTCGGCCTGCTGTGCATCGAGTGCTCGATCCAACAGGGTGCGAGCCCATTGGAGGTCAAACACATGGTCAGCGGCAGGCTGTGCCGCATCCGCCACCTCGCGGGCCTCCTCGTCATCAAGTGATGCGGCTTCCACACCGCCGCCGCGCTTCAGGCGCGATGCATGGAGGCGCTGGCGGAAAAGGAAATGCTTTACCGCCCCTAGCAGGTAGGAGCGAAAGCGTCCACGCTGCTGCTCCGCATGGTCAATCGTCCCGCCGCCAAGCATCTCGACAAAAAACGCATGGCTCATCTCTCGCGCCGCATCTGTATCCCGCAGTTCGCATCTCAGGAAGGCGACGACTGGCTCGTAGTAGGCATCACACAGGTCCGCTAGAGCGCGGCGACCATCTTCCGAATCCGCTTTGGCAGCGCAGACCCGTGTCCAGCGGGTGGTGTGGAATGGCGAGGATGAGAAGGGCGTCATGCGATGGCGCTTAAACGCTGCCACAGGTTCATGACGATTTGGAGGGAAAACATGAAGGGAAAAGTGATGGCCATGGCCTCCTCCCTCACCCCACAGCCGCGCCGTCTGCGAGCACCAACAACACCATCTTCTTGAATTGCAGCCGCTCGCCTTGCTTCACGGCTTTGCGATAAAGGCTCACACGATTCACCTCGCCTGGAAAAAACTGCGCCTCTGGCACATCCACCTTCGAGAAGCCGGCTTTTTGCAGCGCTTCCTCCTGACTGGATGCTTTTGGCCGAATCGTCGGCGTGAGGGCGAAGAGCGTGCCTGCTTTGCTCACGGTCACATCGGTCTTTTCGATGCTGGTGCGGAAAAAAGGCAGATCGCGCACGGCATCGGGCATTTCGTCGATGACATACTCGCGGTCGGTGAAGAGCTTCACGCCGGGTTTCATGATCGCAGCTTCATCGGCTGCCGGAGAGGTGGCGGAGAGACCAAGGAGAAAGGAGAGAGCTAGGAGCGCGGCACGCATGGAGTCACAAACGTCCGCCACGCCCGCTCCTCGCGCCCGAAAGCTGCAAAGCGGGTGTTATGGTAACGCGGCCCATGTGGGGCTTTCACCGCCGCAGCGCATTGATCAGCTCATCGAGCTTATCGAGCACCTGCTGCATCTGGCTCTGGTTGTAGCTGCCATCGGCACCTTGGCCTAGCGTGCTCACACCGTTGCTGTTGTTGCTCGTTTGCTGGAGTGCGTTGGAAATGTCCGCGGCGACCTGGGCCGCTGTCGCTCGCTGCTGGATGTCGGCGTTGAGCGAGGTGAGTTGCGAGCGCATCTCGGCGCTGGAGGCAGGCGAGTTGTTCGCAGGCTTTGTAGGATCAAAAGGCATGGCGGTTTCTGTTCTTGGTTCATGGTTCCTTGTTCATGGTTGGTTCTGGCTCGGTGGCTGTGCTGAACGAAGAACAAAGAACACCGAACCAAGAACCATGCCGCAGGCATCACGGACTGACGGTCACCTTCACCAC
>JAEUHM010000061.1 GCA_016795485.1 Verrucomicrobiaceae bacterium | reverse complement strand
ACTACTTTGCCGACTTCTTCGCCAAAACCCCCGACCAACTCGAGGAGCGCATCATCCTCGCACTGCGCTCCTTCTTCCACACCCCTCTCCAAGTCGCTTCCAACTGCTCTATTTCGGCTAACTTCTGAGAGTCACTCTAACAGGAGAAAACTGTTTAAGCAGGCGACAGCTACCCATGTGAACGTCGCAATGGCCCATGATCGGTCTGACAGCAGGATTATGCTTCTTGCCGGCAATCCAGATATCAGACCGGAGACGATGATTTTACCAAATGCTGGTTGATGTTTTTCAAAGTAGCGCGAAACCGATCTGGGCTGTGCCAGACTCAATAGTGGCAATTAACTGCCGTTCTGAACCACAAAGAATCACAGAGCTTCTGATGGAGAGCTCTCTCTTCCTTCTGTAAATGGCGTCACCGGTCGAAGAAACTATCTTCGTCGCGGTCTGCTACCTTGAGATAGCGGTAGTAGACCTCCAGTTGCAGGGTGCACAGCGCGGTCTTGTAAACGCCGCCGTGGGAGTTGCCCACTGCACCACCTAGGGCGCGCTCAGGCTTCCAACTGCCATCGGGGGCTTGGTTGTTGAGGAGTTGCGGCAGCAATTGCTCGTTGTAGAACTTCCAATCTGCTCCGCCTTTCTGGAAGAAGGCCTGGGTGTAGTAATACCAAGCGTAGAGGTTGCAGTTCTTGTTCCAGTCCAGAGGCTCTGCGGTGATGAAGTCAGTGAGGAACTTGATGCCTTTGTCGATCGACTTGGTCTTTCCTTTAGCAAGTGTCTGCAGACCTAAGATGCCTGCACCGGAGAGGTTCCATTGATTGTAGCCGGCATCTCGGTTACGTCCGCCAAATCCGCCATCCTGGGTTTGCTTGGTCTCGAGGTAAGTCACACATTTGTCGATGGCCTGATGCAGACCAGGGATCTTGAGGCTGGTGTTTTTAGCCGCCTTGAGCGCCTGATACTGCCATCCGACTACGGAGAGGTCTTCTCCACCGCCCGCTTTGTTGTAGGCGATGATGTCACCTCCGTAGGTCCATGCGCCGTTTTCCTTCTGGTTGTCGATGATGAGCTTCACGCCTTTCTCAAAGGCCTCCTTCATGCCGGGGAGTGACTTGGAACCTAGACGGGCGAGCGTGTACATCTCACCGAGTGCGTAAGTGGCAATGCCATGCTCGTAAGCAGCGGAGTGCTCCTTCACTGTCTCCGAGAAGAGGCCGTATTCATTCTTTTTGCCGAGCTCGATGAGGTACATGATGCCCTTCATCACGGAATCACCATAGAAAGGTGACTCTGGCGTCTCGCAGCGTCCGAGATAGCAAAGGAGTGCAAAACCGGTCATCGCTGCCTTGTGCGAGCCGCCCCATGAGCCATCAGCGGCTTGCTTGGTCTTGAACCACTCCAGTGCGCGAGACACGGCGGCCTCACACTCAGCACTGCCGCCATTTTGCGAGAGCTTGGACAAACGCTCAGCCGTGGAGCAGCGTGCGCGCATCGTGGGTGGCAAACTCACGAACCCTGCGGCTCCTCCCATGCCCATGCCGCTCCCAAAGCCGCCGCCTGCACCACCTTTGCCAAATCCACCACTGCCGAGTGAACCACCGCCTAGCATGGAACTGACGTCCGGAACGTCCAGCATGTCGGGTGGGGTCTCTGGCAGCACGATGGCTGCGTTCTCCGAGGTGGAGACGAGTTTCTTGATGGGCGAGGTCTTGTTCAGGCTCTGGCGGCGCTTGTTCTGCACCTTGTTCTGCATTTCCTGAGAAGCTTTCTGGCCTTGCTGCGTGCCGCCGCCGGGGAGGAAGTCCACGTTCTTGGTTTCCAGCGTGGAGGTGAAGATGATGACGCCCGCGATGAGGAAGAGGCCGACGTGAATGAGGATGGAGAAAGTCAACGAGCCGCCACCTACCTTTGCCCAGGCTTCCTTGAGTCGATTCCGAGGCGGAGCAGGCTCGAAGTCATGAGCGGTGGGTGGCACGAAGACGGAGCCATCGCTCTCATCAATGTGGAACTTGCCGTGGGCTTCGTCTTCATCGAGCACGGGAGGTGGTTCGTGAAGGACATGCGCTGCACCGATGTGTTCGTCATCGGCCACAGCGACTGCCACGGCAGTCGCGGGCTGGACTTCGGCTGGAGAAACGATGGGCACTGGAACCACCGGCTGAGCCACCACGGGTACACCTTCCGCTATGGGAGTCGCGACAGGGGCTGGCACGGCCATCGGCATGGCCGGAGGCGGTGGCATCATCCCTGGCGGGTATCCCGGCATCTGCGGGTAACCGGGATAGCCCTGGGGCATCGGATACCCAGGCGGCATCTGCGGATAACCCTGTGGCATAGGGTAGCCAGGAGGCATCTGCGGATAACCCTGTGGCATGGGGTAACCAGGAGGCATCTGTGGATAACCCTGTGGCATGGGATAGCCGGGCGGGTAGTAGCCTGGAGGTGGCATGTAACCAGGTGGCAACCCTGGCTGCCCCTGTGGCGGAGGGGGCAGCGGTTGTGAAGCTTCTGCGGGCGGCTGGGCGTTCGGGTCCTGGCTCATGATTGGAGAGTATTAACGATTTCCCGCCATCTCACCAAACCTTGCACCACATGAAAAGGAAAATCTTGGTCAGAAATGGGGATTGCTCCCCCCTTTCATCCCCTTCCCTAGCGGCCTAGCACCGCTTTCAGAACCTCAATGCACTTCCGGTTCTCTGTCATGGTGCCTATGCTGATGCGCACCCAGTCTGGGAGGCGGTAGCCACCCATGGGACGGATGATCACCCCTTTGTCCATCATTTGCGCGAACACCCCTGCCCCGTTCCCCGTCTTCACCAGCACGAAGTTGGCAAAGCTCGGCACAAACTCCAGCCCGAGCGCGCTGAACTGCCCTTGAAGGTACTCGCGCCCCTCGTCCGTCAGTTCCTTGGTCTTGGCCTGATGCTCTTCATCCTCCAGTCCAGCCAGAGCCGCCGCGAGCGCGATGGAGTTGACATTGAAAGGCTGGCGAGTGCGCTGAACGACATTCACCAACTCCACAGGCCCCATGCCGTAGCCCACACGCAGAGCAGCTAGGCCCTGGATCTTGGAAAACGTCCGCAGCACCAGCACATTCCGCCCTTCACGAATGTACTTCAGCGTGTCCGGCGGATTGTCCAGAAACTCATAGTAGGCTTCGTCAAACACCACGACGACGTTCTCCGGCACTTTGGCCATGAACGCATCAATCTTGGCTTGATCCACCAGCGTGCCAGTTGGGTTGTTAGGGTTAGCAATGAAGATGACCTTCGTCCTCGGCGTGATCGCAGCCGCCATCGCCTCCAAGTCATGAGTGTAGCCAGGGTCATCCACCTCTATCGCCGTGGCGCCAAAGAGTGTGGCCACCAGTTTGTAGACAACGAACGCATGCTTAGCAGCGATGATGTTATCCCCAGGCTGGAGGAACGCATGGCCGATGAACTCCAGGATCTCGTTAGACCCCGCACCGATGATGATCTGGTTCATCTCAAGTGAGAACTTCTTGGCCAAAGCAGCACGCAGTTTGAACGCACCACCATCCGGGTAGATATGCGCCTCCTTGCACGCCTCCGTCATGGCCGAGAGCGCCTTTGGAGAAGGACCCAGAGGATTCTCATTGCTAGCCAGCTTGATGATGTCAGAAGGGTTCATCCCGCGCTCGCGGGCCACTTCTTCGATGGGTTTGCCTGGCTCGTAAGGGACCAGGTCTTTGAGTTGCTTGTTGGCGAAATCCCAGGGACTCATGATGACGACCCCATTAGGGCGCGGGACCCGGTTTGTTGCAAGCTGGAAGCCTTTGCACCGTTCCCCCGCATCATGCGCGCACTCCTCACCCTTTTCTGTTTCTCGCTCATCTCCTTCGTCCCAGCAGTGGAGAAGCCAGACATCGTGCTCTTCCTTATCGACGACATGGGCCGTGAGGACTGCGGCTTCATGGGAGGCAAAGACATCAAGACACCCGCCATAGACAAGCTCGCTTCCGCCGGAGCCACGCTAGACGCCTTCTACGTCATGCACGTGTGCTCACCCACCAGGACATGCTTCATGACCGGGCGGCATCCCTTGCGCACCGGGCTCCATGTCGGAGTCGTCCGGCCTTGGGCCAAATACGGCCTCCCACTAGAGGAGCGCCTCCTTCCACAGGCACTGAAGGAAGTAGGCTACTCCACCTCCATCTGCGGCAAATGGCACCTCGGCAGCTTCGACAAGGCCTACTGGCCAGACTCCCGCGGGTTTGACCACACCTACGGCCACCTCTTTGGAGCTATCGACTACTTCAAGCACGATCGGGATGGCCAAATGGATTGGTATCGCAACGGCCAACCCCTCGCCGAGGAAGGCTACTCCACCCAACTCATCGCCAAAGAAGCCGTCAGCGTCATTGAAAAGCAGCCCCAGGACAAGCCACTCTTCCTCTACCTCCCCTTCAACGGAGTCCACGCCCCCCATCAAGTTCCAGACAGCTACACCGCACCCTACTCCCACCTCAAAGGCGTCAGAAAGACCTATGCAGGCATGTTGGCCGCTGTCGATGAAGCCATCGGCCACGTCACCACCGCCCTAGAGAAAACCGGCCGCGCCAAAAACACCCTCTACATCTTCTCCAGCGACAACGGCGGCCCCTCCCCAGGCACCGTGACCGACAACGGCAAGTATCGCGCCGGAAAAGGCAGCTACTACGAAGGCGGCACCCGAGTAGCCGCATTCGCCACCTGGGAAGGCCACATCAAGCCAGGCACCACCATCACAGAGCCACTGCACGCCGTAGATTGGTATCCCACCCTGCTCAAACTCACAGGAGCCAGCCTAGAGCAAAAAACCGCACTCGACGGCAGAGACATCCTACCCGTCCTCACAGACGCCGCCCCTTCACCCCACGACCACCTCATTATCAACGCCTCACCCAACGGCGGTGCCTTGCGCAAAGGCGACTGGAAAATCGTCGTCACAGGCACCCAAAACAAAGCGAAAACCAAAAAGAAAAAAGCCGCCAAAGCCAGCCCCGGCGTCGAGCTGTTCAACCTCAAAAACGACCCCTACGAAGCCAACAACCTCGCATCAGCAAACCCCGAAAAAGTCACCGAACTGCGCGCCCTCTACGACCGCTACCTCTCCGAAGCCGCTCCCCCAAAAACCACAGAAGGTGATTGAGCCGATGCCTCGGCAGCCGCTGGGGCGTATGACTAATCCATGTCTTCCGTGTCTACTCTTCGTCGCCTCGCGCTAATTGAAGGCGTGTCGTTTCTCATTTTGCTCTTTGTGGCGATGCCGCTGAAGTATGTGTGGAAGATGCCAGGGGCTGTCCAGGTAGTTGGCTGGGTCCACGGCGTTCTGTTTGTTCTGTTTTGCTGGTCGCTGCTACAGGTGATGTTAGAGAAGAACTGGCCTTTCCTACGGGCCTGCATCGTGTTCATCGCGTCTCTGCTGCCATTCGGTCCGTTTGTTTTGGACAAAAAGATGCGCGAGTGGGAATCGCAATGAACTCAATAGCTCAGACTAGGCGCGCAAGATGTATCTGGGTTCGGGTGTAAACGGCACTAAGTTACGGAGCTAGATGGAGGAAAATCAAGGCTTCTAGCGCCTAGTCAGGCGATAGCTTTCGATGTGTTCAAAAGAGCTTCAAATGCCGAGGATCTAAGCCTGCTCGCGATAACATTCCACCCCTGCAGCCACGGCGCTCTTGGAGTGCTCACTTTATCGGCGAAGAGTCTTAACTTGGTGCCATTCACACCTGACCCCGCAAACGGCTACTTTTTCTTGTTGAACCCGCCCGACACTCGCAGGCCATCCCTTGCTCGCCACATCCGGCTTCACGTTATCGTTAACGTCACTGGTGAAAGGGCAGTTCGTCAAGATTCCAACCATGATCCCCATTTTCCATGTTCCCACAACGCTCACGGACGCCGCTTAATCAGCCACCCCAACAAACCCAGTGCAGTCACAATCACGATCAAGATGCCAAGCCAGTTCAATTGAGTTGATATAGTCGGCTCCTCACTCTGTGGTGTGATTGTCATATCAGATACGGGATCCTTTGTTGGTGGTGCCGAACCGAAGATTTTTGCTGCCTGGCTTTTCGACAGTATTTCTATTCCATCTGTAGGTTTCGGCTTTGAAGGTGGATGCGTGGTGGTGGACGACCATTTATCAGGGTTGCGGATCATCTCTATCACCTGCTTGGCACCTTCACGGGGATTGTCGAAAGCAGAACGTAAGCCGGAAAAGGTGCCGTCGTTCGTTGGTGGATTCGTGGCGAGGTATTCCTCCAACAGATTTGCCACTTCTTCCCGGAAGTCGTTGTGCGACCTTATTGCCTCCAGAGCACGATCTTCCAGGTAGGTGCATGCCCCAAATAGGCACTCGCGATAGAGAGCGAGTAACTCGGCTGGGGTTTGCTCCACCGAATCGAACTTTTCTAAGGCGATGAAGCGATACACTGGATTGCTGGATGTGTGCAGCGTATTCCAAAGCTCTCTCGTGATTGGATACCGCCTTCCCGGTGGTGCGCTCATAACGGACTGAAGGCGAAGCATGTCAATCAGGCTTACGGTGTCTGGCGTTTCCGAGTGGTCGCGTGTGGCCCAGCTCAACTGAGAAGGCAGCAGCGAGAACGACAGGGCATATACAGTTGCGTCCATGAGCTTATCGTCAGGCAAGGGGAGTGTGGCCAGGAATAAATCTGCATCAAGTCCACCGCAAAACCCGCTGGGTTGGTTCAGCATCCACTTCGGGATTGGAATGGAGCCTGGGGAGAAAACTAACGGCACCATGATTGGAGCTAGCCGTCGTTCGATATCACGGATATCTCCATCAATTTGACTCGGGTTCGCTTTGGAGTTTAGAACAATTTTTTCGAAGCGCATCATCACTTCAGGGCTACTCACGATGGAGTTTCCCTCCTTGTTTTTGACGAAGGTCGGGTATGGCGCACGGGCTGTCAGCACTGACGCGCTGAGAAGAAAAATTAACCCAACAAGAAATCTCGCGGTAGTCATAATTGTCTTGGTCTAACTGTTCCAAAACCCAGGTAGCCAATGACGGCCTCCCCCGCCGCGTAACCTAGAGACAATATTTCTCGCATGGCAAATAGGCTCGAAATCGTCTGAGTGGTCAGGTGTTTTCTGTTGCCAAGTTCGAGTCATTAGATTGCCAGTGAGCTTGACGGCGCATGGAAATTGTTTGTTTTTATTGGTTAGGGCTGTATTGGAGAATGCCCGTGGTTGTGAGGTGTCCGTGGGGTTTGGTAGCTGGTAAGGGTTTGTCTGTGATCATCACAACGCGACAAGAAACGAAAAGACTTGGATTGCTTCAAAAGACTCACCCGCCTCGGCAGCGCCAGGGTAGACCTGTGGACAGTTGGACCCCAGAAAGAAGGCAAAAAAGCTGAAAGAGAGACGCCTTAGATCGCCTGGAAACGTTGTGGAACATAGCCTCCAGCGTCTATAATTACCATCGGATTGCAATAGAAAACACCTGACCCCGGAGACAATATGACCCCGGAGACGGAGACGAAGGCTGACTGGCTGGCCCTTTTGCTACTGCGCCGTCATTCCGACGGCTATAACCTGAGGAGGTATAGTGTGTAATTGCGGATTCTTTAAAGTATCAAGCTTCCAAAACCCCCGATTCTTGCCACTGAACAGGGCACTTTTCATCCCATTTTCAACGAATGCCCCATCTTCAAACAACAGCTCGAAAGAACTCAAGCTGCCATCTTCATTCCAATAGATACGAGGTCCGATTACTCTACCATCGTCCCAATTCGTCAGCCATTGTATGGTGCCAGCTATTGTCTGCGACCATTGCGGACCATCAAAGAGACCATCTCTTACACATGTGTAGACTACTTCTTCCGATCCAGTTGGTGAGGCCCACAACCCTGTAAATTTTTTTGTTTGGTCCCTCCGGGTGATTTCCCTCCGCCCGAGCACCAACTCACCGTCCAATGCAACATCTAATCCATCAAGCAATTGTAGCTTCAACGCACTGCTCGGACCGGAAATATTGATCTTCGCTGAATTAGTGGGTTCCATATACGACCGAGTTATCTGCATGCTGATCAAGAAAGAGGTCACAGCGACTATGAAGTATTTCATTTGTCAAAGGGGGCAAGTGTGAATGGCACTGACTTAAGGGGCAGGTGTTTTCTGTTGCATGTTTCTAGCAGTTACGAGGGTGTTTGGCCATGGCGAGTTAGACCAGACATCCGGCGTTCACGAATCCATCGGATGTGCAAATACAAGATAAAAGCTGGGAGACTGATCTGTTGTCGAGGGTTGCTCACGACGGTCGGCACGCCTGTCCCACTTTCGGAGACGGAGAGGATACGCAGAAAAATAGGCGCAATAGAATGCGGGATTTGGATGGCAAGAAGTCAGACGGGTCGATGCGCGGGGATGATGTCTTTTGGACTGCGATGTCGGCGCTTGGGGGACCAAGCGGCCCTACTTTTGGACTTTTTTCTAAGCCACCGTCAACTGTTGCAAACTATCGCAAACAACCGCCAACCGTTCCATCATTTGGTAAGCGCCGTTGGCTGGTGCTATGGCTCGGGGACGTGATTGACGATTTCAACGGGGCAGTCTGGCATGGCGGCTAGGAAGGCGCGGCCGTAGGGCTTGCTGAGGATGCGGTTGTCTAGAATGCAGCAGATGCCGCGGTCTTTGGTGCTGCGAATGAGGCGGCCTACGCCTTGCCGAAGCTTGAGGATGGCTTCTGGGACGGAGTATTCGGTGAAGGGATTGCCTCCGCTGGCTTGGATGTGCTCTAGGCGTGCGGCGGTGACTGGGTGGTCTGGCACGGCAAAGGGTAGTCTCGTGATGATAACGTTGCTGAGGGACTCGCCTGGCACGTCGACCCCCGTCCAGAAGGAGTCGGTGCCGAACAGAACACTGTGGGTGTCTTTTTTGAACTCGGCGAGCATGCGGTGCCGCGGCATTCCCCTGCCCTGCACGAGCAGTTGCCAGCCGCGATCTTCGCAATGGTCTTCTATCGCTTCGGCCATGGCTTTCATGCTGCCGTAACTGGTGAAGAGGACGAAGGCGCGGCCTTTGGAGAGGTCTAGGAAGTGGATGATCCAACGGGCGAGGGTGGCCTGGTAGTCTTTATGAGTGGGCTCTGGCATGGTCTTGGCCAGGTAGAGCCGCATTTGCTTCCGGTAGTCGAAGGGGGAGTCGATGGCGGCGGCGTCTGAACGCATGGCGCCGACTCGCTTCCTGAAATACTGCATGTCCTCGTCATCGGTGACTCCGAGGGTGGCGCTGGTGAAGATGGCGGCCTTCCCGCCGGTGAAGAATATCTCGCCGAGCTTCTCTGAGACGTCGATGGGGGCGCTGTGGAGAGCGAGGGTGGGTGCGGTGCCGCGGTCTGCGTTTTGATTTTTCTCTGCCCAGTAGACGTGGCCGTCCTCTTGTTGATCGAGAAAAGCGGCAATGCCTCCTCGCAACGACATAATGCGGCGTGCGGCGTCATGGAGGTCTGCGCGTGTGTTGTCACTGCGGGCGGCGTCTCCTGCCTTCATAGCGATGTCTTCAATGCGCTTGAGCGGGAGGGCGAGGGTGTTCTCAACGAGCTCTGGCTCGCGTATGCGATACTCGCGAGCGGGTCCGTTGAAATGGCAGACGCTCTCGACGTTGCGGAAGAAGGCCTCGATCTCTCCAAGGGCTTGCTCGACTTCCCGCACACCGCGTTCTTCTCCCACGAAGGGGAAGAAGCCTTTCCGGGTGCGGGGGTTGAAAAGGCGACCGAGCTCGAACTTGAGGCTGGACTCGCTGACGTGTATGCCGAAGGCTCTGGCGGCAATGTTCTCTATAGTGTGAGCCTCGTCGACAATGACGAAGTCTCGTGGGAAGAGGAAGTTGGCATCGTCTGGAAGGACGTCCTCAGCGGAGTTTAGCAGGGTGAAAAAGAGGGTGTGATTGAGGATGACAAGGTCTGCCTCTGCGAGTCTGCGGCGTGCGGCCTGGTACCAACAGCCGCTGCCAGGGCCGCAGCGTCTGGGGGTGCAAGCGTGGGGCTCACTGCAAACTTGTGACCAAATGCGCTGGGATGGGGTGAAGTCGAGATCGCTGAGGGTGCCGTCTTTGGTCCGGGTAGACCAGTCAGCCAGGAGTTTCAAATCTGCCTGCTCAGTGCTGGTGAAGAGGTCAGGGGTTTCTTTGTAGGCGCGTGCTAGGCGAGTGGGGCAGAGGTAGTTCGAGCGGCCCTTGAGGATCTCGGCATTGAAGTCGCCGACGAGTTTCTTGACAATGGGGACGTCTTTCCCAATCAACTGCTCCTGCAGGTTAATGGTGTGGGTGCAGACGATGGCTTTCCGCTCTGCCTCAAGGGCATGGGTGATGGCGGGAACGAGGTAAGCGAGGCTCTTCCCTACCCCGGTGGCGGCTTCTACGACGAGGGGCCTTTGGTGATCCAATGCGTATCCGACCATGCCAGCCATGCGCTGCTGCTGTGCCCGATACTCAAACTGAGAGGAGCCTTGGGCGAGAAGCCCGTCCTCAGAAAAGGCAGCATCCATCCTCTCCGCGAGATTGCGCGGGCGCGAGCCGGAAGGCTCCAGAGAGTCATCAAGGACAGAAATCACGGGGCTAAAGGGGCTAGTCGTCTACAACTGAATGGGGCGATTGACGACGACTAAGTTGAAGAAGGACAGAGGGGTTGGGTTTAGTTCACAAAGCTTAACTTTCGGCTTTCCGAAAGCATAACCATGTGTAGAATCTTTAGAAATAATATATTGGCCATGAGGAACTACCGGGGGCTTCCTGGGACATGCCTCTGTCAATCATTCAACATCTGCATGCGTGTCAATCCCTGGAAAACAGGCCGTTTGAGCGCCTTCAGAACCTCCATTTATCACGTTATGGTGCGGAAAAAATGCCCGCTGACCAAGGGCGGCAGCTTGCCGGGATTCCGCGAGGATTGCATTCCGGGCGTGCTATGGGTTGCGTGACTGGAAAGCTGAGCCATTCTCTCAGCCCATTTTTTAGACTCCGTGAGCCAAGAACACCCAACCGATGATTTGCGCATTCAGCGCATACGCCCCCTGATCTCACCTGCGGTGTTGATCGAAGACCTGCCGCTTGGGGATGCCGAGAGTGCGTTCGTGGAGAAGTCTCGGCTTACTGCGGATGCAATCATGAAGGGACGTGATGACCGTCTGGTAGTCGTGACAGGTCCGTGCTCGATCCACGACCCAGCGAGCGCTATGGAGTATGCTGGACGTCTGAAGGACCTCCGGGCGCAACATGCTACTGACCTTGAAGTGATGATGCGGGTCTATTTTGAAAAACCGCGCACAACAGTGGGATGGAAGGGCTTCATCAATGACCCGAACCTAGATGAGTCTTACGACATCAACAAGGGGCTGCACGCAAGCCGCAGACTGCTGATCGACATCGTCAAGTTGGGCCTACCAACCGGCACCGAGTTCCTAGATGTCATCACGCCACAATACATCGCCGATGCGGTGGGGTGGGGTGCAATCGGCGCACGCACAACGGAAAGCCAAGTGCACAGACAACTTGCGTCTGGCTTGTCGATGCCAGTGGGCTTCAAGAACGGTACGGATGGCGGTGTGCAGATCGCCCTTGATGCGATCCAAGCTGCTGCGGGCCAGCATCACTTCCTCAGTGTAACGAAAGACGGTGTGGCAGCGATCGTGACGACCCGTGGCAATGACGCGTGCCATGTGATCTTGCGTGGAGGTAAACAGACGAACTTTGATGCAGAGTCGATAGCCAACGTGGTGGCTCAACTGAATGCCAAAGGTCTGCCACCGCACGTGATGGTGGACTGTAGTCATGGCAATAGCTTGAAGGACTTCCGCAAGCAACCGGGTGTGGCTTCAAGCCTAGCAGAACAGATCGCTGCGGGAAGCAAAGCGATCACTGGCGTAATGATCGAGAGTCATCTAGTCGAGGGAGCGCAGAAGAAGCCGGAAGTTTACGGTCAGAGCATCACCGATGCTTGCGTGAACTGGGACACCACGGTGAGCATGCTAGACGAGTTGGCTGCCGCCGTCCGCGCGCGCCGAAAAGCCTGATTTTGCCGGCCCGAATGATTTCAGGTGCTTACTGAGTCCGACATAGCCCATTTTGCATCCGCCCGCATTCTCGTGGTGGGGGATGTGATGCTTGATCACTTCGTGTGGGGCAATGTGCGCCGTATTTCGCCAGAAGCTCCCGTGCCCGTGGTAGAAGTGGTGCGTGAGACGCTCTTCCCTGGTGGTGCGGCGAACGTTGCGCGTAACTTGGCAGAGTTCACCCAGCATGGACTGATCCTAGGCCGTGTAGGTGCAGACTCCGATGCCCAAAAACTCACCGAACTGATGAAGGAAGAGGGAGTGGGCACGGAGCTGCTCCTGATTCATCCCACTCTGCCCACCATCTCCAAAACACGCATCGCGGCACGCCAACAACAGATTGTGCGGGTGGACCGAGAAGTGATCCAGAAGCTCGGTGCTGACGAACTTGACGAAGTCGAGCGACGTGTGCGTGAAAAGCTACCGGAGATCGATGCGATCATCATCGAAGACTACGGGAAAGGCTTTGTGACCCAGGAACTAGTGGACACGTTAGTTAGGTTGGCCTCATCCGCCGGGAAACTCCTCACAGTGGACCCGTCCCCGCGCAATCCACTCCAGTGGAAGGGCGCATCTCTCGTGAAACCGAATCGCCTGGAGGCCTTTGCGGCAGCGGGCATGGAAGACACTGGCAAAGACGGTCAGCTGAAGGAAGTAGGCAAGCGTCTGTTAGACAAATGGCAGGTGCCGAATGTCCTCGTGACTCTGGGCGAGCAGGGTATGATGATTTTTGACAAAGACTCACCGGAGACCCCTCATCACTTACCGACCCGCGCCAGAGAGGTCTACGACGTATCAGGTGCTGGCGATACCGCGATAGCTCTTCTCACGCTGGCACTGTCCAGCGGGATGAGCCTCCATGATGCTGCAGAAGTGGCCAATCATGCCAGTGGCATTGTCGTAGGCAAGTTGGGCACTGCGACTTTGAAGCCAGCTGAGTTGCTGGCGGCTTTCCAGCCGTAAGATTAGATTTTCACGTCCATGCTAGGGCGTCTGAAACAAGCGTTTACATTGGCAGTGATCATACGGATCACCCGGCTGGCCCTGGGACTGGTCGTATCCATGCTGCTGCTGCGTTATCTCGGCAGGGAAGGATTTGGCAAAGTGTTTGTGAGCATGGCATTCATCACGCCGCTTCTGTGCATCGCCGAACTAGGGCTCACACGCCTTACCGTAAGGGAGCTCACGCGCCATCCAGAAGCTGAAGGACGTATCCTGGGCACTACACTGGCGCTGAGATTCCTCACTGGGCTTGCTGCGTTCATCTTCTGTTGGTTGGCGAGTTTCATCACCGGGGAGAATCACCTTAGCTTGGTTCTGATTTACTCTGTCCTGCTCATCACTCACGCAATCACTGAGTTCCACGCTCTAATGGAGGCGCGGGGGAGGGTTGTTCGGGCCATGTGGCTGCAGTTTGCAGGCGGTCTCACCGGACTGAGCCTTGCCGCAGCAGGTATCTGGTACCATGCACCTGTCGAGTGGTTCGCTGCTGCGTACGTCATCGAGTGCTGGGTGGCTGCGACATTGATTTGGCGTTCTAGCAATCGCCTACGGGTAAACCAACGACTGCAATGGGATGGACAACTGGCACGCAAGCTTTGGCGGGAGTCCAGGTTCGAGCTTGTCGCTCAACTTGGCTTGTTGCTTCTGCTCCGGCTGGATGGCGTCATGTTGGGCTGGCTTGGAGGCGATGTAGCTGCTGGTGAATATGGTGCTGCGGTGCGCATCTCCGAGGTGGTCTACTTCATCGCGCCGACTCTAGCGAGTGTGACTCTGTCACCCTTGGTTCAACTTCAATCCACAGATCCTACTCGCTACCGGGAACGTTTCTCTGACTACCTCGCCACCAATCTGCTGATTGCGCTGCTATGTGCATCCGCTTTATGGCTCGCTGCTGATTTCGCCATCCGCATCGTGGCGGGCGGCGCGTTCACCAATGCCACCCATATGCTACGCATTCTCGCTTGGGCAGCGGTGCCTTACTTCGTGGGAGTCGCGCGCACTCAATACCTAGCGACTGAGGGCAAACTGGAGGCAAATCTCACTGCCGTGATCCTCGGCGTGCTGGTGAATGTAGGGCTCAACATTCTATGGATTCCAATCTATGGTGGAGAAGGTGCGGCATGGGCTACGCTTATCGCCTACTCGGTAGCGTGGATCGGCAGCAGTGTGCTTCGTCAGGACCTGTGGCCAGTGATCTCTCTCCATTGGAAAGGCCTCAAGCGACTTCCCCAAATCCTGAAGCAACTCCGCACGGCTTAAATCACTAGCCGTATAACCATGAGTCTCCAAATCAGACCGCTGCTGAGAAAAGTCTTCTTCACGCAGAATACTCTCCGCTACATCGTGGAGTGGCGATGCATTGAGTCGGCATGGAACCAGTTTCTACCCAGAGTCGAAACGGTATTCGACGGAGGCGCTGGATCAGGAGAATATCTCCGGCGTCTTTTAACAAGCGGAAGGGCGAGGAAGGTCATCGCGCAAGAGATGGACGACAACAACTACCACCGGCTTGAGCAAAATCTTGAATCACTAGAGGGTGCAACCTTGATCAAGGGTTCTATCCTCGACATCCCACTCACGGACGCAGTGGCTGATGTAGTCATGAGCACACAAGTGCTGGAACACATTGAGGATCACCAGGCAGCCGCTACCGAACTGAATCGAGTGCTTAAGCCAGGGGGCTATGGCATCATTACCACACCACACCCGCCTGAGCCCTTTTCGAATCCCGAACATGTCCGAGAGGGATACACTGAGGCCGATCTCACGGCGCTGTTTCGTCCGCTTGGCTGGCAACCAATCCACACGGACTATTTTCTTACCCAACCCACGGTAAGGGCCATGCTTCGGGCGGGCAATCTGCCTTTACGCGGCATGTTCATGCCAGTAGCGATGATTGACCGTGAACGCGGAACTACTGCGGCACAGCGGTTCGAGCAACAACCCTTCGGTATCCTTATGCTTTTCCAAAAAGCCCTCTGAATGATGAATGGCGGACGAATAGGTACCGGGTTTGCCACAGTGCTGACCTTTTTAGCAGCCACTTATGTGGCAGTGTCGGTCTTGCTCGACCGCGGCAACACCGTAGGAAGTTTCTTTTTCTACGCAATGGTGGGTGGTGGCATTGTAGGAGCGCTTGCACCACGCCTTAGTTTCTCATTCTTTCTCGTGGAACTTGCGCTTCTCGATGGAGTGAAGCGCATGATGGTCTTTGCTGGCAATGTGGAGCAGATCGACCTCTTTTGGGTCTTGGGTATCGCTCCAGTTACACTGGCTGGCATTTTTACAGGCGTGGTCATACGAATGTTGCTAGGACAGATTCCTCCTGAGCAAGGCGACATTCAGCGCCTAATGGCTGTGGCAGCACTGAACGTTCTTTTCGTCGGTATCAGTTTGATCAAAGGCAACGGGATCGGAGGTACTCTGCGTGAAGTGGCCAATGGTTCATTCTACTCGGTGCTGCTGTTCCTTGTGCCCGTCTTATTCCGCACAACTGGAGATGCCGTGGGCGTGCTGAGACTAACCATCTTCATTTTTGTCCCTGTGGCGCTATACGGTGTCTATCAGCTTGCTTATGGCTTCCAGGCCTACGAGATCGATTACCTGAAACAAGGCCTCAGCATCGAGATGAAGCAGCTAGAGGCAGACCGTGTGCGTGCTTTCTCAACGCTCAACTCACCTACCGCTCTCGGGAGTGTCACCGGGCTTCTTAGCGGACTCTGCCTCGTCATGGCATGGTATCGCAGCCGCAGTGGGCGCTCGATCCTCACGCCATTCGTCGCTATTCTCTGTGGTCTTATTTTCTTTGCAGGAATGGTATCATCGACAAGCCGCTCCGACTTTGCCGCCATCCCCGTGATTGCGCTTTCTGCATGGGCCTTCCCGAGCGCTGGACGCACGCGATTTGTCTACGCGGTAGCCATTGGGTCGTTTCTCACCCTGATCTTTTCATCAACTTGGCTCCTCTCACGCTTAGATGAGTTTAACCGCATGATTGCAGGCAACTACGCCCAGGGATCATTCATCGCGTTGATGTCAGCCGTGGGAAGCTACTCAGACCGCCTTGTGGGATTTAGCACCGTGCTGATCAATCCAGCAGCATGGTCCATACTAGGGATCGACAGTGGCACTGGAGAGAGCGGCTACCGCGTTCACGATCCTCTCAGCGAGTTGCTTCTGCACTACGGTGCAGTAGGCATCATCATGGTCATCCTCTTTGCAATAGTCGCTCTGCGACTCATGCACCGACAGCTACTCCGCATCCAAGATCCGTGGGGAAAACGTCTGAGCGCCACAATGCTTGGAATGGTGTTCTCTCTAGTGCTGGTTTCAATGGTCAGTGGCACTCGGTTCACCGTGTTTCCCATCAACACCTTCGTGTGGATGCTCGCGGGGATTCACTTGGTCATCGTCCAGCACGAGAGTCGGATACGGCGTGCCCTTGCTGAGGTGGACAGCTCCGAAGATGAATGTCCGCAGATGGCCGTCGAGACGCCAAAACCTCAGCCGACTATCGGCACCGGCAGATTCGGCCCCGTAGTGCGCGCCTAGTTAGTTCATGCCCCGCCTCCTCGTCATCGAGCCCTTCTGCATGCGCTCCACTCCTTCCATGAAGGGCTTCATGAACGCCCTGCCAGCCATCAGGTCTGCCGGATTTGAAGTGGAGATGTGGTGTTGGCGTAAAGATGAGGACGCGGCGGTCGATCGGCATGTCGCCATCCCTGTCTGGCCCCACATCCACACCATCAGCATTTACATCTTTATCGCAATGGTGAGCTTGCGTGCTTTCTGGGTGTTCACGGTTCTCCGCCGCCCGAAGCCGGACCTCAGTTACGCCATCGCGTGGACATTCCCCGTGCCCGACATTTGTCATGTCCACTTCTCTCAATGGGATTGGGGCGAGAAAATGCGGATCCTTGGAATCAAGACCTTCAAAGACGCGTTCCACGCATGCACGAACTTCATTGGGTTGTCGCTCGGGCGACTTTACATTCACTGCTGGCCTGCTCGTCGTTACTTGGCGGTATCCTCTGCTGTGGCTGCGGACCTTTTGAATGAGCAAAGTGGCCTTAACGTTGGAGTGCTGCCTAATGCATTCGACCCTGGAAGATTTAACTTGGAGTGTCGATCCAAGTATCGTGAACAGAAGCGCAAGGAACTCGGCTACGACGAATCACATTCCGTTTTCCTCTTCGCCAGTATTGGGCACTATCGCCGGAAGGGCTTTGACCTCGCCATAGATGCCATCGCGCTTCTCCAGCAGCAGCATCCGGGAACTAGGTTGCTCGTAGTCGGTGGGTCTCCAGATGCAATTGCAACGCTGCATCAGAGGGTGGCATCAAAGCATCCAGATTGTGACACTTGGCTGAAGTTCACCGGCACAATCTCCGACATGGAACGCTACTATGCTGCGGCGGATGGACTTTTGTTCCCTTCCTATTCAGAAGCATTCGCCTTGGTGGAGATCGAAGCAGCAGCTTGCGGGCTTCCGTTGTTTTTGACGAAACATCACGGCTCAGAGATGGTCATGGAGGACGGCAAAAACGGCCTGTGGATTGACTTTGAGCCCGAGAAGATCGCAACCACACTGGCTGACTACATCAGTGGACGGTGGAAGCCCATTCCGACACCGCTAAAGTCCGCTCTGGACAGTGAGGCTTACGCCAAGCGGTTGATTGCCGAGTTTAATGCCCTGCTATAATGGTCGAAGCAAAACAGCGCCCCTGGTTACCGAGCGTCATTGGCATCGCACTCTCTCTCGTGTTGCTGATTGTCGTTTTGCCCTATGCGGCGGGTTACAGTGACTATCGTAAGACCTTGCTCCAACTGATGCTGGTTCACTGGTTTTCATCAGAACTAACCACCTGGCAATACGGTGTCCTTGTGCCGCCTGTTGTCATCTGGCTGATCTGGAACCAAAGTCAGCGATTCGCATTGCTTCCATTGAGAAGCCACTGGAGTGGCCTAGCGCTGATCCTCATTGGGCTGACATTTTACTGGGTGGGCTACAAAGCATCAAACTACTATTTCGGATATCTGGCAGTTCAGCTATTTGTTGCGGGTTCCATCATGTGGGGACTCGGTGTTGCTTGGATGCGGGCTTTGATCTTCCCATGGATTGTCTTCGGCATGATGTGGCCACTGAGGTTCCTCGAAGATCGGTTGGGATTCCCAATGCGAATGATTTCACAAGATGGTGTGATGGCGATCGCACAAGCCCTTAAGTTACCTATCACCGCAGAAGGAACTACGTTGCTGTCTGCTACAACCAATCAGCCGCCGGGATCATGGATGACACTTCAAGTAGAGGGTCAATGCAGTGGCATGAATACCCTATTTGCCCTGATGTTTGCCTCTCTGATCTACGCCTATCACGCACAGAAATCATTCTGGCGGCGAGTTGTCCTGTTTCTTTGTAGCATCCCACTCGCACTTCTCGGCAATGTAATACGGATCTGGGTTTTGATCGCTGGTTGCGCCGTCTTCGGACAAGAGTTCGCCGTTGGGAATGAAGAGATAGAAATGAGCGGATATCATCTGTTAGCTGGGTTGCTGGTCTTTCTGATCGCAATGGAAGGCCTCCGCCAGATATCCAAATGGATGAATCGCCGCCGAAACGGCATCCAGAGCAGAACCACCCGTATCAGCAAGCCTCTCCAAGCATGATTTTCCGTGCGATGTTTCCACTGGTTCTAAGCGCCGCCGTGGTGCTTTTGTGCTTTGGTTCTCCGCCACCATCCAGCTGTGAAGTAGCTGGCGTGGTAATGAAACTTCCAACTCAGATTGGCATCCTGACTGGCATTCCACAAGAACCCACGGAAGCCGAAGCGGACTTGCTGCCTACGGACACGACATTTGCTAAAATGACGTACTACACGACAAATGCCCGGCCTGAGGAACGAGACGTCGCACACGTTTCGATCGTTCTCGCAGGCGCGGAGAGCAGGTCCATTCATCGCCCTGAAGTCTGCCTTCCGGGTCAGGGCTGGAGCGTCACTGGGACCAAGGAGATTACCATCCCGCTACAGAACGGGCGGCAACTGCGAGCAAAAGACCTCACCATAACCGGCCTTTTTAGCGACAAAGCTGGCAAACGTGTGCAACGCAAAGCCCATTACGTGTATTGGTTCACCGGGACTAGCGCATCTACGCCAAGCCATACCGAGCGGATCGTGAAAAGTGCCTGGGACGCCGTGATCCACAACGTAACTCACCGTTGGGCCTACAGTTCGGTGATGGCGCAGGTAACAGATGGTCTAGAAGTGAACGATTCATCTGAGAGAAAACGTACCGACGAGGAAACTCTGCGACTTATCACTTACATCATCAGAGAAGCGGCTCCCCAGTTTGTAAAAGAACTCATGCCGCGTTGACTTGCGCCTCACAGCACGGACGATTGCCTTATGTCAGCCACATTTGCAGAGATATTCGCTTCAGAACTGAAGTCACACGAGACTTCGGTATCAAGACTGCCCGGTTGCCTCCCTGTGCTGGAGAGGATCTCCGACTGCATCATCAAAGCCCTCCATGCAGGCAACAAGATCATCTTTTTTGGTAACGGTGGTAGTGCCGCAGACGCTCAACACCTAGCCGCTGAGTTTGTGATCCGATTTCGCACCAATCGCCGATCCCTCCCATCCATCGCACTGACCACCGATACTTCTATGCTGACGGCCTGTGGCAACGATTTTGGATTCGACACCATTTTTGCTCGCCAGATCGAAGGCTTGGCTGCTAGCGGAGATGTCGTGATTGGAATCACCACGAGCGGAAACAGCGCCAATGTCATAGCGGGCCTCGATAAGGCCAACGAACGCGGCTGCATAACGATATCATGGACTGCCGAGAGCGGAGGAAAGGCTGCCGAGATCGCAAAGATTGCATTCAAGGCCCCAACTCCGACGACTTCTCACGCTCAAGAGTGTCACATGATCGTGGGACACATCCTCTGTGAGATGGTGGACAGGGCCTTCTCCTGAAGAAACAAAATGCAAACAAAACTGGAGCAACTGCGCCAGTGGTTCAGGTCTAAAGATCGTGTGGCTGTCGCTTACTCTGGTGGAGTGGACAGCACTGTTGTTCTCAAAGTAGCACATGACGAGCTAGGCCACCGAACCACCGCTTTTCTTGCCGTTTCCGAGAGCTTACCAGGATCGGAGAAGGATTCCGCGATTGCGTTGGCCCACTCGATGGGCGCAAACCTCCGAATACTTGCCACTACCGAGACTTCTGATCCACGCTATCAAGTGAATGCGCCCAACCGTTGCTACTATTGCAAGCAGAACGTCTACTCGACCATCAGATCAGTGGCGGGCGACGACCTGATCGTAGACGGAATGAATGCAGACGACACCCAAGATGTGAGACCGGGCAGAGCAGCAACCCGCGAGCTTGGCATCATGAGTCCTTTGTGTGAACTAGGCTTCCGCAAAGAGGACGTGCGCGCCGCAGCTCGCGAACTAGGGTTGTCAAATTGGGATAAGCCAGCTGCCGCATGCCTAGCGTCCCGAGTGCCCTACGGCAGCCCCGTGACGATTCCCATTCTCGCTCAGATCGAAAAAGCGGAGCTCATGTTAAAAGAGATTGGCTTCTCGGACCTCAGGGTACGACACCACGGTAATGTCGCTCGCTTAGAAGTGCCAGATAGCGAGCTCGCCCATGCCATCCAAGAGCGGGCACGCATTCAGGATGCCATGAAGGCTGTTGGTTTCGTCTATGTGACACTAGACTTGGAGGGGTTACGCAGTGGCAGCTCCAACGAGGTGCTAAAGAGTCGCTCATGAAGTACAGAGACAAACTCTACTCATGCTACTCGGCCAATTTCGGAGGCCTCAAAGCATTTGACCAAGGCCGATCCATGTTTCCCGCGCTCGACACGACCTATGTCGACTTTCCGGCCAACAAAGCAGCACACATTTTGGATGCTGGATGTGGTAAAGGTGAATGGCTTGCTTGGCTCACTGAGAAAGGCTACCAGAACTTGTATGGAGTTGATAGTGCATCAGAAGACTTGGCAACCGCACGAAATTGGCTCCCCGGAGTTCACTTTGAGCTTGGTCTAATCTTCAACTACCTGAAAGCGAAAGATAGAAAGTTTGACCTGATTCACGCTAAGGATGTCATCGAACACTTTACCAAGGATGAACTGATCGAGTTTTTGACCCTTTCACGAGACCGCCTCTCCAACAGCGGTGAAATCTGGCTTCAAACCTTTAATGCGCAGGCTCCGTTGGCTTCAGCTACACGCTATGGCGACTTCACACACGAGATCGGACTAACACCAACAAGTATCGCGCAGTGTCTCCGTGCGACTGGCTACGAAGTTCGCTATGTCCGCGGTGTGCACTATTGTTCTTCCTCGTTGTCGGGACGGCTCAGGTGGATTCTAAGCGCATTCATTCAGAAACTTGCCCGTGTCATGCTCCAGGCAAGGCATGGTGGACCACCAACCTCCACTGATAATGTGGATAGGCTCTGCGCTCTGCCGGATATGCTTGCGGTCGCATCAAAACTCTCGTGATGTCTGAACCAGAGATCAGCCTTGATATAGACCGTCTCCAACGACAGGGCTTTCCAGAAGTGGTCTACGGCAAAGGCAAAACTATCGAGCAAATCACCTTTGCCATGCGGAGGCTGTATGAAACCCACGGTCACGCACTAGCCACGGGGATTGATGATGGCGCATTCTTCCATATCCAGACCGCGATCCCCAATGCTGATCACGATTCGAGGTCAGGTATTTGCTGGATCGGCAAAATGTCACCAACAAGCGATCAACACACTGTTGCCGTCATTTGTGCGGGGACCGCAGATCTGCCCACAGCAGAGCAAGCTGCACTTACCCTCGAATATCTCGGCTACACTGTCAGCCGACTTCGAGATGTAGGCGTTGCAGGTATTCATCGACTCATCACTCGACTCGATGAGGTCGATAAGAGCCAAGTGATCATCGTTGTCGCTGGGATGGAAGGAGCCCTTGCAAGCGTGATAGGAGGGCTCGCGCGTCAACCCATCATTGCTGTGCCAACGAGTGTAGGGTACGGGACCGGGCTTGGCGGCTTAGCGGCATTGATGTCAATGTTGAACTCTTGTGCAGCAGGCATGACCGTTGTGAACATCGACAACGGTTTTGGCGCGGCTGTGGCAGCCCACAGAATCCTCTCGTGTCTTAAGAACCTCAAGGGAACATGAACCTCAATGAGCCATCGCCACTGAATCGCGCGGCTAAAGCTGCTGCACCGCTTCTCTCTTCAGTGATGACACATCCTCTATTGAGTCGTCTATCGCTCGCAGCGGACGCGTATTTCAATTTTCTACTAGGTCGCGGTTCTGGCACTGGCTGGGATCTGGCTTCCGAGGTGGCGTGTGCTGCAAACACTCTTGGCAGAGATCATGCCGTGATCTTCGACGTTGGAGCTAATCGAGGGGAGTGGTCAATGATGATGCAGCAACTTAAACCAGACTCACGCGTTTATATGTTTGAGCCATCTCCAGACTGTCAGGCCATCCTCAGCTCACGCGGTGAACTTAAGGCCTCTCTTCGCCCAGTTGGTCTATCAGAGACAGCAGGCAGCGCACAACTTTACTCTTCAGGCCCAACTGATGGCTCAGCCTCTCTCCATGAGCGTGGTGAGACTTACTTCAGTCATCTCGATTACAAGCCAGTCAGCGTTTCACTTTCGACAGTGGACCATGAAGTAGAAGCACTCGGCATTGATCGAATCGATTTCATGAAGCTAGATGTGGAAGGTCATGAGTTATCGGTGCTCAAAGGCGCAAAAAACACACTGAAAAGTAGACGGATTAACGCACTAGCTTTTGAGTTTGGTTCCGGCAACATCAACTCAAGAACGTTCTTTCGTGACTTCTGGGACCTTCTCAACGAAGCCGGATTTGCCATCTCCCGCATCACACCATGTGGCCGGCTCCTCCCGATCCAAACCTATTACGAGGATCTGGAGTATTTTCGTGGAGTGTCCAACTACTTGGCTGTGTTGAAGTGATCCTTCATGGTAGCAAAAGCTGATTCGCCATAGATGAGACTTCCTCCACTCTCCACCGCTTCATACACGCCATCGGATCTGAGGCGTTCCCACAAACGTTGACTGGACGCTCATACAGATCACATGGCTGACAACTTAATTGAGGGTCTCGCAGCAAGATAAACCGTTCCCGATGCCAATACGGATCCCAGTTATCGGTCGAAGGTCCATTAAACACGATTCCCTTCATTCCCAGTGCGCTCGCGATGTTCATCGGCCCTGAGTTGTTGCCGATGAAAAGTTTTGAATGGGCCATGATCGTTACGAAATCATTTAAGCTCGTTGGCCTGATCACCTTCACGGCAGGGTCCACTCTGATCGTCCGGCCGTCGTCGATCCACGCAACACGATATCGGCGGCTCAGCCCATTCGCGAGATCAACAAAGTGATCCAACGGCCAGCGCTTATACTCGCGGCTTGCTCCAGGATGAACAACAACGTCGAAAGCCTCGCCATCACCCGATATCAATCCACTAAGATTGGGAGTCGGTGGGCCTCCAGACATTGACACGCCAAGATTCATTGCGGTTCTCTGTGCCAACTCCCAGTTCTGTAACACAACATGGCGCTTCAAATTGTAGCTAACTTGGTGGTTAATGAAAGGAGTGGATGGACGGCTTGGAAATGCGGGTCCCACGCGCACAACCGCTCCAGACAGCCAAGACAAGAGAGCCGCGACATTACCTTGGTCGTTTCCCAACATCACGACATCTGGCCGAAGACGTCTCCACTCTTTACCGAGTTCCAAAAGCCTCATGGGATGCTTCCACGCAGCGTTAAAATCTCTGGTCGGCGTGGTTACGACCTCAACGCGCTCCACACACCTCTCGAACAAAGGAGCTGCGACCGGACTTGTCGCCACAATCATTCGCAAATCCGGCATCAATGCGCGCAATTGTTGGACAACAGGCAAAAAGACCACGTTGTCCCCCAACTGATTGACCTTTGATATGAGGAGCGTCATGAGGCTAAGTGTGATTACATTGCTCCGGCCATCAAATCCATGAAAACTCTCTACTTAGACTGCATTGCAGGAATCTCTGGCGATATGATGCTTGGTGCCTGTATTGATTTGGGAGTGGATGCAACGTGGTTGAGAACGGAGCTTCAAAAGCTACCCATAGAGGGATGGGCCTTGGAAGTTCGACGAGTGGATAAGAACGGATTTGCCGCAACCAAAGTCGACGTGCGAGTAGGCCCGCAGCCGCATGCGCGACCTCTTCCAGCAATTGAGCAAGTGATTCAAGCGAGCGAGCTTCCACCTAGGGTAAAGTCAGGCGCACTGAAGATCGTCCGCATTATTGGTGAAGCAGAGGCCCATATTCACGGGATGCCAATTGATGAGGTGCACCTCCACGAAGTCAGTGGCGAAGATGCGATTCTAGACATCTGCGGATCCCTCCTCTGTATCGAGGCACTCGGAGTTGAGAAAGTTGAATGCAGTCCGCTTCCGATGGGACGTGGTTTCATCAAAGGTGCCCATGGCCAGATCCCACTCCCTGCCCCGGCCACCGTGGCAATCCTCAAGGGCGTGCCCATCAAAGGTATTGGGGTAGATGCTGAACTGGTCACACCCACAGGGGCAGCGATTGCACGTCACTTGGCAACACGCTTTGGCGGACTTCCTTCGATGAAGTTAGAACATGTTGGCTACGGAGCAGGAAACTGGGACCTGATGATTCCCAATCTTCTTCGTGTCTTCCTTGGCGATGCTGAAGGCAACGGTCTTGAAGTAGACACTGTGGCTGTACTCGAAACGAACATTGACGATCAGAATCCTGAACTTCAAGCACACGTTATGCAACGCTTGCTAGAAGCTGGAGCGCTCGACGTGACGATGACACCAACGCACATGAAAAAGGATCGTTCCGGTGTCGTTTTGAGCGTCATTGCCAGGCCTGAAGACAAGGCAGCCATGCGCTCACTCATCTTGACCGAAACTAGTTCTCTTGGAGTGCGGGAACAGGAACTCCAACGGAGCCTGTTGCACCGTGATCGAATCGAAGTCGAGACGCCGTGGGGTAAAACATTTGTCAAGGTGGGCCATCTACCGAACGGGCAGCACAAATACGCACCTGAGTTTGAAGATTGTAGACGTCTTGCACGTACAGCTAACGTTCCATTACGAGAAGTGTACGTAGCAGCAGAAACGGCGGCTCGCTATGCTCACGAACTCAGTCATCATCATTCGATCCAATGAGCCTTGCTGCCACGTCAGAAGGCAAGGTCGCCGTTTGGAGGCAGGACCGCGCTGCTTATGACTCCAACGTAGACAAGACTGTGGTGGAGGCGCTGAGCGCACTGTCTTTGCAAGATGACTTCATCACTCCAGGAGATCATGTGGTGCTGAAGCCCAATTGGGTGAAGGAACACGACGAAAGGCGACCCGGCCCCAACCAATGGGAACACGTGATAACTCATCCGTCGGTGATATCCGCGGTCACTAACTGGGTTGCGGAACGACTTGCAGATAGTGGACGCATAACCATATGCGATGCCCCACAGACAGACTCTTCGTTCGCTCGACTTCGAGAGTATTGCGATCTGGACGGGTTGGTTCAGCGCGCAAAGCAGAAGTGGCCCGGCCTGAACGTTCAACTTCTTGACCTGCGGATTGAAGAATGGCACTCGATTGATGGCGTCACGGTGTCGAAGAAAGAACTTCCCGGCGATCCCATGGGTGCGACGACCATTCCGCTAAACGAAGCCAGCGAGTTTGTGGGATTTCATGGCCTGGGGCGACTCTACGGAGCCAGCTACGACATGCATGAAACAAATGCTCACCACATGGGCACGAAGCATGAGTATCAACTTTGCCGGACACCCTTAGCAGCAGATGTGTTGATCAACTTGCCAAAGCTAAAGTGCCACAAAAAGGTGGGGCTCACCTGCGCGCTAAAGAACTTGGTAGGAATCAACGCAAGCAAAAACTGGCTTCCTCATCACACAGAAGGAACTCCAGATCAAGGAGGCGACCAGTTTCCTGCTACAACAGCAAAAGCAAAGCTGGAACACTCTTGGATGGGCAGGATCAAACGCTTTCTCTCCAGGCATCCACAATTGAGTAAAGCTTTTGTTCCAATTAAAAGGTTGGGACGCTTTGCTTTCGGTGACACCGAGAAAACCGTTAGAAGCGGCAATTGGCACGGCAATGACACCTGTTGGCGCATGGTGCTCGACCTCAACAAGTGTGTGTTCAATTTTGACGCTAATGGACTGCCCAGAGAGCGACCACTCAAGTATCTTTGCGTCGTAGATGCCATAGTTGCCGGTGAGGGAAATGGCCCGATGTCACCGGACCCGAAGGCCTGCGGCATGATTATCTCTGGTACCAATCCCGTGGCTGTAGACGCCGCCTGCTGTGCCTTAATGGGCTTTGATTGGAGGAAACTGCGAATGCTTGTTGGTGCCTTCAGAATCCGGAACATGCCCCTGATACCTGTGGACCGAGATAGCATCTCCGTAGTCAGCAATATTCCGTCACTCAACAAGTCCCTTGGCGACTACAGGCGTAAAGACAGCCTAGGCTTCAAGCCACACTTCGGCTGGGTGGGAGCCATCGAGATCAATAACTGACCTTAACGTCGTTTGATGTGGCTCTAGCCATACCGCTTCATGCAAGCACTAGAAGACAGACTTTATCCATTGAAGAGTCTGTACGAGGCTGCACCTCAGATGTTAAAGTCGGTGTTTGGCTCGGTGTATCGCTGTCTGCCCAGGGGAATCCGTTATGGTCCGGCATACGAACGCTTCTACAACGAAGCTTCAGAAGCTCTGACATGGACGTCATCACAGATCGAAGCTTATCAACTCCGAGCTCTGAATGAGACACTTACAGCCGCGCTGAAGACTCCGTTATACCGGAGGAGATTCTCTGGGCTAAGATTGCCCATTCAGTCCCCGGCTGAACTTGAAGGATTACCTTGCCTGACCAAACAAGACCTTTTGGCCCATCGAGAAGAAATGGTGAATCAGGACTTGTTAGCTAGCCACGGTCTGTTCATGACAACGGGAGGATCAACTGGCATCCCTGTAGGGTTCTATCTCCAACGCGGAGTAAGTCGACCCAAGGAACAGGCATACCTTGATCAAATCTGGGCCCGTGGCTCATATCGACCAGGCGATCGCGTATCAGTTCTGCGAGGAGCGCCTACTTCAAGCAAGGCGACAGGACGAATCTCATGGCACGACTCTACTCGTAATTGGCAGATCCTATCCTCGTATCACCTAACTCTCGACCGCATCCCTGAATATGTTAGCGAACTCAATAAGTTCAGACCCTCTCACATTCTTGCATATCCTAGTTCTTTGCTCATGCTCGCTCGAGCGGTGGAGCAGTTGGGACTTGAGTTAACATTTAAGCCCAAGAGTTTATTATGTGGCTCAGAGGTGCTCACATCTCACGATCAGCAGTGGTTGGAAGAGTATTTTTCTGCTCCGGTGGTTCATTGGTACGGACACAGTGAGCGCGCTGTGCTCGCATCGCAGTTGGATCCTCAAAAATCAAGACGACTCTACTTTTGGCCCACTTACGGTTTTGTCGAGTGGGGCGAACCCGACGAGAATGGGCTGCGTGAGGTGATAGCTACCAGCTTTCACAATGAAGTGATGCCTCTCGTTCGCTACCGCACCGGAGATTATGCAAAAATGCCAACAAGCGGTCTTCATGAGGTGGAATTTCCTGAGGTTGAGAGCATTACGGGTCGTCAGCATGAGTTTCTGGAAAGCGTATCAGGCAGGAGAGTCTCACTAACCGCTTTGAACATGCACGATTCGATCTTTGAGGGACTTCTCGCAGTTCAGTTTTTCTCGGACCGCCCAGGAAGAGTCGAGTGTCACTATCAGGCTGGCCCTCAATGGAGCGCGTCACGACTTCCAGCGATGGATGCCGCCTTAAAACGCAAGCTTGGCGATGGATTCGATTTGCGATTCAAAGCAGTGACTGAGGTGCAACGCACTGCCACAGGGAAACACAAGTGGTTGGTGACACGATCAATGGAAGCCTGATGATTGGACCAACGAATGGCAGCGTCTTGGGTATTCACGTGACCGTCACGGACTACGAGTCGCTTGTGCCGCGCATTTTGCAATTGGCTGCGACCACCGAAGTCACAACGGTAGCTGCCGCAAATACTCACTTGATAGCATCAGCACGCGAAAGCACCCAGTTTACTGAGGCCCTCACAAGTTTTGATATCATCGTTCCTGATGGAATGCCGCTTGTTTGGGCGCTCCAGTTGAATGGTCATTCAATCACTGACCGCGTCTACGGGCCGTATTTGATGAGAGAAACGATCAAAAAGTCGCCACCAGACGTGAAGCACTTCTTCTTCGGAGGGACGACCGAATGCCTTCAACATCTTAGGATCAGCGCTATACAACTGAATCCGCACATCAACATTTGCGGTGCCGTTTCCCCTCCTTTTCAAAGGTGGAGTCAGGAAGAAGAATCTAGATTAATCGATGACATCAATACAAGTGACGCACAGTGCATTTGGGTAGCCCTCGGTGGTGTTAGGCAAGAGAACTGGATCGCAGCGAACCGTCATCGATTCAAAAAAGGCGTTTTTCTTGCTGTCGGTGATGCATTTGTGCTTCTGGCAGGACTACGGGCATTTGCCCCAGGCTGGATGCAAAGACGGGGCCTGACTTGGCTGTACCGACTGTATCAAGAGCCACGTCGGATGTTTAAGCGTTACGTTACTTACAACACAAGATTCGTTGCCGCATTCTTGGCGGAGCGCTGGAGAATGACATGGGGAAAATGACATGAAGCAACTTGCGCAATACCAGGACGGTCGCCTGGAGATCCAGGACGTTCCTATTCCGCAGCCTCCACCGGGGGGTATACTTGTCAAAACTTCGTGTTCGGTGATCTCACCAGGCACTGAAAAGATGAAACTGGAGCAAGCCAAGATGTCTCTTCTACAGAAGGCCAAGGCGAGGCCGGACCAAGTGAGGAAGGTCATCGACAGCGCGCGCACCCTTGGGTGGAAATCGGCCATTGAGAAAGTCAGGAATCGATTGGAGTCGCCTACACCACTCGGATATTCAGCAGCAGGAACTGTTGTTGCGGTCGATCCTCTGAATCAACGGTTTCACGTCGGCCAAAGAGTAGCGTGTGGAGGGGCGGAGTGTGCCTACCATGCCGAGTTCATAGCCATCCCAGATTTACTTGCGGCACCCGTGCCATCTGAAGTAGTGGACTCACATGCAGCCTACACAACCCTCGCAGCCATAGCTCTAGAGGCAGTCCGACAGGCGGGCACCACTCTTGGGGAACATGTGATGGTCATTGGACAAGGTTTGGTTGGACTCTTGGTCACCAATATCCTCGCTGCTTCGGGAGCACGAGTGTTGGCTGTTGATCTCGATGATCAGCCATTGGCAACAGCGCAGAGAGTCGGTGCAGAGCTGACCTTGAATGCCTCAAATGCAAAGCTCGCGGATGTAGTCTGGCCGTGGACCGATGGTAGTGGTGTCGACAGAGTGGTGCTTTGCGTTGGAGGTGACTCGAAGAACACCATTGAAAACTGCATCGACTCACTGCGTGATCGTGGAACTCTTGTTATCGTTGGAATGTATGACGTCACGCTCCCTTGGAGGACCGCGTATGCCAAAGACATTCAGGTTAAATACTCTCGGAGCTATGGTCCTGGCCGTTATGATCCCAACTATGAGTGGGCGGGTAACGACTATCCGCTAGGTTACGTGCGGTGGACGGAAAACCGGAACTTTGAAGCCTGTCTCCACCTCATGAAGACAGGGGTCTTGAAACTTGACCAACTGACAACCAAAACACTGCCATTCGATCAAGCTCTGAGCGCCTACGGTGACCTTCTATCCACTTCAAAGCGTGAGATTGGCATAATTCTTCAATACACGTCCACAACCGCCGAAATCGCCCGGATTCCTAGCGTTGGAGTCAACATGGATGACCCAATCCAGACAAGTGTCAGGGTCACTGATCCAATCGACACCGTGAATGTCATTGGAGCAGGCAACTTCGTGCGGACTATGCTGCTGCCATACCTCAAAGGCAGGGTGAAGCTTGGCACAGTGATTAATTCAGCTGGACTGAGTTCTCGACACACCATGGAGAGATTTGGATTCGACAGTGCAGAGACGGATGCTAACAAGCTTTTGTGCTCTAATGGAGGGGCTGTAATCATCGGAACTCGTCATCACCTACATGCCAGTATGGTGTTGCAAGGCCTTCAGCATCATAAGCATCTGTTTGTTGAGAAACCCCTGTGTCTGACACCCGAAGAGTTGACGCAGATCAAACAAACTGTGGCGGAATCTGCGGGTTCTGTGATGGTTGGCTTCAATCGCCGCTTTGCGCCCGCCACAAGGGAGATTCAATTACTCCTATCACATCAGCCTGGGCCCAGGACAATATCCTACCATGTCAATGCAGGCAAACTTGATCCTGATCACTGGTACGCACGCAGAGAAGAGAGCGGGGGAAGAGTCATCGGAGAGGCTTGCCACATGATTGACCTTGCCTGCCAACTAATACCCTCATCGCCTGTGAGTGTTTTTGCACAACGTATCGCCCCGGACGATGTCAGCACTACATCGAGTGATTCATTTTCCGCTCAAATCGCATTCGCTGATGGTTCACACTTCCACCTGGTTTACTCGGCCGAGGGTTCAGCGTCCTTTCCAAAAGAGGTATTCCGGCTTTCTACCACGGGCCTTGTGTTGGAATGCGAAAACTTCACGAAGGTTAATACATTCTATCATCGCCAAACAAAAGTGAGTAGGCACACGTCCAAGGGACATGCCGAAGAGTTGGCCGCTTGGCTGTCTTTCCTGGAGGGCAAAACAACCCACCCAATGCCTATGGCAAGCGTGCATCGTGCCATGATGACGACTTTCGCTATTTCTCAGTCGATAAGGGAAGCCCGTATCATCTACCTTGGGGTTGACTCCTCGGCCACGGCGAGTAGCACGGACTAAAACCATCGAATGCCGCACGCATCCAAGTTCAGTTGGTACTACCATCGACTGCTGGCCATGAAGCCAGTCGAAGCTTGGCAGCGCCTTCGTGACAGATGGAAACACAAAAAGGATCGTCAATGGATTGAGCGCCTTAATGAAATTGACATTGGTAATGCAGCGGAGCAAATGCCCATGCTGCCTCATGTAGCTGCAGTGCCATGGGATCTGCGGGTGGCTCTGCGCACCGATGCAGCAGACCTGATGGCAGGTCGCTGGTCATTGTTCGGCTGGCGAGTCACGGATGTAGGTGCCCCTCCCTGCTGGCATCGAGACGCGACCTCTGGCGTCATTGTAGAGCCAGATGACGAATCTTACCGCCTTGATTATCGTTCCTTACCAGACGGTGCCGACTCCCGCACGATCTGGGAAATGAATCGATGGAGCCAGCTCACTCGCTTAGCCATGCATGGCTGGGTGGACCGCAATGCCAGTGCGATTGATACAGTACAAAGTTGGCTTGATGATTGGTGTGATCGGAATCCGGTAGGGCGAGGTATCAACTGGACAAGCAGCTTGGAAGCAGCACTCCGGCTCATGAACTTTACCTGGATAGACGCTCTTATTACAGCGGCTGGGAGCGATTCTGCTCGTGCGAGACAACAAAGGCTGGTGAGACGCATCGTGCCAGCGCATGCGCTTTGGATAAGTAGATATCCTTCTGTCGGATCATCTGCCAACAACCATCGAATCGGTGAACTGACAGGACTCCTACATGGAGTGAAGCGTTGGCCTAGTTTGGAGAAGTATATCGGCAGTGCCACAGATATATGGGATAAGATTGCTGACTGCATCCTACATCAGTTCGTCCCAGACGGCGGAAACTTGGAACAAGCACTTCACTACCACTTGTTCGCCTACGAGTTGGCCTTGCACGCACGTCGTCTCATGGTTGTTCATCGACCAGACGTGACCGAGCGTCTCAAGGCGGCATCTGAGTTCTTTGCTCGAATGCTACATCCTGCTGAACCTTGGGACTATGGTGACTCTGACAATGCCGAGACCGTCCCATTTTGCCAATCGCGAGAGACCGCTCCGGCTGAATGGCAAGCTTGGATTGCAGGAGCTACCGAAAAGAGCGCCTTGCACTTTTGGTTGGGACCATCACCTCTCAAAGGTCAGTTCTCTAATGAGCGCTGGTGGGTTGCACCGCAATCCGGAATGGCGGTCGGAGAGTCATCAGGGTGGCTCATACGTATAGATGGATCACCTCTCGGTTTCGGTAGCATCGCAGCGCACGGACACTGCGATGCGATGCATGTCTCGATTTGGGACGGTATGGCCGCCCTGGTTATTGATCCCGGCACGGGTGGATACCATGGATTCGCTGCCAAGCGGACTGCGCTAGCAGGCTGGGCAGCTCATAACGGACCGCAGCCGAAAACTGGTTTTGTCACACCAAAACGCATAGGCACTTTTCTATGGAGCCGACACCATGCTAAACCTCAACTTACAAAAGCGACCAACGACACGATTGATGTCACGTTCAAGCACGAAGGTCGCGCGTTGAATCGTCGTGTGGATGTCACCATCGATGGGTCCGTTGTCATTAGCGATCAGTGCGCTGAGGAAACAGACTTGCAGGTGAGATGGTGTCTAGCTCCCGAGTGCAAGGTGGAGCAGACTGATTTCAATCGATGGCTGATTAAGCGACAGGCGCTCAGGTGGCAACTCACCGCTTCCGGCCCAGAAATGAGCATGATGAGGGAAGAGGTCATCGCCTCACGGCGATACGCGCAAGTTGAGCAGACGCAGTGCATCATAATCTCTGCTCGCCAACAGATTGAAAGCCGCTGGACGCGGTTGTAATGCTCGAATCACACAAGATCAGCAAATGAACGTTAGCATTTTTGGCCTGGGATATGTTGGAGCAGTCACCGCAGGGTGCCTGATGGAGAAGGGGCATCGCATCATCGGCGTGGATGTCCAGGCAGGCAAAATTTCAACCTTTGCATCCGGCCAATCACCCATCGTTGAACCCGAACTCGATCAACTATTGAGGGAAGGAAAAGCAAGCGGGCTGCTATCTGGCACCACCGATGCGATGGAAGCGATTCGCGATACTCAAGTCTCAATCGTTTGTGTCGGCACGCCGAGTCAGTCCAATGGTCGTCTCAATCTTGACTTCGTCCGGCATGTAGCGGCCCAAATAAATGATGCTATTCTCAAGAAGGCAGAGCAGCACGTTCTTATCTTCCGAAGTACCATGCTTCCTGGTAGCACGCGCAGTATCGTGACGGAAATGATGGCGGCCTGCGTTGACAACGGGCTTGTAGAAATCTGCTACTGTCCTGAGTTTCTTAGAGAAGGCACCGCCGTGGCAGACTTTAGATCGCCCTCGCTTGCCGTTGTAGGCACACAGAATGGAAACTCTCCCAAGGATTCATCTGCGTTTGATTTGCTTGGAAGCGATGCCGAACTCCTCAACTGGGAGGGAGCCGAGATGATCAAATACACCTGCAACTACTTCCATGCCATCAAAGTGGGATTTGCGAATGAGATTGGCAGGCTATCAAAACATCTCGGCGTCGATGGCGCGCGAGTCATGGATGTTGTATGTCGTGACACACGTCTCAATATCAGCCGTTACTATATGCGCCCAGGAAATCCCTTTGGTGGAAGCTGTCTGCCGAAGGACGTTAGCGCACTTAGTAGTCTAGCGCGTATGGAAGGCGTCAACCTTCCCCTACTTGAAAATACCTTGGCGACCAACACTGCCCACTTTGAAGCCTTGATAAAACTCATCATGGCAAAAGATGGCAGGCGGGTAGGGATACTCGGCCTCGCTTTCAAAGCTGACACCGACGACCTCCGTGGAAGTCCAATGGTTGGAGTAGCAGAGGCGCTTTTAGGCCGGGGCTATGAGATCAATATTTTTGACCCATCATTGAATCTTTCCCGTCTAACGGGAGCAAATCAGACCGAGATCAATCGACGGATGCCTCATTTGGCCCGGCTTCTCAGGGACTCCGCTTCAGAAGTGGTCGCCGGCAGCGATACGGTAATTGCCGCACAGAAGTGTGCTACCATTGACGAGCTCGCTTCATCAGCTCGCTCTGGCCAGTGGGTAATCGACGTAAATGGCTGGCCACAACTCAATCAACTGCCTTGGAGCTACGAGGGCAGTTGTTGGTAACTGCTAACGACTTGGACTCTCAGAGGGTTCTTATCATCGTAGAGAATCTGCCGGTGCCTCTTGATCGCCGCGTCTGGCAGGAAGCCTGTACATTGCGTGATGCGGGTCACCAAGTGACGGTCATATGTCCTCAGATGCGAGGGCACATGGAGCGATATGAAACTATCGAGGGAATCAAGATTCTACGTCACCGGATCTCCAAAGAAGCCAGTAGCATCCCCGGATTCCTTCTAGAGTATACAACCGCACTCTTGGGTGAAATGAGATGCGCCATCAAAGCTTGGCGAGACGGTGGGTTTGACGTGATTCACATCTGCAATCCACCAGACCTTCTGTTTCTTGTGGCCCTGCCATTTAAGCTGCTCGCAGGGATCCGAATCATATTTGACGCACACGACCTTTGGCCTGAAATGTTCGAGGCCAAGTTTCGGAAAAGAGGACTCTTCTATTGGATGGTTCGGCTTGCTGAGAGGTGTACGCTAGCAACAGCGGACGCCATTATTTGCACAAACGCAAGCGTCCAAGATCACATAGCGACCAGGAGTAACCGCTCCAAAGATACATTCTTTGTAGTTAGGACCTCACCAACGAAAATCGATACCCGATTCCCTGCACGTGAAGCACTCCGCAGAGGCAAAAAGCATCTAGTAGCCTACATTGGAGTCATGGGAAATCTTGACGGCGTGGACTACCTTCTCAGAGCAGCTCACCACATTGTCACCGACTTGGGACGTGCCGATATTCACTTTTTGCTTATGGGTAACGGTCCAGAGTACACCCGGATGGTAGAACTTCGCGACTTTCTAGGTCTGACGGAAACGGTTGAGATGCCTGGGAGGGTTAGTGATGACCAGTTGAGTAGTGCACTGCAAACGATGGACCTCGGAATAACGTGTGATCCCATCAATGAATACAACGATTGCTGCACCATGAATAAGACCCTCGAATACATGGCATTCAGCAAGCCGCAGGTGATGTTTGCGACACGAGAAGGCAAAGTATCAGCAGGTGATTCAGCCCTCTATGTTCATCAAAACTCGGCTAAAGCCCTAGCTGCGGGTATTCTTGAACTGTTGGATGATCCTCTCCGCAGAGAGATCATGGGACGGGTTGGGAGAGCGCGATTAGAAAGTGAGCTGAGTTGGGAAAACAGCGCAATGCAACTTTTGCGAGCATACAAACACGCAACGACAAAGAGATAGAATGCTTCGACTCGTCTCAGCCTCTCTACTCATCGCCGGATTCATTCTTTCTGGTGCCTTAGCGACTGATACGGAGTTGCTATTCTTCTGGCCAGCGTGCCTGCTCATCGGATTGGGGGGACTCATTGCTGCGCTGAGTTGGAAAATGAAAATATTCTCCTCTCCGAGCGACTTCTGCTTTTTGTCGATGGTCTTGTTCACAGCTTACATGGCTGCCAGAGCTACGTGGTCACCCGTTGCGGTCCTTGCAAGGCCAGACCTGATGATGATCGCAGCCGCATTTGTTGCGTACGTCCTCGTCGCTACGACACTAAGCCATCCTGGGTGGCGGATGGCGCTATTGATCAGCATAGTGGTGCTAGTGGTTGGAAACCTGATTGTCAGTTCTGTACATGTTTCTGGCAGGACGAGTTTCCACGTTGTACCGCACTTTGTGCGAACATTTGGAGAAGGACGCGTCGGTGGCTTCTTCAACAACGCCAATCACCTCGCCGCGTTTCTAAATGCTGCACTAATGATGATGGGTGCCTGCATCTTTTTTGGACGATCTAGCATCACCTACAAACTTCTGATGGCATTTGTAGCCACAGCAGCATCTGTTTGCCTCGTACTAACAAAAAGCCGTGCGGGTTTGGCGGCAATGGGCATTGGGCTCTCAGTTCTCATTATCGCTTCGATTTGGGTTCTCTGGAGAACAAATCGGCATCTGCTTCGCATGTTGATGACCGGCGGAATCATTATTGGAGCACTGCTACTCGCCACACTCTACCAACTGGGAGCAGAAGCAATAAAATCGAGGACAAACAGCTCCCCACTTGAACAAGATGTTCGCGGCAGCATTTGGAAGTCGGCCTTGTGGCAACATCAACTCTCACCGTGGGTCGGAAAAGGCTCCCGCATGTTTACTGAGTATGGCGTGGCATTGCGTGAGCCAGCAGCACCGAATCATCAGTTGGATCCGATTTTTGTTCATAATGAATATTTGCAGGTACTTGCAGACTATGGGTGGATCGGTCTGATTCTCCTTGCGCTACTCATACTGCTACATCTGACCAATGGGCTGCGTTTTGTTAACTGGTTTGTGAAGTGGCGCTATACAGAAACGGGCGAACTTCAGAGCAACTCATTGGCGCTCGCAATCGGCGCATTGGCTGCCAGCATTGCACTCCTCGCGCATGCGACGTTCGAGTTTCACTTCCACACCGGCTTTATCGCAGTTCTTGGGGGAATACTGGCTGGGATCTTGATGAATCCGGGCTTTAGCCTCTCATCTCATTCTCCTCCAAAGATTCCAGGCTTGAGAGTCACTGGAAAACTTATGCTTGCGACATGTGGAATCGGACTCGTGGTGGCTACACTCCGGTGGGCGCCATCAGACTACTGGGGCACTCAGGCAAATCTCGCCAGTCAGAGAGATGATATCGACGGCGAGATCGCTCTCCTTAGCAAAGCGATCAGCAACGATCCTCACAACCCTGAATGGCGTTATCAACGTGGTCTTGCACGATTAAAGGGAGGATTGAGTCCACGCTCAGATAAAGGATTGGCAGTTCTCACGGAAGCAGAGGCCGACCTTCGTCGATCAGTGGAGCTGAACACTTGGCACTATCTGTATCCCGTAGCACACACGGACGTTTTAGATGCCTTGGGACGAACAGACGAAGCACAAGTGAGCGCACGGATCGCCATTCGAGCGGCACCCTGGCATGAAGAACCGCGGATCGCTCTTGCCATGCATTATGCGCGCTCAGGCCGATTTGCTGACGCCGAGAGGGCATTTCTATGGGCTCGCCGTGCCTCGGGTGCAAATCAGAATAACGAAATGAACTGGGAAGGCTATTACCAGCAGATGTTGCGCATCGCGGCTACGGTGTCTAAGCAGTCATAACTCCACCGAGCACTGACAGTAAAAAGGGGTACCCGCAACTGGGTGCCCTTTTTTGTTATCATCAAAAGTGAACTGCGCTTACCGCATCGAGGTCAAATCCTGATGAGCCTACCCCAGAAGTGGCATTCATTTCTTGGTTATGGCGAACCATCACCCCGTGAAGCGAAGAAGTCACATTGTCTCCAGTGGAACGAATCCGAACGAACCGGACCCACGACAAGTCAGACCGTCCGAGCCTAGCAAAATCGAAGCTGTCTCCACCGCTTCTTGATGGATCTGTTGGATTGTCACCTGTCGTTGCATTGATGCCAGCAAACCCCTGGGCGTAGTATTGTGGCTGCCACACGTCCTGAGTTGAATCACCGCTTGGCAGGACAACTGCGGGAAAGCGCACCCAATCGTCATCAAACAGCGCCACTTCTATGATTGCAGGCTCCATAAATCGCCTTAGCGGATTGCGGCCCACAAACATCACGTTTTCAAATACGGTGAGATCTTCTCCCTGCCCCGCCGCTACAATATTGTCAGTAAACTCCAGAACAATCTCTCCTCCACCAATTGAGCTGGCGTGTAGTGAGACAAGATGCTCAGGACGAAATGCTGGCTCGTACGTGCTCATACCGTTTGGTGGTCCCAATACGTTATCTGGGAGAAGCCGCGCCCCAAAACCATTCGCCGAAAGCGGTCGGTATGAAACAACCCTGTCCGCAAATGGATCACCACGAATCCCATGCGTTCCCTTCACCAATGCAATTGGCAAAATAGCCACCTTCTTGCGTCCAACTGAAACCTTCCGACCATCCGCAAGTGTGACTGCGAGACGATAATCGTATGATGCACCTTCAGAGAGACCGCGATCAACAAAGTTTGATCTCCCTGCAATCTGAATCTCTCGGCTACCATCGGGCCCGTCACGTGAAATGATAGCACTGACCACTCTTCCGCCCACACGCCGCTCAACCGCACGGTTTCTCCATGCAAGACCAGCACACCTCCTTGAAGGAACAGCCACCAAAGCCTGCATAATGGGGAGTTGCATGGCCTTGATGTGGTGCAATCCAAGCGAATCCTCGACCCTCACAGTGAATCGATACAGCCCCTCTTTGCCAAACGGTATTCCCTTGAGCAGACCTGATGAATCCAGCGTCAATCGCGGCGGCAAATCACCCTCGACCGTCCACCGATAAGGCTCTGTGCCGCCTCTTGCCTCAAGTAGTTGAGTGTAGGGCACCTCTGGCTCTGCGCTTGGCAACAGATAATCCGTTACGATCTCAAGACCCTCACTAACCTTGATAAGTAGTGTCGTGCTCACTTCAGTTCCCTGGTCGTCACGGAGCGTGATAACTGCTTCATAGTCGCCCGGATTTGATACGGAACCCGTGACTTTACCCGAGATTGAATCGCACGTTAGCCCGATACTAGATGTTAGTGCCCAGGTATAGGGCGAAACACCGCCCTTCCCCTCCAACTGAATCGACAATTGTTGCTCCACTTCTACTACTCCCAGCGATTCAGTCACAATGACCAGCGGTTGGTCTGGTATCACGACGACCTCGGTATCAATCGATACGTGTGCTCCGACCGAGTCTGTGACAGTCACCGAGATCGGGGTCTTTGCCGGGGGGCCAGCAGGCCCGGATAGGCGTCCAGTCAATTGTTCCATTACCCAATTTCCCCCCGACTGATGCCATTGATAGGGAGGCACGCCTCCAATCGCCCCGAAAGTGTAGTCGAGGGTCTCGCCGACCATGACACGGGGAGGGCTAGCAGCGACTATGGATAACGGAATCTTGGTCAGGGAAACTGTGTCAGGATCGACATCAACTCCCAAAGCTGTGGACTCAATCTGGGAACCATCGCGCCTGCGGGCACGCGAAAGATCAAATACCGGAAACCACATTCCCATCGTCTTCACTTGGCGACTCAACCCCTGCCCTCCAGAGCCCTGTATCGCCTGGATCCCCGTGGGAGTGAGCCGGTCCAAGAGCAGTGAATCACCGTCAGTCTGCCAGTCCGCTATGATAACAGCGAGGTCTACTTCCAGTTCGTTATCGCTGACATTCCCATTGATCTCGAACGAGATCGGTAGTGGCCGAAAATGAGAATCTTCTACCGCTGGTGTAACTGCGGTCGAAGCGCCAGCCAGCCACAAGAGCAGATGCTCACGATGGTAGGTCACAAAACCCCCGCCTAACAACGTGGCGAGCACAAGGGCTAGGAGCAGTCCTTTTCGTGAAATCCACCGTGAGCGCTTCTGAATCATGGTTTCGGCTTGATCTCCAATTGGCCTGTTCTTCCCTGCCTCACAAAGAATCCACTGACTGTTCCGTCAAAAATGCTCAAACTGCCTGTTTTCGGAACCATGATGCCTCTGAAGGCTAAGCTTTCGCCACCCGTGATCGCATTTCCGGAAACAAGGCCCTTACTCAGAGAAGTAGTGACGTTATTGGGCCGGGAGACCCGCATCACAGGTGAGATGGCTATGGAGACATCAAGCACAGTGCTGGCGATACCCGCTCCTGAGAGTGTGAGGTCTGCATTGCCCGAACCAGCAGGAGTTGCTCCAAGAAAGAGGGTCGAACCAGCAACAGCACGATAACGCCCCCCCGATGCGGATAGCACAAGCTGTGGACTCCAACCTCCAGCATAGACACCAGAACTCTGAGGTGGCTTCTTCCACATGAAGTTGCCGCTAATGACTCGATCGTTTGTGCCATCCAGATTTAGCATGGCAATCAGGTGCCCCATATTTTCATACAAGGGTTGATAGACAGCGACATCGCCATTGCTACTCACCGGAGAGACTGATAAAAAGGCGGAGTTATCTGCAACTCGACCGGTGATGATTGCTTGTCCTTTTGCATCCACAACAATGCTGCCAAAGCCAAACCCTTCTGGCTGGTTGGCACCGACTCCTGGAGCGATCTGGAAGTGATGGCGTCCCTCTCGGCGGTTATCGTTCGTCGCACGCCAGCCAACTAGAGGCCCACCAAACGAAGCGCCCATCACATTGCCGGTAAGCTTGTTGATCGTGAACGAGAGGCTGCCATAACCTGCTAGCATTACACTGTAGACACCGTCTTCTGAAGATGTCTCCATTCGATCCGACAACTTATGGAGAACCTTGCCAACCCTGAAGCCTCCCGTGAAGAAAGCGTTTGGCTTAACGTTGAGGTCAAGTCGCTCTCCGACATCACCAAGCGCAACAAATTGCCCGACAAGCATCGGCGCTATGGCCTGCACCTCCATTGGTATGGCTTCTGATACACTTGTTCCGAGCGCATTGGTAGCCTTAACAACCACCACAAACTCACCAGGCACTTCTGGCCTGCCGGTGATCTCACCTGTCTTCGGGTTGAGCTTGAGCCCCTTGGGAAGTCCAGTCGCCGAGTATTGAATAGCATCGCCACCAGACGTTGAGAGTTGATGGTTGAAACTGGTGCCGACTCGAAGCGTTGGGAAATTTTGGACCGTGGTGACGACCGGCAGCGATTCGACATCGTTCACGGTCAAAGTGGATGTCGTGCCAACTAGGCTGATACCACAATGAGAGTTTGGTATTGGATGATCCAGTTCCAAGACAATGGTTTCACTCGTGCCGGGTTCATTAATGACATCCGGACGTATGTTAAGAGTGATCGTCTTCGAAGTTTGGCCAGGCTGAAACTTGATGCTCTGGCTGGACAACGTGTAGTCGACACCTTTTGTGGCAGTGCCAGAAATCTTCAGTGGCACCGTAATGGACTTTGTGGGTGCGGGGAATACCCGAACTTCCACCGAAACTGCCCCGCTACTTTCGGACACGTTCTGTGCCGTAAGGGCAAATGAAACCACGCGACTAGCCAACTCATCCACCTTCTTCCAGCCATAGTAAACGGGCGTGCCAGCGACACCGTACTGATCACTTGCCAGAAAACTGACGTAATGAACTCCTGCTACAGTAAAGGTCTTTACTTGATAGAGAACGGGTCCACCTGCCCCAAAAATAGCGGGATGATCTGGCTTGAACAAACGAATCCCAACTGAGTTGTCGCGCATCAAGATCACGTCTCGCTCGAAGCCAGAAGCCCACAGACGCCCAGTAGAGTCAAGGGCGAGACTTCCTGTCGTTGGCAGACTCCCTGTGTTCGATGCTTCGTTAACCGTGAGTGCACTGCCAGTGATTGCCCCGTGAATAGCGTCAGCAGAGAACATGAGAACCCTGTTATTCAACACGGGGTTCGTGTCTGACGTTCCAAGGTAGAGGTCTCCTTGGTTGTTCGTCGCCATACCGGAGCTGTAGGTACTCAGGTCGCCAGTGATTGCTTTCACCGTCGAGCCATCCGTGGAGACGAAGGTCAGGTTGTGCTGCTTGAAGTCACCAAACGGCCCGCTCGTGAGCGTGCCATTACCTCCGCCAACTATCCAGCCCGAGGTCTGATGCACCGGATGCTTCCAGAACACTCCGTCGAAGTTCTGGAGTGTTGCGAGTGCAGCGCCAGGGGCCTGAGTGGGAGCAGATGGCTCAAAAGGATATACGCCTGTGCTCCCAAAGCCTCCGGCTCCCAAAAGTCCGCCAGACGTAGATGTGGCAATGAACGATGGATCAACAATGAGCGACCCAAGCTCGAAGGGCTCCAGTGTCCTTCCGCCGAATCCCTGCTGCTTAAACATTTGCCCACC
Source organism: Verrucomicrobiaceae bacterium (assembly GCA_016795485.1). Lineage (GTDB taxonomy): Bacteria > Verrucomicrobiota > Verrucomicrobiia > Verrucomicrobiales > Verrucomicrobiaceae > JAEUHM01. The sequence continues at coordinate 51,703 of JAEUHM010000061.1, read as the reverse complement.
GTTTCCAAGGACAAGTTCCCCGGTAGACGGAATATGAGCGTGCGTTCTCACAAAGCCTTCGGCTTCGGCGACTTTAATTACGATCCAGTCTGCTGCGAGCAGCGTAGACCCACTGGCACTCAAGAGTGCCAAAATGCAGTGTTTCATTTGATGCGATGAATGATTGCGAAACGACCATCAGGTGGATGTTCGGACTCCAGGTTTGTGGGTGGGACAGTGCCACACCTCGCCTTCTCTCACGTCTTCACCCATGACTAGCACGGATTGACTATTCACTTACCGGCAATCGAGACACCGGAGCTAGAGAGTCGTCACCTGTTACCGCAGCGCTACTGTGGCCGGATTTCACGGCCTTCCCCTGTGCTGGTGGTCGGTATTTGGATTCGATTGAAACTAAAGAGCAAACTCCCCTATGGGGTCATTGCCTCAACAACTTCACAAAGCTATCTGAGTCAAGCCGTTAACTTACATGATGGCTGGAGCCGCCACCAGCAGCCAGCAGGGCTTTTGCAACCGGGCCTATTGCAGTTTGAATCTCATCGCTCAAAGGCGCCAGAAGCGGAAGAAACGGCCCCATGTCTGCAATACCGCTTAGACTTACAGCATGATGCAGAACAGGAATAGGCCCAAACGAGTTTCGCATGTCTTCCAATGATCGGTAAGTCTCGCGAATCGCTTCTGCAGCAACATACTCACCACTTTGCACGAGCTTTAGCATCTGCATTGACAGACTGGGTGCGATACAGACACATCCAGAAGTATACCCGGTGATGCCGAAGTCGCGCAGATGAATGATCGCCGGCTGCTCGCCGATTCCACTGACAATCAACTTCCGATCTACGAGATCAACCAACCGGGATAAGTATGAATCTTGTGCCGGGTCATTTCTGACAATGGCGTATTTGATCCAAGAAATCAGCCCATCGTTCACTAGTTCAGCCGCCGCTTCAGGAGGCATATAACCTTCGTCCTTTAAATACAGGACAGCTGGGATTCCCGCTTTCTCCACGAAGTGCCTTACCGCAGTCTGAATGCCAGCAGGTTTAGCTGGGAACAGCGTTGGGAGAATCATCGCCGTTGGAAATCTGAACTGTCGGAGAATCGCCGCCTGATCGATAATGTTACCGTAAAATGGACCCACTGATGGAACAACAATGCTCGTGGGTGCCACCGCGCTGCTCAGAAACTCAAGCAAGCTCGCATACTCGCTGACTGCGATATTGTACAAGTTGGCATTCCCGCCATAGAGAAAGATGCGGACTCCACCAGCTTCTAGGTGTCGAATCAAAGCCAGATTTGCCTCGTCATTGAGCGTGAGATCGTCTTTACGTGCCAACGGAGGCACGCTGACGACGGAAGATTGGAGGTCCTGAACGGTAACGGGTGTGGTTTGCATCGGTGCGAGACGGCGAGGTACAAAGACTCCATGGGATTGGAAGTGAAAATCGCCAAAAATCGAAGAAAAGTGCCGCCCATTCGTCCTAAACTTGCTACCCAGTAAGGTCCTGACCAATCCCAACCCCCTGCTTTAAACTGTGAAATCACTCTTCGTAACCGTGCTCATCTTTGGTGCTGCTTTTGCCGCCTACGACTACTTTGGCGCTCCGGTGGGCGAAAAGATCATCTTCAAAAACCTTAACAAAGGCGCACCAACTCCCATCACCACAGAAACGGTAAAAAGTGTGCCTCAGCCTGATGTAGCAACACTACCACCAGAAACGCCGGCTCCTAAGGCGACTCCTACCGTCCCAACTCCGACACCAAGCCCAACTGCTGCTCCCACGATGACAACTAAAGTGGAAGAGGTGAAGGCTGAACCCAATGGCTTTGTCCCTCCAAAGCACGAATCCATCGAGGATCTCACTCTCAACTGGACCAAGATCCCTCCAAGTGCTTTCCCCAGACCGGTGAAGCTTCTCAAAGACACTCTCTTTAAGATGAGTGTGGGCGGTTCCACGCTAGCAGCAGGTGCTCAAGCGGTTGCTGTAGGCTTCCAAAGCCCACAATTGCTCCTCGCTCCAACACCCACGTCACCCGCACGGGCAGTCGTTGCATTGGAAGATACTGACTTCAAAAACAGCATCATTGATGGTTACGAGATCTGGAAGCAACGCAGAACTGATGCACTGCGTAAGCTGCACGCAAAGAAACTTGCCTCGTCCAATGCATCTGAAACACAATTGCCAGCCCCTAGCGGCGGTCAGGTGAGTCCTGACGGTAAGCCAGTTTCGGCTCCCGATGGGTCATATCCGCTGCTGATTGCGCACTTGCAGGCCGCAGACCTAACGGAACTGAAAGCAAACAAGATTTCAAGGTGGTCCGACCCTGAGCCAACAAATCATGAGGGCAAGCCTGCATGGGCAATCAAGGTCAATGCCGAGGTGAACAGCATTTTTGGACCTCAACCTGTCGACATTCTCTGCATCGTCAAAAATGGGAGGGTCGAGGGCTGGTACTATGCGGGGTCTGGTGAACCCGTGCCTTGAGTCTCGTTCGATGACAAATAGAGTAACTTTAGAGTCTGTGGAGAGCCATCTATGTTTGCGGAATGCAGTTTGACGTAACAGCAAACGATGGAGCTGGGGATCGCTTGGATCGGTTCCTCCAGAAGCATGTAGCGGAACTTTCCCGCGCAAGACTTCAGGACTTGATTAAATCAGGGCATGCCCTGCTCAACACGCGGCCCACCAAACCTAGTGCTGAACTGAAGGCCGGGGACACGATCTCTCTGAGCGTCCCAGAACCCCAACAGACTGCCGTAGAAGCTCAAGATATTCCGTTGAATATCCTGTACGAGGACTCAGACATCGTTGTGCTAAATAAAGACTCTGGGATTGTCGTCCATCCGGCAGCAGGTAACCCGGATGGCACCTTAGTGAATGCGCTCCTTCATCACTGTGACGATTTGAGCGGCATTGGCGGAGAACTTCGGCCTGGTATTGTCCACCGTTTGGACAAAGAAACCTCCGGTTGCATGGTTGTAGCTAAACACGATCGAGCACACGTCTGTCTCACTGATGCCTTTGCGGGTCGCAGAATCAAAAAGATCTACTTAGCAGCAGTCAACGGTATGCCTAATGACAGGGCTGGGCGAATCGAAAACATGATTGGCCGCCACCCAGTAGACAGAAAGCGCATGGCTGTGTTGTTTGACGGCTCAGGCAAAAACGCCATCACGGAGTGGAAGGTTGTTGGGGAACACAATGGATGTGCGTTGGTTCTGTGCCACTTGTTCACCGGAAGAACCCACCAGATTCGTGTGCACATGAGAGATGTGCTGCAGCGACCCATTTTGGGAGACGGGTTATACGGTCATCCATCCCGTCAATTGATCAAATGCCATCGGCTTATGCTCCACGCATGGAAGCTAGCGTTTGATCACCCAATTAGCCAAAAGGCGATGTCATTCGAGGCACCGATTCCCGACGAGTTCATGCCCTGGACGCAGAACTTATATGATTGAGTTGTTGAATCCCAATTCATCGCGGGCAGCGTCAATGGGTCCACGTAGCACGTCATATTGCCATGCCATCAATTCACTGATGGCCTCGGGTTGGCTGACGATCTGCTCAAGGACAGACTTGGACCCAAGAAGAGAGGGTTCAAGTTCTAACTCAGCGGCAGACTTTTCGCGCTCGCCGCAAAGCTTATCAAGCAACAGGCGCGCTTTTTCGGTGAGCCTTCCCCCGTGATTGCGCTGCCGCTTCGGCCAGCTTGATTCTGGAGAGGCGAGCACACCCTCGACAACTTGACGATACTCTTGCTTCCAACGAGGGCGCCAGCCGTTAGGCGGAGGCAATTCCCGTCCTGCTTCAAGCGCCAGAGCTACTTCGACCAATTGCTTGTTGGACATAACCCTGAAGCAGGGAATATCTCGGCCCATTGCCACCGTATCACGCCATTCCCACAGCGCCTTGAGGGCTGCTAGTCCACGCGGATGCAGTCGACCGGAACCCTGGACACGCCATGGCTCTTCACGAATGACAGCAGTGCGCTCGGTAACGCTCTTTCTAAGCGCATCACAACTTTGTTGGAACCACGGTAACCGATTGAGAATTTCGAGTTGACCAATGAGCTTGTCAGCAAGTGGCAGAAGATATCGGACGTCATCTACGGCATAGCTAAGCATCACGGGAGGAAGCGGTCTGCGGCTCCAATCCGCCTTCTGCGATGCTTTGGACAAAGTTTTGCCAAAGTGCTGCTCAACTAATGCAGCTAGTCCAAACTGCCTACTACCAGTGAGGCGTGCTGCAATCTGAGTATCACGAATGCAAGCAGGGACCCAGTTGTAAGTTTTGCGGAACAACGTGAGGTCATAGTCAGCTCCATGAAACCACACTTCAAGTTCATCAAGCACAGCCAGAAGAGGACTCATGTCTGGGATTGCCAATGGATCAATGAGCGCAAAACGATCCGAGTATGCCAACTGTATGAGGCAAAGCTTCTCTGAATAGTGATGTAAGCTGTCTGCTTCCGTATCGAGACAACAACGACGGTGCCCTGTGGCGATCTCCGCCCGCATGTCGGCCACGATCTCCTGCAGAGCCTGATAACTGTCAACGTAGCGAGCTCCGTGATCGCCTACGAGGTTTTCATCTGCCCAAATCATCTCAACCCGAGCATGAGAAGCTCTGCATTTGTCTTCACCTTGTGCATGTTCCTAACCAGGGTCTCCAAAGCTTCAATGGCTGGGACGCTGGCGAGTTGACGCCGTATCACGCCAATCCGACGGTACTCATCTGGATGATAGAGAAGATCATCCCGCCGAGTTCCAGACTTTGTGACGTGAATCGCAGGATAGATGCGCCGTTCGGCCATTTCCCGGTCGAGGTGAATCTCCATATTTCCAGTTCCCTTGAACTCTTCAAATATCAGGTCGTCCATGCGGCTTTCCGTCTCCACAAGAGCGGTCGCGATGACCGTGAGGCTGCCACCCTCTTCCACGTTCCGTGCGGCACCGAAGAACTTCTTTGGCCGGCTCATGGCTTTCGCGTCCATACCGCCAGACATGGTGCGTCCTTTTCCACCAGCCATTGCATTGTAGCCGCGGGACAACCGAGTGATGCTGTCCAACAGAATCACAACGTCCTTCTTCATCTCTACTAGACGCTTTGCACGCTCAATGACCAATTCCGCAACCTGGGTGTGTCTTTTGGGTGACTCGTCGAATGTCGAACTGTAAATCTCGCAACCCGTCACCGTTTCTTCAAAGTCGGTGACTTCCTCAGGTCGCTCATCAAGCAACAAAACAATGAGCGCTATTTCAGGATGATTAGAGGTGATGGACCTAGCAATATCCTTGAGAAGCATGGTCTTGCCAGAACGCGGTGAAGCCACGATCAATCCACGCTGGCCTTTCCCGAGTGGGGCAACGACATCCACTACTCTCGAACTAATCGTCGCCTCTTTTTTTGCTTCCAAGATAATGCGCTCAGAAGGAAAAGTTGCGGTGAGTTTGTCAAACGGTGTTGGAATCTGCCAGTCTTCCATAGGAATACCTTCGACTTCATTGACCCGATCAAGAACGGCGTACTTCTCCCGTTCCTTCGGAATCTTGGCATAACCCATCAGCCGTTGGCCGGCTAGGAAACCAAACTTGCGGATCAAAAAGGCGGGCACAAACACATCCTCGGGCAGCGGCCTAAAGCTGTATTTCGGTGAACGAATCATTCCGAAGCCCTGCACGTCAATTTCGAGGACGCCATCGACCCTGAACTTCGTTCCTTTGGTTCCGGTCCACGAGATGATATCAAAAATCTGTTGGTGCTTATTGCGGCTCGCATTGATTCGCCAGCCAACACTGTCTGCAAGCTGCTGTAGGGCCGCAGGCGACATATCCTGCATCTCCGAAATCGAAAGCTCATCAGGATACACCCGTGAGTCGTCCATCTTTCGTGCTGGAATCGCCAAAGTAGGATCAATGATCACAGGTTGGCCGGAGTTGACAGTGCGTGACGCTTTCCCAGTGGCCTCGGGAGCATCGCTGAAGGGCGAAGTCTCAGGGGGCGCTGCCGTTGCCGGCGTCTCAGTGGCTTCGTTCATGAATTGAATTGGTTTTGTTAAAGGAGTTGTTTGCTTAAAAGGCCAATCTGACGCTCCGTGGCAAGAAGAGAGCCATCGTTCCAAATCACCACGTCCGCACGATCAACCTTTATTGACATAGGTATCTGAAGATTGATCAACTCTGCGGCCGTGCCTTCGTCCAAGCCTCGGCTTTTTTGAAGCCGCGCGATTTGGGACGCCCGGCTGGCAGCGACTACGACAACGTAGTCTGCCGCCACATCCCTTCCAGTCTCGTAGTAAAGGGGTATTTCTGCAACCAAAACCTTCTTATCAGACCTCCTTGCTGCCGAGAGCCGTTTTTGGAGAGCCTCGAAGGTGATTGGATGTAAAATTGCCTCCAAGGCAGCTTTTGAGCTTTTGGACTGCGTAATTAAGTCCCGCAGTTGACGTCTCTGGTCCTTTGTGATTCCTCCAGGACCAATAGACACACCAAGCTCAGTCTTTACCCTCATCGCAACATCCGAGCGCCCGTAAGCCAGCACGACCTCTTCATCTGCAGAATAGTAGTCTGCGTTTGGACCCAAAAGAGTGTGCAGGAGCCTAGCCACGGTTGATTTTCCCGTACCAATCCCACCCGTGATCACACAAAGTTTCATTGCCGTCCGATGAAGGATAAACAAAAGCGGAGCAAGTCCAATAAACTTGCTCCGCCTTAAATACGCCAAGGCGATACCTAACTACAAAAGCCTTACTGCCCAGGAGCAGGGAAAAGGCTCGGTCCGCCTGCACCACCAGCAGGTGCTACGTCAGAACTTTCCTTTTCAGGCTGGCCAAGCTTCGGATTAATAGGTTGTCCAGCAGGATCAATTAGTCGAGCAGTTACAAAGATCGTGAGATTACGCTTGAAATGGTCTTCAGCCTTGGACTGGAACAAGCGTCCAATGATTGGGATGTCACCCAAGATGGGGACTCTGTCTTCAACATCTTGGACGTCCTCGCGAATCAAACCACCAAGAGCAACCGTTTGTCCATCCCATACAGTAACGGAGGTCTGGACCTTCCGCGTAGAAAACACAGGCTGCGGAATGCGGTTCTCAGTAAGGATGATCTGGATCGGGTTACCAAGGGCATCAAGACCACCCGTCTGAATAGGGCTTCCGTAGTTGATGAAGCCCTCGAACTCATTTACCTCTGGGGCCAAGTTGAGGTCAATGGAGTAGTTATCAGTGCCTACGACAGGATCCACTTCCATGGTAACACCAATTGGCTTCATTTCGAAGGTGGTAGGTGTCGTCGGGGTCACTGGGAAACTTCCAGATGATGTAGAAGTGCCCAGACCAGCGCCCAATCCCCCACCGGTAACAGTGCCGAGGGAGCCAAACTGCTGAGGAATCTCAGGTGGATCAAACTCTGTAGGATACCAGAACTCACGAATCACAGAGATGGTGGCCCGCGTTCCAGGCTTGGTGGTCACGCTAGGAGCACTCATCAAATCAACGCCTTTACGTTGGCTGAGTGCTCTCATGACTACTTGGAACTGTGGGTCAGTAAGCACACCCGAGAAAGCAAGCGCTCCAGGCGCAACAGAAGAAATCCCCTTGTTGCCTGCAATCAAACCATCAATCGAATCAGGAGTAATGGCTGCGTCCCCTGTCCGATTTGAACGGGTTAAAGGGAACTGGCCAACGGGGCCACCACTTGGGAACAGAAACGGAAAGTCAACAACGCCACCACTGGCGTTCTGAAGTCCGCCGTTCTGAGAGTTGCCCACATTGCCACCCGAGCCAAACATCCGGTCGCTTCCGGGAACATTAAATCCTCCTAACAGCCAATCAAAACCGAGTTCATCAGTATTCTTCTGAGTGACCTCGACAAACTTAGCCGTAATGAAGATCTGCTTCGGTGCACGATCCTTGAGGGAGTCAACGAATGCCTCGACAAGGTCAAGATTGGGTGAGGTGTTCTTAACGATCAACTGAGAAGTTGCTGCACTGAATACAGCAGAAGCACCTTCAGGCCATTGAATGCCCTGGTCCTGTAGGATTTGTTTTGCTGATTTACGAGCGGTAAGACTTGAGGCCTGAGCAGCTGCACCAGGAGCCGCAAATGGATCAGCTGGCGCGGCAGCAGCTCCGCCTCCTCCATCAGATGAACCACCAATTGACAAGAAATCCGGGGGAACACGATAGATTCGCGTAAACTGCTCAGTTATATTTTCGGTAGTGGGCACCACCATCACAGCGAACGGTTCTACTTTAACCTTCATCCCAGCCAACTCGACTACGTATCTCAGCGCTTCCTCAAGTGGCACATCTTTCAAATCCAGGGAAATACTTGCCGCAATTGGAGCATCACCCGGCTTGACAATGATGTTGACGCCTTTCTTAGATGGATCGGATTCTGCGTCATCAAGCTCCCGGCTCTTGATTCGCAAGAACTCAATAGCCTCCTCGATCGTTGCTCCTGAGAGCTGCAATTGTGGAATGATAATCGTCTTCATTTTCTGCGACAAATAAGCGGAGCCATTTGCAACAACAGGACCAGTGTTCGTATTGACGATTGAAGCAGCGACCGGAACAGCGGTCTCCCAAGCTTTGTTCACCTCGTTCAGCATTTTCGCACGAGTGTGGTCATAAGCAGAGGCATAGTACTTCGACTTTTCCTGCTCTACCTTCTCCATTCCTCGCCTCGCCGCGATATTGTAACCATCAGTACGAAGAGCCTCATCAAAATGCTTATTACTCTCGTCAAGCATTCCAAGATTTCGTGCACTCGTGCCCATCTGAAGAGCACGATTTACAGTCTCAACACTGGCCACATGATCCGGAGTGAGCGCCGGTTCATAGCGATCAGGATCGCCCAATCGTTTCCGCAGTATTGTAGCACCTTTGTGCTCAGGCACTGCAGCAAGCGCACCGTCGAGTAATTCGTGTGCCTCCTTGTAACGGCCATTTGCTGCACGGTCCTTCGCCAGTTCAACGCTAGCGTCAGCCAACTTGGCTTGGGCTATCGCTCTCCACTCGGCTGTCAGAGGTGCATCTGGCAACGATTCAAGTGCAGCGCGATAGTATCCAAGTGCTGCCTCGTAGTCGCCCTTGGCAAAAGCCTCGTCACCTTTCTCAATTGCTTGACGGGCGTCTTCCATCCGAGCCATGCGGCGAGCAATCTCTCTTTCAGCGATTCCAGAAAGACCTGCTGGGGCGTCTCCAGCCTTTAAACCAAGCGCCGCCGATGCAGTGAAAAGCGCCACAATCGAGGCTAAGCGGTGGGGGGTTCCTTTGATAAATGTCATAGATGATCTTCGAGAGAATGATGTCCGGAGAGAGTGAAGGGGTTTTTTATAGCGTAAAAAGAGGTCAACTGGCGAGCGCAAAATGCGCAAAAATGAAATTTTTATCATGGGCGAGGGGAAATGGCCCAGGGTTGTCCCCAGGCCCCGGAAGCATCTTGTTCCGAGATTGTTGCACCTGTCTCAGTAACATCTTCGAGGCGGAATGAAGATGGAACACCCTCAAAACGGAAGATGTCGCCTTTTTTGACCACTCTTTCTTGAACGGTTTTCAGCCTGAACTGAATTTTGGCCTTGTAACTGGCTAGGTTCTTCTCCTCTCGAAAAACCAGGACGACTTCTGAGTTGGTCGATCGATCCAATAGTGTGAGTTCGGAGACGTCCTTCTCACCTAGCCTTGGATCAGGGACCTTTTTCGGCGTGAAGTTAAGGGCTTGAAATCTAGCCACACTGCCTAGTTCAAACTCAACATCCTGCGGAAGTGCCTCAACATAGTCGGCTTTTGCGGGAATAGGAAAAGTCCGCCTTACTTGTAGTGGCATTGAACTACTGCCAAGAATCAGCTTGTAGTCATCCTGCTCTCGGGAAACAAAGTAAATCTTATTTTTTGCTGGAGGAACAGCGTCCTTATGGGTGGGATCGCTATCTTTCGGATTGGTCTTCAACACGAACTCTTCCAAGTTACTAAAGCCATCGCCATCCGGATCAAGTTCACTTACATTGGGAGCCAGTGCGTCTAACTCATATTTACGAAGGTACTCATTTGTCATTGGCTCCCGAAGAGGCGGATTCTCGAGAAACATATCGATCAGTTCACCCTCTTTGAGGACAATTAATACCGATTTGTTTAGAGGGACCGGTTTATTGCTCTTGATGGGCGGCTCCCAATGAAACACCTCTAGAAGACGCTTCCGCGCGTCCTCGACACGCCTGAGGGGGATCTCCCCAAACTCTTGGCCTTTTGTGACTGGACGTGTTGTAAACTGGCTATCAAAGTCACCCTTTGTATAGAAAAGGTATCCACAGACGCCAATGCATGCGGCTGCAGCAACTCCCAAGATGACCTTGTCGTAGTTTTGGTCAGGTTTTGCCATGATTGTATTCGGCTAAAGTAAATTGGATTGGTTCAGGTTATGGCAATCGAGTTATCAAGGGCTGTCGATATATTTGATGATATCGATCTCTACATAGACATTAAGCATCTCTCCCCCCATTACGATCACTGCATCGGCAGGAGCGGCTTTAGGAGCAATCAGTACTTCGGGCCCACTCGACACTGCAGGTTGATCGCCTCCAGGGGGAGCCCCCCCTGGACTCGCTCCAGTCGATGCGGTGTCATTTTTGTTTTCTTTGTTCAGCGCATCCTCTACAGCTTTTGTCGGCCCCGTGAGCTTATCATTTTCTACACGGAGGACTCGGACAACAGTGAAATGGAGCATCTTGGATGCACTCGCCAAGTCATTCATGAAAGTTTGAAATGCTGGCTGGTCCGCAACCATGTTGATCTTCACTGTTCTACGCTCCACGACTTTGGTAGCGCTGGGGGCAGCAGCAACTGCTGACTTAGTCCCTCGCGCCGAGGGCTGCGGGGTTGTTTGGCCAGTCATGAATGAGCTCGCGGAATCTGGTGCCGCCGCCTTAGAGCTCGCCCCGGACTTCTCAGAAGCCACATCGCTTCTTGAGAGTGCAGTGATCTTTTTAACACCACTGTCCAAAGCCATTTGCACAATCGAGTCAACGGCATCCAGGTAGTCATTCAAATCCTTGGCCGCCGCCTGAGGCGGCAGGCTGTTGACGTAAAGATCAAAACCAAAAGCAAAGTTTTTGGGAATCTTCCCTCCCTCTTCAGCAGTACTACCCGTCTTAGCGCGAGTTTCAGCCATTCGTTGCTTCAACTTTGCCTGAAAATCGGTGTCAGTGATGTCTTTCAGCGGCGGTTGTAGATTGAGGAGGGTCTGCTGAAGCTTTTCGACCTCACCACGAAACTGCTGCACCATGGCCTTCTTCTTCTCCATATTCTCTTTACTGGGGTAAAGAGGCGCGCTCTCTATCCTTCCAAGAGCCTTGGATACCGTGTCGTAGTTATCGAGTCCTTCGACATAAGCAGTATATGAGTTCCACACCATCACGCCTAGCCCGATCGCACCAGCACCGGCCACTCCGAGGATACCCGCAAGGGTTTTGTGTTCTTTGATCCAGTCCATGTCAATTACTTCGCTTGCAGGGTCATTTCCATTGGGTTTTTGAGCGGCAGACGAAGCTCAAACTTATAAGCATAGCGCTCTTCCTCACCTGCCCCAGATTCTGCTTTGCAATAATCCCCGAGCTTTTCGGCGATGTTCTCCACTGCAAAAAACTCCGAACTGGCAAGAGCACGCGCGTAACGGTAAACAACCTCCTGGCCTTCGTCATTTCTCCGATATAGGCCCATGATCCTCAGGCTATACGGCGCAACTACCGTTGGGGGGGCTCCCGTTGGTGCAGAGGTGGGCGGAGAACCGGTTGCAGCAGGGTCCGCTGGCTTGACGAACGCGTCAGCACCTTCTGCGGCAGGTGGGGTTTCGAACAACGAGGAGTTTCCACTGCCGGTTGCAGAGCCCATGGCGGCTCCCTCTGGTGTCTGAGGCAGCGTCATTGACCGTCCATCCTTTAACGGCTCTATCAATGTGAGCCATAGCAAATCGCTGTCGAACTTGTTGTTGAGATCGGTCAGCATTCTTACCCAGTAGGACCGGTCGTTCACAGCAGCCTCAAATTGAGCACTCTGAGCTTTGAGATCGTTCAGTTCGACATCAATCTGAGCCAGATTGTTGGAGAGATCCTTCAGACTCTCCACCTTGGCTTCTACTTCAGCTACTCGTGACTGTGTCGCTTCCCCAGCTTTGTTAAAATAGGCAATACCAGCCCCAAACATCGCCCACGTGCACAACCCGGCCATCACTAGCGCTGGTGCCCTACGAGCTGTGTCTCGGGAGAGCTCAACTGCATCTGGAACAAGCTCGACTTCCACAGGGCACGAGCCAGAGGAACGGAGCGCCAAGCCAACCATCTCCGCCATTCCATGGGCGTCTGCGGCAGCGGCTTCTGCGTTCACCCCAGGTGCGAGTTGTACTCCTCTGAGCGGGTTAAAGATTTCCACAGGCAGCTTGAACTTCTCTTGGAAGAACTCCGCCAGATAGGCCAGTTGAGACCCGCCGCCACACAAGAAGATTCGCTTGGGCTGACTTCCACCCTGCTGGCTGCGGAAGTGAGTGATTGTCCTGAGCACTTCACCATGCAGACGCGTCACCGCGTTCCGGATCACCTTGGACAGGGCAGCGATGCCAGCATCAGCGTGATCTTCAACTGTCCCACCGAGCGCTACAAAGCCCTGAGTGCACTTTTGATTCTCGGCGTCACCAAATCCATAGCCAAACTCTTTGGCGATGGCACCCGTAACACTTGCCCCACCCACTAGGATGTTCCGAGTGAACATCTTCTCACCTTCAGCAAAAATCAGGTTCGTAGAGCGGGCTCCCAGATCAACGATGACGCATGGTTCATCTGCATCCGGGTAGCTATAGCGAAAGGCGTTGTAGACACACGTAGGGGCTAGGTCCACGCCCACGGTTTTGACCCCGTTGTTGCTCACGATATCATTGATCTCGTTGAGCGCGTCCATCTTCATGGCCACAATCATCACCTCTTTCTCCACGGGATCTTCGGTGATGAAATCGTAGTCCCATGCCACTTCATTCAGCGGGAAAGGAACCTGCTGGCGCGCCTCAAACTCTACAATCTGCCCCACCCTTTCGCCTTGGACCGGCGGCAGCTTGACGAATCTGGAAAACACCAAGTGTCCAGCCACAGCATACCAAGCCTGATGCCCCTTGAGCTTTAGGTTATCGGCCAGCTCTGCTACAGCCACTTTTAGCTGTGGAAGACGAGTGGCATCCACCGAGGGATCACCCATCATTTCCACGAACTCATACTTCTTCAGCACGAGTTCACCACGCGAGGTTTTGGAGAAGACGGCTCCGCCCACTCTCTGGGAGCCCAAATTGAGCACCACAAGGTTCTTGTTATCTGCCATGAAGGTTTTTGATTGATTCGTTACGTGCCCGCCGAGCCATCTATGATGCTAAGTGAGCCTCTTGTGGGTTACTTCGCTTCCGATTGGAGATCGTAATCACCCCATAGCACGGTAAATGGAGTCTTAGCTTTAGGTATCACCGTGTTGTCGAGGATCTCAAACTTATTGGTGTCTTCCCACCACTTGCCATTTTGGGTGTTGATGACCGCCAGCGGCTCCGCACCTCCTCCTCCGATCACCACTGCGTGCGCAATTACATCCCCTTTTCCGCCGTCCTCTTTTTTCAGCGCACGCTTCAGTGCTGCTGGAGTCACAAATGCGAGCGCGTGGTTCTCTCCTGCAGGAATGTTAATGTAGTTGATCGTGCCCGACAGGACGATCACCTTGCCGTCCTTTGACCTTCCAGAAGTCGCTATAAAATATTGGATGGCCAACGAACCGTAGGAAGCATCATCACCCCCGAGAGCTCGCGCAAGGTCTACGTCAAACTCAGTGTCCAACTCCAGCCACGTTTTTGGCTTCCACCGCTTCTCAGTCACCCCTGCTGCTTGGATGATCGGCGTCATTTGAGTGGAAACTTCCACCTTGGCCTTCTTGACGCGAATCTCCTGGTTTGGAGTTTGAGCAGACACGAAGCCTGACAGCAGGGCTGCAACACACGCGGCGACTATGGAGTATTTCATGGGATTTTTGGGAAAAGGGCGCTTGAGAAAATCAGTGCAACAAAGGATTTAGCAGACTTCGGGGGGCTGCATCAAGACGGGAGTGAAAGAAAGTGTCTAAAATATTCCAAAGTTTTGCGAATACCCACATCGAATGTGACTTTTGGCTCCCATCCGAGCACCCGACGTGCCAAAGAAATGTCCGGTTGCCTCACTTTTGGATCATCCACTGGCAGCGGGCGATGTTCTATCGGGGCATTAATTCCGGTTATTTTTAATATCTCCCGGGCGAACTCAATCACCGTCATCTCAGCCGGGTTTCCTATGTTCACCGGTTCATGATAGTCGCTCTGCGAGAGCCGGAAAATCCCGTCGATCAGATCAGACACATAACAAAAGCTCCTCGTTTGGCTGCCATCGCCAAAAACCGTCAGCGCGTGCCCCTGCAATGCCTGCCCAATAAATGCTGGTACCACTCGTCCATCTTCCAGCCTCATCCTTGGTCCATAGGTGTTGAAAATCCTTACGATCTTCGTGTCCACTTTGTGATACCGGTGGTAAGCCATCGTCATCGCCTCGGCGAACCTCTTTGCTTCATCGTAGACACCACGAGGGCCGATCGGATTCACATTGCCCCAGTAATCTTCTTTTTGGGGATGCACCAGCGGATCGCCATAGCACTCGCTAGTGGATGCTAGCAGGAACCTCGCGCTTTTGGCTTTAGCCAGCCCCAGCGCATTGTGAGTCCCCAGCGAGCCCACTTTCAAAGTCTGAATCGGCAACTGCAAATAATCGATAGGGCTTGCAGGAGATGCCATATGGAAGACCAAATCCACCGCACCGGGCAGGTAAATATAGTTCGTCACATCATGCTTGATGAACTGAAAATCCGCGTTCCCCGCCAGATGCTCAATGTTACGAGTGTTGCCCGTTAACAAATTGTCGATGCCGATGACACGATAATCCTCTGCGAGCAGACGGTCCGTCAAATGCGAGCCCAGGAAGCCAGCGGCGCCAGTTACAACAGCGGTTTTTTTCATGTGATCAATCCTCAGCTTCGCCTCCCAGGCATCTGCCGAGCGCCGATTCTCCGAGGAATCCCCTTCTTGGCAAGCAAAAGCATCACGCCGTCTTCAGGCGCTTGTGCAGAATCTTTCCCTGAAGCGTTGTCTCCCCCCCATCACCTATGAAGGTCACTTCACTCTCAATTTCATCCTTCGATTCACCCTTCAATCGATCCAGCACCGTGATCGAACCATTACCATTCCCTGTCACCGCCTTCAGCTCAAGCGTCATTTCTGATTCAGAGAACTGGGCTTCAAATCGCAATTGATTCCCATCCTGGCCTAGCAGCATCGCCTCAAAGCTGTCCGTGGCAGGGTTATGCGTCAGCGTCCAGGTGAACGACTGCGTCTCCCCGTTAAACGTGCGGTTACCGGCCAGCACAAACGTACCGGGGCCTTCCACACGACCCGTCCACTCCTCAGAGATCTCTACATCATTCCCCTGCTGATTTTTGAGCGTCCCAGAAGCCTCCCACTTCCCCACATAGTGCTTCAACAGAAAGTGATTGCTCAAATCCTTGACCTCAGCCGCACACGCAGCGACCGCCAACAACGCAAAAAGAAGTGCCTTCATTTTGCCGGAGCATACATGATCGCCCATCGATTCCCAAGCCAATCCTTCCATCGCCCCTACCTCATTGGACAGGTTTACCGGCAGATCTAGGCGGTCCAGCGCCCAAAGTGGCAACGGGTGGCAGGCGTTGCGTCAACAGCCAGCCGATAATCTCCCAGCGTTGGTCAGCCGTAAGCACACCCTCAAAACTCACCATCGCAGTACCGTTCAAGCCCGTCATTAGCACTCGGTACATGTCCTCCGCACGGTCACCGCAACGCAAATGCGGCTGCCTCAGATCGGACGGACGGCCCGGATGGTTCCAGAAGTCCTTCAGCCCGGGCACCGCTGGGCCATCTCCTCTTCCACTCGGTCCATGGCAGCCAGCGCAATGGACTCCAAACAACACTCCGCCCGATTTCACCCGCTCCGGCTTGCCCAACCAGCTTGGTGCCGTCGGCACAGTTATCGGCTCCCCATAGTTCTCAGGCTTTCGCCACTGACGGGAAAACGACTTCACATACATGATCACGGCCTCCACATCCTCATCAGCCAGTTGGGAAAACATCCCCATCGCCGTTCCTGAGAGTCCAAACCGGATCGTATGACGCAAATCATCATCCGTCGGTAGCTTCCCCGCTGGTGTAGTCCGAAACTTGAACATCCCCTCTCGGAACGACCGCGGCCTCGGCACCAAGTTCGCGGCCATCTCTCCCTTCCCGTCTCCACGAGCACCGTGGCAGACGATACAGTTCCGCTCGTAAACGTATTTGCCCTGTAGGTAGCGGTTGAAGTCCAACTCAAAAGGCTCTGCGGCGTGAGACAGCATCCCACACGCAAACAAAAGAACCCCAGAGCCAAGAAACTTACAATGCATCCCACCACAAACGATCAGCCCAACCTCGAGAATCAACCCTGTGACGGCAATGATTGTGCGAAACTTGACGCGCTTGTTTGGTATAGAGAACAGCGCGAAAGAGGACGGATTATGCTGAATGCGACCAGGAAAGGGTAGTGCCCATGACTCCAACTTACGGTCCTTCGGGAAAAGACAGCTCTAAAACTTCTCTCAAACGATCTCGTCGTTCAACGGTCGTGTTTGGGTTCCTGTATTCTGCCAATAGCTTGGCGAGTCTTTCGTCGGAAGCACGATTACCCTCCCGACCTCTCACACTTCTGCGGAAAATTGGAATTGAGTCTTCATAGACGTATGGCGGCCGCAGGGCATCCCCGCTACTCGGTGTGTAGCCCGGATTTAATTCACGTTTCTTTTCGGGCTTCCACCACCAGCACTTCCTCAAATCAGCAATGTTCTCCCGGAAATGTTGGCTGATCTTAACAGCCTGGTTTTTTCCCTCGGTCGTGCTTTCCCAAGCGTCTCGTTGATCACGAGAGATCAAGCCATGGTCCGCGCACAGATTTCTTGCCCAGCAGACCAGTGTGACCCATCGAGGTTCATTCGAGTTCCCTTGAGGATAGCGCCGAAGATCTTCGGGCAGCAAATCAAACCATCCTTCAAGCTTAATGGCATCGATCACATCTGCTTTCGTTCTCGGGCCCCTATACTGCCTGAGTACCATGAGCAAAGTCATAACGCACATACCCTGTGGTGAATCAAATCTGCAGCCAACAACACTTGGTTCTAGAGGGCTTGGCATAATGAAATGATGCGAGTCTTGTTCATTCCTAAACACTGGTCGCATTCAGATCTCAACAACAACTCGCGACCAGATGCCAAACTAGGCACCATGGACCTAGTGTCTAACCAAATATTGTGCAACTCACGATTCATCATTCTAAGATTGGCTAGATACATGCAAAACTTCGAAACTATCTCCATAAAGATGATGCCGGAATGGTTACCTGAACCTTATCTCGAACCGGTCAACGGGACGGCCTTCCAATACTCGAATACTGCCTTTATAGATAAGGCTCGATCCCGATCCGCCCATTCGTGGCACAGATGAACATCGTGCCCGCTTTTGCCTTTCCGGGCTCCAGGTGCACTTTGCCCCCGCCTTTCTCCACCAGCATCTTCCCAGCGGCAATGTCCCAGAGGCTGATTTGTTCTTCCACGTAGGCATCGAGTCGACCCGTGGCGATGTAGGCCATGGCCAAGGCCGCACTTCCGAGCATCCGTGTCTTCCGCACATTGTAAGATATCCGCTTGTAGCGCTCAAATCCGGCGTCCAGGCTCTCCTTGCTTTTGCTAAAGCCTACCGTGACCACGCACTCGGACATATCGGCGCGATCACTGCACTTAATTGGACGCCCATTCAATGTTGGAGCAATCCCCTCGGCAACCGTCCAAAGCTCATCTTGTGAAGGATCAAAAATCACACCCAGAATGATCTCTTCACTGCCCTTCCGGCGTGCAGCGATCGACACACAGTAGTGCGGGATGCCAAAGAAGTAGTTCACCGTGCCGTCTATCGGGTCCACGATCCACTCGATCTCTCCGTCCCCACCAGTATCCCCTTCCTCGCCAAGCACCGCGTGGTCAGGAAATCGATCAAGGATGATCTTCGTGATCATTTCCTGGCTCTTCACATCAAGCTCCAACTTGATGTCATACTTCTTCATTTCGTTGACGGTCAGTTCCGTCCCAAAGTTATCGTGAATGAACTTCCCGGCGGCCCGGGCGGCTTCTACTGCTGTATCGAGGAGGTCTTTGATCATGAAGGGGTCGTCTTTCCAAACTTTCGCACTGCCATCTCCTCAGCGCGCTCAACAATCAAGCGCGCAACTTCCACTTTGGTCTCCCTCCGGAATGGCTGAGGTGGCAGTTGAGGAGTGCAAATGGTGATTTCGTTCATGTCGCTGTCAAAAGCGGAGTCAGGGCCGCCCACATGGTTAGCCACCACCAAGTCGCACATTTTCCGGGTCATCTTCTGAGTAGCATTTGCCACGAGGTTCTCCGTCTCAGCCGCAAACCCAATAAGCACACCCTTGAAGCCGAAAACCGAACGCGCAGAGCCGAGAATGTCAGGCGTCTTCTCCAGCTCCAGCGTCATCCGGCTTGCGCCCTTCTTGATCTTCTGCTCCTCCATCCGCACGGGCCGATAATCCGCCACCGCTGCTGCAAAAATGCCCACATGCTGATCCTTGATGCGAGCCCTAACTGCCTCATGCATTTCCTGAGCAGTAGTCACTCTCACCACAGCGACACCAGAAGGTGCCGAAAGCTCGACCGGACCAGAAACAAGCACAACCTCATGCCCCCGCTCTACTGCGGCGAGAGCGAGCGCATAGCCCATCCGTCCTGAAGAGCGATTGCTGATGAACCTCACCGGATCGAGCGGCTCACGAGTGGGTCCTGCCGTGATGAGAATCTTCATTTCAAAGTATCCCTCACGCGTTCCACAATCTCCTCCACCGGTGCCAGCCTACCCACACCCTCATACCCACACGCCAGCAAGCCTTCTGCCGGCTCGATGAACTCCACGCCCCAGGACTTGAGTGTTGCCACATTCGCTTGAGTAGCGCGGTGCTGCCACATTTTGCCATTCATAGCCGGAGCTACCAAAATCTTGGCCCTTGTCGCCAGCGCAATCGCCGTCAGGGCATCGTTGGCAAACCCATGCGCCATCGAGGCGATGACATTCGCTGTCGCGGGTGCGATGAGCAACAAATCTGCCGAGTCAGCAAGCTGAATATGCCCTGGCTGCCAGCCATCTTTCTCAGCGAACAGGTCCGAGATCACCGGGCGTCTCGAAAGGGTTTGTAATGTGAGAGGTGTGATGAACTCCAAGGCTTCTTTGGTCAAAACACAAGTCACCTCATGCTCCAGCTTCACAAGCTGGCTCGCAAGATCCGCAGCCTTGTAAGCAGCGATAGAACCCGTGACTCCCAGGATGATTTTGGACATTCTACGCCTACTTTCCGCGGCTAAGACCCCGGTGCAATGCGAGATTCATCTCACCGGCGTATCAAGCTGTCTGTGATCCTTAAGACCGGCTTTGGTTACGCTATCACCGATTCAGCCAGAGGATGTGGGCTCCTGGATTGTGGCGGTCTTTGGTGAGTTTGCCGCCGGTGCGACCCGCTAGGGACTCGAGAAGGCGGATGGCGCGACCGGAGATGACGGATTTGCCAGTGGATGCGCCCCAACCGTGGATGATCTTTACACCGCTGTGGCCGAGCAAGATGCCCCGATCGACTGCGATGATGATCTTCTCATGCGCCATGTCCCAAGTTTCGCCACTGTGGGCAACATCGACTTCTAGAAGGCCGAGAATGGCCTGCCCTCGGGAGGTTTCGCCGCACTTGGGGCACACTTGGCCTGCGGTCTGCAAGGGAAACTCGCAGAAGGGGCATTGGGTGCGGGTGATGTCCATGGAGGGCAGGGTTGAATGGCTGGTGGGGATCGTCAATCTCCACAAATAGCCGGGGCAGGTGCTGGGATGTATTTCGCGCTTCTTTTTTGGGCTAGCCGGGGGTATCCTCCCGATAATACCCCCAAAAACAAAACTACCATGCTCCGTTTATCGCGATTCTTGCCCATTGCCCTGATGATGATCTGCTGCGGTCCTGTTGCGGCCCAGCTTCAGGTCTCGCTGGAGCTGGACAAGACTCAGCACATCGTTCAGGAAGCAGTGTCTGCTACGGTGACAGTGACGAACCGATCAGGTACGGACTTCATTACTGGCGGCCCCAAAGGGCAGGGATGGTTAAGTTTTGAAATCACTGACGCCACGGAGCGGAATCTGTCCGCCGTGCATACGGATGACACAAAACCGAGCGTGTTCCCCGCTGGACAGACGCTAAGGCGGAAGGTGTCCGTTACGGCAAAATATGTCATGGAGCAGGGTCACTACGGCATTAAAGCGCTCGTCTACTTTGGGCCTTCGGGTCAGTTTTATGAGTCGAATCGCGCTCGGGTTCAGGTGCTTGAGGGTGCCCAACTTTGCAAGCCACTCTCGTTTGGCGTGCCTCCTGGCTTCCCAGATGCTGGCAGGACCCGGAAGTACGTGCTGTTACAGCATCAGGACTTCAATCGGTCGTATCTTTACATCCGCATCGTGGATGAGCTTTCGGGTGGGATGCTGCTGACGTATCAACTGGGCACACTAACGTTGTTCCGCGAACCGCAATACACACTGGATCGGAACAATAACCTGCACGTGATGTTTTTGACTGCTCCCACGATCTACCGCTACTGCGTCATCCGCCCCGATGGGCAGCTCGAGAGCCAGACGATGCTCAGAGAAGCGGATGCTGACCGTCCGAAGCTCTTCCTCACTGCGGAGAATGATGTGGTCCGAAGAGGTGGATTTGTCTTCGACCCTGCTGCGGAACGTGCCGCGATGAACAAAGCCAAACCGAAGTCGATAGGCGAGCGTCCTCCCGGTCTGTGAACTCGATCGTGTCATGAAAACTGCATCCTTGAGCCAAGCCCTTGTTTTCGGATGCGTTCTGGTGGCGCTTGGTTGCTCAGGGCTGGCGGCATTACCTCAGCGCCAATCTGGACTGGCCACGGAGCCAGGCACACTGAGTCTGGAAGGCATGCGCGGGATGAGTGTGAGGCTCACGGTGGCAAAACAAAGCTACATCTATTACTCCTCAGCTTTGGATCGGGTGCTGGGTACAATGAATGCGGGCACTCCAGTGACCTTGGTAGCCATGTCAGACACCGCTTATCGTGTGCGGGGACGTGCTGCTCATGGTGATACAGCTGGATGGATGCACATGACGGATGTGCTTTCTCAAGACCCAGATCTTCCCAAGAAGCTTAAGGCGCTCTACGAGAGGCAGATTCAAATTGGGCAACTCATTGCTGATCATCAGGTAGCTCTCGGGATGACTGCTGATGAGGTAGAACAGTCCTTGGGTAAGCCAACACGCAAAAATACAAAGATCACGCTCGCCGGGCGTGAAGAGCGATTTGAGTATGCCATTTTTGAAAAAGTTCCGCAGGTGATGACGGGACGCGATGCGTATGGGCAACTGGTGCAAAGTGTCATCTACGTGAAGGTGGAGACGGGATGCCTCGCTGTAAGCTTCAAAAACGGCCTCGTTGATACAATTGAGGAGACGAAGGGGCAGCCGCTGGGTGGGCAAGGCATCAAAATCGTCCCGCCTCCGATCATTTTGAGGTAAGAGTCGATTTCCAGCGAGTTGGGAGCCCGGCGGGACCCAACCAAGTCCCGCCGAGCGAGTGAACCCGCCCTGTTTATCCAACCACGAAGTCACAGAGCGGCGGTTGCGTTCACCGGTATGCCCGGACTTTCGATGGGAAGCAGCAAGCGGACCAAGTCTGAGGCCGAGTGCACAAAAAAGCCCGCTTGGAGGGCGGGCTGATCGAGAAACAAAATTGGCTCCGATGGTAGGGTTCGAACCTACGACCTAGTGGTTAACAGCCACCCGCTCTACCGCTGAGCTACATCGGAACGTGAATCGTGCAGCCCTTAAACTGCCAGCATTGACCCTTTGCGCAAGCAGAATGTCATTTCCATTCATTACCTTTTAGAGCCCGCACGAGGGCCGAGCGCTTTTCTGTGTGCAGCCACTCCGCAGCCAGCATTCCAGAGACAAACCCCGCTACATGTCCCAGCCAGGAGACCCCTTCCTTGAGAGAGAACAGACTAAGGGCAAGACTGCCGTAGAAAACTGCACATGCGATGGCAATAGCGATCCAAAGTAGACGGCGTGATACCCAGGCGCGCATAAAAACGAAGCCCATGTAGCCAAATACCAGTCCACTGGCACCGAGATACACGGAATCCTGCTTTCCAAAGCACCAGACGGCCAAGCCACCTACAATCATGATGATGAAAGTGGCCTTGAGGTATCGGGACAGCCCCTCCAGCAGCACCAGGGAGGCAAGCACGAGCAGCGGAAGCGTGTTGGCCGCGAGATGAGGAAAGCCTACATGGAGCAATGGTGCCGCTAGGATGCCGGGCAGACCTGCTGCCTGGAGCGGGCGGATACCCCAACGATCCATTTCGATTGAGGTGAAGACACGAAGTAAAAAGTCCGTGATCTCAGCTCCCCAGAGAACAAGCAAAATGACCAACAGAGTAAAACCCTGCTGGCGTAAATGGCCGATGATCTGTGAGGACGAGGCAGTCGCCTGCATGCCCTCAATCATGCAAAGCCAGCCACGCTCGGCAACCGATGATGCCTCTCGCATTTCAATCTCGCCCGGAAGTGTCTGATGCGCGCTTTTGGCGGCGATTGCCCACAAACCAAATGAATCCGAGGAATGTTAGGCCGCCTCCCAGTATCCATGCTCGCTTCTGGCGCTCGTGACTCGTGACCTTGCTCAGATCAAACTGAAGTGCGGCGTGATCCTTCAGTTTACGGAAGTGATAAACCGTTCCAGTCAGCGGAACTTCCAAAGTGATCGAGCGCCTCCCTGTAGGACGAAGTTGATTCTGAGGCCTTGGATTGAACTCGTTACTCGGCACTGCTTTAGGGGATTCTAATGGCGCGGGTGCCGCAGGAGTTACAGACGCCGGGGCGCGGGGGCCAGCAACACCCACAGATGACATGTCGTTGGGTGCACGATTGTCAGACGCTTGGCTGCTACGAGCATTTCCACCATTGAAGTTGAGCATTGTGCCGCCAGCAATGGTGATGGTTTTACCAGTGTTCACGGTGAGTGTGCCCGTGTAAGTATTGGTTCCTGGTAGCTTAAAGAAGTCGTTCTGCACTCCGAGGTTATCATTGAGGCTGTTACTCGCTACTTGCAGCGTCCCGATGCCCTCTTTGGAAACCCTACCGTTGTTGACCAGCCAACCGTTGCTAGCCTGCACATTCAATTTCTTCGTTGGGATTGCTTGCATGTCCCTGTTCTGATCCAGAATGATGTTCTGTTGCATCCACTCGGATTTAAGCTTGGAAATCTCGGCCTGTAGTTTCTCTGATTCCTTGGCCGACTCGCCGTCCTTTGACAAATAGTTCCCTTTTGAGGCTGCCTTCTGCTCTAGGATATCAATCTTGTCCTTGAGTGTCTTGGCGAGTTCCTGTCCTTGTTGGATCAATTTCCCTCGGGATTGGGAGTCAGTGCCAGCAATGGAGGCGAACATGCGGTTGAAGCGCCCCAACTCGGAAAGCCAGCTTTCGGTCTCTGCGACTTCCCGTCCCTCTTCGGGCACAACTTCCATGTTGCCATACATCTCGGCCATCTGGTCACTGAGCTTCATTCCTGCTGGCACACTCACGCTCCAAATCGTGCGTTCTGCCGAGATGCCATCTACCTCTGGGTCGTCTAATCTAATCGGGTTCGCGAGCAAGTCCTTGCCTCTGATTCTGTAGATAAGTCGCACTTCGATGCTACGCTGTCCCGGTTCTGTCTGGATGAGGGGGATCAATCGCGCTTTCCGACCTTGCCTTAACTCTTGATCTGCCCTGACAGGCTCCCCTCCAACGGATACAGCAATGAGTTCAGCGCTCGGGTCCAGCACCACGGGCAGGAACTGTAGAGAGCGATTGAAGACGGAATACTGTACCGTGTCCCAACGCTCACCATCGGGCCTTAGTAGGGTGCGTATTTCGGCAAGAGTCACCACTGCTGCATTGCCTTCCGTGGCCTGTAGTTGACTGTAAGCTACACGCAGCGCCTCTCCATTACCCGCGCCAAGGCGCCCTTGGTAGTACATCGGCTTTGTGGTGACTTCGGGGAGATAAGGTAGCAACGATGGATCACAAACATCCACTCCGTTCAGGCTGACGACTCGCTGCTCACGGGCCGATGCGTTGTCGAGCACAAAGAACCTCCGCAGGCGGTCAATGCCCTCAATCTGCACCATAGGGACGGAAATTTCGGCATCGGTAAGGGGAAGCTGAGTATCAAAGGTGAGCGTGGTCCATCCCAATAGCCCACCCTGGGTCTGGAAGCTGCACTCATACTCTCGCATATCTCCGTTAACCTTCGTTTGCACTTCACGAAGCAACTCACCCATGACACTCGCCTCTGGTAATGAGGCAGGTAGCGTGATGACTGCCTTTTTGAGCGCTCCCTGCTCAACGGAGATGAATACTTGTTGGGATAGAGCTAGCGCTCCCATAGTCGCCCTCACCAACATGACCCCGTCAGCTGAGAATCTCGTGGGCAGTTCGTTGAGAGAGATCGGTAGTGTCCACTCAGAAGTCTCCATCTGTATAGCGCGCTTCTTTTCCAGCGGGGCAACGATGGTGAAGATCTGACTAAGCGTGGCAGGATCAATTTCCCTCGCTCCTGCGCTAGCGAGAACATCGCCCAGCCGGACATCGAGTGCTGCATGAGCAGCAATGATGACCTGGCTTCTGGTCCTGGTGACGCCATGAACTTTAACCGGTCTTAGGTCCCACTTTGTCACCGGTTGAGAAACGGTCTTCGCAAAGTGGAGCACGATGCGCTGTTCATTGGTCTGAGAGTTGGCAAAATGAAGGTGGATGTCATTGCCGTCTTGGACGTGCCGCAGCAATGATGGGCACTGAACACCCTGTAGCTCCATCCCGTCTGGCATCGTCACACGAACGCGCTCCCAATTGCCTAATCGACGGGATAGAACGATGGCTGCGGCAAGCTCAAGCTTCTGCTCACTCACCTGAAACACGTAGTCAATGGCCACACCGGCTTTCGGGTCTGCTCTCACCACATTGACTCCTACCGGTCCGTCCTTCTTGAGCCTCCAGGCCAGTGAAAGGCTTGTTGCGCCAGTGCGCTGTGAGTCGTCAATCCCAGAAGTTGAGACCTCCAGACCCTCGGCCCAGCCAAGCTTGCCTTCGCCATCCCATTTCGCCGCCACGGGCTCAAGGTGGGGCATGCGGGTGAGTGCATTGACAGAGAGTGGCTCAAGCTGGAGCGCGAGTGAAGCCACATCGTTGGCTTCCGAGGCAAGGTGAAAAAACAACGCGCGCTTCCCATCCATTTCTCTCCATTCCGTACCTATGAAGGGACCACCCTCCTTGATTTCGGCGATGCGCCACTCGGGATCAATGAGCACTCCGAGTTCCTTCTTTGCCACCCCTGGAAAGCGGTAAGTGGCCTTCCACACGGTCTGAGAGCTGCCAGGTGACTGAAATGTCGTTGAGACTTCGACATTGGCTGTAGGCGGAGGCAGAATGTTCTCCAGGGGCCTTCTGGGTGTGCGTGTGAATGTTAGTAAACCATCTTTCGGCACAAGAAGTGCCACGTTACGATCTTCAATACTTGATTGAATGCCTTGAGGAAGGTGAGGAATGCCGTCCGTCTCGGTCAGCGTCAATTGAGCAAGGGCTGTGGTGCTCGCAGGAAGTTGAAGCGCAATCTCATGCGCACTCTTCTGCAGCCCCGTCTCCCAAGTGATCTCCACTTTGTGGACACCAGGATTCTCTAACACCAGAGCGCCATCGTTGCCGTCGATCACAACCTTCACAGGCTTCAACTGCGTGTCAGAAAGACTGCATTTCAGTTCGAGCGCACTCCACTTCTTCGCGGTGACGACATCCAGGACTGAGTCCACGCGCAATCCTTCATTAGAGAAGTGGATTCGATGCAAAGCAGACACGATCTGTGTCACCGGTGCGTTTGGATCATCCGCCCGTGGTGTCGGTTTGCGGTTCTCTTTCGCAAGAGACCATAGTTTCTCAAAGACACTGCGCTCAAGGTAGTAATGTTGGGGCTGGTTCTCCACTTTAGACGCCTCATAAGGAACGAAAACCTCATGGGCAGCAGGATCCGGCAGTAGACGCATCGGTTCTGCTCCATAAGATGGGATGGTAAAGCTACCGATCAGTAGCAGCACACCTGAACTGCTAAGCGATGCAGCAGTCACGGGTTCTTCTAACCATTTCGCCGCGCGGATGACCATCCATCCAGCGAGCGCGACTAGCCAACCTATTGCAAAAGAGTAGCCCATCGTGTCCCACTCAGTACGAACTAGTGAAATGCCTGCAAATGCAACCACCGCCACGAAGCTAGAAAGGAGAAACCAACGCCGACGGCCAAACACAATGAAAGCCAGGCCACCGAGCGTCATCCAGCCACATGCAGCCACCAGGAGACGTTCCCACGAGACATACTCCAACTCCAAATCACCAGCACTCTGGCCACCAACCAACCGAAGCCGCTGTCCACTCGTCGGGAGTTCCAAATCTACCGAAAGCAGGCCCGTTTTTGCTGGTGGAGTAGCTCCTGGCGGTTGGGCGCCGACGAGTGCATTGCTTGTCGATGATAAGGCGATACGATTTGATCGTGAGGCGGGGTTTATAGGTGCTGAAAATCCCTCAACCGGCTTTGCTTCGGCCAGTCGGGTCTGAAGAGCCTTCAGTTCATGCACCTTGTCATTGTCGGCTCGAGCTGCGTTTTCCAAACTGCGATTAAAGTCATCCAACGATCTTCGCGCTGCTTCGTCTGCAGGGTTCAGAGTCAGTTTCTTCTTAAGCGCGGCAATATGGTTGGTTAGTTTCTCTGTATCCGGCAGGCCCATCATGCTTCGTTGGAGTAGGCTGGCTTGTCTCGCGTCGTGGAGACGCGATTGAACCTCTGCTATCGTGTTGGCTGGAAGTTCATTTGCGGCGAGCGCTTGCTGGTAAATATCTGCTGCAGACTCGAACTTCCCAAGTCGCGCTTCCTGATCCGCATCGTTCACTGCGTCATAGACGTTTGATCGAGCGACAGGTGCGCCAGAGACGGCGGCTATCGCAGCAGGTGATTCCCAAGATCTCCCAACCTGATTCAACATTCTTGAACGAACGCCGTCAGCGCCTGCATTGTCGTGCTGCATGGTAGATGACGTTGGTTGGCCATACATTTTTCCCCCAGGTAAGAAGCTTCCATTAGCGGAATAGGTTCGAATCGCTCCCGGCTGGGAGGCCCAAATCGCAGGCATCTCTGAGTCTCTACCTTCGGCTGCCATCGATATCTGTTGGCTGACCCAGTTCTCGTCATCGCTAATGACGTCTAAGGTTCCTCTTGTCTTTACCATCTCATATCCCGCTGGTGCATAGACCTGCCAGTCGGTGCCCATGATCGGGATCTCGCTCCCAAGTTGTGGTGGAACGAGTTTTTGGCGTCCTTTGCTGCTCCATGGGCTCTCGCGTTGATCGTAAATGAGTCGTATGGGCACGGAAGTCCGTTCGGTCGAGCGCGGTGGCAGGGGAAGGCTGAGAGAACCATCTGGCCCGCGCACAGGCTTGATCGGCTGCTGATTCACGAACACGCTCAACAAGCTAGCGTCCTTTGGCAGCGTGATGTGCAGAAACTGCTCTCCACTGTGTTTGACCCCCAGCATCGCCTCATGCGTGACTGAGCCATCAGAGCCTATGACTGACCGGAGCTTCAACCCAGTTACGACCATAGAAGCTAACTCGCTGTGGGAATGCCTTACGGCATCGACCTTCAGCGCCGCATCCGCAGTGCCATACTCAAAAGCAGCCACTGCCCGGTGTCTGAGAGAATAGCCCTCGACCATTGGTGCCTTCAAAACATCCACTGGCTGCATGGCCTTTGGAGTAAACGCCAACTCCGTGTCGGTATTGGCCTCTACGACCCAGGTTCCATGGAATCGCCGCGCTTGAGGCAATGCTAGAGTTGGCAAGCTAGCGCTGAGTTTCGTAGTGCCCTCAGCGCCAGCGACTGATGCTGGCTGGCTGAGACGGAAGCGAATAGTCAGATTTCCTAACATCTCTTTGCGGAGTGAAATCGCCCACTCACCAGTCTGTTCATTGAGCTTCTGCTCACCGACTAGGGGAGATGTCCATCGGACAAACTTGGCTTCAGTGGGTGGAAACTTTACAATCAGATCGCGCAACGGCGCATCCGAGACGTTCAGTGTCACTTGCCCCTCGATCTCGACGGTCCGCGCCCTTGGTAGCGCGTAAGCTGCCACTTCCGCGTCAAAAATGGCTGCTCTGCGTGAAGCCTGTAGTTGGACTTTGAACTCACGCAGACCAAACCAAGCCATCTTCCCCTTAACAGGAGCCGCACGTGCGTCCCGCTCCTCAAGGCCTAACGTCTGGGCGACACTGACCCGCCACATGGGATCAAATGATAGCCCCACATATCCAGCCACTTTTGCTGCTGAGGGAATCGCTATGTTCTCGATGGTGATCGGCTGATCTTTGACCAGTCGCTTGCTGGATCTAAGGACGATCTTTTCTCGCAACCCAGGCGTCAATCCCTGTGGCCACTCATACCGCAGAGTCGCTCCAGTGCGCTTCCAGTTCCCTGTCGTATTGGCAAACTCTTCGGCATTTGGAAGAGTCAGTTCCAGTTCGCTGATCGGACGATCCGTCATCACTACCAAAGTTCGGTCGATCGAAAGGTCATCACGGTTCAGCGTGGCGAGAGCGTCTGCCTCAATGATGACTTGAGGCTCGATTCTCTTCAAGACGAGCTCAGGTGGGGGTTCATTGAGTCTCCAACGGACGGTCGATCCTTGTAGTTGAGCTGAGCCCGTTACCCCCAGGAACGCCAAGTCTTCGGCTTCTGTCAGGATGTTCGATTGGCCTTCTGAGTTGGAAAGGAGCGGCCCACTGAGGTGGGGGATGCTTACTTGTGTTTTATCTTTGCCTCCAGCACTTGCTGCCGAGTGGGAAAGCCGGAGTTCAACGACAAGACTCGATTTGGTTACTCCCGGACGAAGCTCGACCAAGAGTTTGCTTCCGTCCTGCTTCCAGTTTCGCAAAGAGTTGCAGGCA
This sequence comes from Verrucomicrobiaceae bacterium, assembly GCA_016795485.1. Classification (GTDB taxonomy): domain Bacteria; phylum Verrucomicrobiota; class Verrucomicrobiia; order Verrucomicrobiales; family Verrucomicrobiaceae; genus JAEUHM01. The sequence continues at coordinate 22,452 of JAEUHM010000061.1, read as the reverse complement.
ACATCTCCAACCGTTGCATTCCCTGGCGAGATCGAGAACGTTAATTGGTTGTCAGGAGAGGATGCCTGAACGGTGTGGAATGTTACCACAGAGTCCTCTTGAATCCGTGTCTCTGCCGCTACCCAATCGGCTAGCTCCAATGCCTTATCGCGCCAGATCAGGCGCGCCGAGTCGCGATTGGGGCGGCTCAGAGTCCACGTGGAAACTGCGCCATCGCTTGAAGCGTGGACGCCTTCTCCGATAACAGGCTGATTGCTCTGAAGCTCTAGCACGCAGAGATTTGGCACCATGCGCAATTGAACAGACTTCTCGCTTCGGGCGGCATCAAAGTGGATTGGTTCACGAAACTCCAGCTTCACCACATGCTTTCCTTTGCCCTTCACGACGAGTCGTCGGTGCTCCATGTCTTTTGCTGGAGGCACAAGCGTGCTGGTATTGTCCACCGATGCTCGCACGAGATGATCAAAGGGTAACGGCATTTCCGCGCTGCTCCAAAGTTCTCCCAAGCATTTCACGACAACCTCTCCCGTGATGCCCAGTTCGGTTTCACTGCCGGTAAAGCTCGCTTTGAACTTCATAGACTCAATGACCAGTCCCTCGATAGGATTTGCAGCACGCAACTGGTCTGCCGTCAGCTTGCCTGCGTCTCGGACAAGCGCCTCGTATTCTGCAGCGGAAAGCATGACCGCATTCGGATGCTTGTTGAGCACCTCAGAGAACGATTCCGTCGGAATCCAAAGCTCAGTCCGAGTAGGAGATGGTGCAGGAGGCGGTTCTGCACCCGGGAGCCAGGAATAACAGCCGCACAGCAGCAGCGTGCGCCAAATGAAGTGCATGGTCTTCATGACGACTCAGGCTTTGGGCTCGCTGTTGTCCTCCTTGACCTCTGGCAACTGAATCACGGACACCGGTGACGAATCGACCGTCATCGTTGCTCCGCTTTGGGCTGTGTGTGTCGGAGGTGATGCTGGCGGTGGCGCTGCTGTAGGTGCTGGAGTGGGCGCAGTCGGAGTAGGCTTGGGAGCTGAGGGCGGAGTGGACGCTGGTGGATCGCGTGGGGCGTCTGGCTTGGCCTTTTTGTCGCGGGCGAACAAGCCTAACACCCAAAAGGCAAACCAAAGCGCCGCCACGACCACTGCCGCATACAGCGCGGAGAATGCGATCAACATGTTCACCGTGTTCAGCAAGCCAGTGGCCAGTGTTGCCGCCGCTGCAACCATGACGAGAAAGCCAACCTTGCGGCCCAATGGCCATTTGAGTCCTCTGATGCCACAAAGGAGCACTAACAAGAACGCACCGGCTTCCCACGCATAGGTGACCTTCTTTGATTGGTAGTGCACTCCAACGGTCGCGGGTTCTCCTAGCCGATGGAGTGTGATAAGCGTGCCGTGATTGGGCACTTGAAAATCATACAGAGAGCGTGTGTCAGCTCCGACTTCTTTTGGGGCGCTGGTGATCTCATTGGATACGCGGGAGACATTCGGTCCCAAAGCGGGAATCAGTGGATCAATCAGACGCCGTACGCGCATCCATCCTCGATCCGAGAGTGTTTGCGAAAGGGGGCCATCGAACGACGGATAGTGGTAGGCCAAAGGCAAAAACAGCCTGTGGCGGGTCTGCATGACTTTGACTCCGCCTGCTGAGGAAGCGGCAACCGACATCGTGCCCTTGAGTCTAAGCGTGCTGCCAGGGCGTGTGCTCTTGACTTCGTAAACGAAACGCACAGGCACTGCCTCTTTGGCCGCATTTCCGCCGCTGGGTAGTCTGATGAGTAGATCCTCAGAACCTTCACGCCGCATCGGCTGCTGGCCTTCTTTGCCAACAAACACATCGCTCACCAGCGTGGCACCCTTTGGCAAAGTCACGACCAGGAACTGAAGATCAATGTTCTTCACCCAGTAAATCACCTCAGTCGATTGCGCTTCATCACTGGCCACAGCGGTGGTTAGATCCGCGTGAGTGATCACTGCTTGTGGGATTGGAAAATAGGCGTTCTTCGCGGTCTCGACGCTCAGTTTCACTGGCGGAGAGCGATACTTATAGGCCTGGAACACTCCATCGCGCTGCAACTGAGCCTTGAGCTCACGTGCGTCGATTTCCTCCAGGCCATCGGGCTTCGGATTGCGCAGTTCAAGGCTGTTGTCCTTGGTGACTGCCACTTGACCAGTCTCCTGGAAGGCTCCTGGCACGTGCACACTTAGCAGTTCCACGCTTCCCGTTTTTCCCGCTTCCAACGCACCTTGCTTCTCATAGCTCAAAGCGATGGAGAACTGCCCCATGCGCTCACTTCGCAAGACGATCTCCCAAAGTGCGAAAGCAGCGATATTGGGCAGTTTGTTTTCGGTTTCAGTAGGAGTGTGCGTCTTGATCGTCTCTTTGATGTCCCTCAGACTCTCAGGTTCGATGCGAACTTGTTCCGCCACTGCTTTCGGCACGGCGACCACCACACGATCCACGGCCGCGTAACTCACATCAAACAACACCGTCCAGACGTGCCGCGTGCTTTGCTCACGTGCCTCGACTCGCGTTAGCACCTCGGCACTCACTTGTGGGTCACGAGGCTTTAGTGCGAGTACAGCTGGCTTTGCGGTGTCGCGATGTCTGAACGCCAAAACGAGTTCGGTCCCGGAGCCATTCTTTGCTTCCGCTGGGAGGGCGTTGACGTCTTCTTGTTGAAGATCGCCTGCTGCTTTGGTGCTAGGCTCCAGACTGCTGTGCACGCCAATGCCGAGTTTGGCCTCGTATCGCACCACATTCTGGGAGGCGAAGACCGGCAAGGTGACGTCATCGGTTGGTGTTTTGCGGTTCTGCCTGCCTTGAAGACGTAGATTGATGTTTCCTGTGGTTTGTTTGGCCAACTTCACGAGCAGAGAGCCGGCATCTGCCTTCCACTCGCCAATGCCATCTCCGCTGACGTCAGTGACTACCAAGTCTGGAGGTAATCCAAGCCGAAGTTCAAACAGGCCCACGCGGCGAACGGAATAGTTGAACTGGGCATCAACCTTCATCACATCGCGCAGAATCTCTGTGCGTGTGAGGCTGGTTACCTCTACTTGAGGGCGTGCTTCTTCGACGGTGGTGGTGAATGTCCATGGCTGTTTCAGCAACCGGAAGGCTCCGACGGCCATTTTCTCTCCCTGGGCTTCCACTTGCGTGCTAGAGCGTACCACAGACTGCATGACTTTGGGCGTTACATCATATTGCGGCTCACTGCGGACGATGGCAGTGCCGCGCGCATAGGCAGCGCCTTCCACTACCACATTTGGCACACTGACCTCAGACGGAAGGGCAGCGATGACCGACTCAAGGTTGATCTGCACCCTCAGCTCATCCTTCACCGGCTTATCTGGGCTGATGGTGACCAAAGACCTACCTTCAGGGCCTGCTGATACGCCCCACGACTTCACTCCCGCTCCCGTGACTCCCAGCACCTCCTGACCTGCAGGGACACTGATCTTAAACTCGGCCATGGGTGCTCGCATGACTCTGAGTTGGACGCTAGCAGTGGTTTGAATGGAACCTGCACTGATGAGGCTATCCAGTTCTGAGAAGGCGAGAAGCAGTGGCGTCATGGTGGTCACTGCTTGCGGCAGCCCCCAACTCAGGTCACTCGAGTAGTCGTTGCCAAACACCAGGGATACTTCCGTGCTGCCACCTATCGGCCTGCTTGTAAACGCACCCGTCTTGCTTTGGAGTTCCAGGCCTTCCCCTGGCAGCGTCATGACCACGCGTGACACTGCTGCTTTGGGAAATGCTGCCGCTATGCGACTACGTCCCGCAGTCTGTTCTATAGGCAGGATCATCTTGAGCGTGATGTCGTAGACTCCTTTGTCTGGCAGCATCAGGTCGTATCCTTCTCCTGCACGCTTGAGCACCGCTTTGCCTGTATTGGCTTCCGCAAGTCCCACGATGTCCTTCTGCCCTAGCGAGACGGTATTCCACCCAGTCTTGAACGATTCCGCCGTCAGTCGCCCCTCTAGCACCAGTGCCTCACCCACGACTTGCCCTGTGTACTCGGCTTTGGTGACCACTGCTTCGACAGGCACCTTCTCTTCCTCCTCGCGCTTCAGGGTCAATTCATTCCACAGCTCCAAGAACTCCCGGTACGGAAGGAACACGCCCTTGCCGCCATCGGTGAAGACTTTGCCCAGTTCCTCATACGGCACATAAATCCGCCGCTCTCGCTCGCGGACAGGCTGTTGGGGCGCTGGTGCCACCCTCGGCTTCACCACTGGAGGGGGTTGAATGACCGGAGGTGGAATCGGAGTGGGCGGCGGTGCCGGAGTCGGAACTGGCTGCTGGGCCAAGGCCGCTGCCGCCATGAGAAGGTACGGAAGGAGTTTTTGCATAAGAACAAGTGGTTGGTGGTCCGCACTAGCCCCGGTGAGGGCGTATCAATGACGAGTTTATGATTTTTGTTCTGATTTGACAAGTAAGCCGTCTGTAAACTCGGCTCCTTATGGTTGTTCTGACGGCTCAAAGCGGACTCTCTTGGAGGTTTCGCACCTCTAAAGTATTCCTTGCCCACATTCCTTTGCGTCCGGTTCAGGCCCACAGCCGTTCTTTTGCCTGATGTTGAAACACCCCCTTTTTGCCACTGTTTTGGCCGCTTCGGCCTTTGTTGTTCCTGCCGTCCGTGCGGCGGTTGAGTTTGATGTTGAAACTGGAGGCGCCTGGGTGGGCAAGGCGGATGTGACCATTCCTAGTGAGGGCGGCACACCGTTCTCAATGGTCGATGACCTCGGAGGCGATGAAGTGCAGGCTTACTACCGTCTGCGTGCCAACTGGCTCATCAATGACCGCCATGAAGTCTCTGCCTTGTTTGCTCCACTCAGCTTTGATTTCTCGGGCGAGTTCAGTGACCCAGTTCATTTCGTTGGCCGTGACTTTGCGGCTGGACGACCCACGACCGGCAAATACACCTTCAACTCCTATCGCCTGACTTATCGCTACAACTTCTGGCGTTCAGAGAACCTCACCTTCGGTCTGGGTCTCACCGCAAAGGTTCGCGATGCAGAGATCGAGCTCAGCCAAGGTGGGCTCACTCGCTCCGATTCCAACGTTGGGGTCGTTCCGCTCATCAACTTCAAGCTCGACTGGCGTTTTGCGCCTCGTTGGCATCTGCTCTTTGAGGGAGATGCTTTAGCTGCGAGCCAAGGCCGTGCTGAAGACGTCATGCTCGCCATTTCTCATCAAGCCACAGACAACTTGGCCGTTCGTGTGGGCTACCGCATCCTCGAAGGAGGCGCTGACAATGGCGACATTGATACGTTTGCGCTGTTCCATTACGCGATGGTCGGCTTGACCTGGCGCTTCTAAGGCCTCTGGGCGGGGGAGTGCAGAGTGGGGGCAAAGGTAACCACATGGTTACCTTTGTGTGCTGGATGGGCTCTAAGGTGTGGCCCACAGTTGGGGAGTTCAAGATTCCTCCATCACGTCGCCATGAAAACTAAACACACCTCACTTGCCCGCTGCCTGGGTTTGATGACCGCGCTAACTGCTCTCTGCGCCCAAGCAGACTCATCTACCTCGCGCTTCTACTTCTCCAATCTCGGGCCTGACCCAGATGCCAAGGGCAGGGCTGAGGGCTCGTTCACCGATACCAAGTCGACCTTCACAGTCGTCGTCTCCAAATTGGACCGCTCCTCCGCGTATGACATCCTGGTGGACGGCATCACGCAGGGCACATTCACCACGGACAGGGGCGGGTCCGCTACCGTGCGCTTCCGCGCTCCCGCCACTGGCTCATCCAGAGCGTTGGACTTTGATCCGCGTGGCAAGTCCGTCACGGTCAGCCGGGCGGGCACCAGTCTCCTGGAGGGTATCTTCTCTGGTAGTGGTGAACTCGGCGGCTCCAGCCTTACCGAGTCCGCACGCCTTACCAATCACACCCCTGGATCACGGGCCAAAGCCAAGGCGTCCTACGTGCTCAGCTCCTCCGGTGCGAGAACCCTTTCGGTTTCTATCTCAGATATGACCTCCGGGTCCCTGGACGTTCATCTCAATGGCCAGCCACTCGGAACGCTCACAGTCTCCAGAGGTGCCGGTGCCCTTCGACTCCGCTCTGGCACCACCACTCTGCCTCCGGGCTACCTTCCTCTGGCCGTAGATCCCAGGGGTGCCAGTATCGACATCTTGAGCGGAACGGACATCCTGTTCTCTGGCCAGTTAGCCGCCAAAGCCTTTGGTGCTAGCGTGGATCGCCGCCGTGTCGTTCTCCTGCCCATCGCTCCCGTGGCACAGCCGCCGGTTGGCACTGCCAAGGCCAAGTGGGCCGTCTCTGAGACAGCACGTCGCCACTTCTCGGTTGAGATCGAGGACGCGCCACTAGGAGCTTATGACCTCTTAGTTAATGGTGTTGTTCGTGGTGTCATTAACGTGGTTACTAACAGCGAGGGAGACGACGAGGGCGAGATCGAGTTCAGCAACGATGACGACGGTGATGAGCTTCCGCTCGTGTTTGATCCGCTGGGTGCCACCATCACCATCAGCCAAGCCAGTGTCGTGCTGTTTGAGAGCGTATTCGATCCCAGCAGCCTCTCTGGCATCCCCTCGGCAGAGCCGCCTTCTCGCACCGATGAAACGCTCACCTCCACTGGCATCGATGCAGATGCAAAGGCAGAAGGTCGCTACGAAGTGGACAGCAAAGGCCGCCACCGCTTCAACATCGAGATCGAGGACGTAGAAGTCGGTGCCTACAGCATCCGTGTGAGCGGAGTGCATCGCGCCACCCTGCAAGCGGTTAGCACCACTGGTGGCGTAGAGGGCGAGGTAGAGTTCCGCTCGGTTGTAGAACCCCGCAAAGTGCTGCTCAACTTTGATCCCCGCGGCCAACTCATCGAGATCGTCAATGCTGCTGGTGAGACTCTCTTTGCTCACGTGTTCGGCAGCGGGTCCGCTGGTGATGATGGCACCGTAGGCGGAGTCACACCGCAGCTCTGGACAGTTGCCTTGCTCGCTGAAGATGGCGTCACTGGCAGCACCTCCGTGAGCTTCGAGCGCAAGCTCAATGGCGACACCAAACTCAAGGTCAAGGTGCGCAATGTCCCCGTTGGAAACTACGACTTCAGTGTGGGCGGCACCGTGCGCGGCTCAGTCAATGTGGTCGTCAGCGGCGGGCAGACCGAGGGTGAGCTCGAGTTTGAGAACGATCCTGACGATGCCAGTGAGTTGCTTCTCAACTTCACCGTGGCGGATCAACCTGCCGCCCTCAGCCAAGGCGCCACCGTTCTTTTCAGCCGCGTGCTTCCCGAGTAAGCCTTACCAGCACCTCGTGGTAACTCTCCGCCACTGCGGGCCAGCTTCTTTTGCTGCCTTCAGTGGCGATTTTGTTTCTGTCCGTTCGTGGAAGCGTCTCAGTGATCGCCCTCGCTATCTCTGCGGCATCACGGCTATCGCAAAGAGTGCCCTTCCATGGTTGGTCGATGATTTCTTTGATCCCTCCCACATTCGTGGCCACCACGGGCAAGCCCACCGCCATCGCCTCCAGCACCACGTTCGGTAGGCCTTCGTTGTGGCTAGTCATGCACAGCAAATCTGCGGTGTTCATCCAGCGGGCAATGCTGTCAGCATCCTGTGGGCCGAGGAACGTCACATTCTTCGGCGCACTGGCCTCCAGTTCAGAGCGGAGAGGCCCCTTTCCGGCAATCACCACCTTCCAGTCAGGCAAAAGCCCCGCCACTTGCAGCATCAGATGCGGGTCCTTCACTGGCAGAAGGTTGCCGACAAAAAGTATCGTCTTCCCCGCTTCACGAGGCAGCGGCTTGAAACGCGTGATGTCCACTCCGTTATGAATCGGCAGCGCCTTAGCCGAGCCTAACAGCTTAGCCAGTGACTCACTTCTCGTGATCACAGTCGCACTGCGGTCGATCGCCTCATAGATGGCTGCTTTGCGCACCGGATCTTTGAGATAGCCGTGAACGTCCGTCCCTTGGGCGATCAGCACCGTGGGCTTATCTTGCGCGGCAGTCAGCGCACAGCCATCCGGGTAGAGCCAAGCCCCCAGCGTCACGTCCCACTCATGCTGTGCCAGCACTCCGCGCAACACCTTAGCCATCAGCCCGTGATTGAAGCGGGAGCCATACTTCGGCACGTAAGGCACACTCACGTATTGGGGTTGGAAAACAGTATCCTCGTCCCGGCACACCAGCTTGGAGGCACTCCCCAGCCAGCCCTTCAGCGTTGGGCGCGGGCACACCACGCGGATGTCCCACCAAGCGCGCAGATGATGCAGCACCGTCACATTATCCAGGCCGCGATACGGCTCAGCGCGATCCGGGAAGAGATTGGAAACAAAAAGCAGCCGATGCTTCATCACCTTGGCTTCTGGCAGAGCACCATATACTGGCCACCCAGCGGCAACTTCCTCAAAGCAGGCTCCAGCACGCGAAACGGAGCCAAGGCCGCAGGAAACACAAAGTGGTAATCCGTGCGCAGAACCTCAAAACCCACCGAGCGCAACAACCCACGCGCCTCATGCGGCCACAGCGTGATCGCGTCATGGTCAAACGGCACTCGCGACATCATGAAGTGCACGATCGGGTTCCACTTATTGTTCTCCCAGAAGCAAAAGAAGCCCCCAGGCTTCAGCGCATCAAAAACCGAGCGCGCCGCGTCCAGCCGATGCTCCAGCGGGATATGGTGAAACACCCCATTGCAGTGCGCGAGGTCAAAAGTTCCCGCCAGGGCCTTCATTTCGCCCAGCGGACAGAAATCCACCACCTCACTGGCATATTGCTGACGCGCCAGAGCCAGAGACGCATCCGAGAGGTCAGACCCCGTCAGGTGAGTTAACCGCAGGTGACGCAGCAGAAAAGGCGTCACCGCCCCCACCCCACAGCCAAAGTCCAGCATCCGGCCCGTCCCCGCCTGGCCCAGCACCCGCTTCATCCAAGCACCTCGGCCATCCGCAAAATACTCCTTCCGCTCCCCAGACAGCTTCAGCCCCTGATTCAACGCGCTATCATAATCCTGCGCGTAAGCGTCAAACTGGGGGTCAAGAGAAGAAGGAGGCATGGAGAAAGCGGCGGAAGAGAAGCAAAGAACCGGAGTTTCACCTCAGTCAGAAGCCTGTCAACGCAAGCTAGCCCCCTCAGCCCGCAGATTTGGACCAACCCTGGCATCCCAGAACGATCTAGGCCCAACCATAACACCGCAGCAAACCACGCCCCCCGGACGTTTCAGGCACATCCCGCGACAACCGAGGCATATCCCGCGACAACCGAGGCATATCCCGCGACAACCGAGGCGCATCCCGCGATGACCAAGGCACGTCCCGCGACGACTGAGGCACATCCCGCGATGACTGAGGCGCATCCCGCGACGACCGAGGCGCATCCCCCACCGGCCCAAAGGGTCGGCAGAGCCCAGCCCAGGGCTGAGCGTAGCGATGCCCTGGGTTCCTCATCCCGCAACGTGAGGTGCCCTGAAGGGGCACGAGAGGCTCTGATCCCTCTCGCGGCCCTTCAGGCCGCCCCGCATGGGCCACACCAAGACCCAGGGCATGGCTCCGCCAAGCCCTGGGCTAAAATCTCCGCCCCACCTTGGGGGCGTCCATCCCGCAAAACACCACACCACCTCGTCACCCCACACGCCAGGAGCAACCCAACCACCGATCACCGACCACCGATCACCGACCACCGGCTACCGATGACCGAATACCCACCTTACCGTTCACCACTCCAACCCCCCACCGGCCCAACGGGTCGGCAGAGCCTAGCCCAGGGCTGAGCGTAGCGATGCCCTGGGTCACCCATAGCGCAACGTGAGGTGCCCTGAAGGGGCAAAAGAGCCCCCGGAACCTCCATTGATCTCTTCTACGGCACCGCCACGTGGAGCAAGTGCGTCCCACCCGCTGCATCCGTCACCTGCATCACCACCTCGCCGTTGTTGTTGAAGCTCCTCGTCTGGGCTGGGCTGCCGGTGAGCGGTAGCAGCGCCTTGAAGCTCTTTACCGTGCTGCTGCCGAAGGCATCTCCTTCTTGGATGAGCTTCTTCACTTGGCCCAGGCTATCCACCGCCCAGATGCCGGTGTCGCTCCCAGTGGTGACTCCTCCGGGGCCTACCACCAGGGTGGCGTAGAACAGTGGCTTGCGCCCGTTCGGCAGCGCCACGGACGTGAAGGCCTTCCAGTTCGTGCCTGTGGTCGTTCCGGCGGGATGCGTGCTCTCTCTGGCGATCAAGCTCAGTGTGCTGCCGTCGTGATGCCACACGCCGTCGTTGCTCGTTGATGCGATCCCCGCGCTGCTGCTCACCATCGTGCTGCCCACGAACGCGAACGCTCCTCCCGTGCCCAAGACCGGGTCTTTGAATCCTCCAAACACTCCCCCTGGGAATCCAGGTGCGGCATCGCCCTTTGTCACTCGCTTGCTGAGGGCAAAGCTGCTGTCGTCCTCGGTGAAAATGGAGGTGTTCGTTGCTGTCGTGGCGTTTCCACCCTGCACCACCCCAACAAACGCCTGCGCACTCACCGTGTTCTGCCCTGGCATGGTAAAACTCTTCCACGTGGCACCCACGTAGCCAGGAGCCACGCCTCCGGTCTGGTAGCTCCATGCCACACTGCCGTCCTCCGCCACCGCGCCCACGGCTACCGTGCCGTTGGCCAGCGTCACACGCACCGCCACTTGATCCTGCGTGCCATCGTTGGCCACTCCGCGACCTTGGGCTCCGGCTGCCGCACGTGCTACCAGCGCTCCGATCACTTTTACCGTTGACCCCAGCAGCGTATTGCCCTCCCGCAGTGCCAGAGTCGTGGTCATGGTGTTGCGATTGTAGATCCACAGGCACTGATCATTGAGCGTTGTGATCGTTCCACCCGAGAGCTTGCCAAGGATGGCCACGGCATTGTTCCCCACCGCTACTGAGTCAAAGGTCTTCCACAGTGCACCACCTGCTCCAGGTGCTGCGGTGCCTTTGCGCGCGATCACCACCGCACCACCAGCACCTGAGCCATCCGCATCCAGCACCAGAGCTGAGTTGTCTGCTGTGGTCACTGCACCGGTCGTGCTTGGGGCATTAGCTAGGCCTGCTACCACGGCGATGGACCCATCTGGACCCAAGATCGGGTCCTTCAGCGTGCCCAGCACCACATTGGTCAGCCCTGGCACTGGCGCGCCCTTGCTGAGTGAGATTTGCAGCGTCACCGCACCAGGACCACCACGGAAGATGCTCGATCCCCGCACCGTGCCTGCTACCCAATCACCCAACACCGCGAGGTGACCCGCGTCATTGATGCACGGGACACCCAGCTTGCTCCAAATCGCTCCCGCCGGGATGCCACTGCCCACCACTCCCGCGTTAGGCACCGCCCCGCCTTTGGAGTGCAGCGTGGTGTTAACCGGGTCCCCCAGGCGAACAACAGTTATGACATAATCTTTCGTGGTCACTGCGTCTTCTGCGGTCACCCGCACCGTGATAACATTGCTACCGATGCTAAGCGAAATACTAGGACTAGGAGTGCCTGAACTGACGGGCGTTCCATTGATGGTGAGCGTGGCTCCAGGAAGCACTGTAGTGGCACTGACAGAGGTATGAGTCACCGCACTACTCACCGTAGCACCGTATGCTGTCAATGTTCCGACAAAGGCAGGGCTTATTGGAGAGACAGAGAGTGATAATGCAGAGAGGTCTGCGTCTGTCTGAAGCGTGTGAAAGGTCTTGATGTCACCAGAGGTCGTTCCAAGGCTATTGCTGCCTGACACCCGATAGTAATACGTTGTGTCAGGACTTAATCCCGTTAGCTGTAGACTAACTGCCTGGGCAAGCGTTCCATCCGCAGGCGAAATCAACACTGAGCTAGCAGTTCCTAGAGCTGCAGTAATACCATATTCGAACTGGGCAGTCGTCGTGAGTCCGTTTGGGTTTACGCTGCCTTGCACGCTGACAGAATTGGACTTGATATTACTTGAATCGATGGTGACAACGGTTGGCGGGGAGGTCGGATCAATCCGCCAAACGGTCATTGAACCTGCCGTGCCATAAAGTCGATGGCTGGAATCGAAGACGAGTCCACCACTAGGCAATGATGCGTGGCTGCCGTTGAAAGAGTGCAAGGATGCAAATGCGCCACTCGGACTAACTTTAAATACCGTACCCAAACCTTGGCCGCCGCCTTCACTCGTAGTTCCAAACAGGTTTCCCCCAAATCCCTCCACTAAGCCAGAAAGAGGCCGCTTACCGTTGCCCCCTGAAAACGATACGAGGCTTGTAAACACACCGGAGGCAGTCAGTTTGAACACAGTCCCGTTACCTGCCCCTGGGCTGCTACCGCCAAATTGGGTCGTGCCATAAACACTCCCATCTGAACCCTCAAGAAGGCCACCGGAGGGGCCGTCTCCGCCAACACCGTTGAATGAGTGCAAGACAGCAAAAGCGCCACCTGAAGAAAGTCTAAACACAGAGCCTTTCCCGTAGGATCCACCGTAAAAAGTGGTCCCATATAAGGAACCATCAGTTCCCTTCAGAAGGACTGCATTTGGCATCCGCCCATTCGCACCACTGAAACTGTGTAGAGAGGTAAACGTTCCGGTGGGGGTGATCATAAAAATGGTTCCAAAACCACTGGAGCCTCCTTCCGGGGTCGTCCCGTAAAGGTTGCCGTCCATACCAACAACCAACTGCGTGTCAGGTTTGCTTCCGTCTACACCCACAAAGCTGTGCAGCATCGTTGGCGTCCCGCTTGGCGAAACCTTGAATACCGTGCCATGATTAGCCGTGCCGCCTTCTCTTGTTGTTCCATAGAATGAGCCAGCGCTGTCCGTCACGAGACCAGTGGCAGGATGGCGTCCATCCGTCACATTGAAACTGTGCAATGTGGTCAACGTCCCACTCGGAGTCAGCTTGAACACCGTCCCAGCACCGTGAGCACCACCTGTCATAGTCGTGCCATAAAAATGGCCATCGTTTCCCTCAATGATTTGAGACGAAGGCCACTTCCCACTTACACCGCCGAAGGTTGCGATTAAGCTAAATGTACCGCTAGTATCCACTTTGAATGCAGTACCGCTATCTTGGGCTCCCCCAATCCGCGCTGTGCCATAAAAGTTGCCATCACTTGCACGGACAAGACTTGCATCTTGTCTCCCAGCGAGATTGTTAAACTCAGCAACGGTTGTCAACACTCCTGCCGTACTAGCCTTGAATACGCTGCCAGACGTTCCGTCCACGCTAAACTGACTCACTCCGTAGAGATGCCCGTCATCGGCGAGTGCGAGACGACCTACGGGAAACTGTCCTTGACCCAAGTTAGTCATGAAACTCGCCAAAATGGTCAGGGTGCCTGAATCCGTGATTTTGAATATGGTGCCGCTATTACTATTTCCTCCCCTCTTCGTGACGCCATAAAACGCGCCATCAGGACCCTCAAAAAGTCCTTGTGGCTCGTCTCCAACAAAAGCGCCACCAAAGGAGGCTAAACTTGTCAGGGTTCCAGTCGGAGAAATGCGAAACACAGTCCCCGCGTCACTAACGCCTCCATCAAGTGTCGTGCCATAAAAATGGCCATCGCTTCCTTCCAAGAGTTGATGGCTTGGATTGCGTCCATTGCTCCCATTGAATGAAGCCATCACGGTCACTGAGCCAGCGGGCGTTATCTTGACGATCGCCCCTTTGCCTTCACTGCCACCGCTTGAAGGAAGGTAGAAATTGCCGTCACTACCCTGGACTATTGCACCAGGGTAACCGCTCTCACTGGTCATGAATGCCACGGTTGTGCGCGTTCCACCCGGTGTGAGTTTAAAGAGACTACCACGTGATGCAGGACCACCTCTAGAGGTGACACCATAGAAGTTGCCGTCGGATCCTATTACTAAGCCCTCGTTCGGGTAGCCTTCGGAACTCAGGAAGTGAGTCAAGACCGTCAAGCCGCCTGCTGGGCTCACTTTGAACACGGTGCCGGCACCGTTCATTCCACCCTCCCTCGTTGTACCGTAATAGCTTCCATCGGCTCCCTCTACTAAATTGCAAAACGGGCGAGCGCCGTTACTCAGATCAAAAGATACGACGGTCGTTATGACTCCAGTCGGAGTCACCTTATACACAGTTCCCAAGTCGCTAACACCTCCCTGCGGTGTTGTGCCATAAAGATTACCATCACTTCCCTTGACGAGCCCATTCCAAGGCGAGTATGCCGTGCTGTCAGAAAACAACACCTCAAAGGTCTGCGCTTGAGCTACGGGCAGCGTCAGCCCGGAGATTAATCCACACAGAGCCAAGATTGGGCGAAGAAACTTGTTATTCATAAATCGATCACGGGGATTGGGACTGGGCATCAAATGGACTGATTGAAAAGTTGCTGAGCTCCTTCTTCACACTAGAAGTTAAGGCGGAAGGTGCCGCTGGTTTTGACTCCGCTCAGTCTGCCAACCAGCGTGCTCTGCTTCTGGAAAAGCACTCCTCTGCAAGTGGTCTTCTTTTTCTGGAACTTGTCTTCGTAGGTGAATGTTACTGTGCCGTTCGTCAGTGTCGCAGTCCCGCGCACGAGAAAGTAAGCTTTTTGTCCGGTTGGCGGGGCTTTCTCCCGGAGAGACATCATAGTGCCTTTGATCGTTAACTGGGTCTCGATCTCCACAGGCTTTTTGATAAAGTCGCCGCCCGCCATCTCGACTTTTCCGAACCACGGTGCTGCTCCGGTCATAAGAGATAATGGAGGACGCAGTGCCGGGTTGTACTTTGAGCCAAGCGATGTCACGTCCACGTCGAATCCTTCCGGGTGAATGATGGATTTTGCGTTAGCTGGTTTCCGCCAGCGCAACTTTCCGTCCAAATCACTGACTCCGGGCACATCCCTCAGATGGAGCACGCCAGTAAGGCCACCTTTATTTGAGTACAGCCGCTTTTGCACAGCGATCCTACCCGCAGGCGTGATGCTGGAAGCAGCCGTGAAAGCGACACCATCTCCCAGAACACCAGACAGTGTCACTCCTCCGGTCTGCGAGATGACGATCGTTGCAAAGCCATCCCCCGTGGGCAAATCGGGCGCTCCTCCGGCTCGCTGCGGTAGAATAAGCGTATATCGGCCAGCGTAAGGACAGGGGTTGATCGTAGCCACCCACTTGACTGGCTTCTGGGCAAGAACACGCGCGACATTGCGGTTTGAATCCATTACCACTCCTGAAATCTGGACAGCGCCTGAGTTGACCTCCGTCTGCATTTGTAGAAACAGGGACGCAGTACTGCCATCAGTGGCCACCACTTGCCCAGAGTATTTGCCCAACTCGTCAAAGTTACCACGAAACGATTTGTCCTTACCTCCATGGAGCACCTTCCCAGTCACGGTGCCTGTGGTCGACACGGTGAGATTGGACAAGGCACCGGACTGATAGTTGTCGCCCGCACTTCCAAGCACCGTAGAGGAAAAAGTGCCATCGAAGTTCCTGCTGGGCATGCCCATGGCACGGTCTTCCGCAGCTGCCGGGCGTTGAAGTTCCTCCAAGCCATCGAGAGCAAGTGCTTCTGGGGTTTCTTCCGTATCGGGGCTATCTGCTCCACCCAGATTAAGGTTGCGCACCCATCCCTGAATGAAGCCCGCGTCCAGTCCACCTTTGAAGATATTGAGATTGAAAATGTGCCCCGCTGGAAGGTTGATGGAGATGGACTGCCAGCCAGTGGTGCCGGTCAGTTCGCCCAAAACGGGAGGAAGGTTTGTTTCATCGTAAACCACGTTTGGATCCTGAGTGAATATCCTCATGATATCATCCACCCCACCGGACATTTTCCAATCAAATGAGATGGTCCGCGGCCCCATGGCGTTGGTGGAGGTCATCACTGCGTGGGCGATCAATCCATTTGCCGGTCCGACCTTAAACGCAGGGCGTCCATTGATGGCAATCTCAGGTGCAGGTTCCCAAAACATAGGCGCTCCTGTGCTGAAGTCGGCAGTCCCGCCACTGATGATGCGGTTGCCTTCAGGCGTTTTGTATTCACGAGTCGTATCCTTGGGATCAGGAACCTTCACATCGTCGTCAATGATGTAAACCTGACGTAGATCTGGCTTCTCATCCCGATGTATGTGATCCTTGTTTCCAAGCTGATCTGGTTCTACGAAAAAATGTTCCACTGGCACTTCGGATAGATCATCCCCAACGATAGTGAACCTCACCACACCCGCAGTCTGACCCGCTGGCACTGTAGTAGAGGTTACGTTTTCCTGCCGGTAGTCCACCAGCCTTGTGGCACCCTCCTTCGGAAAGCTAAATGTCTTGAAGTAAAGTGTCAGTGGCGTGTACCGCAGGGGCTTGCTCAAGACGAAGCCCACCTCGATGACCACATCCGTATCCCGCTCGATCACTTCCCTGGCAGTCTCAACGAACATCAGTTTTGGTTTGGCAAACAGACCAAGGTCGATGTCTTGAATATTCATCCCGACCAGTGCCTGGATCTCACCGCTCTCCAGAGAAAGGGTGCTGGATGTGGGAGCATTGATCAAACTGGAGGCAAACTCGGCATCGCAGTCAAACGCCGGATCGCCGATGTAGGGTCTTGCCACATGATAGTTCTCAGAGGTCTTCCAGTTCACCCGATACCTGCCTGAATCGACGACGACGAACTCGTAGTTGCCGTATTGATCCGTGGTAGTGGACGCCACGATCTTGCGATTGGCGTCCAAATCGATCAAGCTGACTTGAACTCCAGGGATGCCAGGCTCCACATTGTCAGTATCATTGTTGTTCAGGTCTTCCCATACCCGCCCACTGATGGCGACCCCGCCATTCGTACGGAGGATATCTTGACTGCCTTTAGCACGCCGCATCACCTTAGCCGTTTTGCTCCGAATCGTCTTCGTGCCATCGGTGACCTCTACGTAGTATAAGGCACCGATGTCGCTAGCTTCCAAGGTGCTCTGGTAAGTATCCGTGTTTCCTACCAATGGCTCCGCTAGGCCCAGTGGTAAAGTGATGCCGTCAGCAGTTACTTTGTACCACCGCACCGTGGCGGGGCCAACCATTCCAAGTACCACGACTTTGAGTTCAAAGGTCTGGCCAATCTCACAACTCACATCCAAAGGCTCCAACTGGAAGCGCAGAGAGGTCGAAGCCATCGGGCCAATAACAAAATACTTCCAGTCAGGCGAATCGCTGGGATAGCTGGCAACGACCTGCAACCCCCGTGGCAGAGCGAAATAAGGTACAGATGGATTTGTTGCAGAAGGCCGAGCATCCACGAACCATTGCTCCGGTGCTGCGGCCAGAAACTGTTGCATCATCAGGGTATCATTTCGTGGCCCTGACGACTGGCTAACCCAGATATGATACCTGTCGGTCGCAACATATGTGACAGCTACTTTTCCGCTGCCATCCATCACACCCGAAGTCTTCTCGACGGCAATATAAGTGCTCTGCGGACTACCGTTGGAGAAAAACGTCTGCCATGACCCCAGACTCTTCCACTTCATCACTTGGACACCCGTTGCCGCCTTCAATCCGGACTGCGCTAAGATGAACAAAGCCAGTATCAAAAAAGTGTTAGTCACAAGACGCACAGGCGAGATTGAGCTTGAAAGGCGATTCATAGATTATGACTCCAATTTGTATTTTGTGTTGCTTCTGAAGGAAGTGGCCTAGTCAGCCCCCCGGAACCTCCGTTGAGATCGTTTACGGCACCGCCACATGCAGCAGATGCGTCCCACCCGCTGCATCCGTCACCTGCATCACCACCTCGCCGTTGTTGTTGAAGCTCCGGGTCTGGGCCGGACTTCCGGTGAGCGGTAGCAGGGCCTTGAAGCTCTTCACCGTGCTGCTGCCGAAGGCGTCTCCTTCTTGGATGAGCTTCTTCACTTGGCCCAGGCTATCCACGGCCCAGATGCCGGTGTCGCTCGCGGTCGTCACTCCTCCGGGGCCTACCACAAGCGTGGCGTAGAACAGTGGCTTGCGCCCGTTCGGAAGCGCCACGGACGTGAACGCTTTCCATTGCGTCCCAGTCGTCGTCCCTGGCGGCTGCGAGCCCTCCCGCGCGATCAAGCTATAGCTCGCCAGAGGGCTCCCAATGGTGAAGCTACCGTCGTGATACCACACCCCGTCGTTATTCGTCGACGAGATTCCCGCACTACTGTTGGCCGCCACACTTCCTACAAACACAAATGTTCCTCCTGTGCCATTCACTGGGTCTTTGAATCCCGCAAATGAGCCACCCAAGATACCAGCCGCTGTAGATCCCTTTGTTAATCGCTGCCTCAGCGTAAACGTACTGTCGTCCTCGGTGAAGATTGCTGTATTTCCATCGCTTATCACATCGTTCACCACCCCAACAAACGCCTGCGCACTCACCGTGTTCTGCCCTGGCAGGCCAATGCTCTTCCACGTGGCATTAACGTAATCAGGAGCCACGCCTCCGGTCTGATAGCTTACCCCAAACGTCCCATTCTCATCCACCGCGCCCACCGCTTGCGCGCCATTAGCCAGCGTTACCCGCACCGCCACTTGATCCTGCGTGCCATCGTTGGCCACTCCGCGACCTTGGGCTCCGGCTGCGGCACGGGCTACCAGCGCTCCGATCACCTTCACCGTGGAACCCATCAGCGTATTGCCCTCACGCAGCGCCAGGGTCGTGGTCATGGTGTTGCGATTGTAGATCCATAGGCACTGATCGTTCCCGGTTCCGATACCTGCACCGGAGAGCTTGCCAAGGATGGCCACGGCGTTGTTGCCCACCGCTACTGAGTCAAAGGTCTTCCACAGTGCACCACCTGCTCCAGGGGCCGCAGTGCCTTTGCGGGCGATCACCACCGCACCACCAGCACCTGAGCCATCCGCATCCAGCACCAGAGCTGCGTTGTCTGCCGTGGTCACCGCTCCGGTCGTGCTTGGGGCGTTGGCTAGGCCTGCTACCACGGCGATGGACCCATCTGGACCCAAGATCGGGTCCTTCAGCGTGCCCAGCACCACATTGGTCAGCCCTGGCACTGCTGCGCCCTTGCTGAGTGAGATTTGCAGATTCACCGCACCAGGACCACCCCGGAAGATGCTCGATCCCCGCACCGTGCCTGCTGCCCAATCACCCAACACCGCGAGGTGACCAGCGTCATTGATGCTCGGGATGCCCAGCTTGCTCCAAATCGCTCCTGCGGGGATACCACTGCCGGAGACGCCTGCGTCAGGCACCGCTCCGCCTTTGGAGTGTAGCGTCGTGAAGACCGGATCATTCGGCACCGCGTCTATCTCCACGGCGGAGTGAAGCACACTGGCTGTGGGATTGCCCAGAGCGTCGTTGTAGCTCAGGGTTACCGAATACACCCCGTCCGCAATGGCGCTACCACTTGCGATGTCTGCACTGGCCGTTGGATTGGACACCGGGAAGTTGAAGTCATGGTTGCCTGCTGTCTCGTGAGATGAAGCGAGAGTCAGCACCTCTGAGCCAAAGCTCAGCTTCACCGAACCCGATTGCGCGGCCTCCGGCAATTGAAACGACACAGGCACGTTTGCGCCATACTTGGTGATGGCAGCAGGAGCGAAGAACAGTGGATCGGAAGTCACGGTATCCACCACCACGCCATTGCTTTGCGTTTGGGCCGCAGGATTGCCCAGCGCGTCCTGATACGACAGCGTCACCGTGTAGCTACCATCGGCAATGGCACTGCCACTGGCGATCTCCGGGCTGGCAGTCGGGTTAGCCGGGTTAAACGAGAAGCTATGGGCTCCTGCCGACTCCTGGGAGGCAGCCAGCGTCAGTTCCGTAGCCCCAAAGGCCAACTTCACACTCCCCGCCAAAGCCGCCTCCGGCAAAGTGAACGACACGCTGATGGGCGAGCTCGTGGAGCTACTCGGTGCGGGAGCAACGAGCGTGGGGGTTTGTGTGGTGGTGTCAAAGTTCAGACGCCACACCGCCATCGCCTCTGCCGTACCGTAGAGGTTGCCATCGGTGCCAAAGGTAGGCGTGCATTGAGGAGACGCAGCAGAACTACCATCAAAGGAGTGCAGCACAGTGTGAGTCCCACTGGCGGTCATCTTGAACACCGTACCTCTGTCGCTCGCTGCGCCAGATTGAGTGGTGCCGTAGAAGTTGCCATCGCTGCCTTGCACTAGCCCGGCATACGGATAGCGACCATTGGTATTGTTGAAGCTGTGCAGCACCGTATGCGTGCCGCTGGAGGTGATCTTGAACACCGTGCCGTAGCTGCTCCCCCCCCCAGCAGGGTAGTACCGTAGAAGCTACCATCGCTGCCTACGAGCAGATCAGCTCTGGGAGTGCGGCCATTGGTGTTGCTGAAGCTGTGCAGCACCGTATGCGTGCCGCTGGAGGTGATCTTGAACACCGTGCCGTAATTGCTCGCTCCGCCATTGGAGGTTGTGCCGTAGAAGCTGCCATCGCTGCCCTGCACCAGCCCGGCATAGGGATTACGGCCATTGGTAGAAATGCCGAAGCTGTGCAGCACCGTGTGCGTGCCGCTCGCGGTGATCTTGAACACCGTGCCGTAGCCGCTCGCCCCGCCTTGGTAGGTGGTGCCGTAGAAGCTACCATCGCTGCCCAAGACAAGCTTGGCATACGGAGAGCTGCCGTTGGTGTTGTTGAAGCTGTGGAGCAGCGTATGCGTCCCGCTGGAGGTGATCTTGAACACCGTGCCGTAGCTACTCGCCCCGCCTTGGTAGGTGGTGCCGTAAAAGCTACCATCGCTGCCCAAGACCAGCCTAGCATAGGGAGAGCTGCCATTGGTTCCGTTGAAGCTGTGCAACAGGGTGTGGGTACCGCTGGAGGTGACCTTGAACACCGTGCCATAGTTGCTTGCTCCGCCCTGCTGGGTGGTGCCGTAGAAGCTGCCATCGCTGCCCAAGACCAGCCCGGCAGGAGGATAGATACCGTTGGTATTGTTGAAGCTGTGCAGCACGCTATGGGTGCCGCTGGACGTGATCTTGTATACCGTGCCGTAGCTACTCGCTCCGCCACCGGAGGTGGTGCCATAGAAGCTGCCATCGCTTCCCAAGACCAGCCCGGCCCAGGGATAGCTGCCACTGGTGTTGCTGAAGCTGTGCAGCACCGTGTGCGTGCCGCTGGCGGTGATCTTGAACACTGTGCCGTAGTCGCTCGCTCCGCCATATTGAGTGGTGCCACAGAAGCTGCCATCGCTGCCAAGCACCAGCCCGGCTTGGGGATTGCGGCCGTTGGTTCCGTTGAAGCTGTGCAAAAGCGTGTGGGTGCCGCTGGAGGTGATCTTATATACCGTGCCGTCGTTGCTCACTCCACCTTCTCGCGTCGTGCCGTAGAAGCTGCCATCGCTGCCCTCCACCAGCACGGCATAAGGATTGCTGCCATTGGTGCCGTTGAAGCTGTGGAGCAGCGTATGCGTGCCGCTCGACGTGATCTTGAACACCGTGCCGTTGCCGCTAGCTCCGCCAGAGCTAGTGGTGCCATAGAAGTTGCCATCGCTGCCTTGCACCAGCCCAGCACGCGGAAAGCTGCCATTGGTGCTGTTGAAGCTGTGCAGCAGGGTGTGCGTGCCGCTGGCGGTGATCTTGAACACCGTGCCGTTGTTGCTCGCTCCGCCATTGGAGGTCGTGCCGTAGAAGCTACCATCGCTGCCTTGTACCAGCCCGGCAAAGGGAGAGCTGCCATTGGTGTTGTTGAAGCTGTGCAGAAGGGTGTGAGTGCCACTAGCGGTGATCTTGAACACCGTGCCATTGTTGCTCGCTCCGCCATTCACGGTGGTGCCGTAGAAGCTGCCATCGCTGCCTTGCACCAGCCCGGCATAAGGCTGGCTGCCATTGGTGCTGTTGAAGCTATGCAGCACCGTGTGCGTGCCGCTGGCGGTGATCTTGAACACCGTGCCGCTGTTGATCGTTCCGCCTTGGTAGGTAGTTCCGTAGAAGTCACCATCGCTGCCTTGGATGAGGTTGGCATAGGGATTGCGGCCCTGGTTGTCTGAGAACACCGTCTCAAAGGTCTGCGCCTGAGCGGTGGTGAAGGAGAGCCAGAAACCGAGCGCGGCTGTGGCGAGGGTGGAGAGAAGCGTTGGCTTATTCATGGGTGGGGAGGTGGGTTGTGGCGTGGAACTAACAAGACCGTCCGCCAGCAACTGCGGAAGGCATTCAGGTTTTCCCCTATCGGCTCCAAAGTCAATCCTGAAGTGGTTAGGCTTTGTTAGGCATCCGCGCCGTGATTTGGCCTTACCCCGTGGGTAGGGCCGGATGACCCAGGGGGTGAGTGGGTTTTACCCCGTGGGTAGCGGGCGCTTACCCGGTGGGTAGTTGTCTGTTACCCTGGCAGTCGTTGGCACTTACCCAGGGGGTAGCGGGCGCTTACCCGGCGGGTAGTTGTCTCTCACCCTGGCAGTCGTTGGCGCTTACCCAGGGGGTAACTCGCGCTTACCCGGTGGGTGGTTGTCTGTTACCCTGGCAGTAGTCGGCTCTTACCCAGGGGGTGGTGAGCGCTTACCCGGCGGGTGTTTTTGGTTTACCCGCCGGGTAGTTGGCTCTGAGGGGCGGGGTGACTACGGGGTGGTGAGGGTGTTGGTGTAGGTGGCGTTGC
>JAEUHM010000057.1 GCA_016795485.1 Verrucomicrobiaceae bacterium | reverse complement strand
TTGATGAGCACCACCTCGTAGCCTTCCTCGCGCAGGGCCTTGCAGGCCTGGACGCCGGAGTAGTCGAACTCACAGCCCTGGCCGATGACGATGGGGCCGGAACCGATGACGAGAATGCGTTTGATGGAGGTGTCTTTGGGCATTTTTAGATTTTGGATTTTAGATTTTGGATTTTGGAATCCTTGATCTCTTGGGTAAGCGGTAAAACTTCTTCGCTTTCGAGGGCACTTAGGCCTGAAAGCGCGGCATCTTGTACAGAGCGCCGAAGGGGTCAAGAGGAGGGATTTTGGATTTGTTATTTTAGAATGCGGATTTGTGAATACTTTAGCCGCCCACCTCGTCCCATCCTGTGACTTCCAACGATATGCCTCTCACCGCCGTGCCTGCCGACAGTGGTGATGCCGTCTCGGACATCGAGCTAGTGAAACGTGCCCAGGGTGGGGATTCGCGAGCGTTCGATGTGCTGGTGACGAAGTATCGGGGGCGGGTGTATGGAATGACTTACGGTCTGGTACAGAATCAGGATGACGCCTGGGATTTGGCGCAAGAGGCCTTCATCAAGGCATGGAAAGCGCTGGGTTCCTTCAAGCTAGACTCCAGTTTTTATACTTGGCTGTATCGCATAGCCCACAACCATACCTATGACTGGCTACGGAAACGGCGGCTGGAGAGCGCGGGGGAGTTTGATGACAACCGCGCCGACCACCAGCCTGACCCAACGGCTGAGGCAGTGCCGCACGGCACGCCAAGGCCTGACCAGGAAATGAGCCGAGGGGAGCTGAAAGAGCGGATTCAGGCCGCGATTCAGCAACTGAGTCCCGATCATCGAACAGCGATCCTGCTCAAAGAGGTGGAGGGATTAAAATACCACGAAATCGCCGAGGTGATGGGCACCTCCATTGGAACTGTAATGAGCCGCCTGTTTTATGCCCGGAAGAAGCTCCAAGAGCTACTCAAGGACGTGAATGACGGATGATGGTGACGAACTCAACCTTCGAACCCCTTATGAACACGACACAAAATGAAGAAAACTTAGTCCGCTGGCTGGATGGCGAGATGGATGAGGCCGAACGGGAGCGCTTTGAGGCGCAACTGGAGGCTGATCCCGTCCTGAAATCTGAGGCGATGGCTATGAAAAAGATGACGGAAGCCGTGCGGATGCACCTTCCAGAACCTGAAGACATCCCACATGCTGATTTCTTCAACTCACAGATTCAGCGTGAGATCGAGCAACTGAAAGTGACTCAGCAGCGCGAACAAACGAGCGCAAATGAGCCCGCGGTGCTCCGTTGGTGGAAGCTGCCGTGGATCATCGCGGCATCGGCGGCCCTCGTGGCATTGTTTGCGCTGGTGAACCCAAAACTTAGCGGTGGCGTCACTGAGATCGTGACCAAGTATGCACCAGATGAACGTGTGCAGCTCACCGTGATGCAATCAACGGAAGCAAATGCCACCGTGCTGATGCTAGATGGACTCCAGGAGATCCCAGCAAACACACCACTGGTGGGCTACCGAGTCCACCGCAGCGAAAACGATCCACAGATGGCCATGACGACGCTATTTGATGAAAAGGGTGAGGTGGTGCTGGTAATGGCCCAAGGTGCCAATGGATTGCCCAAAGTAGTGACCCGTTAATCCTCCAATGGTCAATGTTCTCCCCGCCATGACAAAAGGACCGAGGCTGATAGCTATGCTCTGCCTGCTGGCCAGACTTTGTCTTGGCCAAGCACCTGCCCCGTTGCCTGCTACGAAACCAGCTACGGACGGAAAGGTCTGGGGAGGCCTGATTTATGCAACCGAAGGCAAGGCGGAACCTCTGCCAACAGGTCTGCCAAAAGACCTGAATGATCTGACGGAGCGACTGGGAACTGTTTTCACTCCCTTCAAGCGCTTTGAGCTTCTCGGACAGCACACGCAGGACATTTTCCGCCAGTATGAGAGCTGGGTGGTGCCCACGAAAGAGCTGTTCCTGAAAATTGACTCCAAAGGACCTGCTGAGGGCGGGGGCATGAACTTGGACGTGCAGTTCTGGCGCGGTCAGCAAGTGCTAGTGAAGACCGATGTGGTGTTGCGTAGGGGGAGCCCGCTCATGATCGGCGGACCGAAGTGGCGCGAGGGTCGGCTGGTTTTCGTTCTGCATCTCGTGCAGTGATGAGTCCAGAGTTGCGCATTGGGGCTGGCTGAGTCAGCGTTTGCGCATGGCTGCCCTTTCCAACGACGCAAAAGACTTCCTTCTCGAACTGCTGAACACCCCGAGCCCAACTGGCTTTGAAATGCCGGGGCAACGAGTTTGGGCAAAAAGAACGAGCGAGTTTGCCGATCGAGTCGAGAACGATGCGTATGGCAACACTTGGGCCACGCTCGATGGGAGTGTTGATGGTGCACCGCGCGTGATGCTGGAAGCGCATGCGGATGAGATCGGTTACATGGTGAAGTACATCACGGACGAGGGGTTCATCTACGTGGATCGTGTCGGTGGGTCTGATGTGGCCACTGGGCGCGGAAGGCGTGTGAGCATTCTGGGCGACAAAGGCGTGGTGCGCGGAGTGATCGGCAACATCGCGATCCACATTCGAGATCGCGAGAACGAAAAAGTTCCGCAAGCCCACGAGCTAGCCATCGACATCGGTGCGAGTAGTGCCAAAGAAGTCGCCAAGGCTGGCATTCGAGTAGGACACCCGATGGTGTATGCCGACGGAGCGGAGTTCATCGGTACCAGCAAGCTGATGGGACGTGCTTTGGACAACCGCATCGGCGGTTACATCATCTCGCGAGTCATCGAGAAGCTCAGCAAGAAAAGCAAACGACCCGCAGCGACCACAATAGCCGTCAATGCCGTGCAGGAGGAGATCGGCGGGAACGGAGCACAAATGGTTGCGCATCGTCTCATGCCTGATTTGGCCATCGTCTTGGATGTGACCCATGGGACAGACACGCCTGGGGCAGATCACAAAAAACACGGCAAAGTGAAACTCGGGAGTGGTCCCAGTTTGACTCATGGTTCCGCGAATCATCCGAACATTGTTCAACGCCTAATGCAGGTAGCCGATAAGGCAGGGATTCCGATTCAGCATGAGTCCTCAAGCCGATTCACGGGGACGGACACGGATGTTATTTTTGTTCAGCGCGAGGGCATCCCAAGCGCACTTGTGTCATTGCCTCTGCGCTACATGCATAGCGTGGTGGAGATGTGTGATCTTGAAGACGTGCAGCGTGTGATTGATCTCCTGGCCGCGTTCGTGGAAAGCGTGAAGCCGAAAGACAGCCTCGGGCACAAGCTCTAGCACGGATCAATAGGCATTGGCGCGCTTAAAGAACGTCAGAATCATAATCTGGATGTCGAGCAAGAGGCTCCAGTTCTCCAAGTACCAAAGGTCAGCCTTGATGCGGTCAGTTAGAGAAGTATCGCCACGAAGTCCCTGCACCTGAGCCCACCCGGTCATGCCTGGTTTGGCCTGATGGCGTGCGTTGTAGTGTGGGATCTGGTGCTTGAAGCCCGCAATGAGCTCGGGACGCTCGGGACGCGGACCGACGAGCGACATCTCGCCCTTGATGACATTCCAGAACTGCGGGACTTCGTCGATATTCCACTTCCGCATGAACTCACCAACTTTGAGGCGTCGTGGATCATCTTCTTTGCACCACTGAGCACCGTTTTTCTCAGCATCGAGACGCATAGAGCGGATCTTGATGATGTGAAATGCACGTCCGTTGGCACCCGTGCGGCGCTGACGGTAGAAGATGGGGCCACGAGACTCCATGTAGACGAGGCCACCAAAGATGATGATCAATGGTAATGAAAGCAACAGACCAATGGTACCGCCAACGATGTCTACCATGCGCTTGGCATAGACGTTGAAGCTATTGTCCAACGGAAGGCGGCTTACGCCTAGCATGCTGGAACCGCCCACTGTTTCGATTTTGAGTCCTGACTGAAACACGGCAAAGCACGAAGGGATGATCTTGAAACCGATCATCTCTCGCTCGCATAGGTTAGCGACGTCCAGCGCCTGCTTTCTCGGCCCACTGAGGTCAGCAAGCACCACCACGTCTGCAGGATGACGCGTGAGCACGTCTTCCATGTCTTGGACATCTCCGAGGCGAGGTAAGTCATTGCCAAGTTTCGCATGAGCGCTGGATTCACTAGTTGAAACCCAGCCAATCACCTTCACTGCGTCTTCGGAATGTGCATCCATCTTAGCTTTGAGGTCGATGGCATCTTCTCTGGTGCCCACGACGATAGTGCGCTGTTGGAGCGCCGCTAACCGGGCAGGCGTACGCAGATAGCTGTCAAATGCACGACGCCAGATCAGAATGAGCGGCAGAGTGATCAGGCCATTCAAGGCCATATAAATACGGCTGATGGGTGGGCCGATGTGGAAAGCAAGTGCGACAAGGAGGAAGCCAGCGGTCCAGAAAATGACACCTTTGATCATCCGGCGGATAATCTTGCGGGTGTGAAGCAGCATTTCTCGATGGTAAATGCCGCCGTAGGCAAGCACTCCAACGAGAGCAACGCTACCGAGAGTGAGGTGAACAAAATATTCGCTGACATCTTGAGCCTTGAAAAAGCCCACCTCATCCAAAACTTCAAATCGCACCCAGAACGCGATGCTCGCTCCCAAAAACGCCATCAAAAAGTCCCCAATGGCGGACATGATGACCCAGCGGTGAGTGCCGTAGTGGTGACACTTGAGGTGCTTCGGCGAGTCTGATTCAAGCAGGTTAGAGGCTATGAAGGTTGTAGCAGCCATAGGGTTGGGGATGGAAGAAGGCGTTACCACACACGGCTCATTGCCCAGAGCAGTCCCAATGGGGGCTGGGGTCATTGAAACTGTTGTGGTTGGGAGTTGTGTCATTTGTGGGAAATTATCAAAATAGTGACTGGGATACAACTAGAAAATATGGTTTTTGATAAAATAGTGCTTCTTGAATCTTAAATTTGAGAAAACCGCCTGTTTCCAAGTTGCTTCATGCTCCAGTTGGGAATGATTTTGGGCCTTGCGTGCACGTTGCTAGCGCTCTTGGATGGGTGGTATGTCCCCACAAGCCAAAGCCGAGTCCCTCGGCATCAAGTTCGAGAAGCAAACGCCAGGATACCTCAACCTCTGCATCCGCAGCGGCAATCAACTACTGACTTCCGGGCACGTGAGTGACCTCAAGGGTAAACTAGGGCAAGACTTGAAGGTGGAAGATGGCTACAAGGCCGCCCGTAACTGCGCTGAGAAAATCCTTAACTCCGTCTGGAATGTGCACGGCACGCTGGACGGTCTGAAGGTCATCAAGGTCCTTGGGTGCGTGAACTCGACACTGGAGTTTTCGGATCAGCACTTGGTCATCAATGGCTGTAGTGACTTGTTACATGAGATTTTCGGAAAAGAAAGCGATGGCTATCATGCTCGTAGCGCGCTTGGATTTGCTCAGCTTCCCACAGGCGCCGCAGTGGAGGTGGAAGCCATTTTTGAGATCAAGTAGGCTGCAAAGGGTGGTGTGAGGCGGTCATGAAAAACTGGAGCCTCATTTTGATAGCGAGTCTGGCTGCAACGATCGCAGCGTGGTGGCTGGCTGGCCCATCTGCGTTTGTTGATGAAGGGGAGCATCGTGTCGGTGCTCCCCCTACTGCCACGATCAAAATAGCTAGGTTGCGTCCATTGCCTCCCTCCGTGCGGTTTTCACAGCCGATTTCATCCTTCAAACGCGAGGAACGCACGACACCGAACGGAGCAGCGAGTCGATTCATGGAGTTGCTCGCGAGTGATCCACCAGACACCACAAAGTTGGCTGGTTTTCTCTCGCGTCATGGCCGATCTGTAGAGAGTCTACTCGCCGCATGGGTGATCACTAAGGATCGACGCTTGATCGAAGAGGCGCTAAAGAAGGCCCCGAACGACCCGAGGATATTAAAGGCATTGATCGAGGTTGCGGAGCAAGGAGACGAGCGCAGGAAAGCCATTGAAGCGTATCGACTGGCCAGACCTGAGTCCGTTGATGCAGTTTTGCTCACTGCTCACGAGGCACTCAAGAAGGGTGATGCTCAAACAGCACTGGATGAGTTGCTCGCTGTTGAAGATCGGCTGGGATTTGCCACGCAGACTTTAGACGACGAAATGGCACAGGCTCTGGTGGTCGAGGGCTGGATTGCGGCGGGAATGACACTCGAAGAAGCGAAGCTGATGACGCTCTTTGGTGAATCAAAACCGATGCTGGCAGTTCACACGCAGCTTGGTAAGGCGGTAGTGGAGTGGATGAAAGCGTACACTACCTCGGGTGACTCTGAGGCAAGCCATCAACTTGCGGCGTTGAGCATTCGCCTGTCGCGAGCTGTGCGTGGGAAGGCATTGATTGATGATTTGGTGAGATCGGCCTTGGAGCGGACCACTCTAAATCAAATGCCATCGGAGTGGATTGTGCCAGGCACAGATCTGACTGCCAAAGAGCGCCTAGCGCAGATTGCGCAGTTAGAGTGACTCTCAGAAGTTAGCCGAAATAGAGCAGTTGGAAGCGACTTGGAGAGGGGTGTGGAAGAAGGAGCGCAGTGCGAGGATGATGCGCTCCTCGAGTTGGTCGGGGGTTTTGGCGAAGAAGTCGGCAAAGTAGT
>JAEUHM010000035.1 GCA_016795485.1 Verrucomicrobiaceae bacterium | reverse complement strand
TTCAAATCCCAACGGCACACGCTGCCGAGGGCGGTGTGGGCGAGCAGGTGGCTCGCGTCGCCATCGAAGGCGAGGTGGCATTCGCCGGGCCAGCGGATGTGGGCGGGGAAGGTCAGGCGCAGCACCTCGGTGAAGCCAGCGGTCTCCAAAAGGCGGATTTCATGGTTGTCGAGCGTGGCGAGCAGTGTGCCATCGCGGGACGCGGCGAGGGCATTGAGGCGGAGGCTGGCGGGCAGCACGCGTTCCTCTTTCCAATCCGCCACGCGATAGAGTCTTCCGGTGCCGCTGACTTTGAGCAGCACACGATTTGCGCCGAGCGCGATGGCCTGGGTGACGCTTTCACGTTCACAAAGCGTGCGCAGCAGGCGCCCCTCGGGCAGTGCCCACACTTTCGCGCCAGGGGTTTGATAGCTGGAGGTGATGAGCCAGCGGCCATCGGGCGCGATGAGGCTGGCGAGCGTGCCGGGATGTTTGATGCGCAGGGGCTTTGAGCCATCGGCGGGCACGACGAGATGGAGCCCCGCGCCGTTGTTGCTCAGCAGCAGGTGCCGACCATCGGCGGTGGCATCGCGCAGCAGGTTGCCCTGGCCGGGAAGGATCGTTTTGGAGATTTGCAGGGCATTCAATGAGCGCTCGGTGAGCTCATCGGCCCAGCCGCAGGTCCACAGCTTCGTGCCATCGGGTGAAAAGAGGGCGCTGAGCCACTGGCCGGTGGCTTTGCGCTGCTGATGGATGAGACGGCCTGCGTCAAAGTCCCACACGCGCAGGCTTTCCTCGTCGATGACGGCGGCCAGCCTGCCATCGCGGCTGAAGGTGGCGCTGCCGAGGTTTTCGCTGTGCGGCTCCTCCTGTGGCGGGGCGAGCATGGTGAAGCAAGAGGATGCAGGCATCTCAAAGACCTCCGCGTCCTCGTTTTCGACCGCACCGCAGAGCTGCGTGCCATCCTCGCTCCACCACAGCGCGGTGTGCGGGCGATGCTCGACCTCTCGCCGCACGATCTCGACGCCCCGCGTGGCATGCCACAGGCGCACATGCGCATCCGCGGAGGTGCTGGCCAGCTCCTGGCTGCGCGGGCGAAAGGCCACGCGGATGTTTGGAGCCTCGTGACCGCTCAGGCGATGCTTGAGACGGCCTTGATCATCCCAGATGTAGATGAAGCGGTTGTCACAGCCGGTGGCGATGAGATCGCCCGCCCAGTCGAGGCTGTGCAAATAAAGCGGATGCTCGCAGATCGCGATCTCGCGCTGATCGGCGAGCGAGATGAGCCGCAGCGTGCCGCTTTGCGCCTCGGCGATGGCGATGCGTCCGCCATGGTCATCGAGCTTCACGAGCGATCCCGGTTTCACTTGGGCAAAGCGGGCGATTTCGCGCTTCGAGGCCGTTTCACGCACGAGGAGGCCATTCGCATCGAAAACGGCCTCGCGCAGGCCATCGGCGCTTCGTGTGAGACTGGGCGTTTCGAGTCGCTTGCGGCTCAAACGGCCGATTTCCGGCAAAACGAGGCAAGCGACGGCTTCGGTGCGGATTTCATCCGAGGGCGAGATGGCCCACGCGTCACGCAGATTGCTCAAAGCCTCTGTGCGTGCTCCGGCGAGCCTGGTTTGCCGCAGCGAACGTGCTTCGGAGATCAGCGAGGTGCGGTGCTCCATCCGCGCCTGATGCCGTGCAAAGGCCAGCGAACCGCCGACGAGGCCGCTGATGAGCAGCACGATGATCGCGAGCATCGCAGCGATGCCAGGATGCCGCCGCGTCCAGCGCCAGAGCCTTCCAGGCAGGCTGATGGGCCTTGCGAGGATGGCGCTGCCATCGAGGAAGCGGCCCAAATCGTCCGCCACGGCACTGGCGGAGGCGTAGCGTGCCTCCGGGGCTTTTTGCAGGCACTTCAGGCAGATCGTTTCGAGATCACGCGGCACGCTGGGGTTCAGTTTGCGCGGCGAGAGCGGCTCGTTTTCACGAAGCTGCACGAGAATGGCATCCAGCGTCGGCCCCTGAAACGGCGGCCTGCCCGTGAGCAGATGATAAAGCAACGCGCCGAGGCCATACACATCCGTGCGCACGTCCGCGCTGCCCGCGAGCGCCTGCTCCGGCGCGGCATAGCCCGGCGAGCCGAGCATCTGCCCCGTGCGCGTGAGTTGAGCTGCCGTGGTGCTGCTGGTGCCGATGCGGGCGATGCCGAAGTCGGTGATGTGCGGCACGTTCTCCTCATCGAGAAGGATGTTCGACGGCTTGAGATCGCGATGCAGCACGCCGTGCTCGTGCGCATGCTGGAGTGCTTGCGCGATGCTTTGCACGCACTTCGCGGCCTCGTGCGCATCCATCGGATGCTCGCGCACGAGCTGCTCCAGGCTTTTCCCGGCGATGTGCTCCATGCTGAACCACGGCACGCCATCGTCCTCGCCCACATCGATGATGCTCACGATGCCCGGATGCCGCAGTCGCGCCGCCGCCTGCGCCTCGCGGTGAAACCGCTCACGCTCCTCCGTGCCCGCGAACTGCGCCCGCAGCAGCACCTTCACCGCCACCACGCGGTCGAGTCCACGCTGTCGTGCCCGGTAAACCACACCCATGCCGCCACGTCCGATCTCCTCAAACAGCTCACAGCTCGCCAGCCGCGTCCACGGCGTTTCATCTTCGGACAATGGCACATCCTCCTCCCCAAACGTGATCTTGAACAAGCATCGCGAGCAATGCCCGCCGATCAGCAGGTCACCACAAGTGGCGCAGGTCGTGGTTTGTTCGGATGGTCCGGGAGGCATTCCAAATGTTACACCGCGAACGCACGATGCCATTACAGCAAAGTGGCGATTCAGAGCAAATCGTCATTCCCACACTTTTTCTGTAATCGCCCGCCACGGATGCGGTGGAAGGGTGGTGTGAGACTCTTTTTATGCTTTTCCTGCTGGGCGCTGCTGCTGTTGGTGGCGGGGCCGGCTCATGCCATCCTCACGGTGCAATCGGCTGGGGTGGATGCGACGAATCCGACCGCGTTTCTGATGGCGGTGGAGGCGTCGAATGGTGATCCTGCCTACAACCGGGAGTCGGTGAACGCGGGGTTTCAGGTGCAGTTGTTCAATCCCAATGTGGTATTTAGCGACGAGATCGAGATTGAAGCGACTTTGGGTTTGATCAACCAAGGCACAGGACTGCCGGTGAATCTGGCGTCTGGTGGGACGACGGTGGTGGTGACGGAGCTTTTCACGCTGGGAGCGCAGCAGCAGCAGACTGAACTGCTGGAGGCGGCGCTGGAGCCTGCGGCGATGCTTGATCCGGCGGTGAACTACCGGGTGAGCGCGTCCGTGCGCTACCGGGCGCACTCGGGGGCGTGGTCGGCTCCGGTGGTTTACAATGGCACCTGGCGGAAATGGGTTCACTTCATGAACACGACGGCGGATGATGCCTCGCTGAACATCAAAGTGTTCGCGGGTGCCTTGAGCTTGACGGACCGGCAGATCTTGAAGTCTGTCAGCGGGCAGGAGGCCTTCAAAGCCACGCTGGGAATGACTTTGCATCGCTACGACATCGAGTCGGTAGCACTGCCTGCGGCCAATGTGCCTGTGACCTTTGCGCTGCGGCTCTACAACAGTGTGACGCTGGTGGATGTGCCTCTATCCGCAGCCTCCGTCACCGTGCAGCGGCCGATGCTGGCACGCACGGCAGGAAGTCCGCCCGATCCGGTCACGGATGTGTGGACGCAGGTGCTTTCCTTTGCGCCTGCGGTGGGCGCGGTGCTCGATCCCACGGCGACTTACGCACTGGAGGTCACGATCCAGGCGGCAGAGCCGGATACGACGCCCATTCCAGCCGTGCCTTCCATGAAGACCTCCACGGCGGAGCGTTATCTGGTGTTAAGCGGCAAACTTTGGTTCGGTGGGGTGGAGACGATCTTCACTCAGCTCGCGAATGATCCCTCGCCGCCGATGGTGTTGAACATGGGGGTGTATTCCACGCAGATCGCGGTGCAGGAAGGTAGCGCACCCGGTGCGCCGGGACGTCGCTACGGCAACAGCGCACTGCTCGATGTGACTTACGATGCGGTGAGCGGCGATGCGACGGTGGTCACGGGCACGCAGGCTTTGGAGACAGCCAGTTCCGATATCGTGACGCTGGCTGGACTGAGGCTGGTGCGTGGTGTGATGCAACTATGGCCCACGGGTGCGGTATTGCAGAGCGGAGGGGTGATTTTCCCCGCAGGTTTCGGCATCGCCACCAGCCAGACTTCACGCAGGCACCAACCAGCGCTGGAGTTCACCTCGCAGGCTCTGAATAACGATTTTTCGCTGCCTTTCACGTCGAAGGTGGTGAATGCGCCTTCCGGGCAATACTTCTATGCGTTCTGCGATCGTCTGCCGATTCGCTTCCGCACGGCGGCGATCACCTGGAATGTGAGTGCAGGCACCTTTGAGTTCACGCAGACGGCGACGGGCGATCCTGCTGATCCTCCAGGCCCGGTGTTGACCCGTGCCTTCCAAGAGCAGGAGCTGGCCGACCTTGCGCCATTGCTGGCGGAGGCAGACGCGGCGAACCGTCCCAGCAATGATGGTTTCCTGAAGAACATCACCAGCACCACGCCGGTCACGATCGCTCTCGGAGCGCAGGGGCAGGCATTGCTCACGGTGCAGTTCGATCTGGGGCCCGGGCAGATGCAGACGCACTTCCCGCAGGGAGTGAGCGTGTCATGGTCCGTTGGTCGCTTCACCTTGGATCAAAGTGTCGTGGCTGGGCCGAATTACATCGAGACGACAGCGCCGCTCACAGTGAGCTACAAACGTGACTGTGATCAGGGCAACTGCGGTGGTGCTGCTGGACCTGGGCAGATGGTGTTCGCACCCACTTCGGACAAAATCTACTTCACTGCGGATGGAGGCTTGCAGGCCGAGGGAAGCATCACGCCGGAGCGTTTACGCTGGGGGACCACGGAGCTAGTTGGCGGTGGTTCGCCACCCGAGGGCGGGCTGCCTTTTGCGCATCAAACCAGCCAGTGGAGTGCCGGGGCATTTCATGCCGCGGGTTTCTGGATGGCGGGCGCGGTGGTGATGCCGGTCTCCGAGGCGCAACGCGCTCAGAGCCTGCTGCTGAGCGGTGTCTTGAGTGATGGCAGCTATGAGCGCCCGATGACGGAAGGGTATCGTGCGGGGCTCGCGGATTACGCGGGGCTGAATCTTCGCGTGGGCACGGCGGGCAGCAAAACCGGGCGCAGTGTGCTGGCGGGCATCAGCACGCCTGACTATGATTTGAATGCCCGTAGCAAGTATTACATCCGCACGGGCGGTGTGACGGGCATTCACGAGTCACAGGCGTTTCCGAGTGCCTTGGTAATGTATGAGTTCGATGTGAGCTTCGATGGACTGCGTCTGGCGTTTCGCGATGGCTTGAACGTGGAGTCGAAGACCGGCGGGGCCATTCATGTGGACAGTCCGGTGACGCCTCTGCCAGGCTTTGACCTCGATTTTAAAGAGCTGAGCTTCAAATGCCGCGGACAGCCGCACAAGCTGATGCTGGCGACCGAGGGCGAGACCAAATCGCTCGCCTACTGGGGCACGGACTTCACGCCATTGAGCCTGGAGTTTGCGCAACCTGTGAGCCCCAGCGGATGCGACAGCGTGACCAGCGGCTTCTTGCTCGTGGGTGCGCAGACGAGGTTCCCCAGCATCACACCGCAGAAGCTCCATGCGACTCTGGCTTTCCGTGGCTTTGACGGGAATCTGGTGACCAAAGCAAGCCCTCTCGCGGCCGGGCATGAGGTGGACAGTCGCTTCACTTTGCCGCCGAGCATTCAAGTCGTGGGCGCGGGTGGTGTGCCGTGGGAGGTCACAGTGACGGGCTCGGCTTATTTGAACAATCCATCACCGCTTCCCGTGCCTGGGAGAACTCACACTCGACCTGGGAGCGGTTTCCTGACCTTTCCGGCCACGATGAATGTGCCGTGGTTTGAGGACATGAAGGTGCAGTTCCATGTGAGCGCCTCTTCCACCGCCACCACCGCCTCTCTGCTGCATGTGGTGGGCGGGTGGCCGGCCAATCCTGCCGATGCCAATGTGCATGGCTGGCAGGAAGGCGGGCAGAGTTACTTCACCAATAAACACTTCGACGCGGACAATCTCGGCTTCCCGCTGGACATGAGCGTGGAGGCCTATCGCTCCCCCGCCACGGAGCAATACAACGCCCGTGCACAGAAGCGCTGGCTGGGTGTGGTGGACTTCAACTTCCCGCTGGAGTGGGAGGCGTCTCAGCGGCGCTTCAAGACCAGCCAGGCGCAGAACGCCGACCTGCTGGTGCTCGGGAATGTGCACCGCCAGCTTCGATCTCTCACACCTAGCACGGCAGAGCTGACCTTTGGACTGGAGCTGGACATTCCACGCGTGAACAGCGCTTCACTCGCGGCGGTCGTCAAAGAAGGCATCAGCAACGTGGTGGCGAATGCGCTGACGACGGCCTTGGGCGATACGTTGCGCGATCAGCTCGGAAACGGCATGGCGGAACTCGATGCCCTGCTCAGCGAGCGGGTGAACGAGGTGTGGAAGACGCCTCTCAACACTGCGTCCGATCCGCTGGCCGCCGCAGTGATCGCGGGCAACAGCGCAACGAGCCAGTTGACGCTGCTGCAAACCGAGTTGAGCGCGATGAACCTCGGCCCGGAGATCAGTGCGCGATTGCAAGACGGGATTACGGCGATTGATGCGGCGCTGGCGATTGTCGGCAACAGCGGAGGTCGGCCAAACGTGGGGGCTCTCGTGCGGCGTTTGCTCGAAGGTTCCGACATTCCAGAAGTCGCAACCCTGGGAGAGATGGCGGTTAACAACGCGCTCGCTGAAGTGATGCCAAAGATCGAGCCTGATCTGGTGCAGGCGCGGGAAGTGCTGATCCGTGCACATGCAGCCCTGGTGCAGGCGGAAACGCAGGTGCTGAACCAGTTGCCCGCAGTGTTTCAGGAAACCTCCACGAATCTGAACGCCGCCGCCGCGCAGGCAGCGGCGGACATTGATGCGCTCACGGCCCGTAACGAGTGGACGCTGCTGGACGCGACTGCCAAACAGGAGCGCATTCGCCGCCTGGTCAGCGAGCGTGTGATGGCCTGTGCCACGGTGCCGAAGTTTCAATACATCGTGCGCCAGCATGTGCAGGATACGAACCAAGTCTTCCGCGCGGCCCTGGATGATGTGCTCGGCCAGGTGAACCAGTTGATGCGGGCGGTGATCGAGCACGAGTTGGGCACCGAAGTGTTGCCGACATCTCGCAGCCCCGCCTTGGGTGACATGGGGCCGAGCAGCGGCGGAAGCGGGAAGCTGGCAGCGCTCAACATTGAGGGCTATGCGCAGATCAATAACGAGTCGCTGCGTGTGCTGGACATCAATGGCAACTTTGAGTTCAACGTGCCGGACGCGCTGAAAGTGCAGGCGCATCTGCGCATCGAGGAGGTGGATGCAAACACACCGCCATCCGGGTGCCGCACAGCGGCGGGCAGCACGGTGTCCGTGGTGACGGTGAAGGCGCGGGCGGAGTGTGACTGGATCAGCGCTGCTGGCACCATCGTGGAGGTGGGCACTCAGTTCTCATTGATCAATGGCAACCTGATGGGCCTCGACGGCTATTTCGCCTTCAGTGGAGACATTTCCGTGGGGCCGGTCTCGGTGCAGGAGATTCGCCTGGCGGCCGGATTTGGAACGGATGGAGCCGCGGTGAACCCGAAGGTGTGGGCTTATCTGGGTGGCAAGGCGCGTGGGCTTTACGGCGGCTACGAGGCGGCTGCCGGAGTGTTTTTGGGCAGGACCTGCGGTGTGGGTGTGCTGACCATGATCGATCCCAGCGTGGGGCTCGCTTTGACGGAATCTCGCGTGAACACGCTGGAGCCCATCACGGGCGTGTATTTCTACGGTGAGTCCTGGTTCCCTTTGAACGAGGTGTTTGGGATACCCTCCAGTTGCATGCTGACGCTGAAAGGTGGGGCGGGCTCCGGGTTCTTTGCCTTCATCGGCAAACGCGAGGGCGTGGAGACGGATGCGGTCTTCATCGGCTGCAAGCAGTTATATGGCGTGGAGGGCACGGTGCTCTGTGCGCTGAATGCGCGGGGCACGATGACGATCTTTGGAGCGCTGGCGGTCAACCTGGGGGAACTGCCGCTGATTGGCAGCCCGCCGGAAGATGGTATCTTTGGCTTGGCCAAAAGCATCGCTGACAGCCTGATCGGCGGCACCTATGTGATCCGTGGAGAAGGCACGTTTTCCATCCAGCTCGGATGGTGCCCCACCTGTGTGAAGCTGAGCCGCAGCATCGGCCTCACGTGGACCATGTCATGGCCCAAAGCCAAGCTCGGCATTGATTTCTGAAGCTCTATGAAACGTCTCTTTTCAGTTCTGGTGGCAGGTCTTGCCGTGTGGCTCAGCCCGTTGGGTGCGCAGAGCATTCCTGACAGCCTGATCACTGCCGCCACCACCACGACGGATGCCGCAGGCAGACCGTGGGCCTACATCGCGTTCACGCCAGAAAACACGGGTGTGCTGCGTGGCCGCGCGCTGGCGGTTTATCTCAAAAACGGGCTGCCCGCAGATCCAGGTTCGTTTGTGAAACAGGGCATCGTTTCGCCTGAGCTGGAAATGAGCCTGATGGCGGTGTTTATCGAGCGCGGCAGGCAGATCGGCGAGGATCTGGTGGAGCTGGATGCGGTGCTTTACGACCTCTACCGCACACGGGGAGCGGAGCGGAACCAGATCGTCAATCCGCTGCCAACTCCGCCGAAGCCGTCGCTGGCTGAGATGCTGTCAGCGCTGCTAAACCGTGCCGCAGGCGATGCGGAGACGGCTTCCGCGATGCGACTTTTGGCGATGGGACACCCGAGTGTGCGGATGGCGATGGGCGAGGCATGGGCGGGGCCTTTGACTGCGGCTCCGGGACAGCCGGTGACGCTGGAAGCGCGGGAATGGAGCACGGCAGGAGATGGGGGTGTGGTGGCGCGGCTCACGCTCACCGCCGGTCAGCCTGTGGTGCTGCCAGCGCCTGGGCCGCCGGTTCAAGTGCCTGACCTCACGCCCAAAGGCGATCTCAACATCAAGCTGCGGTGGGGTCAGGATGCGAACCTCAGCCGACAATCACCTCTGAGCGCAGGCTTCAATGTCTGGCGTGTGAGCAAGGCCTTTGCCGTGACGAATGGCGTGGATGCGGCTCCTCCCAGCCTCGCTCAGCTTAAGTCCTGGGTGCTCTCCGGCCACGCGAAGAAGTCCGTGGAGCGGCCCGTCACTCCATCGAAGCTCCTCAGCCTTGCTGAGGCGGCTGATCTGGTCGCCGACAGCACCACGCACTTCATGACCGATGACGGCGGGCGCTTTCACAACAATGGTGCAGGGCAGCCGGTGGACGAGCCTTTTGCAGAAGGTGAGGAATACACCTTCTTCGTCACCACGCGTGACATCCTCGGACGCGATGGGCCGCCCTCACTGCCCGGTCATGGCATTGTCTGCCGCACCTTGCCACCACCCGTGCCGACTGATTTGCGTGCGGAGAACTACTGGGGGCCCAATGCGAATGCCACCTCCGGCACGCAGACGGCGCAGTTCTTCTGGCGAGCGAACACCAACACCGCCCGCGATGTCACGAGCTACTACGAGATCTACAGCGGCGATGATTTGACGAGCCTGCAATCCAACGAGGGCAAGAACGCGCTCGCACCCATCGCCGCAGGCCAGTTGCACACGGTGGACAACGTGTTGATGTCCTACATCGACGACACGCCAGTGCTCGCCGCCAAGGGCTTTGGCGAGACGATGTGGTATTCGGTGCGCGCCGTGCATGTGTCGCCGATGGGGCCGATCAAGTCCGACTTTGCCGCGCCGGTGATGATTGCGAAACGTCAGCGTGAAGGCCCCCAGGCTCCCAGCGGTGTGGTGGAGGCCAACTGTGGCCGTGCCTCGGTCATTTTCCTCAGCCAGCAGACCGTGACGCCTCCCGAACTGCCCGCCAATGATGGCCTGATCCGTGTGCGCTTGCTCTGTCAGCGGCTTGATCCCGGCATCGCGCATGTCGATCTCTCGGTGCGCGTGGGCACGAATGTCACCGATCTCGGCCAGCACATCTATGGTGCGGAGGGCGATTGGGTGGCGGCGGACTTCGAGATTCACACGAGCGATCTGCCTGGGCAAAGCCTGACCGTCATCTGCCAGAGCACCACGCACCATGGCATGTTGAGCAATGTGAAGGAGCAGCTCATTGAAGGTTTGACCGCCGAGGGCAGGCGTGAAGTGACCTTTCAAAGCAAGTCGCTTTCGAACTCGGACCTCACACCTGGAGAAATCTTCTCCGATGAACTGCTGGAGCCTTTCGTGAGCGTGCCAGCGGCTGCTACTCCAGAGGGCGTGGGGCTGGCTCTGCCATCGTCCACACTCAATGGCCGCGTGGTAGTGGTGCAAACCTCGCCCTCCGGTGGATCGTTCGGCACATGGACCACTCGCGGACATGGCACGGTGCGGGATTCGCAGGTGTATTTCTCTTTTCCGCCCGCCACCACGCAGCCCGCCCTCGATGGACGCGTGTATGCCGTGAAGGAGTTCGGTGGCACCTGCACGGATCTGGCCTACACGCCCGGCAGCGGAAAGGCAGGCAAACTCGGCGTGGTCGTTTTCACTACCGCGCGCAGTGAGGAGTATCGGCTGTTCCGCCGCATCAATGACGGTCCCTACACGCTGGTGGGCCAGGGCGGTGCTTTTTATGCCGCGGGGAATCCCGTCAACGCCATCCGCCGTGAAGATGAGGCGCTGCCGATGACGAGCTGCACGATCTGCTACTACGCGCAGACCGTGGATCGCGATGGCAATGCCTCCGCGCTGGTGCGGCTGGAGCCCTGCATCGAGCGCAAGGCTCCCACCTTGCCGAAACCACGTCTCAGCCCGCCTGCGGCCATCGGCACCGCTGCCGCGCCGAAGATGAAACTCACCTGGATGTGCCCGCCGCAGGGCGTGGAGCGCTTTTTGATCACCATCAAAGCCAAGGGCGGATCTGCGGTGCAGAGTGCCCTGGAAAATGCTTCCGCTTACTCGCTCGTGGCCGCCGTTTCGCCCGCGCTTGCTAACCGGCAGGTGCATTACATGGGCGCGGATGATGACGGCAAGGTCACTCCTACAAAGCAGGCCGCTGGCCCGGCCAGCCAGTCCGCGAATGCCGACAACCGCTCGGTTTTGAGCCTCGGCACGGCTGCCATCAAGTTCGCGAAGATGGTGAATACCTCCAGCTTCGTCACGCCGCCGCTTGGGAACGGTTTTCCCGCTGAGCCGCCTTTCCACGCGGAGTTCGATGTGCAGGCGGGCGTGACGTATGAAGTGTTCGTCCAGGGTTTGCAGGGCGTGATTCTCAACGGCAAGGGCCGTGGTCCGAAGAGCGCGATTTATGAGTTCAAGTGGGAGGAGGTCGTGCCCGGTGATCCGCCCAAGGTCGCCTGGCCCGCGCGTCCCATGCCCGAGGTGACGCTGGTGGCCGGTGTGGAGGCGGGTGAGTTGCATCCGGTGATGTGGCCAGTGGGCTTGAACGGCGAGCGTCCGGTGGGCGTGAAACTCGCCTCGCTGCCGAGCCAGGGAACGGAAGACTTTGAAACCATCTCGAATGAGATCGTCTATGCGCCACGCTCGACCAGTCCTGGATTCAAACGCCATGATCCGAACGCACACATTCCGCGTCCTTTGGGCGATGGCATCCGCCAGGTGCAGGGAGTGGTGCTCTATCGGCAGCAGGTGGCGAACGCGCTCTTTCCCACGGTGCCCGGAGATGTGGTGCAGGTCTCGCCGCTGGTGCGGAAGATCGCGTGGATCCCCAGCACCGTGAGCGGACGCAATGCCTCGCGTTTGATTGATCCCTTCTTCGCTCTGCGGCTCACAGCGCCGCCCGGCGATATTCACTACAGCATCGATCTCTTCCTGCTCGATACGCAGGGCGTCATCGAGGGCGCGCGCTACCACTACTACGTCGTCTGCTTCGGCGCGGACGGAGAGATCACTCAAACCATCGACGCGGGTTTCTACGGTCCCAACTGATGCCCACCATGAAACACACCCTTCTATTTCTGCTCGCGGGTTCATCACTGCTTCAGGCCGCCAGTTCGCCGGACTGGATCATCGAGACGCCGCTGGAGTTCATCACCACGGGCCGGTTTCAAACCGTGTCAGATTGGCGCGATGTCGTGGTGGTGGACAAGGCCACCGGCCTCGCCCGCCTCGGTTTGAAAAGCGGTGGCGGCCTCACCTGGACAGAGCTGCCCACAGGCATGAACGGCATCACCGGCTTCACCACCTTGCGCAATGGCAGCATCGACTCGCTCGTGGCTGCTTCATCAACATGGAATGCGGTTCAGTTCGTGCCCGCGAATGGATCACCGCAAACCTTCGCCAGTCCCGTCATCGGTCCGCAGACACTTGTTCGGAACAGCACCGGGCATGCGGCAGGTTCCATCGTGGAAGACGCCATCGCCTTCACCGACATGGAGGGAGTCAAAATGGGTAGCGTGGATGCCGCTGGAGCCATGGTTTTCACTTTCTCGCCCGCCAGCATTCACTCTCAGGCTCAGTGCGTGCCGTTGAGTCCTGCGCCCTCCATCCCCGTGATGATCAGCGTGCGAGAGAACCGCCTGCGGGTGGACATCATGACCCGCACAGGCTTTGGGTCCTCTCTTCAAGTCGGAGCCACACATCCTGCTGGCCTGCACTGGGCGGCGGCGCGGAAGACACTGCTCTACAGCGTAGCCAAAGACGGCACCACGCTGTTCCAGCATCGCCTGAACAGCGGCACCAACGCGGGCTGGTGGCAGCCCGTCGCGCTCACCAGCACCACGGAGCACACGCTGCCGGATACCGTGCTCACGCTCGATACCGTGCCGTGGAGCGATGCCACCGAGGCGAACCTCGATGCCGTGGTGGCCGTGCGATTGAGCAGTTCACCCGACGTGCTGCGTCTGTATCGCGTCTGGGACATTCCTACACCAAGTTTCACCGAGCTGATGACCATTCCGATGGCTCCAGGGCATGAGTTTGCCGGACTCATCGCCGATGGCGATGACTTCACCCTGCTCAGCGGTCCCGGTGGCCGTGTGCAGTCCTGGAAACGCTACCACCAGCCCACGCCTGGAGCATTGCCGGAAGTCGTGGCATCAGGCACGCTGCCACCGCTGCGGGTGCGTGGTGCGCATCCCAACATCTTCCTGTTCAACCAAGATCCTTTCCTCACCAACGGCGCTGTTTTGACCGGCAGCCAGAATCAGCTCGACTGGACGAGCCTCGCGACACTCCCCAGCACGGGTGAGTTTGACTTCGGCCCCATGCTCGGGCTAGGCAGTGTGCAAACCATCATCGTGAATGCCTCCGGCAACGTGCCCGTGGGTAATCAACTGCTCGCCTCCGCAAGCGTGGCTGGATTCGGCGGCCTCAACACCTTGATGAGGCCCACCGTCACCATGCAGCCGCCATCAGGCGCTTACGCCGCGCTCACGCCTGGCGTGCCGTTCAAGATTCGCTTCACCACCACGGCGGCGAACAATCCGGCCATTCACTATCGGGTCGGAAGCGGAGCGTGGGAGATTTACAATGAGGATGATCCGCCCGCGCTGGCCGCAAACGCTACTCTTGCCGCTTTTGCCATCGACGGCGGCACCGGGGCGAGGTCATTGCTCGCCAGCGGCAGCTACACCTTTGCCGCTCTGCCACCCGCCACACCTGCGTCCGCCGTGGATGCCAACTCCAATGGCCTCAGCGATGCCTGGGAGCGAGCTTTTGGCATCACCAATCCCAATTCCGACGATGACGGTGATGGCTACAACGCCCTCACCGAGCAAAACTACGGCACCGATCCGCTGGATGCCGGCAGCCGCCCGGCAGGTAGCGAGCCCGAGGCAGAGATGAACCTAGTGAGTAGCCCAGCAGGTCAAATCTCCCTCGCTTGGCCGGATGGCTTGGTTGGCTACATTCTCGAACACAGCACCGATTTGAGCACCTGGACCGCCGTCAATCCACAACCCATGGACAACCACTGGAGCGAACCCATCAGCGGCCAGCGGAAGTTTTATCGGCTGAGGAAACTTTGAACCTCAGAGGCCCAAGGCGTAGGCCAGCGCCCGCATCTCCTCATTCACAAGGTTGCTGTCCCGAAGGCCAGCAGCCACTTCTTGACGCACCATGGCGCGGTAGTCTGCTCTCAACCGATGAACCGAGACGGCCACACTTCGTGGAGCGATTCCCAACTTCTTTGCTGCGGCGTCATAGTCTCCTTCCGTGGCTTCCCTGGATAGAAATGGACTGAGCACATCAAAAATCTTCGTTTTGCCCGTAGCCATGCATTCTTCTTGCAATCGCTGGAGAGCTGCTTCCATCACTGCGGTCGCCCAACGCTTTTCAAAGAGCGTCTCTGGCGTTCCTGAAGCACTTGGTTCTTCACCAAACCAGCTCTCCGCTTGTGCGAGGTCGAGTGGCACTGGCGATGCGCCACCACCCCGCTTCAGAGCTGCATCGTGACGGTATTGTTTGATGAGAAAGTTCTTCAATACAGTGATCAGGAGAGTACTGAAGCGCGATTCTCGGCGTTCAACTTCGGCCAGCCAGTCTTGCTCAATGAGTTTAGTGAAAAATGCCTGTGTGAGATCGCTTGCTTCTTCTGCCAATACGCCACGCCGCCTGATAAAGGCGTAGACGGGGTACCAGTAAGCACTGCAAAAGTGCGCCCAAGCAGCATCCCTTTGGTTCTCTTCACTGGCTCCGTTTAGAAGCGTCCAGCGCGTTGTATTAAATCGTTGGGAC
This sequence comes from Verrucomicrobiaceae bacterium, assembly GCA_016795485.1. Lineage (GTDB taxonomy): Bacteria > Verrucomicrobiota > Verrucomicrobiia > Verrucomicrobiales > Verrucomicrobiaceae > JAEUHM01. The sequence goes on along the minus strand of JAEUHM010000035.1, from coordinate 69,822 downwards.
GTATCTGACTCTGAACTGGGCATGTTTTGAAGCAGATACGTGATCAGACATCGGCGTTTTGTGACAACGTATCGTCCATTTCTGCTAAACCCGGAGCGATGATTGCTTGAGGACAGGCTGAGGCAAAGATGAACCGCTCAATGCCCGCGAGGTCTGATTTCACCTCAATCTTACCAAAGCCAAGCGCCATCAGTTTAGCTGCCACCACGTCGGATTGATCCATTCCAAGTTCGAAGGCGAGAGTAGAAGACTCATGCAAGTGCGGCACGGCAGCTTCAGCGAGTCGGATTGGAAACTCGGTGCCAGTTGGGCCACCGTCCAGAGCAAGCATAGGATCACGACGCACCTCACGCGAGAGAGTGGTGATCTCTGCGGTAGCGATGTACGGAGGATTGGAGACGATCAGATCGAAAGTCCCGGGAATCTTGTTGAACAAATCTGAACGGATAAACTTCACGCGTGAAGAGAGTTCTAGGCGATCTGCGTTGAGCCGAGCTAGTTCCAATGCGTCCTCGGAAATGTCTGACAGCGTGACGATCGACTGAGGCCAAGCTTTGGCGAGTGAAAGGCCGATGCATCCTGAACCCGTGCAGATGTCGAGAACACGAAGGGGGGGCTGGCTACCTGTTCGTTGTAGGAGCAGCTCCACTAGAGTTTCCGTCTCTGGCCGTGGGATGAGCGCACGCTGATCGACAATGAGTTCGTGGCCGCAAAACTCCACGGTACCGAGAAGATGTTGAAGGGGTTCGCCTTCACCACGGCGCTTGAGCAGCGGGCGGAGTATCTCAAGTGCTGATTCGGGCACGGGTTGGTCAAATCGAAGGTAGAGATCCATGCGGCGACATGCCAACACGTGAGCGAGGAGGTGCTCCATATTGAGACGCGCCTCATCGACGTCACGCTTGGCTAGGTAAGCGGTGCCGGACGTCAGGACTTCAAGAACGGGTTTCATGCAGGGCAGGGAATGCTGCGTGTTACTCGTCTTCTCCGATCATGGACAGGAAGATATCTTCTAAAGTGCTTCCCTCTCGCTTAAATTGGTCCTGTAGTTCTTTGAGCGTGCCGAGGGCGATCAGTTTGCCTCTGAATAGAACACCAATACGGTCTGCCAGTTCCTCTGCGATGTTGAGAAGGTGAGTAGACATGAGGATGGTCATGCCTGCTTGACTCCTGGCCTTGAGTTCTTGCTTCACCGTGCGCGCGTGAATCGGATCCAGGCCTACCATGGGCTCATCAATGACAAAGACTTTGGGTTCGTGAACAAGGGCGGCAGCAATCGCAAGACGCTGGCGTGTGCCGTGAGAAAGATTTTCAATGCGATGAGCAGCATGGCGCTCCAGGTCGAACTTGACGAACAACTCTTCAGTTCTGGCCGCTGAACTTGCTCGCTCAAGCTCATACAAGTCAGCAATGAATCGCATGAACTCATGAGGAGTCAGCTTTTCATAGAACGTGGCAACATCGGGCACGTAACCAAGGCAGGATTTAGCGAGGAGCGGGTGAGTCTGAATATCGTGCCCACAAATGCGTACGGCACCTGATGTCGGTTTCATCAGTCCAGTGAGGAGCTTGATAGTGGTTGTCTTACCTGCTCCGTTAGGACCTAGAAAAGCGAAAAACTCGCCCTGAGGTATATTTAGACTGAGGTCATCCAATGCCACAAGCGGGCCGTAGGTCATGCGGAGGTTCTCAAACTCAATCATGGTGCTTTGTCTGCGTTCTCAGCGCTGGAAATGCCAAAGATGATCGGATCTACGAGGCGATATTTGCCAGGGAGGGCAACTTCGGCAAGTTCGCCCACCTCGGTGAAGGTAAGCGTGCTCTCTACAAGGCCGAATACGCCTGCCTGGAGGATGAATGCTTGGCGCAACTGACCGGCGATCTCAAGCGAACCAGATTTTGCAGTGAGAGAGATGGCTTTGTCCAGCGCCACCTCTTGGCTGCCATTAGCCTGAGGAAGGCTAAGACCGCCGAGGCCTGAAAAACCAGGTATGAGAGACATCATTTTAGCTTGGTTTCGCAGGCTATCGGTATCGGCCACGAGTTTGCCCTCTTTTCTGACTTCGAGAACGGGCTCTTTTTGCCCGATCTCCCACTGCATGACGACGGAAGAAACGGGGGAGCGCACTCGGAGATCAAGGGAGTGCCAAACTTGCGCGTGGTCCACGCGACCTGCAAAACTCCATGCGAGGTTTGAGCCTGGCTCAGACCATGCAGTGCCTTCAACCATACCGCCGGCGTGGATGGCGAATCCCTTCGGTTGGTGATTTTGCTCATCCTCCCATGTTTTCGCGGCGATGCTTGCGTGACCGAGTCTCTGATTGTCACGCAGTAGGACCAGATTGTTGATGTAGTCACCTGTTTGGGCAAACCTCTGCAAAACTTGGCCTGGAGAGATCGCTACCAGACCATCGTCAGATGGGAAGTAGGTCCGCTTGACCAACTGAGTGGTCATGTAGACCCAAAAGAAGATGATGCCGAGGTAGGCGAGCCGCCAGGGTGTGATCGCCATCAGTCTTCACCCTCAGTAAGTTTGGCAGCTTCTCGCTTGAGGATGCGGCCCACCCGATGCTTGGCCAGGTAAACCTGAGCAGCATTGACTCCGAGTTCTTCCTTCACGCGTTCAGGACTCCATCCTTTGAGCACGTAGCAGGAGAAAATCTGATATTGGCGTGGCGAAACGAGAGCTTTCACTCGCCGCAGCGCGAGCTCCATGACTTGGTCTTTCCACTCCTTGTCCCAGAGCTTTTCAAGCTCTACGCCATTCGGGTCCGCACAGCGGTCGATGGGAGCCGTCCGGCGATCATCTTCCTCATCACCCTGGAAGCTGACTTCTCGCTGCCAAGTCTTCTTCCTGCGGCGGAACTGATCAAGGATTCGCCACCGTGCTTGATTGAGGAGGAAGGACTTAAACGAGCCAAGGGAAGTATCGAACTTCTTCTTCTGAAGGTTCTTGGCCACGCCAATGAAAGTCTCTTGGACGACGTCGTTGGCTTCATCATCAGAAAGGCCAGACTTACGCGCGACATGCCACACGAAAGTGGAGTAAGTACGATAGACTTCGTCCCAACTGGACCAGTCGGACCAGTTGTCGAGCTTTTCGATGAGAGATTTCCTCGTGGGTGGTGAACCGGAGGAAACCTTCTCGACGACGTCTTTAGGAATGGGGTCTTCCATGATGGAGTGGGCTGCTACTTTAGGATGACTGAGAACGGTTACAAGGAGGATTGAACTGGTCGCTGAAACGGGAAAGGTAGGACAGATGGACGAGAGATTTTGGGAACAGGACGATGTGCATGTGGCTCTGCCGCCTGGGGTGGAGGCTCCAGGACTAGCTCAGGCTGCTGCCAGTTTGAGCCTTGGCGGGGTGTGTTTGTTCCAAACTTCCGGAAGTGAAGGGGTGCCGAAATGGGTGGTTCTCCGGCGGGAAGCAATGTTGGCTTCCGCACGTGCGGTGTGTGCTCATCTGGAAATTGGCCCTGCAGATCGCTGGCTACTGGCGCTCCCTCAGTTGCATGTGGGAGGGTTTTCGATCTGGGCTCGCGCGGCAGTGTCCGGGTGCGGAGTCGTACAGGCATCCGTCAAGTGGAGTCCGCTCGATTTTTGCGACCAAATCACGGAAAGCCGATCTACTGTGGCGTCATTGGTGCCAGCTCAGGTTTTTGACTTGGTGAGGGCACAATTGCGTTGCCCCAAAGTTCTGCGGGCAGCGGTTGTGGGTGGCGCGGGGCTAGACAAGGCTCTCGGTGACCGGGCTCGGGAGCTTGGTTGGCCGCTTCTTCAATCTTATGGGATGACGGAAACTTCGTCTCAGGTGGCGACAGAGCCGCTAGAGCACTTAAACGGCGACTTTCTACCGAGTGAGATGAGAGTGCTTCCGGTTTGGAGATTGGGTGAGGTGAATGAACTGATGACCGTTCAGGGTGCACCATTAGCGGTTGGCTACATGACGAATGGAGGGGGCAAGTGGCGATTTGAGCCCATGGGTGAGGTACTTGTCACGAGAGACAAAGGGAGGATTAGCGAGCGAGAGGGCCATCAGTGGATGGAGTTCATCGGCCGAGAGAAAGGGATGCTCAAGGTCCTTGGTGAACTCGTCTCAATGCATGCCTTGCAAGCGATTTTGGATCGTGTGTGCCTCGAAAACGACTCGGCTAGCAGCCGAATGGTCGTGGCGGCAGAACCGGACGAGCGACTTGGGCATCGGCTACTACTCTGGTTTCACTCGACCGAGTACTCCGTGACACAAGCTGAGGCGGTCAGGGCCGAGTTTAATCGTCATGTGCGTCCATTTGAACGCATTGCTCACCTCCAGCCAAGTGCGGTGCCTGTAACCAACTCCATGGGCAAAGTGATGTCTCTTGCGAATGATGAGAAAGCGTCCGAAGAATCAACATGAATAACAAGCTCCTGCATGTTGCTTTTGGGATCATCCTGGTCCTCCTTTTCGTCACGAATCCATCGGTGGACCAGTACCGCGGTTATATCAAAGAACGCCAGGGACTCGCGGGCTCACTAGGGTTGCTTGCCGTTGATGTTCTCTCCACCAGTGATGCCAAGGGGAAGGGGATTCACCGTGACAACTACTGGCTATTCTCCAAGTTTTATCTGGGAGGAGATGGCCTGCTACCGCGGCAAGACCTTGCTTGGGGAGCCGTGGGCCGTTTTTGGGAGATTAAGTCCGCTAGTCGCTGAGTTCGCGCTTATCTGTAAGAAGTTGCGGAGATCGTGTTAGAAGTAGGACTTCTTCAGCGCCTGCATCTTGGTGCGGCTGATCCGGTCTTGCAGCTCGGCAATCTTCACAAGGGCTTCGGAAAGCTTACCGTCTTGGTCTGGATACTGTGTGGCCATCTGCTCGATCTGCTGCTCCATGGTATTGAGCGCCTTCTTCATGTCGGTGAGTTTCTGGGAATCTGCCGGTGTCTGGCGGGACTCATTCACCGTGTTTTCTAGAACTTTGCACTCGCGCTCAAGGTATTCCAGAGCACCTGGAACTGCTGAAGGTCCTCCGGCAAGTTGACCGCTCACATCGATCTTTGGCTTCTGTGGCATCATCGCGTCTGGCTTGCGAGGGACTACGGACTGAGGATTTTCTGGGAGTCCTCCATTGCGTGGATCCACGACAGAAGGAGTGATGAAGATCAGAAGGTTTTTGTGGTTCTTGCTCCTGGATTTTGAACTGAAAGCGTACTTGATGATGGGGATTTGGCTGAGAAGAGGCACGCCTGTCTTGCCTTCTTTTTCTCGGGCTTCATCCAGACCGGAGATGGCCACGGTATATCCATCATTTACTTCTACTGGCGCATTATAGACGCGGCTGGTTGCGACAGGGTAAGGGTTGCCGCCGATGATCTGCTCTCCGATGATTGAAGAGACAGTGATGCCAATGTTGAGGTTGATACGCTCATCTGGCATTTTCCGTGGTAAGATGTTAAGAACGGTGCCGATCGGCAGGTAGGTGATGGATTCCGTGGAAGCCGCTCCACCAGTACCGCCACCAATGCTAGATGAAGCGCTGAGGACGGGTTGGTTGACCACGCTTTTGAAGATCGCTTCTCGGTTGTTGGAAACGATCATTCGCGGATAGGAGGTTGTGCGAGTCTCTGTGTCGTTCAGCAGGGCGCGAAGTTTGAGACTGAGGTCTTGAGCGCTGTAAACGGCTCCATTTGGGTACTTGAACTCGTTGTTTGAGCGTTCGTTGAGGTCCATGATGTTGAACAGTTGGGCAAGGTCGCCCCTGTAACCACCACTGGTGTTAGGAACCTGCTGGCGTTCAATGATCCATGTGCCCAAGTCTTTGTCCCAGTCTTTGCTGGTCGTTTGCCAGAAAGTACCTGTTTGGCCGAGAATAGAGTTCCAATCGACACCAAACTCCTTGGATGGATCGCGGCTCGTCTCAAGGAACTTGACCTCTATGGCAATCTGGGACTGCTCTTTATCCGCAGCTTGTAGGTAACCTTCCACCCAGAGATGTTGGAGCCTTGTGGCTACGACGTAGAGAGTGCTGGAATCGCTCTTCCAAAGCACCTTAGGCTTATGAGTGGCGCTCAGTTCATTGCCAGGAGTGCCCGCTCCGCCTGCATCTGGGCCAGCCGTTGGGGCTGGGCCTCCTCCGCCCAATAGAGGTGCGGAACCAGCGCCACCTTGCTGTGTCTCTTCTTCTGGTGGGAGGTCAAGAATACGTCGGATGTCTTTGACGAGCTCGCTAGGCATCACTTTGAAGGACTCTTGAACGCCCTGTAGGTCGATGGCTGGTGTGCTGCCCGCTCCCCCGCCTGATCCAAATGCTGAAGCGGTGGCCACTTTCTCGACTTTCTCCATGGCATTGTAGCGAATCTGATAAGCTTTGCCGATAAGTTCGCGATCATCAGCAGGGCGAATGTACCACATTCCGTTTTCGGGAATCAAAGCCAGCCCGTGAGCTTTGCACAGCGTCTCCAGCACGGTAAAGGGGCTACCTGTGATGCTGAAAGTGACTACTTTCTCCGCCTCAGTGCTTTGAGCATCCAAAGAGATGAAATTGATTTTGGCATCGGTTGCCAAGTAGCGGAGGACATCGGCCAGGTTCGATTGACTGAACTCATAGGTCTGAGCAGGTGCTGACCGCAAAGGCTCCGCCTTGGACTCATACTCAGGTCCGTTGTTATTCAGCGGCATTGCCCCACCAAATCCCTGAAAGTCGGTCTCAACTGGAAGAGCGGCAGTGACGGGTTTGCCTGCTAAGAGTTGCGCCTTGGCAGGAACTGCTGCGGTGGTCGCAAGGGCGATGAGAATGGAGGTAAGATACTTCATGGACTGAAGATGAGTTAATAACTTCCATATATTTTATATAAATTAGAAAACAAAACAACTATTTTGTGCCAACTGGTAAAACTTTTTCCTGCCACAGGGCAAAAGTCGTCCGTGGCGGGGACATCAACCCGGTTTAAGGTCATCGTGACTAGACCCATGCAGATCTTGGTGCCGAAGGTTCGTAGCTTGCTGTCAAAACCACCGGTCTAGCCTGCCAGGAAGGAAAACGCTCGCCATGGCCGCCTAGTATAGACCAGCAGTCGGCTCACCTCACGATCATAGACACGTCCGGACCACCAGTATTATGATTGTGGGCGTCTATGTTGCCGATCGGGTGGCCTCATATTATTCTAGTCATTTGTAAACAGATCACTTCCATGGCGAGGTAAACACCTCCGAGTGTCCGACTGCCTCCAGCACGATGCAACAATGGGCACCCTGGGGGCCGTCCAGCCGCAGTTATGCCAGGCCGCTCGCTCTCTATCGAAGGTGTCCGGATGAGAAAGGCAGTGCTCAATGCAAACCGAGGGGAAAACTTGGGGTGCCCCAGCCGCAGCGTCTCCAAAAGTGCTGATGCTGTGACATCTTTGGATTGCCCTCGTCTTAAGTCGGCCTGCACGTGCCAGTCCGCAAATGCTTCTCAGAATGCAGCATCCACAGAGGTTGGGCTACGGCAAAACTGGGAACGCAACCGCGTGACCTCAGAAAAAACGAACGGCAATATGAAGCGATCCATTTGACGGTTCGGGCTGCTTTCGGCCTACACGCAGCGAGATGCAAGAGGGGCAAGCCAAGCTATCCGTAATGGTCTAATATTTATGCTAATCGGAGTCATTTTGCTTGCGGTTTATTATGATTATTATAGAATAAGTCAAATTTATACCTCTGGCCGTGAAATTTCACACCTTCAAACCGTCAACATCGCTGATCAATGCGTTCTCGCTCATCGAGATCGTCGTGATCATCGCATTGATCGGAATGATCGCGGTGATTACCATTCCGTCGCTCAGCATATCGGGCACGGCAGTTTCTACCAACAAACTGGATACCGATATTGCCTCGCTCAACCGAGCTGTTGCCATTTATCTCGCCGACGGAGGTACGTTTGCAGGTGCCACATCGGAACAGGCCGTTCTCGATCGGATGAAGAGAATCCGGCGGCAGGCGGATCAAAAGACGCAAGTTGGCGTTTCGACGGGCAGATTGGTCGATGTCCGCCTCAGAGCTAGAAAAGTTCATGGAGCGAACCGCCCGGTCGTGGTCTGGAACCAGTCTCCTCCGACCCGGGCCGATGGTTCACCCTCCCTTCCGCGCTTTGAGTGGAGTTCAACGGTCACTTCAGGAATCACCGAGTTTTACTTGGACGACAGCCTTTCAGAAGTCGATTACCCAATCGACTCTCGCACTGCGTCATCGGTCAAGTTCAATGCTTCCAATGGGTGGGTCTGGGGAAATCAAGGTCCTGAATCGCCCTTGACCTACGACCCAGTTGGCGAGTTCTCAACGGGGGAAGGCGACAATCTCTTTGATCCAACCGACGTGCCAGTTGGAACGACTGGTTCAGCAACAAGCACTGGCACTGGAACAGGAACGGGCACCGGAACTGGCACAGGCACCGGGACTGGAACTGGAACCGGGACGGGAACAGGAACCGGGACGGGAACAGGGACGGGAACAGGAACTGGGACTGGGACTGGGACTGGGACTGGGACGGGAACTTCAATCATCCCAGTACCGCTACCCACTCCATTCTTCACGCCCTCTGCTGGCACTTACACGTTCAACTCTTTCCCGGCTGCGGTCACCATTGATCGAAATGGAGCACTCTCGGATGTTTCGGCGCTCGTTTATCGCATCAACAATGGATCGTGGAATGTCTACAGCAATCCTGTGGCTGTTCCAGCTGGAGGTTTGTTAGAAGCAAGAAATGCCTCGACCAGCCCATTGTTCACGGACAGTCAGACGAGGTCCGGAACCTACTATCGACTGGCGGATGGATTCACTGCGAACACCTCTGGCTCATGGGCTGTGCCTGGTGGTAGCGGTTCGCTGGTCTACACACTCAATAATCAAAATGCTCAGGCTACACTTACCCATGGCTCAACCACTCTGGATGATGGAATGGGTGGTGTCATTGATTCGGGCGAGCCAAACGTGTTAGCTTATCGTCCAGGCACACTGTCCAACGTAGCGCCCAACACCAGTTTCACGCTTGGTAGCCTCACTTTGCTCAACGGCACCACGTTCAATGACTCAGAGGCCACCAGCGCGACGTTGAATCTACAGCTCAATTTTGCCCAGCCGAATGTCACTACCAATCTGGCGGTGCAGTTCTCACTAGTAAATACAGACAACTCCTCTGATCGCCTAGCTAGCGCTGACATTATTCAACTAAACAACCCCAATACTGGGATGACGGTGCAAGTCGACGGGGTGACTTACACCTTGCAACTAGAGTGGGTGACACTCGATCCAGGAGCAGGTGTCGTGCAGGGAAACCAATTCCTTGTCTTTGAGGGGTCTACAGCCAAAGCGGAACTCCGAGGCCGGTTGATCCCGAATCGCTAAACCCATTTCATCATCAACCTAAAAACGTATGGAAGACATTCATGAAAGAAGCCAACTAGGATACCGGATCCTTCACCTTTCCAAGGATTCCGGAGTCAGTGACTTTTACATTACTCCGTGGGAACAGTTGACCTACAAACGGAACGGCAAGCTCTACTTCGACTCGTTCGTCTATCAGCCCGAGCGCCCCATCGAAGTACCTCCGGGATGCGCTGACTACGCTATCTCGATGGGAGGACGACGATACCGTGTCAACCGAATGGTGACCAGAGGACGTCCACGATGGACGCTGCGTCTCTTGCCGGAGTCCATCCCCGATGTCGCCAAGATCAGCGTGCCGCCAGCCGCGATTAAAGCATTCTTGGAGGCAAAGAATGGCCTTTTCCTGGTGTGTGGAGCAACTGGCTCTGGTAAGTCGACAACGATTGCCTCGCTTATTCTTGAGCGCGCAAAGCGCCGTCAGGAACACGTTGTTACCTTCGAGGATCCCATTGAGTTCCTCTACCCGCCGGGCCTGCCTTCTCTCATGTCACAGCGGGAAATGGGCACAGACGAGCATGAGTTTGCCACGGCGTTGCGTGCAGCTCTTCGTCAAGCTCCGGATGTTATTCTCGTCGGCGAGATTCGCGATGGAGAGACGGCTGAGATCGCCCTTCAGGCAGCCGAAACCGGTCACGTCGTAGTGGCAACTCTCCACACCTCTTCAGCAGCCCAAACGGTGCAACGTTACCTCAAACTCATCCCTTCTGACCGGATGGAGAACGCTATGTTGTCATTTGCTGACTCGATTCGCGCCATTTTGTGCCAACGCCTGCTCATGGACGAAACAAAAGGCAAACGCTTCCCGATTCATGAACTGCTTTTGCCCTATGACTCGGTGTGCGGAATGATTCGACGCGGTGAGTTCAAGAACCTCGAGCACGAACTTGAGGCTGGCTTCACGCGGGGCATGCAGTCGTTCGAGCGATGCCTCAACATGCGCATGGCAGAGGGCTGGAAGCCCTCAAGGCCCCGTCCGACCGGATTCCAAGAGCACGAAGTTTACGATTACCTGTCCAAAGAAAACCTGACTAACGTTTATGCAGCTGGCTGATATCAAATCCGTACTTTCTTTTGCCGCATTCAGGCCGGATGCGGACGATCCTGAAACGCCAATGGCTAGGCGGTTCGAGGGACGAAAGATGCTCGCGTTGAACATCAGCCGAACCCAAGTGACATGGCGTGGCTTTACCCGCAAAGGCAAGCTCGACTCGTTTGGGATTCAAGATGGTGACTTTGCAGACGTTGCTGCCGCACGAGCTGAAGAATGGCGCAGTCTTTCTGATGGTGGCTGGTGTGCTGTCTCCATCAACAATCGCTTCATCATCTCTCTTGAGAACGGTTTGATGAGAGCGGATAACACACCACACCTGCTCAGAACCAATCCTCGTATGGTGCTGGGACCAAAGTTTGACCGTGGCAAGCGCTACGCCATTTGTCATCATCCGGCCAGCACGGCGAGCATGTTGCTTGCTACCGAAGACTCCATGGTGCGTGTAACCGAGGACGTCATGCGAGGTTTGGGCTTGCGGCCCGCCCGGGTTTGCTGCGGCTTGTTCGCTCTAATCGAGCACGCGATTGGAAACATCTACGCCTCCGGCAAGAGTTCTACGACTGGCAACTTTGTGCTAATCGCAGCGTGTGAGGGATCGATTGCGGCCCTGTCAGAGCAAGAGCATCAGTGGAGAGATCTCCGCTGTCGATCCGGCCTTGGGACCGATGGAGTTGAAACAGCGCTACAAATCATCTCACCGTTGGTGGCAAAGGCACCTCCAGGAACTCCTGTTTACTTCATCAGTGAGGGCTTGCCAGATTCTGCCTTCAGAAAAGACCTCATGGAACAATTGGAACGCGTTGGGGCACGTGACCTCACGCAGGATGACCTTATTTGGAAGCTGGTCGCCCAACACTAAGTACAACCACTTTAAACTGACTTCGTCATGTCTAACTACCTCTGTCACGACTTCAAGAGTCCGCGGAATGACACTTCCCGGCGTCTTCCCAGTTCCATGCGCATCGTGCCGATCGCATTCTACACGGTGCTGGCCCTAGCAATCGCTTCCGGGGTGCGCGACTTCGTCGCCATCCGCAAAGCAGGAGAGGAGATCATAGCGTCGAATGCCAAGCGAGATGAGCTCCTAGCCAAGAAAACTCAGCTTGAGACGGAAGTGGCCAACATCGAAACGCAGCGAACGAAAGGCGAAAGCGTTGCAAAGTGGGTGGAAGGCACCCGTATCGTGCAGCCGCTAGCCGTTGCCATCGCTCGCGCGATGCCACCCGAGACTGATGTGACAAACCTCGTGATTGAGCGCAACTCTGAACTGCCGACTCAGCTTACTCTGAGCATGGACGTGCTCAACGGTGGGATGGCTGAGTTTAGTCGCATGGAGAACGCTCTCAGTCGGCTCAACTACCGCACTCACTCGCCTCAACAGCAAAAAACGGGCGAGTCGGTGAACTACAAGTCGATGATCGTCTATCAGAGTGAACAATAAACTGCAAGAAAGCTTACCACTATGAATGGAAAAAAAGTCGCATGTGTCGTCCTGATGTTGTTCGTGGGTATGGTCGCCTACTTCGGTCAGATCATGCATCAGAAGACCCTGGCCAAGATGTCCGAAGCGGAAGCCGCGAAGAACGAAGTGGTGACCGCTGAAGGGGACATCCAGGTTGCCGAAATCAATGTAGGCAAGACCAAAAGTGCTGCTGCAGACGTGATCAGCTTCCTTGAAGCATGGCGGCCTCATGCAGAGAAGTTTCAGACCCAACTTGAGGTTGAAAGCGCCATCCAATCTTCATTGCGGGGCACTGGGCTTCTCATCATGTCGCAGAAGTTTGAGTCCAAGGAGGACAAGAATAATCCAGTCGTGCCGCGCGTGGTCCGTGCGGCTCTCGTCATTGAGGATGAGTATGCCAAGGTGCTCAACTGGGTAGGTGAACTGGAGCGGCGCTTTCCGCTAACCCGAATGATGTCGTGTGATATCACCGGAGGTGAGACCGGCCGCCTCGTTCATGCTGAGGTCGCCTTTGAGATTCCCATCGTGAATCTAGACGCCGATCTCACCAAGGAAGATCCGAAAGCGAAAGCGAAGAAGAAAGCTGCCTAAACCCTATCAAAGCGGCCCGCCGCCAACGAACGAACTATGAAACTATTTCGATTGTCCTTCATTCTACTGATGCTTGTAGCAGGCTTGCGGTCTGTTTCACTGGCACAGGACGCAGAAGCTCCCTCGTCTGAGGAGGATCGCGTCAAGTATCAACTCATCATGCCTGATGAGAAAACACCCGAAACGGTCAAGCCTAACGAGCCGAATCCGTTTAATAAGAAATCCTCCCGGGAGGAAGACGACAGCAGCAGCGAGGAGAATGCTATCAGGGAGGCGATCAGCAGCTTGCCCGTAACAGGCATTTCCAATGATCCACGCGGTGGCAAGCGTCTGATGCTCGGCCCATTTCGTCTGGAGCGTGGCATGATCGTTCCGCCCGTTTTGCCGGAACAAGGGGTCTCCCTGCGGGTGAACTCAATCTCAGACACGGTGCTAGAGTTGGTTTGGATCGAGAAAAAGAATACGGGCTTGGCCCCAAGGACACTCACCATCCCGTTCAGTACGCGTCCTGTCGTGAGACAGCGTCTTGCAGTGCCAGCAATGAAGCCGACACCCGCAGTCGGAGGAGATCGCTACATTACCCATGTCCCTGGAGTCGCTTCTGGAGCGCCGGTTGCCAGCGGTCAGCCATCTACAGGTTCACCTCCAGAAAACGTCCTTACTCCAGCAGGATCACCGCCCGCAGGCGCGGAGATGCAGCCCAAAGAGGCGGCGGGATCCGATCCCAATCACCCAGCTAACATGCTGATGCAGCTTTTTATGAACAAGTCGCTGCCAACCCAGCAGACCACACCCAAAGAGTAGTTACTCATCATGCTAGGTCAGCGTTTCACGACTCCCAAAGCCTTTACGTCTGCGGAACTCCTCGTTTCTATGGCGGTGGGCGCCATTGTCGTTAGCGCTGCGGTGGTCGCCTTCGGATCTTTTGCGCGGATTCAACCCAGAGTGGGTTCTAGGGTAACTGTGCCACTGCCAACGGGAGCATTGATGGCGTATTATGGAGTCAATCAGTCTACACGTGAGACTGCTGTAGCGCCCAATTATGGGGTTCTAGCCAAAGCGGAGATGCTGCGGGAACGCTTTTTAGCAGATACTCTGAGCGCAACGGCTGTGTTCTGCCTCTCTCGTTCACAGCCCAACTCGTATCACCCTCGTCTCATCCCTCACGACCCAGCTGAGTCCACGGCCATTCCCTTGGATTCCCATGTAAACTTTCGGAAGCACTTGGAGAGCAAACTTCTGGTGCCAGTGGGGGCATTCAACGGGTCGTCTTCTTTTGATTTTCACTCGCCTACTCCGGTTCCTTCAACAGCAACTAATACTCTCGGCGACACCTACAACTATGGGGCAAGCATCTTCGTCCTCGGATTTAGCCCGTATGCCACCCAGATGCAGGTCACAGCAGTGTATGACATTGACGTGGATAAAGTGGCCCTACCGGTTCTCTTGAGTAATCGTAAGCGTGGAGGGTTCTACGGTTCAGTAAAACGGTGGGCCTATGATCCTGGATCATCTCGGGTCAGGCTAACAGATTACTACGATGTCTTCTATCCACCCTCGAACGAAGACACTTTTCGTGATCCTGCTAACCGTGACAGGGAACCCATCTGGCCCCAAACCAACGATCAGTTTGCCCCACTGTGGGTCAGTTTTGAGCGACGGAGCCGCCGAACGGGAGCAGTTGCCTCGGATCGCTTCCGTATCGCAAAAGCAATGCCGTTTTACTTTGTTTGGTGGCCGGACCCAGCAGTGAGGAATCTCGGCGCCACAAGGGCAGTGCTCCAGCCGCCGAGTACATCGGTTGCCCGTGCGGAATACTATCATATGGCGGGACGCACGGCATTCATGTTCACCGTTCCAATGTTTCCTGCATCCTCGTGACCCATCAGCCGTGAAGATACAGTTACAATCTTATCAACGCAGACCGCTGGGTGGTGCCATTGCCATCGCTCTGATCATGACCATGCTTGGTGGTTTGTTTATGGCAGGGTGGATCAGCATCGCGCATGCTCGGTCCATGCAGGCCCGAGGCTCGGAGAACGCAGCACGCCGCCGTTTGGTGGTGGAGAACTCGCGGGCAATGGCTCGTCAGTATGGCTACGACCGGGTGTTTCAGCACAACGCGACCCAGTTACCAAGTGTTAGCACCACGCACATCGTATCGGCGAATATTTGGGGAACGCTCGGCACACAGGCGGGATTCACTAGCCTTCAATCCTTTGGCATTTATCCGACTAACTCGTTCCCCCTTGCTGGAACTCTAGACAACGTTTTTCCTTATAACCCAGCGGGCCTCAGGTCAGGCCCCAGCTTTGTGAATGTACAGCGAGTGGGGCGCCCAGATGCGTATGATGGTATCTCGGACCCATACACAGCTTGGATGTTCGTAAAGTCCGCCGCTCCTTGCCTGGGTGGAGATCCTTTTGTGATCTATAAGAAGCCTGCTTCAGAGTCAGGAGAAATCGTGTTGGATGACAATTTCCAAATCGATGGCCGGCTAGTCATTCGTGATCCAGTCTCGATGTTCAATAGCGTCCAGGCCGGTAATGGTTCAGCCAGACGCATCATAGCGAGGTCTAAAGCACTCTACCTTCAAAAGGATCACGCCTTAAATCGACTTACCGGAACAGACATGTCGGGTGCCGAGCTTCTGCCGAGTAACGCTCCTGTGGTCACAGCAAGTTGTGGTTACTCAGTCACAGCAAACAAGAGCAAGTCTTACGACGGCTCGCTGAATGTCATCAACAATCCCGACAGCCCGGGCAACTCTCTCTTTCACATTCAAGATCGTGAAGTGGCCGCTGGAAGTGCCACACTGTTAACGATCAATAGCGGAAATGGTTATGGAACAAGCACTTCGGCAGTGCAGGTCATCAAATACAGCGGTGGTGGCACGTGGCCTGCCCTCAATCTGCGTCCGCCTGCTTGGCCAAGTGGTTACGGCGAGTGGAGTATTGCTTATATCCGGCTCAATCATGCCGATCTTCCCCACGTGAGGATACTTAGCGGCATCCAGCAGGTGGTTTTTGAAGGGCAACAATCCGTTGCGGATTACAACGCCGCGAAACTCAGGGAGCCAAGGATTGTCATCACATCCCCAACAACCAACGTCTATGTCAGGCATACGTTCTTCACATATGAGAATGCTAGACCGTTGATCTATGCAACGAAGGGTGTCTCAGGTCAGCCCCACGATATGCGCTGGGTGGGGCCAAACATTCCTTCGTTGCCGCTGCCATTGACATTGGAATGGCGAATGAACCTGATCAACGAGGGACGCCAGACGATGGTCTACATTTTGGGCTCTGGAGCATTCAGCGTTGCGATCAAGGGTGGCGTTCAGACAAATTGGTCGTTCGAGCGCTATGACTCTGGGAACTACGACAGGTTTAAGTTCACCCCAGTGTGGGAATCTGAGATGACCTACCCGTACGTGCGCATGTTGCCCCGTGACGGCTGGATGGAAACATTCTTCACCCTTGCTCCACCGTGAAATCCAGATTCAAACCCAAAGGCTACACCCTAGTTGAGGTTGTTGCTGCCTCAGTCATCATCGGTGTCGGGCTAGCTGCAGCTACTTCTCTTTCATCGACAGTTATGCTTCAGGAAGAGCTTTCTTGGAGGGTGGCAGTCGCGCTGAACTATCAGGAGAATGCGACTAAACTCTTTCAACTTGGCATTAACCCCGCCGTGGCCGCTGGGTCTGGCCCTGAAGTGTCGATCTATGACCTTATGCCAAGGAATCCCGTCATGGATGACATTCTAGTCAAGACTGGCGACAACTACTTCACAGCGTCCTCAGTGGCATCTGCTACCGTTCCCCTGGCGGGCGATATGGAGCGCGCAAGCACCAGTGCCACCATCAGGAACTTCTCCTCATCGCCCACCGCAGGTTCCACCACCGTCCAGGAAGCTTTGCGTCCCACTCTCCGCTGATCGTTCATCCCTCACCCCTCGTCGGCCATGCTCAAAAAAGTTACAGTCACCAATGCGAACACCGGAAAATCCTCGGTTACGATCGTGGATACCGATACGCACGAAAAAGCAATCATCGGTTGCGGCATCGCTGCAAATGAGACGGCTGCGGTTGAGGACATCACGGGTCTTGATGAGACGGTTCATCGTCTTTCAGGAGGCGGACCATCAGTGGATGATCGGGCCAACTTCTTCTCTGGTCTTGCTCGGTGTTTGGAGCGGAACATCGGAATCGTAAAAGGTCTTCAGCTTCAAACCAACCGCGTGAAGTCCTCACGCTACAAAGGTGTGATTGCTGACTTGATCACTTCAATGGCCGCTGGAGAGAAGCTCTCTGAGGCCATGGCAAAGAACCCAGATCTTTTTCCTGATCAGGTGCTCTCGCTTATCATCGCTGGTGAGGAAGCTGGCCAATTAGCAAAAGTATTCCGCCGAATCGGGACTTCGGAACGGAAGGCTTCAAAGATCATCAAAAAGCTCAAGAACGGACTGATTTATCCTGCCATCGTGATCGTTCTGGCCGTGGTGGTGGTCATTGTGATGAGTTTCACTCTCGTGCCAGCCATGGCGAAGTTGTTTGAGACATTCAAAGCACCTCTGCCACTGGGTACACGGGCTCTGATTGCGGTATCAGACCTTCTGATTCATCAGCCTTACATGGCTCTGTTGCCGTTTGTCGGTCTGTTCTATTTCTTTAAGAACTGGGGAAAAATCGCTTCCATCCCGTGGATGCAAGATCTCTTTCTGAAGATTCCCAAAGCGGGTGCCATCGTTCGCAAGTCTGCTGCTACGCTCTCATTCAGGACACTTGCTATGCTTGTCGAATCCAACGTTCGTCTTTCATCAGCGCTGAGCATTACTGCAAGGGCGTCCTCACACTATCACTACCGGAACTTCTTCAACAACGTCAATGACCACATCGCGATTGGGAGAAGTCTTCATGAAGGGTTCCTGATGGAGTCCCATTGGCTTGGGTCTGATGCGCGCTCCATCTGCGGTCTTATTGAACTTGGTGCTGAGACAGGCACCGGTACGGAGATGCTCAATGAGATTGCGGATGACTATGAAGAGGAACTCGACTCGCTGGCAGGACAGATCGATAAGATCATGGAGCCACTGACCATCATGTTCCTCGGAAGTATCGTCGGCTTCCTCATTTATGCCATCTACGGCCCCATCTTCAGTCTTGGAGATGTCATCCTTCCCAAGAAGGGCGGCTGATCCAGGGAAGACCGTGTTTGTTAATGCAAATTCCCCCGCCAGTTGGCGAGGGCATTTGAGTGGGCTAAAGTTATTCGGCCTTCTTCTTCTTGCCTCGCCCTTTCTTACCGTTCTTCGGTGCCTTGCTGCGGCTGTAATCAAACGCCTTTCCCAAGTAATCTTGGAGTCGTGCCGGATATTCACGGATACGCCCAGGATCGCCCGGTGCTGCCTCAGTCGGAACTTTTGAAAGTTCTTCTTTGTGACGAGCTATGTCATCGTGTGGGAGATGGGTGATGGCATTCAGCGCGGCTGTGGCCGCTGCAGCGGATTCGGTGGATGGATTAGCGTTGGCTAGCAAGACCTTCCAAGCAGACGCCTTTTGTTCAGCATCGCCCTTGGACGCTAGGAGTTCAGCAGCGGTCGTGCTTACTGCGCTTGATGAGTCTTCCAAAAGCTTAGAGACGGATGGGTTTGTTTCTCCACGCATCAACATCCCCTGCACGCCCCAGAACCTCACTGCGGCGTATGGACTCTCCACCGCACTCTCTGGCGCAGATTGAGTCCGATCTGTCGCTTGCAGGGCAGCGTCCAACACGGTTTGCACCGGAAATGTGTCATTGGACGAGTAAAAATCCTTTGGAGAGCCGCCAGCCGCTTCTTTGATTCTCTGGGCTTCTGGAATCAGGCCGAGGTCGCGTATTTCCGCCATCCAATCACTCAAAGCTGAGCGCATTTCCTTTAGTTTTGCCTCATGCTGAGAGTTAGATGCGAGGTTGTTGACTTCCCATTGGTCTGTTTCCAAATCGTAGAGTTCCTCGCTAACTTTTGGCTTCCATGGGTAGGCTTGCGCTTCGTTAAGTTTGCCCTGGGTGAATAGCTGATGCCAAACCTGTGTTGTTGCCTGTTCAAACATGTAGTTCACATGCTGGGCACAGGGAAGGTGAGGGTAGAAATGCCGGATGTAGACATATCTGCCATCTGTAACGGAGCGCATCATGTCGTAGCGCTCATCCATGCGACCGCGAAAACCGAACGCATATTTGCGTGCATCAGTTGCGTGCTTTCCTGCAAACGCTCGTCCCTGCATGTATTCTGGCGGCTGGATGCCAACGAGGCTCACGAGTGTGGGCGCAAGGTCTATAAAACTAATGAGCCGCGCACTGGTGCCACCCGTTTGGTATTCTTTTGGTGCAAGGTGCTTCCACTTTTCTGGGAACCAGACGATAAATGGAACTTGGAGCCCAGAGTTGTAGGTCCACCGCTTGCTCCGGGGCATGCCAGTGCCGTGGTCTGCATATGCAAACACGATTGTATCATCTTTGAGTCCCTCGCGCTCCAGTTCTGCCATTGTCCTGCCAAAATGTTCGTCAATCGTCGTCACGTTGTCGAAGTGCTGAGCCCAGTCGTGACGCACTTCAGGCGTATCCGGGTGGTAAGCAGGCACCTCCACCTTGGCTGGGTCGTGGATTAGTGTGTGGGGTCTGGCTCGGATTTGGCTTTCGTGTGATTTGGTGGAATTGAAGATGGCGAAGAACGGCTGACCTGCTTGGCGCTTCTTCCAGTGCGCATTGCCGCTACTTTCATCCCAAACTCCATCTGGTTTGGTGAGGTTGTAGTCCTCTTTGCTGTTGTTGGTGCAGTAGTAGCCTGCTGATCTAAGCAATTGGGGATACATTTGGTGCCCTTTTGGCATGGGCACTTCACTTCTCATGTGCTCAGCGCCATCTGATGGTGCCCAGCGACCTGAGATGATACAGGTCCGTGCCGGCGCGCACACAGGTGCGTTCGACCATGCACGGCTGTATTTCATACCTTTCTCGGCTAGAGCATCCAGGTTCGGTGTATTGGCATTTTTATCCCCATAGCATCCTAGGTGTGGGCTGCTGTCCTCAAAGGTGAACCACAGGATGTTTGGCCGCTCGGCAGCACAGGCACTTGCTGCGAGCAATAGGGTGAAACAGATGAACGAACGCATGATTTTGTGTGGAATTGAGTCTACAGACGGCCATGCAACGTGCTCTTCCCGCCGTTTCTGGCTCAGTCTTCGTATTAACCGATGAAATCCTTCAGATGGGTTTTGCTGCGGCGGCAGCGAGCCCGCGTAAACGTATCATTTTGCCGGTGCACCGTTCGGATGAGTCAGTCGTGCAGCGAATGTTAAACTTTATGCAACCAGGTACTTACATTCAGCCGCATCGCCATCCTCAACAACATGCGATTGAAACGATACAGGTGCTGCGTGGAGCTATGGATTTCCTCGTATTCAGCCCAGATGGCGATGTGATCCAGCGCCACCGACTTCAGTCTGATTCACTTGGGTTGATTGATATCGAGCCTGGTGTTTGGCATGGCATGGTGGTTCTGGAACCCAATACCGTGATATTGGAGATCAAGCGCGGCCCCTATGATGCCAACGCTGACAAGTTTTTTGCCCCATGGGCACCGCCAGAGGGGCGTCCCGAGGCGGAAGCTTATCTGACCCAACTTACTTCTGTGTGATCACAATGATGATGGCCGCCAGCATCATGAGCGCGCCAATCAGTCTCCAACGAAGCACTTTAGCTCCGAGTCCCTGTTCGGCGTTGGCAAACCAGTGCCCTATCGTCCAAACGAGAATCACACTCAGCAGTCCACGGGAGGAATAGATTACATTGGCAGCGGTCGCTTTGCCGTAGATTGCGAGGAACGAGACGAACAATATGCTTTGCGTACCGAGCAGAATAGAGCCGCCGAGCAACCATTTCCAGCCCTGAGCGGGGATGGCACTCAGCGGTGCGCGGAACTGGAGAACAAGACCAAATGAGAGGATGGCGTTCATCCAAAAAATACATGGCAAAAGCCTCCCAGCACCCCATGCGGGTCCCCATTTTTGCACTAGCATGTCAAACAAGGCAAAGGCCACAGCTCCTCCGCAACCTGCGGTGATCGCGGTGGCCATGCTGCGGGCGGCAGTGTTGTGATCCTTGCGATTGAGAAAGGTTACTCCGGCTACGGAAAGGAGTGCCGCGAGGCCCATGATGGCTGGCACTGGCTCTCCCACGATCATGGGTGTGAAAAGAGCCACGATAACCACCTTCAGTCCAAAGACTGGGACCACAACCGAGACATCGCCTTTGTCCAACGCCACGAACTGCGTGAGTTGGCCAACGAAGAGACAGAGCGCGATGAGTGCGGGCTGCCAGAGCCACTCAATCTTCACCGGGGGGCCACCGAGGAGCCAGAGTAGGGAGAAACACCCCGCCACGATGAGGTTGACCACAAACGTAGTACGCCACACCCCCACTCCAAGGTCGCTTGAGCGCTTCAGCACCATCGCTCCAAAGGCGTAAAGTAGCGCGGCGGACAGCGGAAAGGCGAGAAGCGCAAGAGATGCGGGCATGAGGGCTGGTGAGATGACGGACTTTCGCCATAACCCCAACCCAAGGGCAGGGCCAGTGATATTCCTTCCCTTCAACAGGGTGAAACATCTCACAAGCTCGCGCCTTATGTTTTACCCATGCTGACTCTCCATAGCTCCAGCACAGGCAACGCTTTTTGCGATGGCGTCAAACGACGTGACTTTCTTCGCATTGGAGGCTTGTCGATGGGTGGCCTGTCTCTTCCTGGTTTGCTTCAGGCTGAGAGCCGATCAGGTACCCCGCAGAGGCACAAGTCCGTCATCATGGTATTCTTGCCGGGTGGTCCACCCCATCAAGACATGGTGGACATGAAAATGGATGCGCCATCGGAGATCCGTGGCGAGTTCAAACCGATCAACACTAACGTCGATGGCCTTCAAATCTGCGAGCACATGCCGAAGCTTGCTTGCTTGATGGACAAGTGGACTGTCATTCGCTCCATGGCAGACTGTGAGCCGTTGCATGACGCTTTTCAGTGTCTGACCGGACGTAGTTTCAGGCAACAGCCACCCGGAGGTTGGCCGTCGTTTGGGTCGGTCGTTTCTAGGCTGCAAGGTCAGGCAGAGCGGTCTGTCCCAGCGTTTGTCGGGCTGTCCCCTAAAATGGGAGAGATGCGTTGGGCGCGCTCCGGTGAGCCAGGGTTTCTCGGGGTTCCACATGCGCCGTTTCAGCCAAACAAAGGTGGTGGTACGGGCGACATGGCTCTGAAGGGGATCTCCCTTGAGCGTCTGAGGGATCGTGAGCGTCTGATGAAAAGTTTCGACAGCTTTCGGCGCGAGATCGATTCTTCTGGCCTGATGGACGGGATTGACACTTTCAACGAACAAGCGATGGGCGTTCTCACTAGTCCAAAGCTTCTCACTGCATTGGATGTGACCCGTGAAGACAAGCGGGTGCTCGAAGCCTACGGCAAAGGGGTCAACGTCAATCGTGACGATGGTGGTCCGCGCATCACCGATCATTTTCTCGCCGCACGACGCTTGGTAGAAGCGGGTGCACGTGTGGTGACACTCGCGTTCAGTCGTTGGGATTATCATTCGAACAACTTTGGACAGTTGCGTGAGGATCTTCCTCTCTTGGACAGTGCCCTGAGTGCCCTCACGACCGACTTGCATGAGCGAGACCTTGCTAACGACGTCTCCGTTGTGGTTTGGGGCGAGTTTGGGCGCACGCCGACGATTAACTCCAATGCAGGTCGTGATCACTGGCCCAGAGTCTCGTTTGCCATGCTCATGGGAGGAGGAATGCGACATGGCCAAGTTATTGGGGCCACAGACAAGTTCGGGGGTGAGCCAGTCGACCGGCCGGTTCGATTTGGTGAGGTCTTCGCCACGCTCTACCAGCGCATGGGGATTGACGTAAACAAAGTCACCTTGGATGACCATGCGGGTCGTCCACAGTATCTTGTGCCCGACAGTCTACAGCCCATGTCGGAACTGATTTGAGTTCGATGACACCACTCTTCCATCCAAGCCAGAACCGCCGGGCCTTTCTGAAGGCCTCGACTAGCGCGCTCGCAGCACTGCCGCTTGGGATGCGGAGCCATGCATCCACTGCCCCCGCTGTTGCCGCACCTACTCTCGCCAAGCCAGCCAAGTCCACGGTCCTCTTCTTCCTTTGCGGAGGGGCATCGCACATTGACATGTGGGATCTCAAACCCGATGCGCCAATGGAGTATCGGGGTGAGTTCAAGCCCATCCGCTCCACTGCGCCAGACATTCGCTTTTGTGAGCACCTGCCTCTCCTGTCAAAGCAGGCGCATCATCTTGCGCTCGTTCACGGCGTCACCGATGCTGGCCGAGCCACAGGCGATCACCACGCTGGCTATTATTACAACCTCACGGGTCACGCACCAGACCCTACATTCAAGCAGCAAGGCAACGATCGCCGACCCTATGCGGAAGATTGGCCCTATATGGGCAGTGTCGTCGGCATGAAGCGACCGCTCCATCCGGGCCTGCCCCAATTGATCACCCTGCCTCACAAGCCGAGCAAACTCCCATTCACCCGTCCAGGCCAGTTTGCAGGCCGCATCGGCATGGAGCACGACCCATTCTTTTTGATCGGAGATTTCGATCAACCGCTCAAGTTTCAGTCCCCAGTGTTGACGATGAGCGGTGGACTCACTGCAGGCCGCATTCATGATCGGCGGAATCTACTCAACGCGCTCAACTCCGCCCGCAGTGGGCTGGATGATGAGATGCAGGTTCAGGGCTATATGCAGCAGCACCAGAGAGCCTTTGATCTTCTTTCTTCGCCAGACGCTGCTCGTGCCTTTGACATTGCCAGTGAGCCCAAAAAGCTCCGAGAGCGCTATGGAGAACATATCAATGGCATGAGCCTTCTCATGGCTCGTCGATTGGTAGAAGCTGGCGTTCCCTTTGTGACCGTGTTCTGGAAGGAAGACGAGAGCATTCACAAGCAATGCAAGAGCGCAGGTGGTTGGGACACCCATGGTGACAACTTCAACTGCCTCCGTCAACACTTGCTGCCCAAGTTTGACCAAAGTTTCAGCGCTTTCATCGAGGACATGTCTGCGAGTGGCTTGCTAGACGATACCCTTGTGCTTGTCACCAGTGAAATGGGACGCACTCCCAAGATAGGCGACCCTCGGTCTGGCGGCGTAAATGGAGCGGGCCGCGACCACTGGACGGCGTGCATGAGCGTCATGATGGCAGGCGGTGGAGTGAGGGGAGGCGCGGTTGTGGGAGCTACAGATGCCAAAGCCATGCTACCGCTGGATCGCCCCATCTATCCAGAAGACATCGCCAAGACCGTCTACTACGCAATGGGCATCAGCGACCTCACAGCCCAAGATCGCGTAGGCCGCACTTACCATCTCCTCGAAGAAGGCAAGCCGCTAACCGAGATATTTGGCTGAATAGACCAAGTCTCGAAAGGGAGTTGGAGACCTCAAGGTGTGAGCATATCTCGATTGACCATGCCGATGCAAGTGTACCCCACTAAAGTGGGGGGAAGTCGTTGGTGAAAATCGATGTTTGGCAGCGTTAATGTGGTCAGAACCACTATGAATCGACGCACTTTCCTGACTCAAGCGGCTGCTCTCGCAGCGGCACCTGCCTTTGCCAATGTGCCTCGCGGCAAGGCTGATCACTGTATCTTTATCTGGCTGGGTGGAGGGATGTCCCAGATTGATACTTTTGATCCTAAGAAACTGGGCAACTGGAAGGACAAGCAGAAGATTGCCGGATCTATGTATAAGGCGATCGATACCTCAGTGCCAGGGGTTCAGGTCACTGAGCATCTAAGTAAAACGGCCAAACTGATGGAGCATGTGACCGCGATGCGGACGGTTAACCATCATGTCATTGATGAGCATGCGTTTGCGACAAATCTGGTGCACACAGGTAGGATGATCTCTGGCAACACGATTTATCCGAGCATCGGTAGCATCGTGGCTCACGAGCGAGGTGCTGCAAGTTCAGATGTGCCAGCTTACATTTTGATCGGTTATCCAAATGTAAGCCGTGGCCCTGGTTTCTTGGGGGCAAAGCATGGCTATGTCTATTTGACTGACACGAACACTGGCCCTGCTGGGTTTACGCGGCCTGATTTTGTTGATGAAAAGCGTGCGATGACGCGCGAGCAGCTTTTGCAGCCGCTGATGCGCCGTGCACCCGGCGATTCTGCTATCGCGGACTACCGTTCTGCCCAAGAACAGGCACTTCAGTTGTCTGGTCCCAACTTTATGAGGCACTTCAACCTCAAAGATGAGTCGGACTCGTTGCGGAACAGTTACGGTGGCGAGTTTGGTCAACGTTGTCTTCTTGCTCGGCGTCTGGTTCAGGCTGGCGTGCGATTTATTGAGGTGTCACACAACCTTAACTTCATGAATGGCACAGGCTGGGACATTCATAATGAAGGAAGCCAAAACCAGCACCTGTTGATCCAAGAACTGGACACCGCATTAGCGGCGCTCATTTCTGACTTGAAGCAAAAGGGTCTCCTTGACCGCACCTTGATTGTTGTAGGCACGGAGTTTGGTCGTCCACCTGAGTTTGACGGGCGTGGTGGCCGTGGACACCAGGGAACAGCGTTCTCGATGGTGCTAGCGGGCGGAGGTTTGAAGCATTGTGGTGCTTATGGAGTGACCGATGAACTGGCGAAGAAGCCAGTGGATAGTCCTGTCCCGCTGGTGGACTTCCATGCCACCATCCATGCTGCCATGGGGATAGACCCCGCAAAAGAGCTCATGGATGGTACTCGTCCGGTGCCGATCACCGACGGTGGCAAAGCCGTGGCGGCTTTATTTGGCTAGCATTGGTTTTTTGGTGGCGAGCAGGATTGAATCAGCCCCTACAATGGTTGATTTCCGTTGAAACGTGGGCCTGAGCCTCGCGTTTTACACGGCTCCATGAAGTTCACGTTGTTTGCTTTGTCTGTTTTGTCCTTGGGTTTGAATGCCCAGGACGCCAAGTCGATCCTCGATGCTACCGCCACGAAAGGTGGCTTTGTGGTGCATCTTGGATCTGGCGATGGCACCCTAACGGAGGGTTTTCGCGTTAACGATTCTATTGTCGTTCATGGGCTGGATAACGATCAGGCTCGCATCGACAAGGCACGCAGCGCCCTGCTGAAGAAAGGCGTGTACGGACCCGTGGCGCTGGAGAAGTTGGCCACTCCCACATTGCCCTATGTAGACAACATGGTGAATCTGATTGTCGTCGATGATGCCCTCGGCGTCACCGAGAATGAGATCCAACGGGTGCTCACGCCTGGAGGAGCGGTCTATCGCAAGAAAGATGGAAAGATCACCAGGAAAGAGCGGCCGAGCGACATGGACGACTGGACGCACTACTTGCATTCGCCTGATGGCAATCCGGTGGCAAAAGACAACTACGTGGGGCCACCGGAAGCTCTGCAATGGGTAGGAAGTCCGCGTTGGAGCAGGCATCATGATCGAATGTCCTCCCTGAGTGCGATGGTTTCTGCCAAAGGGCGGATGTTTTACATCATGGATGAGGGCTCCAGGATTTCTATCGTGCTGCCGCCGAAGTGGAGGCTCATCGCGCGTGATGCTTTTAATGGTGTAGTCTTGTGGAAGCGCGACCTCGCGGATTGGCAGAACCACATGTGGCCGCTGAAGTCTGGTCCGACACAACTGACGCGTCGATTGGTGGCTGTTGGCGACGATGTGTTTGCCACTCTCGCATTCAAGGCCCCAGTTACGCAGTTTGACGCGGCTACAGGCGAAACGAAGCGGGTGTTTGAGCAGTCAAAGGCCTGTGAAGAGATCTTGGTAGAGGGCGGCACGCTGTTCACTCTGTCTAATCAGACTGGCAAGCATGAACTGGATGATTACAAATACGAGAACCAGAAGGAAGTGGAGCGTTACACTTGGGATGAGCAACCGCGAGACATCATGGCTTTTGATATCGCCAGCGGAAAGTTGCTTTGGACACTCAATACGGCATGCGCCCCGCTTAGCATGTGCGTGAGTGAAAAGGGACTCTTCTTCCACAATGGTAAGAGTCTTGTAGCATTGGATCGCACCAACGGAAAGCCGATGTGGGAGTCCGAGCTCGCAAAACGTAAAGCAGCTATCCAGTTTAACTTCGGCCCACGTCTCATCGCCTATCAGTCCGTGGTGATTTTCGCCGGCGGAGAAGGGGAAATGGCTGGCTACGATCAAATGTCAGGCAAGAAGCTCTGGACGGCCCCCCACGCCAAGTCTGGCTATCAGAGCCCACACGACCTCTTGATTGCCAAAAACCAAGTTTGGAATGCGCCTAACACCGGAACGGGTGACACTGGCATTTTGACAGGGAGGGATCCGCTCACAGGAGAAGTTAAGACCGAGTTTCCGCCGACCGTCGATACTTACTGGTTCCATCATCGCTGCTACATCTCGAAGGCAACGGAGAACTTCATGTTGATGTCTCGTACCGGGGTGGAGTTTATCGACTTTACTGGGAAAAAGTGGGACATTAACCACTGGGTGCGCGGCGCTTGCCTTTACGGTGTCATGCCAGCGAATGGAATCACGTATGCACCGCCACACAATTGCGCGTGCTACCCTGAGACGAAGCTTTACGGCATCAATGCCCTCATTCCTGCCTCAAAAAATCTGCCTAAACCAAGCCTTGCTGACTCAGATGAAGGCAGGATGGAGAAGGGGCCAGCCTATGAGGACTCGTTTGACGAATATGATGAGCCGGGGCAAGCCGACTGGCCAACTTACCGGTCCACCGAGGGACGCACGGGCTATCTTAACAGCCCGGTGACAGCTAACGGACTGGCACCGAAATGGGAAATCAAGCTGGATGGCAAACTCACATCGACCACGATTGCGGAGGGGAAAGTGTTTGTGGTACAAGTGGATCGCCATACCCTGCATGCGATCAACGCAGCAACCGGAAAGCCTTCCTGGCACTACACGACGGGTGGACGGATCGATTCGCCTCCGAGCGTATGGAAGGGACGCGTGGTCTTCGGCAGTGCGGATGGATGGGTATACTGCTTGAAGGCTAAAGATGGCGAACTGGTATGGCGATTCCGTGGCGCACCGCGTTGGGAGCGGCACATGGCTTTTGAAGGCCTGGAGTCCGTGTGGCCTGTCCACGGGGCTGTGCTTGTGGAAGATGGCGTGGCCAACTTCGTCGCTGGTCGGTCCAATTTCCTTAACGGAGGACTGCGGTTCACCAAAGTGGACATTAGCTCCGGCTCAAAGCTTGTAGAAACGAGTGTGGATGATCGTGATCCCGAGACCGGTGGGGATATTCAAGACAAACTCCAGACGCTCCAAATGCCAACGGGCCTAGCAGACATTCTTGTGTCTGACGGAAAGTTTACTTATCTAAAGTCGCAAAAGTTTTCTGCCGACGGCCAGCGTCCTGAGATTGGTGTCACAAGTGGAAACGCGATTGCTCATGGTGCAAATCAGCAGGGCGAGGGAGCTCACGTTTACGCGCCCATGGGATTCCTCGACGACACATGGTTTCACCGCAGCTACTGGGTCTATGGAAAGAACTTTGCCGGGGGACACAACGGATACTATCAAGCGGGCAAGTTCACGCCTTCTGGCCGAATCTTGTGTGTGGATGACAAAAACGTCTACTCTTTTGCCCGCAAGCCACAGTATTACAAATGGACTACCCCGCTGGAGCACCATTTGTTCTCGGCACCCAAAGAGGCACCTCAGGTTTCCCAGGAACTCCTCACCAAGGCTCTGACCGCTGGGAATCCGCGGAAGAAGGCCAAAGCTGGAGCCAAAGGGAAGGGAAAAGCTACAGAAGCCGCAGTTGGCGAGATAGCTGCTATCAGTTTTGCCAACAATCCATCGCTCGACCCGACTAACAAGCCGCTGACGGTCGAGGCTTGGATCAAGACAGATCTGCGTGGAGGAACGATTGTTGCCCATGGCGGAACTCGTATGGGTTACGCACTCACCCTGCGTGAAGGAAAGCCGTCGTTTGCCGTAAAAACGACAGAAAAGGGAGCCATTTCGGCTGTCACGGCTGCAGAGCCAATCGACAACGGTTGGCATCATTTGGCGGGTGTGCTTGCGGAGGACAAGTCGCTAAAGATCTACGTCGACGGCAAACTTGGTGCTAGTGCAACTGCGCTTGGCTTCATGACAGCAGCTCCCCGTGATGGATTGGACATCGCGGCAGACGGTGGGAGCAAACTGATCTCCGATGTGAGTGAGTTTGCGGGTTCTATTGATGCAATCGCGATAAGCCACACCGCCGCAACGCCAGAGCAGCTTGCCGCAAGGGCGCGCACACCCGGCAAGGGCATCGGTGCAGAGGCCAAGCCAGCCCTGGTGCTAACTTTCGACCAGAGCAGTGGTGCGGATGCTTCGGGCAACCGGAACAATGGTCAGTTGGCGGTGCAGAGTTTTGTTCCTGGGATGAATGACAAAGGGATGGCGCTTAGACTTGCGACAGATGCACCAAAGGCCGGACCTGGCTCAGAAGTGCAGATGCCGGCGAATGGCTATTTCGTCGACCCACAGTGGACCAAAGATGTGCCCATCATCGCACGTGGCATGGCGGTAGCTCAGAAGACCATCTTTGTGGCAGGCCCTGAGGACGTTGTGGATGAAGAGGATGCGGTCGTGCGCATGGGCAAGGGAGATGAGACCATCCTCCCGTTGGTGCAAAAGATGGATGACAATCTCGAAGGCAAGAATGGCGGGTTGCTGCTTGCGGTGAACACCGAGGACGGTGCTGTCGTTAGCACGCTGAAGCTCGATAGCCCGCCGGCTTGGGATGGGCTCACTGTTGCTCAGGGCTGCGTGTTTATGAGCACCCTGGATGGACGTGTCATCTGCTTCCAAGGCAAGCCCTGACACCTCACCCTTTGCAAAGACCGGTTCAGCGTTTCAGTCGCACTTCCATGGCATCGATCATCGAGGCGATCTCGGTAGCGATGTAATCTAGGACTTGTCTGAGACCTGCATCACTGGCCAATTGCTTCATTTCTGGGTAATCCAAGCCAGCAAGTTCTCTGAGCGAGGCTCTACAGCTGCCGTTGGTCAGTTCCATATCACTAAGCACGTCTTTGGCATGCTGAGCGAGCCAGCGGCGATTTTCCTTCAACACGACCTTGAGCGTGGCTTCGGATTCTGGCAGCCATCCGTCTGGAAAGAGCTTCCCAAGATGGCCTGACATGTGAGTGCAGCGCATGTAATGAGATTGGACGGCTTCTACTGGACTCTCTGCCATCGAACGGAAGAGTTGGAGCCAGTCGGTCGCTAGCTCGTTTACTCCAACCTCGTGGAAGGCATACAAGTCTTGGATAGGACGATTGCGTGGTGTGTAGGCGCCATCGAGTAGCTTAAGTTGAACCCCTGGCTGAATGCTCTTGATTAAGCTGTCGCCCACCACGTGGGCAATCCAGCCTAGAACATAAGCTTGCTGACGCATGAGATCGCCTGGAAGCATGTGGATATCCTCCCACACTGCCGCAAAATAGTCCGCAAGGTGGTCCCACGGCACGCGCAATGATTTCTCCCGCAAACCCCAACCAAACACTAGATGCGCGCGTCCATAGAATCGCGTGTGGACATCCTTCGGACTAAGCTGCCCCTCTGGTGTAGCTAAAGTGAATGGCTTCACGGGTCCGTCAGTCAGGGGACTTTTATCCAGCGGTACGGTTCCGTAACCTACCTCACGCCCTGTTTCCACGCAGATGGCTTCAGGCATGGTCTGGATGTCACTCCCAATATAGGCTCCTGCCAAATAGCTCCCTAGATGTAATCTCGCCGCGTTGATGACCTTTGAGCCGCGTCTCTGGGCTTCCTTGAGTCCAAGAAGCCCATAGATGCTATGTCCGACGAGTCCACTCACGGTGTAAGCTGAGTTTTGATGGTTTTAGGTGTTGGCATGGGCCACGAGATGCCCTCCTGGTTTGTGTTCAACTTTCCATACCTACGGGGGGATAGTCGTGTTTTTAGCATTGCCGAACCTTTGGCTAGACTAGGGTTAATCACTGCTGGCGCGCTCAGACTCGGCTGCTATGATCCGCCGCGTATGCTGGAAGGAAAAAAGATCGCAGTCGTCATGCCCGGTTACTTTGCCGAGAAGACGATCAAGAAGACCGTGGACGACATCTCACGAGAGGTGGCGGACTTCATCATTCTTGTCGATGACTGCTCCAAAGACAAGACGGTGGAGATTGCCAAACAATTGGGCATCACGGTTCATGTAAACGAGAAGAACCAGAACTATGGTGGCAATGTAAAGAGGTGCCTCCAGTACGGTCTGGATGCCGGGGCAGACATCGTGGTGCAACTTCACCCTGACTATCAATACACGCCACGACTGATCCCAGCTATGGCCGCCATGCTCACAGCAGGGCACTACGATCTTTGTCTCGCATCACGCACGTCCGGAAAAGGAGCGCTCACGGGAGGTATGCCCGTGTGGCGTTATTTGGCAAATTGGGGGCTTACGAACGTCATGTGCTTGATGCTCGGGACTTATCACACGGAGTTCCACACGGGCTACAGAGCCTACACTCGCGAGCTTTTGTCCACTGTGCCATTCCACAGCTTCCGCAACGATTTCATCTTCGACAATGAGATGCTGGTGGCCGCTTTGCGTTACGGTTTCCCGACCTGCGAGGTAACGTGTCCCACCAGCTACGAGGCAGATGCAAGCTCCATCCCGTTCAAGAAAGCGGTGATCTATGGTTTTCAGTGTCTGAGGCTCTCGGCCTTGCACTTGGGCTGGCGACTGATCACAAGGATGCGTGGTCAGCGCATACTCCGCCGGGATGCAATGCCGCAGTAGGTGGCAAGAGCGCAGTTCTCAGCCCTCGGCGATTGATTTCTGCGATGAGGCGCTCCAGCACTTCGCTACAGACGGGGGTGGCGTCGTGTATGAGCACGATGCTTCCCGATTTTAGGTCTGTGAACAAATCGGCCATGATCCCGTCGACATCTTTGCGGACTGCATCATAGCCGCGGGCACTCCAAGCGACTCGCCTCAGGCCTAACTGCTTGAGCACGGGGCTGACAAAGGGATTCGTGTGGCCGACTGGGCTTCTGAAATACGCCGGAGCGTTCTGAAGGCTGACTTGGCACGCTCGAATCTCACGCCACATGCGCCAAGGCCCCAAAGCCCAGAAGGCAAATTGAGGATGTGTTTGAGTGTGGTTGCCAATGTCGTGACCGTCCGCTCGAATCGCCTCCACGAGCCTGGGGTGTGCTACTGCTCGCTCACCAATGAGGAAGAACGTCGCATTGACCTTGGCCGTCCGCAATATCGCAAGGAGCGCCGGGGTCGTGGCCGGATCGGGACCATCGTCTATCGTGATCGCTACCTCTCCCCCTGGCATGTGCGAGAGCACCTCGCCAAACCATGAGCAATTGGGTCTTAGGGTTCCCCAAAGGTAGGTCAACCATGCTACTCCAGAGATGAGAATCGCGGCTACGTATCGCCCTGCGATCAAACAGGCGATGGTGATTCCCAGGATCACCAGCAAAATCAGCACGCGCACTGCCTGAGCCGCGATCATACGAGGTCAATCAGGGGCTCAAACACAAACCATTGCTCAAAGTGGTTGGCAACGAACGGCATCAGAATATCCAACCATCGCTTGGCAATTTGATCTGCCTTTAGCGCTTCTCCTTGGCCTAAGAATGGGGGTGAAACGTCGATGCGATAACGCAGAAAACCACTGCGGGTTAGAAAAATGGGATAGCAGGGACAACGTGTAACTTCGGCGAGTACAAGTGGGCCTTTTGGTAGCCTGAAGCGAACACTTCCATGCTGTTTTGGCAGCGGCGATACTTCCATAACCACGCGGTCGCCTTGCACGGCGACAAACTCGCCGCTCTTGATCAGTTTGCACAACTCTAGCCCGAGGTGTGCATCGGAGCCAGTGTTGTAGTGGACACGCAGATTGCCGTCCTGGCAAAGTTCGGCCTCTCGGATGTTCTGAAGCTCGGCAGAGCGCTCTGGCACGCGGACGATGTGCACGGGGCGCTTCAGTTTGGAAGCGAAGAGCGACGCCCCAATGTCGTAGTTGCCTGAATGCGCGGTAAAGATCAGCACACCGCATTGCTCATTCCGGAGCTTTTCTAGTAGCTCCATCTCAGGCAAGTCCCAGGTGACTTCTCTGCTGAAGTGCATGTGGTAAAGACGGTCTAGATACACAAGAGCAAACTGATAAAACACCTGACTGCCCCGCCACTGGGCTGTCCAGGAATCCAGATCAGGACTGAGCGCCATCAAATTGTGCTGGATGGCTCGTCTCTGGTCCTTAGCCACCAAATAAAAGAGAAGGCTTCCGGGGAGACAGAGAAACTCACAAAACCAAACCGGAAAGGTCCGCATGATCCACAGCATGAGCCGCGTCCAGCCTGCACCATGCAAAGCACCTGCGTATGGACGCGGAGCTTGCGCGGTGCGGCTCTGTGCGGATGATGTTGGGGAAGTCATGGATGGTCCCGGCCATGAGGTCGGGTTGATTCTTGGCGTGAAAAGGGACTTTCGTCAAAGCATGAGCAGTGAAGAGAACAGGTCATCAGCAGTGCCAGATTACGATGTCGTAATCATGGGTGGCTCGTTTAGTGGAGCCTCAACCGCCTTGCTCCTCAAGCGCCAGCGACCGGAGACACGAGTGCTAGTCATTGAAAAGCTTGAGTCATTTGACCGGAAGGTGGGGGAGAGCACCTCAGAGGTGGCGGGTTGCTTCCTGACTCGTGTTCTGCACATGGGCGCGTA
Organism: Verrucomicrobiaceae bacterium; assembly: GCA_016795485.1. Classification (GTDB taxonomy): domain Bacteria; phylum Verrucomicrobiota; class Verrucomicrobiia; order Verrucomicrobiales; family Verrucomicrobiaceae; genus JAEUHM01. The sequence continues at coordinate 36,543 of JAEUHM010000035.1, read as the reverse complement.
CATGAGCGCCAATCACTATCACAAGCACGGGTTGCGTATGTGGTTCTGCAATGGTTCGGACACCCCGGTGGATGAGTGCACCGAGATAGGGCCGCGCTTCCAAAGTCGGCTTCCGACCTATCAAATTGATCGATCGCTTTTGGATGAAGAGATTCTCAAGATGGCAGGGGCTGGTGGTGCTGAAGTGGTCCGTCCTGGCGTTGTCCAAGACATCCAAGTGGCGGAGGGCGATGGCTTGCACAGCGTCACTTTCACCAGTGGAGGCAGATCACGCACCGTGACTTCGCGTTGGCTGATCGACGCTAGCGGGAAAGCCGCACTGCTGTCAAAACGCCTTGGAAAATATCAGCCTCTTGGTGAGGAGCATCCCACATCGTCAATGTGGTGCCGATTCCGTAATGTGAATGATGTGGACAGCTACGAGAGTCGGATGAAGCACCCGCGTCTTAGACAAGTAAAAGCTTCACGCGGCCCAGCAACCAATCACCTCATGGGCAAAGGATGGTGGTGTTGGCTGATTCCTTTGCCCGGAGGTGACTTTAGCGCTGGGATTGTCTGGGATCGGACATTGTATGATTTGCCTCCTGGCAATAGCTTGCAGGAACGACTAAGGGCTCATTTGCTCTCACACCCGGTCGGAAAGCTCATGTTTGAGCATGCGGAGGCGGTGGAGGGCGACTTCTATTATTACAAAGGGCTGGCCTATTATACCACTGAGGCCGCTGGAAATCGCTGGATGTGCGTGGGAGATGCGGCGGGTTTTATTGATCCTCTCTACAGCCAAGGCCTGGACTACTGCGGGCATTCCGTTTATGCCACAGTAGATACCATCCTGGCTGGATATCGCGGCGAGTGCACGAAGTCTCGCCTTGAATACATTCGCGATGCCTATGCGCGGAGCTATCGCTACTGGTTTGAGGCTCTCTATAAAGGAAAATACATTTACCTCGGAGACGCGGAACTCATGCGCGCCGCTTTTCTTCTAGATTTGGCCAGCTACTTCATCGGACCTGTCAGGCTAGTCTACGGCGATTTAGAAAAGGAGTTTCGCTTGTTCCCCTACGATGGGCCTCACGGCAGAAGGTTTGCCAAGTTCATGCGCTTCTATAACGAACGCCTTCATCGTCTTGCGGAAAAGCGCCTTGCACTTGGAACCTACGGGGTCGCAAACACAAAGAATGACTTCACTTTCCCACAGGCGATGTCTCCAGATAGCGCCGCAGTCAAGTTCCTCTGGCGTGGAATCAAAGTCTGGTGGAAAGCCGAGTGGCGGACGTTTTGGGATGGATTCACGGCCACCAGGCCGACTACGGCGTGACGCTACAGACCATCCACAAGGCTACGGCGTCCACCAAGCGTCTATGACCTTTGTGAGTTCGGCGACTTTGTCTGCCTTCTTCTCCGCAAGGTTCAGCGTTTCGGTCGGATCGGACTTCAGGTCATAAAGTTCAACCACATCGTTTGGCTGATTAGCCTTCCAGGGGAGGATTAGCTTGTGATTGCCCTCCACCACATACCTCCATCGGAGGTTGGGTGTAGGATTGTCCAAATCAATCGCCGAATGAACAAAGCATTCGCCAAAAATGTGGTTCCTGCTGCTCACTGCCGCATCATCCAGCAGATTGATGCCCTGCATGGCCACCGTTGGTGTTCCGCCTGCGGCCTTCAGTAGGGTGGGTGCAATGTCGATGGATGAGATCGGGGTCGCGATGATTTGTGGCTTTGCTTTGCCTGGCCAGCGGATCATGATGGGGGTGCGCACTCCGCCGTCGTACTGGCTCTGTTTCGACTTTGGTGCGTATTTGCCCTTTACTGGGTCAGTGATCCATCCGTTATCAGTAACATAAACCACGATGGTGTTGTCACGCAGTCCTTTGTCGTCGATGTGCTTCAACAACTCACCGCAAGTCTGATCAAACCAATCCACCATCGCCCAATATTTGGCCACGGGCAGGGAAGTGGTTAGACTCTTATACTTTTCCAAAATCGCATCTGGAGGCGTGTGCGGATCGTGCGGCATCATCGGCGCATACCAAACCATAAAAGGCTTTTTCGCTGTTTGTGCCTCACCGATGAAGTCATATATGGGCTGCATTGTCTTGCGTCCGATATCGAGTCCTTGATCGCCGTGGCGCTGACCTTGTGTCATCCCATGAGTAAAGCCGCCCTTGCTGAAATGTCCCTGCCACCATTTTCCCGTTTGCAGTGACATGTAGCCGAGCTTCGAGAGCATCATTGGCAGCGTGCCAGCATTCCGAAGATGCTCGGACTGCCGTTCGCGCCCTTTCTGAAACGCTTCGTTATTGGGACCGCGCTTTCCTTTTGCCTTTCCTTTTCCTTTTGCGGCTCCCGCAGGTTCAGGCGGATCATTTGAAACGACCTTGTGTTGATGGGGATACAGCCCGGTGATGATCGTTGCAAGGGATGGGCAACAGAGTGAACTCGGCACATACCCGCGAGTGAACGTTAGGGACTCTGATGCGAGTTTGTCGAGATTCGGCGTCTTGACGTGTGGATGCCCTGCAAAACTATAGTCAGCCCAATGATGATCATCAGAGATGATCATCACAATATTGGGAGGAACTTCTGCCGAGAAGGCAGTGCAGATGACAAAAGTCAGGACGGCTATGAAACGCAAGGGCATCTACCCAAGACGATATAGAAACGTCAAGCTTTCACGCCTGGCATTGGCAGCGGAGTGGGTGTGAAGCTATCACCCCACTTCAGTGTTTCTTCAGGAGCGAGGTCGTCAGGTGCTTTTATCAGATCTTCCCAAGTCACACGCTTACCAGTATAGGCTGCTGTGCGGCCAAGGATGGCAACCATCGTGCTGTTCATCATGCGATCTCCATCGTTCACGTAGCCGCCATTTCGCACGGCTTCAAAGAGCACATCGTGCTCCACTTGATACATGTCCTTCTTTTCACCGCGCCAGCGCCAGCGCTTCGTGCCTTCAAGCAATGCCTCGGCTCCGCCCTTGCCAATCAAGAGCTTACCTTTTGTACCGGCTACGATGTCGATTGTCTCACCATGGCACCCTGTAATCTGCCTGCTGGCCATGTGACAGATCACATTGCCAGGAAACTCGTAAGCGATGCTGAAGTGGTCAAAGATGTTGCCACCTTCAGCAGGTATCTGCCGTCCACCCACACCTACTGCGGCGATTGGCGGCATGTCTTTCATTGCCCAGCAGAGCTTGTCCACACTGTGCACCGCTTGCTCCACCAGCCCATCACCGCAGAGCCATGAAAAGTTGTACCAATTGCGGATCTGCCACTCCACATCGGCCATTCCTGCCGGGCGGGTATCTGCTTTTGGCATCGGCTTCACTGGACCAGTGTGATAGGTGTGCGTGCTCGCTATGACATCACCTACTTCACCGCCATGGAGGCGCTTGAAAGCTTCTTGGCGGGCGAGATCGTAGCGCCAGCAGAAACCAGCTACGATATTGAGCTTCTTCTGCTTAGCTTTCGCTACGGCCTCCATTGCCACTCGGTATCCGGCGGGGTCCACTGCCATGGGTTTCTCACAGAAGATGTGTTTTCCGGCTTCTACCGCAGCGGTGAGGTGCATCGGACGGAAACCTGGAGGTGTAGCTAACACCACCACATCCACATCCATCGCTAGCACTTTTTTGAATCCATCTAGGCCGGTAAAGCGATGCTCCTGTGGCACATCCACGCGATCACCATGGATTTTCTGGAGGTTGGCAAGCGACTTCTCAATCTGCGTGTCTTGCACGTCGGCGATCGCCACTAGCTTACTGTTCTTGTCATACGCGCTCAGTGCCTGGTTGGCAGCGCCAGACCCTCGACCACCGCATCCAATCAGACCGATTTTGATCGTCTCCAGTGAGTCCGCTTTCTGTTGTGCCCGCGCTGTAGTTGCAGCGGTGATGATTGCGGGAGCTAGCAGACTACCTGTGCGAACGAAGTGGCGGCGGGTGAGGAGATTACGGGTATCCATGAAGGTTGAAGGTGTGCGTGAATGAAAGAGATTATCGAACACCGGGAACTCGATATTTCAGCGGGTATGCCCTACTGCGGCAAGCTTTCTTCTCCCGCAAAACTTGGTTTTCTCACCCTTTCCTAGTCGTAACTTCCTCAAACCTAGTCTCATAGTCTGGGTGATTGGTTCCCATTAGGCGATCCCAGACATTGAAATATAGCCCGTAGTTGCCTCGAAGCCGCTCGTGATGTTGAACGTGATTCGTCGGAGTGTTCACGATTTTTCCAATCCATGATCGCATCAGCCACCGCGGAAAATACTCGTAACCTGTGTGTCCCAACACGTTAAAAGTGATCTGCCAGACCATGAAACAAAAGAACGCTAGCGGATGCATCGGCACCGTGAATGCGAGAAGCGGAAAAATACACGCCTGCACGACGGCTTCGAGTGGTGAGAAGGCATACGCAGCCCATGGAGTGGGATTGTTGCTCTCATGGTGCACTCGGTGCACAAGCTTGAACAAACTCGGGTGGTGGATCAGTCGATGCGTCCAGTAAAACCATGTGTCGTGCACAATGATCGCTATACCGATGCTCACAAAGAACCATGGCCAACCGTAGGCTTCGATCTTCCGATAGATCTGCCAGCCGTAGGCTTTGCCTACCATGATCGTGACTACACCCACCACCCCGTAAATCAGCGCGGTGATGATCGACCACATTAGTTCGCGTCTCACATCATGAGCCGAGGCGTCCCGTTGGATGATCTTTCTCGCCCACCAGCGCTTTTTGAATATGACATAGGCAAGTAGCCACGCCGTTCCTGCCACAACAGCATAACGCAGCCAATTTTCCATCGAGATGCCGAGTAGCATCTTCATGGGCGATGGCAGTATTCCAAATCCGTTTTTCAGGAAGGTCATGTCACTCCATTTTCTTCACATCATCATAAGAAGCAACTGCAAGCAGCAGATCAACTCAGTCAAAACATTCTCAGTGTGGCCAACGTAGTGCAACCGCGTCTCGATGAGATTCATTCCTTACTTGTTGGCGACTCCGCTACTCGCCGCGCCCGTTGATTTCGTGCGCGAGGTGCGACCAATTTTAGAAACGCACTGCTACGAGTGCCACGGCGACAAAAAGCAGAAGTCTGGCCTGCGTCTCGACATCAAATCCGAGGCCTTCAAAGGCGGCGACAATCACCGTCCGGACATCGTGCCCGGAAAGGCCTCGCAAAGCCCGCTGGCCCATTTTTTAACCTCAACGGATGACGACGAGCGCATGCCACCCAGGGGTCCGTTGCCTGCTGCCGCCATCGAAACGATCACTCGCTGGATCAACGAAGGCGCGCACTGGCCTGATGGCATCGACAAGGCTCAATTGGAGGACAAACGGGATCACTGGGCGTTCAAGCCGATCCAAAGCGTAGAGCTAAGGGCAAAGGGCAAAGAGATTGATGCCTTCATCGATGCCAAACTCACCGAAAATGGTCTTCAGCGCTCTCCACCAGCCGACCCAATCATGTGGCTACGCCGAGTGACCTTTGATCTCACCGGGCTGCCGCCGACGCCGGAGGAAGTGGCGGCGTTTCAGTCAGACCTGTCCGACTCGTCTGACAAGTCCGACGCCTATGCTGCCGTCGTGCAGCGTCTCCTTTGTTCTCCGCGTTACGGCGAGCGCTGGGCGCAGCACTGGCTGGATGTCGTGCGCTTCGCGGACACGCATGGCTTTGAGGTGAACACGGAGCGCCCGAATGCCTGGCCGTATCGCGATTATGTCATCCGCGCCTTCAACAACGACACGCCGTATCATCGCTTCATCAAAGAGCAGATCGCGGGCGATGCGCTTGGCGAGGACGCGGCCACGGGCTTTCTCGTCACCGCGTCGGTGTTGCTGCCGGGCCAGATCGGCAAGGACGAGCCATCGAAGCGGCTCGCGCGGCAGGATTCGATTGATGAGATCGTCGTGAACATCGGCCAGACCTTTCTCGGGCTCAGCATCGGCTGTGCACGCTGCCACGATCACAAGTTTGATCCCATCAGCGCGAAGGACTACTACGCGATGCAGGCCTTCGTGGCCGGTGTGGAGTATGGAGATCGCGATCTGCGCACGCCGGAGGCTCTCGCGGCTCGTGAGCGGCTAAAGCAGGTCAAAACGCAGCTCGCCGACCTCGAGAAGAAACTCTCACGTTTTGTGCCGATGGCGAAATCCGGCGTGAAGCGCCCGATGGTCGATCCACGGGAGAATCGCGATCGTTTCATGCCGGTGAAGGCGAAACGCGTGCGCTTCACCATTCGCGACACGAACAACCTCGAGCCCTGCATCGACGAGATCGAGGTCTTCACGACCGAGGGCGAAAACATCGCGCAGAATGCCGCAGTGACCGTCTCCGGCGAAAAAGTCTCCGCTGATCGTCACGAGCAGCGCTTCGTAAATGACGGCCAATACGGCAACTCGCGCAGTTGGATGTCGAACGAGGTCGGGAAGGGCTGGGTGATGGTCGAGTTTGTCACCGAGCATGAGATCGACCGCATCGTGTGGAGCCGTGATCGTCAGGGGAAGTTCAAAGACCGGCTCGCCACGAGTTATGTGATCGAGGTGGGCGATGCGGCGGGCACCTGGAAGACCGTGGCGGACTCCGATGACCGTCAGCGCTTCGACACGCGCGATCGCACGCAACCTGCCTTTTCCACGCAAGGCCTGCGTCAGGACGAAGTGGCCGAGGCAAAGCGCCTGCTTGATCAAAAACGGCCTCTCGATGATGAACTGCAGCATCTCGATGCCGCGCAGAAAGTCTTCGCAGGCACCTTCCGCACGCCGGACGACATCCATGTGCTGAATCGCGGCGACCCCGAGCAGCCGAAGGAATCCGTCGTGCCCGCCGTGCTGAGTGCGCTCGGTGATTTGAAGCTCACCCAAGAAACGCCGGAGCAGCAGCGCCGCATCGCACTCGCCGACTGGATCGCCAGCGCGAAGAATCCGCTCACTGCCCGCGTGATGGTCAATCGCATCTGGCAGGGCCACTTCGGCACCGGTTTGGTCGAGACCCCGAGCGACTTCGGCCGCATGGGCATCAAGCCCACGCATCCTGAGCTGCTCGACTGGCTCGCTGCCGAGTTCATCCGCAGCGGCTGGAGCGTGAAGCACATGCACCAGCTGATCGTGATGTCGGAGACGTATCGTAGAACGAGCTTCCAAGCTCGTTCATCTGCTGGGAACGAACTTGGAAGTTCGTTCTACATCGACTCCGAATCGCGCTTCCTCTGGCGCTTCCCCAGCCGCAGGCTCGATGCAGAGGTCATCCGGGACTCGATGCTCGCGGTGAGCGGCCGGCTTGATCTGAAGATGCATGGACGCGGTTTCAATCTTTTCGACAAACGCGGCGGTCTCACCGGTTTCGATCCTGTTGAGACACTCACACCAGAAAACACACGCCGCATGATTTACGCGCACAAAGTCCGCCGCGAGCCCGAAGCTGTGTTTGGCGCGTTTGACTGCCCGGATGCCGGTCAAAGCACCGCGGTGCGTCGTTCGAGCACCACGCCGATTCAGGCACTGAATCTCTTCAACAGCCGCTTCACCCTCGAAACTGCCGCCGCCTTCGCCGCTCGCGTGCAGAAAGAAGCGGGCGCGGATGTGGCGCAGCAAATCAGCCGTGCCTACCAGCTCGCGCTCAATCGCTCACCGAGCACGGAGGAACTGCAAGATGCCGCACCTGAAGTCCGCCAGCACGGTCTCGCGGTGCTTTGCCGTGCGTTGTTCAACTCGAACGAGTTTTTGTTCCTGCCGTAGTGGTGACTTCGTTGGATGACGCGGGAATCGCAGCTAAAAAGAGCCTGCATGGAAACCAATGCCTATCTTCACGGCGGCCCGCTCGGCTCAGCACGATTCAAATCGTGCCCGGAGGACTTCGTCGTGGAAGAGTTGCTCGGTTTTGAACCTTCCGGCGTGGGCGAGCACTGCCTCGTGTGGGTGGAAAAACGCGATTTGGATAGCAACACAGCCGGCGCACGGCTCGCGGATGCACTCGGGCTGCGGCGCAGGCTCGTGAGTCACTGCGGATTGAAGGACCGCCATGCTGTGACTCGGCAGTGGTTCAGCCTGCACATGCCCGGACAGCCCTCGCCAGAGCCCGCGGCGCTCGAATCCGAAGGCCTGCGCGTGCTGCGCATCACGCGAAACACCCGCAAGCTGCGGCGCGGCATCCATTTCGGCAATCGCTTCACCATCCGGCTTCGTGAGCCAGGCTTCGATCTTGCCGCAGCACAACAGCGGTGGCAAAAAATCGCCGACGAAGGTGTGCCGAACTTCTTCGGCGACCAGCGATTCGGCAACGAAGGCCGCAATGTCGAGAAAGCGCTCGACATGTTTCGCGGTGAGTTCACGCCGGGTGATCGCTTGTTGCGCGGACTGCTGCTTTCCAGTGTGCGCAGCTTTCTTTTCAATGCGGTGATTGAGGAGCGCATGACGCGTGGTCTTTGGAATCAAGCGCTTCCCGGCGAGGTGTATGGCTTTCCCGACAACGGCACGATTCTCCTCATCAACAACCAGCGTGGCGATGAGCCGCAACGCTTCGCTGAAGGCAAACTGGAGCTCACCGCGCCGCTGTGGGGTTGTGGTGAGCTGCACACAGCCGATGAGGTGCGTGCGCTGGAGCAGGAGGTGGCTTCGCGCTTTGCCGAGCACACGGCAGGCCTCGAAGCTGCCGGTTTGCGGCAGGAGCGCCGCGTGATGCGGCTGCGGCCCATAAATCCCACGCTCATCGCGCTGCCGGATGGCGACTTGCAACTCACCTTTGATCTGCCGCGTGGCACCTATGCCACCACCATTCTGCGTGAGCTGGCGGAGCTCGAAGAATCGCGAGAAACTCCGTAAAATGTGCCCGCGTCCGGCAGATTACTCAGCGTCAACGCGATGACACCCTCGCCCGAACATCTCTCCCTCGCTGGACGCCACCTTTTGGACAGGCGGCGCTTCCTTTCCAGCAGCGCCACGGCGCTGGGCTCCATCGCGTTCTCGAGCCTTCTCGCTGACGAAGGCGTCTTGATTGATCCCGCGCGACCGTATGCGCCACGTCGGCCGCATTTTCCTGCGAAGGCAAAAAATGTCGTCGTCATCTTCTGCGCGGGCGCGGTGAGCCAGCTCGAAACGTGGGACTACAAGCCCGAGCTCATCAAGTGGGACAACAAACCGCTGCCCGGCGGCCCTGCGGTCACTTTCCAAGGTCCTGCGGGCAATCTCGCGCGGCCGCAGTATGCCTTCCAGCCTCGCGGACAAACCGGCAAATGGGTGAGCGACATGATCCCGCATCTCGCGGAGCTCACGGACGACATCGCGTTCGTGCATTCGCTCACTAGCAAATCGAACACGCATGGCCCGGCGGAAAATTTTCTCTCCACCGGCTTCACGCTCGATGGCTTTCCCTCGCTCGGCGCTTGGACGACATATGCGCTCGGCAGCGAGAACCAAGACCTGCCAAGCTACGTCGCCATTCCCGATCCGCGTGGCGTGCCGCAAAACGGCGCGAACAACTGGGGCCCCGGTTTTCTCCCCGCTGCCTTCCAGGGCACCACGATGAGCAGCAAGAGCCCCGTGCGGCATCTTTCCGCACCCGGCGTCACCGCGCAGGCGGATCAGGCGGCTCGGTCGCTGCTGCAAAAGATGAACGCACGGCATCTCCAAGCGCATCCGGGCGATCAAAAGCTCGCCGCACGCATCGCCAGCTATGAACTCGCCGCGCGCATGCAGCTCAGCGTGCCGGAAATCACCGACCTCAGCACCGAACCCGCCCACATCCTGAAGCTCTACGGAGCCGATGACACCCAAAACGCCGACAAGGCCGCCTTCGCGAAGAACTGCATCCTCGCGCGACGCCTCATCGAGCGCGGCGTGCGCTTCGTGCAGCTCTTCAACGGTGCCTACGCCAGCGGCGGCAAACTCAACTGGGATGGCCACAGCGATCTCAAGGCGCAGTATGACGTGCATGCGAGCATCCTCGACCAGCCCGCAGCGGCATTGATTCGCGATTTGAAACAACGCGGCCTGCTGCAAGACACGCTCGTCGTGTGGTGCACCGAGTTCGGCCGCATGCCTTTCTTCCAAAAAGGCGCGAAGGGCCGCGATCACAATCCCGACGGCTTCACCTGCTGGCTCACTGGAGCCGGTGTAAAGCCCGGCGTCAGCCACGGCGAGTGCGATGAACTCGGCCAGAAGGCCGTGAAGGACATCCATCCGCTCTACCACTTCAACGCCACCATCCTCCACCTACTCGGCCTCGACCACGAACGCCTCACCTTCGAGCACAACGGCATCCAGCGCCGCCTCACCAATGTGGAAGGCAAGGTGATCCCTGAGCTGCTGGCGTGAGTTACTGAGGCTGCGAGTTTCAAACTCTAGGTGATAAGTTTGTGGATAGCGTGTCATATGCTCGCCTTGCTCGCCGCACTCAGTCAGAACTACTCCATGAAGACCTATCGCCTGCTCGCCGTCTCGTTCCTGATCACCTCGTGCCATGCCTCGGCGGAAGATGCGATCGCGGCCAAGTTGCGAGCGCTTTTCTCAAAGGCCGATCAGGATCGCAGTGAGGCGCTTTCAATGGACGAGCAGGCCCAGGCAGTCGCTTTCGTGAAGCAAAACTACGGCGAGGACTGGTCCAAACGTGTCGAGGGCATGTTCGCCAAAGCCGCATTGGGCGACAAAACAGTCACCGCTGCGAACTGGACCAAGCTGGTCGATCTTTTCGCCCAGCCCATCGAGAAAAAGACCGAGAAGATCGCCATGCGCGACGGGGTGAAGCTCGCCACCGATATCTACATGCCGAAGGGCGAGGGGCCCTTCCCCGTGGTGCTGGCACGCACGCCTTACAACCGGCAGAAGCGCAATGACAGCGCCCCCGGTTTTGCCGCCGAGGGTTATGTGTTTGTCACCCAGGACATGCGCGGACGCTTCGAGTCGGAGGGCGAAAACATCCCCTTCATCGGCTGCGGCTGGGGCGAGCATCAGGACGGGCTCGACACCGTCGAGTGGATCAAAAAGCAGCCGTGGTGCAATGGCAGCATCGCCACCATCGGCGGAAGCGCGGGCGGCATCACGCAGAACTACCTCGCCGGCACCGCGCCCGTGGGATTGAAGGCGCAATACATCAGCGTCGCCCCGGCGGACATGTATTCGGACGTGAGCTACATCGGCAGCGCCTTCCGCAAGGCCGACGTGGAGAACTGGACCAACGGCAACAAGTTCGCCCCCGAGGCGCTCGAGATCATGCGCTCGCACCCGAGCTACGACGACTACTGGCGCTCGATCGACACGAGCACGAAGTTCGAGGTCATGAACGTGCCCGCCGTGCTCATCGGCGGTTGGTTCGACATGTTCCAGCAAGGCACCCTGAATCAATTCATCGGCCGACAGCACCACGGCGCGCCGGGTTCCAAAGGCAAACAAAAGCTCGTCATGGGCCCGTGGGAGCACGCGGTCGGAAAAATGCCCGTCGGCCAGCTCACCTTCCCGAATGCCAATCGCGTGCCAGTGGCCTACGATCCTCTCCGCTGGTTCGCGCATCATCTCAAAGGCGTGGACAATGACATCGAAAAGGAACCCGCCGTCGCCTACTACGTCATGGGCGATACCAGCACGCCCGGCGCACCCGGCAATGAATGGCGCTATGCCGATGACTGGCCCATCCCGGCGAAAGAAACACCGGTCTATCTCACCGCCGACAAAAAGCTCTCGCTCAAGGCCCCCGAGGCAGGCGTGGCCCCGCACGAATACACCTTCGATCCCACGAACCCTTGCCCCACCGTCGGCGGGCACAATCTCACCATCGACCGCGGCTCGATGGACCAGCGCAAGATCGAGAGCCGCGATGACGTGCTCGTTTTCACCAGCGACGTGCTCGACAAGCCCGTCGAAGTCACCGGCCGCATCTTCGCGAAGATCTTCATCGCCTCCAGCACCGCCGATACCGACCTCTCCATCCGTCTTTGCGATGTCTATCCCGATGGCCGCAGCATGCTCATCGCCGAGGGCATGCAGCGCCTGCGCTACCGCAAAAGCCGCGAAAAGCCCGAGCCGCTCACGCCCGGCCAGATCGAGGAGATCAGCGTCGATTGCTGGTCCACCAGCCAGATCTTCAATGCCGGCCACCGCGTCCGCGTCACGATCACCTCCAGCAACTTCCCCCGCTTCGACGTGAACCCCGGCACCGGTCAACCGTGGAGCGAAACCGCCGAAAAGGTGAAACAAACCAACCGCATCTATTGCGATGCAGAGCATCCTTCGCGCCTCGTGGTGCCTGTGGTGGAGTAAGTTGTAAGCTCACCGCTTCGCCCCCGGAAACCACTCGGTGTGTTGCTCGCCCTGACGGCCGAAGTAGGTGACGCGCTGGCCGCAGAGGAACGCGAAGTAGCCTTGCACGCCGCCGCGCATCGCCCGGAGGGTGAAATTGCGCCAGGATTGATGGTTCTGCTGGCTGTCGAGGATGTTGGCACGCAGGGCTTCCGCATCGAAATCCACCGCGACGGGCGGAAGGCCTTCCAGCGGGATCGGCGTGGTCACCACGCTGCCATCGCCACTGTAGAAGGTCTTTCGCAGCGCGAGGTAATCGACGTGATAAAACTCCACGCCTGCCTCAATCAGCATCCCGACGATCTGAGGGAAGGGCTTTTCAGCATGAATGGTGGCATTGGCGGCGGCGGCGATAAGTTCGGTGTTCATGAGGTTTGTTGGTTCGATCTTGAGCAGCCCTGATTCGGGCTTCATGAGATGAGACAAACCGGAGGTGCGCTTGTGACAGTGCTGACGTTTTTCTTGAAGTTTGTTTCCAAAAAGATTCATCAGTAAGGCTCGCCTATTCCCGTCTCAACATAGTGCTTCAAGCTGTTGAGGAAGCGTGTCCAGCCGCGCTTGCAATCAGGGTAACATTCCAGGTCTGGGTGAAGGCCAAGATGCTGGAACTGCAACGCCGTGGTGTGATCGGAAATTGGAATGAGGTGGAAGACACAGGAAGTGTCGATCCACTCGCTGGATTTACTGCCGTCTTCGAGATCAATGGATGAATCCACGCAGCGCCAACGCACTTCAGAAGCCGCCTTGAGTTTCTCGATGCGCATGGTCTTCCATGTATCATCAAAGCGGAATGTGGAGAGGGCCCCTTCGGCAAGGCCGATGTCGCATGTTTGTGTCCACCAGCCCTTCAAGCCGGCCTCGGTCACCAACGCGTTGTAAACCGTTTGAGCAGGTGTGTTGATGAACAGCGCGGAGCAAAATCCCTGACTGGGATCCATTTCGCGTAGATCGAAGGTGGAAGTGTATTGTTCCTCCAGTGACACCAGGGTGCTCCAGAATGGTGGCTGTGGAGTGCCGGTGAGTTTGGAGACTAGCACAGTCAGATGAATGTGCCAGCCACCGGATACGCCAAGCAGCTCTTCATTGTTAGGCAATTTGCGGTGTGTGAGCACCAGCTTCACCTGATCATCCTGCGGACTGAGTTCAAAGATGACCTCGCCCTCTCCCCAGATAAAGGCGTGAACATGCGGGGGTTCATGGCGGGTGATGGTCGCCTCTGAACCGATGACACAGGCGTGCTCTTTATGTTTGTCGGGCACGGTCTCCCCTGGCAGTTCGTGTCGGCGGTTCTCAAATTGCAGCTGAAACGATGAACCTGGCGTGGTGGCGGAGGTACCACCTGCAAGCCAGAGTTGTCGTTTTTCGGGGTCCGTGATGAAGGCCCACACGCGCTCGATGGGACCGGGCAGAATGCGCACAAAACGCACCTCGGCGGTGTTGATGAGAGTTCCGTGGTCGTTGTTTTGATAGGCGTGGGGGTTGTTCATGATTTGGATTTGGGTTTTGAAGAAGAGTCTGCCTTCAGCGCGGCTTCGAGTGCATCAAGGCGCTGGTTCCAGAAGTTCATTGTGGATAGAAGCCAGGTTTGGATTTCCTCAAGTCCAGCTGGATTCAGGGACTGGATGCGGGACTGGCGGTCCACGCGGGATGTTACGAGTCCTGCGTCACGCAGTATTTTGAGATGCTGTGAGATGGCTGGGGCGCTGATGTCAAAGTGCTCGGCGATTTCGCCCACTGTCTGATCCCGCCTCGCCAGAAGTTCGACGATCTGGCGGCGAGTCGGGTCTGAAAGGGCTTCGATGCATTTCATTCGGAACTTATATAAGTAAACACTTAAATAATCAAGTGTCAAAATGCAACGGTGTTTGCTTTGTGAGGTTAGGTCTTGGCGAATCCAGTTCCCTCAATCAAGTCACGGAGGCGCGAGGCGATGTCTGGTCCGGACAGCATGGGTTGGTCCCGATAGAGGGACGCGTGCTGTTGGTCTAGTGCTTCCAACTCGCGCAGATGGTCAGGTGCGGCCTTCTCTACTTTGGCGATGCGATCCTTGGTGAACTGCAAGTTCGCTGGGTCGAGCCAACCGTTCTGCATGAACCCGGAGGCCTTCCTGGCACAGCGACATGGGTTGGACTTGTTTACGAGACCACATTTCTCGTTCATGAACTGATAAAGGTCACGACGTGCGCGCGATAGAAGTTGCCGGAAGTGGTCAGGCTTGATTTCCATGGCTGCCGCGGACGTCGCACTGTCTTCTCCCATCACCTCTCCTAGAATAAAAGCCAGCCGCTGGCGGCGGTCGAGGCACATTAACATCGCAGTGATGCAACCTAGGCGAGCTTCTTCGACGAAGAGGATCGCGTCGTGGGGGAGATCGTTGGCGATTACTTCATCCAAAGACGCTCCCATGTCGGTGAAGGTCATGGCTTTTTGTTCCATTTCAGATTTTTGGACGTTGAGCAGGTGATTGATGGCGATGCGATGCAGCCACGTGCTGAACTTGCTGCGTCCTTCGAAGCTGCCGAGATGCGTCACGGCCTTAACGAGAATCTCCTGCGTTGCATCCTCCGCTACGTCTCGCCGCCAGACCATACGAAGTGCCAGATTAAATACCCAGGGCTGGTGCTGTCGGATCAATGCATTGAGCGCACTCATATCACCGCTCTGGGCAAGAGACACGAGATGTTCATCGGAGGAAACGGGTGAGGGCATGAAGCACGATTGGCCGCTGTGGCTTTATTTCCACTTATTCGTCAGATGGTGGTGTCCTCGCTTTGGCAGGCAAGTAGCAACAGCTCGCGATCAGTGAGTCTTCACCTAAAGCGGACCACTGTGCGGTGCGGTCACCGCATCTATGAATACTGAAGTGGAGTCCGTGTCACACGTTTCCAGAGGAAGTCTAGCTCCTTGGTGACGATGCTCATCAGATGAGGAGGTGAGACTTGGAGGGATCCGTTTTCTGCCTCGTGAATGAGGCTTTGTGTGGCGTAGAGAGAAGCTAGGCTTCGTGGGTCCAGGTGTAGTGGATCGAGGTATGCGCGAAGATGTTCGGGAAGGACCTGACTGGAGAGTAGGGAGGTCCAGGCAAGAGTGTCGTGTTCGCTCTTGGGCACCAGGATCTTGATGCGGGTGTTTGGGGGAGTGTCTCCCGCCTCTTGCTTGAACTGGGAGAGGCGATGGCCAGCGAGATCGATAACGGATTTCCAGTAACCCATATCAACGAGTGCTCCGAGACCGAAAAGAATCTCCATGCCGGGCAAGGTCCAACGAGCGATGCTTCGATTGGCTAGTCCGGGTAGCGCCAGTTCATCGTAGCGCACGAGAGGGAATCTTTTGCCAGCAAGGCGAACGACATCACCGATGCGGCTGTAGTCCAGGGAGTGGCTGGTGCCGATCACTGAGGCCGCTTCTGCTTTGAGAGCTTCAAATCGGTCCTGTGCGGACGTCCCTGGCTCCATGACGTTGGCGAGGCGTGCGGCCACTCCGGTCCCATTCGCTTGAGTGCCTTCTGGAGGCGATTGATTGGGCAGCTGACGAAGGCGGTCCATCATGTCTCGGAGCTTCTCCATGGCCCCAGGTGCCTGCGGTTGCTGCGGAGGAGTGTGTGTGGGCTCGGCGATGTCTGTTGATGGGTCATCCGCTAGCAAAAATGGGCTAGGTGGAGGCTCTGGGGGCGGAGAGGTGACGGAGGGAGGCGATTGCATGCTTCCACCTTGCTCAACTGAGAGCGGCGCCATGGCGAAAGTCTGGGTGACCATCGCTGGCGTTGGTTCCTTGAGTGAGTCTGCGATCTTTTTGATCGCCTCGGTGTCTACTAGTGGAAAAATCGCCGGTACAGCCTCTTCCTCTTCGTCCGGTGACTCCGGAATCGTCAGTGGCAGTGGTGCGGTGGCTGTTGGGATGGGTGGGGGAATATCTTCCGGGTCGGGCTCTGGACGGGGTGTTTCGCCGCGAGCTTTTATTTCTTGGAAGCCGACCCACTCGTCTGCCACGTGCCGAAGATAGGCCCGAACGGAGACGGACCCGGCGGGTCGTGTTTGGAAATAGCGATTTAGGCGGAGGAAAGAAATGAACTCATCGACCTCGCTGTCTGGCACGTGAGCTAACTTGAGGCGCAACTCGGTCAAATCTCGAGCTTCCTCTTCGTTCAATCCCCGCAGGAGGAACGGTGAAGCGGTGAGGCGGTCTTCGAGAGCGCTCGGGAGATGATTGGCAAAGGTGCCCTGCCACAGATCCTGGTTCATGCTCAGGACGAGGCTTGCGCCCTCCAGTGATGCGAGTTCCAGCACCATGTTGGCGATTCGAAGACCCGCCTGCTCATCTCGGTAGAAGCCGTCGAGGTGGTCAACAAGCAGCACAAGTGGACGCCAGTTGGCAACAAATTGCAGCCACGTGGTGAAGGCGATGCGATCCGTGGATGCCATGCTGGTCACGGTAGCGATGGTGGCCGCACTGCCGTGTTGGGCGCACGCAAAAAATGCATCCACCCAGATTTCTGCTGGGCTTGTGGTGCCAACTGGCACTTTGGCGCGGTCAGCCAGGCCCTTGCGGATTTGGCCGTAGTTTTTTCGCAGCCAATCGCCGATGATGCGAGCACTGGAAGTCTCTGAGAAGAGAGCCTTTGGGTCTGCGGCCAAAACGCGCTCTGCTTGGGCGCGGTTGGCACATGGAAGCAAGCCTTCACTGACCATGCGGCGAACGAGAGAGGCAAAAATGCCTGCACATGCCTCTCGGAGGCGGCTCCAGCCGTGCGCATGGCTTGGAAGTTGGGCTAATGCGCTGATCGACTCCGAAGCGAGTGCGCTCCATGTAAGATCGTTGTCTGGACGAAAGATCAGCGGCATGGCCACGGCCTGCCCCTCAGTCTGGGCCACGATTCTACCCAGCAAGTGTGTTTTGCCGTAGCCTGCACGTGGAGCGGTCAGGAGAAGGAGTGGATTGCCCGTGCGGCTGGCACCCTGGCCCTCGCCGAGGTCTTCGATTGCTTCACCCACCAAGCTAAGAGCGGCCTGATTGAGCCCGGAAACCGTCTGGCTTTCTACGACAGAGAAAGGGGCTGAGCATACATCGAGATGAAACGGATTGCCGCCCGAAGGCGATATCGGGTGGGTTGAACCTGGGTTTTGGGAGTGAGACAAGTCCACGATGATAATGCTTTCCAATAGGTCTAGAGCAGCGGAAGTAAAATACTAGATCAACTAGCGCTATTGAAAAGTAGTTATTTGTGAAAGATGCGAGTATTTTCACTCATGCGCCTCAATTTCAAGAAGTGGTTCAACTTGCGTCAGTGAACCTTACGCGTCATTTGCCTCGATGGCTGCTGATCGCTCCGTATTTGATTTGAATGACCTCACCCACTGGTCGGAGGTGGGAACTGGTGTTTCGCCCGTTGCCAGATTGGCTGTGATTGGTGACCCGGTTGCTCACTCTAAGTCACCGCAGATGCACAATCCGGGCCTCGCTGCAGCTGAACGCAACGCTAGCTACATAAGGGTGCATGTGCCGCCGGGCAAAGTTAGCGAGGCTTTGGGACTGTTCGGCTCAAATGGCTTCTGGGGAGTCAATGTGACGATTCCGCACAAGTTTGAGGCACTGGCGGCGGTTGATTTTGTGGACCCACTTGCTGCTAAGCTGGGCGCGGTGAACACCGTGGCCTTCCGAGCGAACGGTTTGCATGGATACAACACCGATGGGCCGGGTTTCTTGAAGGCAGTGGGGGAATCCTTCGGGCGGGAGGTGAAAGATCTGTCGGTGCTCATTTTAGGGGCAGGTGGTGGAGCCGGGAGGGCGGTGGCGGTGCAATGCGCTTTGGAGGGCTGCCCTCATTTGTATTTAGCCAATCGCACCCAGGCCAAAGTTGACGAGCTGGCAGAAGAACTGGAGCGGCTTGGTGCTCAGACTGCTGTCAATGTGGTGACGTGGAGTGATGACGCACTGCTTGGAGTGCTGCCGAAGGTTGATTTGATCGTCAATGGCAGCCCAGTGGGCATGAAAGAGGGCGATCCGGCTTTATTGCCCGTGGCGGGGTTGCGTGGAGATCAGTTATTCTTCGACATGGCCTATCGGGCCGATGGTGGGGTGACGTCCCTTGGCCAGTCTGCGGCGTTGGTGTCCGCGCGCTACACGGATGGAGCCGCTCTTTTGCTGCACCAAGGAGCCCTTTCTTATGAGCATTGGTTTGGTGAGGCAGCGCCCATCGAGGCGATGCGAGCCGGGCTGTCTGCTGCGATTGGGCGTCCAGTTTAGCCCTGGAGGTCAGCGGAATAGCGTTCCGAGACGTTTTCCGAGCAGGATAGAGGCTCCTGCCATCGTGACGCCGAGGAAGATCATAGCCCAGACACCAAGAGCAGCGGCGAGGCTGGGACCATTGCCAAGGGAAGCCATGAGGGAGTAGATCGCCTTGGTGATGGGGTAATGACGTGTTTGTTCGGCGAGAACCATCGAGTCGCTCACTTCCAGCATGGCGAAGGAGAAGGCCAAAAGACCGCCAGCGATGAGATTGGGGGCGACCAAGGGCAGGGTGATGCGCTGAAGTGCGCGCATTGGGGTGGCCCCGAGGTTCTGGGCGGCCTCTTCCAAAGCGGGGCTCACCTGTTGTAAGCCCGCAGAGGCAGCTCGCACCACGTAGGGCAGTCGGCGGATCGAATAAGCGATGATCAGCAGCACCACGGGGTCTTCACCAATCCGCAACCAGTGGAACCAGCCGCCCTCCCGAGACATGGCGAGGTAGCCAAACGCCATGACCAGCCCAGGAACTGCCAGTGGCATCATCGACATCGCGTCCAGGAACTGTCTGCCCGGCAGTCTCGTCCTTACCACGATGTAGGCAATGCCAATACCGATCACCAAGTCCAGGAAAGTAGCCAGGGAAGCGTATTTGAGGCTGTTGGAGACTGCCCGGAGCGTCAACTCGTGACCGAGCGCGCCTTGGAAGTGAGCCATGGTGAAGTCCGCTGGCAGCACACTGCCATACCAGTCCCTGGCTAAGGACAGGAGCACCACGCCCGCATGAGGAAGCACGGCCAGCATGATGACGGACAAGAATCCAAGGGCGCAAAGAGTGCCTGTGGATGCTGGCAGTTTTTTGATCTCTCGTCCCATTGAGGCCCGCCCACCACCTCCTCCACCTGTGGCGGAGGGATTGAAGAGAAGTTTGCTGAGCCCGAAGAACAACGCGGTGCAAGTGAGCATGACGACCACGAGGGCATAAGGGAAGGGGTTACCGCTCAAATCCCGCAAGGAGTTAAAAATCTGCACGGAAGTCACGCGATCATACTCAAACACGAGCGGCACACCGAGTTCCGTGAAGGCCCAAATGAAGGTGATCGTGCCACCGGAGAAAACTCCCGGCATGATGAGCGGGATCGTGATGCGGAAGAACTGCTTCAGTGGCGGGCAGCCCAAGTTAGCTGCCGCTTCTTCCAGAGTCGGGTCCAGATTGCCGAGAGCGGCTGCTACATTGAGATAAAGGATCGGGTAAAGATGCAGCACGTTCATGATGACGATGCCTAGCATCTGACTGTGCCCCAACCAGTCGATCGGTTGGCTGCTGTCCATCAATCCAAGACCTGAGAGCAGGCTGTTGAGTGATCCCGTGGTGCCCAGCATGGCTTTGACTCCGATGGCACCGACAAATGGCGGCAGCACCATCGGTAGCAGCATGAGTGTGTTCAAGATCGTGCGTCCGGGATAGTCGCACCGCACATAGATTAACGATAGCGGCAGTGCCACCACTAGGCAGCCCACTGTTGACCATGCAGCGAGCCACAAGCTGTTCCAGAGTCCCTCGCCGTAGATGGGATTGGCGAACACCTCCAGGACGAACTCCATGGAGAAGCTGCCATCTGGGCCAAAGAACGCCCCTTTCACCGTGGTCAGGATCGGCAACACGAAGAAGATGGCAAAAAAGGCCAGCAGTCCTGCATTCAGAGCTTTCAATCCATTCCCAGCCTTCATGGCTTCCTCCTTCCTGATGCTTCAGCGATGTATTGAGCCTGTTCGTATTGCCTGCGGAACGCCTCCGTGAGTCGTCTTGCTTCCCGCACTTCTTGGACCTTGTTCCGCGCTGAGATGACTCCGGTGAGGTCCTTGATGGCGGTGTCGTAGCTGACGGTGGTCATTTGCCCGAGCACTTCCAAGGCGCGCTCTGGCTGTCCGGCCTGAATGGACGCCTGCCATGCCTTCTTCAACTCGCGGTGGGTATCTACACAAGTGACGCGAATCAACATCCGCAGCGCGCCGAGCGCATGGCCGGTCCACTCTGGTTTGTAGACGAACGCCTTTGCTTTGTCCCAGGGCTTCTCCGCTGCGTCTGTCATGAACGTTTCGTGCTCGGCAGTGTAAAAATCCTTCCGCACGGGCAGCCGACGTAGTGCCTGATGCTCTGGCCCTCCCGGTGCGCCCGTCCGATAGCACCAGATCTTTTGGCCTTCGTCCGAGAGCACCCACTCCATGAATGCAGCTGCCAGTTCGGGTTGTGAAGCACCACGCAACATCCCGATCCCGTCCACACTCACAGCGGTGCCTCCCACTGGTGCCACGAAGCCGATCCTGCTGCTCCCATCTGCGCGGCGGACGTAATCTTCAGCCGTGCGGCCGTAGAAGTCGATGCACATACCCGCCGCTGCATCGCCTTTGGACACTTCCAGTGGGATTTTTGGTGAGGAATCTGTGAAGTAGCGGGCATTGGCAGCTATGCGCTGGATCAACTGAAGTCCCGACGTCCAACCGGCACGCACTGCGGCTGCTTCTATCTCCGCTGCGTTTCGGTAGCGGCCAGGCGTTGCGGTGATGCGCTCCAGGGCGGCATGCATTTGCTGCTGGACGATCATTTCAAACACCATCGTCACCGATCCGCTCTTGGTTGGGTCCGCTAGAGCCAGATGGCCAAAGTAACGTGGGTCGGCGAGATCACTCCACTGGGTGGGCTCGTTTTCGATGCCCAGGCGCTTCAGAACATCTTTGTTATAGACGATGCCAAAAGTGGACAGACACGTGCCGCACCACTGCATCTTCTCATCCCGGTAAATCTGGCCACTGAGCCCAACGGGGATTGCTTTGTCGTCGAACCACTCTGGGTGCTGGGCAGAGATCTTTTGCAGGCCAGACCCTGTTTTCTTGTCTGCGGCTACCAGAATGCCTTGGCGGGCGGCGAGATTGAAGTCATACGGCCCTCCGCCGAACATTAAGTCCACACCGATGCCCACATCGGAGTCCAGGAAACCCTTCCGCGCGGGCGAAATCGTTTCACCAGTTTGCATGAACGCCGCTGCCTCCTCGTCCCAGGACTGAGCTAGCTTCACCCGCCAGTAACGTTCAAAAGCGTTCGTGAAATCAGACCGCATCATCATCTGGATCTCCCCAGTGCCGGCCACACGCCAGTCCAGATAGACCGTCTCCCCCGTTTTTTGCTTCCAGTAGCGGGCAAATGCCATGCCGAACTCCTTGCGGATTTGCTCGTGGTGGGGAGTTAGGATGACGAGGCGTTTGTCATACCGGCCAGGAGCGGTGCTCTCTTTGGGACGGAGGAGGAATGGCCCAGTGAGCACCAGAAGAAGCGTCAGCAGCACCCCGCACTCCTTTTTCCATTGAAGGAAGAGCCCCTTCCAGTCGATGGGCTTGCGTGCAGGCGGTTTGCCCAGCAGTTCCTGGACGGTTTCGCTCATCGGCGCAAAATCACGACGTCTCTGGTGGATACCATCATGCGGAGTTGCTCACCGTCTGGCTCTCGCAGGAACATCGGGTTGAGTTCACTCATCTTGAGCGTCACTCCGCCAGCGCACTCCATCTGATATTGCACCGTTGAGCCCAGGTAAGTCGCACTGGCTACGTGCCCGAAGAAGCGATTGGGCGTATCACCCACTAGGCCGAAAGTCAGCGCCTCTGGCCGAATGGACAACAGCACCTGCTGACCTTGCACCGGGATGAAGTCATCCCCAGAAGGCCTTCCGCGTATCACCCCTGCCGCAGTCTCCACATCATGTAGGCCTTCCCGGCTGCAAGGTCTGCCCACCGTGCCAGGGATCAGATTGGTCTCCCCCATGAACTCCGCTACCATTTGATTTGCCGGGTGGCGGTAGACTTCCATCGGGCTGCCCACTTGCATGATCTTGCCCCCATCCATCACCGCCAGCCGGTCTCCCATTGCCAGAGCCTCCTCGCGGTCGTGAGTCACGTAGATACCTGTCAGGCCAAACTGCTTGCACAGACGCCTGATCTCCGAGCGCATCTCCAGCCGCAACTTAGCGTCCAGATTGGAGAGAGGTTCGTCCAAAAGAAAGACTTGGGGCCTTATGACCAGCGCGCGGGCCAGTGCCACCCGTTGCTGCTGACCTCCAGAAAGCTGGGCGATGCGGCGCTTGCCCAGACCGTCCAGTTGCACCATCTCCAGCGCATCCCTCACCATGTGGTCTATCTCTGACTTCGGCACGGAGCGCTCTTCCAAGCCAAAGGCCACGTTCTCGTTAACGTTCAGATGTGGCCAAAGCGCATAGCTCTGGAACATCATTCCCGTGTGGCGCTCGTGCGGCGGAACGTTGGTCACGTCATGCGGACCAAAAAAGATCTGCCCAGAGTCGGGTTCATAAAAGCCGGCGATGTGACGAAGGAGAGTCGTCTTTCCGCAGCCACTCGGGCCTAGCAGGAAGAACAGTTCACCTTGTTCAATCTCCAAGCTGACCTGATTCAGCACCGTTTGCCGGGCGAACCGCTTGGTCAGGTTGAGAATAGAGATGGAAACCATGAGTTGAGGGAATCTGAGTGCCGGGCACACCCAAAAAAGGGGCGTCAGGATTACTCTCAGGGCTGGAAAACGCAAGGAATCAGTAGGAGGCGGTTATCCGCATTGCCATGCATGATCCACATCTTCATCCGCGCTCAGCAGACAGCACCATCTTCAGTGAGAGCCAACAAAAAAAAGCTGAGTGGCCACTCAGACCACTCAGCTTGTGCAGACAAAAAATAATCCGCCTCTCGTCTCCCTACCTCACTTACCCGTGCGCTCTTGAGTGAAGACAAAAAGCCCCTTCTTGTTAGACACCACCACATCAGGCAGACCATCAGAGTTAATGTCCCGTGAAGTCACTTGAGTTCCCACACCAGAATCATTGTCGATCTGGTGAGGAATAAAATCAGCACCACCCTTGCCATCCCGCTTGATCTCAAACCAGTAAAGCACAGCAGGTGCGCCAGGCTCAGCATCCTTGTTCGGCCCGTGCGCCCAGTAGCGCTTACCCGTGATGAAATCCTGCACCCCATCACCGTTCACGTCAGCCATCGTCGTAGCGTGAAGCTGAGAGAACTTCACCTTGTGCGGGCTCTCCTCCTCCGTGGCACCCATCAGTTGATGTGGAGTGAACTTCCCATCCTTACCCTGCTCATACCAAGCCAGCCCGTAGCCGTGCGCATCCCAGCTAGTGATCACATCATTCCGGCCATCACCATTCACATCATACACTTGCATCTGAGAGCCACCCCGCTGGCCCTCCGGGGCAAACGGCACCGCATGGAACGCCCACTCCTCCCCATTGCCCGCAGGTTGTTCCCGCCACCCATCACGATCCAAAATGTCCCCGCGCTTATCCCCATTGATGTCTCCAAACCCATAGCCGTGCGTGTAGCGGAAGTACTTCTTAATATCCGGCTTGCTGATCGCCGTGTAAGTCGCCTTGCCCATAGGGTTACTCCAGTCCAGCGCCGCAAAACCCAGCCGTCCACCCGTGTGGCAGATCAGCTCCGGCTTCCCATCCCCATTCAAGTCACCCAACTGCGGAGACTCATTATCCGTCACGTCAAACACGATGTGCCGCTTCCACGCAGCAGCCTTCTTCCGCGCATTGCCAGGATTTTGGTACCACGCCGTGATGTCACCCGGCCACGAGAACACCACGATGTCGCTCAAGCCATCCCCATTAAAGTCATGCGCATACGTCAGGAAGTAGTCTGAGTATCCCAGCGGATCATACGCCTTACGCGGACCATTGGCGAACGCCTCAAAGTTCGGCCCATACTCCTCATCCGTCACCGGTTTATTCCGGTCCGGCTTCGGGGCAGAGTAGGGCGTACGCTCCTTAAAATCAGGCCCCCAATACACAAACGGACCCGCCGCCACATCCATCTTCCCATCCTGATCAAAATCTGCCGCATCCGCACCCTCCGCCCAGAACTCCTGATTCACAGTCAACTTGTGGAACTTAATGTCTTGGGCGCTGGCAGCCGCGGTAGCCGCTCCGGCGAGTACGATGAGATGATGCAGTTTCATGAAGAAATGGGGAACGATGAAGACAAAGGTGATTTTTCTTGCTGCCGCCAATGGCACAAGCTGAAATACACCCGCTGCCTACCCCCGTCATGTGGCAGCAATCCACACCCACACAACCCCAAACGCATCATCACCCACCATGAGCCAAATCGTTCCCCTCATCAGCTCCGGAGTCGCCGGTCCACTCGGCGCACTCCATCTCCCACGCCTTTGGCAAAAAGCCTCCCTTGAAGCCGCAGGCAAACTCCATCCAGACTATCCAGGCTGCGGCCAAGGCTACGACCAAATGACCCTCAGCGCCCTCGGCCTCGACCGCGAGGCATTCCTCGCCTACATCAAAAACAGCAAGCCCAGCTACACCCAGCTCGAAGCCTGGGTCCAGGCCCAACCCGGCGTCAAGCTCGACAAAGCCACCCTCTACCGCCACAACGCAGCCATCCGCGGCTACATCCATGGCGACGACACACGCAAAGCCATCCTAGACGCCGCAGGCCTCCCAGACGACGGCTCCTGCAACCCAGGCGCCGTAGACCTCAACAACATCGACGACTGGACCACCTTCTGGAAAGCAGAGCTCCAGTAAACCCAACGTCAACCAACCCATCCACCCAGCCCCCGGTTCAGACAGAGCCGGGGGCTTTTTTGTGGCCCCTCCATCCCATCACGGACCCGGAGGCGTAGGCGGAGGTGGCTCCTCCTCCTCCTCGTCAGGAGACTCAGGGTTCTCCAGCAAATGTTGCATCATATAGAGCGGCAGCTTCTCAGGCTGGCGTGGGAACATCTCCATCAGCTTCACCAAGTTCAGGTAAAGCATCAGTTGTAGATTCTCACGCGCCAAGCGCTTCTCCGCCTCACTCGTCGTCTTATTACCCGTGGCAGCCTCACTGTTCTGGTAAATCGTGTTCCACGTGCTCAGCAGGTTAGACGCTTGGCTCACCGTAGCCGCAGACAAGCTCGCTTGGTGAGTCGTCACCGCATTCAGCAGCGTCTCCAGGTGCGTAGCCAGTTGATCATCCCGGCAATTGGTAAAAATAGAACGGCCCATAGGCAGCGCCTCCGTGTGCACACTAGAGCCCGCGCCCAGAGCGGAAGTGATTCCACCCTCAATCCGCGCCACCATGCCAGGCACCGTATTGGTGCGGAAGTCATCCTTCGTCTGCTTCCGCGCCATCCGTATGCCCAGCAGCCCCTGGTCATCCGTCACTGTGTCTCCCAGCAGCGTCAGCGCGCTCGTCGTAGCTGCTATCCGCGCGTTCAGCTCACCGCCAGCATTGTTCGCGCTCATTCGCTGCAAGTGGTCCGTGGAGAACCCCACCAACTCCGCCAAACTGATCCCTCGTGCATCGAAGGGGTTCTCTAAAAACAAAGCCAATTTTCTCATAGTAGTGGGATGTGAATCAGGTGAATCAAACCGCACGCCAGAATCGAAAAAAGCGAAGTTCCAGCGTGCCATGGAAGTAAAAAGCGTTAACGAGCCACTACTTACCCAAAGTCGACCCCAAAAGGCGAGGAAAAAGTCAGCGCCCGGAACAAGTTTGATTCCAAAAAATCCAGAAAACCGCCTCTTGTGGCAGAAAACCTCGAAAAATCAGTTTTTCCCCATGTCCTGAGACAAAAACGGGCGTCCAAACCTTTGGAAACCGAGTACCAAAATCTGTACGGCCTTCCAAAGCCTTGGAAAGCACCAAAAAATCCCAAACCAGCCTTCCAAGCGTTTGGAAAGGCAGTACCAAAATCGGTACGACCCTCCAAAGCTTAGGAAACGGCTGATCCAATCCGCACCAAGCTCCCAAACGTTTGGACGCGAGGTGCCAAAACCAGCCAACGCTTCAGAAGACTCTGGAGGCTCATGGGGGAACGGAAAACGGTGCTCTGGGGCGTTTTGTCCCTTCCGTGTGCTTGATTTGCCCCTGTCTGACAATGAACCGCATACCGAGTGTTTGCGGCACTTCATGGGCATAAAAAACACCACTGGCGGAACGGACGGGACTCGAACCCGCAACCTCTGCCGTGACAGGGCAGCGCTCTAACCGATTGAGCTACCGCTCCATGAACCAGTGGTGGGACGCGGATTCTAGTAGAGTCTTTGGAAGGTGCAACGAAAAGGTGAATATTTTACAACTTCGTTTTCTGCTTCAACGCCTGGGTCTGCTGGTGTGCACTGTGCCTTAGACGCTGTGCCTTAGAGGATGGTGCCTGGTGTGTAGGCGGCGGCTGCGGGATGTTGGGCGGCGAGTTCGGCTACGGTTTGGCAGAAGTGGTCTACTTGCTCTGGGGCATCTCCGGTGTTGCCTTTGCCTACGGTGAGGATGTCTTGGAGGGCTTTGCGGTCTAGGCCAAGGCGGGTGTCTGCGGCTAGGCGGTCCATGAGGTCGTTTCCGGTGATGGTGCCGGTTCGCAGGTCTTTGATAGTGGCTACGGCGTGCTCTTTGATGGCTTCATGCGCGGCCTCGCGCCCAGCGCCTGCTTTGACGGCTGCCATGAGGACGGTGGTGGTGAGGAGGAAGGGGAGGTAGCGCTTGAGCTCGGAGTGGACGACGGCTTCAAAGACTTCCATTTGGTCTAACACGGTGATGAGTGTCTCTAGGAGGCCGTCCATGGCGAGGAAGGCGTCTGGGAGCATGACGCGGCGGACGACGGAGCAGGAGACGTCGCCTTCGTTCCACTGGTCTCCTGCTAGGCCGGCGGCCATGGCGAGGTGGCCTTTGAGGATGACGTGGAGGCCGTTGATGCGCTCGCAGGAGCGGGAGTTCATCTTGTGGGGCATGGCGGAGGAGCCTACTTGGCCTTTGGCAAAGCCTTCGGAGGCTAGCTCGTGCCCTGCCATGAGGCGGAGGGTTTTGGCAAAGGAACTTGCTCCGCTGGCGAGGTCGACCAGGGCGGAGACGACTCGGAAGTCGAGACTGCGGGGGTAGACTTGGCCTACGGCGTCAAAGGATGTGGGGAGTCCGAGGTGGTGGAGGACGCGGGTTTCTAGGGCGCGGGCTTGGGAGGTGTCGCCATTGAAGAGGGTGATTTGGTCTAGGCGGGTGCCGACGGCGCCTTTGAGTCCGCGTGCGGGGTAGGTGCGCAGGAGGCTCTCTAGGGCGTGGTGGGCGTGGAGCATTTCTTCTCCGAACATGGCCATGCGTTTGCCAAAGGTGGTGACTTGGGCGGCTACGTTGTGGGTGCGGGCAGTGAGGGGGAGATCGCGGAAGCGGGCGGCTATTTTGGCAAAGCGGCTGAGGGCGGCCACGGAGCGGTCGCGGAGGAGGAGGAGGGCGCGGAAGACTTGAAGTTGCTCTACGTTCTCGGTGAGGTCCCGGGAGGTCATGCCTTTGTGGATGTGCTCGTGCCCGGCGAGGTCGCAAAACTCTTCGATGCGGGCTTTGACGTCATGCCGGGTGATGCGCTCCCGGTTCATGATGGAGGTGAGGTCGATTTGGTGGATGACGTTCTCGTAGGCTTGGATGACGCCTGCGGGTACGCTGAGGCCGAGGTCTGCCTGGGCTTTGAGGACGGCTACCCAGTATTGTCTCTCTAGCAGGACTTTGCCTTCTCCAGACCAGAGGTGGCTCATGGCGGTGGAGGCATAGCGTTCGGCGAGGACGTTTTTCATGGGGGAGTTGGCGAGTGTTGGCGGTGGGTTGCTGGGGTTTGCAGGGGCGGGGAGCTAGATGACGGGGCCGGTGACGTTGGCCCACTTCTCATGCCAGTCTTTGAAGACGATGGGTGAGATTTCGGATGGTTTGATCTCGCTGCGGCCTCCCCAGAAGACGTTGGTGTAGAGGAGGGGAATGCCGACGTCTGCTAGGTGCTGGTCGATGGCGGCTTTGTGGGCGAGGACGGTGTCTTTGTCAGTGCCGTGGATGACGCCCATGATGTTGACGTTGGCAAAGCGCTCTCCGCCTTCCCGCCAGTAGCAGTGGGTCATGATGGGGTGGCGGCCAACTTCACTGCCGGCGCGCTCTTCCATGCCTTTGGGCACTTTCCAATGGAAGAGGGCGTTGAAGCGGGTGACGCGGATGCCTGCACTGCTGGGCTTGACGTGCTCTAGGAAGGTGGAGAAGCGTCCGATGACGCCTTTCTGGTCTAGGCGCGCGGCTACCTCGCAGAACTTGTCTAGGGAGACGCCTGCATCTCGTGCGCGGCCTTCCCAGGGCTGGTGGTTGATTTCCTCGCAACTGAGGTCGCCTTTGAGGTGGAGGAGGACGTTCCACTCTTCTGCATCGAGGTCTGCGATGTTGGTGGTCATCATGACGGCGGGTTCGTCGGCTTTCTCGCCGGGTTCCATGGTTTTGCGCCGGACGTGGCCTACGCCTAGGGCGAAGATGCCGTGGGCTTGCATGGTGTAGTAGTCTTCTGCGCCAATGAGGCGCTTGAGGACATCGCAGTGCTCGTTGATGTTTCTGTCCTGCGGGACTTTGAGGGTGGTCCAGAGGCGGAAGTCGCTGCCGCTGACTTCACGGTCGGTGCTGCGGAGGACGACGTGGCCGCTGAAGGGGTCTTGTTTGAAGAGGAAATCAAAGGCGGCTTCGAGTTTGTCTGTGGGCACCTTCCACGCCACGAGGGCGCCTTCGGCTAGCTTGTTGGCTAGGAGGGTCTGGCGCACTCGCCGGATGACGCCTGCTCGCAGCATGGCTTGTATGCGCTCTTGCACGGTCTCAAATGGGAGGCCGCTTTGCTCTGAGATGTAGTCGAACGGTTGACGATGAAAGCCCTTCACGCGGTCCTCTGACACGGAGAGGATGCGGCTGTTGATCTCGTCCGTGTGCTCTACGGGCACGGCGGTGGGGCTGGATGTGGGGGCACTCATGGGGCGCGCATTATGCGTGGCAGTCTGGTGTGCGCAATGGGGGATCAAAATACGCCCACAATCGTGCGTGGTGGCTGTGGGTGGCACTTTCTCGCGTTTCGCTGTTGCCAGACCGGCTCCCCCTAAGCACCATGCGGCCCACTTCAGCCATGAAAAGATCGTTCGCACTCGCCTTCGTTGCCGCTCCGGCTCTGATTCTCTCCGCACAAGAAAAGCCATCACCTGTTGGCTATTCCGACACGCCGGTCATCCCCGGCACCAAGTGGAAGGTCCATGACATTGACCGCCCCCGCCCTGAAGCCGTGGCTCCCGGCGCAAAACTTGGCGATGCACCGGCGGATGCGATCATTTTGTTCGACGGCAAGAGCACGGATGCGTTCTTTGCCAAGAAGAAGGACGATCCTAAGCCTCAGCCATGCCCCTGGAAGATCGAGAACGGTGAACTCCTGGTCTCGGGTGGCGATTGCTGGACGAAGCAGGAGTTCGCCTCCTGTCAGTTCCACATTGAATGGAAGAGCGAGCCGCACACCAAGGGCAACTCTCAGAAAAAGGGCAACGGAGGTGTGTTCTTCATGGATCGCTTTGAGTCCCAAATGCTGGACTGCCACAACAACCCCACCTATGCGGATGGCATGACGGGTGCTATCTACGGCCAGACGCCGCCGCTGGTGAATGCTGTGCGCCCAGCCGGTGAGTGGCAAGCCTACGACATCATGTTCACCGCGCCCAAGCTCAAAGATGGCAAGGTGGTAGAGCCCGCCCGCATCACCACTTTGGTCAATGGCGTCTGCGTGCAGAACGGCACGGTCATCATGGGGCCAACCAAACATAAAGACGTGACCAACTATGAGGGAACATTCCCCGCTAAGGCACCCATCCGCCTGCAGGACCACAAAAACGAGCCGCCCGTCAGGCTGCGTAACATCTGGATCCGTCCGCTGCCTTAACGCACGCGTCCCAAGGCTAAGTCAGACCGCTGCATGAGCTGGATTTCCTCTCTTATCAAGCGCACGGCCCACGGTCGTGCTCTTCTCACTGAGATAGACCGGCTCAAAGCAGAGCGGCAGGAGTTGAAGAACTCCCTCAAGGCCGCACGGGATGACATCAAGGTCATGCGAGCCAGAGAAGGCTACCCCGCTCTGGCCGCGCTCACGTATGCAGGCCAAATGCGTGCGGCCCTGGATGAACTCTCGGACTCACCGGACCTCCAAGCGCGGATCCCAGGTCTCAAAGACATCGCCGCAAGGGTCAACCTCACGGTTTGTGATCGTGACATCATGCTCAAGAAGAGCACCACTCAGCATTACCTGGGCACCGGACTCTCCGCGCTTGATTCCATCTTTACGGCCTGCCCGGAGATCGCTGCACGTCCGCCGCAGAAGATTCTCGACTTCGGCTGCGGCTATGGACGTGTGTTGCGCATGCTGAAGGCAGCTTGGCCTCACAGTGTGACGTTTGCCTGTGACGTAGCGCCAGATGGCCTGGCGTTCTGCATGGAGCACTTCGATGTCACTGGCTTCCGTTCTCAAATAAGGCCGCACGCGGTGCCGCTAGCCCATGGTTTTGATTTGATCTGGGTCGGCTCACTGATCACTCATCTCAATGAAGACAGCATCATGGGCTTCATTTCGCTCTTCAGGCACTTGTTAGAACCTGGCGGACGGATGGTCTTCACCACGCACGGGGATTATGTGATTGAGCGCCTGCAAGAGGGCCAGTTCCACTACGACCTCACGCCAGATCAACAGAAGCGCATCATTCAGGGCTACACAGCATCAGGTTACGCCTACCAGGACTACGTGAAGAGTCCCGGCTACGGTGTGTCGGCCACGTCTTCTTCTTGGTTAAGGCCGCGTGTCGAGGCCCTGGGCCGCCTGCGTTACGTGGCCCACCTGCCGCGATACTGGGATAACCACCAGGACGTGTGGTGCTTCCAGATGGAGGGCTAGATTTTGGATAAAGAGAGAAGCCGCGTGCCGTAATTGGAATTGGTCAGACCAATTTCAACCCATGTCCGTCTCTTTAGTCGAATCCGTTTCTCGCCGCATGATCGGCCTAGCCCGCAACAGCGGTGCCAATGGTAGGCTTCCCACCGAGCGGCACATGTCCTCGGAGTTCGGGGTCAGCCGCAGCGTGATTCGTGAGGCGGCTAAGCGCCTGGAACTCCAGGGCCTGCTGGAGATTCGCCAGGGCTCAGGAATGAAGGTCGTCGACAAACTCCACAAGCCCCTCAGTGCCGCCCTCAACCTGCTGGTGCCCAACGAGAAGGATCGCCTGAAACAACTCATCGAAGTGCGCCTAGCCCTGGAGCCTGAGAACGCCAAACTCGCCGCCGAGCGCGCCACAGACGCTGATTTGGCAGCGCTCAAGGCGCACCATGCGGCCTTTGAACTGGCAGAGAGCTTTGAGGAACAAGTGAATGCAGATATGGCCTTCCACTGCCAGCTAGCCGAGGCGTCCGGAAACCAAATCGCAGCCTTGCTCATCCAGAGTCTGTCCGAACTGCTACAGACTAGCCTATCCCACGGCTATCGACGCACCACCAAGGATCGCGCGGTCCAGGATCACCGTTCGGTGCTCAACGCCATCCTTTCCCGCAATCCCGCTGCCGCCGCCGCCGCCATGAGCCAGCACATAGCCCACGCCCGCAACGACCTAGGCCTATGAAATCATTGTTTCTATCGGTCCTATCCCTCCCATCCGTCCTATTCGCGCAGGACTTTGACCGCGAGATCCGCCCTCTATTAAAAGAGCGTTGCATCGAATGCCACGGCCCCGAAAAACAAAAAGCAGACCTCCGCCTAGACGCCAAGCCGCATGTCTTCAAAGGCGGCGAGAGCGGTTCGGCCATCATTCCAGGTAAATCAGCCACATCACCGCTGTTCCAACGCATCACCGCAACCGGTGAACAGCTTATGCCACCGAAAGGCGAGCCACTCACAGCCGATCAAATCTCGAAAATCAAAGCTTGGATCGACTCCGGTGCCGTCTGGCCCGAAAACGCCGACGACAAAGCCGCGTCCATCGACAAACGCGTGAATCACTGGGCCTACCAACCACTGCCACGTCATAACCCAAGCCTATCCATCGACTCTTTCATCGAAGCCGAGCTCAAAGAGAACGGCCTCACCTTTTCCCCTCCAGCAGACCCGCGCACACTTATCCGCAGAGCCCACTTCATCATCACCGGACTGCCCCCAGAGGATCCGTCCCATAAGACCTATCCGTCCTATCCTGAGTTGGTGAACCAGCTCCTCTCCTCCCGCCACTACGGCGAAAAATGGGCCCGCCACTGGCTGGATGTCGTGCGCTTCGCCGACTCGAACGGCTTTGAAACCAACCACGAACGCCCGCATGCCTGGCGCTACCGCGATTACGTCATCGAAGCCTTCAACACCGACAAACCTTACGACCGCTTCATGTTCGAGCAGATCGCCGGAGACACCTGCGGCGCGGATGTGGCCACGGGCTTCATCGTTGGCGGACCGATGGATCGCGTGAAGGGCCAGGACAAAAATTTGCAGCTCATGCAGCGCGCCGATGAGCTCAGCGACATGGTGAACACCACCGGCACCACCTTCCTCGCCACCACGATGGGCTGCGCGAAGTGCCACAACCACAAATTCGACCCCGTCACACAGACCGACTTTTACGCGATGCAGGCCGTCTTCTCCGGCGTGCAACATGGCGAGCGTGCGATCAAGACAGCGGAGTTCGCCGCACAGGAGAAAAAAGCCGCAGAACTGCGCCAGAAGCTCGCGCCGCTGATGACGAAACTCGCCGAGCATCAGCCCAAGGCCGTGCTCTCGCGCCGAATCACGCTGGGTGAGGAAGGTGCGCAGTTTCTCAAAGAACCGAAAAGCAGCAAAGCCACCGAATACGACCCCGGCACCGCGCAGGGCGAGCTGAACGATCCCGGCGATGCAAACCGCTTCCCGAACATCGGCGAGAGCTATCGTTATTTCGTCGAGGAGCCCGGCACCGATTGCGTCGCGTGGACACCGAAACGCAGCGGCAAGCATCGCATCTGGGTGAGCTGGGGTGTGTGGACCACGCATGCGCCGGATGCGCGATTCATTCTCGAAACGAACGGCAAGCAGACCGAAATCGGCACCATCAACCAACGCCAGTTCGCCGATGGCAAGCCCGCCATCGCCAGCAAAAAGCGCTGGAGCAGCTTCAAGAGCCTCGGTGAACACGAACTCGCCGCAAACAGCCGCATCCTCCTCCGCATGGGCAAGACCAGCGCCCCGATGGCCGCTGACATCCTCCTTCTCGAAGAACTCTCGCACGAGAATCACGCATCACGCATCACGCATCCCTCACTGCACATCCGCACTCCCGTATCGCACACCGCTAACACCGATCTTTTCACTCCCACGACCGCCAAACACCTGCGCTTCGTCATTGAGGACAGTTTTAGCAACAATGCCTGCATCGACGAACTCGAGATTTTCGGCCCCAACGGCCAAAACATCGCGTTGAAGGCCAAAACGACCTCCAGCGGCGATTTCGGCCCTTCCGCGATCCACAAACTCGCGCACATCAATGACGGCAAATACGGCAACAGTCGCAGTTGGATCGTCAAAGAGCCGAAAGGCTGGGTGCAGTTCGATTTGGATCAACCGCATGAAATCAATCGCGTCGTCTGGAGCCGTGATCGCAGCACCAGCGGCAAAGTTTACGAAGATCGCCTCGCCACCGCCTATCGCATCGAGGTTTCCGACGACGCGAAAACATGGAAAACCGTCGCCAGCCATGCGGACCGGCTCAGTGCCAAGTTCAACAAACGCGTGAAGGCCATCCCATCGGCCACATCCGCTCCCGCCGACCTTTTGAACCGCATCGCCGCGTTCGAAAAAGAGCTGCAAAGCATCGCCGAGCCACCCATGGCCTACGCGGGCACCTTCACGCAGCCCGAGCCAACGCGCCGCCTGCATCGCGGCGATCACATGTCGCCCAAAGAGATCGTCGCGCCGGAGGGTCTCGCCTTGTTCAAAGACACGCTCGGCAGTTTCAAGCTCGCGCCCGATGCACCCGAGCAGCAGCGCCGCCTCGCCTTCGCGAAATGGCTCACCGATCCACGCAATCCACTGCCCGCCCGCGTCATGGTGAACCGCATCTGGCATTACATTTTCGGCACCGGCCTCGTCGCCACGCCGAGCGACTTCGGCCACATGGGCTTCAAACCCACGCATCCCGAGCTCCTCGACTGGCTCGCCAGCGAGTTCATCCGCAGCGGCTGGAGCGTGAAGCATATTCAGAGGCTCATTCTGACTTCGAAGACCTTCCAGCAAGCCTCATCCGTCCCATCAGACCCATCCGTCCTATCCAAAGACGCGACCAACACCCTCCTCTGGCGCTTTACCCCTCGTCGTCTCGACGCCGAAATCATTCGCGACAGCATCCTCGCCGTCACCGGCAGCCTCGATCTCACCCCAGGCGGCCCCGGCTTCCTGCTTTACGAACCGAACGCCAACTACGCCCGCAACTGGATCGCCGAAACGAGCGACTTCGAGAGCGAGGATTACCGCCGCATGATCTACGCCCTCAAACTCCGCATGGAGCCCGACGCCATCTTCGCTGCCTTCGACGCGCCCGATGGAGGCCAAGTCTGCCCATCCAGACCTCGCAGCACCACACCACTGCAAGCGCTCAATCTCTACAACAGCCAGTTCGTCCTCGATCAGGCCGCTAAACTCGCCGCCAAAGCCCAATCCGTCGCGAAAGCCTATCAACTCGTCTATCAACGCCAGCCGACGAAAGACGAACTCACCACCGCCGAAGCCTTCGTGAAGCAAGAAGGCCTTCCAGCACTCTGCCGCGCCTTCCTCAACTCGAACGAGTTTCTCTTCCTCGAATGAACTTTAAACTCCCACAGATTCAGCGCACCACCGATGCGCCAGTTGATTCAATCATCAGTGGTGAACTGAATCTGTGGGAACTCCTGAATCCCGCATGAACGCTCTTCTCAACCGCCGCACCTTCCTCCAGCAAACCGTTCACGGTTTGAGCAGCATCGCGTTCCTCGATTTGCTCGCACGAGATCAGCTATTGGCCGCATCAGGTCCTATTCGGCCCATCATCGATCCCGCGCGACCGTTCGCGGCTCGAAAGCCACACTTTGCTCCGAAGGCCAAGCGAGTCGTCATGGTCTTCTGCAGTGGCGCATTGAGCCATGTCGATACCTTCGACTACAAACCCGCTCTCTTCAAATACCACGACCAGCCGATGCCAGGTGGCAACGTCGTCACCTTCCAAGGCGAGCAAGGCAACCTCATCAAGCCGCTGCGGGACTTCAAACCACGCGGCCAATCCGGCAAGATGACGTCCGATTTACTGCCGAAGCTCGGCGCATGCGCGGACGATTTCTTTTTCTTCCACGGCATGACGTCGAAGACGAACACACACGGCCCCGGCGAGACCTTCATGTCCACGGGGCAGACGTTGGAGGGCTTTCCGTCTGCGGGCGCGTGGGTGAACTACGCGCTCGGCACTGAGAACGAAAACCTGCCGTCCTACATCGCCATTCCCGATCCACGCGGCAATCCGCAGGCCGCGGGCAACAACTGGAGCGCCGCCTTTCTTCCCGCTGCGTATCAAGGCACCGCTTTCAATGCGGAGAACCCGATTCGCTTCCTTGCGCGCCCCGATAGCATCTCCGCGAGCACCGACAAAGCCACGGCGGACTTCTTGAAGCGGCTCAACGAACGCCACATGGAAAAATTCCCCGGCGACAGCGAACTCGCCGCGCGCATCGCCAGTTACGAACTCGCCGCGAAGATGCAGATGACCGTACCCTCGCTCACCGATCTCAGCAGCGAACCCGCACACGTGTTGAAAATGTATGGCGCGGACGAACCCACGAACGCCGTGAAGGCCGGTTACGCGCGGAATTGCATCCTCGCGCGTCGCTTGTGCGAGCAGGGCGTGCGCTTCGTGCAAGTCTTCAACGGCGCGTATGCCATGGGCGAAGGCGTCGGCAATTGGGACGGCCACAAGACCATCGCCTCGCAGTATCCCGGCCACGCCGAGATCCTCGACCAGCCCACCGCCGCGCTGTTTCTCGATCTCAAGCAACGCGGTCTGCTCGCGGACACGCTCTTCGTTTTCTGCACCGAGTTCGGCCGCATGCCCACTTTCCAAACAGGTGCCTCAGGTCGCGATCACAATCCCAGCGGCTTCACCTGCATCCTCGCCGG
>JAEUHM010000029.1 GCA_016795485.1 Verrucomicrobiaceae bacterium | reverse complement strand
GGGCGTTCTTTTCGGCAGTGGTGGGCATGCGGAGCTTCACCCGTTGCTCTTTGGGAATGCTGGGCGGCGCATTCTCAATCGGGCGATATTGCACATACGGGCTGTTGCTACCCCACAGAGATTCCGTCCAATCTCGAATCGGAGGGAGGTCCGCACGTCGGATCAATTCGTGGGCCAGCTTTGGATTGCCGCATAGGTGAGCCTGGACCGCAGACTCAAGCAGACGTGCTGCCTCGCCGATTTCGGGTATTGGCTCTCGGAGGCAGGTTCGCAGGCTGGAAGTCATGAGTCTTGGAAAGGTCGGGGCGAGTTTACACCCAAATAAAGTCACGCCAGCAGTTCCGCCATGCGGTCATGATGCGGTCGGCGGACGTGGCTGTATGTATCGAGGATGAGCTTGCCACCATCCCGATGTCCCTGCCACTCGGCGATGGTCTTTACGTCGATGCCCTTCTCCAAAGCATCGGTGATGAACATCCGGCGAAGTGACCGCTGGGTAAAATGCGGATAGTTGAGCGCCTTGCAGGTGGATTCGAGAGCATGTTTGGCTTCCGAGATAGGGACGAGCTTGGCGTTTGGGTCGCTTCCTTGCGCACGAACCAGGCGTTCCACCAACGGACGAAGACGGGGGAAAATGGGAATATGGAATCCGGTGTCTGTTTTCTGTCTCCGTACCCAGATGGTGCCTCTGGCAAGATCAACATCGCGGACCTTCAACTCGGCAACTTCACCATTACCCAGCCCTGACAGTCCCATGAACTCCACAAAATCCCCGCTGGCAGCGCAGCGTCGGTTGATGGTGTTGTTCCGAATGTAGCAGACCATCGCCTGAAACTGCTCCCAGGTCGGGGTGAGCCGCTCCACAGCCTGACGCTTCACTGGCATCAGATGGGCGACCGGTGACTTCACCAGGATGCCATCTCGAACGGCACGCTCAAAGACGCCCTTGATGAAAAAGAGCCATTCATTCCGAGACGAGTGCCTCATCCCCTGGGTGACATTCTGCAGCCACTCCTCGACCTCGGAAGCCCTGATCTCCAGAGCCGGGCGATCAATACTTTTCGGCCATTGCTGGTAAACCGCGTTGGCGATGCCGGTCTTCTTGGTGATGCTCGACCGGGAGAGGTTGCCTTGAAGTTTCAGGTGCCGCTCGGTGATCTCGCGGAGTGTTTGCTTCCCTGCGTTCGGGTCGAGGTGCTCCTTCTCCTGACGAAGATCCCTGAGCTTCCGTTTGGCGACGGGCAGCTCGCTGGTGCCAAGACTCTCTTTGAATACCCTCCCCTTCAATCGGAAGTGAGCGAAGTAGGCCCCGGAAGTTGGATTCCGGTAAAGACCTTCGCTGACGCGCCTGAGAGAGTTGGGGGATTTGGATTTCTGGTGCTGTTCTGATGATGTGGACGTGTCCACGGCTGGCGTTGTGTGAAGTGTTACTAATTGCGTTACTAATCTTGTATGCGGTTAGTAACCTTCACACCCGAACCCCTTGATTATCAGAGGTTTGGATGGTCGGGCTGGCGGGATTCGAACCCACGACCTCTTCGTCCCGAATAAAGTCAACGCACGGCTGGAAGTCCCGAAACCATTGGCCTGTGAAAGGTTTGTGCGAAGAGGATTGTGCGAGCGGAGGTCTGCTAAAAGATGCGATAGCGATGGGCCACAAACTGGCGGATGTGGCTAACAACTCCGAGTCCGTGATCAAGCGGCACTACAAAAAGCCGCTGATGCGGGAGGATGGGGAGGCGTGGTTTAGGGTAGCGCTTAGATCGCGGAAGTATCGACAATCGGCTCTCCTCCGAAAAAGACGAGAGTGCGATTGAGGAGATCCGGATTTAGGGTAGTCGATTTGGCCAACTTGTTGATGGCGGCGCGCTGAAACGCGTAAAAGGCCTTTGGGAAGGTATCCTTTAGGTGGCCAGAAGCATCGATAAGAACTGCATTTTCGTTCTGTTCAGCAAGTTGCAGAAAGATATTGCGAGCCTTCGTTAGAGCGCCCTTGCTTTCAAATAGATTTGGTTTGTCTCCGCGCATGCGAATCCGCTGCAGCCCAGCGTCCACATCTACATTCAAAACCAAAACCAAATCTGGCCTTGGTGCGAAAGACTCGTTCTGCGCAATGATCTGGTGATAGTCGGCACCGCGTGACCCTTGGTATGCTGCGGTCGAGTAATAATAGCGATCAAGGATGACGATATTGCCTTCGTTGAGGGCGGGTCGGATCGACCGCTCTACATGGTCTTGCCGATCCAATGCGAATAGCTCAAGCTCGCGCTCTAGAGTTAGGCGTCCAGCTCGTGCTGAGTTGCGAAGCTCGGTTCCCCATTTGTTGCCAGTGGGTTCCTTGGAGATCATGCAGCCAAGGCCATTTTCGCCGCACCATTGTGCGAGCAGTGTAGAAACGGAGGTTTTTCCGGCTCCATCAATGCCTTCTACAGCAATGAGGAGTCCATTGGGGATGGGACGGTTCATGGGCGGGCCTGTGTTGTAGCCGAGTTTGTGCCATGAAAGCAATCCAAACGTTAGAAAGTTATCCTCAAATTGAGCGAGTTATTAACACGCGTCACTTTGGCTCTGAGTTTTTTTGTAAATTCAAAACCACTCCGAGTCAAAGTGGCTCTAATTGAACATTTAACCAAAAATACCGCGCACACCGTAGTAGAGTAGGAACCAGCCGATGGGAACTAAGATGATGATAGAGATGATGTATTCGAGGTTGGACATGTGCTGGCTGTGGATTAGGCTCGGAGGATGAAGACGCTCTTCGTTTTCTTGTATTTCGTCATTTGTTGCGGGTTGAAGTCTCAGGAGCTCGCATGGAGAGCGATTGCCCTGGCCGATGGTAAACAGATTAGGGACGCGCGTCCGCTCAAGGTGGATGAGTTAAGGCTCTATTATGAGCAGGGCAGCGAGGGCGCTGAGGTGTTTACGCGGTCCGTGTTGCTGGCGGATCTATCTGAGGCTGAGAAGCTAAGGCTGAAGCCGCTATTTGAGAGGGCTAAGCTGGGGCAGAAGCACTGGCAGACGATCACAGGTAAGCTAACCTTGAAGAGCGGGAAGGTTTATGAGGGTGTGACGGGCGCTTCAATCGACGGTGATGCACTGAAGTTCTTCCACAAGATGGGCGCTGCCAGAGTGCCGCTAAATGATGTGCCTGACGATGTGGTTAAGGCATTGAAGAAATGAAAAGCCCGGTGCTTGACCGGGCTTTTTTGTGGAGAGATTACGTTTTGCGAGTTCGAGGCTTGGGTTCGTATTTGGTATTTGCTGGCCGGGCGTTTAGCTCGGGACTCGGGGGCTGATAATCCGACTTGGGTATGACGGTGAGCGGGAATGAGAGATACCCGTTTGTAGCGAAGTAATCGAGTGCGGCTTGAATGGCGTTGCGGCCTAGTGTGGCAGCGGGAACGCCCGTGACGGTCTCGAAGCGGTCGAGTCGTTCAGAGGTTTGTGGATCGAGGCGGATGCCCAGATTCCGGGCGGTTTTTGTGTTCATGAAGCATAGCCTGCTAACTTTGTTGAACTTTGCAACATTTTCCGCTTGCCAACAATGCCAACATAGCCAACAATGCCAACATGGCGAAGAGAACCGAGAACAGAAGGTGCATGACGACACTGACTCCAGAGATGGAGCGGCTGCTGCCTGAGCTGGAGAGGCGCACGGGCATGTGTGTGAGCGACCTGCTGAGGTTGGGGCTAGTGAAGGTCTACCGCGAAGTGTGGGGCACAGGACAGGTGACCGTGCAGCCAATGCCTGAGGCGAACTAACTGATTTTTTTACCATGAAGAACCTACTGACCGAGCTCAAAGAGATACTGGACGAGACGCCACGGATTGACCCGGAGGTGCCATTGGCATCTCACCAGGTGGCGAGTGCTTACGAGGAGCTGATCTCGCGGTTGGAGGAGCTTGTGGAGGGTGCGGAGGCTAAGGCCTGAGAACGGGCACGGATTTCTGACAACAACGAACTGAGGGCCACGGATGAAGACGCGGAAGATACCAAGGAGGGACTGAGCCAGGCAGCGATGGGCTGACCTGGGTGAGGCGAGTGACTGAAAAGAGTGACGCGGGGCGGCCAGCGCGAAATCTGGCCGCAGGGTGAACTGAGCGACAACTAACAATAGATCGAGTGACGACGATGAAACTGAAAAATCATGCGACCATAGCGCTGCTGGCAATTTCTGAGGCTGCCGAGGCTGTGAGATCCAATGTGCAGGAAGATTTGAAGTGGCGGGCTAGAAGGCCCGTCTGGGCTGCGGAGTCGAGAGAGTCTGTGGCGTTCTGGGCTAAGCGATTGAAGGCCTGGCGGGGTGTTTACCAGCGGCTCAACGCGGGAGGTGTGGCATGAGCATGACTGCTGTAGGGCTGCGGCCCAAGCGCGCGCGCGTTCCCCAGTGGGAGCGGATGCCGCAGGCTAGGAGGCGGATGGTGCCTAACCAGAAGGCTGCGGCAAAGCTGCGAGAGCAGGCTTATGCGGGGCTGAAGAACTCATGGGAGCTGGAGAAGGTGGCGCATAGTCTGGCTGGAAAGAAGGTTTATCCGACACTCAAGATTCGGAGGCTTGGGGAGGATCTTAATGGCGAGCGATGCCAATACACTGTGGCAACGTTTGGGAGTCCTGAGCTGGACTACGTGGCCTGTGGGGCGGCGATGCTGGTCCTTCGCTCAACGGAGCGGGACGCGGCGCGCTCAGTCTACACGATGGCGCTGGAGATTCAGCACCCGGAAGGAAAGGGGTATGCGTGGATCGACTGCGAGACGGGAGAGGTAGAGTTGTCTAAGCTCTGGCCGAAGGTGCCTGCGGATAAGGGGGAGCGGCGGTTTGTGCTGCCGCCTGAGTCTGAGCCCTGGCCTGTAACGCGCCCGTCAATGTGGACGGGGTATGAGGCCGAGTTGGCTATCGCGCGGAAGTTGAATGAGCGCTGCTCAGCGCTCTTCGGTGCGTCCTACGATACGTTC
Organism: Verrucomicrobiaceae bacterium; assembly: GCA_016795485.1. Classification (GTDB taxonomy): domain Bacteria; phylum Verrucomicrobiota; class Verrucomicrobiia; order Verrucomicrobiales; family Verrucomicrobiaceae; genus JAEUHM01. Next base: position 55,325 of record JAEUHM010000029.1, on the reverse strand, counting down.
TGGAGCGAGGGGCTGTATGCTGCCATTGAGAGGAGGCGGCAGAGGCTCCTGGGGGAGATCGCTGCTCTGAAGCGGTGTGCTAGTAAGAGCTTGGCCATCGTCCCGTATGGCGGCGCGGTGCTTGGCCTCAATGTAGCGAGCGAGGGACTGAGCTCTGAAGTTGAGCAGGTGAAGGTCGGTGTCTGTCATGCGCAACCTGATGGGCAGCCAGAGGGGCTGCAAAAGGGGGCCACGTCGTGTAGCTCGGGATCTGACGCGGGAGGTGACCAATGAAGCGTTGCCTGAGTGTGCGGAAGTTTAAGGGGGCGCTCTTTAATACATCTGCTGGTAACCTGGAGGTTGGACAGCGAGTGCGCGTGGGATATGCCAAGACTTTTGGTGTGTGTATCGCCGAGGCGAGATCAACCAATGACGGCTATGCAGTCATAGAGATCCGGGGGCGTAAGGAAAGGCTGAGCCCTGGCATGCGCGTGCAGATTCCACTAGAGGAGCACTCAGTGCTTGGATCGGGGGTGGTAGCGTGAAGATCGGCGTCACCGAACGAGTCTTGGCAAAAGCGGACATTCGCGCGTTGAGCGGGATCTGGCTGAAGCTGGAAGCGATGGAGCGGATGTTCCCTCCGATGGCTCAATGCACGGCCAAGCAGTTGGGGCAGATGGATCGTCTGCACCAGGCGATGGGGGCGATTGCCGCGCTGATCTCAGACCGGGATGTGGAGCTTTTTCTGGCGCTCCAAAAGATCAGTGTGTTGAGCGCGGTGAGAGGGGGTGGCGAGTGATCACATACGAGCATTTCTGGGCAGCTCACTATGATCGGATGTATCTGGCTCACTTTGGGGCTGCTGAGTTTCGGGAGCCGAAGTACAATCACTTTTTCTCGCAGCTGCAGAACGCGGTGGCGATGTTTATGCGGCCTGCAGGCAAGTCCAAGTGGCAGTGCGCGGAGTGTGGTAGGGTGATGAGGAGGGGTGCCTTTTATTGGACACAACTGGTGCCGTTCAGGGGTGCCTGTGGTGGATTTACGTTTGAGCTGCGCTTTGGCGAGCTGCATGAGGCGCTGACGCCTGTGTGCTCTGACTGCGTACTGCAAATGTGGGAAGGGGGTGGCGAGTGATCTGGGAGCTGGCTGTTGGTGGCACTTTGCTGGCGCTTCTGGGCGCTTTGGCGGGTTGGCTGTGTCGGCATGGCATCGCGCAACGCGATGCGTGCATCGCGCGCCAGGCTCAGGAGAGTGAGTTTCATCGCGGGTATCTGCGCGGTGCGGAAGAGACTCGCACGCGGATGGGGAGCGCTGGACGGCGGCTGAGGTATGCGGAAGTGAGGCAACAACTCAAGGAGGAGGGTAGGCTGTGAAGTCGACTGTGCCGAGAAAGACTGCAATCGCGCTGGGCTGGCAGATGCCACCGCCTGCAACGATGACGCGGGCTGCCGTCGTTGATTACCTTGGCTCCAAAACGATTTACGAAGATGTCCTTGAGGCTGGTTGGCTGAAGCCCTGCGGACGGAAGGATGCGCGTAGGGCTGCGTCTGGACGTGGGCGGGGGGACACGCTGCTGTTCGCTACTGCCGAAGTTATTGCAGCTAGCGAGCGAATGGCCCGTGAGGGCTATCCGCCAGTGGCAGCACGGAAACAAGAAGGGAGGCTCGCATGACGGCGGCGGAACAAGCCGAGCGCGCCCGAGTGGTGTCTAAGCTCCGGGAGTCTTATACGAGCGGCAAAATGACGGCTCAGACGGCGAGTAACATGCTCTCGCGTAACAACGTCTATTTGATCTTGGAGAAGGTGGAGCTCCTGCTTGAAGCGGGATTGCCTGAGCGGCTGGCAAAAGAGTATGGAGGGCAGTTTGACGCATGAAGCTCGTGATCCGTGGCATTAAGGCGGAGATCAGGCAGCGTTTGCTGGATCTGCAAGAGTTGGGCGTGCCTGGTATGGCGGATATTATACGTAAGCGCGCTGCGAAAGATGGCGCTGAGCGCGATCCAGAGAAGTCTGTGCCTGACAAAGTGAGGCTGCTGGATGCGCGGAAGCGAAATGTCTTCGAGGGGGGAGTCGAGCCATGAGTGCGGACCTGAGTGATGGCTCCTCTAGGCTGCCGCTGGCCATGCAGGAGGGATTGAGGAGGCTGGAAAAGCAGGTGGGAGACCTCTCAGCGGAACTCCACGGCGCGCGGGATGGTATGCAGCGGATCGTTAGCGCTGAGACAAAGGGGCGTGCATTGGGTGAAGTGGAATGTGTCCGCAAGCTCCACCAGCAGATGCAAGGCCAGATCATCGGTATGCGAGCCCAGATCAATGCGCTGTTGGCCGTGATGGCCGCTGCCAAGATGACAGGGCAAGTTGAGTTGGCCCAGCCAATGCCATTGGAGACGTGGAGGGATGATCGTGCACAGGACGCGAATCAGCGGGAACTGATGTTGGGTAGTCTCCACAGATCCGGCGACCACACACTGGATGAGGAGGATAAGGGATGAAGTGGAATGCGGTCATGGAGCACGAGCGGAGGATCAACGGTGTGCTGAGGCGTGCCTATGATGATAAGGGGTGGACTCCAGTGGAGGACAAGACTCCAGCCGAGCAACTCATGGAACAAGAGCCTGAGTGGGATGAGGATGATGAAGCCCCGAGTGGTGCGTATGCCTATCCGTCCAGCGAGCAGCCGGACATCGAACTGCGGGCGCTGAAGATGGAGGAAGCATTGCAAATAGCAGATTGGGCGAGACGGCAGCAAGCTCAATGGATTGTGGCAGATGGGCTTCATCCCTTCAGGATCGTGCAACGGGTTTTTGCGATGCTCTTCGCGTGGCACAAGGATATTCTTGGCCCATTCAACGGCGCGATGCTGGCAAAGATGTTGGGGCAAGGCAGGGCCGCTTTCCAAGCGACGATGGATGCGCTGTTCTCTGCGGAGTCGAAGCGGAAGTATGGCCATGTGGTGAAAGTAGGCGGACAGAAGTCTGCGGAGTCCAGCGCGGCGTATGCTGCTAACGCGGCGAAGCATAAACCGAGGCAACAACTCAAAGGCGCGAAGGATCAGGAACGAGAGGCGGCCCTGAGTGACGAGAGAAGGCAACGAGAAGCACAGCTGAAAAAGGAACTGCCAGGGATGTGGAGAGAGCACGAACGGAGGCGGCTCGCGGCGGAGATCGGCTGTGACCCGTCCGAGATCGACCTGGATAGGATCAAGCCCAAAGACTGATTTGACTATGAGAAGAACACCAACACAGACACCTGATGTGCGACTTTTTAAGCTCGCTTGTATTCACCCTGGGACCAATACCAGAGAAACCGTTGACCAGGAGGAGCTAGCCAGCCTTGCAGAAAGTATGCGACACTCCAGGGAGCGGCTTGGATCGACGTTGCAGCCGCTCCTTGGTAAGTTGCGCCCCGATGGAGAGGTAGAGCTTATCGCGGGTTACAGACGCTTGCTGGCTGCCCCTCTTGCTGGCTACGAGGAAATGGAGGTGAAGGTGGTAAGCGCCGACACAACCGAGGCTGACGTGCTGCTGTGGAACCTGACTGAGAACCTACAGCGTGAACAACTAAAGCCGATGGAGTTCGCTGCGGGTGTAATGCGGATGCTGGCGCTGACTGTGGACAGCGTCCCTGTGTATTCCCAAGCGTCACTGGCGGCAGAGCTGGGTAAGCCAGCGCCCTTCATCAACTGGTGCGTGAACGCCATGAAGACCACGGACAAGGTGAAGGCGGCAATCAACGATGGCCGGATTTGTCTGGAGACGGGGGCGCTCATAGGCGCGCTGCCAGAAGGGATGCGCGATGAAGCGGCAAGAGAGATCGTGTTTCCACCTTGGGGCGAGCCGATGGATCGAGATAAGGCGAGGAAGTATATAGCCGAGCACTGCCGACGTGACCTGAGGAAGGTGCAGTGGAAGAAAGAGGATGCTGATCTAGTGCCAGAAGCTGGCCCATGCACGAAGTGCCCTATGTGGGGAGGGCTGCGTGATGATGTGGACGGCAAACTCCGAGAGCACACCTGCTTAAACCCCAAGTGCTGTGAGGCGAAAACGAAAGCCTATAACGATGTGATCCGCCGCCATGCTGAGGATGAAGGAACCAAGGTGATAGAGAACGTGGATCGTATCTTTCAGAGCTGGAATGATGAGCTGAAGCCAGAGTGTGGATACGTGGAACTGAAGTCGAAGCCCGATGCACATCTGCTGGCGGGCGCACCTAGCGCAAAGACGCCCGCATGGGAGAAGATCGTGCAGGATAGGGGTGTGCCTGTGGTGATAGCGTTTGACCAAAAAGGGAGGGCGCGAAAGCTGATAGAGACAAAGCTGGCGGTGGAAGCGGCAAAGTTGTCTGAGTATGCCACGATCTTCAAAGTGGGCGCAGAAAAGGGTATCCAGAGCCTAGATGAGAAGCGGTATGAGCAGCAGATCACGAAGGCGGAGAATAAAGCGCGTGAAGCGGCCACTGTGGAAGGATGTGCAGAGCTTTTGCAAGCCCTGACGATGAAGCACACCAGAGAGATGAAACTGGCACTGCTGAAACAGATCATGGACGCAGGGAATACCCAGGATGATGCGGACATGCTGTGCCGTGTGATGCAGCCGGACATGAAGTCGGTAAGTGATCCAAGCAAGCTGTTCTGGCAAATGGTCGATGAGCGTCTTACGCGGGATGAGCAGGTTGACGCGATGATAGTGCTGGCGCGCAATGTGAGGTCAATACGCTACAACGGCTTCGGTCATGTTAAGCACTCAATGACGGCATACTGTGAGGGGGCGGAGTTTGACGCGGGAGCCTGGAAAGAGTCGATAGACAAACGTGTGAAGGCGGCTGCTGCGGAGGCCCGTGCAAAGGTCAAAGAGAAACTGAAGGCTGAGCATAAGAAGCGGCCACAGGACGCACAAAGCAAGCCCACAGCGGCGACGGAAACAGTCGAGGTCAAAGAGGCTGTGAGTAAGCCTGGCAAAGTGGAGATCAATGATGATCTGAAGGCTAAGGCTCGGAAGCTCTATGACGAAGGAAATGGCAAAGGGACCATCGCTAAGGCGCTAGGCATCTCAGAAAACACTGTGGGTAACTGGCAGAAGCGCGAGTGGCCGAAGCGGGGGGGAGAAGTAGCGGGAGAATCTTAACGATAGGAAGCAAACTAACTATGGGTGACGAACTGAATAGGACGGATACGGCTGAGACGACGTATGCGCGGGTGCTGACTCTGGTGAAGGCTGGGGGGTGTAGGCTGTTGATGGTGACTGGGGATGTGGGGTTTGTGCGGGCGACGTTTGTGAGGAGTTTGCTGGTGGAGTGCTTTGGTAGTGCGGTGGGGCTTCCTGGGGGCTTGCGGGGGCGGGATGTGCAGCAACGGATCGCGCGGGGGTTGAGTGAGCGGGGGTATCTCTGGCTGGATGAGGTGGCAGAGGTGGGTGTGGAGCAAGGGCGATGGCTGAAGCTCTACTGTGACTCTAAGACCTGGGAGAGGCGGGAGCTTTGGGCTCGTGAGGCTGAGCTGATGGACATCACGAAGGCGCTGGTAGTGCTGTCGGGTCCGCTGGTGAAGGTGCCTGCAGATGTGGCTGCTAGGGCGTGGATCGTGGATCTGGCGAGGGCTGAGGCTGCGAGATGATATGAGCGCGGTGACGAGACATAGGCCGGATGGGGCTGATAGGACGTGTGCGGTGAGGAGCTGCACGCGGCCTGCTCTGAGATATGCGGGTGGGAAGTTCCGCATTGCGGCCGAGATCGTGGCGATGATGCCTGCGCATGATGTGTATGTGGAGCCGTTCGCAGGGGCGGCGAGTGTGTTGCTGGCGAAGGCTCCAGCCGCGTGTGAGGTCTACAACGATCTCTGTGATGACGTGGTGAACTTATTTCGCCAACTGAGGGATGCACCTGAGGCGCTGATCCGTAGCGTTTACCTGACTCCGTATGCGCGGGGAGAGTATGAGCGGGCCTACGAGCACACGAGCGATGATCTGGAGCGAGCGCGGCGGCTAGTGTATCGCAGCATGGCGGGGATGGGTGCGGATGCATCGAGGAGGGCGAGTAGCTTCCGCACGACTCTGGTCGATGGGCGGTATGCGCACGCGAAGTCGTGGGCTGGAATGCCTGATGGGCTGGCGATGGTGGCTGAGCGGTTGAGATCTGGGGTAATCATCGAAAAGATGCCCGCGCTGGAGGTGATGAGGCGATTTGATTCTGAGAGGGCGCTGCATTTTGTAGATCCGCCTTACTTGGGAGGGACGCGGAAGCAGCGAGCGCGCGCGTACAACCACGAGATGGCTGACGAAGCGAGTCACGAGGAGTTGATCAAGTTTCTGGGTGGGCTGGCGGGCCAGTGGATGCTGTGTGGCTACGAGAGTAAGCTGTATGCGCGGCTGCTGAAGGGCTGGCCTATGCGGAAGCTGAAACAGCGGGATCAGCGTAACGCTCAACGCGAGGAGTGCGTGTGGATGAACTTCGAGCCGGAGGCGATGCTGCTGTGATGGACTGGCCTGATCAAAACAGAGTGCTGGAGTTGATCGCGAGCGGTGGGTTATCTGGCGCTGAGTATGAGGTGTTGGACGAATACCTTGGGCAACCAGTGCGAGAATGGGAGGAGGACTTTGATGCTGAGGCTGCTGAAGCGGAGATGGCTAATGACAGTGATGTTGATCCGTGTGATCCCGACTTTTGCGTTAGGCGGCCAGTGTATGCATTTTTGAAACGATTGTGCGACATTGGGCAGAATCGAGGGGGGGTGTTTTAGATGGCTAGTCGGGGATTCTTCAGACTGGAAGATGTGATGGGGGCTGCGAGGGATCGTTGGCCCTCTGTCATTATGGCGCTGACGAGTGCGGGGTCTGAGCACTTCGGGCGCGGGCATGGCCCGTGCCCGGGCTGTGGGGGGAAGGATCGCTTTCGGTTTGATGACAAGGCGGGAGATGGGACGTTTATTTGCAGCCAGGGCGGAGGCGGGACGCTGTCGGGGAATGGGCTGACGTTGCTCCAGCATATCACGGGGTGGGACTTCAAGCGGAGCATCGAGGAGCTGGGTAGCTACCTGCTGAGTGAGGATCAGCGTGTGCGCTATGCGGGGCAGAGTGTGGCGGGCGGGGATAGGCGGGAGACTCCGAGTGCGGACCTGCCTGCTGAGCCGAAGAGCGACAACGTGGAGGTGCCTGCGTATGATGAGGGGAAGTTGCGGGCGTTTGTTAGCCACGTGGGGAGGTTTGGCCGGGATGATTTGCGGGCGTTGTCGCCGATCAAGGATTTGGGTAAGGTGCCTGCGTGTGACTTCTTTGACGCTCTGTATGCGGACGATGAGAAGGTGCTGGTGTTTGATAACTACTACTCGCAGGGCGATTACCTTTACTGGGTGGGTAAGGCTAACTCGTATCGGCTGAGCCAGGAGCGTGGAGTCAAGGCTGTGAAGTCTCCACTGGTGAATACGGGTAAGAATGGGGTATGGTATCTGTGCAATCCTGTTAGCGGGCAGTGGGAGCCCAAGGAGCAACGGACGGTGTGGAAGCACGTGCCGAGGGGGCATCACGGCCCGCCTCATGTTCAGACGGTGCCTGGGGAGTGGAGTAGGAGGCACTGGCCGTGCGTGACGAGCTGGCGCTATGCGGTGCTGGAGAGTGACACTGCGCCTGAGGATTTGTGGATCAAGGCGCTGTATAAGCTGCCGCTGCCGATAGTGGCGATCTACAGCAGCGCGGGGAAGAGTCTGCACGCGCTGCTGCGGATAGATGCGGGTAGCAAGCTGGAGTGGGATCTGTGTATGCGTGGGAAGAACGATGGTGTGAAGGGGCGGAGTGCGAGCCTTATCCATGCGGTGTGTCCGCTGGGTGGAGATCCGAACGCGCTGACTGGGGTGAGGTTGACCAGGCTGCCGAATGCTTTCCGTGAGGGCTCGATGAATGCAGAGCGTAAATGGCAGCGCTACCAGCAGCCGAGGCTGCAAGAGTTGGTGTATTTGAATCCTGTGCCGCTGTCGCGAAAGGTGCCGTGGAAGTCTCTGGAGATGGGAGGTGCTAGGTGATAGGCACCAACGGTGAGTATCGGCTCACAGCAGAGATGCTGGAGGCGCTGAGGCCTATGATGGAGGCGCAAGGGATCGCGCCGCCTGATGTGGTCAATTTGGTGCCGAAGGTGAATCTGGGCACGCCGATCCGCACGCTGGCGTCTCAGCTAGGGCAACTGCTGGCGAAGAGTGGTCTGTATCGGTATGGTCCGAACGGGCAACTGCGAGCAATGAGGCTGGGAAGATTTGAGCCGATGACTCCGGTTTGGTTCACTGGGTGGGTGGAGAGGCATGTGCAGGTGGTGAAGACGTATCGCGGTGCAGGCGGAGGGTCGTATGACGCTGAGGTGACGATGGGTAAGGACGTGGCTGCCAAGCTGCTAGAGCAGGAAGAGCTGCTGCGGGAGCTGCCGAGGCTGCGTGCTGTGCTGCCGGTGAGAGTCCCGGTGCCCCGTAAGAACGGAGCGCCTGAGCTTTGCAAGATAGGCTACGATGAAGAGGCTGAGATCTACTGTACGAATGAGCTGGAGTATCGGCTCGACTTGCCAGTTGAGGAGGCTGGGGAGATCATCGCGAAAAAATACTGCTCTGGATTCCCGTTCGCGGATAAGAAGGAGGATCTGTGGCAGTGCCGTTCTTTTTTGGTGCACGTGGCGGCGATGTTGGGGGTGTTTGGGCGGATGCTGATGCCTCCAGGGACAGTGAGGCCGTTGATCTTCGTGATGGCAAACGATCAGGGCTCTGGGAAGTCGCTGCTGGTGAGTATGCAGCTAGCGCCATGTTTTGGACTGGCCGCGAGTGCGGACTTGCCGCTCGGGCCAAAGGGGATCAACCCGGAGAAGTTCACTGCTTTGTTAGAGACTGTGGCGCAGAGCAATAAAGAGATCCTGTGGCTGGACGATGTCCCGCACAATGTGTGGAGTAACTCGCTGAACAGGTTTGTGACCGCGCCTGGCCATGAAGGCCGGAAATACGGGAGCAACGATGAGCTTTTCGAGGCGGCGAACGTGACTCAGGTTTTTATGACTGGGAATATGCCTGAGGCAACGCGCGATTTGATGCAGCGAGCTCTGGTGTGTGAGCTGTTCATGAGCCAATCGAGTGAGACGGTGCATCATGACTTTGAGATGGACGCGAACTGGCTTGCGGCTAGTGAACAGCGTGTGGAGTTATTGGCGTGCCTGTGGGCATTCTTGCGGGAGTGGATCGCGGCAAAGTGTCCGCAGGGCAAGACGCGGCATAGTCGAGCGCCGATGTGGTCTCGGACCATTGGTGGGGTGCTGAATGCGGCCGGAGTGGAGGCTGATCCGTTTGCCCAGCCAGATCTGCCGGTCGGTGGCGATAACGAGACAAAGGAATGGAAGCTGTTGCTCGTCGGCCTGGCAGATGAAGCGGAGGATTGGGTGTCAGATCAGCTCAGTAAGGAGCGGGAAGTCGACATGAAACACATCATCGAGTTTGCTAGGACGAATAAGTTGTTGGTCGACTTGGTTGGCTCCAACGAGGATAAGCCACTGAAAGGTGGCGAACTGAAGAAGCTTGGTCGTAGGCTGGCGAAGTGGCGAGGGCATGAAGGTATGCGGACAAGCAAGGGGCGGAGATTCAGCTTCGGTAAACGCAAGCAGGCGAGTAACTGGGTATACCCCATCGTGTGGCTAGATCCGTGGCAAGATGCCGAGACTGAGGATTGAGCGCGCTGCGTTCGCGCTTGGTTAGGCCGGGTGTGTGGTTCCCCATGTAGGGCTCAGTGGGCGATGCTGCTCGCTAGTCTCGTCTCTAGGTGGAATCGAGCGGCCACTGCACTCAAACGAGTGCGCAAGCGATGATAGAAGCGCGTCTGCTCGCTAGTCTCACCATCAACTGACATTGAGCGGCCACTGCACGCGAACGAGTGCGCGAGCGACGATAGAGACTGAGGGTGCTGGGTCAACGGGCTGCTGCCCCGTGCCCTTTTAGGAATGAAATGGAATTATCTTGCCACAGGCTGGGGAGCCCGAAAAATCGAGAAAAATGCCAAGTCTGGCAAGACTGCCAAGAAAAAAAGCCTATGGCCTTGCTTCTGTGTTGGGTGTTTTGCTCCAAACTGTGAGAAAAAACGCCACAAATGCCACCACCGCCCCAGGGGGGAAGGAATCTTTTAGCACCGCCACCCAGCCTAATGCGGGTTCCGCGTCCCCAAGGGTTTTGAGAGAGGCAAAGTTGAAAACAAAACCGCCCCTCAATTTTGACACCACCCAACCGGAGTGATTGAACTGGTAGCCTCTATTGAAATTCAACGCCTAGCGATAGGTGAGATTCTTGGCCATCCGAGGAATCCTCGGCAGCATCCTGCGCCCGGATCAAAGGAGTGGGAGATCGTGAGGCGCTCGCTCGCTAACCGCTACTTCGATCCGCTGGTCTGGAATCGGCGGAATGGGATGCTTATTAGCGGACACCTCAGGTGGAAAGTGCTTCAGGACATGGGCTACACTCATGTCGATGTGTCTGTGGTAGACTGCGATGAACAGACGCACTACGCGCTGATGATTCACGCAAATCGGCATCAGGGCGAGTTCGACGAAGCGATACTTGTGAGCCTGCTGTCCGAGATTGAGCTGGCAGGCATCGACGCGGCAATCGCTGGGTTCGACCACAAGGCAATGCTTGCGCTGCTCGAACCCCCGGTGATCGAGGATGACACAGAGCAAACTGCTGAGCTGATGTCGAAGGCGGAAGAACTCCAGGAGAAGTGGCAGGTCCGGCCTGGAGATCTATACCAGATCGGAGTTCACCGACTGCTCTGCGGAGACTGTGGTGATTTGAACAACCTCAAGAAGCTGCTCGAAGATCGCCTCGCAGACATGCTGTGGTGCGATCCTCCATACAACGTGGCCTATGATGCCTCCGCTCGGAAGCGGAATAAGATCAAAGCGCGGAATGGCGAGACGGCGCAAGTGAAGCCAGTCACCATTCTGAACGACAATATGAAGGTGCCGGAGTATCAGGCGCTTTTGTCGTCTTGGTTTGCGGCTGCCACAGAGGTAATCAAGCCAGGCGGCGCTATCTACATCGCCCATGCCGACTCGTTTGGCCTCGAAACTCGATACGCCGCCAGGCAGGCTGATTGGAAGATTGCTCAGACGCTGATCTGGGTAAAGCAGGCATTCACCCTCACTCGTCAAGACTACGAGTGGCAGCACGAGCCGATACTGTATGGCTGGAAGGAAGGCAAAGGACACTTCTGGCAAGGTGGATTCACTCAATCCACCGTGATCGACGAAGAGATCGACCTCAAGAAGATGAAGAAGTCTGATCTGGTTACGCTGGTGAACCACCTCAGAAATGCAGTCGATGGCACCATTGTCAGAGAGCCGAGGAACGTCCGAAGTGACCTGCATCCAACAATTAAGCCAACCCGCCTAGTTGCTCGCCACATCTGGAACTCAAGTCGACGGGGAGAAACTGTGCTTGAGCTCTTCAGCGGTTCGGGCACTACCATCGAAGCGGCAGAGAAAACAGGCCGTAAGGCGAGAGCAATGGAACTCGATCCAAAGTTCGTCGCAGTGGGCTGTGAGCGCGGGATCAACCTGGGCCTCGAAGTCGTCAAACTCCATGCCGCGTGACCTGGACATCCAAGTGCCTAAAGATTTGGAGGCGCAAATTGAACGCCTTTCCAAGCCGCCTCCGGAGCCAACCTTTGCTCTCACGAGTAGTCAGTTTCATCGGACGGCAGCAAAGGAACGAGATAAGGCGAGCAGGCGAGGGATTAAGAAGCTGATCAGCCCAGCAAATGCATTGGCCGTCATTCCGCACCTGCCAGAGCCTGGAGAGCACACTCACTGCGCTCTGAAGGGTGACTTCGTTCTGTGCGATCTGATACCCAAGATCATCGAGCGGCGCGGCACCTGCTCTGACCTGCTAATCGCCACCTTGGGTATGAGTGCGGCCAATGCAGACACTCTCGGTAGTCTGGTGGCACGAGGGCTTGTCGCAAAGCTCTCCATCATTTGCTCTCACTACTTTCGAGAGGTGGATAAGGCTACCACGTTCCGTGAAGTCTGCGCGCGCCTCCAGGGAAAAGCGACACTGATCGTCACGCGGTGCCATGCAAAGATCATCTGCATTCCCACGTCCAGCGGTGACTACTTCGTGCTCGAGGGCTCTGCCAACCTCCGCAGTTCTGACAACACAGAGCAACTTACCATCTTCAATGACCAGGCACTCGATGCCTTCCATCGCTCCTGGCTACTCTCTCTGCCGAAATGAGCGACCTCACTCCAGAGTTAGCCGGGAAAGTCTTGGCTGCCCACCTCCGAAACCTAGTCAAGAAGATCGGGGATGGAGGCACGCTCACGTCAGCGGAGTATGAGATGATGGAGAAGGCGAAAGCAGATGGCCTCTTGTCTGAGGAACTGCTCAAGGCCAGGCGTGCTGCATTGCTTCGGAAGTTTGCTCTCGGGCACCGGCTGAACTCTGACGAGCACGCCGAAATCGCGCCTTTCATACCGTCGACTCATGTCGTGGTGAAACGAGTAACTAGCGAGAACTACAAGCTCTTTCTGCGCGAATACGTTGCTCAGTTCGTCGCCTTCGGAATGCCAGATAAAAAGGACAATGTGCGCAAGCTGAAGAACTGGATATGGCATGGCCGATTCGACAAAGATAAGCAGCCTCGTGCGGAGCCTGATTTCCCGCCGTTCGATGAGCCAAAGGAGCTAGCCTCGTGGTGGAGACGCACGATGACATACAAACCTCCAGACTGGATGACAGCGCTGGAGAAGAGCACAGCGCTAGATAAGCCCGCTGAAACTCCATCTGCATCCACAGCAGGCGCTCAAGCCGAGTCTCCCAAGGCCACAGAGGCCAAGCAGCCAGCGGATAGCGTCACAACTTACGGTGATCTCCAGATTGAAGGCGAGGTTGCCAACGACTTTGCAGTCAGAATCTTGGCGGGCGCGGCCATGGATAACCTTCGTCGATACAACGATGCCCGTGAGAGAAGCGACTGGCGGGCAGCTCGATTGATACGTGAAGAGCTGATCGACGACGTGAAGTCGCTTCAAAAGGCGAAGCTCGAAGCCCAGAAGCTTCTCGCTCAGGCGGGCGACTACCTGCACGCGAAGAAAACCATGCAGGCTCTGAATGACTTGATGGCCATGCAAGACACGAGCTTCTACAACGCGCTTGAGGAGGCCATCCGTGTCGCAAATCCGCAGATGGACCCAAGTCAACGGCGTGATCTCGCTCTTGAGTATCGAGATAAGGTGTTTGAGCACTTCCAACGCACTGAGTTCAGCGAGGTTTGGACACCTCAAAATCATGCAGCATGAGCGATCTCTTCACCTACGCGGCGGCTGCGGATGAACGGCAGAGACTGAACGACTCCCGTGAGTATAGATGGGTGCGTAGTCTTGCTAGAGGCCACTTCAAGCCCACACCCACAGAGCCCGTGTGGCAGTGGGCAGATAAAAACGTCTTTCTTTCGGGGAAAATGGCGGCGCGGGCGGGGCGCTATGACTCGCGTCTGACCCCTTGGACCAGGGAAATGCAGGATCTGATTCGCAACCCGGATGTGCATGAGTGCGGAGTGATGAAGTCTTCTCGAACTGGGGTCTCTGAAGCTTGGTTCAATGTCATGCGGTGGATGCCTGAGCACAAGCCAGGCCACGCCCTGTATGCGATCAATGAGGACAAGCTGGCGAGGAAGATTAACAAGCGGCGCTTCCTTCCTTCATTAAAGGCCACCTGCCCTGATGTATTCACGGGAGACAAAGATGATGAAGGTCTATCCGTGCTTTCGCTAAAAAACATGGACATCATGTTCTCCGGATCTGGTTCAGCCAGCCAGTTCATGGAGGTCTTTTACCGACTCATTGTGTTAGATGAGTTGGAGAATCATTTGCAGACTCAGGAGACCACTACCGAGCAGCGTGCCGAGTCCCGGCAGAACGATGTCGACGATGGTCTGATCGCGAAGATCAGCAAGCCAGAAGAGGCGGGTGGCATCATTGACCTGGCTTACATTCGCGGCACTCAGAAGCGCTTCTGGGTGCCATGTCCTCGCTGCTCGGATGGCAACGCTGCAGCCGCATACAAAGATCCCGCTGCTGCACGCTTTATGCTGCTCACTCGTGAGGGTGTTGTTGCAAATCATTGCAGAAACCCCAACGACGGAACCTGGGACTTGGAGCGAGTCATCAAAGAGACGTATCGCACTTGCCCCTATTGTCAGGGGCGTATCGAAGAGTGGGAGAAGCGATCCATGGTGGATGCTGGCGTCCAGGTGCCGACTCCCATGAAGGACAGGCGGCGCGGCCCTGATGGCAAGCCGGTGCCACCAGTTCCAGGAGTAGAGTCTTACCATATCAGCGATTGGTATTCTCTGCATCGGAAGCTGACCACAGGTCACATGATGGCCAAGTATCTTGTGGCCTTCGAGATCCAGCCAACCGAGAGCGGGAAGAAATACTTCACTGTGAACCACGAAGGCTGGCCCTGGGATGTCACAGACTACAAAGTAGACGAAACCAGTATTGACGCACTGAAGGGAGGCCGCGTTGAGCAGCAAGAGGTCACTGCCGCAGATGGCACAAAGCAGACCATTACCGTGGTGTTAGGAACCAAGTTCCACTTGGCGTATGATCGCGATGGAAAGTTCCAGTCGCGGTTGCCTTTCAGGCCAGCCCTTTTGTCCGTCCACACCGACAAGCAAAAGCACTGTCTCAAGTCGTGGGTCGTGGCATGGATGAACAACGGCGAGCGTTATGTGATCGATGTCTGCCAGTGGCAGGATGAAGAGCACATGTTCAAGACTTTAGCCCGTCGTCCGTATTGGATCGCCAAAGCCTATCGTGTAGATGCGGACAAAGATGAGCCGATGTATGTGCGCTGCGGGCGGATCGACTCCGGCTATCGTCCTACTGACGTTTACAAGGCATGCATCGCGGCGAACAGTGGTGCCTACGGGGGACTGGAATACGGGGCTTTCCAGGTGTGGCCAGTGCGCGGTGAAGGAGATGAGGATAAGCAAGGCGGGAAAAAGCTCATGCGCTTCACTAAAGACTACGTCGGAGGCGCGGAGATTGTGGTTCGGATGTTTTGGGATCACGAGGTGAAGAACAACTTCTACATCTCTCGCATCCAGCAGCGAGCGGCTCCTAGACTTTGGTTCCCGGACAACTTGCCTCGCCAGTGCTACGACGAACTCACGTCCGAGAAGTTCAACCCGGTGACAAAGGCATGGGAGCATCCTGAGGGCGCGCCTCCAAACGACTTTGGGGACGTCGGAAAGCAAACAGAGCTATTCTGGGAAGAGGAGGGCAATAGCATCCGCGCGATGGATTGCGCTTACCCTCACACTTGACATTTGCTTGCGTCGGAATGGCTTATTTATCGAATGCAGAGCAGCAGACCGTTACTTGGTTCCGTGAGTTGGAACTAGACGGTAAGGGGCACTGTGAGGCCATGCGGATTGACCCTCTCGGCAGCATCGTGATCGCGCTGAAGCCAGACGCCTCAGATGAAGCCAGAGCCTGGCTAGCTTACGTGCACGCCCAGGCAAGCAGCAAAGGGGCGAGCGTAAACGATTACTTGCCTGAACACGGAACCTTGGTCTTAGTCCTGCCTAGGTATGTTAGACCCAAACAAGAAACGTTCTCAGCTCTCGAAGGTGCGTGCTCTGGCGGGCATGAAGGGCGGCAGCGCGGGGAAAGGTCAGAGCAAGGCTCGCTCCTCTGAGCAGGCTAGCAAAGCTGGCAAGGCGAGCCATGCGGCCAAACGGGCAAGAGCGGAGGAAAAGAAAAACTCGAACTCCGGTGAGGATTGACACCCGCCGCCCCACGTGGCGGCCATCGACACTAATCCAGACCTTCTTCTCCGCGCGTTCGTAGAGACCGCGCGTGATCTATTCCCGTCTCCGGCTGATCCCAAGCCTTGGCTGAAGCAACTGCGGAATGCCGCGCTGACAGGCAGCACGACAGTGATCGGCGATGTGCTGAGTAATCTCCAGGACTGGGGTGCCTCCGCAGTGGCGAATGCAGGCTCCTCTACGCAATGGATGCGAGAGCTTAGCGCCGTGGTTGTCGCGCAGTTGGCACAGGCCGCGCTAGACATCATTGTGGCAGATGAAGACGCTGGCGGAGTCGGTCTCGCTGCTCCGGGCAATGTGCGCTTTGCAGACTTCTCCACTCAGCCATGCGTTCTCGGATGAGTAGTTTCACCACGTCAGATCGCCGCTCTGTGATTCTGGATGCCAGCGGCCATCCCATGATCCGTCGAGAGTTGGCTCATGAGCCTGACCTCACTCCACACTCCATGGCTGGCAGCTTCCAGGGCGCTGGCTTCTCTCGTGATCGCGGCTATGTTTACATACCAACACTCGACAGCAAACGAGAGGTAGACAGTTGGTCTCGCACGGAGCTAAACAAGCGCGCCCGCTTCGTCTATGCCTCTGGCGGCGGCTTGATGCAGCGTGGAGTAGATGGCGTTGCGCGAATGATTGTCGGCACTGGCCTGTTACCGCATCCCACTCCGGTGCGCGTGAGAGGGCGCGAGATGAAGGTGCGCGAGTGGTCTCGCAATGTCCGCAGGCTCTACATGGAGCGTTGTGGTTCACGAGTCACCTACGACCTCTCGCAGAGGCGAAACACCTTCCAAATGCAGCGGCAAATCAAGCGCTGCAAAATCGTCGATGGCGACTGCGTGAAGGTGCTGATCCGTGATGAGGAGACGGGCCGCCTTCGGCGGATGCTCTACGAGGCCAATCAACTCGGTAATGGCTCCAAGCACGCAAGCAAGACGGGAGATGGCTGGCATGACGGCATCAAATGCGGCCCGCAGAATCAACCGCTGATCTATCGCATCAACGTCTGTGATGCCAACGGCACTGAGACTAGCACAGACATCCCTGCGGTGAACGTGTTGCACAGCCTCAACGATCAGCGCATTAACCAGATGCGCGGTCTAACGCGGTTCTACCCCGTCATCAACAAGGTGCTGGATCGTGGCGAGATTCTCGCTGCCATGACCAAGGGCATCAAGGTTGCCTCACAAATCGCTTACACCGTTGAGCAGGATTTGCAGCAGGGTAAGCCAGTCCCGGGTGCTCCTGGCACCACGTTGCCAGGCTTGCCCACTACCGAGTTGGACCTTGGAAGTGGGAAGAAGGTTACTCTTGAACAGTTCCTTTCAGGAGGCGCGGCTATGGGGCTTAAGCCAGGTCAACGGTTCAAGATTGTCCAGAGCCAGAACCCGCACCCCAATACACAAGGCTACTTGCATGAGATGGTGCGTGACATCGCCTGGGCCATCGGTTACTCGCCAGAGATTCTCTGGAGTATCGTGGAACTCGGGGGCGCTAACATGCGTTTCGTTCAGGCGGACCTGGCACAGCAGATCGAGATCGAACAGGATGAGCTTGTCGATCAGGATCTCGGACCAGACTACGTCGCCTGGCTCTATGACATGATTGTCGCGGGAGAGATTGAAGAAATCGAGGGTTGGGAGCGCCACGTTTGGATCGCGCCCGCGCGGCTCACGGTAGACTTTGGCAGAGATGGCAAACTCTACCTGGAGGAACTCAAGCGCGGAGTTCGCACCATGCAGAGCATGTATGGCATGAGAGGGGAGATGGCAGACGTTGGTATCGAGGACTACCTCGACGAACGCCAGACCATCGTGCAGGGCATCTATGACCGCAGCATCACGGTCAATGGAGTTACCAGGCCTATGACCTTCGAGGAGGCCTTCCCTGAGATTCGTCAGCAGTCCATCGAGCAGGGTAAGTCAGGCTCAGGTGAGGACGATGCTAACTCTCAAGCACAAGCAGACATGCAAGCCATGATCCAGGGCATGGATCACAAACTCAACGACATCGCCCACGCCATCCAATTCGCTCGCGAACCCAAGTCCTGAATCCCGCAAAGAGATTACGCCCGCGTAATCATTTCAATCCCCACGTGGGGATTGAATCTGAACCCGAAACCATTCCGCCGTCATGAATGCTAACATCACTTACCCGCACATTGCCCGCATGTTCTACGCTGAGCCACTGGCTCTGGAGTTGCAAGCCATGATGACGATTCACACTTGGCTCTGGCCGCGCACCACTGGCCAGATCGTTGATGCCGCTGGCTTGCAGCCAATGAATGCAGCTAAGAGCGCCAACAGTGTGCAGTTGGGTGGATTCAATGCGCACCGCAGACGGACATTTGCCATGCCTAGCACAGACGGCTTTGGTTCTGTCACGGATGATCGCTATTACTGGTCCGTTGAGGGCCGCGAGGACATCGCGGTGATTCCCATCTCCGGCATGATCATGAAGGGCGCTTCGTCCTTTGAGGAGTCCTGCTTTGGCGCGGTTTCCACGGAGCGCATTGGCCACGCTTTGCAGCAAGCTGTTAGCGCTAAAGAGGTGCGGCACATCGTGCTGGACATTAGCTCGCCAGGCGGTCGAGTCACGGGCGTCAAGGAGCTTGGCGAGAAGATCGCTGCCGCAACTCAAGTGCGCGGAAAGACGGTGTCCGCCTTCACTGAGGAGCTTGTGGCATCCGCTGCGTATTGGCTCGCATCTCAGGCAGATCAGATCCTCACCACATCCAGCGGCTCGCTGGGCAGCATTGGCACTTACCTCGCCTTCTTCAATGAGTCCGTTGCTATGCAGACCAAGGGCATTAAGCTCGAAGTGTTTCGCCAGGGCAAGCACAAGGCACTCGGGTTGCCAGGTATGGATCTGACTCAGGAGGATCGCCAATACCTGCAAGATGGGGTCAACAAGATCAACGCTCAGTTCGTCGCCGCTGTGCGTGCGGGACGTGGCAAAGTCTCGGAGGAAGCCGTTACCGATGCCAAGGTTTACGACGGCCCTGGGGCCATCGCTCAAGGCTTGGCGGATGGTTTGGTTTCGTCCTGGGAGGAGTTCATCTCGCTGCTGTGAGTTTTGACAGGCGTGAAAGCCTGTCATGAAAAATCATCGCACCATTGTCGGCTTCGTCTCGGTATTGATCCTCGCGCTCATGTGCGCGCCTGTAGCTCTCGCGGCTTCACCCGCTGCGGTTTCGCCTCCTGTGGGCGGTTCATCCCTGTTGGGGCTCGCGGGCTTGTTCGCACTTGGAACTTTGGCTACCACTGAGAAGAAGGAAGGTGATGTCCCAGACGTTGCCACGGCTATCGCTCAGATCGAAGACAAAGGGCTTCCCATTGGACAGAGGCTATCAGTCGCACTCGCCGCTCTTCGAGGCGTCGATCCTACGGGCCAACTCGCTAACGTCAAAGGCGAGTATGATCGTGCTATGGCAGATCTGAAAACGGCCAACGAAGAAAAGGATAAACTCGCCGCGGAGTTGGCAGATCTGAAAAAGCAGCTCGCTGCTCGTGAAAAAGATGTCGAGGCCGCAGACACTGCTCGCGCGGAAGCCGAGAAGAAAGTGCAGACCCTGGAAGCTGCTGAAAAGGACTTGGATAAGCGTGCCGAAGCAAAGGCTAAGGAGCGTCTCGGGGCTGTCGGCTTTCCTTCTTCCAAAGCGCCAACTGCCAGTGATAAGGCGGGCGCTGGAGATACGCTCGATGATCTGCGTGCTCAGTTCAAAGCTGAGTGCGATCCGCTGAAGAAGGCTCGTTTGGCCAGACAGATCCGCGTGCTGGAGGAGAAGGCTGCCGCCTAGATTGACACACCCCTGCACACGTCAGCAACCCACACAATCCAACACTTCCTTGATTTATGGCTAACTCATTCGGCGCTTTAACTAGTTCCATCATGGTTCACAACCTGGTGGATGATCTTGTCGCGCGCATTGGCGCGCTTCTTCGTCTCGCTCGCAACTTTTCGCAAAAGACGGCGGATGGCGTTGTCATTCGGAATGCGGCTCCAGGTTCTTCCGTGCTTATCGAAGACTGGAACTTGCGCGGCGCGGGTATTCCTGCGGTTTACGACGTGAATCCAGCCACGGGCTACACCGCTGGTGATATCACGCGCAAGCCGCAACGTTCTGTTACGCTGCCGTCCACTATCAAGGCCATCTCTGTCGCCTTGACCCCTGCTGAATATCGCATGCTCATTGCGGATAACGTCAAGGGCATCGATGGTTACTCTGAGTTTCAGAAGCGCCTGCGTGAAGCCATCGTCGACAAGTTTGCTCAAGCTTTCGTGGATCGCTTCCTCGCGGTTATTGCCACTCACACGTTCTTCACTTTTGAGACTGCTCTTACCACGTTCACGCGCCAGTTCGAGCTGACTGTGGAGAAGAAGCTCTTCGACCGCAAGCTCGCCTCCAAGAACAACGCTACCATCATCGTGGATTCCCAGGGCTGGCTGGACTACACTCTCGACCACACGGCGGTGCAGAATGCCACGGGCCAGCGGATCGAAGGCGCTGTGAGTGATCTGCGTGCCTCGCTGAATACGCCATTCAGCATCGGTCGCACGAATGCCACCTTGACGACCAAGATCGCAAAAGGCTTCGCTTATTGCGAGCCCGCTGCCTTCTTCGTAGCACGTCTCCCAGACGAACCCACGTTTGAGGGTGACCCTGTCGGCTTGCAGGAAGTGGTGCATGATGAAGTTGAGCTGCCGATGCTCTTCCGTGTGTGGAAAGATCCGAAGACGGCTGTGCTTCAGTTCGATGCTGCTACCATCTTTGAGTTCTACGCCAATCAGGCTGAGGCCGTCGAGCGCTTTGTTGCTCCAGCATAACCGTTCTCAGTCAGTCGCTAACTTCAGCCTTCATCGCGTATGTATCTCTCTTTTGTTAAAGCCATTGAGCGCAAGAGCGGCAAGCTCAAGACTCTTGTCGAGATTGCAACGGTCACTTACGACCAAAGCAAGCTTGGTAAGGTGTTGGACGCCATGAATGCCTTTGATGCTCCAACAAAAGAGGGCGCGGCGCTGCGTTCGAGCTACTCTCACATGCAGTGTGTTCTTACCAACACACTGCGCTGCAACCGAGAGTTTGCCGATGTTGATGCTGCGTTGTTGCAAGCTGAACGCGAGGCCGCCGCTGAAGCAGAGCGCCAAGCGATGCTGAAGGCTCAGGCAGATGTGGAAGCAGCTCGCGCGGCCCTGGAGAAGGCAAAGGCGGACCTCGTTGCTGTGGGTGGGTCTCCCGAAGAGGTCTCTCCAGAGATCAAGGCGAGCTTCGATGCCTTGCAAAAGGAACGCGATGAGTTGTTAGCTAAGCTTGAAGCAGCCACTGCCGCACAGCAGGGCTCTCAGGTTCCACCTGAGAGCGTAACCGAAGGTGAAGTTGCGGCAGCGTCTGTGCCAACAGGCTCGGAGTCTTCGCCGCCCCCTCCTCCAGACGAGTAATTGACACCATGCACTGAGTGTCAGGACTTCGCGTCCCACTTAGTTCCATGGTTTGGTTAAGCCCCTGCTGTCGTCACCAGCAGGGGCTTTTCTTTGCCCATTTCCAGGCGCTTTGACAGCGTGCCTTGCTCGTGCCTTCCTTGCCTCCACGATCTGCCGTTACCGCCGCTCACAATCGGCACGCTGAGGCTATGGCAGCCACAACGTGGGGCGATGTCACGTTCCGTAACACGCTCTTCACCAATGTATCAATCACGCGCACACCAGCCGAGTTGCGTCGTGAAGACGGCGGCCTCTCAGATCAGAGCGAGTATGTGGTACGCATCGCCAAGCACCGCATCTCTATCGAGCCGAAGTCGGGAGAGATCATGGTCATAGATGCCAAGAACTGGATCATCGCCCATGTGGACGGGAAACTAGCCTGGCAACAAGAGTGGGTCCTAACCTGTGGCCAACGGAACTAGGGCAAAAAAAGTGCGGCTGATGCCGAAGCACCAGCCGCCGCAGCGTTTAGGTCGTTTTACTTACCTGAACGCTTTGAGGGAACCTTGATGGTTTCCACTGTGGTCGTGCTTGGGCGACGCACTGTTTCCTTAATGGGGACAAAAACCCCTGTTCTGGCATCTCTGCCTCTTCTAATCGTAGCCATATGTTTAATGAGGATCAGCCGCTCCATCTACGGCGTGATCGACTTGATTAGCTTGACACCAACCCTCCGATGAGGATAAAAGACCGCTGTCACCCAGACAGAGTCCCTGGAGCCGCCCGAACAGGATGGCCTATTCGGACTAGCGACGGGAGAGTCACCACCTCGGTTAGAGCCCTTGGTAAGTGACTCTCCCTCGCCCTCGGAGTCCGATAGATTACCTATCAAATTCTGAGTTAAGCATACGGGAAATTGCTAGCTCCATCGTTGTTCGCAAGGATTTTTGTGACCCGATTGTGTTCGTCCGAGTAGCTTTCTTGGATTTAAGAGGGCTGCACGATCAAAAAATCTTTTCAACGTGAAAATGGTCCCAGATATTCACATTAACCACAATATCTTGGGTTTTGTTGTTTTTGAAAATGGAAGATATGGGATTTGATCTTGTGGAACGCCTGATATTAAACGCGTGTGGGAAGTGTCCGAGTTTAGTTGGCGGTTCCAACGCGGGTTAGATTGACACCCCCGAGGTGTCGAGAATGATCCAAGTCACCGACATCAGCGCCGTGCGCTCAAACCAGTGTTTCCTGCTCCGCGAGGGCGAGCAGTGGAAGGGCTCGCTGACGATTAACTCTGAGAGCCTGGAGTGGGGCCGGTGCGAGGGCGAGACGGGGCTCGTGGCAGATATGAAGCCAACGCCTCACAACCTCACCAAAGAACAAACCATCGCGCTGTTGAACGCAGTGCTGGACCATCTCCGCAACTCATGATCACACAAATCGAACAAGGGCTCGCGAACTACCTGGGCGCGGCGATGGCTGAGGATCAGCCGACTGTGGTGGCGCGGGCTGCTACCAGCTCGGAGGGGTTGGATCGGACTCGGCCTTTGGTTTATGTGAAGGTGGCGTTGGAGTTTTTGCCTGGATCTGAGACGAAGGCTCGTGGCAATGTTGAGTTTGTGGTGATGACTCCGGCCAATGTTGGCGACAACGATGCAGCCAAGCAGGCGGACATCGAGGCCGCGCTGATGACGGCACTGAGTAGGACAAACCTGACTGCCATCTCCGCTGCGGTTCTGGCGGCTAGTGGCTTCAATGCCACGGGCATGGTCTGGGAGGGTTTTCGCGATGGCGCGGACAAGCAGTTCTGGTCACCGTACCTGCCGGTGCTGTTCTCGTTTGTGAAGCCTGCGGTTTGACACCTGCGTTCCGGTATCATGGCAGCCCACATCGGTATTCTTTCTCCAGTGATCACCGCACCTTCTGGTGCGTGTCTGACGCGTTCGACGAAAAAGCGCTCGATTGAGATCGCCAAGCTCTCGGCACATGACGGCACGGGTGCCACGAAGAAGGCGGCAGCGAATAAGCTCATCACGATTGCCTGCACGCTGACTGGTTACGGTGCTGTTAGCCTTTCGTCTGTCACGGCGGGTGCCATCACGGCGGGGACGGTGAAGGTCACTGCCGCGACTCAAGAAGAGTCCAACAAGGACTTCCCTCAATTTACCCTCGAAGGCGTCACTTACGGCAGCCTGAGCTAATCACGTCCAACTCCATTTGTCACTACCATGCCTGTTAATGCTGATGCCATCGGAATCGAGTCCTGCTCCCTGACGCTTGCACAAAAGGTGCGTGTCTCGAAGAAGGCTGAAGTTGTTTCACCGTTACTGGATCGCTCGGGGGCATTCATCCAGGGTGCTACCATCGGCGGGGATATTGAGTTCTCCATTGAGGGCAAGGGCGATCTGCCAAACACTCTCACCATTGGCGGCAGTGATCCTGACATCGATCAGTTCAGTGCTGGGGTGACCATCATCTCAGACGTTGAAGAGTCCGAGGAGCAGAAAGACTGGAACGGCTGGACGGTCAACGGCGAGAACTTCCCGGCTGCTGAGTAACCATGCAGCAAGGTGACGAGATCAAAGTCCTGACCTTCAAGGAGCCATCCGTGAAGGGTTTGCCGCTGGCTCGGTTCATCATTGCGGCTGCCATCGCTTGCGGCTTCCGCTTGAGCGGAAAGTTTCCGGTCGACGATTACCTGGACGGCAGGTGCGGTGATCTCAATGAGTTCGCTGAGAAGCTGAAGGCCGGTAAAGTCGAACGCATTGTGCGCGCGGCCTTCGATGGCACTGTGCGTGCTTCGTTCAATGTCGAGCCTTGTCTGATGGACATCTATGAGTTCCGCGAGAAGATCGAGGACGTAGAGTGGATCAAGGCCAATCCTGAGCATCCTGTGGCTTATCAGGGTGCGTTCTTGATTCAGTTGAGATCAGTGGCTCAGGCGCTCGCAGGCAAGACGCGCATTCGTTTGGAGCGCGGAGATCGCGAGGTCTACCTGATGCAGGGCGATGACGAAGACACTCGGCAAAAGAACGAGGCCTTCCTCGCCATGTTTAACCAGAACGGGGCATGAGCCGCAGTGCTTTGCTGGAGTCGACCTTCCTTGTGGGGAAGACTGAGTTCTTGGGCTTTCCCGTTAGGCCTATCAGCATCCTGAGTCTGGAGTTGTGCAGACGGATGGGCTTGCAGCTCCTGGGCGGTGTGGAGCGTTGGAGGGGTCTGGAGGTGAAGCAACGCACGGAGCAGCTCGCGCTCTTTCTGTGGGCGCATAACGCGCCGTGGGCAGAAGTGATCGAGAGCGTCAGAGACGGCACTTGGTTGGAGTCGTTCGATTGCAGCTTTGAGCCTGCTCCGAGCATGGTGGATCTGTTCGAGGGCGAGTTGGTGCAGTTCAATCGCTTGGTCGACGCGGCGAGCTTCGAAGTGCGACTGCGGAAAGGATTCGAGGCAGATAAATCCGTTCCGCAGGATCTGGCTCCTACGTGCTGGATCAGTGAGTTGGTCGATGAGATTGCCGCGCGCTACCATTGGTCTGAGGAGTTCATCCTCTGCGAGTTGCCGTTCGTGCGTGCGGTCATTTATCATCATCACTGTGTAGCAGACAGGCGGGAGATCTGGACGGTCACACCGGCTGCTCCGGTAGCCCAGCAGATGGCTGGCATGGGTGCGGTGGCAGAGGCTCTGCGCGCTGCGGACGATGTAGAGACGATGTGAGGCATTGACACCCCTCAGACGGTGTGAATGAGAGAGCTGAAGCTGCACACCGCTGAGTTTGAGCGCGCCGTTGGTCGGGTGCTTGCCAGCTCGCGTCGTGATGCCAGTGACGTGATGTATCGCCTGATGCGCTCAGTCATGCGGCGCGTCGTAGAGATTACTCCTCCTGGCAGCGAGGGCGTGAAGGGCGGAACTCGCAAGGCTCAACAGCAAGGCCAGGCCGCAGTCGCTGCGGACATCCGTAAAGTCTACGGCAACGCGGGCGATGCTTATGACTTGCTCGCAGAAAGAAGCGCTGCTCGTGCCTCTGCGTTTTGGATGCTTCACAAGTCTGGCGATGACAATGCGGCTAGCGAGATGCTTCGATCTTCGCGAGGTGTGTCTTTCTCGCCGTTCGATGATGGTAAGGCGCACAAGGCGATGATGGATAAGCGGGGGCGTGTTGGTGGAAAGAAAGGCAAGCGTCCAATCTTCTATGTGAGGAATGGAAAGGAGTTGGCTGACTACATCAAAGAGAAACAATCTCACGTCTACTGGCTCGCAGCGGGCTGGAAAGAGGCCATGACAAAGCTTGGTGGCACTGTGCCGCAGATGATCGCGGTGCACGATGCACCTGGCGCTATTGAGTTTCTGAACGAAGGGGGTCGCTGGGTTCTGCGTGCGCATAATGACGTTAGGTTCGCATCGAACGTGAATGACCTGGAGCGCCGGATTCAATGGGCTCTCGATAGCCAGACTCAGGCGCTGATTCGTCAGTGGGATCACTTTGTGAAGAACCAGGCCATCAAACAAAACTTCAAAGCCTCGTAACATGCCGAGAATCACCGCAGAGCTGGACATGGAGGCGAGACAGTTCTTCTCGCAGTTTGATCGTGCTCGGAAGGCTAGCAGTCAGGCCAAGGGCGCGATGGAACGTGAGTGGTCGGGCTTTGGGGGTGTCGCGAGCAAGGGCGTGGGCAACATCGCCGATGAACTCAAGGGGCTATTGGCTGTCGGCGGCATCGCGGGCATGGCTGCCGCGCTCAAGGGCTCGCTGGACGTGTTTGGTGACTTTGCGGACAAGGCTGCAACTCTCCAGGAGACGCCAGAGACGCTGCAACGTGTGACTCAGGTAGCCAAGGAGATGGGCGGCAGTTTGGAAGGGGTTGTCGCTGCAACGGTGAGGCTGGAGAAGAACCTCGGCGATGTCGAGAATACCAAGGCTGCTGCCGTGCTTGAAAAGTATGGCTTGAGCGTCGAGAAGCTGATGTCGATGCCGCTCGACCAGAAGATCGTAGTGCTCGCCGGTGCCTTCCAGCAAGCGCGTGAAGATGGGAGTGGCGTCTACGAGATCCAGCAGCTCCTGGGCAAGGGCAGCACAGAGCTGATCCCGCTGCTGTCCACGGCAGGAGATGAGTTGCGGGCGATGTTCGATGGCGTGGATGTGTTGGCCAACGATGCGGTGGCGAGGATCGATACGCTCGGAGATCGTCTGGATCGTCTGGGCAACAATGCCAACGTCACTGCCGGTCGCATCATTGATGCTATTGCTGGACTCGGCGCGGCGGCAGAAGATGCCATCAAGGACATGGTTCTGGGCAAGGATATCGGCACGAGCTTTGCTGAGCGTCTCCAGAAGCAAGACTACGACGCCACTGCGCCAGATCGGGATCGCCAGGCAGCGGCTCGTGCCCTGGCTGCCAATCGGGCTCAGGAGGCTGAGACGAAGGCGGCGGAGAAGTCTGCAAAGGAACGTCAGGCAGCGGAAGAGAAAGCCGCAAAGGCCAAGGAGGACGCGCTCAAACGCATCGCAGATCTGCAGAAGGCCATCAACGACGGTGAGCTGAGCGGGCTAGAAGGTGTCGACAAGGTCGATGCACTGAAGAAGCGGTTGCAGGAAGTCTACGACACCATGCAGAAGAGCGGCGGGCTGTTCTACGCTCCGTCCATCCAGGGGCTGCAAGAGTGGGCTGCGGGTGCCATGGAGCAAGGCTCGTATGGTGCGGCAGAAAGCGCGCTGAAGCTGCTGGAGGAAGCACAGTCCATCATGCGCGAGATCGGCTCTGTGACCGATGGCATTCAGCAGGATGCCACACGTGCTGCGGAGGAAATGGCTAAGTCGCTGGAGTCGCTGCGGAAAGATGCTGAGCGTGGTGGGTTGGATCTGCTACCTCCGCGCGAGAAGTTGCTGGAGCTGAAGAAGCAACTGCAAGACGTGATCGGGGACGTGGATCTGAGCAAAGGTCTCCAGGAGATCCGCGAGCAGATCCAGCAGTCGCGCAACCAGGGTGACCAGCTCGGAGAGCAGGCAGGCCTGGAGAAGCTTCAGAAGGCGCAAAGCCTGGCAAAAGAGATCGGCGGTGTGCAGGTGCCTGAGCGGCAGTTCCTGCTTGGCAGCCTCGGCGGTGCGATCAATCGCGTCCTGGGTCGGAGCAGCTCGGAGATGGTAGCGGAATACTCTCGGCAACAGAACGACACGCTGAACCGCATCGAGAAGCTGATGGCGGATCTGCTCCGCGAGACAAAGACGGGCAACCGATCCAACGGCGTGCAATCTCCTGTTAACCTCACCTTCGGCTGACTTATGGCGATCAATATCCTTACCGTTTCAGGGCAACCGGCCATCACTGGCAGTTCGGATGACTATGGCATTGCTACCAACGTCGTGAGCTGCCATGCAGACACGTTGACAGAAGCCATGGTCGGACAGTTGCCTAACCCTACAGGCCTGCCGGAAGTGCGCGGGCGTAGACGCTGGCAGGAATGGGTAGCAGGCAGGGGTTACCTCGTGTGGGGCACGTTCGAGGGCATCACGGGCGAGTTTAGCGAGGACGATCTCACACAGTATGACTTCGACTCGTCATTCGAGGCCAAGCGACTGGAAGCACACCCGAAGATCGATCAGCTTGTTCAGAAGTATGGCGGTGTGGTCCAAGAGGATGGCACCATTTATTGGCCGCTGAAGCTGCCGCAGAAGCAAAGTCGCGGTAATGGAGTGAGCAAAAGCCAGGCCGCTGCTGGCGAGAAGAATCCGCTCTTCGGTGAGGATAGCTATGCAGAGCTACAGGCGGTGTTTCGCATCACGGAAGTGCGCCGGTCGATTCCTTCTCGGTTACTCACTGAGATCGGCACCATCGTGAAGAGCCTTCCTGGCGGGCATCCTACTCCGCCCAATCGGGATTGGTTGACGATGCCTTTCCGCACAACCAAGCGCGGAAACGTGGTGCAGATCACGCGCGAGCTGCTCCTGGGCCCGCACGGCGGCTGGCCAAAGGACATCTATGAGTTCCTCGTTGTATGAAAGCTCCTCCTCCGCTGAATGAAGTGCGTCCGGGCGATCCTGTGTTGCCTGCGTTTAACCAGCTCGTGAGGCATGAGAAGGCCACACAGTTGCGCGGCAGTCCTCGCCTGCGCATTCAGCGGCGGCCAAACGGCACGTCTCTCGTGGGACAGCCCGGCCATGGGGTCTGGCAGCATCCCTGGCAGCCAGGCCTCGGTGACAAGCTGGTGAAGTTGCGGCCAGGCACGGTGAATGGACTCATGCCGCTCATTGAGGGCGTGGACATGATCACCTCGCCAGGTGTGAAGCTGATGACTGGGCCAAACGCTAAGCTCAGATCCTGGATCGTGCTGCAAGTGAAGGTCGATGGCGAGAAGCTCGTGCTGGTGCCAGAGGAGATCGAGCTACTGCACGTCAACGATCTCGCTGCCAGGCCGGAAGACTCGGGCTGGCAGCCATTGGCGATGCTCATCTGGCAGGACAGGCGCACACCAGCTCGCGTGCTGCCTGTGGCGATGCATAACCTCTCTCACGCGGTCGACCGTGGCACCACGGGGCTGAGGCACTTCTTCTGGGCGGTGTAGTATGACGGTCACTGTTAGCGCTCGCAGTTGGAACGCCATGCTGGCCCGCAGGCGAGCCAACCGCGTGCTCAATCACCTGGAATCCCTGGGACGTGAGTGGCGACATCCATGGACGACGATCGTACGCTGGAGCGCGGAGGCGCGTGGATTCATGGCGCGCATCAGACCAGGCTTCGTCAACGGAATGGACGTGCTCGCAGAGGGCTGGCAGCCAGATCGCTCAACCAAAGAGATGCCTCTCACGGATGGTCCGCAGATGCTCGTGCAAGGCTGGCGCTCAGTCGGTGCAGATGCTGAGTCTGTGTCTCTGACTCTCACAGAGGAAGGCGAGATGCAGTTCGGTTATGAGCCAGTGCCGGAGTTCTTCGTGGCCATGGGCGTGGCAGGCAGTCCCACGAGCGCGCCGTTGGACGTGGCTGCAACCAGCAGACGACTCAAGGCCGCAGATCTCGTGCTCTACAAGGATCGGCCTGGCCTTGCTACCTCGCCTGGCACCGATGGCAATATCGGTGTCGTGGCCATCATGGCTCCTGGCTCCAAGCAAGAGGCGTATGTGCGCATCGTGCGTCGACACGAGCAAGACGCGGCCATGCCAGATCCGCTGCAACAACTGCTAGGCAACTGGGCAGACACCAAGCGCGATGCGTTGCATCTGGCAACTCTCTGGCTGCTAAGTCCTGAGGATGCCGCTGACCAGATCGACGAAACGTGGCAGCCCTTCGTTGAGCACAAAGTCTTCTGGAACCTGAGCCACGATCACAATCGCCAAGGGCTGCAACCCAACGTCAATCCGCTCGTGCTGCAAACCGGTCTAGCCGGTGGAGTCGGAGATCTGACGATCCAAGACATCCTGGCGAGCAACAACGAACAAACGCAGAACGCGCTGAACTTCCTCGCCAATGAGAGGATCGAGGGGAAGTTTTGGAGTGTTTGACGCAGGGAGATGCAAGATCGGAAGATGCAAGATGCAAGATTTTCAGACATCAGACATCAGACTATGAGTCCTCTCCGGTCTGGCGTCTGGCAGTCTGATGTCTTGCAGTCTTGAATCTTGCATCTCCCTCCCCTTTGACACCGCCCATCCCCCGTCGTCTACGTCGCTGTGGCTGACTCGCTCGCGGGCTGAGGTTTTGGGGTTCTTGGCTCCAGCTCGCGGGCGATATTTGACACCGTGCGCGCAACGTGCTCGCGCTACTCTATGCCAACGTTGCCACTAAGGTGCTGTCTGACACGCTCTCAGGCAGTGCGTATCAGTTTCCGGTTATCATCGCCGGGGAGCATCTGCTGCTGAAGATCCGGCCTGCTGAGCGTCTGGGCAATGCATCGGTGAGATCCTCGCGCCAGATCCATGGGTTCACCACGACCATTGGTCACCAGGACGCGCGGCCAGAGTCTGGCAGCTACTCGCTGAAGATCGGCAGTGCTACGTCCGTTGTTGGCACCAACGTCACTACGGCGCTTGCGTGGAATGCCACCGCTGAGCAGCTCCAGGCCGCGCTGAACGCGCTCACACTGCTCTCCGGAGCCAGTGTCACGTGCAAGGTGACACTCCTGGACGGCACCTACGCCATCAAGTTTAGCGACGGCACAGAGCGCACGATCACGGCTCAAGACAACGTGCTCTGGCCGCAGGCTTACGTCCTGGTGGACACTCGCACAGAGTCGGGTGCCGTCATTCACGATCTGCGGCTGACTCAGGCGGCTCTGGCTCAGACCACATTGCATGTCATGCGCAAT
The DNA here is from genome assembly GCA_016795485.1 of Verrucomicrobiaceae bacterium. Classification (GTDB taxonomy): domain Bacteria; phylum Verrucomicrobiota; class Verrucomicrobiia; order Verrucomicrobiales; family Verrucomicrobiaceae; genus JAEUHM01. Next base: position 24,802 of record JAEUHM010000029.1, on the reverse strand, counting down.
GCATCCGTGCCCACGGTTGAGGAAGTGCAGGTCGGAGCGACTAACAGCGAGGTAAAGACTCCAGCGATCCAGAAGCTCAACATTCCCGCCGAGTTCGATGATGGCTCATTCATTTTGACTCGTGGCGTGCGCAAGACGGCACCGATCAGCGTGCCGTTCGACGACACCGATGTGCTCGCTACGGCTCTGGAGGCGCTGGCGGATGACGATGGCGAGTTCGCGGTCACCGTTGAGGAGGATGCGTTCCTGATCCGCTTTGAGGGCAGCATGTCCGGGGTCGATCAGGATCTGCTCGGAGTCACCGTGCTCACTGGGCCTCAGCCTCATGCAGAGATTGTGCTCGATACCAAAACCTCGGCCATGGGTGTGCGCCTCCGGAGGCTGGTCAATGGCGAGCTGACGATTCCGCTCGATATCGAGATGCGGATGGTAGATCCGCGCGATGAAGAGAGCTACCACGTCACCACGTTCCGCCAGGAGGTAAAGATCAAGCCTCCGGTGGCGAGTGCCGCGCACAACGTCAGTGCGGACATCGACTGGACGAAGCCGCTCTCGCTCGCGGACTACAAGCCCTTCTCGCCGGATCAGATCGTCGTGGGCAACGTCAGCAGTCAGCACACCATTGGCAATGGCAGTGCTACGAGCTTCACGCTCAACCACAACCTGAATGCAAGCCTGCTGCATGTAACCGTGCGTGAAGCCGCATCGCCTGGCGCTAAGATCGAGGAGAGCGCCTACAACATCAGCTTTATCAGCAACAACGCACTGGTCATCACGCCATCGTCAGTGCTGGCGAGCAATGCCTGGTCAGTGGCCATCACGACGGCTAACGCGGTTGCGGCCTTCCTCGCGCACACTCACGAGGATGATGAGGTGCCAGGCCATGAAGCGCGCATCTCGGCGCTGGAGGCTCAAGTGGCAGAGCTGTTGGCCAATGCATCTAGCGGCAGCTTCAGCACGTCTGAAGAGACACCTGGCGAGCAGCGGATGATTTGGCGTCTCGATGAGTTTGTCGAGGCGTGGCCACGTCGACTCACAGCACAGCAGCTCGCGGCTCTACAGGGCATCGGCGATCTACGGAAGCTGGAGGCAGCGGTGACTCGTAGAGCGGGCGGGCTGCTGCCTGCGGTGCACGATGCTGCGGCTGAGTCCCTGGTGAGCTTTGGCAACCCTGTCACGGTCACAGCCAATGCAAGCACCAACAAACTCCTGCGTGACAACCACGGCCTGAGCAATGGCGCGCTGTTCCGGCTGAGCACGACGGGCACTCTCCCAGGTGGCACGGCGGCTGCTACGGATTACTACGTCGTTAACGCGGGCGATGATGATTTGCAGCTCGCAACGACTCCAGGCGGCTCTGCGATTGATCTGACCGACACTGGATCTGGCACGCATAGCTTGCTGCTGCCTGTGGCTCCTACGTGGCCAACGGACATCACGCTGAAGGCGAAAGTGTTCGTGAACAACGACATCGTCACGCATCGCATCCCTGGCTCGCTGCAACGCAAGGGTGTAGACCTGGCACCAGGAGAGCACTGTGCCACGGATGGCCTGGGGCACTGGTACAAGGTGGCGAAGTATGACGCCACCAAGACGACCTGGTATCCGACTGATTTCGACCGCGAGCTGTTCGAGTTCGTTGTCAGACAGGAGATGCAGCCGGTGGGTCACACTCTGCTGGTGGACATCGGGCTGGAGCTTCTCATGGCGCTCAGTAAGAGAGTCAACTGGCAGGCACATACGGCCAACAAGAACCGCGCTGCTGCTCAGTGGCTGCTCGTGATCGAGCGCGGCACCATTACCGCAGCTACGACGCCCAGCACGCCAGGCCAGAACATCGCCGGTATCACGTGGGACACAGCGCATCCGCTGCTCTCGCAGGTGCTGAATATCACCACGACCCCAGTGCCGCACTGGTTCGGGCTGCAGATCTCTCGCGCCGCCGATGGCATGACCGCCAAGAAGAAGCTCTACAGCACGCTGAGTGCCGCAGACCATCCGGCTCCAACGGACTTCCCGTATGCGCTTCGTGGCCGGCTCGTGTGCTTCGACACGGCTGACTCCACCGCAGATCCGCGCGGCATCGTCCTGCTCGCGGGTCTGGACCGTGACCACACGAAGAGCAATCGCACCAATGACGAGCGCGGGCGCGGCGTGATCGTCAAAACCTCAAGCCTCGTATAATCCATGCCTATCCCAACCCTCGGCTCAGAAACCAGCATCCCCTTCGTTTATCGGGGGCGTCCATTTGAATACATCCTGGCGCTCTCTCCTACCTCTGCGGCTGCTGCTGGGAGCGGCGAGGTGTGGCAGGCCACGGGCTTGCCTACCGGGCTGACGATCAACCAGACGACGGGCCGCATTTCCGGCACGCCAACGGTGAATGGTGCGTCTAACATGCGTATTCGCGTGAGAGGCTCTGGTGCATCAGATTGGAGTGCCTGGAAAACGATCCCGATTGGGGTGGTCGATCCACCTACAGAGTCGATCACGAGCAATGCAACGCGCATGACGTATGACATCCAGACGGATATCGTCTACAACCCGATCACACCTTCCGATCCCGTGCTGAGGCTGACTGCGGGTGACATCGTCATGCTCGCCTGCACGCTGCATGAAGACGGCATCCCCAAGAAGCTGCCCTACATGGGCCGGATCTCGCTCTACTTGGCGATGGAGCCTCAGGAGCCGGGTGTGCGCGTTGCCTTTGGCCAGCCCGCGCTACGAGGCGCTGAGGGAAGCTGGCACTACGTCTTCGAGGCAGATTTGTCCGCCACGAGTGTGCAGGAGTTGGTAGAGTCTGGTCTGGAAGCCACGGAAGAGCCAGTGAAGGGGGCTGGCACTGGCGAGGCGCTCGCCACGGGCGTCACTCAGGTCTGGGGTGTACTGCGGATGGAGTATTACTCCACTGTCGTGTTAGACCCTGATCCTAATGCCAAGACGAAGACTTCTCTGCCCTTCGTCGTCTTGCTGTCGCGCAACCCAGCCTCTGCTGCTTAATCATGGGCGCTCCTCTTCGCTTTCACTTTCCGTTGGCCGCGCGCTACGCCATCGAGATGGGGTATCCGGTGCGTCGTGCGAGTTGGAAGCGCACTTACCAGGAGGAGTTCCATCCCACAGCCCCTTCCAAAGAGGGCAAGCGCCTTGCCTGGCTGCGTTACCTCGGCGGGCTGTGGTATTACAGCTCCTGGACGGTGGCATCAGGTAAGCCGGTGCAGTTCACGCGCGTGGTGAGAGCTGGAGAATCTGCCACGGATGACTTCACCATTGCCGACATGCGCGCGGAGGATTGGACACTTCAGCAACCAGGTTGCCCTGAGGTGGCGGATGACTGTGATTGCGAGGCGCAACGGGCATTGCTGGCGGTCGCTGGATTTGCCGCAAACGAAACGAACAACGAGGATGATGATCCGTTCGATATCTTCCAGGCAAACCCGCTGCTGAGTTGTGCTAACTTCTCGCTGGCGCAGTTAGGTTGCGACTGCGGGCCGGAGACTCAGGAGTGTGAGAAGGGTAGCTTCTGGAACGGCAAAGAGTGTGTGAGCGGCTCAGATGGCAGCGGCGGCGGCATGACGTCAGGCACGGGTAGCGGTGGATCTGAAGACGGCGGTGGGACCGCAGGCGGCGGCGGCAGTGGATCGGGTGGCAACGGCGGCGGCAGTGGCGGCGGTGGTAACGGCGGCGGCGGCAATGGAGGCAACGGCGACAAGCCCGATGAAAAGGTGTGCCAGGAAGGCGAGGTCTGGGATGAGAAGCTCAAGAAATGCGTGCGCAAACGCGAGCCCAACCAGCGCACGGCGGACTTCGACTGGACGCTTAACGTTGATCCGCTGAATACCGTCGAAGGTGGATGCATTCCGGATGGTGAAGGCAAGGCAATTGCCGATCTTTCGTGGGGTGTGGAAGTAACGATCAATGGCTACCCACCAGGCACGTCGTTCCACTGGTCGATGACCTACGGCGCATATCGCCACACAGGGCGCCTCCTCAGTGGCGACTACATTGGCGACTGGCCGCTCCTAGGCTACAGCGGCTCTCCAGGCGGCGGGCTCGTGGTCAAGATCGATGTCACTGCGCCTATTGCTCTCGGCGGCGGGCAGTTTGGCTCTGCTCAAGTGCTGCGTCTCCCTGAGTGGTGCAATACGCCCGCGCCAGGCATGGCCCCTCCTCCATTTGGGCCAACGCCTCCGCCCGTCGTGCAACAATGCCCAGAGGGCGAGCACTACGATGCTGGCCTTGACGAGTGCGTGGAAGACGAAACCTGCCCTAGCGGCCAAGTGTGGGATGAAGCGCTCTTCGCTTGCCGAGATGCCTGTGATGGCGATCATGAGGGCTGGAGCGCCGTGCTCCAGCAGTGCCAGTGCGATGCTGGCTACCACTACAATGGCTCTGGCGTCTGCGTGGCAGATGGGGTGAGCTGCACGGGCGAGCACGAGCATTACGATCCTGACTCGAACACCTGCGAGTGCGATGCTGGCTTCTACCGTGCCGGTGCTGACTGCGTGGAGATCCCTGCGTGTGGCACCAATGAAGAGTGGAACAGCGAGGAAGAAGCTTGTGTCTGCGCTCCTGGCTACCAGCGGAATGAGTCTGACATTTGCGTGGAGATCCCGCCAGACTGCGGACCTAATGAGGAGTGGGACGCTGAGAATAACGCCTGCAAGTGCAGTGCTGGCTTCCACCGCGATGAGGAAACCGGAGGCTGTGTGGCTGACTAACGTATGAACGAGGTTCTAGGCCGCATTCTCTGGGATACGCTGCATAGCTTCTGTGCAGCGTATCCAGACCGTCCTACCGACGATACAGAGACGATGGCGACGATGTTCTTTCTCAATTTTCGCGACAAGCTCATGCACCTGAGCGGCTCCAACTGCCCGTGTCGCACAGTGTTCCGCAAGCTCATCCAGATTCATCCGCCTCCGCTCAAGGCGCATGGCGGCGCGCTCTACACTTGGAGCGTTGCCCTGCATGACTTCGTGAACCTCAAGCTCGGTAAGCCGCTACACGCGCCAGGGTTGGAACATCCCATTCTGAGCGAGCGCACCTGGCGCGCGATCTTCGGCCCAGGAGCGCCTATTCCAGACGCCATCAAGGGAGCTTAGTATGCCTGGCCTGTCCAAGTCTGAGCTGCTCGCCAGGAAGGCTGCTGAGGCCGCGCAAGAGGCACTGCGGAAACAGCAGAGCCTCAACCCGAAGTTCCCCTTCAAGGTCATTCCGTTCGATCACAAGTTCTTCCTCAAGTCCCGACCAATTTGACACGCTCTCGGAGCTATGCGCGAGCATCTGATCTATTGCTTCAAGGAGACCGGCGAACTCTCTACAGACACCACACGTGTCACCGTGCCTGTGCTCCAGTTGCCTCTAGGTGCCTGGCTCAAGCTCAAGATCGGCTTCCTCGCCGCTGGTGGCGTTCTCACGAGCCTGGCCAACGACACGCCAGTGAGCTTCGTGCTCAAAAAGTCCAAGGACTACTCAGGCGATGCGCTCGCGCTCGATATCATCGCGGACACCGTAACCGAGTCGGGTATCACGTACTATCGCCTCAAGGCACAGATCGACTCCGAGGATCTCCGCACGCTCCTAGCCAATGCCGACAGCCTAGAGACTCGCCTCACGCTCTCCTGGGGCGAGGGCGAGGATCAAGGCCGCAGTGTGCTACAGCCCGTCGTCATCCTAGCCAGTGCCAACCTCGGAGACGAAGCCGCGCCAGATCCTCTCGACAACGCGGCGGAAGATTGGCTCATCACGCAGGTGCCAGCCATCACGGCAGCCATTGAGGATCTACAGACAGAGCAGGTGGAGGGCCTAGACGCTGCTCTCGCGGCCAAGGCTGATCTCGTCAGTGGCAAGGTGCCAACGGATCAACTACCGAGTATCGCCATCACGAATACGTTCGTCGTTGCCAATGAGGCGGCGATGCTGGCTCTGACAGCTCAGACCGGAGACTTGGCTAAGCGCACAGACAACAGCCGCATGTATGTGTTAGCCGCAGAGCCTGCCAGCACGCTGAGTAACTGGGTGCTGTTCGAGGTGCCTGCTACGGGCGTGCAGAGCGTCAACGGGCTGACTGGCAACGAGATCGTTCTGGCCAAGTCAAACATCGGCCTGAGCAACGTGGAGAACTACGGCATCGCCAGCCAGGCCGAGGCTGAAGCTGGATCGAGCGCGGTCAAATACATGACTCCGCAGCGGGTAGCTCAGGCCATCGCCGCGCTGTCGACGGGGCGAGTCCTAGCGGGTCAACTCAATCTCGTAGCACATACCACCGCTGGCACAGCAGCGAGCGGCCCTCCGGATCTAGTGTTGGATTTTGCCGCGTTGTCTGGAGGAGATGCCATCGTGCAGATCTCGTATGCCGGCACAGACTATGTCGTGTCCATGACGTCCGTAGATCCCAGTGATGGCAGCACGTGGGTAGACAGTACGAGTTTCGGCAGCGGCTCGGATTACGCTACGGCTTTCGCGGGAGCGTTGGCGGTCAGTGGCCTCTCAGTTTCAGCGGATGCCGCTCTCGCCACGGTTACCTCTTCTGAGACCGGCGCGGATAAAACGCTCAGTGGGACGGTGCTGTCTGGCATGTTTAGCATCACGGGTGGGGGATCTGGCACAGACGAAACGCCAGGCAGCGGCGGCACCTCAACAGTCACCTTCACCGCGCCTGCGGGTAAGACGGTGAGGCTCATTGGTGTGTTCGCTCAAGTGCCATCAGGGTATAACGGAGTGAAGCTCACCGCAGGCGGAGACGATGCCAGTAACACCATTGCTGGCCTGGGCGTGCAAGTGACGCCGAAGCTGGACACCGCAGGCGGCTGGGCTCTGCGGACAGCGGGAGTCTCATCATTCACGCTCTCCGCTACCGAACTGCCGACAGGCGAAGACGATGCCGTGCTCTACTTCACCTACCAAATCGTAGGCTAACCACGAACAAAGAACCACGAACCAAGAACGAAACCATGAAAAACCCCCTCCAACGCACCATAGCCTCAGTCCTATTCGCCGTATTCGCCCTCTGCATCATCCTGGCGCTCTGCACGAGCTGCACCATCGCCCACAGCAAAGCCCACGGCACCTATGCCAGCCTCGGCGGCAAAGCCAAAGACGTGAAGATCAACGCCACCGGCATCGACATCGGCAGCAACAACAACGTGGAAGCCTTCCAAGCCGCAAAAGACCTAGCCCAGAAGGCGGCACTGTATAAAGCACTAACGCCAGTCATCACCAAAGGCGTCGATACCCTCGGCGATCTCGGCAGCGATGCGCTGAAGCTCGCGGACTAATCTTGCATCTTGCCTCTTGCCTCTTGAATCTTGAATCACTCGCCCAATGTCCGCCAAGTTCGATCCCACCATAAGCCTCGGTAACCTCATCACCGCCGCCGCCATGCTCGTCACTCTCGCGGTCGGTTGGGGCGTCCATACCACCACGGTAGGCATGCTGAAGACGAACGATGAAACACAGGCCAAAATGATCGAGCTACACACCCGGAGCATCCACGCCCTGGAGCTACAAGCTCAACGCGTAGACGCACACCTGAGCTACATTTCAAAGGGCGTCGACGAGTTGAAGGGGAAGTAATCCTTTCCTGATTCTACTGCCATTTTGACAGCGCTCGGTTCTTGTCATGAAAGACTGGATTATCAAACAAGCCATCGGCTTACAGCTTCCCAAGCTGGTAAGACACCTCCTCACTGCCGTCGGCGCATACTTTGCCGCGCATGGTCAACTCGTAAACGTAGAGAGCGTCCCTGACCTCATCGTCGGCAGCAGCATGTTGCTAGTCGCGGTCCTTTGGAGCTTCATCTCTCAGGCACCGCTCAGCGGTAACTGGCTGGAGGTTATCAAGTCGGCAGCAGTGGCCATCTCCCGCCAGGCTGTCACTGCACTGTCAGCATGGCTCTACGTGGACCCCACGCTGATCATGAACAATCAAGTCGGGACCACGGCCATCCTAATCGCGATAGCCAACTGGCTAGTCAGTGCCGTGACCGGCAAGCCAGCAGACGGCACCACTGGCCTCGGTAAGCCTGCGCTCAAGATTCCACGCTAAGTTTTATTGACCCACATAAACACAAACCCACAGACAACCATGCCAGATTCCATTATCGCCAAGTTACGCTGCCGCAAAGTCACCCGACACGACAGTAGTCCCGTCCAAGAGGATGTTGAGCTGAACGCAGTCCATGCGGACAGCCCTATCAACAAGCAGTGGGCAACTTATACCCCGTCTGCATCCTTGAGCATGTCGATCGACAACGAAGCCGCTCACGGACTCATTCAGCCCGGAAAGGACTACATCATCACCATCCGCGAGGCCGCAGAAGGCGAGTAGACCACCTACCCCATAACGCAACCAGCCGCTGCATAACGGCCAACGCAACGCCCCTGGAGGATGCAGACTCCAGGGGCCTTCTTTTTTCTGCCCTGAAAAATAGATGAAAATTATTTGACTTGAAGCAATGAATCAAGTAAAGGTCACAACGTCACCACAAGGTGACGCTCAACACAAACCCTACCTGGAGGTTGCCAGGAACTGACATCATGAAATACAGACTTGATAATGGATCGCTCGTAAACACCGAGAAAGCAGTGGCACGTTACTCTGAGGCCACGGATTGGGACGGCAGTAATTGGATCAGCCGCAATACCGGCTCTCAGTGGGAGCACGAAAAACTCTACAAGAGCAAAGTGGCTGGTTGGTATCTGGAGGCGTGGAGTCAGTGGCAGGGCAGCACCCCATCTGCTCGCTCGCTGAGCGAGAGAGAGGCTGCTGAGTGGCTGCTGCTGAACGACAGAGACCTACCTGCAGAGTTGGCTCAATACGCGGAGATCGAAGGCTAACCCTCAACCCAAAGGAGATTACCATTATGACTCGCTCAGATTTTCTCGCCCTCGTTGGCACAGCTGTTTCCGTGCACACCATCTCCGGTGTGTGCGGTGAGTGCATCCTCACTGCCCATGGCTACATCGTAGCAGATCCCTGCTACATGATCACAGGGGATGCCTGGTCACCCTTCCTTGCCGCTCTGTATGCCGCATTCCCCTCTGATCCTCACCGCTTCGGTGTGGCAAAACGGGAGTGGGCAGAGATGTCCTTCTGCGGCGCTCAGATCCTGGTGAGTGCCAACGGAGGCGATGGCCCTGGCATCTTTGGGCTCGGTTGCGATGCGGGTATGTTCGCCGCGTTCAAGCTGGCTGACTCAGCTAAGCTCGCCGGTGTGCTTCGTTCGCGCGCTATGGCCGTGATCAATGGAGAGGAGGTGGTTGCGTGAAATCGGCACTACTTCTTCGCGGCGGCTGGTGTGGGATTGGCAGTCAGGAGCACATCGTGGCTCGTGGCACAACTCACGGTGTGGACTGGCAGGTAACTCGTTGCACAGATCAGACTGGCCCTCACTTCGATTCCTCTTGCCAATTTCGGCAAGTGTTCTCGGGGCACAAGGTGCGTACTAATTTGGGGCAGTGCATGAGGCTGGATACACGCAGCCGTTCGGCTAAAGGGGATGTAATAGCTGCGGCGATGCGAGCACTGCTGTATGATGGGTGTCGGGTGGTTGGATGCTCGGTTCAAGATAGCTCTGATCAGGGTGTCTTGGAGGTAAGGGATGGAGGGCTAGTTGTCCGGTGGGACAGCGGTGTCGTAACTCCGGCAAAGGTTGGCTGTCTTCTCCGGGCATGATCACTACCCTCCTCTCTAAGTTGCGCGGCCTCCTGGGCCGCGCAACGCCGGTCCCCGCTGCGGCGGTCGGACCAACGGTAGCCTTTGCAGCTCCGCTCTTCATCGAGTCGCGTGTCGCGAAAAACTGTCGGCCTTCCACCATTACCAACTATCGCTGCTGGCTCGCTAGAGCCATCCGCAGCTACGGGAGTAGGCCTCTGGCATCGCTCAATGACGATGACTTGCTCACGATCATCGCAGAGCACTGCTATGACGAGGCGTGCTACTACGTGGCATTCCTCCGCTGGTGCGTGCACACGCGCATCCTGCCGGCCCACCACGATATGCCTCGGTTGCCTCCTCAGCGTCTGGAGGACAAGCCACGGCCTAGCTACATGCGCGCGGAGGACGTCCGCACCTACCTGCGGACTGTCCACGAGATCGCGCCGGATTTGCTCGCTGGCTTTTTGTTAGGCTTCTACGCGGGTCTACGCCCCATGGAGATATGCCGGATCAGGTGGGAAGAGATCCACGTGGCAGAGCAGTGGCTCACTGTGGAGAGTGATGTGAGTAAGACGCGCGACATGCGCATCGTGCAGCATATCCCGCCCCTGCTCTGGCATCTGCTGGAGCCTCTGGCTAAGGCTAGTGGGCCAGTAATGCCTTTCGACACGCCAGATCTGGCTATGTTTGCCTGGATCAGGGTGCGGAAGGCTGCTGGTGACATCGCAGGGCTGCGGATCTCGCACGACTTCATCCGGCACACCTTTGCCACGCATCTCGTGGCCATGACGGGCAATCTGAGCCTCACGGCCATGGTATTGGGCCATGTGGGGCTGAAGCAGCTCCAGCGCCACTACAATGGCCGCGCAACGCGCGCCGAGGGCGATGCCTACTTCTCCATGGCCCAGGACGCGGCAGACACCTACCGGAAGACGGTGAGCGCCATCGTGGCACTGCACTTGGCTCAAGTGCACGGCAACATCGGCGGCAGCGGCAAGGAGGCACTGACGTGAGTGAGATAGCCAATATCTTGCGGTGGGGGCGCTCCATCGCCCTCATGCGTCTCAGAGACAAGCCTCTGCCTGTCTGGCGTGCCGTCCTGGACGCAGAGCTGCGGCGTCCACGTCCGCGCAAGCTGCTCGTCAAGGCACTGCGGCAACGCATCGCGCAACAAGCTTGCGCCGATCCCTCTGGCGACTACGATGCCCGCCAGATGACCGACTGGAGCCAAATCACTGCCGCCCAATGGCGCAAGCTTACCGACCGTGAGCTAGCGGAGATCCACGGGGTGACACCAGCCGCTGTAGGTGCAGCCCGCGCGCGCCACAACGCGCCGCCCTCGCCAGCAGGCCACGGCGGGGCTCGCCCAGGCAGCGGCATCAAGCTCGTGGGAGATGACGATGAGCCAACTACCATGACTCTACAGCTAACCAAGGGCCAGAAGCGAAAGCTGATGCAAGCCCACAAGACGGCTGGCGCAACGCTCAATGAGTGGGCGGTGAAAAAGCTGATGCGCGGGCTGGAGTGAGCAGCCTGACTTAAGCCGCACTGGCCAGGCATCCAGGCGAAGATGGGCTAGCGAAAAGTTGACTTGGTCGTCATGGCGGCTCTTCATCTGGGGGTAGCGCCATGCCAAACCACTACGCAGAACTATCCAACCTGCCCCTATCAGATATCGTTTACTGGGCGAACAACGCCTACAACGCTGAGAAGAAGAAAGCCGCACAAGTCATACTGCGGCAGCGACCCACCGCAGCTCGTAGATGCTGGAAGTGCAGCCAATGGAGATCCATTTCAGAGTTTCCCATTTTGGGCAACGGAGAGCGAGGCGAGTGGTGCAAGCACCATCCGTCATGAGCAGCTCGATCCCGTCTCAGCATTGACACCCGCGCTCGCATGCGGACGCGCTGTGGTGCATCGAGGACGCCTGACCTGCATGCCGGTGTAGCTGGGAGTGTAACCAGCCAGGCGAGGGACCTGGACACCACGGCGCGCCGCTGAGTTTTGACATGCTCGCGGAGGCATGGCCAGCGTCCCCGCATCACGCCCTCGTCTCAGCAGTGCAGATCTGCTGAAGGATCTCAGTGTCCACAAGATCGACCGCGACAAATACCCCATCGTGGCAGTCGGTTACAGAGGCTATTACCTCAACTCCATGGGCAAGCCAGGCGTGAACGATATTGGCGACTTCGATGATGCTTTCATCCTGCACACGCCCAATGTGATGATGAGCTGCAATGGCAACACAGACCCGACGGCGAGAGGCTATGGCCGTGCGCACCTCAGACCCGGATTCTGGCCCATGTGGAAGCTCGATCTCCATCGTGGCAAATACCTAGCGTTCTGCCAGCGAGCTGCGGAATGCGAGGTCTACCGTGACGGCACGGCGCATTTGCCAGTAGGCACGCAGAATGACTTTGGGTTGCACATGGGCAACGGAATCTGGCGCGGATGGTTTGGCATTAACGGGCACAAGGCTGGTGCCACCACGTCATCACTAGGTTGCCAGACCGTGCCTGCACAACAGTGGCCTGCGCTCATCGCCACAGCGGAAGCAGAGGCCAGGCGTTTTGCTGGCGCAAAGTGGCGCTCGCTCGTCATACCCTACGTGCTCATCGAAAAGGCGCGATGAGAGTCATCCTCTTCCAGTGGCGGTTTGAGCAGTCCATACAAATGGGCCGGAAGCGCTCAACGATTCGCCTGCGTGCACGCTGCGAGCCTGGCGATATGCTGAGCTTGAGACGCTGGCAGGACAAGCCGTATAGGTCCAAGCAAGTGCCAATCAAGGGCGCTGAGTGCAAAGCAGTTAATCCGCTCTATCTCGGCATCAACTCTGCCGATCAGCTTGAGGTTTATGAGCGTTTTCGCGATGGCTCAGGACGGGCTCAATACTCGACCAAGGAGTGCGAACAGTTGGCGAGGATCGAGGGCTTCGATGATTTCGCAGAGATGGAGTCCTGGTTTAAACTCAACCACAAGCTCAAGCCAGGCATGGGCATCGAGTGTGAGCAGATCCAGTGGTGATGTAGTGAGTGCCGTGAAGCAGAGCGGCTCATTTCTTCTTCCTGGCTTTCTTGGATTTCGGAGGCACGTCCTCTTCCCAGGCGCGGTTGATCTCATCATCCTGCTGAATGAGATGCGCGTAGGTGTCTTCTACGACTTCAATCGTGTCTCCCAGCCATTGGGCAACTTTGAACAGCGACACACCTTTAGACACGAGCAGACTGGCAAAGGTGCGCCTGAGATCGTGGAACGTGACAGCCAGCCCTAGCTGCTTGATCAGATTATTGTACATCACCTTGAAGTCGGCTCGGTAGCGGGCCTTCCCCTTCTGGACTTCTGGCCTGAATGCAAAGCACTGCGGCTCAGGAATGCCAGCCTGCCAAAATACTTCTTTGAGCCATTGGCGGAACTCATTTGTTAGCGGAATCGTGCGGTTGTCGCGGTCCTTTGGCTCAAACGTGGGAGTCTTCTGGATGTGCAGCAAGCCTGCATCAAGGTCGAACCAGTTCACGCGGGCCTCGATTACTTCCAGTTTTCGCAAGCCAGCGTGCAATGCGCAATAGCAGGCGAACTTGAGGTGCAGATCCTCGCAGTCGGTGATGAGTCGACGGGCATCCTTTGGCATGAGAAAGGAGCGGCGTTTCCGCAGGAGCTTCTTTGGCATGACTACAGCGGCAGCGGGATTGGAGGCGATCTTCCCCCTCTCATACAGCCACTTGAACCACAGCCGCACCGTGGCCAGATAGTCTCTAGCAGTATAGGCATTGCGTTCCTTCCGTTCCACATACCAGCGCTCGATCTGGAGGGGCGTTGCCAAGCGCGGATTTGCGAGTCTTAGGTCATCCACAAAGGACTCCAGCACATACTTCCTGGTCTCGATGGTGGACGGTGCTAGGCTCTTGTTTCGGCACGCGGCGAGGAATGCATCAATCTCAATTTGAGAAGACGTGGATTTATCCAGCCGAACCTTGCTGACTTTCTCTTTGATCTCCCTGGCCCGCGCGATGGCCTTGGCTTCATCCCGCTCGCCGGTAGAGAATCGCTCTTCCGGCAAGTTAGGAGCCGGAGTGAACCGGACCCAGTAAATGTTTCCTCTGAGGTAGAGACCCTGCATTGTGCGATTTTGGTGTGCGAATGACCCCAATTAATCGCCTAAAATCAACTAAATCGCAAAGGCCAATCAAGCGCCGCAGGGGCCAAGATGGTCGGGCTGGCGGGATTCGAACCCACGGCCTCTTCGTCCCGAACGAAGCGCACTACCAGGCTGTGCTACAGCCCGACTTTGTAAGGGAAGAGATCTAGCACCCTGATTTCTGGGGTGCAACCGCTAACCTTTTGACGAAAGCTCAGCGTTTTCAGATGCTTGCCTACATCAACCTCTTGCGCTAAACCCGCCTGATGAAAAAGCGGCTGATTTCTCAACTGGCTTGCCTAGCGAGCTTGGTCGTAGCGGCTTCGTCTTTTGCCCAGGAAGGCACTCACCAACTCAAGACCGATATCTCGGCTTTGCTTGTTCCTGAACAGCTTTTTGGCATGACTCCAGAGACGCTGGAACAAAAATACAGTGCTGAGGGATTCCGTACCAGCCCATTTTTCGTGTGGAATGATGCGAAGACCGAAGCTGAGTTTTCAACGAGGCCTTACTCGAATATCCAAGTCGCCCTAACCGCATTCAATGGCACGCTACCACTGATGGAGGCCACGGTTCACTTCTCGGGCGGCAAAGCCGTGCGATGTGCTATCCAAGCGGAGTCAACTCAGGGTGAAGTCCAGGCGGCAAAGGTGAAGTCTACACTGTCCACGGCACTTGGTGGTGAACCGCCCAGCCAAACCGATGGACGCGTCTGCGGATTGAAAACCGAACTGGGATTGCAGTCGTTATCTTGGTCTACGCCCAAAGCGAGCGCCATGATCGAGCACGGTCCCAGCTTCATTTCGGCGCAAATGGGTGCCCCAGGAGTAACGCTTGCACCTGTTCCCATTCAACTTCGTGCTCAAGACGAGTCCGACAGCCGTGCTCTTGAGTTTTTTGTCCGGCTTGATCCACTTCTGCGCCCAGACTCTCTTTGGAATCTGACGCCAGCAACTCTAGAAGAGACAATCCCGAAGCCTCGCCAATTGAGTAAGTCACCGTACTTTGAGTGGACAAGCGCCGAACGAGATGGCGCGCGATTCTCCAAGAAGATCTTCAATAACACATCGACTGACATTCTGTTGTTCGGCGATCTGGTGAAAGCTGAAGAAGCGGTGATCCAGTTTCGAGAAGGAAAAGCAGTGCGCGTCGATGTTTCGATCCTAAATCGAGGCGATAGCGGAGCCATCACTGACACTACGTTTCAAGATTACTACAAAGCTGCCGGCCGTGCACTGGGCACGATGCTGGGAGTGGCCCCCAGGTCTCACAAAGTGCAGAGCACTGGCTCTAGCGTAGTGGGGTGGCTGTGGACCACTCCAACCACCGTAGCAGTGCTAGAATACAATCCTGAAGCTTTGTCTCCGAAGTCACCTCAGGTGGAGTTTCTTCGGCTCAAAATGGCACCCGCAAATCAGTGGAGTTCTTTGGTGAATGTGGCTGGCATTGGCGGCATCCGATCCAAGCAGAGCTTGCTTGGCAGCGTGACACGAGATCGTTCCACAGGGGAAGTGATGCTGAAAGGCGTTCCCATGGTGGATCAGGGGCAAAAAGGCTATTGTGTGGCTGCAACTTGTCAGCGGGTATTCAACTACATGGGCATCCGTTGTGATCAGCATGAGCTCGCCTCTCTGTTAGCCACAGACGCGGAGGAAGGTACGAACATCGGCAAAATGTACGAGGCGCTTACCAAAGTGGACGCTAAGTTCAATACACGATTCAAAGCCGTGAAAGCTAACAAGCCCTTCAAAACGATGACGCAGACGGAGTACGAG
Source organism: Verrucomicrobiaceae bacterium (assembly GCA_016795485.1). Classification (GTDB taxonomy): domain Bacteria; phylum Verrucomicrobiota; class Verrucomicrobiia; order Verrucomicrobiales; family Verrucomicrobiaceae; genus JAEUHM01. Next base: position 9,234 of record JAEUHM010000029.1, on the reverse strand, counting down.
AGGTTCCAGAAGCCAGACTTCATGAAGACCGTGCGGGACTACATCAATGCAGGCACGCCCGTCATTTGGGCTCTGGACTTGGGTGAGGCACCTCCCGACCCCAATCTACCTCAGCAAGGCGGTGGCCACATGCGTCTTATCATTGGCTACAATGACACCACCAACCAGATCATCTACACGGACTCGTGGGGAGCAGGCCACGAAAAGAAACTCATGACGGCCAATGCCGCCAACCGAGCGACGGACGTGCTTTTTGTCATGGAGCCTCAGCGTTGAGCATGAAAGACGACCACCAACAACTGCCTCGTCTACCTGACCCGAATCGCCCTCCCGGCATGGGCGAAGTCATAGACCTGACGGCCAATGACAAAGATGCCACCGCGCGAATCATCGCCAAGTGGCTTGACGAACTTATCCGTATTCCCGGCACCAACTTTCGCATCGGCCTAGAGCCGATCATGGCATTTTTCCCGGGCGTGGGGGAGGTTCTCGCATCAAGTGTCAGCTTGGTGACCGTAGTTGAGTCCGTGAGGCAGGGTGTGTCGCCTTCTATCGTGGCGAGGATGGGTTTGAACATGGGTTTCAATGCGTTGTTAGGCATCATACCAGGTATTGGTCCTGCTCTTTCCGCGTTCTTTAAGTCGAATACTCGCAATTTGATGCTCCTGCGGCGATGGCAGGAGGGCGAGGGCAATCAATTGCGGAAGGGCTCCCGTTGGGTGCTCTCCCTGGTCGTTGGAGCCGTTTTTGTGGTATTCGCGGCCCTCATGATGTTGTGGGCACTTTACTGGTGGTCGATCTTCCAAATAGTCAAAGGATGGTTCGGATTCTAAGGCTGGGCGTAGTAGCCGTCTTTGCAGTCCTGGGAACGCGCTCACTGAGCGCACATAGTTCCGAGTTCATCGGAGCAAAACTGACGACTGGCCCAGGGCGGCAGCTAACGGTCGAGATCACCGCTGACTACGGCGAGAACCCAATGATCACGAGCTTAAATGAGGCACGCACGTCTATTCTGGCCAATCTGGAAGTGCAAACTGAGGCTGGCTTCGTGCCGCTAGACATGCTCGCTCCCATCGAACTCGCAAAACACACCCAGCCAGACCGATCCTCTCCCCTTCCGACCGATCCGTCTGACAAAGCTCATCAATTGCTGCGAGGAACCTGGAAGTGGCAACCTCCCCACGGGCAAAAAGCGGTGCGTTTTCGTGTGCCCGAAGATGTTGTCCACTCCACTATCTTCTGGCTGAACGACGAGTCCCTACCACAGGACAAGCGGAAGTGGTCCATGCTCCTGGGTGGCGATTCCACACCCGAGATTCCATTGCCCGCTGAGGGCCGAATGCAGATCCCTCTCGTGATTGGCGTGATATTCGTTGCTCTCGCCACGTTTTTGTGGGTCCGTCGCACCTGACCCGTACCGTATGATCCGTATCTGCACCCTTTTGGCCCTCACTGCAGTGGCGAATGCCCAGCCTGCCACCACACCTCTCTTCTGGCCCGACAAAAATGGTCCTACACTCGACAACGTGGCTCCAGCCACTGAGGCCGACAGGCTGCCCCTAAAATGGGATGAAGCATCGGGCGAAAATATCATCTGGAAAACGCCGATTGAGAACGTGGGGCACTCAACTCCAGTTATCGGTGGCGATCTCATATGGTTCACCTCCGCAACGGTGGACGGCAAAAAGCAGTATGTGTATTGCATTGACCGAAACACGGGCAAAATCCTGCATCACAAACTGTTGTTTGAGAACCCAGAGCCTGAGGAGCTCGGCAACCCGATCAACAACTATGCAGCGCCTTCACCAGTGCTCGAAGCGGATGCCGTCTACATTCACTTCGGCACGTATGGCACCGCTCGTCTCGACCCGAAGACCGCTGAGGTCGTCTGGCAACGAAGGGACATCAACGTAAAGCACTACCGGGGACCAGGCTCTTCGCCTCTGGTGCACAACGACATGCTCATCCTCACATTTGACGGCATCAACGAGCAGTTCGTTACAGCTCTCGACAAAAACACAGGTAAGACGCTCTGGAAGACAAACCGCTCAACAGACTACGGCGATCTCGACAAGGAGGGCAGGCCCACCCGAGATGGAGACATGCGGAAGGCCTACCATACACCAAGCGTCTTTAAGGTTGCAGGAAAAGAACAACTTCTCTCCGTGGGCTCACGTGCCGCTTTTGCTTATGACCCAACAACTGGCAAGGAGTTGTGGACGATCAGACATGGTGGGTTCAACGCGGCACCTCGCGTGCTGAAACTCGATGACATGTTGTTTATCAATACCGGCTCCGAGCGCTCTCACATGCTCGGGATCAAAGTCGACGACAAAATGAGCGGAGATATTACGGAGTCCCACGTCGTCTGGGATAGAGACAAACGAAATGCCTCTGAAGCATCTCCGGTCATCGTAAACGGAATCCTCTTCCAAATCACCCGTGGGGGCATCATCAGCGCCGTAGATGCAAAGTCGGGAGAAGACCTCTGGGAAGATCGCTTCCAGGGCCAGCATCTTGGGTCACCTATAGCGGTCGGGGACCGGCTCTATGTCTGCAATGACCGTGGACAGACAAACGTGATCCGTGCCGGAGCAAAGTTTGAGCTCCTTGCTACCAACCAACTCGAGGGCGGAGCAGATGCTGGCATCACCTCTGGCTTGTCCGCAGCAGATGGGGCATTTTTTGTTCGGACGAAGACGTTTTTGTATAAAATTGGGAAAAAATAGAGCCAGTATGGCCCCCTATTGCCTTCTCAGCCCAAGAAAAGGCTTGGGGAATGAGGGGAAAACTGCTACAAAAGCAGCCCTTCCGTGCCGATGCCCCCGAACCCATTTTTCAGTGCCATTTCCCGACTGAGCTCCCGCCACATCTTGGCAGCCAGTCTTGTGCTGCTGGGAACACATGGATTAGCGGGTGATAATGGGACCCTCTCGTCGATAGCAGAACGCGAAATTGCCCGTCGGCAGGCCAAGATCAATCAGGCACAAGAGCGCTTGGCCGAAGGACTGACATTATTGAGTGAAAACAAGTCCGCAGAAGCGACTGCTGTGCTGATGGAAACATACGGGGAGATACCCGATGCCCCTTTAACTCAGGATCTCAAGTCGGCCGTCAGGGACGCTTACTCACAGGCAGCAACAATCCACTCCAGGGAACTCTTGGCTGAAGCCCGCTACAAAGAAGCCCATCAGTTGCTAGACAGCGTGTTGTCACCCGGAATGAATCCTGGCTACAAACCCGCCGCTAAACTCAAGGAACAAGCTGCTGACTCTGATAGGTATCCACCAGCACTTACTCCTGACATTTTGCTCCAGAAAAAAGAAGTCTCAGATCTTCTGACAAAAGCTTCTTCGTTCGTCAATCTTGGTGATCTGGATAGCGCGATGGCCACTTACACGAAGGTGTTGTCGATCGATCCATACAATGTGGCCGCCAGACGCGGCATGGAGAAGGTCGAGCAAGACAAGGCTAAGTATTACAACGCTGCCTATCAGCAGACCCGGTCTACGATGCTCAACGCGGCCAACAAGCTCTGGGAAACGAGCGTCCCACCATCTGCGGACATGACCAATCTTTTTGTCAACAGTCGCGCCGAAGCCGCAAGCGTTCAGAAAGGTCGCAGAGAGAAGCTGGAACAAAAGCTACGAACCATGCGCCTACCCAAGGTGGACTTCACCGGAGCATCGTTGGACGAAGTGGTGGAATATCTCCGCATCACCACCCGCAGCCTTGATCCGGAAGGCAAAGGCGTCGATTTCATCGTGAGCGCGCCGGAGGAAACTCGAAATCGCCAACTCACTCTTACTCTTCAAGACGTTCCACTGGAGGAAGTTGTGCGCTACGTGGTTCAGATCGCCCAAGCTGCTTACCGTGTTGAGGAAGCAGCAGTGGTTATCACTTCGATCACCGAAAAGTCGACAGTCCTCATCTCCAAAACCTACCGCGTGCCGCCCGATTTTCTCCAAACTGGAGATGCTGGAAGTGCAGCTCCTGCCGCTGCTCCGGCAGATCCGTTTGCCCCTGGTCAGGCGGCGGCAGCGGGTGTTCCGATCCGTAGGATGGGTGCCAAGGAGTTCCTTGAGGCCCGGGGCGTCACTTTTGGTCCGGAAGCAGCTGCTAGTTTCTCACCCGCCACCAGCACTCTGGTGGTGCGCAACACCGCGGAGAACATCGCGCTCATCGACATGCTGGTGGAGCAAGCAGCAAACAATGCTCCCAAACAAGTAGTGATCTCCACCAAGATCATCGAAATCGACGAGCGCTTGCTGAGTGACATTCACAACGAGATAAACATCGGCCAGGGTAACTTACCCGGCAGCGAGAGGATCTTCATGTCCGGCGGGACACCCGTAGGGACCCAGTTTTCGACAACTCAAGGCTTGAGAAGCACCGGAGATATCCTTGGAGCAGCTAAAATTGAAGAGCTTCTCGCACTTGCTGGCGGCCAGGAAATCCCGGCCATCGACTCTCGGTCTCCCGCAGCATTTAGTCTCTTTGGAGCGATGACCGACCCTCAGTTTTCGGCATTGATTCATCTGCTCAACCAAAAGACAGGGCGTGATCTCGTCTCGGCCCCGAGCGTGGTAACCCGGAGCGGCCAGAAGGCAGAAGTTCGTATAGGACGTGAGTTTCCCTATCCCACTGAGTTTGATCCGCCCGAAATACCTCAGCAGGTGGGTAGCTTTCCAGTGGGCGGCAACACTCAGGTGATTACAGGAAACAACAACGGCCCCGTCACACCTACAACCCCCACTACCTTTGAGGTCAAACACGTGGGCTCGCTGCTAGAAGTCGAACCCGTCATTTCGCCTGATGGCCGCACCGTAGATCTGGTGATTGCACCCACCAACACTGAGTTCGAAGGGTTTATCGATTATGGCTCGGATATTCGTACAGGTTCGACAAGTGAGGTCTACGACCCTCTTGGATTCTACCTCGGTGACACGGAGGTGCCCTACATCGTCGACAACCCCATCCTTCAGCCAGTCTTCCGGAAGAGCAGCATTACCACGTCAGTCACCGTCTGGGACGGACAAACCGTGGTTCTTGGTGGCGCGCTCACAGAGTCCACAACTGACATCAATGACAAAGTGCCGATCATCGGAGACATCCCTCTTGTTGGTCGCTTGTGGCAAAGCAAGGTCAAGCAGACCATCAAAAAAGTCGTTCTCATATTTGTGACGGTGAATGTGATCGATCCCGGCGGCCAACCCGTCAACGTGCCGCAGACAGACCCTGCCCTCCAGCAGGCAATGCGCTGAGTTGCTCGAAACACCAGATCGCTTCAGTAACCCGAGAGCGTCTCGCTCAAGATCTCATGGATGTGATTGCGCTCCGAGTCGCCCAGATAGGAATAGCGCTCCTCCGCATGGTCTGCTGTCATGATCTCCTTCAGCCGCTTTGTGATAGGTGCCTTGATTTGGACGGGTAAGTTCTGGAAAGTGATCCCATACACCAAGTACGAGCACCGATATTTGAACAGGCGCGACAACAACTGAAGATCCTTCAGGGATCGACCGGATTTGGAAAGTCGCGCACTTGCCGCGAATGCTTCTTGAAACTCCGGACCACCCTCGATTCCTCCCTTCGGCAACACCGCTTCGTCCTTGAACAAAATGGCATCCAGCACATCCTCAACCGCATGCTCAACGATCCTAGCAGCGGTGCCCGTTGGCACGTCAGAGACTGGCTCGCCTAGCTCTTTTTGAAGGCTTTGCTGCATATAGAGAGCACGCCGAGTAGAATGAGCCGCCTTGGTAAGGATGTTTTGAACGCTTGTCTGGTGCTCCAGTACCATCAGCGCCACCACATCACTGGTTTTCCGCGGATACGGGTCTGTGTCAAAAAACTGGCCCAGGTCGCTCACGTTCTGACCAGGCTTGGGATCAATAATCACGCTTTCACCATTCTCTTCGGCGGTCACGTTGCCTTGATGCACGGCATCCCCATGTTTACCAGTAACATACCAGCCACCCCAGCGCTCTTCGAAGGCAGTGGTTGTGTCCACCACTCGGCTGCCTTGGCTCATGATCGGGTGGCCCTCTGGACCCGGAGTGACAGACCGCACGATTACCCCAGGGACATCCGGCGAGAACGGTCCGCCATGGCATGAGAGACAACTCTGATCCCGCTGGAATCTCAAGCGCCGATCATCTCGCGCTCTCGGATCGATCAAATAAAATGTTGGCCCAAGCTCGGGGTCAATAACCGAGACTTCGATCGATCCACCCACAGAATAGCCAAGGTAAGCATCGTCGCCAAAATACACCACGCGTGGTGTAGCAGGCCCAATCAGATCATTTTGCTTGCTGGTCTTTGAGAAAACCATCACCTGAGTGGCGTCCGGCACGTTAAACTCCTTTTGCAGAACCCTCAGCAGCCCCCAAGCATCGCCGCGAGGCAGCTTCAGCTTGCCCTCCGAGACCTTTCTTTGGAGAAGCGTCACAGCATCTTTGGGTGCAGTCTGAGAGTATAAGATCGGCGTTTGCTCATACTCATCCTCGGCGCGTGCTATCACCGCAACCAAGGCTAGGAGAAACAGAAGACTTCGTGGCATGACATCTCCAACGCAGACTGGCCCATAGAGATTACCATCACCACAATCGCCGCACAATCTAAGCCGCTTTTTGCACGAGAAATCAGGGGGAAAACTAACTTCCGCCGCCAAAAACGGCTTGCAGGATCGCCTAGGCTTTGCGTAACCTCAACTTGGTCCGCCTCTCAGCGCACCTCAACCAGAACACAACCTCAACTCAGCAAACCATCATGAAATCCACCCTCCTTGCACTTGCACTGAGCACAGGCTTTGCCCTGGCAGGTGCCCTCCCACCCCCGGCTGCTCCTCCAGCTACGGTCCCCCCACCTCCGTCTTCCAAGCCTGCAGGCAGCGGCTTCAACTATGACTTCCTTGAACTCGGCTGGGTCCACAACGACATCGACATCGTCGGTGAAGGAGACGGCTACTATGCAGGTTTCAGCATCTCTCCTGTAGAGCACCTCATCCTTTATGCTGCTTGGGATCAAATCTGGGGTGATCTCGCCGACACGCGCCGCCTCAACGTCGGAGCAGGTAGCTACATCTCCCTTTGCCAAGACGCAGACATCGTCGTCCGTGCTGGCTTCCAGTGGGCTGACGCCGACATCGCTGAAGTCACCACTCTCGACGAGAACGCATTTGTGGCCACCATCGGTTTCCGCCTTGCCCTCACCGATTGGCTTGAGTTCGCTCCTGCTTATCGTTTCCAACTCGCAGACGGTGACACCTACCACTCCGCCATCGGAAGCTTGCTGTTCGACATCGGCACTGATGTTCAACTCGCAATCAATGGCGTTGTTGACGACAACGAGACCGCCTTTGGTGCTGGTATCCGTTACAACTTCTAACTCGTAACCCAGCTTCGGCTGATTCAGCGGCGCGGTGGATCACATCCCCGCGCCGTTTTTTGTGCCCGTCAGGCTCATTCCGACAAAATCCGACGTTGAGCGCACCCGCAGTTTCGATAGAAGTCACGTAACCCCCAAAACCCCCGTCCAAAATGCCCAAGTTCATCTCCATGCCCAAGCTCAGTGACACCATGACTGAGGGCACCCTGGCCAAATGGCTCATCAAAGAAGGTGATGCCGTGAAAATGATGCAGGAGATCGCCGATGTGGAGACCGACAAAGCCACCATGGGCTTGCAGTGCCACTTCGAAGGCACGCTCCACCGCATCATCGTCAAACCTGGCCAAAAAGTACCTCTGAACGCCCCCATCGCTGTGGTTTTGGAGGAAGATGAAGCCGCTCCGGCCAACTTGGATGAACTCATCGCTTCTGAAACAGCCAAAGCGCAAGCATCTTCCGCTGCACCGCCCGCAGCAGGCAAAAGTGCTGAGAAAACAGAGTCAGTGCGAAACGCCAGCAGTGGCAGCAGATTGCCAAGTGCTCCTAAGCACACCCGCCGTGCATCCGCTGGTGCGAACGGCACTCGGGTTAAGGCATCCCCTCTCGCTCGCAAGATCGCCGCAGCGCGAGGCATCGATTTGAGCCTCCTCTCCGGCACCGGCCCTGGTGGCCGCATCGTTCGGATCGACGTCGAGAATGCGCCAGCAACCGGCTCGGGCGGTGGGAAGCCCGTCACCCCTACGATTCGCCCAACGGTAGGCCCAGACGACGAACGCATCCCAGTTTCCGGCATGAGAAACATCATCGCCGAGCGCCTACTCGCTTCTAAGACGCAGATTCCTCACTTCTATCTCAACATAGAGGTCGATGCGGCACCGCTCATGAAGTTCCGGGCTCATCTCAATGAGACCAGTGCCAAAAACGGTGGCAACAAATACACCGTCAATGACTTTATTCTCAAAGCCGTGGTCGTTTCCTCCAAAAACGTCCCTGCCATCAACGCTGCCTGGGATGGAGATGCCATTGTGAAATACAAACACGTCGGCCTCAACGTGGCGATCGCAGTAGACGACGGCCTTGTTACCCCCGTCATCAAGTCTGCCAACACCAAAACCCTTCTGGAGATCAGCCAATCCGTGAAGGAACTTGCCTCCAAGGCCAAGAACAAGAAACTCAGCCCTGATGACTTTGCTGGCGGTACCATCACCGTCAGCAACCTCGGAGCCTACGGCATCGACACCTTCTCCGCCATCATCAACCCTCCCCAAGCCGCCATCTTGAGCATCGGCAGCATTCGAAAAGTGCCCGTCGTGAACGACAAAGGCGAGATTGTCGCCGGAGAGCGCATGTGGGTTGGCCTCAGCGGTGACCATCGAGTAGTAGACGGAGCCGTTGCCGCCACCTTCCTCGCAGACTTCCGCAAGCTGCTCGAGAACCCGACTCTGATGTTGGTTTAGGGACGAATTAGTCCGAGTCGTCCCATCCGGGATTAGTTGCCGCTCCACTGCCAAAACAACGGCTTGCCGTTGTTCGGTTGGTATCATTACATTGCGGCCATAGCATGGAAGCTTGGAAATCGAATGCTTTGCTACTCTCCCGACTTGGAAACAACGATCTTTTGATCCTCATTGAACCTCTAGTCGTGGTGATTATCACGTGGTTGTACACACGAGAGATCTTTGAATACACAGACATAAAACCAGCATTGCTAGAGCGGTTCTCAAAAGAAAAGGGAAAAAAGAAGTTGTACTTTTCTACAGGTGGCATAGTTGAGGAGTGTGGGTCGTCCGCACATCGAACCGAATGCTGAGCACGCCAGTCTTGAGGAGCTGGAAGTGTCGATGCATT
>JAEUHM010000027.1 GCA_016795485.1 Verrucomicrobiaceae bacterium | reverse complement strand
AATGCATCGACACTTCCAGCTCCTCAAGACTGGCGTGCTCAGCATTCGGTTCGATGTGCGGACGACCCACACTCCTCAACTATGCCACCTGTAGAAAAGTACAACTTCTTTTTTCCCTTTTCTTTTGAGAACCGCTCTAGCTCATCATAAAGCTCCGAAAAATGAAGAGTTTTTCGGCCGCATCTTGGCGGACTTACCTCGTATTCAGGTCGCGGTGGCAGGTTGGACGGCAAGGTTGCAGGCAGATGGGGTTACGCTGACTCTGCGTCAAATTGTGGTAGGGAACGGCGACGACAAAACGACATTCAAGGTTCCTCTATGCGCGACTTCGAGATGGCCACCTCCTACAGATCCACTTTCAAGTTGGATGTAAGGGCAGGCGAACCGGCTTCCTGAATGGCGTGCGTGCTTTTGCAAATGGAATCGGCCTGTCGGTCACGGACCTGTTCCACAGCAATAGTTCAGGGTGATGAGGCTTTTTTCTTCACCCTGACGCTCTCCCGCAGAGCGGGAGAGGGCAAGATTGCGGGTTGGCGTTAGGCCTCAAGCTTCCAGGGGGCGCGGTATTCGCGGCCGAGGTGTTTGGAGGCTTCGGCGTTGTCGAGGATGGCTTGTTTGACGGGGTCCCACTTGATGGTGGAGTTGGTCATGAGGGCGATGAGGGCTAGGTGGCCTGGGATGGCGCTGCAGTGGGCGGTCTCGACTGGGGTGATGGTGGGCTGGCGGCTCTTGACGCAGTCCAGGAAGTTGCGGTGGTGGCCTGGGGACTTGTAGAGCTTGGTTTTGAGCACGTCGTCTCCGAGGACTGCGGCGCGGGCTTTCTCTACGACTTTGCCGTCTCTCTCTCTGCTGTTGTATTTTTGCTTGAGCTCGGGCTTGGAGGAATCGTAGCCGCCGCGGTCAACCCAGACCCAGCCGTCGGTGCCGATCCACTTGGTGCCTGGCTGGATGTCGCCGCCGCGGTTGGCGAGGACCATTTTGACTCCTCCTGCATAGGTGGCTTCTGCTCGGTAGTCGGTGGCGGTGTTCCAGACGTCGGTGCGTGGGGGGAAGGTGGCGGAGATGGGCTTGACTTCGGTGGGGCCGGAGTTGTCGCAATCCATGCCCCAGTGGGCGATGTCGCAGTGGTGGCCGATCCAGTCGAGCAATTGGCCGCCGCCGATGTTGTAATCCCAACGCCAGTTTTTGTGTACGCGGGCCTCAATGTAGTCCTGCATCTGGGCGGGGCCGATCCACATCTCGTAGTCGAGGTGGGCGGGGGGCGGGGTGACGGCGGTTTTGTCTTTGGTGCCGGCAAAGTCGTTGTGGCCGCCGGGGAGGCCGACGTGGACTTCTTTGAGGGTGCCTATCAGGCCGTTGCGCACAAACTCGGCTGCTTGCCGGAAGTCGCCGGTGCTTCTTTGCCAGGAGCCTGTCTGCCAGATGCGGTTGTATTTCTTGACGGCGTTTACGATGGCTTGCTGCTCAGCGATGGTGCGGGCGAGGGGTTTCTCGCCGTAGATGTCCTTGCCGTTTTTGGCGGCTTCGATGGCGACGAGAGCGTGCCAGTTGTCGGGGAGGGCGAGCATGACGGTGTCGATGTCTTTGCGTGCCATGAGCTCGCGGTAGTCGTGGTAGGGCTTGCAGTCGGTGTTGCCGTACTTCTTGTTGACGGTGTTGACAGCGGCTTCGAGGTGCTGCTTGTCGATGTCGCAAGCGGCTACGACTTGGCAGTCGGCTTCGTTCATGAAGGAGTTGGTGTTGCCGGGACCCATCATGCCCCAGCCGAAGACGGCCATGGTGATGCGGTTGGAGGGGGCATTCTGGCCGAAGACGGAGGATGGCACGATGCTGGGCACGCCGAATGCTGCGGCTCCGGTGACGGCTTTCTTGAGGAAGTGACGACGGTTGTTCATGGTGTGGAAATGGAGATGTGGGAACGGTTTTACCTGGAGGGATTGATCACGGCAAGACAAGACTTCTGCACTGTGTGGCAGAGGGTGGGCGGGTCAGAGCTCGGGATTGAAGGTGTAGTACTCTAGGTCGTCTAGGCGTGCGTTGACCCGGACGGCGGCTATGAGGAGGGCAACGCTGGATGCCACGACGAAGCCGAAGCCATACCAGGCCTCGTTTTGTAAGATGGTGAGGGCGCTGAGGAGGCCGTTGGCTACGAGGAAGACGGCGGTGCAGATGAGGGCACCGCGGCGGTCGTTGAAATAGAATAACACGGTGAGCATGGCGAGGAAGGCCATGAGCATGAAGGCACCGAAGAGGGTGATGCGGAAGATGCCTAACTGGATGAAGCTGACGTGGAACCAGCGGGTGAGCTCGCCGGCTGAAGCAACGAGGATGAGGGTGGCGATGCCTTGGACTTTAAGGAGACGAAGGAAGCCGGTCCGCAGGGAGAGGATGATGGCTTTCTTTGCCTCGCGGATGAGGGTGAGGGACTTGCCGTGGTTTACGGCGTCGTGGTAATGCTGAAACTTCTCGGCGAAACTGGTCTCTACTTCGAGGATGAAGACAGTCATGCCAGGCACGATGGAAAGGAGGCTGAGGTAGATGGCTAAGTCGTAGTCTGGAGCGGCGTGTAGGACGCCTGCAACTTCAATGCGGCTCTGGGAGTTCCACCAGAAGAGGACTTTGTCGATCCAGATGCCGAGGTTGTAGAAGAGGCCAATCCAAAGGAGGTCTGGCATCTGCACGGCGGCGCGTAGAAAGCGGAATGGTGATCCTCTGCCCTGCCCTAGCTCGCGGCGGATATTCCATGCGAGGATGAGGAAGAGGAGCAGGTGGCCGATGAGCAGACCGATCATGGCACCGGTGACGCCGTAGTCGGTAGCAAGGTGCCACGCGGCGGCCACACCCACGCCATAGCCAGTGAAGAAGGCGAATACGATCTTCTGATAGGCACGCAGCACGCTGAGGTAGACGTTGGCCACAAAGATGCATGAGACGTAGACGAGAAGGGTGGCAGCGGCGGCCCTGAGCTCCCAACTGGGCCCTTCCACCATCCCCAAGAAGAAGGCACAACCTACCGCGCCTGCGATGAGGGTAGTGACGATGAGTCCGCCGCAGAAGCTGGGGAAGATGTGGTGGGGCTCATTAACAGACAACTGGTCTGCCACGTAGCGGGTGAGGAGAAGCTGGATGGGGCCGGTGAGGATGAGGGCGATGGCGTAGTCGTGCGTGACGCAGGCGTTGAACAAGCGGATGGTATCGCCGTCGAGCTTCTGGTGAAGCAGGTAGGTGAGGAGCATCAGCGCGACGATGGAGATCATCCAGGGGCCAGCACTGATGACGGCGGCAGAGGCATAAGCCCCGAGCTTGCCCGCGTAAGTGGTGGACTGGCTGAGACGTCGGAGTTGGAAGGCGATGCCGGCCATGAAGGAGGTCAGGTTGCGGCCGTCTTGGCCAGGAGTTCGGAGTAGAGGCGTGAGTAGGCCAGACGGATGCTCTTGCTGTGGTAGTTGCGCGTGACGCGGGCGCGCCCGGCATCACTCATTTTGGCAAGAAGAGTAGTGTCTGTGAGCACTTGGATGACGGCCTGAGCGAGCTCCTCAGTGTTACCCACTGGGGCGATGCATCCTGCTGCACCGAGCGGTGGCTGCTCCATGCTGGAACCGAGGATGATCTCTGAACAGGCTCCCACGTCAGTGGAAACGACTGGCACACCGGCGGCGAGCGACTCCAACACGACGAAGGGAAGTCCCTCGCTGATGCTTGTTAGAATCATAAGGTCTAACTTGGGCAAGAAGTCCATGCGGTTCTGCGAGCCAACGAACTCGACCTCACGCTGGAGGTGAAGTTGCTGACGGAGATCCAGGCACTCGCGGTAGTAGTCTGGCTCTTCCTCGGTGGGTCCGGCAACGAGGAACCTGGCGTCAGGCAGAGCTGAGATGACTTTCCTCGCCGCACGCAGCAGTGTTTTGATATCCTTGATGGTCACCACACGACCGAGGAAGCCAACGACTTTGCTGCTGGGCTGCCGCTTCTTGCGCTCCTCACGTGCACTGGCCAGCGGAGTGAACTGCTCGGTCTCAATGCCGTTGGGGATGATGCGGATGCGCTCGTCATTTGCCCCGAAGCGGACTTGAGCCTGGGCGTTCTTCTCAAAGAGAGACACAATGGTGTCTGACTTGTGATAACACATGCGTGCGGCCACATCGAAGAACCCGATCCACAAACGCCGAAGAGTGCCGAGTGGATCGCTCAGGCCGGGATGCTTGTAGTGCTGATCAGGGATCCATTTGGACCGGCTGATGTCTGCGATCCGCTCCCGGAGGTAAATGCCATGCTCGGTGAGCACGAGCGGGCGCTTGTAGTGTGACGCAGCGATGGCTGCTGTGAGTCCTGCATAACCCGTGCAAGCTGTGTGATAAAGGCGCGCGCGCGGCACATTGCTCATCGCCCGGGAGAGTCGCCAAATGGGCTGTAGGAGGAAGCGCAGTGTCCAAAAGAAGTCGAGGAAGGAGTCGTCTGCAGCATAGCGCTCATAGACTTCTCGCAAGATGTCCCATGTCTCATGGTGTCGCCAAAAAGAGTCGAACCCGACCGAAGTCTCCTGGCTGATGGTATCAAAGGCCTGCTGGAAGAGCTCGACGTCTACTGCATCGCCCCGTGGGACTCTCACGCCCATGCGGCGGATGTTTTCAAAGAACTTAGCCCACCGTGCGTGACTGAGGTTTCCCTTTCTGTGGTCTGAGGGGTCATCATCAAACAAGTAGACTTCGGTGAGGCCAACGACATTGGAAGGCAGGGAGTATTTGGGCTTGTTGGAAGGGTCCTTTTGAGCACCCAGGTAGAACAACGCGAACTTCCACTCCGGATACATCTCCAAGATCTGATGGACCCATGTGGACACACCGCCACTAACATAAGGGTAGGTGCCTTCCAGGATGAGGCAGATGTCGGCAACGTTCTCCTGCGACTTCGACATGGTGAAATCAGGCCCGCAAAGCCAGCCTCCTCTGGTGAAGCAGGTGCTGGGTCTGCCTTTCCAGCGTCTCCCGCAAGGGAGAGCCAGCGGGGAGTGCCCTGAGCAGCACTTCTCCTTGCTCAGGCATACCCGCTTGATTGAAAACACTCACAGCAGCCGAAAGCAGGGCCGGAGTGGGCGGTGCACTTGCCAGTCTTTCCTTTGCCAAAGCTACAAGGCGCTCTAGCCACACTTCACGCTCGGAGATGGTGTTGAGCGTGGGATTTGCCAGACGAAGCCCCGCCTCAAGAAGCCAAGTCGCTGCTCGGGAATCGGTAACAGGAAGCTGAAGCAATTGCTGGAAGCGATGCAGCAACTGGTCTTTCCCATCTTGAAGCACTGCCTGGGAGTAAAGTTGCAACGCTGGATCATCGCCACGCACATGACGCTCAAGCACTGGAGCCGCGCGCTCCACCGGAAGGTGACGTAACCCTAATATATAGCCTTCCATGTCTTGCACAGTCAGTTGACGACAAAGATGCACCAGCGGCATGACCTCAGCCTCATTCCTGGGCGCAACTGGGAGATCAGCGAGTGGGTTGCCGACTTTGACGCCAGAGACCTCCTTGCGCCTCCCCGGCACAACCATCACCACCACGGCCACAGCGATGGGTAGCAGCAATGCAGCGGCGAAAACGCCATGCTGAAGTGTCACATCCATCGTCAAATCACGCTGCCTCCATGACACGTCCCCAAAAAGTCCGCACATCCGTTGTGCCCGCCGTGAGATAATGACAGCAGCGCACCTTGACATCGGCATCCTTCAGCGTCCGCACCAGTGCATCGCCTTCTGCCTGTCCTCCAAATGGCAGGAACACCATCAGACTGGCGTCCACATGACAAGCGACTGCCGACTTCGGAAGGAGACGTAGTAGACTTGGCGGGAGTTCAGCCGCTGCGACCTGGGCTTTGTCCAGTAGATCGGCACGGACGACAACTGACGGCACGCGATGAGTCTGCTCCACTTGAAGTGCCTGTCCCACCAGCAACATGAAGTCAGCCACGGGCACAAGGCTCTGTTTTCCCTTGTCTGAAGCAAGCTTGCGCCCCCACCGAGCGAGTGCGAACGCCCAGTGCACAATCAACTCTACCCTGGCGAGGTTTTCCCAACTTAAGGAATCCAACGGCATGTCCTGGATCAGCAGAACGCCGCTTGCCTTGCCGTCTGACCAAGGCAAAGCCGCCAGGAATGGCTGCTCTGCACTTGCGGTCATCGCATCGCGCACAACGGAGATGGCCCGCTCATCGAGTGCGCGGGCAGCAAGTGGGGTCTGGCGCAAGTCCAACTTCTCCGCAAGCGGCGGCGTCAGATGCAGTCCTGCCAAGCGCTTCAACTCGTCGCCCTCCACCTGATAAACAGCCATAGAGGTAACTCCACCATGGCGATGGACCAAATCTAGCAGTCCAGGGAGGAAACCACCCGCTGGGGAGGTCAGTAGCTGATGCAGGTCGTCGTCGAGATTGGTCAGGACGACGTTGTGCAAAGCAAGTTGGCGCTCTGCTTCCTGGCGGCTCTCCCTCACAAGAGCAACCTCGGCCTGAACACGCAGGAGGGACTCGCCCAGGACTTCATTCTCAGCTTTGAGTTCCTCGTGCCGATTGCTCTGCATCTGCCGCCACTGTCCGGCGAGAAAGCCTAATAATAGTAGAGAGCCCATCTCATAGAGGTGGTCCCCAGCAATGATTTTGGGCGACCGATGCTCAATCCACAGCCCGCGGGTGACGACAATCAGTCCTGCGGTAAAAACGCCACTCACCAGCCCCTGAGTCAGACCGTACCGCCCCCCAATCAGGATCGGCAGCAGCAACCAGGGCGTGGGATTAAGCCCCAGCCACCCAAAGTCACCCCGTGAGAGCCCCATGTTTACCAAGCCGAGGACGAGACCAATGACCACGATGTCGCGGGAGCAGGCAAGAGTGGTCGAAGAAGCTTTCGTCATGAAGGGATAGAGGAAAAACAATAAAATACAATAATCACCAAAAGCAAAGGATATGACTTTCGGCCCGTAGCATGTTCATGCTCAAGCAATTGTCCCGCTTTCTCGCTGCCGCACTCTCCGTCATCAGCTTTACAAACGCAGCGCCTCCTGGAGCAACCCCGCTGGCACCTCCTGGGCCGGTAAAGTCAGTCGCTCCTCAGGTACCCGCAGAGTGGAAGGCCGGAACAGCGACCCTGCAAGTGACTCCCCAGAAGTTGCTCTGGATGGCTGGCTATGCCGCCCGGAAGAAGCCAGCTGAAGGCAAAGTGCAGGAGCTTTTTGCAAAGGCACTAGCGCTGGAAGACTCTACAGGAGGCAAACTGGTGTTCGTCACATTGGATCTGATTGGCGTGCCTCAGGCCTTGCGTCATGAGATCGCCCGTCGAGCACAGCAGGATTACGGCCTCAAGCCAGAGCGACTGGTGCTGAACGCCTCCCACACTCACAGCGGGCCAAGCTTGCGTTCTGCACCGCTCACTGCCGAGGAAGAAAACAATCCGCGAGCCAAGGATGCCTGGGACTACACACAGAAGCTCCAATCTGACTTAATCTCACTGATTGGCAGCGCCCTCACGGACCTTAAACCCGCTCGTCTGACTTGGAACAAAGCCCGTTGCGGTTTCGCCATGAACCGCAGAAAGGACTACACGCTGCCGCCGGATCATCCAAACGCCAATAAGGTTCCAAATCCTAACGGTCCGGTAGACCATGAAGTGCCTGCCTTGCGGGTGGAGACACCTGACGGAGCACTTCGAGCCGTGATGTTCGGCTATGCCTGCCACAACACCTCATTGGGCTTTTATAATTGGTGCGGCGACTATGCGGGCTTTGCTCAAGAATACCTCCAGGAACATCGCAAAGACTTCACTGCCCTGTTTCTCATGGGTTGTGGAGGTGACCAGAACCCATACCCCAGGCGGAGTGACGTCGTGCCAGGCGTGACTGACCTTGAGCTTTCGATGCATCATGGCAGAAGCCTAGCCAATGCCGTGGAGATGGCATTGACCGTCAACCCCATCGCCATTCGGGGCCCCATCCGTGCGGCTTATGAAGAAATCACCCTCAGCTACGCCAAAGCCGGTCGGCCAGAACACGCTTACCCAGTCCAGGTCATCAAACTCGGTCCTGATCTGACTTTCGTGACACTGGGAAGCGAAGTGGTGGTGGACTACTCACTGCGATTCAAAAAGGAACTGGCAGGAGAAGCAGGTATCTGGGTCGCAGGCTACTCCAATGACTACACGGGCTACATTCCTAGCCTCCGCATTCAAAAAGAGGGCGGATATGAAGCTGCGGCAGGCTGGGCAGAGGACGTGGAAGAGCGTATCGTGGATACCGTACACAAACTCCATCAAAGCTTAAAGTAAGCACCAAGGGCGCTAGACGCCATAGTCGCTCATCGGTGTAGAACGCTTGAATCACCAAGCGGACCAATCGTTTTGGCTAGAGGAATCGATGAGGAACTGAGTCAACCAGCCCGCAAACACCTTTGGTGCTCGCGATTTATTGGCAGAAAATAGCAAACGGGAGACCTGGAAGCCTCCAGGAGCAATCTTTTTCTATACTTATCATACAGGAAGACTCATCCGCTGACCGCCTAGCTGTTTGAAACGCAAAGTGCCTGGATTGCCCATTTTAAAAGGGCTACAGAGCCGCCGAAAGCGCAAGAGCATTCCAAGAGAATATATTTTTGATAAAAATTATAAAAATGCTTTGACTCTTTTTGTTGGGTTTACTATAATTTTCATACTTCAACGCAACGGGCTTTGCTCGCTGCCTGGAGGACAACAAGACAACAACCTATAAGCCCAATACAACAATGAAAAACGTTAAGCTCAACATCCGCAAACTCGGTAAGCAAGGCTTCAGCCTTATTGAAATGCTCGTCGTGATCGCCGTTATCGGCGTGATCGCAGCGATCGCCATCCCAAACATCGGTAACATCAACAGCTCCGCTCAGGAAGCCACCGCTCAGCGCAACGCTCAGAGCTTGGCATCCACGATCAACTCAGCTGTTAACGCTGGTTGGGCTGACAACGCCACAGATACGCTTCCTGCAACTAAGGCTGCAGTGATCGACGCTATCTCAGCTGGCATCGAGATCGAAGACGGTCCTTTCACTGGCAAGCGCTTCGTCGTTCCTTCCGTGCCTACCACCGGCACCAACGAGCGCACCGATCTTGAGGCCTACCTGACCTGGGACAACGCTCAGCAGATCATGGAGTACAATGCCGCAGCAGTGGCAAGCAACACCGCTCCTTAATCTGACTGAGGCGATAGCCTCTAAAGTCTGACCTGACTCACGCAGTCTAACTGCGGATGCCAGAAAGGATCTACCCTCTCCGCCGGGGATTCGTCCCCGGCGGAGAACTTGCAAAAAGCCCGCGCCTTGACCTGACCACCATGAATCAGCGATCCAACAGCACTCGCAGACTCGGTTTTACCTTGCCTGAGCTTGTCCTGACTTTGGCCATCATTGGCCTTCTGGCCGGGATGGTGGTCAACACCTTCAGTAACCTCCAAAGCGACTCCTCGCGAATGGTTGCCCGGCAACAACAGCGGGCACTTCAAAACGCCGTAGATGCTTGGATTGCTTCTCAACTGCGCTCTCCAGGGGAGAACGGCCAGTTTTTGAGCTTGGAGACCGTTAGGGCTGATTACAATAGCCGCGGCCACTCCAAGGGCCGACTCAACTTAGTACAGGCTTACCTAGATGACGGCACCTTTGAACATTTTGATGATGCTTCCGTGAACACGGGCCGCATCAAGTCGGACGCTCTGACTCGCATCAAGAGCTATCTGAAACTCGACACCTGGGGCGCAACCTCATCTCCAAAAGTAGAGATGGTGGCCGAGTGACGCACCTCAAACGCCAACCCAACAGCAATATGAAACTTACGCACCTATCACGGACCCGCTCAGGCTTCTCAATGGTCGAGTTGTTGGCAACGGTAGCCATTATTGGCATCATTTCATTCATCGCCATCCCACAAGTCACCCAGATGCGTGCCGATGCCGAGCGAAACCTCGCTGTAGCACGAGCTGAAGCACTTAACATGGCCATGGGTGGCTTGCTTCAGCATCGTGGCCGCTATCAGGCAGCGGTAGACTGGGCTGCCCGGTCCACTGACAACGACAAGTATGCCCTGCTGAGGAACTACATGGCATTCGCCGAAGCGACACTCACGACTTACCTGCCTTCAGGCTACGACATCGACTTCCCCACCTCCATTGATCCCCTCACCAAAGTCATTTTGCGGAATCCTTCCAACTCCCAGATCTACTACTGACCCCACTTTCCATTGCTGCTCTCATGTTGAACCTTGCGGCCACTCCTAACAGCAAACCCCGAAGGCACTCAGTGCTGGCGGGGTTCTCGCTTACCGAGATGGTGGTGACCATCACCACCATCGGAGTCATGGCAAGCATCGTCGTAAGCCAAATCGGCGGGACTCACCAGATTGCGACCGAACAACTGGCAAAAGACAAACTCAAGATGGTCAATGACGCCGTCTACAAGCACCAGATGGCGAACACGAGGGACAATCTGGAAAGCCTCACGCCCTCACGCGGTGCGAGTTGGGATGAACTTAAGGTCCTCCAACAACTTCAATACCGAGCTCCCACAAACCCAGCTCCCGGTTCTCCCTTCCTCGATCCAACGTACAGACCTCCCATGTCATCTAGCACGCGGGACTACCGCATGGAGTGGACTGGTGGCCTATTCAAACTCATCTCTCCCGGCCAAGTCGGAAGCGGTGCCAAAGTCGTCTTTGACGGTTCCGACATCGGAACCCCCTACGTTTTCCCACCTGGGTACAAGTGGAGTGGCAGATAGCCCCACGCCCCACAACGCCCACACAACACATGACACGAGTCCTTTCAGAGCCCCAGCCGTCTCCACAATCCTTTGGTGATGTAACCCATTCGGGTGCCCCAACTAATCCACCCAGGGAAACGGAACTGTTGTCGCTTGAGGGCCTTGCGCTTCAGAATGGCATCATTCCCCTCAAGCTCTCGCGTGAAAACTGCTCCCCGGAAGCTGAACAGGCCGTTCGCTTGCTTGGCCGAGTACCCAGGGTGTCAGAGCCCTGGCTTCCCATCTCCACCATCGGTCCACTGGTGGTTATGGCTCACTACACACCGCGCGCTTCGGATTTCTGGGGCATTCCGCAAGCTTTCGTCGTCCGCGTGCTCATCTCCGCAGAGCAGTACCAGAAGACTCGTCGTGAACTCGTGAACAGATTTGGGTCAAACCCGATCGCCAACGAGAACGCCATGGAGCAACTCCGCACGCCGAAGTTCTCCGATCTGGGCCTTGAAGGAACATTCAATTGGCTGCTGGAAAACTACCCCTACGAGACTGCGGAGAAGAACGTGCTGCAGCAGTTCTACAACACTGCCAAAGACAAAAAAGGCACCCTGGATATCCCCGACTTCAATGGCGTTCAGCGCAACCTCGGCATCGCACTCCAGCATCTCTTTTCCGCAGGTCGGACGCTCATCTTTAATGCCAAGGAAGCGCCCAGACAGGACTTTTTCCCCCTCACCCTGTTAGAGCGCCACAGCGTTTACCCAGTGTACGTGGGTAAGCATGTCGTCTACCTCCTGAGCGAGAGCGGCGATTGCTATACCTTTGAAGACGAGTGGCTGTCCCTTGGCAATGACGCAGTCAAAATCATTCCCGTCATGGCCGACATCGGAGCCATCCGGGATGCTATCAACCGCGCTGCGGCTGCGTTAGGTCAATCCTCTGCGGCAGGCCAAGTCGAGACCTCCAATCTTACCCTGGCGGTCGAGGCCAACCTCGTGGACATCCAGCCAGAGGACATGGCTGGCATCAATCCGGCCAATCCCAACCACGAGGCCGAGGATCTCGTCAAGTGGGCTCTGTTTACTGCTATCCGATGCCGTGCTTCTGACCTTCACATTGAGAAGTTTTACAACCTCGCCCGCTTCCGCGCACGGATTGATGGTAACCTCAAGACTCTGCTAACCGCACCTGAGGCGCTGCTGAATCGCTTCGTTGCTCTCATCAAAAACTACGCTGGCATGGGCCAATCTCGCCAAGAGGCGCAGGACGGACGCTTTGCCATGGCCGTTGGTAGACGCCGCGTAGACGTCCGTGTCGCAGCAGTGCCCACCCGCCGCGAGTTCCAGAAAATCATCATGCGCTTTCTGGACAAGCAGGACGGCGTGCGGCGGCTCTCTGACTTCAACCTTTCTCAGCGTCAGTTGGACATCCTGTCCCGCACCATGCAGCGCGACCAAGGTCTCGTTCTCGTGACCGGCCCCACTGGTTCCGGTAAAACGACCACGCTCTACGCGCTGCTCAACAGCGTGAACAACGACGACGTTAACATCCAGACGATTGAGGACCCCATCGAATACGAGATCGAGGGCATCAACCAGACCCAGACCAACAACGCTCACAAGCTGGACTTCTCTGCGGGATTGAGAGCCCTGCTTCGTGCTGACCCAGACATCATCCTTATTGGTGAGTCTCGTGATGCCGAAACGGCCACCGCTGCCATCAATGCCTCGCTCACCGGTCACTTGGTGCTTACCACCCTGCACGCTAACGACTCCCTGCGTGCAGTCTCACGTCTACTCTCTATGGGCGTGGAAAAGTATCTCGTGGCAGACTCACTTGCCCTATCGCAAGCTCAGCGCCTCGTGCGCCGTCTGTGCGGCTATTGCAAACGTCCAGAGGCCCCAGATCAGGAGCTGATCGACATCCTTGGTCGCCAAGGGTTGTTCACCGGCCCCATCAATCAGCCCATCTACCGCAAAGTCGGCTGTGACGAATGCCACGGCACTGGCTACACCGGACGCGTGGCGCTCATGGAGCTCTGTGAAGTCTCCACAGAACTGCGCGATCTCATCGAAGAAGGCGCTCCCCTCTCCTCCATGCGGGCCGTTGCCTTCAAGAACGGCTTCCTCTCCCTTTACCAAGAAGGCCTCACTCAAGTCTTGGGCGGACACACCACACTCGATGAGATCCGCTGCCTCTCCTACACCGCCCTGTAACTCAACCCCATCCAACCGCCATGTACTCCGCTACCGAACACTATAGCCCACACTCTCCTACATCGCCTGTGGGTCAAAGTCCTCGCGGTTACGGCTCTCAAGACGCCGCCAGTCGTGCCACCGTCATGATCGTTGATGACGATCCAGCTCTTCTCACTCTTGGTCGCGCTATTTTGTCCACGTTAGACCTCAACATTGTCGTGGCGCGCTCCGGTGAGGAAGCTCTGATCAGCATCCAGTCACCCAGACTGCCAGAGTTAGTCCTCCTTGACCTAACAATGCCAGGCGGCATGTCAGGGCTAGAGACCTTTGATACGCTGCATGAAAAACACCCACAGTTGCCAGTAGTCGCCTGTAGCGGGTTCTTCGGCGATGGAGCTGAGGAGATGTGCCAGCACATCGGATTCGCTGGGATGTTGCCCAAACCTTACACCGCTGAGTCGCTCGTATCCGTCGTCCGCCGCGTGCTCATGTGCCACGCCTAACTTTACTGAGTCCTCTCTGCTGTGTCGCTACCCAAGGCCCACGTTCCACTCGCCCTGAAGTTCCTCTTCGTAGGAACTTTGGCGGTGGTGCTGGCCGTGGCTGCGGTATCGGCAGGGTTTATGTGGCGTTCACTCTTAACAGGCAGAGTCGCTCAAAACTCTTACCTCTCCTCTCTCGCCGTCTCTCTGAAAATGGAGATGGAGCGCCGGGGCGGAGCTGAGCGCCTCCTAAAGGGCAGTCATGGCCTGGACAAAGACACCGTCAGCTTGCTGACAGTGCGTTTTCAGTCTCTTGAGGCACCGCCACACGTCATCGGTCTGCCGGTGGTGTTCTCCATCGCGCGACCAGACCCAGCAGTGGGCGGTGGCGTATCCATTTCGCAATCGGTGCCCCTCTCCAAGCACCAAGAAGATCAGTTGCCCCCAGAGCCAGACATTGCCGTATTGCAGGTCACACCACTCCGCGTCTTTGGCGGTGCTGCCACAGCTTATGATGCAGGTCTTGAGGGCGATGAGATACGCGCTTTTGGACCCTCCACATGGGCGTCTGCCTCTGCTCCCCTCACCGGCGATGACGGACGCATTGCGGGTGCCATCATGGTTCGCCAGCCGTTGCTTCAAGTCATCCACGTCTCCCGCGTGCAAGACCTCCTCATGCCTTCGATCGCGGCCATCTCAGGAATGGCTGGTTGTCTGCTTGGCTTCACCTGCCTCGGCATCAGCATCCAACGCAGAGTAAAAAGCCTCAGGGAAGGCTTCAGCGCACTCCGCACCAAGCGCTTCACTCATCGCATTCCAGTTCACGGCCTGGATGACTTCACCACTCTCCAAGAGGACGTAAACTCCACCCTTGAGCAGCTTCATAAACACGAGGAGAACCATCAAGCCGTCATTCGCGAGGCTGAAATGTCCAAGATGCAGGCCGAGGCTGCCACCGCGGCCAAGTCCGATTTCCTCGCTAACATGAGTCACGAGATCCGGACGCCCATGAACGGCATCATCGGCACCACTTCTCTGCTGCTCGAGTGCGAGCTCAATGATGAGCAAGAGGAACTCGTCCGCATGATCCGCTCCTCGGGTCAGAGCCTGCTTCACCTCATCAATGACATTCTCGACTTCTCCAAGCTCGAGTCTGCAAAGATGGAGATCGAGAGCATCACCGTCGATACCGACCAACTCTTTGCCGAGACATTGGACGTCTTTGCCTACCGCGCCGCAGAGAAGGGCCTGGAGCTCAACTACCACATCGAGCCCGGCGTCCCACGCTTCTTCATGGGCGACTTCCAGCGCCTCAAGCAGATCCTCGTCAATCTCGTTGGCAATGCCATCAAGTTTACCGATCAAGGCGAGATCCTGATGCTCGCACGTCAGGTGTGGAGAAAGGCCCCCACAGGAGATGTTCCTTACTTGCATCTCAGTGTTAAGGACACCGGCATAGGCATTCCCAAACAAAAACTCGCCAGCATCTTTGAAGCCTTTACCCAGGCAGATGCATCCACCACTCGCAAATATGGTGGCACGGGCCTTGGACTTGCCATCTCGCGCAAGCTCGCCGCCCTCATGGAAGGTGAGATCAAGGTCACCTCAGAGGAAGGCAAAGGCTCTGACTTCCACATTGAGATGCCACTTCGTCCTTCTCCAGAAGGGGATGACGTTCTCGCCAGTGAGCACGCGCTCTCTGAGACTCTCCGCAGCAGAGAAGTCACCCTGGTCATCGGCCACAGCACACAGTTTGAGCTTCTTCGCGGTCATTGCCAGTCCTGGGGAATCCAGGCACACACCCTGCCACGGGAGCGCGAGGTAGAGCCTCTTCAGCAAGCCGTTTGGCACTCACAGACCGTTGTGCTCGACCTCGCCAATGCAGATCCTGATCGCGCTCAGATCGTCCTCGATGCCGCAGCTCAGCGCTCTATCCCTGTCGTCCTCCTCACTCCACTCACTGGGGGGAAAGCCAAGGAATCCGTCAAGCTCCCTGCCAACGGTAAACATGTACGTGTGACTAAACCCGTGCGTCGACTCGAGCTTCTGCGCGCCCTCTCCGGCATCGCCACCGGTGCCCTGCCAGAGCGCAAGGCCCCTATGGAGGAAGAGCCGTCGTTCACCACCGCACCTGCTCACCATTCATTCGCGCCATCAGAGCCGCCTAGCCCCTTCAGCGCGGCCCCCACACCATCAGCGCCAGAGTATCCATCCACATTTGCACTGGCCGCAGCAGCCCCTGTGCACTCACCCTTCACTGCACAGGCTCCGGGTGGCCCTGTGGATGCACCCTCCTCATTCTTCAGCCCACCAGCACCCCAGCAAGCCGCCGAGCCAAGCTTTGCCAGTGCTACACAAGCACCTGCACCCCAGCAGATGCCCAGCTACGGTCCGCCACCGGGTTATTCGCAGCAGCCTATGCAGCAAATGCCACCCCAGCAGGCCTACGGTCAGCAGCAGGCTTGGTATCCGCAGCAGCAGCCCTACTACCCACAGCAACAGATGCAGCCATACGGCGCACCGCAGATGATGCCGCCAGGGCATCCCATGCAAATGCAGCCACACCCTATGGCAGCGTTCCAGCAAGCCGTGGCACCTCCCGGTTACGCTTCAGGGCCACCAGCAGGCGGTTATCCGCCCCCATCACCCATTACTTACAACTCAGTGCCGCCATCGCCTGCACCGCAGATGCATCAGCAACATCAGCAGGCCTACGGGCAACCCAGTCCCTCTCCATCACCTCAGCCCAAGCCACCCAGCGGCCCCGTGCCCGTCGGCATGGCTCCCGTCTCGTCAAAGAAAGTCGCCGCCGCACCAGACAGCTTTGCTGCACAACATCCCGCCAGCATCCTCCTCGTTGACGACCAACCCCTCAACCACAAGATCGTCACCCTCTTCCTTCAGCGACTCGGCTACAAGAAGATCGACATCGCCAACAACGGACAAGAAGGCGTCGAGATGGTCAACCGCGGTGCCTACGACATCATCTTCATGGACCTCCAAATGCCAGTCAAAGGCGGCGTAGAAGCCGCACGCGAGATCCGGGGCAACTTCCTCCTCAAGCAGCAGCCCGCCATCGTTGCCATGACCGGCCACGCCCTCTCAGGCGTCAAAGAATCCTGCATGGAAGCCGGCATGAACGAGTTCCTCACCAAGCCCGTCTCCCTTGAGGACTTCCGCCGCGTCATCCCAGCCTGCTTAGAGTCCGCCAATCTGCAATACGTAGGCACCGTCACCTGATCCAGCCGTCGTTGCTGATATTGGGTTTTAGATGTTGGATTGCGCGCCATCGCCATCCCCGTCTTCACATCTCCCCGCCACCACGTCCCCCCCATGAGCACCTCCCACCGCATGTCCTACCCCGGTTGGCCCATCGTGCTTCTCCTCATCGCACTCGCCACCGCATTCCTCGTGCAGTTCGTCACTCGCAACGGCTCAGGACGTGCTCCCACCCCCACGGCCAAGCCCACCGCCAGTTCCGACACCCATCAGCAGCCAACCATCGGCCAGACCATCCTCAAAAACTACGGCACCACCGCCCAGCCACCCCAGCAGGACCTCACCGACCTCTTTCGCGCGCTCGACAACTTCTCCCTCCTCGTCAAAGGCGACAACCCAGTGCCACTTGGGGCCAATGAAGAGATCGCCGCCGCGCTCAGGGGCAAAAACAAAGCCCGCCTCGTCTTCCTCCCCGCAGACGCCCCTTGCTTCAACCCCCAAGGCCAAGTCATCGACCGCTGGGGCACCCCCCTCTTCTTCCACGCCACCGACCGCCAACGCATCGACATCCGCAGTGCCGGGCCTGACAAAGAAATGTGGACCCAAGACGACCTCCACCGCCGCTACGACGGCCAATTTCTCAAAGACCAAGCCCTCCTCACCCCCAGCCTCTACGAAACCACCCGCGACTTCCAGCCCCAAGGGCAGCGGAAGTGAAGAACGCCGCCCCCGCCAAAGCTACATTGCCCACCCCGCGCTCTGCGCAACATGCTGTAAGCCGTCTCTTCGAGGCGGCAGGCGTGGGGCTTAGGTCGTGAATGACGCTTCGTCTGAATTGCAAAAGAGCGCGTTTATCCATTCTCCTGCCAAAAAAACCTTCATCATTCGTGATAGGCTTATGGTGAAAGCAGAGTCCCATGGCAGTGAAGTCACGCTCAGGAGTCGGCCTGGAAAAACTCCGCCAGCAACTCCTCCACAGCCCGAGCCTCAAACCCCGTCTCCCGCGCCAAAACCTCCAGTCGGTCCCGCCGCTCCTGCTCTGGGACTTCCATCTCGGTAAGCAGAGCGAGGTATTTGGTGACTCGGAGGGACCTATGAGGACTTTGCGTGGAGTTCGTCGCCTCCCACTCAAAAGTTAAAGCCAATGCCCGGCAGCGAAGTTCTTCAGCTTCCTCCAGACGGCCTTGGTCTTGCAGAACACTGCCCAGTTTCCCGCAGGCGGTGGCGATGTCGGGATGGCTTGCAGGCAGGGATTCCTCAAAAATCTCTAGCGCACGGCGGAGCATCGGCTCGGCCTCCTCCAGGCGACCTTGGTCTTGCAGAACGCCGCCTAGGTTCCCGCAGGCGGTGGCGATGTCGGGATGGCCTGCGTGCAGAGCTTGCTCATAGATTTCAAGAGCCCGGCGCAACAACGGCTCTGCCTTCTCCATGCGGCCTTGGGCTTGCAGGACGCGGCCCAGGTTCCCCCAGGCGGTGGCGATGTGGGGGTGGCCTGCGGGTAAGGCTTGCTCAACGATCTCCAGCGCACGGCGGAGCAGCGGCTCAGCCTCGTCCAAGCGGCCTTGAGCTTGCAGGAGAGTGCCTAGGTTCCCAAAGGAGATGCCGATATCGGAATGGCTAGCGGGCGGGGCTTGCTTTAGAATTTCCAGCGAACGACGAAGAAGCGGCTCAGCCTCCTGCGGGTGGCCTTGTTTGAGCAGGACAGAACCAAGGTTGCCGCAGGCAGCGGAAATGTTTTGATGACCAGGCGGGTGGACCTGCTCGCTGACTTCGAGCGCACGGCGGAAAAACGACTCTGCCTCCTCCAGAAGGCCTTGGTCTTGCTGGACAAATGCCAGACCAGTGAGGCAGCGGGCGGTGGAGTGGGAATCTCCCTCCCTCTGCTCGGTGAAGGAGAGGGCTTGACGGAGATTGATCTCGGCTTCGTGGTAGCGGCCCTCATGCCAGTAGAGACCGCCCAGGAGGTAGGCGGCCTCGGTGGTGGGCTGGGTGAGAGGGCCGAGGTGGTCGTGGTAAAGCAGAAGGGACTCCTGGAGGGCTGTCTCCGCCTCGCGGTAGTGACCGGCATCGGTGAGGAGCTTGCCCGCGTGTTGCAGAACGTGGGCGCGGAGGAGAGGCTGGTGCTCGGCGGAGATACGAGCAGCGGTTTCTTGAAGGGCGGCGGCAGCCTCTTCCATTTTCTGCGCCTGGAGGAGGGCATTGGCCTCCAAGAGCGCCGCGCGGATGAGATACCAACTGCGTTGCTGGCTCTCGGGCCGTAGCCCCTCCTGGAAGGTGGCGTCTCCCGCGTACTCGGCTGCGTTTGGGTAATCGCCAGCTAGGGTGGCGGCGGCAGCGAGATCCAGCGGGTCGGCCTCTGGGTTCTGCTGCACGGCCTGGACGGCCTCCTGGAGGTGGGCCTGCACACGCTCCTCTGGCAGGCCGCTCTGCTGGGCGCTCTGCTGAATGACCACCTGGACGGCGGTCTGCGTGCTGACTTGAAAGAAGACCTGGGTGCCAATCGCGCGCTCTAGGAACTGGAGAATGAACTGATTCTGCTGAATAAGGATCTGGTTCTGCTGCTTGAGCACGACGACCTCACCATGCAGGCTGGCCAGTTCTGCCTGGATGTTACTGACGCCGCTGCCCACCTCCGTGATGGCGTGCAGGATACGGAGGCTCCAGGACTCGATAGCCTGCTGCACGGGCTGAAGTAGCTGGGGCAGGCTCTCTTTGTAGAATCTAAGGCAATCATGCGCGGCCTGCTCTGCTAGAGCCTCTGGCTGGGGATGGCTGCCGGGGCGATGCACGAGCATCCACAGGCAGGCAGAGCGGAAGAAAGTGGTGTCTTTCTTGAGCTGCTCCTGGAACTCCAGGCCGGTGAGCACCCAGAGGCCTTCGGTTTGATGCTGGATGATGCTGGCGAACTCCTGGGGCTGATTGTGATCACCCAAAGGCTGGTGTTGAGCTGTAAGGCGGCTGTCGTGCTGCAACCAATGAAGAAACTCTGCCTGAAAAGGGATCGCGCGTGGATGGTCTGGCCGAGCAATGAATAGATCCTCCAGACTGGCAGTGCCGTAGAGATGCTGGTCATGCCACTGCTGAAAGGGCTCTGCCTCGACGATGCGGAGGAGATCGCCCAGCCAAGCGCCTGACCCTTTCTCGCGCTCAAACCGTGCCCGTGCCTTCCAGCCCTGCAGCGTGCGGTGTGTCTGCCAGTGCTGGATGAGAGAACGCCAAAGTCCCGTCTGCAAACCATCCCTGCGGGCGAGATTGGTGCCCACCGTGGCTAAGGCCCGGCACAAGGCACGATGATTCGCCCGGCGGAGATGGTGATTGGGAGGAGACTGCCCCGCCGTGAGCATCTCCACAAAGGCTGGGCGCAAGGACTCGGTGACTTCAAAGCCATAGGAGCCGAGCACGTTCTTCACCACGTCCCACAACGTGCCGCCGACGGTGCCGACAATGAACGAGGATGGGGGGTCTTCTGCCATGAACGACCGTACTGTGCGCGGAGATCCAAAGAATGCAACGACCGCGCCAACGAAGCGCCGATAGGCGATCTGGGTGAGAGGAAGTCTCACGTCTCCGGGGTCACTGGCGCGGGCTACAGGGGGGCTTGGTTGGGTAGGCAGTAGAATGACGGCAGTAGAATCTGAATGCTACTGGCGGGCGGGAGGTGTCCATGATTCGGCTGAAGCCGAAGCTACTTTCTTTGTCTCGCCACGAATCCTTTCCAAGCATTCTACTGCCACCATTCTGCTGCCATTCTTTCCCGGTTTGTTTTGTTAGGCTTGGTGGGGCGGGAATGGTATCTTGGGAAGCGGGCAAGAGTGCCCGCGTTCCTTTTTGCCAAGCGCACTGTCTGGGACGGGGTTGTAGGTTTGCTTCGAAAACCTTTCCGTCATTTTGTCGTCAGCATTCTGTTGCCATTTGGGTGTTAGCCAACCCTCTGAGCTCTGAGTCCGACATCCAGAAGCCTGAGTTTCTTCTTGGCTCTGCTAGGCGAGTTGGATACAATGGGCTTACAACTGTTTTTGCTCGCCATGAAAAGGAAGCCGCATTTCTGCCTGTCTTTGCGTTTGGCTTTGGAGAAGGTCCGGATGGATGGGAGGCGCGATATTTGTGCGGCTCAGGTGGTGGTGCTTAACTGGCTGATGGAGAAAAAGAATCTCTCCATCTGTGGCTTGGCTGCGGCTTCTCACGTGCCGCGGCAGACGATTGCAGACTTGCTGGAGCTGAAGTCTTACCCCATGCAGGATACGATCGATCGAGTAGCGGAGGGGATCTGCATCAAGCACTCAAAACTTGTGGCGCTGGCGGAGAAGCTCCTGGAGGGGGCTATGCCGGTACTCCGGCATGGTCAAACTTAAGTCTGGGTGCACGGTAGTCTCCATGATGACCGTCGGCTTACCAAAAACAGGGACCGTTTCCTCCTGGGGCGGAGGCGGTTTTAGGGCCTGGGGGAGGGGTTGCTCCGAGACGGTTTTCTGGTCGTCGGAAAACGGTTCCGGAGTCTCGGTATGCCTCGTCGGATCATCGGCAAGGACCTCCGGAGTCTCAGGAGGTGCTGTCGGACGAGCTGAAAGGACTGTCGGAGTCTCCGGGGGTGTTGCCGGACGAGCTGGAAGGACTGCCGGAGTCTCCGGGGGTGTTGCCGGACGAGCTGGAAGGACTGTCGGAGTCTCCGGGGGTGTTGTCGGACGAGCTGGAAGGACTGCCGGAGTCTCCGGAAGTGTCGTCGGACGAGCTGGAAGGACTGCCGGAGTCTCCGGAAGTGCTGTCGGACGAGCTGGAAAGGCATCCCGACTTTCCTGTTCCCTTTTCCGGTCGTCCGATTCGAGTCCCGGAGTGAGCTGGGGCCTTTGTAGGACGGGCGATGCAGCTTCCCGAGAGGGGGGACCTGCCCGACGAAGATTTTTGCGCCTAATGCCCAGTTATGAACTGGGATGAGGGCGTCTGGGACCAGGGGGTGTGGGATGCCCCTGGGCCGTCTGTGCTGCTTCCCACACGCAAACGTAGAATCAATCGTAAAGCCATGGCCTCTAACCCAACACCTGAGAATCCTGATATAGCCCGCGCACTCGCAGATCGCATGGCGGACGGCTGCCACACGCATGAGCTAATCATCGGCATCAAACAAAACACGGAGGCGGTGATGCGCGCTGCGATGCTGGCACTGAAGAACGGGCAACTGGACCTGGGCGCGGCCAAAGCAGCGGTGGGCAGCACGAGTGACGCGCTGAAGGTGGTGGATGCCTCCATCACGGAGGTGCTGGCTAACTGCCGCCTGCGTCTGGTGAACCAACTGGGCAAGTTCTGGGGCCCTGCATGGGAGGCTACGGGCTTCCCAGACCAGAGCACGGCAGTGCCTGCTGAGCAGGACAAGCGTTTGTCGCTTCTGGACTCGCTCTCGTCTTACTTCACACTCAATCCCGCACGTGAAAGTGCAGACCTGGGTGCCACGGCAGCCGCTTGCACGGCGGCTTACGGTCAACTCTCGGATGCGCGTGCCGCCTGGGGCAACGCGAAGACGGCCCAAGCCACTAAGGTCAATGGACGTGACGCTGCCTTCAAAACCTTGCGCAAACGCATCCGTGGCCTGATCGAGGAACTGGGCACGCTGATCGCTGAAGATGACCCACGTTGGGAAGATTTTGGTCTCACGATTCCCGCCAACCCGAGCGCGCCAGA
The DNA here is from genome assembly GCA_016795485.1 of Verrucomicrobiaceae bacterium. Lineage (GTDB taxonomy): Bacteria > Verrucomicrobiota > Verrucomicrobiia > Verrucomicrobiales > Verrucomicrobiaceae > JAEUHM01. The sequence goes on along the minus strand of JAEUHM010000027.1, from coordinate 168,844 downwards.
AGGAATCGCCGGACTGACGGGCACGGCGGCAGGTAGTGGTAAGATTCACCTGGAGTGGACCTATGCCACGCGCATGACGGGCACACGCCTGATGACCAAGCGCACCACCGGCCCAGTGGTGGACGATGACTTCATCAACTCTGGCACGGCTGAGGGCCTGGAGAAAACACTGCCAGGCTTCACTGCTGGAGCTATTGTACTCGTAAAGGCCATCCCCTACAACGAGGGTGGAGATGGACCTGCTAGCCCGGAAGTGCAGGTTAATGTGACTTGAGCTGAGCGCTGGTTGAGGGTCGCAGTTGCGCCGTTGAGCAGTGGTTTAGCCGTTGTTCTCAAGTTGCCGCCAAACAACTGCTCAACCATCGCTCAACCATTGCAAACAACCGCTAACTCACTTCCCCACCATGCCCTTCGATCCCAATCTACCTGCGGCGAACTCATCTGCATCCAGCGCACAGATGCGGGAGCAACTGAACAGCTTAAAGGCACTCATCGACGATGCTGTGGCAGGTAGCTCTGCCAATACCAACGCGGTGACCACGCTGACGATGAACGCTGATGTAAACTATGACCAGAATCAGATGCAGTTGGTGATCCAGAAACTGGACGAGGTGATCCTAATGCTGAGACGATGAGGGTAGCTATTCTTGGTGCTTCACGAGTCGTCTTAGTTCGGCGATCTCTTGGGCTTGTTGGCTGGTGATACGGGTAAGTTGCTTGACTGCGGCAAGTGCAACTCCAAGTGCATCCGCTGGGTGGATGTGCTTGTCGCTATCGCCAAGTCCAAAGGTGCTGGAAAAGTCTTGTGCCATGGGGCCGAGATGGGTCACGGCGGCGTCCTCTTCTTTGTATCTCCAGTGATGGATGGGAAGGGTGGCAAGCTTCTGAAGCACGTCTGCTTCATCCACATCTGTCACTGCGGTTTTCTCATTTCGATCTGACCTGACGGGAATGCACACACAACGCCTGCCGCCGTATGAGCCGCCTGATGATGATTGTGATGGGGGCCGGTCAGGTGGTGGAACCGCTGGGTCTGGGAGGTAGCCGAGATACTTGCCGTCTGCTGTGCTCCAGAGTTTAATGGTTTCCCCGCTGCCATACTCAGCACGATGGCAGGTGGCCATGACTGAACCGTCGGGGCTAAAGATGTGGCGAGTCATTTGTCCCTCACCAACTATCTCCACCGTTGGCTTCAGAGTCTGAAGTGAATAGATCTGTAACCTAGGACCTCGGTTGGCGTTCAATGGCAAAGTAGCTGCAACCTGCTTGCCTGTGGGGTCCACAAGGAGCGAAACAGCTGGAGGGTGGTTTGTATAGCCAAAAACAACGCTTGTACCACGTTCTATGTCCCACATTATCAAGCAACCGGCCCTGCTGTTCTCCTTTGTCGAGTGAGAACTAATAGCACTGCGTCCGTCCGGAGAAACGCAGAGCGAACTCGCTCCGTCCGTAGCAAGGTCAGACTTGTGTATGCGCTCGGAAACGCTCCTGCCAAAGTAATGGATCGACAACTTTGAGATGCCGATGGGACCAGAGGACGGGCTGTTACTTGCAAAGCAAACGCATTGAGTTTGGCGAGCTACTGCCAGAAGTTGAGAACCGAATGACCGTGTGTAAGCGATGGTGCGGGCAGGATCGCAGACCCGTATGTAATCACTGGTTGTTACACTGATAACAAACTTGGCGTCATGCGTGAGGTGGAGCGCGCCCGTACTGTCTTCAGCCGAGTTGACGATGACAACGGGTTGAAGAGTCGTACCGCCTTCTCCTTCTACCACGTCCAATAGAGTCAGTGCAGGATTCTGGGGAGAGTGTTCCTGACGTAACACGGCCGCGAACCGCTGACGTCCATTAAGGGTGATCAAAGAGCTGATGGGCGAGTTGCCGAAAGTGTCCCATTTCTTTGACGTTTGGCGACCATCCGTGCTAAGGAGAAAAACAGCGCCTTTGACACAGGCGAGTAGGTGCTTCCCAGAGGGGATGAACTCAAGTGAGTGAGCGGCATGGCTCCAAGTGTTTACGTTGGTGGCGATAGGCTGGCTCCAGAGCAACTCTGATTCCTTGATGCGCCACATTTTGACGACATTGTTGTCCCCAACGGCGGCGAGGGTGGTGCCATCTGGGCTGAATACCAGCGAGTCGATTCGGCTCGCAAACGACTGATGCGCAATCCGCTGACTGCACCCAGTAAGGCCGAGTGCTCCTAGTAAGCTGCTACCTGCCAGTCCAATCTTGAACACGTCCCGGCGGCTGCCTGTTGCCCGTTCGACAACGTCAGAAAGGGAAGCTGACTCTACCTTACCAGTGCTCCCACCGGGCTGGACTTCTGCCAAATGATACTCGGGTTGATCACTCATAAGAGGCTGTCTATGGGTTTGGGTGCGTGGGCATACCCGTGGCGGTCGGCCTGCCAATAAACGCCACCAGCGGCTGTAATCTCATCCAGAATCTGGTCTTTGGTCAGCTCGCGTATGACATCACAGCGCGCCGAGCCTTTGAACTCAGTGCCCCCGGATTGTGAGATGGCCTTGTGGAAACAGTCGCCTGCACAATGCCACTTTGCAAAACATCCAGAGCAGTAAGGCCTGTGCTGCACTGCCTGATGCCTAAGATGCTCAAGGCGCTGCATGTCGAAGTCGTACCCGCTTCCAGCAGTGGCGGGTTTACCATAGTGAAACGTTGGGGACAGGGGCTGGGACTCGCTGAATGTTTCATAACATGCAGAGACGTTGCCATCAGGCGTAAGCGCAAAACCATCCTGGCTGATGCCGCAGAAGTGATTGGTCAGGGCATCCAACCGCGCACCGGAGAACAATAAATCAGCCCCATTTTGCCTTGCCCGTGCCTTGGCGGCACGGAAAGCCTCAATGAACGCTTTGGTTTCAGCTGACTCGGTACCTAGCCCTCGACCCAACTGATAAACTGGCTCCACCTGGAGGGACTCCGGTTTGAACCGCTCCGTGATGAAACCGATGGAGTCGACCAAGCGATGAATCTGGTCTGCTGTGACGGTGACGCGCACCGCATAAGGAAACCCTGCCTCGTCCATGCGGCGGAGGGTCTCCATAACGCGCTCACTAGACCCGCCTCCGGTTGCCAACGGACGATGGCGGTCATGAGTCGCTGGCAATCCATCAAAGGATACACTGGCACCTGTAAGATTGGAGATCGCCCAAGTGAGCTGTGCTTCTGAAAGCACTCCATTCGTTGCCAAAGCAGACTCTAGTTCCAGGCCTAGTGCATGGGCACGTTCCGATGCGTATGCGTGTGCAGAGGTAAGAGTCCGCCAGTTGACCGTAGGCTCGCCTCCACCATGAAATGCCAGCCCGATCTTAGGGGAGCCAGTCTTCTTTGCATTGGCACAGATGAAGTCGATTCCTCGCTTAGCCACCTCAAAGGGCATGCCTTTGACCGGGGTGTCTCCTGCGGATGCGTAGCAGTAAGTGCATCGCAGATTACAAGCCGTAGTGAGGAACAAGGTGAGGGCGGTCGGCATGGGTGTGCCTTGGAACTCGGTGATTGGCATGACCTCGTCTGCATACCCAACCAGCCTTAACTCACGAAAAGCATTTATCAGATCGCCGTCTTGAGGGCGAATGCCCTCACCTCGGCCTGCCCTCGCCTGTTTCACCGCTTCTACCAACCCAACGTCAGCGATGACTGCGACTCGTTGAAGAGGCGCATACAGTATCTGCCGTTCATCGCCCAAAGGAATCACAAACAGCTCTGCTTGCTGTGAACGAGATACATCTTGTTCTGGGCGCGTTTTCACCATCAAAGTGTCGCTCAGGCGCTCCAAAAATGGCAAGTAAAATCCAACGCTGGTAGGAAACAGTGGGTACGCCAGATCATGTACCCGTGGATGACTTAGCGACTTTGAGACTGCAAAAGCCTTTACCAGCACCTGGATCTTTGGAAGCAATCAGATGCGGATGGAGTTGTGGGAGGCGGGCAAGAGTGCCCGCGCTCCGAAGTTCTCAAAGCGATGTCTGTGGTGGAGCTACAGGAGCGCGGACTCTTTTGTCCGCTAGGGTGCGGCTTGGTTTTTGGCACGTGACGAGTCGCACGTCTCCTGGGTCACAGCCCCAGGCTACAGGGACGGCTGAAGGCTTGGGTCGTGGATGGCAGAAGAATGGCTTCTTTTTTACTGCTTTCATGAAATCGCCTGTAGCTTTTACATGTCTGGGATGAGTTCTAACAGGCCGCTGGGGATTTCTGTCTTGTTGGCGTTGGGTTGGCCGGGGAGGGGGGCTGGGAGGAGGGGGAGATTGAAGTAGCCGCGGGCTTTGTTGATGCGCTGGACGAAGACGCCTTTGAAGTTGGCGGTGCGGGGGAGGTTTTGACTGAGGTTGACGGGATTGGGGTCGAGGGTGCTGAAGGTGCCGCTGAACTCTCCGGTGTTAGCATCGAGGCTGATGGTGAGTTTGCCTGGGTTGGACCCTGAGGGAGGTGGGGCGAGGGTGCTGGCGGGTGCTTTGATGCGGACGCCTTCGGTGTATTGGTTGGCTACGGCGAGGAAGGAGTGCTCGATGCCGCCGTAGGTGAAGGTGATGGCGGTGTTCTCTGGAGCGGTGGGTGTTCCTGGATCGCTAACGCCTAACAGGAGGCTGGTGGGCGTGGGTTTGACCCAGGGGCCGCCGATGAGGGTGCGGTTGTGCAGGGGGAAGCCTGATTTGAAACTGCGCGTGGTGCTGCTGGCTGGCTGGTTGGCTTTAAAGAAGGTGAGGGTGCCGTCTAGGAGGCGTGTGCCGCTGGTGAGGGTGCCGTCTCCAAGGAGGCTGCCGGTGTCTAGCCAAGCGCTGATGTAGGTGGAGCATGACCCATCATTGCCTAACAAGATGGAGAAGGTGGTGCGAGTGCCATCTGGGAAGTGGGTGACTCCGTTCATGACGCCAAGGCTGGTGACGGTGGCAGTGAGAATGATGTCGCCCTGGGGATAGGCGTTGTCGCCCAGTAGGCCGCTGCTGATCTGGAAGACGGCGGTGTTGGCTCCGACAAAGGAGGTGGCAAGTGATGAGCTGGACCAGTTGGCGCGGTGAGCGGTGAAGGTGCTGCTGGCGGCTCCGTCATTGATGCTGCCGGTGGCTTGTCCGCCCGTGTGGTCGATGTTCAATGTTAGCTGGAGGGCTGACTTGTTTTTGCGTGGGACAGAGATGGTGGCGGTGGAGGTGGTGGTGTTAGGGAGGGTATCGACTGCACCGGTGAAGCCGTAGCTGGTCTTCCCATGGAACACTTTGCCTGTAATGACGCCTATCGCGCTGATGTTGAACTGGACGGCGTTGCCAAGATTGGCGTTGACGGCGGTGTCGCGGGTGGAGACGGCGCGAAACTCTCCTGGCACGGTGGTGGGGAAGGCCGCGATGGCGAGGTTGACGGTGACTGACGAGGATGGGCCTGCCACGTTGAATGCGGTGATGGTGAGGGTGTTCAAGCCGATGCCATCGATGGGTCTGCCGACAATGCTCATGGTGACGGGATCGTATTTGAGTCCCTTGAGCAGTCCGCTGACGGTGAAGCTGGTGGGTACATTCCACGGGGTGGTGATGAAGTTGTTCTGAAAGAGGAGACTGGCCACGGAGATGTTCAGGTTTTGGCTGATGACGGCATCTAGCTGGGGGACGATAACGACCATGATGGGAGCGCTGGCGATCTGGAGGTTGTAGAGTCCGCTAACAACTGCTTGGGAGCCGAGCATGACGCGGCAGTTGTAGTTGCCGACCTCGTTGTTGGTGACTTTGCTGAAGGTGAGGGCGGAGGTGGTGACTCCACCGATGCCGCCGCCATTGCTGAGCGGATTGCTCCCATCCTGCCAAAGGAACTTCAGTCCGGTGCCAGCGAACCTGAGTTTGGCACTGGCTTTACTATTGATCTTGGCTGGGACGAGGGTGGTGGCTGACTCAACGACGGCGAGTTGCGCGGCTTTGGACGAGACGGTGCCGCGGCTGTTGGTGATCTTGGCTTGATATTGGCCGGCATCGGAAAGGGTGACGCCAGTAAGGGTGAGGGTGGGGTTGGTCTCGCCTGGCAGTAAGGTGCTGCCTCTAAACCACTGAACCACCGCAGACGTCTGGCTGGAGAAGGCTACCTGAAACACGGCTGTGGCTCCGGTGAGGCAAAGGATCTCCTGCGGCTGACTGGTGATGGTGACCGTGGGCGGATCTCCCACGAGTACGTCAGCGGGATCGGTTAGGGTCTCATAGTCGCCACTGCGAATGAGCACATCATAGGTGCCTTCATTTGCCTCGGATGCCTTAGCGACACGGTAGGTCAGGCTGGTGGCTCCTGGGATGGCGATGCCGTTTCTGCGCCACTGGGTAAGGGTGCCCACGGGTGCGGTGAGTGCGATGGAGAGATCCAACGCGGAACCTGGAGTGATGTTTTGATCCATGGGATGCTGCGAGATGGTGAAGGGGGAAGTGCGCACTCCGGCGAGTTTGAAGAGCTCAAGGCCTACGTCTGAGCGGGTGCCCACCACGTAGAGATCATCGCCCGAGAGGGTGAGGGATGAGATGGAGGAGAGCTGATTGTCTACCTGGACGGTGCCCGCATCTGTGCCGTCGGACATCCAGATCTGGCTGGAGCCATTGGAGTTTACTGAGAAATAGAGCGCGCCGTCTGCCACGACCATGTGCATCGGGTTGCTGTCATCTGCACCCGGCATGATGTCTTTGACCATCGTGGTGCCTGCATCGGAGCCGTCACTGCGCCATAGTTCCCTTCCAGAGCTGGGAGTTTCAGCACTGAAGTAGGCATAGCCACCCATGACGGCGAACGCATACTTGTCATTGCCGCGCCGAAACTGACCGGAGGGGAGCGATGAGGCTGTGCCCGCCGCGATGTCCTTTACCAACACGGGCACGGTGGAGCCAGGGGCATACTTCCAGAGCTCCGTCCCGCGTGACACGGTGTTGCTTGGAGGAATGAAACTAAAGGCGGAGAATAGAATGGTGCCGTCTGGCAGAGGGGTGAGGTCATTGGGGAATGAACTGCCGCCTTCATTGATCTCGCCCACCTGCCGAGTGCTGGCTGCGGTGCCTGTGGTGCGATAGATCTCGCTCCCCGTGGCACCATCGGCACCGAAGTAGAGGAAGCTGCCAATCGGTGTTAGGCCATAGGGATCTGAGTTTGAGTCCGGGACGATGTCCTTCACCAGCACAGTGCTGGCAGCGGTGCCGGTGGACTTCCATAGCTCCCTGCCATAGACATCGTCTTCGACGACAAGGTATAGGTTATTGCCCACGCTCTCCATCTCCCCAATGCTGGCGTCCTGAGATCCAGCCCCCAGTTCTTTGACCAAATAAGTGCCGAAAGGTGTGCCATCGGTGACCCAGAGTTCCTGACCGAGCGCGGTTGTTTCGCCGATGTAGTAGAGTCGATTGCCGACCGTTTGGTAGTTTCCGCCCCAGGAGTCGTCAAAGAAAGGACCGGGGAAGCCAACACCCACGCGCCGTGTGCCAAGGGCGGTGCCGTCACTGGTGAAAAGGGCGTAGTTTCCACCACTAACATCTGCCTCCGCACCAAAGAAGGGGGTGCCCAGGACGTTGGCGATGCCGCGGATGGTATCCGCCTCTGTGCCTGTGGTAAGGTCTACCACAAGGTGAGCGCCGCCGGAGTCACTCACCCACAACTCCCTGCCTTGGGTGTTGCTGACTGCGGAGAAGAAGAGACGGCCACCTGCATCGACGAGATGGGAAGGGCTGCTATCTGCGGTTCCATCACCGATTTCAGAAAGCAGTCCTGTGCCTGCTGCCATGCCGTTACTTATCACGGGTTCTGTGCCGCCGTCAGGTTGGATGGCAGAGAAGAAGACCGAGGAACCGGCTGCTCTCATGTTCGTGATCTGAGACGATCCTGCTCCAAGGGTGTAATCCTTTACCATGACGGTGCCTCCCGATGTGCCGTCTGACTTCCACAGTTCACCACCGTTGGTGCCGTCCGTTGCGTAAAAGTAGATGGTGCTGCCGACAACAGAAAGCGCAGTGGGGGGCGTGCCTGCTCCTGGTACTGCACCGCCTGAGCCGGTGCCTGGCTGAATGTCTTTCACCTGCACTGTGCCAGCGTTGGTGCCATCGCTCTTCCAAAGCTCCACGCCAAAATTGCCATCCGTAGCCATGAAATACAGCGTAGAGCCTACTACCGTCAGGGAAGTCGGGTTGGAGCCGCCAGTAAACTGAGCCGTGCTCGCGTTGATCTCTTTAAGCAACACAGTACCGGCTGACGTGCCGTCTGACTTGAACAGCTCAGGGTTGCCAGTGGAACTGTTAGCGGTGAAGTAAATGTGGCCACCCATGGCGGCAATACGCCCAGGAGAGGCGAGCGCACCCGTGGCAGCGCCAACGATGATGTCCCTGACGAGAACTGTACCAGCGTTGGTGCCATCGCTCTTCCACAGCTCGTAGCCGCTGGCGGAATCACGCGCACCAAAAAAGACAGTGCTCCCCAGCAAGGTCATGCCCTGAATGGTGCTCGATGAACTGCCCGTCAGGATGTCCTTCACCAAAACGGTGCCTGCGAGTGTTCCATCCGTCTTGTAAAGTTCACGACCTGTGGAGTCGCCCTCGGCGATGAACAGCACCAAAGAAGGAGACACCGTCAGGAAGCTCGACGGTCCCGACCCTGGATTGACTCCATTGGAGCGGATATCCCTTACCAGTTCGGTGCCTCCAGAGGTGCCATCACTCTTCCACACCTCCGTGTTGCCCTCAGAGTTCCTGCCAGCAAAGATCAGTGTCGTGCCCATCACAGCAGCCTCCACACCGCAGCCATCTCCGATGCCGGGCATGATGTCTTTCACCATCACTGTGCCGGCTTCGGTGCCATCGGTCTTCCACAGCTCAGCACCTGTATTTCCGTCATTGGCGGAAAAATAGAGCGTGGAGCCAATCGTGGCCAGGAACCGAGGCGACGAACTCTGTGATCCAGACCGAATGTCCTTCACCAACACCGTCCCGGCTTCTGTTCCATCTGTCTTCCAGAGTTCACGTCCTTCAGCACCGGATGTCGCAGCAAATAGAGTTATTGCTCCCAGTTGCGTGAACTGGTCTGGGGATGATTGGCCTGGGTTGGTGCCCTGGTGAATGTCCGTGACCAACTGGAGCTGTGCGTTCGCAAAGGAGGTAAACCCTAAAAGCCCGAACACGACAAAGGACCGAATAGTAGAAATACTCATGGAGAAAGAGAAGTAGTGAGTTGAACGGAGCCAAACCAGCATGGCCCGCACTCGAGCCGCTAGTGACATCGTTGCCTTCCTACCACGGCGTAGGAGAAAAGAGAAGCGCTGATTTGCTTCCGCATGTCCGTTAGTGTGTCAGAGGTGCGTGGGCGAGCCTAAGGCTTCACTTCATCATGGATTCCAGTCGCTTGATGGATACGGGCTGGGCGGTGCCTAGTTCGGGGGCGAAGAGGCTGACTCGGAACTCTTCTAGCAGCCAGCGGAAGGTTTCGTGGTCTTTCTCTGCCACGTAGTCCTTCCAGTAGGCGTAGTCGGCAAGTTGGGCGGCTTTGTCTTTGTCCTTACCGGGATTGAAGGAGGCGCGCTCGGCGCGGATTTGCATGGCTTTGAGGTATCGCGGTAGATGAACGAGCTGGCTGTAGCCTGTGGTTTGCAGTAGTTGGTTGGGTAAGAGGCGCGCAAGGTCGTCGTCGAATCCTGGGTAGCGATGTTTGGCGCTGAGGAGCTTGAGTTTGGCTTCGTCGATCTGCTTTAGGAGGTCTTTGAGCTTCTGAATCTGGAGGGGTAGCTGTTTGCGAACGTTCTCGCATAGGTCCTCGAAGCGTCTCTGCGTGAGGGGAAGGAGTGGATCGAGTCGGAGGAGGTGGCTGAGGAGGTTGTCGCGTGCGTGGGTGCCGGGCACTGGCTCTGCTTTGGTGGTGGCCTTTTCCCATGGGGAAAGTGCGGGCGATGGCGCGGTCTTGCTGGTGGTGAGGTGCTTGAGTTCTTTGTCCAGCCACGCCAAGTCTTTGCTGATGGCGAGCTCGGCTAAGCGCCGAATAGCTGGCTGGCTGTGCAAGGCGACTTCGGCGGCTGTTTTGAATAATATGACGCTGACGTCTCCCTCGGTGAGTTTGAGCCCTGGGTAACCGTGGACGGGTACGCCAGCGATCTCCTCCACGACGATGCTGGTGGGCAAGTCGCCGAACGACCATGTGCGGAGTGCATGGCGTTGGATGGCCTTTACGGCCCGTTCCCAAGCATCGGTCTTGGGCGCGGCTTTCTGGACGGATTTTTTGACGCTGGAGAGATCGCGGCTCTCAATGACTGTGTTTTTGCGACCGTCGATGACTTTGAGTCTTGGCTGGAGATGCGGGGGAAGGGCGTCTGGCGGCCAGTCTGTGGCTTTGACTTCCACGCCGTAGTTTTGGGTGATGTGGAGGGCGAGCGCACTAAAGAAGTCGCCGTGAGTTGGCTGAAAGCGTGAGGCGATCTCGCGGGCTTTGTGCTCGATGGGCATCAAGAGCCTGCGTGTGGGGCGCGGTAGGGCGCGGAGCAATACGGTGCACATCTCCTCGCGGTGACCTGGCACGAGCCACTGGACCTGGGAGCTGCTGAGTTGCTCGGCTACGGGGAGGGGGACTTCTACAGTGACGCCGTCGTGGTCTTCGCCTGGCTTGTAGGCGTAGTCGACAGGCAAGACGGTGTTTCCCAGTGCGACCTTGTCAGGAAACATTTGAAGGTCGGTGCTGATGTCGTCTCCGCGGGTGAGATCCTCCTCGGTGGCACAGAGATAGTTTGGCTCTGTCTTGACGCGCTCGGTGACGATGCGGTTGAGATCATGGACGCTGGAGCAGTTCTTTAACCTCTCGGCGTAGAACATGAAGAGATGCTCTTCCACCGCATAGGCGCGGCTGCTGCGTACGCGTGTGAGTGCGGTTTCGATCTTCTGGCGGATGCGCTGGTTGTTCTGAAAGAAGCGGTGAGGGAGACTTAGCTCGCCTTCAAGCAGCGCTCCACGAATGAAGATGAGCGTGGCCTCGTGGGGATTGATTTTGCCATGATCAATCTGAGTGCGCTTAACCTCTAGTCCATGGACGATGCTCTTCTCGGTAACGAGGACCCGAGCGGCTTTGGCCGACCAATGGGGATCGCTGTAGCGCTTCTCTACCAAGTGGGAGCCGATCTCAGCAACCCACTCGGGATCAATGCGTGCTGCGGTCCTAGCAAAGAGTTGCGAAGTTTGCACGATCTCTGCGGCAACGATCCAGTCGGGTTGCTTGAGTTTATCTTCCTCTCCTTTTTGGCGGCGGTCGTAGAAGTTGGAGCCTGGGAAGAGGATGACTTCTTTGTTGCCTGCGGCCTTGTATTGATTGCGGCCCGTTCTAAGGGCGATGTGGCCAAGGTGGCCTGCTAGGATGCAGCGGTGAATGCGCGCATCGGTCGTGAGTGTCTCACGCTTGGCTTTGGTCTCATCAGAGGGAGAGGGGAGCGGTGGTTGATCTCGAAACTGCTCTGAGAGCTGTCGCCAAAGATCGCGCCACTCCTTCATCCTCACGAAGGAGAGAAAGTTGCTTTTGCAAAACTTGCGCAAGGCATTGGCACTGCTGTCTGGCGGTGGTGCTGCCCGCCATATCTTGAGGAAGGAGATGAAATCTGATTCGGGTGCGTGGAACTTTTTGTGCGCTGCAGCGGCTTGTTCACGTGCGGTCTCAGGACGCTCACGTGGGTCTGGAACGCTAAGTCCGGATGCGAGGATGAGCATGTCTTCCACGCAGCCTTCCTTCTGTGCCTGGAGCAACATGCGGCCTAGAGTGGGATCGACTGGGAGGCGCGCGAGTTCCTTGCCCAGGGTGGTGAGTTCGTGGGTGTCGTCCAGTGATCCGAGTTCATGCAGCAACTCATAACCAGCACGAATGGCTGCGTGTGTGGGCGGATCGATAAACGGAAACTCCTCGATGTCGCCGAGACGGAAGGCTTTCATCCGCAGGATGACTTCAGCTAGGTTCGCACGCTGAATCTCCGGTTGGCTGAAGAGCGGGCGCTTCTTGAAGTCGTCTTCTTCATAGAGGCGAATGCAAATGCCCTCTCGGACGCGTCCCGCGCGCCCTGCCCGCTGATTGGCGGAGGATTGAGCCACTGCTTCAATCGGTAGGCGTTTGGTGCGGGTGCGTGGGTTGTATCGAGAGATGCGAGCTAAGCCGCTGTCGATCACAAAACGAATGCGCGGGATGGTGACGGAAGTTTCAGCAACGTTGGTGGAGACAACGACTCGACGTTTTCTGCTGGATTGAAATACCCGCTGCTGATCGGCTGCGGAAAGCCGTCCGAAAAGCGGGAGCACTTCGATAGACGACCCGGCGCGTCCACCAATAAGGTCCACGGTATCGCGGATTTCCTTTTCCGTCGGCAGGAAGACCAGAATGTCTCCGTCATCGGTCTCAATGAGGAGGTCTTCGACGACCGAAGCTGCGTTTTCGACGACATCATAGTCTTCGTCACTGCCAGACGGTGGCTGGTATCTGACGTCCACCGGGTAGGTTCGGCCGGAGACTTCAAGAATGGGTGCGTTGCCAAATGCCTTTGAGAAGGCCTGCGTGTCGATGGTGGCGGAGGTGACGATGAGCTTGAGGTCGGGCCTACGTTTAACCAAGGTTTGCAGGTAGCCGAGCAAGAAGTCGATGTTGAGAGATCGCTCATGCGCCTCGTCGATGATGAGTGCCGAGTAAGAGCGTAGCATGGGGTCGCCCTGGATTTCAGCCAGGAGGATACCATCCGTCATGAACTTGATTTTCGTCTCGCGGCTTGTGTCGTCGTTGAAACGCATCTTGCAGCCGACCTCGCGGCCCCAAGCGACTCCTAGTTCCTCCGCGACTCTCCTTGATACGCTCATGGCGGCTACCCGACGTGGCTGGGTGCAACCGATTTGGCCGCGGAGGTCTGGTAGGGCCTCCAGACACATCTTTGGAAGCTGTGTTGTTTTGCCAGAACCAGTCTCCCCGGCAAGAATCACAACCGGGTGAGCACGTATGGCGGCGAGGATGTCCTCTCGCCGAGCGGTGATGGGCAGATCTGGGTATCTAGGGGTCAAAATGGGCCGCATTTATGCCTCAGCATGGGACGGCTGCCAGTTTGACTTTGATTACCAGACAAATGGAATCAGACGCCAGCGGACTCTGGACTTCATCTCGACATATTTTGGGTCCTGGCTGAGATGGGCCTCCTCCATGGTGATTCTGAGCACTTTGAAGGCGATGAATGACGTGTAGAGGAGGAGGTTGGACGGGCTGGGATTCTGCGCGACGAAGCAAGCAAATGTGACCACGTATCCAGCGTACATGGGGTGGCGGATGAACCGATAGAGGCCATGGCTTTGGATACCGCGATTTGCGGGGACGATTCCGAAACTGCGGCCAAGCGACATTAGACCTGTGAGGGAGAAACATACGCCAGCAATCTGGACGGTGGTGAGCACCACATGATCATATCCGGCGACCGGACGGAAGAGCAGGACTGCAAACGTGCCGCCCACCGCGCTGAACCACTCGATGAGAACCCGGCTCTCACTTTTTGGGGCTCTCCGGATCAGGAGAAAGATCCCAGCTAAAGTGCAGAACGCGAAGTTGATGATCGTACTCAGCTGTGGTGTTGCCGCTAGGAACTTGAAGCTGGTGTAAGCGAAACGGAAGTAGAGCAGCCCCATAACGATGTTGGAGGCCCAGAGCCAATAGCGGAGCTTGTTGGAAGAGGAGGTTTCGAGTGTGGAGGAAGGGAGCGCGTGTTCCATGATTAAATATAAATATAAGAAAAATAATATTTAAGCAACTATTTAATCAAGATGCCTTTGGTTCGAGTTCCATCTTCTGAATCTGAGCTAGCCACTCAGCTAATGGCCTCACTTCTCCAAGTACATGGCTTGAGAAGACGCCAACTAGTTTGCATGACCGGTGCTGGAGTCCCTACAGAATGAGCAATTGAACCAACTTGAGAAGCGAAAGTTCCAATTTGCGAACTATTGGCAGATTTGAGCGAGCCGGAACCGCTTATTATTAAACATCGTTAAAGTTCAATGATCATTAGTGAGAAAACAAAGGCGATTAGAACCTAGAAAACGCGAAAAACACGACATAGATACAATTTACAGTAGACAGAAAAAGCGAGTAAAACTATAATTTCCATTATAGCCCCATCCCTCGCTATGAAATCCAAACTCTACTCCGCCTTCACCGCATTGTTCTGCGCCTTCACTATTTTGGGCCAGTGCACGCTGTTTGCCGCTGATCGTTTCGTCTCTCCGACGGGCAATGATTCAGCCGCAGGTACACTCAATGCACCGTGGAAGACCATTCAGAAAGCTGCAAACACTGCCAAGGCTGGTGATGTGGTTTACATCAGAGGTGGAACTTATGTCGAGCGTGTCCAAATCAACGTGTCGGGCACTGCCACCAACCGGATTGTCTTCCGCAACTATGAAGATGAACGGCCAGTCATAGATTTGGCCACCTTATCTGCTGCACAATATCTGACGGCCGGCATTCGCATCACCGACAAGAACTATGTCACTATTGAGGGCATTGAAATCTGCAATTACCGCACCAGCAGTGACGCCGCCGTCCCAGCAGGCATCATGGTGACGGGTGGATGCACCGGCATCATGCTGGTCGGAAACTACATTCATCATATTGAGCAGAACAACCCAGAGACTTACAACTATGATGCCAACGCTCACGGCATTGCTGTGTACGGAAACTCGAACACAGCGATCGAGGGCATCATTATCTGCCAAAATCAGCTAAATGATCTGCGCCTTGGTGCAAGTGAGGCGATTGTAGTCAATGGCAACGTGAACAACTTCCAGATTTGCAATAACGTTGTCCACCACGTCAACAATATCGCTATTGATGCTATCGGCTATGAGGGAACGTGCCCTACAGCTTCCAAAGATCGTGCACGCAACGGACTCATTGCGGGCAACAAGGTCTGGGCAACGGATTCATCGACCAACCCAGCTTATGGCGGCAACTTCACCTCCGGTGGTGGTGCGCGCGCTGCAGCTGGCATCTATGTCGACGGTGGTACTAAAGTCGTTATCGAGCGGAATGAAGTCTGGGGCAGCAACTTCGGCGTGGAAGTGGCCAGTGAGGCTGAAGACGGCGTCACCGACTACATCACTGTGCGCAACAACATCATCCGGCACAACGACGGTGCTGGCATCATCATGGGCGGCTATGATGAGAACCGTGGTAGCACGGAGAACTGCACCATCGCCAATAACACGATCTACATGAACGACGTCCAGAACGTCTGGGCTGGGCAGATCCAGTTCCAGTTCTATGTGAAGAACAACAAGTTCCTCAACAACATCATCTGGGCCAACCCAAGTACCAAGCAGATGATTGTGCACTACCCAGGTAGCGACACGGCCACAGCGGCACAGAAGGAGTTCGACAGCAGCAACGTCTTTGCCTACAACCTCTACTACACCGTGGGTGGTAGCGCTGCTGACGCTGGCTTCGTCATGTTCACAGGCGGCTCGATCAAGGGCTTTGACGGGATCTCGGCCTGGCAGCGTTCCGGGAAAGTGGCTGGCGATGTAGGCAGCACATTCTCAAATCCGAAATTTGTCGGCGGCACGCCCTCTATCACGGCCACAGCCTCTCAATTTTGCATCGCTCGCGGCTCATCGGCTATCAACACTGGTACTCCTTCGGCCCAATACGCCGTTACAAGCGCTCAGCGGGACTTCTTTGGCCTTGTTCGTCTCAAAAATGCGCGTCTTGATCGCGGCGCTGATGAATTTTGATTTGATCCTCTCATTTTTGTAAATCACGACACTAAAAACTGCCAAAAGTGAGAACCCAGAAGCCCCGCCTAGTGCGGGGCTTTTTCATGTCCGAGAATAATGCCTGAGAAACACAGTTTTCTGGCAGATTAGCAGCCTTACTTGCCTCCTAGCGCCCTGAAAATGATGCGGTTAGAGGCGTCCTGACCATGTTTTCACGTGCCAAGGGCGGGGAGTTGCTCCAGAATCCCGCCCCGACATGCATCTTACCTTCGTCTTCCCGTGCCTTAACGAAGAGCGGTTCATCGGCCCCTGCATTGAGGCCGTAAAATCTGCGCTTTCGAGTCAACCCGATCTCGAATGGGAGATTGTGGTCGGCGACAATGGAAGTACGGATCGTTCGGCTGAGATCGCAACAAGCCTAGGTGCTCGTGTGGTTCCCGTGCCAGAGCGTGGCTATGGAGCGGCACTCCGAGGTGGGATCGCTGCGGCGCGTGGTGAGTATGTCATGTTCGCGGATGCAGATGGCACCTACTTGTATGCAGATGCCCCAGCGCTCTATGAGGCAACGGTCAAAGCGGATGCTGACATGGGAATCGCATCCCGCATGACTGGAAAGATCGAGCCGGGCGCCATGCCGACCCTTCATCGATACCTCGGGACGCCGGTTCTGACCGGACTGATTAATCTTCTCTTCAATGGCAAGCTCTCCGACTGCAACAGTGGCTTCCGCTGCCTGAAAAAATCATCCTTTGATCAGTGGGGTGTGCGGGCCTCAGGCATGGAGTTTGCGAGTGAGTTGCTGATCAAGGCTCTCAAGAACAGCGCACGCACGGTCGAGATCCCGAGTGGGCTCAAGCCATCCCCGTTGGAGCGAGCTCCCCATCTCCGAACCTGGAGAGACGGTATGCGACACCTTCTCTTCATCTTATCAGAGCGTCCATCTCTCCCAGAACGGCTTGGATTGCTCATGTTGCTCATCTTCACGCTGCTACAAGGAATCGGAGCAGCGACTGGGCCGCTTAAGCTAGCCGCCATGAATATTTTTGACGTCCACAGTCAATTGCTGCTGCTGTTGGGAGCTCTTGTCGGAGTGCAATTGTATGTTTTTGGCTGCATGTTGATGCTCCGGAGCAATGACCCGCCGCTAGCCATTACTAGACGGCTCATCAATATGCACGAGGGCAATTTGTTCTTTACGCTGTTGGCATTGCTTCTTGCCCTTTGCGGTGTGGTTCTTTGGCTTGTGATCAAATGGGCTTCCAACGAGTTCGCTGGGTTGCACGAAGCCAATACTTTGATCGTCTTCCTCCACTTCCTCTGTGTTCCTGCTCTCGCATCGCTGGGCTTGCTCGGTGTCCACGTTCTTCGGAAGGCTGAAAAATAGTTCTATGGCGACAGTCTGGATCATCGTGCTGCTGATCGCGGCATTCGTGCTATTCATGGCGTATCCCGGCTATCCGCTTCTGTTGGCGCTGCTTCCGCGCCCAAATGTCAAGCCACCGTTAGCCAACGACACCCCAGTGTCCGTCGTGCTGGTGGCTAAGAATGAGTCGAACCGCATCGAGTCTAGAATCGCCAATCTTCAAGCATCAGAACACCCGATCCAGGAGATCATTTTGGTGTGTGATGGATGCACCGATGAGACGGCGAACCTTGCGCGCGCAAGAGGTGCAAAGGTCATCGAGCAACCCGTCTCGAAGGGAAAGCCCGCAGGAGTCAATGCGGGGGTCGCGGCAGCTTCTTCCGAGATCGTTGTCTTGTGTGATGCACGGCAGCGTTTCGAACATTCCACTATTCGTAACCTAGCTCGCTGGTTTTCTGATTCATCCACCGGTGCAGTCAGTGGCGCTCTCGAAATCGAGACTGCAGGGACGGCTCAGGGCAGGGGAGTAGACGCTTACTGGAAGCTAGAAAAGTTCATTCGCCGTGTTGAATCTGACTTAGACAGCAGTGTCGGTTGCACGGGGGCCGTTTACGCCGTGCGCCGCACGTCTTTTGTCCCAATGCCGGATGATACCATCCTGGACGATGTGGTGGTGCCCATGGAGATCGCCAAGAGGGGAGATCGCGTTCGGTTCGACCCTGAAGCTCTCGCGTATGATCCCCAGCAGTTGGATGGTGCCAAAGAGCTAAACAGAAAAGTGCGGACTTTAGCTGGCAACTTTCAGATGATGGCGCGTTACCCAGAATGGATGCTTCCTTGGGGGCATCGACTTTGGTGGAAGCTGATCTGTCACAAGTATTTACGCCTCACGGGGCCTGTGGCGCTCGCACTGATGATCGTGGCAACATTCGCACTTCAGCCATTGGTGGCCTGGGTGCTGTGGGGTACATTTTTTGGCTTGGCAATGCTTGGACGATGGAAACCAAGTCTTGTTAAAGCCGTATCTCTTCCATCCGGATTTGTGTTCCTCCAGTGGTGCATTGTGCGCGGCTTTTTCTATTGGCTGAATCGAGCAGAAGGAGGAGCTTGGAAATGAGGGGTGCTTCTCGGTGGTTATTGCCGTTATTGGGCTCAAAGAAACATGCTCCAGAGTCGGTGGAGCACGTTTTCATTGCCATTGCAGACCACTTTGAACCATTCCACAAAACGGACCGCGCTGGTGGAGTGGAAAGAATGAAGCGGTGGCTCAAAGAGTATCCTGAGAGCATCAAGCCCTGGGTGAATCAGGGTGGTCTGCACCCGCGGCACACTCATTTCTTCCCGATTGAGCAGTATGATGCAGAAGTTGTATCCATGCTGCGTGATTTGTGCGCAATGACCGGCTCAGAAACGGAAGTTCACCTGCACCACAAAGATGACACGAGTGAGACTTTTCGCGACAAGATGCGCCTTGGGATCGAGCAGCTACGAAATCACGACTTCCTTGGGCCTAACGGAGAGTTTTGCTTCGTCCATGGCGATTGGGCATTGGCTAACTGCCATCCCGAGGGCAAGCACTGTGGAGTCGATGACGAGATTGCGATCCTGAAGGAACTGGGATGCATAGCAGATCTCACTTTTCCTTCGGCCCCAAGCTTAACACAGCCCAAGCGGGTCAACAGCATCCACTACGTAGCCGAAAAACCTCTCCATGAGGGGTCTGATGCGAAAGTTGGCTCCACTGGAGAGAGAGATCGCCTGTTGCTCATTCAGGGCGTCACTGTCATGCGCTGGAGCAAGAGAAAGTGGGGCTTGTTGCCGAGTTTGGAGAACAGCGACCTTACCAAAGCCAACCCACCGACTCCTGACCGCTGGGCGCTTTGGTTGAAGCACGCTCCACGCGTACAAGGCATGGAGAAGTGGGCATTCATCAAGCTCCATTCACACGGAGCTACGCCTTGGAATAGCGACATGCTGCTCGGCGAGCCGATGAAGAAGTTTCGCGAGTTCTTGGAGCGGCAACCACAAAAGATTCATTGGGTCACTGCCCGTGAGATGGTCAATCTCATTCATGCGGCAGAGAACGGCGCGCGTGACTTTGTGCCTGAACTGTTGCACACTGGTTACGCACCTCCCCTCACGCGGAAATGACCTTCTCCGAATACAAATACCTCATCTGGTCAGACCTGTATCGCGTCACAGGTGACAAGTCTGTGTCCAAGCTGTTGCGAGAGCTAGTGTTGGGTGAAGGATACAAGTTTTGTTTTTGGTTTCGTACGAGTTCTTGGCTCAGGACGCATCCTTTGCGTCCTTTGCTGTATCCGTTGGCATGGCTCGTACTGCGTCATTACCGCTACAAGCTCGGTATCTCGATAGCGCCCGGCACAGACATTGGTCCAGGCTTTTACATTGGTCACTTCGGTGGCATTGTGGTTCATGGGAAGGTGAAGATCGGCAGGAACTGCAATATTTCCCAAGGCGTGACTTTGGGCCTGAAGCAACGAGGTGAAAACCAAGGTTGCCCAACCCTAGGCGACAACGTCTACATTGGCCCGGGGGCCAAGATTTTTGGTGGTATCACCCTTGGCAACCACGTTGCGGTGGGAGCTAACGCAGTCGTCACCAAAAGCATTCCTGACAACGCAGTGGCGGTGGGCATTCCCGCCAAAGTCATCTCTGAGGAAGGTTCGGCAGAGATAATCAATAAGACCGACTACTGATTCGTCACTGAAGCTTTAGAACGTCCCGCAGCACTTCGCTGTCAGGGAGCGCGGTGATTTTGGAGGTGGGCCAGCGAGCCCTGAATGTGTCTAGGATTATTTGGGCAACACGAGCCTGAGTCGGGGTGTTGGGGTGAAAGCCATCTCCACTGAAGGCGTAGCGGGGGCGGGCATTGTCGTCTGCGGTGCGATAAATCTCAGTGCCACCGATGTAAAAACGCGTGCTGATGAGGCTTTTGGTGAACGTATAGACTCCATCCGCGAAAGCGACTCCACGAGACTTGGCTAGGTCGCTCAATTGCTTGTTAAGCGAGTCCATGGCTGCGGTGACTCGTGCTGTTTTGGTGGCATTGGTGGGATACTGGCGTTGGATATCCGGGCAGCAGCCAACGTGGGGCACCGATACCAAGACGATCTGCAAGGATGGCTTCACCGAACGTACGAAGTCAACGATGTTGATCAAGTTGTCCCGGGTTGTCTTGATGTAGTTGGTGGCTGACTTGCCGTTGTAGACGTCGCCATACCAGTTGTCGACGTCATTGCCTCCGGCAAAGATCACCACGCGTTCGACCGTGTTTTTGATCTGATTCTTGAGCTCGTTTTGCCAAAGTTTGTTCTGCCAGGAGGAACTGCGCAACTCTCCGCGAATCTCCGTGGTGGTGGCACCGGGGAAGGCCCAATTGTATTTGTGCCCAACGATGCGGTAGTCGTAGTAGAACGACCAGCTTCCGAGGTCGAACCACGAGTTGCGCTCTTGGTGTAAGATTTCGATCCAGTTGCGTGAGTCCCAGGCGTCCCGATTGTCAGGGTAGAGGATGGGAAACTCAACTTCGTACTCTTTGGTGAGGCTGTCACCAATCACAAGGCATTGTTGCGCAGAATAGGCAACCAGTGGCTGTAGAAGCAGCGCGATGAGGGGGGCGCGCAGAAACGTTTTCATGGGAAAATGCATACACCCATTTTGACGAATCTCAAGTGGCTGCTATTCGAGATTACACTGGATATTCCCAAGGGCCGCGGTAGGCCCGTGTCAGCAGTTTCGAGGCGTCTGCATCATTTGGGATCGTTTCTGACGCACTATCCCAGGAAATGCTGCGTCCGAGCTTATAGGAGATCATTCCGAGCATAGGAAGGACCGATGAGCGGTGCGCGCTCTCGATATCGCATGTCGGTTGCTTGTTGTTGTCGAGCGCGGTGATGAAGTCGCTCCAAAGCAGGGTCAAATTGTGGCCGTCGGGCTCTTGGAGTTGGGAATCCTCGTGGACGATTTGGTCTTTTGAGTTGGCTGGATAAAAGGTCCATCCATCTCGCCAGCCAATGTGCAGGGTGCCCTTGGTGCCATAGAAGTAGGCTCCGATTTTGTGCTTTTCGGCATTGTTATCGGCAAACTTCCTGTTCTCCCAAGTGACGTTGAACCCATCAAAGGCATAGACTGCTACTTGTGAGTCGGGGGCGTCAGAAGTTTGTTCTTTGTCGTTCAAAATCACAGGTCCAGCGATGACGCGCCCACCAGACGAGTAAACGGACTTTGGGTACTTTTGCTCGCTCCACATCAGCACTTGGTCGAGCCAGTGGACGCCCCAGTCGCCCAATTGCCCGTTGCCAAAGTCCAGCCAGTTTCGCCAGGCCCCTGGGTGCAATCTTGAGGTAAACGGACGCGATGGAGCAGGGCCGAGCCACAAGTCCCAGTCCAGTCCTTTGGGCGGCTCGACATTTTTGCCCGGCGTCTCGGGTTTATTTGTGTTCCCACCATGCACAAAGCAGCGGACCATGCCGATTTCTCCGACGTTTCCGTCCTTGAGGAACTTGTGTGCCGCCACATGATGCGGACCCAGTCGGCGATGTAGTCCAACTTGCACGATGCGCCCCGTTTCCCTGGCCACACGCACCATGGCCTTAGACTCGCCAACGGTGTGGGCTGTGGGCTTCTCCACCAGTACATGTGCTCCGGCTTTCATGGCGGCAATGCTCGTCAGTGCGTGCCAGTGATCGGGCGTTGCGATAATGACCAACTCTGGTTTTTCCTTCTCCAGCATCTCGCGGTAGTCATTGTAAACGGCAGGCTTTGCGCCCGTCAGACCGTCTATGTCATCTGCAGCAGACTCACGGGCACGCTGATCGGGATCGGCGAGTGCGATACACTTAATCCGCTTAGAATCCAGACCTTCACGGAGCAGATTCATGCCCCACCAGCCTGAACCAATAAGTGCTGTGCGATAGACCTTACTACCGCTCTGGGCTCGTATGTAGGGAGCAGCAAGTGTGGCAAGAGCTGAAACGGAAAAAGTGCGGCGGTGCATGATGAGTACTATTGCACTACGGCCTCGCTAGCTCGTCAATATCGGCGTGGAGTCCAGAAAGTGCGTGTTTCGGGTAAGTTGAGAGCTTCTTGTTGAAAGAGGGCTACCAGGGCTGGGTTTTTCTCGTATTCCATTTTGACCCCCAATTGATTTACCGATGGTTCCCCCCACCCCATCTGTCGTTGCTTATTGCCTGTTACTGTTTGCTTCAGCAGTGGCGATCCCTCACGCATTCGCACAAGAGAAAGCTCATCCTGGGAAGCGCATTTATATGGAGATGTGTGCTGAGTGTCACGGCAATGACGGGCAGGGTGTGGATGGCAAGTACGACGAACCGCTTGTTGGCGAACGCTCGATACAAGCCCTGACGAGGTATATTGAGAAGAACATGCCCGAAGATAAAGAGGGCACCTGTGTGGGGCAGGACGCAAAGGACGTCACCGCTTACATTTACGACGCGTTCTACTCTCCGGCAGCCCAGGAGCGCCTGAATCCGCCAGCGATTGAACTCAGTCGACTGACGACGCCACAGTTCAGAAACTCGGTGATGGACGTTATCGCTCGCTTTCCGTTGCCCCTACCACCTGAGCCCAATAAGCCAGCGCCTAAACCACGGCCGCCTGAGAAAAGCGAGCCTGGACTCAGGGTCACCTACCGTGGTGTAGGTATTCCCAAGCCGGGAGAGAAGCCCGTGGAAGTGGCCAAGACAGGCATCAAGAAGAAGCCCACAAATAAGGTGCTGGAGCGTGTGGAACCGCACGTCTCTGCACATTTTGGAGAGGGAAGTCCCGATCCGACTTCCATGGAAGCCGAACAGTTCAACAATCGCTGGGACGGATCAGTATTAGCTCCTGACACGGGCGTTTACGAGTTCATCATCAAAACTGAAAACGGTGCCCGCCTTTGGATTAACGACACCGACGAGTCCAATGCATTGATCGATGCATGGGTGAGTGCCGGGCCGCAGGTGCGTGAGGAACGCAAAAGCATTTTTTTGTTGGGAGGTCGCTCCTACAGGCTGGTTCTCGAACACTTCAAGTTCAAAGAGAAGACATCGTCCATCGAACTCTGGTGGAAGCCTCCCTATGGCACGTTGGAGCTTATTCCTCAGCGGGTTTTGAGCACTGTTCGGTCACCTGAACGCTATGTGGCGGCTACTCCTTTTCCGGCAGATGACCGGAGTGCTGGATATGAGCGCGGAACGACGATTTCCAAAGATTGGGATCAAGCAGTCACAGACGCAGCGATTTCTACGGCTGAGTGGGTCATAGATAACATTGAGGCCTTGACGCGCCTCAAGCCAGTGGATGTGGAGCGTGCTCGGAATCGACGAGACGGCACTCCCGGTCCATTTACCAAGCTGGATCGGCCTGCCGCCATTCGAGAGTTTGCTGCTGAGTTTGCAGCGACTGCCTTTAGACGGCCCCTCACCCCCGAGCAGCGCACTGATTGGGTAGATGCTCATTTTGTGAACGCCAAGACGCCCGAACTAGCTGTCAAACGGGTGGTGCTTCATGTCCTAAAGTCGCCGCTGTTCCTCTATCCTGATCTGCACGGACGCACTCACACCTCCGATGACTACGATGTAGCCTCCAAAATGGCCCTCACGCTTTGGGATTCCATTCCTGACAAAGAACTGACGGATGCCGCTGCGGCAAAATCATTACACACCCGTGACCAAGTGCGTGCACAAGCTGTTCGAATGCTAGCCGACGACCGAGCAAGGGAGAAAGTACGTGGTTTCTTTCACCACTGGTTAGACTTTGAACGCGCTGAGTCCACTGCCAAGGACCCCAAAGTCTTTCCTGATTTCAATGACGAGATGATCGCCGATCTTCGCGAGTCGTTGCTTCGTTTTATCGACGGTGTGGTGTGGAGTGACAAGTCCGACTACCGCGAGCTTCTGCAAGCCGATTACCTCCTCCTCAACGAACGTTTAGGCAAGTACTACGGAAAGCCCGTGACTGGCGAGGAGTTCCAGCGAGTGGCCTTTGATCCGAAACAGCGTTCCGGTATCGTCACCCACCCTTATTTGCTCGCAGCAATGGCCTACAGCAAGCAGTCGTCACCCATTCATCGCGGCGTGTTCCTTTCCCGCAATATTGTGGGCATGTCGCTCAAGCCACCCGTAAAGGCGGTGGTATTTGAGGACAGCCATTTCAATCCCAAGCTCACCATGCGGGAGAAAATCACGGAACTGACCCGCAGTGACGCTTGTATGCACTGCCACAGCATGATCAATCCACTCGGTTTCAGTTTGGAGAACTTCGATGCAGTTGGCCGTTGGCGTACGAAGGACAACAACAAACCGGTAGACCCAGTGGGTGAGTTTTCGAACGACGAAGGGAAGCGAGTTAAGCTCACCGGGCCACGTGACATCGCCAACTATGTTGCCAGCAACCCAAGTGGCCATCGGGCGTTTATTCGACATCTGTTCAATCATCTTGTGAAGCAATCTGTCACGGCTTATGGCCCCAAGACGCTTGATGAACTGCAGAAGAGCTTTGCTGCAAACCAGTGCAATATCCGAAAACTCATCGTCGAGATCGCTGTCGTATCGACTCAAGTGAAGGAATGAACCTCAACTGCACCTAACACTTATGAAACACCTCAATCGCCGTCAGTTTCTCCGCGACCTTGGCATCTCAGCCTCGGCCATGCCCTTCCTTTCTGGCCTTCCCAGCATCACTGGCGCACCTGTTCCGCATCGGCGTCAACGATTGATCATCATGTTCTCGCCCAATGGAACTCTACCCAAAGATTTTTGGCCTGAGAAAGCGGGTTCCGAGTTTGAGTTCGGACCTATCCTGAAGCCATTGGAGCCGTTCAAAAAGCAAACGCTCGTGCTCAATGGCATCGCCAATCGAGTGCGCGGTGATGGCGACAGTCACATGCGTGGTATGAGTTGCTTGCTCACTTGTGATGAGTTGCTCAAGGGCAATATCATGGGCGGTGGAGGCAATCCTGCTGGATGGGCCAGCAACATCTCGATTGACCAGGAGATCAAGAACTACCTCCAGGCCAAAGCAGAAACCAAAACGCGATTTGGTTCGCTTGAGTTTGGTGTCGCCGTTCCCGATCGTGCTGATCCCTGGACTCGCATGAGCTATGCTGGTGCTAATCAACCGATTGCACCTATTGATGATCCTCACCAGGTGCTGAAGAAACTTTACGGCCAGATGAAGGACAAAGAGAGCCTTGTGAGTATCTTGGATGATGTGCGGAACGATCTCAAAAAGGTATCGTCCATGCTGAGTGCCAGGGATAAGGCATTGCTGGACCAACACATGACACTTGTTCGCAGTCTGGAGCAGGATTTGGCCGATGCTGACAAACAAGGCAAGCTAGCGCACCCGGTGCCAAAGGTTGATCCCAGCATTGAACTCGTAAATGACAATACACCGCAGATCAGCCGCATCCAGATCGACCTGTTGGTCAACGCGCTGGCGAACGACATGGCTCGAGTGGCCACTCTGCAATACATGCGTTCTGTTGGCATGGCTCAGATGCGCTGGCTTGGCGTGGAAGAGGGCCACCACTCACTCTCCCACGACCCAGACGACAAAAAAGACAGCTATGACAAGCTGATGAAGATCAACACGTGGTTCGCGGGAGAGTTTGCCTACCTTGCAAAACGCTTGCGTGAAACCCCCGAGCCTTCAGGGGAAGGCAACATGCTGGACAATACGCTGCTCGTGTGGACCAATGAACTCGGCAAAGGCAACAGCCATACGCTAGACAACATTCCGTATGTCCTCGTGGGCGGTGGTTGTGGATTCAAGATGGGCCGTTCGCTTCAGTTTGATAAAGTAGCCCACAACCGTCTCTGGATGTCCATCTCCAACGCTATGGGCCACCAACTAAAGACCTTCGGCAAAAAAGAACTCTGTGAGGGCGGAGCACTTGTGCTCGCGTAGATCACCCAAGCAAGGAAAGCAGCGTCCGGGGACAGAGAATAGTGCCGACGAAGTTGAAGTCTGTTTAGAAGCTGAACCTACCTTCACCCTGCCCATCCCCGCCAAAGCCACACGAGCGTGTCCGCTAGCGTGTGCTCAAAGACGCGTTTGTCGCAGTGGGCGCTCTTTTTGCTGAACACAAAGCGGTGGTCGTAGCCCTTCTTGTCGAGCGCCACGTTCGTGCGGAGGCCGGCCATGACCCAGTTGTGATAGGTTTCTTCGGGATCGTTGGCACGATTGTCATTTTCGGAGACGTGGGTGAAGATGCGCAACGGCTTCCGTTCGCTCGTTTCGATCAATCTCATGCCGGAGTGATATTCCCACGCGCCGAGCGGAAACTTCGCCTCGTCGGGCGCGTCATCGTCCTGCTGGTCTACGAAGGTTCCGGAGTAAGCGATGATGCGGCGGAACCAATCGGGTCGAAACCAGCCCATCGTTAGCGCGGCGGCCCCACCGGAGCTGCAACCCATCACTGCGCGGCCCCACGGATTCTCCGTAAGCGCGAACTTCGGATACGCGGCGCGGATCGCGGCATTCTCGAGCACGGCGGGCAGCACCTCGTCGTGAATGAATCGCGCGAGGCGGTCGGACATCGTGTCATACTCCAGGCCGCGCTCGCTGTTCTTGCCGTCGTTGCCGCCATTTTGTACGGCGATGCAAACGAAAGCCGGTAGCTTGCGCTTTGGGTCCTTTGAGATGGTCAAGTTGTCGAGCGCGTTGCTGATGAGCTTCAACTGGCCTGGTCCATCGTGAATGACGAGCAGTGGAGCCTTCGTGCCGTCTGTGTAAGACGCAGGCACATACACGGTGATCTTGCGATCCGCGTTCACCTTCTTTTTCTCTGGCTCTAACGTCTTGTCCTTACCGTCAAAAACCTTGCTGTCCGCCAGCTTCATCGTGAACTCAAACTTTTGGCCCTTCGCGTTGCCTTTGTCGGTCAAATCAGGATCGATCCGATACTCCGGCCCGACTTCAAAAGCGCCGTTGCCCTCCTTTCCGACGTGTTCTGTGTACGAATCTGCGGCATGGAGTGCGGCAGAGAAAATGAAGAAAAGCAGATAGTGTTTCATGAAACGGAGCAGAAGGAGGAACGCGGCACCTTGAAGGTTCTTCGCTGAACATTAGTTGGTCCCTGACCGGGTCAATGCATTGGCCATTCCAACGCGCGAACGCAGCAATGATGAATTGATGAACTTCGTTGCCTACAAGTAGAGTGCATGTCGTCTCAGAGTCAGTGCATGCAGCCCATGTAGATCTCTGCTTTAGCGGCATAGGCGTCTGGGGCGAATGGCTTGAATCTCGCTACTTCGCGTTGAGCCTCGTCGGCACTTTCAGCGATTTTGCCGACGACAATCAAGTTGCCTGGTTCAAAACCGTATTCGGCAGAGTTTTCGATAGAGATGTGATTCTCTACAACCTCTTTGCCTACTTGAGAAGTGTTGTGACGCCGTAGGATGTAGGTACCCGCAAGAACCTCGTCTTCATGGTTGTCAGGCAGGCGCAAACCTTGTTTATCATAGATCAGTCCATTCATGGAAAAAGGAATCTTGGATGACTTAGAAATGGTCAGTGCAGAGGCCCTTGCTTTTGCAAAATCTTTGTGGGAGCTCAGGACCACTACCCAACGATCAAAGATCTGAGCTGCATTGAAAATATCGACTTGGCGGCTGATTTCATAATCCACTGCCAATCCGATAAGTGCGTCCTGTGCTTCCATTCTTTTGCCGAGCGCTTGATCAAAGGCACTTCGGCGCTTCTCGTCTTTCCGCATCGTCTCCAGCCAAGCTGCTCCGGCCTCGCTCTTCGGCATCTCAGCGTAAACCTGAGCATGCTGCTTTTCCGCATTGGTGTAGGCGGTGTAAGCTTTCGCTAGGTCTGATGGCAGCCCAGAAGTGCGAACCGACTCCAATCGTCCGATCAAACCCCGTCGGATTGATAGCTCGCTGACTTCACTTCCGTCGGCACTGACGGTATTCTGGGTTACCCAATCCTTAATGGCCTGCATATCTGCCGCGAAATCTGCAACCGCGCGCCGACTCCCCTGATCGAGTAGTTTATTGGGTTCCTGAGCGTTAGTTGACGCAAGCATAGCGAGGAGCAGGGCGAGGAATAGTCTGCTCGCACAAATAGACGCGGACCGATTGAAGGCTTGTGGGAATGACATGAGTTGCAGCGTATCGTGCATAGTGCGCAATGACATCTGGAGATTGGTGTAGAATATAAGTCGCATGTTGTGGGTCAAAAAATGGATGCCCTCCATTCCCAACCTGCCCCAGTGACGATTCCAATCAGCGGTGCTTTCATTTCGTCCAGGTTGAACTTCCAGGAGTGGGACACATCCAGGTTGGGCTTGCCATTCGCGTTCAGTTGAATGCCGAACACACGATGTGCGTCCCTTTGATAAAAGATGACGCCTCGCTGGCTCCGCCAAGAAAAGTTAGCCCCCTGCACCCCAGTCGACCAATCGCACTCTGCGGTGTAATCGGTTGCATGGACAACGCTCGCGTCTTCATCCAGCAAGAGACGGATGCGGAACGTTCGTCTAGCGCTGTGGAGGCGCGCAATGTCCGCCCACTTTGCGTCAGCGTGACGCCAATCGACGATGAGTTCGTTCGGGATGGAACCGTGTTTAACGGCAAAGGGAACATCGAGATGGTTGATTGCGCATAGCCGCGTTAGGAGTTCCTGCGAGTTAACTTCTGAAACGCCAGGCGCAGGTTTTACCGATCCTGCTGAACGGACTCCCCTGATGAACCAAGCTGCGTACACACCGAGAAGTAGGACCATACCTGTCAACTTGATCGATAGGGGTTCAAAGAACTTACTCAGAGGTTCAAGCTCTGGGATAAGAGGTAATCGAACGGGAACGACTTCTGTCGGAAGGTTACTAGCGGCCCGACATTGTGCCGCTGACGCGGCGGTCAGGCCGCTCCACACGATGAGGTCTCGATCAGTGGCGAGCATTTCGATAAAGTCTTGTTGGAGCTCTCGTTTGGCTCGCCAGCCATTGACTTCATCTCCCGAGGTTTGGTTCAAACCGAAAGCTCGATGATAGGCCGCAGCAGCCGAGCGAACGTGAGCCTCAGAAGCGAACTCAGCAAGCAAAGCGGTTTGCCCATCGACAGTCACCGCTGCTTGTGATCGGACCGCCTGATCCAGAATACCCGGGGTAGGCATCTTTTGCGTCCCGGATCGATATAGGCGCCTTGGTTGGACCAAGAACATGCGCCATCTCAAGCTTGGGCACGCTCCGACTTATTTGATCCCGTGGCTTTTGCGCCACGGTGAGTTGGCCAACCAGAAAGATCAATGCAATGGGCATGACGAGGCTGGCAACAAACCGCAGACCATTCCCGGCTGTCTTTCCAAGTGCGATTCTAATTGCCGACAAGATGAGCGGTGGTCCTATGCAAAGTGCCAAGGCCACTGTGAGCCCAGGATTGGCCTGAAGGATCGATCTCATGCCTCAGCCTACACTATTCCTGGCTACTGCGTATCCGACCTTTGGCCTACTCCATTGGTCCGATACCATCTTGCTGAGTATGATCGAGACTGAGGCTGTCACTCCACTTCACCGAAACTCAGTTCATCATGAAAATGTCACTCAAAAGCACCTTCACGTCTCTCAACTTCGTGGCTACAGCCACGCTAATGATGTTTGTTCCTCAGGCGCACGCACTCACTGAAAAGGGAACCGTGAGCGGGAAGTTTCTCGGCAATGGGAAGGATGGAAACATCCAACACTTGATGGTCCTGACAGCCGAGCCGTTTAGCGATAAGCCTGCGATTAAGCTCATCTTTACAGAGAAAGTCGCCACCGGATCGAAGAAACCTGATTGGGATGCCAGTTTTAGAAAGTTCGGAAGTGCGCTCGTGATCAGCGCCCATCAAAATGGCGATGTGTTTGGTTATGAAGTGGCTCATAGCTCGCACCAAAAGTCTCCGTTTTCTTCAGTGGGACGCATCAGTATCAAGGACATGAAAGTTACTGAAGCTAACGTCTCTGGAGTGCTTACCACCAATGGCGAAGGTGACTTCTTTGGCCAGACTTGGGACGTTGAACTTACGTTCTTGGCTCCCCTGCCTAAAGGCGCATTTGCTCCAGTGAGTGAGCCAAAGCCCGCGTTAGCTGCCGAGAAGGAACTCACAGAAGCAGCGACTCAGAGGGCTCCCAAGCTGCCTGTATCGAAGCTGCCACTCCCCACTGGAGCGCAGGATGTCGAATACAAGCAGGCTGTTCAGCACATCACCTTCCGCTCTGCATCATCTGTCAGTGCTGTTTCAAAAGATTTTGCCGCTAAGCTTAAAAGTGCTGGTTGGCAGGATGCGCCAGGGAGTCTAATGGGCAGTGCCAATGCCATCATACGCCGTAAGCTGAATGGCGCTGAACTGACCATCATGATCCAGCCCTCTGGCAAGGGAAGCAATACAAAGATCTTCACCCAGGGCCTAGACTGGGCAAGTGCGCCGGCTTCGGCGTCTCCAGTTACTACTCAGACGGATCAATCGGGGATCGAGGCGGAAGCCAGTCGACTGGTGAATGAAGCCTTGAAAGGTCTGCCAAAGTTTTAGTCTTACTTGATCGAGAACTAAAGGATGGATCATTGTTTGTGAAGTTCATGGAACAAATCCTAGCCATCATCGGAGTTGTCGCCCTGGTCCTCGTCTTGGGCGCGGTCAAAGAGCGTAGACGACATGGGATGCTGCTTACGTGGGTGTCTGTTCATCCGGGGGCACGGCTGCATTGGGGTTTTGAACCGCATCAATGTCCCGGCGTTCCAGTGGTGAATCTCGCTTTCGAGCTAATGTGTCGGGAGCCTTCTCGCTGGGGGGCTGGTGTTGAGACACCAAACGCGTGTTTTGTTGAGCTATCCGCGACTCGGAATGCGGGCGAAACATCAAAATGGTATTCGCTAATCGCTGTAAGGCAACCCAACGGTGGCTGGAATGCGAAGATTGAGAATGGTCTGCTAACAAGGGCGATTCTGGACCAAGCGACTGGCTAGAGTTTGCCGCTGGCTTTGAAATTGTGCACCAGATGAACGTCATTACCCACGAATCTGACCACGGCTGGACTAGGGAGATCCACATTGAAGATCAACGCACCCCCATGGAACTGAAAAATGCTCTGGAACGCGACATTATGGTTCTGTTCGCGGCTGCTATGAGTGATGAACAGCTCTGCCTGTCCGCCGTGGCTTCCGTCAACGGGGTTCGCTACGATTTCCATCTCAGGTTCGTCGCCGCCTTGAAGTCTAGCAACCGATACGTCCTGCGAGTGTCTGCCAATTGGCCCCCCGGACAACTGGCTCACGAAGAATATTTCCGCAAAAGCTCCGATGGTTGGTTTCAGTTGTGGACTCGTGATTTTACCTCCGTTCCAGGATCATCGCCCAAGAACAACCTGGCTCAGCAATACCAAGAACTTTGCCGTCGAGTGCTCACTGCAGACGACAATCTCAGCTCTGTGGCCGCGGTGCAGCAGGAGATCATCGCACGGATGAAGCTTGGCGGAACTTTCGGGAGCAGCCACAAAGAAGGCGGCACCAACATCTGCTGGCGAGACGGCGTGTTCTCTCGTTCAGATTATGGCGACAATCCTGCCGTAAAAACTTACAAGGATGAAGCTGAGTTTCTGCAGATGCTCTGGCACTTTTTCCAGTTCGATGTTACCCGAGCCGCAGGTGAAAAGAAACCTTCAGAACTTGATGCCTGGAGACTCATTCTTCATCGGATGAGTCACACTTCTGCCAAAGGGGCGACGTCCGGCAGTTTGGGGGCCATGTCTGCTTCGAAGGGCATTGTGGCATCACTGCTTCTCTTGCTGGTTGGCGGTGCCATGACTGCGTGGAAACTCGTTGCGATTGAATCAACAGGAGTCCCTCTCGGTTTGGCGGCGAGAACGTCTTCTCATGTTTTGCAACTTATCACCACGACAGAGAGTTACCTCCCTAGTCTGCACAGAGCTCCAGGCAAAGATCGTTACCGTATTGATCTTCTTGCTATCTCAATTGCAGACCCATCCAAGCAAGAAGTGTTTACGTTGATTCGGCAGCAACAGGCGAACGCACTCACGCCGATGACGAAGATACTCGGCTCGGATGGCGATGTGGTTTGGGTTCAAGCTTTAAGCGTCTTCGCGGTAAACATGCGTACCAAAAAAGTTAGCCGGGAGGACGATTTGAGCCGGGCCAATCCGGCGCTTGCGCTGTTTCTTGCGTCCGCCAAGCCTCACTTTGCCGATCACTTCCTGGCCGTGTCACCTGATTGGACACGAGCGTTTGCATTTTCGCCAGAAACTCTCAAAGCCACCGCCTGTGCACCTCCACCAAGGGCAGGTTGGCTTGAAGAGCAGGCGCATGGCAGAATCGAAGGGAGCTTGTGCTCTGGCGGATTGGTCGGTGAAAAGCAGTGGCTTGCTGTTGCTCCAAAAGATAGTGCAACTCGTGAGTTCAAGCCCGGCTCATTTTTGTCACGTGATTTCGCGGCGAATGAAAAGGACACCACGACAGTGCTTTTGAGCGGGGAGGCAGAAATCTCGGCGGAACGGAGTCGCATTCGTGTCGCCAATGCAATCCCTGGTGCTCATTACCGGCAAGCGAACTTCATTCGCAGGGCTCCGGGCGGACCGATTCTTCAGGCGGAGGCTCGTGGGAACCTATTTTTGCTTCATCGGCAAGGGCCGGAACTTTTCTCCCCTCAAGTGCTAACACAGTTGACGATTGAAGGCGCTTCTTCATGGACTTCTCCTACACCGATTGGCCGACTGACTCAGATTCTACCTGGTAGTGACGTGATTGCCTTGATCGGCGAGCGAACGCCCCTTCCAGACAAAGTTCCGGAGCCGATTCTTGTCCTGATAGACGCGGCCACCGGGGTAACAAAGACCACTTCACTCTGGCGCAAACCATGAAAGCAGAACTGGGTATTGGTCGGCTGCCGTGTGCGCTAACGAAGAGATGAGGTTTATCAATGTCTGTTCGCATCCATCGCACGACCTTTACCCATGGAGCGGCCACTTGGGCAGTTCGTTTGGCGATTGTCAGTCTTCGTCCGATTTTCTCGTCGCACTTGGACCGGGATTGAACCATCATAATGACGTATTGTGACGATGCTCCGCGAAACTGCTGTTTTGATGACCCGACTAATCACTGGTGTGAATCCTGTGTGGGTGGATTGCGATGCTGCGAGCAGTTCGTTGCGGGTCTACTTTGCCAATCACGGCAGCCATCTAGATTTTGCCACTCTTTGGGCTGCATTGCCACGTTCAGCGCGTGACCGAACACGGCCAGTTGCGGCACGTGACTACTGGGGTCGCACAAACTTCACGCGATCGGTGATCAACGTCTTCAATGGGCTCTTGATTGCTCGGGAAGGCATTACCCGGCAGGACAATCCTGTGGAGCAAATGGCTGGGGCCATGCGCGAGGGGCATTCGTTAATTCTTTTCCCAGAAGGCACTCGCTCCAAAGACGGGTGTATCGGTTCCTTCAAGTCAGGCTTGTATCACCTCGCTGAAAAAGTCCCTGAAGCTGAGTTGGTGCCTGTCTATTTGCAGAATCTGAACCGCATCCTACCTAAAGGTCATCTTTTGCCTGTACCTCTCATCAGTAGTGTCGTGTTTGGTCCACCGATAAAGCTCGATGATGGCGAACGGAAGCAAGACTTTCTTGCCCGGGCCAAAGAGGCCGTTTTGAACCTTGCGCCAAGAAATCATCCATGAACTGGTCCTCTCCCGTCACTCACCATGTGCTCATCGCCGTCTTCGGCGTGTTGATTGTCTCTAGTGTTATCGGGTTCATTCTGAAACGTCGCGCAAAGACGGAAGAAGGAAATGCGACTGTAAAGAATCTCATTGCGCGCACCAACAGTTGGTGGCTGATGGTCATCGTTTTATTCACGGCGCTATCGGTTGGTAAGCTCGGGGCTACAATCATCTTCTCGTTGATTTCGTTTCTAGCACTCCGGGAGTATTTGACGGTCACTCCCACCCGCACAGCGGATCACATGGTGCTGTTCACCTCGTTTTTCATCGTGCTACCCTATCAATACTGGCTCGTTCATTCGGAGTGGTATGGGATGTTTAGCGTCATGGTTCCTGTTTATGCGTTTGTGCTCATTCCCATGTTGGCAACACTTGGTGGCGATGTGACAGACTTCTTGGAGCGAAGTGCCCGCACGCATTGGGGGCTCATGGTGTGTGTTTATTTCATTAGCCACATTCCGATGCTGATGACCTTGAACGTCGAACCTTTGCGCATGGGACCGGCTGGGCTCGTTCTGTTTCTGGTGGCCGTTACTCAGGGTTCTGACGTGTTCCAATACGTGTGGGGCAAACTCTGTGGCAAGCGCCCAATTGTCCCGAAGCTCAGTCCAAAGAAGACCGTGGAGGGTTTTGTTGGCGGGGTTTTGACCGCTTCTGCCGTTGGCGCTGCGATGTTCCGTCTAACCCCGTTTGCACCGTGGCAGGCCGCACTGGTGGCCCTGGTTCTCTGTGTGATGGGCTTCTTCGGCGGTCTGGTGATGTCAGCCATCAAGCGAGCCCGCGGTATCAAGGACTGGGGCACGCTGATCGAAGGTCACGGTGGCATAATGGACCGCATTGACTCGCTTTGCTTTTCCGCACCGGTTTATTTCCACATTCTGCGTTACTTCTTCACTCCTAATTGACCATGGCTGACTCTGATCCGACTTTACGCCGTCCTCTCAAGTCCCGTGGCACGGGATGGGCACGTTTCTTCTCACGGGCGATGCTTAACATGGGACTGAAACCCAATACCGTGTCCCTGTTGAGCCTCGTGTGTGCAGCGGTCGGGGGTGCTTCAGCTTGGTATGCATCGCAATCCGGCAACTCGCCGTGGTTTTGGCTGTTGGCGGCCACTGGCGTTCAGTTGCGACTGTTCTGCAATCTCATGGACGGCCTGCTGGCGGTGGAAGGCGGGCTCAAATCTCCCACAGGTGAGATGTTCAATGAAATCCCGGACCGGCTGGCGGATGCATTCATCCTGGTGCCGTTTGGGTATGCAGGAGGCACCCCTTTGACCATCGCGCTCGGCTGGGCTGCGGCCTGTGGCGCGGTTTTCACAGCCTACATTCGCGCCATGGGCGCTTCCCTGCTGCACAAGCACGACTTCTGCGGCCCCATGGCCAAGCCTCATCGCATGGCGGCGGTGACGATTGGCTGCCTCGGCATGTTAGCCTGTGGTTTGATGAATCGGAGCTGCCCGCTGGTGCTTTGGACCATCGTTTTCATCAATGCAGGCATTGTGATTACCAGTTGGCGGCGGATCGCCCACTTGGCGACTGGTTTGCGCCAAACCTCATCTCAATCATGAACTCTGAACGCCTCCAATTTACGACAGACGACGGTCTGTCACTTCACTACAAAACATGGAACGTCTCCGGTGCCAAACGCGCCCTCGTGTTGCTGCATCGCGGACACGAACACGCTGACCGCTGGGACAGTGTGGTTCCATCGCTCGCCATGCCGGACACAGCTATCTACGCATGGGAGGCCCGTGGGCATGGGCAATCATCTGGACGGCGGGGGCATGCTTTAGGCTTCATGGAGTATGTCCGTGACCTCGACACCTTCTTCCGTCACTTGCAGAGAGCGCACGGCCTGATCCCCGAGTCCACCGTCGTGGTGGCTCACAGTGTGGGCGCAGTGATCGCCGCCACTTGGGTGCATGATTTCGCGCCGCGCATTGCGGGACTGGTACTCGCTACACCTGCACTGGATGTAAATCTCATCGTGCCGGGAGCGCTTACCTCGATTCGCGCTCTGCAAAAGCTCAAGTCCGATGCGACCATCAAGAGCTATGTGCGCGGCTCCTGGTTGACTCGCGATCACGCCGCAGCAGCAGCCTACGATGCTGATTCTTTGATCTCCAAAGACATCTCGGCCAAGATTCTCGTCGAACTCTTCGACACCGGGAAGCGTGTTGTCAGTGATGCAGAAGTGATGGATCGCCCGCTGCTACTTTTCTCTGCTGGTGCTGACAAGGTGGTGAAGCGTGGTGCCATTGATGCTCTGTATCAGAACTACGGCGGCGATCAGAAGGTTCATCTCTCGCTCAAAGGTGCGCGCCATGCCATTTTCCACGACCTCTGTCGCGATGAAGTTTGCTCCGCCATTAAACGCTTCTCCGAGCGATGCTTTGCGAGCTTCACGCCTCCGCGATTGGAGGCAGATTTGAGTTCGCCAGCCACCAACGCGGAGTTTGGTTTACTGAAGAAACCTTTGCCCGCCCCGTCGTTGAAAAGCCTCTCGTTCATCATCCAGCGGGCAAGCCTGGGTACGCTGGGCAAGCTTAGTCAGGGTATCCGTATTGGGCACGCTACAGGCTTCGATTCTGGTGAGTCGCTCGACTACGTCTATGAGAACAAAGCACGCGGCAATCTCATCGTGGGCAAAATCATCGACTACTTTTACATCAATGCGATTGGCTGGCGCGGCATCCGGCAGCGGCGTGCCTGCATGAATCAGGCACTGCGATATGCGTTGAGCGATGTTAGGGCAAAGGATATGCCTTTGCAGCTTATGGATGTCGCTGGCGGGGCTGGACGGTACCTCCTAGACGCGATGGCGGACGAAACCGTGGGCAAGGACCTCAAGGTGCTGTGCCGCGACTGGAGTGAGAGCGCCTTAGCGACTGGACGGAAGTCTGCCGAGCAAATGGGCCTCACGGATCGCATTGAACACAAGCGTGGTGATGCCTTTGACGAAGCCTCTCTTTCTTCTGTGGAACCGAAACCAAGTATCGCTGTCGTTTCCGGCCTTTATGAGCTCTTCCCTGACAACGTACGCATCCAGCGCTCGTTGCGGGGCATTCATTCGGCGGTTCTTCCGGGAGGTTGCATCATTTACACTGGCCAACCATGGCACCCGCAGGTGGAGATGATCGCACGCACACTGACGAATCGTGATGGCGAGTATTGGATCATGCGCCGACGTCCTCAGGGTGAGATGGACGCCCTGGTCGAGGCTGCGGGTTTCAAGAAAGAAAAGCAGTGGATAGATGACTTTGGCATCTTCACCGTGAGTCTCGCACGCAAGCCTTCGGCATGATTGACCGAAGGCGAGAACCGGGTCTTTTCTGGCCTGCCGCATGGAGGCTAGCGCTTGCTGGGGGAATCTTTGTAGCGGTCTACAGCACCTGCAACTGGCTGGCAGCTCAACGTAACGACGTGCCCACACTTATGTTCGAGTGGGAGCGGCACATTCCGTTTATCAAAGAGCTCGTTGTTCCCTATTGGTCGCTGGATCTCTTCTTCTGTGGCGCATTCTTTCTGTGCAGCAGCCGCGTTGAGCTGAACCTCCTCACTAAACGCTTGATCACTGTCACGGTGCTGAGCGGACTGTTCTTCTGGCTGTTTCCTCTCAAGTTAGGGCTGCCGCGCCCCGAACCATCCGGTTGGACTGCACCTTTATTCAAGGCGCTGTATTTTAACGACCAGCCCTACAACCTCGCTCCTTCGTTGCACATCAGCTTGCGATCACTGGTGTGGGTTTTCTATGGCGCACATCTCACCGGATGGACCCGCAGAGCCGTAAAGATATGGTTCATTCTCATCGGATTGTCCACGTTGCTCGTGTGGCAACATCATCTGGTGGATGTTGCCGGTGGATTCGTCATGGGCTGGGCTGTGGCTGCTTTGATCCCCGATCCCCGCCAGCCTGGCACTCGCAATCCTTCAACCAAACTTGCCATGCGCTATGGAGCAGGTGCTTTGACGTTTGTAGGCCTCAGTTTCATGTGGTGGGGCTTCGTCTGGCCTGCCGTGGCTTGCGGAATCATGGCTATGGCCTATTTCACTGGGCGTTCGCGATTGCTTGGGAAGGAAAACGGAACCCTCTCGCCCAGTGCCGAGTGGTGCCTCCTGCCCGTGCTCCTCGTGACAAAGTGGTATCAGAGGCATTGGCTCAAGCGTGTGCCTGGTTGGCATGAAGTGGCAGATGGACTCCTC
The DNA here is from genome assembly GCA_016795485.1 of Verrucomicrobiaceae bacterium. GTDB lineage: Bacteria > Verrucomicrobiota > Verrucomicrobiia > Verrucomicrobiales > Verrucomicrobiaceae > JAEUHM01. The sequence continues at coordinate 130,819 of JAEUHM010000027.1, read as the reverse complement.
TTTGGCCGCAAAGTCACTCCCACAGAGGCAGAACAACTCACCCGCGGTGGCAATCTCGCTGTGCTCGACCTAACAGCCGAGTCCAACGCACCCGTTGCGTTTCGCGAGCGTGCCCGCTATCACAATCTTCCCCTACTTGACCTCGTTCCGCTCAAGCAAGAGCACATTCAGCAAGCTCTGCACATCATCCGCGCTGAGCGTGCCGCCGGGAATCGAGTGTATCTTCACTGCCAACTCGGCCTACAACGCTCCGCACTGATTGCGGCGCACTGGCTTGAGGAGATGGGGAAGGCTTCTACTCTGGACGAGGCAAAACAACGCATCTGCACTTTGGAGCCTCAATCGGTCATCGGCTGTGCCAGTGGCAATCCCTGAAGCAGGCCGATGGTGGCCCATCCAGTTCCCCAGTAGACGTAGATATCATTAACCTCCTTGATTGATTTGGACTTCTCTGGCGCGCTACGGTCGATCTTGCTGATGTGTGCGTAATCCATCTCCCAGGAGCCATCGGGTCTCTGAGTGCGGAGCAACCAAGCAACCGCCTTTGTAACCGCATTCCTGACTTTGGCATCTTGGCTGGTGTGGAGTGCCCAGATGACCTGCCCGGTCGCCAGTGCATCACTCATGTTCTCGCCAATCACCGAACTCCAGCCACCATCGCCTCGTTGTTGTCGGATTAACGCAGTGGTTAAGGCAACATCATCCTTCTTGTCACCTGCTAGGCGCGCAAACTGTAGCCGAAACACCTGAGATTCAGTCGCCGTGGGTGTGCTTGCTTGAGTTAGCTGCTTCTTCGCTTTGCTAGTGACAACATCAACATCAGAGCTCGAAGTTCTAGCAGCGCCAAGGGCCAGCAGGTGGAGCCGAATCGCATTCGCATTGGCATCGGCCTCTCCACGCTTTTGCATGCTGAGGTACTGTCCGCCTGGCTTCCATGATCCATCATTCTTCTGTTCGCTCAAAATGCGTTCGATATGATCGGGTGCGGCCTTATCCGGCATTGCTAGCAACATCATGGAAGCTTGCTCCAGTCCGTGCTGCTTTTGGTTGGCCCGCTCGTTGGCCCAGGCCAGCCACTCGTTGAACTTTGTTTCATTCAGTGAAAATCCACGCGCCCTTGCTTCCCGATGACTCCAGATCAGCTCGGGCAGATGGTGACAACTGATGCACTCACGCTCTTCCATCCACACTTCGCCTTCTTTGGCAAGATAGGAGAGACCTTTGCTCACGGCGTTCCGCAGCATGACCTCGTCCGCGTGGACGCCACCCGCAGCGAGGGCCAAAGTGACATACCAACGCAGGTTCATAGCAGTGAAGACGCTGCCGTTGCGATGATCTTGCGCCTGAGATTGACAAACTGGTCTGATAACCGTCGAGTGACCCAATGAATCGCTTTGTAATGATCTTCAGTTTGCTGTTCACGATATCCGCCCACGCTCAGCAGATCATTCTGCTAAAGCTCGACGATGTAATCGCACGTCGTGTTGGCACCAAACCCGTGTCGGATCGCTGGCAGAAGACGCACGACTATCTCGTTGAGAAACGAATCAAGGCATCCTTCGGCGTCATCACCGAGTCGTTGGAAAAGGATAACGCACTCTATTTTCAATGGCTGAAGGATGTGCAAGCCGCCGGGCAGATCGAACTCTGGATGCACGGTTACAAGATGCGTGGACCAAAAGACACCGGGGAGTTTGAGAGCGGAACTGCATCGGAACAACGCGCCATTCTCGCAAAGGGAGAAGCCTTGGCCAAAGAGAAGCTTGGCTTCACGCTCCCTGCCTTTGGCCCGCACTGGAGCGGCACCACCGATGCCACTGACGAGGCGATGGAAGGCGTCCCCGAGATCAAAATCTGGCTCTACGGGCCCGCCAAGCCAAAGTTCTTCACGCGGCTCAGCATTCCTCGTGTGATGGCACTTGAGAACCCGACCTTTGTGCCGGATGCCGACAAGTTCATCGCCTTCTACGAGAAGCACGCCGCGCAGAAGGACGTGCTCGTGCTTCAGGGTCACCCCGAGCAGTGGAACGACGAGCGCTGGACTGGCTTTAAGCGCATCATCGACTTCCTGAAGTCAAAGAACGTCTCGTTCATGACCCCGAGCGAGTATTTGGCCGCAGCTCCGGCCTCGAAATGAAGCGACTCATTCAGGTTTGAGGAGTTTCATCGGTATCCCAGATCATGAAGTTGTTGCTCGTTGCCACCCTCCTCACCACATCGCTATTCGCCTACGATCCGCTGAAACTCTCCGTGCCAGCGACACCAGAGCCGCTTGATTTGGCAGTGACGGATTCCAAACGCGATCGCGTCCTTCCGATTCGGGTCTATCTCCCTGTCGCGGTCAAACCCGCGCCCGTCGTGCTTTTCAGCCACGGTCTCGGCGGCTCATGTCAGAACAACCCCTATCTCGGGAAGTATTGGTCAGCGCGTGGCTATGCAGTGGTGTTTGTGCAGCATCCCGGCAGCGATGAATCCGTGTGGCAAGGCAAGGGGCTAGCACAGATCCCTTCAGCGATGAAACAAGCCGCGAGCTTGCCAAACTTTCTACTGCGCGTGGCCGACATCCCCGCAGTTCTGGATCAACTCACAAGCTGGAATGCCTTAGAAGGTCATGCTTTGCACGGTCAGTTGGATATGACTCGCCTGGGCATGTCCGGGCATTCATTTGGTGCGGTAACCACGCAAGCCGTTAGCGGACAGAGCCTTGCTGTGGGTGGAGCGCGCTTTACCGATCCACGCATCAAGGCCGCCATCATGATGAGCCCCAGCGTGCCTGCCGCAGGCAGCGTGGAGCGTGCCTTTGGTAGTGTGAGAAGCTGCCCTGGCTGCTCATGACCGGCACGAAGGATGTCGCCCGTATCGGCAGCATGACCATCGGAGGCGATCTTGATTCACGTCTCGGCGTGTATCCCGCTCTTCCACCTGGCGACAAATATGAACTCGTGCTCAAAGATGCCGAGCACAGCGCCTTTGGTGACCGCGCTCTGCCCGGTGAGCGTGGAACGCGCAACCCCAATCATCACCGCGCCATCCTCGCCCTCAGCACCGCCTTTTGGGACACCTTCCTCAAAGGCGACGCCGAGGCCAAAGCCTGGCTCAATGGCGAAACCGCCCGCTCTGTGCTGGAGAAAGACGACAAGTGGCAGCGGAAGTGAGCGTTCACGCTCACTCATGCGTGCTTTCGTTTTCCTCCTCGCCCTCAGCCCGCTGCTTGCAGCAGAGCCCATCACCAACTCCATCGGCATGAAACTGGTGCCGATTTCGCCGGGTAGCTTCATGATGGGCCAAGACGGACCGGCGGCGGATTACAATGTAAAGAAGCACGCGGAGAAGTTTGATGATGCGGACTGGGATGAGAAGCCCGCGCATCGCGTGACCATTGCACAGGCGTTTCAGATCAGCGCCACGGAGGTTACGGTGGGTCAGTATCGGCAGTTTGATCCAAAACATCGCGGCCAACACGACGAAGATGCGGTCACGGAGGTGAGCTGGAACGACGCAGTGGCGTTTTGCGAGTGGTTGTCGAAGAAGGAGGGCAAAACGTATCGCCTGCCGACGGAGGCGGAGTGGGAGTTTGCGTGCCGGGCGGGCACCACGACGTTGTTTCACACGGGTGAGGCGCTTCCGGCTGGTTTTCACTCGTGGCCGAGCGATGTCGGTGTGCGAGATCGCTTTTTCCCGGCTGAAACGATGCCGCCGGAATATAAGCCGAAGGGCACGAAGCTTTCGCTCAAAGTCGGACGCACTCCGGCAAATGCGTGGGGGCTTTTCGACATGCACGGCAACGTCGCCGAGTGGTGCGCCGATTGGTATGGACCTTATGAGGCCGCAGAGCCGCGAGATCCGCTCGGGCGTGTCGATGGCGATCTGCGCGTGATTCGCGGCGGCAGTCACTCGATGCAGACACGGTTACTGCGCTCGGCGAATCGAATGTCGTGGGTACCGGAGGCGGTGAATGAGCGCATCGGCTTCCGCGTGGTGCTCGGCGACTGGCCGAAGGGTGAAAAGCTTCCTCTGCCCACGCCTCCACTTCACGCGCAGAATGTTTCACAATCCTTGCCCAAGCTCCAACCATCGTCACCGGACATGCCGTTCTTTGAGGGACCTAAGCCCTTCGTCAAAGTGGAGCCGAACTCGTTTGGTCCGACGTTCTCCGGTCACAATCACAGCCCCGCCATCGCCGAATGCCCAAATGGTGACTTGCTCGCGGTGTGGTATTCCTGCGTCGATGAGGCCGGCACTGAGCTGAACAACCTCGTGAGCCGCTTGCGACTAGGCGCGACCGAGTGGGAGAGTGCCTCGCTGTTTTGGGATGGCGCTGACGTGAATGATCACGCCCCTAAACTCTGGTGGGATGGTGACAAGACACTCTTCCACCTCGTGCGCGGCCTGCGTGAGAACCTTGTTCGTCACAGCACCGACAACGGCGTCACGTGGAGCAAGCCACAGATCATCCAGCCCTGGAGCGAGATTGGCAATCAGCTTCTCCGCACTCGGGATGGCACCATTTTGATGACGCAGGACGTGACCACCACCAGCCTTACCAAAAGCACCGATGGCGGCAAGACCTGGACCTCGGAAACCATCACTGACAAGAAGCTCGCGCATCGAAATGGCAGCGCTGCACGTCATGCAGGCATTCATGCACCCATCGTCGAGTTGAACGACGGCCGTTTGATGAGCTTTGGCCGTCTCAACAGCGAATCGGAACAGAAAGCCTTTAACTTCAAAACGCCCGCGAGCTTCTCTAGCGATGGTGGGAAGATCTGGACGCATGAAGCGACCGAGTTTCCCGCCATCAGCAGCGTGCAGCGGCAGGCGCTCATCCGTCTGCGTGAAGGTTCGCTGCTCTTTTGTTCATTTACTGACCTTTCCGCGAATGCGCGAAATCCGAAGGGTATGACCTTCCAAAGTAAAAACGGCGAGTTCAATGGCGCGGGTCTCTTCGCCGCAGTGTCGTTCGACGATGGCAAAACATGGCCTCACAAGCGTCTGATCACGCCCGGCGGCCCGCAGCGTACGGTGAATGGCATCGACCGCAACATGTTCCCGCTCAGCGATAACCGCGCCGAGCACAACGGCTACCTCGCCGCCATCCAGACTCGTGATGGATGCATCCAGCTCATCAGCAGCCGCAACCACTACGTCTTCAACCTCGCCTGGCTCAAGTCGCTGCCGACTAGGCCGTAGCTTTGGTTGGAAATCGAAGTCAGAAGGCCCAAGATATTGCACGTCTATGACGATTCCCAAACCAGTTCGATTCGCTATCGAGATCACTTGTTTACTTTTCGCGGCTCCCGCAGCTCTGGGGCAGATCCGCCCGTTGGCTCAGGATCACATCACGATCTGGGAATCTCCGGACCCGGCGAGAATCTTTGGCTACACACCGGGGATCTGCCGCCTTCGTTCGGGGCGGCTGGTGGTGACACATGAGGTTTCCTCGGCAGGAAAGCCAGCGCCGTCTGAGAACAAGCCGTTCCATGAATCACGAATCCTCACGAGTGACGACGGCGGTAAATCGTGGACACGTCGTCCGAACTTCGATCTGAGTTTCGCGAGGCCGTTTGTGGCGGGGAAGTCGCTCTATGTTGTTGGCCGTGACAAGCAGGTAGCGGTGATCCGCTCTGATGATGACGGAGTGACGTGGAGCGAGCGTTCGTTCTTGAATGATAACGGCATCTGGCATCAAAGCGCGTGCAATGTGCACTTTGCGAAAGGGAATGTGTATCTCGTGATGGAAAAACACGCACCGAGGCGCGGCATTCAGGGTTGGCAGGTGGCGGATCTAGCGCCGGTGCTCATGCGGGCCAAGGCGGACAGCAATCTCACAAAGCGGGAGAGCTGGACCTTTGCAAGCGAGTTGGTATTCGAGGACGTTGCAGAGTCGCGGCTACCGAACGCCTTTGGACTCCCGTTTCATCCGATGGACCGAAAGAATGTGACCTTCTTAGCTCCACCGAGAGGACGCGGAATCGCGCCGCTCGGCTGGTGTGAAACAAATGTGGTTCAGTTCACTGACCCAGATCACGTCTGGTTTGATGCTGCTGGCAAAACATTCCATCTCTGGATGCGGGCCAATACTGGCATGACCAACTATGCCGCCATCGCCCAAGTGAAAGAGAACGATGATGGAAGCATGACCACTTCGCTGGTTAGATCACCCGCTGGCACGCCAATGCTCTACGCCCCGTGTCCAGGTGGCCAGATGCGCTTCCACGTGCTGTGGGATGAGGCGACTAAGCGATACTGGCTTCTCAGCTCGCAGTCCACAGATTCCACGATTCGTCCAGACCGCATGCCGAAGTCTCGCTGGGGCTTACCAGACAATGAAAGGCAGCGTCTCGTGCTTCATTTCTCCAAGAATATGATCGACTGGTGTTTCGCCGGTCTCGTGGCAAAAGGCGACACACCGAGGGAATCGCGCCACTATGCGTCCATGTGCATCGACGGCGAAGATCTTTGCATCGTAAGTCGCAGTGGTGATGAAAAGGCGCATTCTGCACACAACGGCAATTTGATTACCTTCCACCGAGTTAAGGGGTTCCGTAGCTTGGTGTATTGATTGAGGGAAGTCGGCAAAATAGGTCAAACTTCCAACCTATTCGACGACCAATCGAATCAACGGTAACTGATTTACGATTGCTTGTTGTCGGCCACGTCTGATTCACTTGCCACGCGCTTTCTGCATCACCGAGTCGAGGGTGACTTCGGCACCGCCTTGGCGTTTGCTTTCGTCGGCTGCTTCCATGAAGGCATAGATCTCGAGGGTCTCTGCCGGTGTGACGGGTGATTTGCCGGTTCGGAAGAAGGGGATGATTTCATAGAGGAGTGGCTCGTAGCCGTCGAACTTGCCGGCTTCCGCCTCGCCCTTCTCGCCGATCGCGAGGCCACCGTAGCCTTTTTTCTCGGTGTAAGTGCCAATGCGTCCTCCGCCCCAGGTTCCTGTGACTTGGATGGTTCCTTCTGGGCTGATGCCGCGTTTGACGCTCTGACAGCCGGTGCCCATGATGGTGAACAGGCTCTCCACCCCGTGGATGCCATACCAGAAGAGGTCTGGATGTGTCTTTTCCAATGAAGCTGGGCTGAAGGTGCTACCGGTTTTCACCAAACCTACTTTTCCTGCACGCACTTCTTGGGTGGCTTTGCCGAAGCGGAGAGACGACGACGAGAAAACGGGAACGCCTGCTTTTGCTGCTTCATCATAGATTTTGATGGCGTCAGACAGAGTGCCAGCGACCGGCTTGTCGATAAAGACTGGCTTCTTGGCAGCAAGGCATGGGCGGAGTTGATCGAGGTGCGGACGTCCATCGTTGGTTTCGAGAAGGACGGCATCGACTTTGGTGAGCAGTTGCTCAATGGAGTCGACTATCTCTACTCCCATGGCTTTCACTTTCTCCGTGTAGTCAGGAACGCGAGAGACGCTGCTTTCGATGTCGGGACTTCCTTTCGGATATGCTGCTACCACGGTAGCTCCGGCAGTCTGTGGTGGCTTCTTGACGTTCAGCACGGTGGTAAATGCCACGACGTGGCCGGTATCAAGACCGATGATGCCTACACGAAGAGGTGCTTCGGCGTATAGGCTGAGTGGCAGAGAAAAAAGTGCGATGAGCAGGCAGATGGTGCGGGTCATGCTGCCACCAACGTCGGCCCGTGATCCGATTGTGCAGACGATTGCTGTTGGATCAGTCCTTCTTCCAGAACTGGAACCATTTTTTCGGTTTCTCTGCTACGGGTGGAGGTGTGGCCGGAGGCTTGGCTGTAGAGGGCTTGGCTACAGGCCGTGGAGTTGCTTTAGGGCCTTCGATAATGACAGTCATCCCTTTGGTGACATGCTTGACGAGGCGGACGACATCCCAGTTGGCCGTTCTCATGCAACCGTGGCTGGAACTGCGGCCTATGGTTTGGCCCTGGTTGGTGCCATGGATACCGATTCCTGGTTTGCTGAGTCCAATCCACATGACGCCCACTGGGTTGTTAGGTCCAATGGGTAACTCGTATGCGTTGTTGCTGCGTACACCGTAGTTGAGCACGCTGGCATCCCAACGAAACGTTGGCATCTGAGTGATGCCGACGATCTTCCATGTGCCCGGAGGTGTGGCGAGGTAGCCGCTACCGGGAGTGATGGGCAGGCTGAGCAGCATTTTCTCACCTTCCATTACTGCGAGTAGCTTTTCATTCGTGTTGATCTTGATGGTCCGGGTAAGAAATGCCGGGTTCTCAGGCATTGCAGGTATGGGTGTGAGCTCCTCGATCTTGAATGGCTCGACGTTGGGCACTTTGACGGTGTCTCCGGGCTTGAGAGCGCTCATTTTGTTGGGTTGGTTTAGCCATTCAATGAGTTCAGGTGAGGTGTGGAAGCGTTCAGTGAGGAACTCCAGCAGAGAGTCGTAGGGCAGATACTTTTTCTTGCTCTGCTCAGATGGTTTGCTGGGCAGAGCACCAACGAACTTCTGATCTTCGGGCTTGATCGTGTAGGTGGTGTAAAGCCCGCCCACGGAGGAGAGATCGAGTGTGTGAGACTCAACTTCGGTGACCGCAAGGCCTTGGGACGCTTGATAGCGCTGGAGCGCTTTGGTGGTGAAGTCGCCAGGGCGGCCATCGACCTTTCCTGGGCAGAAGACCTTGGTGTCCAAGAATATTTGGAGCCGTAGGATCTGCTCGATGGGTTCAGGTGCCTTAGGAAGCGGAGGTAGGGCTTGCGCCTGAGCTTCGACGTTGGGCGTATTTGCCAGTAGGATGGTGAGAGGGCTCAGCACGAAAAGTGCAGAAAGGAGGGCATTCATGAAGGACGACGAGCGAGATTGTAGATAGTTCAAGCATGGTAGCAACATCCGCGCCGAGTGTTTGAGATGATATTGCCAGCGCGATGTAGTGGAATGAACGACTGCATGATCCGGGAGCGTAGGTTTTGACCTGTCATGCAGACCTTTTTCCGTCCACTTCTGCTCATTGCCACATTGACCCAACCACTCTTTGCGGTGGAGGGGGCTCGCGTGCGTCCTGCGGACGCTATGGGATTGTTGAAGACGCATTGTGTGGGCTGCCACAACCATGAGAAAGCAAAAGGTGGCCTTTCGTTGGAAAGTGAGGCGGAGATGTTGAAGGGCGGGGAGAGCGGTTCTGTGCTCACACGTGGCAAGGCAGATAACAGCAAGCTCATCACTTCCCTCTCAGCCGAGGGAGACGCTCACATGCCACCCAAAAAGCAACTGCCAGAGAAGCAGATGGCGGTGCTGAAAGCGTGGGTCGATGCTGGTGCCCAATGGGACTCTGAGGCCATGAAGCGTTTTGGCGAAATGTCGACGGAAGACAAACTCGGGACGCTTCCGCCAGGAGTTGCACCTTCACACGCGCTTGCATCCAGTGCAGATGGTAAGTGGCTAGCGACTGGAGTGGGAAATCGCGTGCTGGTCCGTGAGACGGCTAAGCCTGAGGTGGTGGTGAAGACCCTGGAAGGACATCGGGACCTCGTGCAGTCACTTGCATGGAGTGCAGATGGCAAGCTGTTGGCCGCCGGAGGTTTTCGTACCGTGATCGTGTGGAATGTGTCAGACGGAAAACAAGTTCATCGACTGTCTGAAGTCCTCGAAGGCCGCGTGACGGGGCTGTTTTTTGATGGTGCGTCTAGTTTCATTGTCGCGGATGGGGCTGCGGGACGAGGCGGCAGGCTACATCGTTGGAAGTTGGGTCAGCCCAAGCCTGAAAAGACAGTGGAAGCCCACAATGACTCGATCCTTGTGTTGGCTGCTAGTGCTGATGGCAAGCAATTGGCCACGGGTGGCGCGGATACCCATGTCAAAGTTTGGGATACGGCGACCCTAACGGAGAAGGTGCGGCTTGAAGGCCACACGGGTCATCTTCAGGCCTTAGCTTTCACAGCGGATGGCAAAACCTTGGCCTCTGGGGCTGCGGACAGAGAGATCAAGATCTGGGACATTGCCGGGCGCGAGATGCTGATGCAGGTGGGTGATGCCTCTAGCGTGCCGATGGCGCTTGTGTGGTCTGCGGATGGCGGTGCACTGAACTACTGGTTTGAAGATGGAAGCGCTAGGCTCGTCACGGAGATGAAGAATCGTGAAGGCTTCCGCATTTACGAAAAAGCGGGAAAGGAAACCAAGCTGACTTCGGCGGGAGGTGTCGTTCAGTCGGCTGTTAGGTCCGGCGAGGTTCATTTTGCGACTCGGCATGATGGATCGCTGGTGCGCTGGGATGCGGCCAAGAAGATGACAGAATGGCCCGCTTTGCCAGTGCAGACGAAACCGACGATCTCGTTCACTAAAGACATTCTTCCAGTGCTCAGTAAGTCGGGTTGCAACCTTGGAGCCTGTCACGCCAAGGCTTCAGGGCAGGCGGGCTTCAAGCTCTCGGTATTCGCATTTGACCCAAAGGGGGACTTCTCTGAGTTGGTGACTGATTCGCGTGGAAGACGAGTTTTCCCAGCACTGCCGGAGGATAGTCTCGTGCTGCTGAAGGCCACGGGACGGGTTGCCCATGAAGGAGGACAGCGATTTGAGCCAGGGTCGGAGTTTGCAAAGACAATTGCGGACTGGATACGCCAAGGAATGCCCTACGAGACGCCTGGCCAACCAGCGCTCACAGGTATTCAAGTGGAGCCGCCTGAAGGCACCTATTCCAAAAGATCGCAAACGGTGCTGAAGGTCGTGGCCAAGTACGTAGACGGCACCTCCCGAGACGTGACGACACTCGCAGACTACTCCACGTCTGAAGGAGCTGTTGCGTCAGTGGATGAGCATGGAAAAGTCGCAACCACGAGTGAGTCTGGTGAAGCTGTGATTGTGGCTCGCTACTTGGGTCACGTGGCCGTTTCCAAGATAGCAGTGCCTGCCGAGAAGCTGCTCCCAGCTGAAAAGTATGCGGGATTGACGGTGCGGAACGAGATCGACAAGTTGGTCTACGCTAGGTTGCAGAAACTTGGGTTCCTGCCTTCGGAACCGTGTACGGACAGCGAGTTCATTCGCCGCAGTTCGTTGGATCTCATCGGCATGCTTCCCACAGTCGAAGAGGCACGGTCCTTTCTTGCCGACAAGAGCCCCGACAAGTATGAGCGGTGGGTAGATGCTCTGCTCAACCGCCCCGAATGGGCAGATCACTGGGCGGTGAAGTGGGCGGATTTGTTGCGCCCCAATCCCTCGCGTGTGGGAGTGAAGCCCGTGTTTTTGTTTGACCAGTGGTTGCGTCAGAGTTTGCGAGAAAACAAGCCTTGGGACAAGTTTGTGCGTGAGTTGCTCACTGCCCAAGGCAACACCCACCAGTACGGCCCAGTCGCTATGTGGCGAGACAAGCGTGATCCCGAGTCAGCAGCAGCTTTCATCGGACAGATTTTCCTCGGCATCAGACTTGAGTGCGCCAAATGTCACCATCATCCGACAGAGCGATGGGACATGACAGACTACTATCAGCTCGCGGCCTATTTCACGCGCATGCAGAGGAAAGGGCAGGGGATCTCGGCCCCGATCAGTGGTGAGCCCGAGAAGTGGTGGTTCTCACCCGGCAAGGCAACCCTCGCTCACCCCGTAACCAAAGCCAGTCTGGAGCCCAGGCCGCCCGCAGAGGAGAGCAAAACACTTGCGGAAGACAAAGACCCCCGTGCCGCACTAGTCGACTGGATGGTTGCACCCGAGAACCCGCACTTTGCACGCGCATTGGTCAATCGACTTTGGTCCAGCTTCCTCGGCAGGGGCATTGTGGACCCAGTGGACGACTTCCGTGTATCCAATCCACCGACCAACGGCCCACTGCTGGACTGGCTGGCCCATGAGTTCGTGCGTGGTGGTTACGATTTGAAAAAGATCATGCGTACCATGTTGCTCTCGCACACCTACCGCCTCAGCAGCATGCCGAATGAGACCAACTCAGCCGATTTGAAGAACTACAGCCGGAGTTATCGCCGACGTCTGCCTGCGGAAAGCCTCATGGATGCGGTGTTGCGTGTAACGGAGAGCACCGAAAGCTTTTCGGGCCTTCCACCCGGAATGTTGGCTAAGCAGACATGGAATCACAAGCTAGAGAGCCAGTTTATGGATGCATTTGGGAGGCCAAACTCCAGCGCGGAGTGCCCTTGTGAGCGCGATGCAAAACCCAGCGTCGTTCAGGCACTGCATCTGATGAACTCTACCAAACTCCAGAGTTATCTGGCTGGAGAGAGCGGTCGGGCGGCGCGTTTGGCAAAGAGTTCACTCAGCCCTGAGAAGATCGTGGAGGAGATCTACCTTGCCTGCTACTCCCGGTATCCGGAGCCCGATGAACTCAAAACTGCACTGGCTGCGTTCAGCAGGCCAGAAACCACGCGCCAGATGGTCATTGAAGACATTTTATGGAGCCTTCTGAACTCCGCTGAGTTTGTCTTCAATCATTAGAACTTTTTGGTTGCGAAAAGTGGGATTCAGTGGAGTCTACCCGCCCGCTAAAAACAAGACCCCTTCGTCTAGCGGTTAGGACACATCCCTTTCACGGATGCGACACGGGTTCGATTCCCGTAGGGGTCGCCAGCGAGTGCAAATGTATGCATCTTGCTGGTTCATAAAGCGCAAGTATTCGTCAGTGTTTGACACGTCACTAGCGGTGAGGTCAAATGAATCATCACTAACTTTTGTTGTTCCATGTTAGCAGTGAGAAAAGGCGAATGAGGCTTCAACGGAGCCGAGCCTGATCAGGCTCGGATATACCTCCAACCTCCAACCTCCAACCTCAACGTCACCCGGCTTCAACGGAGCCGAGCCTGATCAGGCTCGGATATGCCATTGCAACTAGCGGACTCAAATCCAGATTCACTTGCTTCAACGGAGCCGAGCCTGATCAGGCTCGGATATGGGCTTGTGTCGAGCTCGAAACCGTAACCGAGGGTCCAGCTTCAACGGAGCCGAGCCTGATCAGGCTCGGATATCACGCTGGGCGGCTTCTTTGCGAAGCACGAGCACTACGGCTTCAACGGAGCCGAGCCTGATCAGGCTCGGATATTCATCAGGCGTGGGCAGAGCGCGGCGGCTCTCGCCAGGCTTCAACGGAGCCGAGCCTGATCAGGCTCGGATATATCGCCGATTTGCACAAGATTCGGCGGTCGAATCACAGCTTCAACGGAGCCGAGCCTGATCAGGCTCGGATATAGCAGCCCAAGCGGCTAGCCTGGGCAAAGCTATGCTGCTTCAACGGAGCCGAGCCTGATCAGGCTCGGATATTGACTCAGAACTCTGCCCAGCGATGCGGGAATATGTGCTTCAACGGAGCCGAGCCTGATCAGGCTCGGATATTCGCTTTTCCGCTTGCGTTAATACGGGAGTTCCGTAGCTTCAACGGAGCCGAGCCTGATCAGGCTCGGATATGAGCTGCTGAGCGGACGTGCTACGTCCAGGCAAGGCCGTGCTTCAACGGAGCCGAGCCTGATCAGGCTCGGATATGCTCGCTCTCTCATCATCGCAACGGCCTTGGTTTGAGGGGCGAGTTGCGAGCGGTGAAGAAAGCGAACGAAGTACTTGGGGACGATACGGGCTTGGCAGAGTGCTAGCTCGTTCATTTTCAACGTGCGAGCGCCGAGGTGGGGCGGGCGCGCCATCTCACCGCTCGCGATACTTAAAAGATGTCAAAGATCGAAGATTTCGACGGTGGGTTGCCGCCGAAAGTGGGCGTTTTACACCACGTAACAGGGAGCGTCAAATCGTGCGTATGGCAGGCCTAACGCCGAGATAACGCGGTCTCCCCGGCCTTCTGCTGGGCCGAGGGATACGAAGAGCACTTGGTCTTCGTCGTGTTTGATTACCGCTTTCAGTTCGCGCTCGAACTGGGTGCGTTCCCGCAGGGTCAGGTCACACTCGAAGACGGAAAACTGCAAATGGGTGCCGTGATTTTTGCATACTTTGAAGACCTTCTTCAATCGCTTATCGTTGGAGATGTCGTAGCACACGAGGTAAGTAGTCCGGGTGGTGGTCAGGGCGCGGGACATATTTCAGGCGTTCAAAGTTTGATGTTCAAAGTCTCAAGATGCACTTTTGGTCTCTACATCCTATCTCGTCACCATCGGCACGTATTCTGGTATCTCGCCCCTTAAATGGCTCGCGAGTAGCCGCGCCTGGAGTTCGAGCACACGACGGTAGCTAACCTTGTAGTCGAAGACGGGGTGGGTGATGAGTGCGTTCATGCGCTGCTCATACGCCTGGAAGAAGATTTTGCGGCCCGCAGGGGAGAGGTTGACCGCATCGCCAGCGCGGATGAAGTGCCCTGGGCTTATCATACGATTGTTGATGGCGGTTAGCACGGTGCTCTCGGCTACCAGGGGGCGGAACTCCTCCATCAAATCCAGCGCGAGCGCTGGACGGCCAAAGCGCGGCTGATGATAAAAGCCGATGTATGGGTCAAACCCAACCGCTAGGGCCGCGATGGTGCAGTCCTTAGCTAGCAGGCTGTAGGCGAGCGATAGCAGTGCGTTGACCGGATCAGTGGGTGGGCGGCGTGTGCGCTTGCTAAAGTCAAAGGTGAACTCGTTTTTGGCTTTGCTCGCGGGCGAACTCTCAAGGCCTGGAAGTTCATCATCATCCGCGCTCACTTTGATCATGCCGGAGAACTGCTGAAAGTAGAGCGCTGCAGCCGCACCTTCCATGCCGAGCAGTTCGGCGTGGCTCCGAGCTGACATCACCCGCGAGACTTGCTCTTTAAGTTGCTGCAATGCCGCGCTTGGCGCGTCCATGTGCAGACGCATCAGCATGGTGCGTTGGTTCTTGATCTTGCCCTGCACCATTCGACGAGCCAGAGCTAGGCAGCCCATCTCATCATCTGCCGCGCGGAACTGCTCTATTCTTGTAAACACGTTCTTCAGTCCGTGACCGCGTGTTAGTCCATAAAACCAGCCGCCCATGCTAAAGTAGGCCACGGGGATCTCATGCTCGCAGAGTTCATGGATGGCCTGAGTGGTGATCTGTATGTTGCCGAAGAGTGCCACGTGGGACACGTCGTTGAGTCTCACTTCATCCACCACACGGTCTGCGTCTTTGATGACAAGCACTTCGGATTTAAGCGTTACCCGCAAGCCCGGCGTATTGAGATAAAGGGCGCGTTCTTCATCGCGTGCAGCAATAAGGCGCCGTGGAGTGGAATCTCGGATAGGGGACTGTGAGCAGGACACTTCAGGCTCTGAAGTGGGCGGGCGTCTCTCTCGATCCCGCATTTCATGTCCGTTGGTCGACCGCAGCATCGCCGTTTCATCTGGCAGGCAAACAGGTGCAAGTGAGCAGCGTACACATTTCGGTGAGTTCACCAGCGGCGGCGGGATTTGTTGGGTAGAGGCCAGGTGTCGAGCTTCTGTGGTGCGCTCGATGATCCAAGTTTCAAGCTCTGGGGTCATTACCAACCGCACCTTCTGCTTTGTCGCCCGGTAGTAGATCACTCCGTCATCGCATGTGTAGCCGTTGTCACGCAGGATCAATATTTGTAGGCCCAATTGCATCTTGTCCGTGTCCCACAGCTCATTGGCTTCTTCTCCCTGCCGCGGCGCACCTGCTTTGTAGTCCACCGGTGTAACGCTAAGCACTTCCCGTGTGGCGAATAGGTCATTCGGATCGCGCGCTGCCACTTTGATCTCAACAAGGTCCATTTTGGCCACGACCCCCAGGCGTTCGGAACTCAGGGAAGCGGACCGAGAATGAATCGTTTCTTCGGACGGTGAATCCACAGGCTGATGGACTGAGTTGCTATCACAACCGCTGTCTTGCGTCGCAGTAGGCGATGTTGGCTGACCTGCGCTTACCGATTCCCCTTGCTCGTCTTCTAGCGGAATACCGTGAATCGTCTCAGCTTGAAGGTTAGTGTCCGTTGAGGTCTGCTTCTTTTTGCTAGGTTTGGCCAGATCGCCGCGCCCACGATCCAGTTTTTCGTGAATAGCAGAGCCGCGCTCAGTATCGGCGTTCTCCATGAACACGCCGTCCACAAACTCATAGTAAAACAGCCTTTGGCAGTAGACGAACTCATTGAGCATCCGGGCAGGGATGGGCTCGGTGAATGGGCTTGGAGCACAGGACATGGAGTCTGGAGTTGCAGCCTCCCATTCAATAGTCTTTTGATTTCTGCTCGTCTCCTCTTGGACCTCAAACAAAGGCAACTCTGGGTAGTCGAGTGGCAGAGGCAGTGGCTCAAGAATGACCTCGCGTGCAGCCAGTTCAGGCCGGTTTGGATACAAGGCTCGTGC
Organism: Verrucomicrobiaceae bacterium; assembly: GCA_016795485.1. Lineage (GTDB taxonomy): Bacteria > Verrucomicrobiota > Verrucomicrobiia > Verrucomicrobiales > Verrucomicrobiaceae > JAEUHM01. The sequence goes on along the minus strand of JAEUHM010000027.1, from coordinate 114,627 downwards.
AGTGCGGTAGTTCATGGCATGGAGCAGTGATGGGCCTCAGGGCGAAGTAGGAAGAGTTTAACTCATGGGTGTTGAAGAAGACACCAGATTTTCAGATACCAGAAGCCAGACATCGCTATCTTCATCCCTGCTAGTCATCTGTGGTTCCTTTCCCTGCCTTTTTCAGCCCCTCCGCCAGTTGCACCCGCCGCAGAAAGTCCTCCCGCATAAAACGCATGAGAAACTCATGCAGCGCGCAGCAGATCACCACCAGGTTGGCCGCTGGGAGGCGATAGGGATTGGCCGTCAGATGCCCGTGGGCGAAGATGTGGCGAATGCAGGCCGCCAGGGTCAACACCGCGTAGGGATCACCATCCCGGAAGCGCCGCAGATGTTCTTCATGCACCGGCAGCAGCGCTTGTTGGATGAGGAACTCCGCCAGCCTGCCTTCAGGATCTTGAGCCCGGCAGGCTGCTGATAACTCCACAAAGCGGGTACGCGGATAGTGTCGGAACAGCTCCCGAAATGGTGGGCGATCATTGGCCAAGTCCACATACCGCTCAAATGCCGACCAAGTGAAGAAGACCTGCGTTAGCGCATCATAGCCAGAGGCCGTGTCATCCGTGAAGCCCTTCAGCTGAAGCCCACCAAAACAAGCCGCCAGCCGCAAACGATTCGCAAAGCGATAGAAATCAAACTTGGTCCCCACCCAGCCCAAACCCGCGAGCGAATCCCCCGCCGCCTTCACCAAACCCCGCCCCCGATGAAACCCCGGCAGAGCTTCCTCCAGGTAAGGGTACGCGTCAGAGGCTGGAAGTTTGTGTGTCATACATTTCTGGGGCGTTCAATATGGGTATCGTGTGGTTTCAAGAGCCAGACTTCTGAGGATGGGGTTGCGATTTGAGCTGCGTTTGATTAGTATCTTTCCATGAGTACGGTTTCAGAAATTGAAGAGGCAATCAGCAGCCTCCCCCAAGAGGAGTTTTGGAAGCTGGCGGAATGGTTTGATGAACGCAAAGCGGACGCATGGGATGCGCGGATCGAGGCGGACGCTGACGCTGGCAAGCTGGATTTTTTATGGGAGCAGGCGCAGCGGGAGATTGCCACCGGACAAACCACCGACATGGATGCATTCCTCGCTGACAAAGAGCTTTCGCGCTGAGTTCGACCGTCTTCCGACGGCTGTCCAGGAACTCGCAGTGAAGAACTACAGGCTCTGGCGGCGTGATCCCCGCCACCCCTCGCTGAGGTTCAAGCCCATCGGCTCCTATTGGTCGGTGCGCATCGGATTGGAGTATCGGGCTTTGGGACGAATCCATGAAGACACCATTTACTGGTTCTGGATTGGTCATCATACCGTTTATGATAAACTGATTCGTGGCCGTTGAAGGAGAGGCATTTCCAGCAAGGCGAAAACACGCCGCCAGCCGCAGGCGATTGGCAAAGCGATAGAAATCAAACTTCGTCTCGATGAATCCCAAGCCCGCGAGCGAATCCCCCGCCGCCTTCACCATGGCCCGCCCCCGATGGAACCCCGGCAGGGCTTCCTCCAGGTAAGGGTAGGCGCCGGAGGCTGGGGGTTCAGCGTTCATGAGGGTTGAGTTCACGCCCACAAGCGTTCCACTTCTGGGAAGCTTTCAAACGCTGGATCCAGGGTTACCAAAACGGCCTGCTCAATGATGGCTTGCGCCGCTAGCAACCGGTCAAAGGGATCGCGGTGGTCCGAAGCAAACCTCCCGGCCAAAAGGCTGTGGGAAGTGCTCACTTGCAGCTCGGTCCAACGTTCGTCGGCGACCGACCGCTCAAACTGGTTCAAGAGTGAAGAAGGCAGCTGCAGCTTCCCCAGCCGGTTCTTGTAGGTCAGCTCATAAGCTGAAACCGCACTAGCCAGAATACCGGTGCTGGGATCGCTCATTAGAGACAGCGCCTTTGGCGGCAGGCGTTCAGGCGCAGTCCACCACCACAGCATCGCATGGGTATCCAGCAGCAGTTTCATGCGCGGCTGGGAAAGAGGCTGGTGAGGGGATCGGCAGCATGGCCTTCCGCCCAGAGCGCCTGGTCATCCGGTTGGGACGGCTCAATCAGAGACTCGACCCCATGAATTTGCCCTCGGAAGCGTCCCGGGGTCCGGGCACGTGGATCGGCCACCTGGACGAGGCGGGCCAATGGCACCCCGTTCTTGGCAATGACTACCTCATCCCCATCGGCCACACGGACCAGGAGGCGGGAGAGATGGGTCTTGGCTTCGTGGATATTGACGGTGCTTGTCATTGAGAAAGATTAGTCTAGTCTATGAGCTAAGTCAACATGGCCAAGGTCTGTTGCAGTTGAGGCAAAGCTTCATCCAGGTAAGGGTAGGCGTCAGAGGAGGAGTCAGACATGATCAGAAGGAACGAAGAGGCCGAGGTTAGGACTAATGGATTTTGGCCGGAGTGAAGTTGCGATACTTGCCGAGGGTGATCCGCTGGCTGCGGCAGACGGCGATAATCCCGAGTGGAGCCAACTTGGCCGATGTCACATCAACTTGCTGCAGCTCGCGAATCGTGAGAGCAGAGCGGACGGCATCAAGCCCGAGCCAGCCAGTCCATAGTGGCCAAGTGACGAAGGTATCATTGCTCTTTCTGCCTTTGAAACTTGTCGTGGCTACCGCAGTTGATGACACGGGGACGACTGTAAACAGGGGTAGCGAGGCAATAGCGAGACGGTTGGCACCGCGAACGGTGCGGACGGGATCTTTCGATGGCTCATCCCAGCGCAAGGCGTAACGGCGATCATCTTCATCGTCCCAACGCATGATGGGGCTGGGATCACGATAGCGCCACGGGCCAAAAAGAGCTTCACGCAGTTGTTCGGCACTGGTGGTTTTGGCTAGTTCGTTCATAAAGGCCAGGAAGTGTTGATGGCCTGCGCCGCTCATAGTTCGGAAAGCGGTGTCTTCTATGTTGCCTTCATCATTGCTAATGCTGTCGCAACCAAAAGAGGCAGTGACGTATGCACCCAAACTACTGTTTTGCGTGAGGTAGTCCTCACACTGAGTTTCAGCGAGGTACCGAAACTGCTTCGCGGTCACTTTAAGATCGGCAGCAAAGGTGATCGTTGCGTGGCCCGCGTAAGATTTGAGTGATGCGTCGAGCAGGCTGAGAAGCTCATCTTGATTGAGTGAAGACGGCAATCGAATGATGGGAGTAAAAGATGAACACCGTGGCTCCCATCTCATCTTTACACCGGATGTTGCAAGGGTTGAATCGAGTGTTTGCAACGTGCCGAGCGCGGCCATGAAACCGAGCAAGCTGGAACCTGATAAGCCGGTAAGCGCAATGTCTTGTTCAGAGCTGCTCATAAGTCAGGCGTGAGGTTGGGATTTGCACTGGCAGTTTGATCGGCCAAACGGAGCACAGCTTCGAGCAGAGCTAGCCCCCACCATCCATGTTGGCGAGTGAGCTGCCAAAAGCGGTCAGCGATACCTGAGTCGAGGGCATGAGCAGGGCTGCTTGCTCGCTCTTCGCTCAAAAGGGTGAGAGTGACCCCGCCGCTTGTGACTGTGATGTTGGGCGGGGTTTCATCTTCGACGACTAACGCGAAGGGACGAGCTTGGCCGTGGTGGCTAGCAATGAGGTGTAGCGCGAGGTCTCTGCGCTGTGCATCGTCTGGCAGCAAAGCTTGAGCCGTTGTTGTCGAGGCAAGCGCTAGCGATAGCATCTCGTGGCGGAAGCTCTCCGGCAACGTGGCCAGTTCGCGGAGGCGTTGCCTTGCCTTGGGTGATGCGGGGATGCTGGCAGACTTGGCGAGCAGTTTCGGCAGCATCATGGCGGAGGCGATGTCGCTGGCGTTGAGCATGGCTTGGAAGCGACGATCGGCTTTGCCGAGGTCGTGGAGTTGCGCTGCTTTGGTGATGGCTTCAGCGTATTCGTTGAGCCCGAGTGCTGTTGCGTATTTGGTGGCGAGGGCGGTAACTAGCGCGGTGTGTTCCTCCAGACTTTGAGGCTCTGGAGTGTCGAGAAGGGGTTCGTCGGGTCCGTCATCGGGTGCGACTTCTTCGCCACCGGCACCCATGGCTGGCAGAGGTTCACGAACGCAGATGACACGTCCATAGGTTTGGCCGTCTAGCGCTGGGTAAAGCTCGACATCAAGTCGCTTCTGCTTGGTCCTGCTGAGGTGTAGCAGACGGCTGGATAAATCTGGATGTCCGGCCAGTAGCTCCGTTGAGGCAGCGACGAGCGTTTCAGTCACGTCAGCGCGCTTCCACTGAAATGGTTCTTCGACTTTCTCGTCTTGCATGGCCCAGGTCAGCAGTCGCGCTGTCGCTTCTCCGGCCGCAGGCCACAAAGCTGGGTGAAGACGAACCACGGCACGACGGCGAATCGCGGCGATCCCGATTTCTGCCCGGTCAATGTTTGTAGCATCTACATCCGGCACATGGCCCAGCGCATCCCAGCCGCCATCCGTTGCTCGCAGAACTAAGGTGTCGCCGGGCTTCAGGTCTCGAATGTTTTCGAGCACTTCACTCTTGTTCTCGCCTTTCCTGACACCCCTCCAGACGAGGGGCTTCACTTTCAAAGGTGGAACTTTGTAGTCGTTCGTCGCATCGGGTGTGGCTGTCGGAACATCGCCAGTGAGATCGCGAGAGTCCGCGCCCTCAATCAACCATTGACGCATGACGCGCAGAGGCACGGGCAGGCACTCCAGTGTAGTCGGTGGGCACAGGGCCACGGTGTCGGCCCACAGGTCTTCGTTTTCGGGAAGGTCAGCTCGCCAGCAGACTTGGACATCGGCCATGTCGCGCTGCGGGCCGTGGAGGAAGATGGCGACCTCAGGATCGGCAGCAGGGCCAGGATTGGTTTGCGCCCAGCAGTCCAAATACGCTGGTAGCAAGACGGGTGCGTCTGAGCGAGGGGAGAGCAGTTCGTTGAAGGCTTCCTCGTCAGCGTTGCGAGCGGTTGTGATGGCATCGGTCATGGGCCGAAGGCCGAAGTCGATGCTGCCGTTGGCAGCTTTGGAATTGAGCCAGTCCCAAGTGTGCTTGATGGCGCTGCCATAAATGGGATCAGGTGGGTCAGCCTTCGCAGACTCCTCGGGATACACGACTGCGGCTTGGGTCGTGATTTCTCTGCCGCCACGGTTGAGTCGGCCAAAGCGTTGCCGCAGTGCGTCGATGCTCGCGCATTCCGTGACGAGGGCATCGAAGTCGAGATCAGCACCAACTTCGAGACACTGCGTGGAGACGACGATTTGCAGGGCAGGCGCAGCTTCATCCACCTTCGGTTCTTGCCCTGTCTTCAAAATAGACTGGAGATCACGAGTGACTTGATCGCGATCCAACGGGCGCATTCGACCCAGCAGTAGATGGACTTTAGCCGTGGGGTGTTTCTCCTTCATCCGTGCCTCGGTCACGCGCGCTGTGGCCACACGATTGACCATGATGGCAATAGAGCGAGGCGAGTGCTCCGTAATGAGCTTGGTGGCTTGAGCTTGCAGTTCCTGACCGAGCGTTTCGATCCACTTCTTGCCCTTGGCTTCCTTCGCATAAACGAGCGTTGCTGGCTTGGAGGCATTGAGTCTCGCCTTGAGAACAGGGTGCTCGCGGTCTGAATTCGAAAGATCAAGTCGAGCTGAGTCTGCGACATCCTTCGGCGGCGTTGCGGTCATGCGGACCAGTGTGAAAGGCAGCGCGATGGTTTCGCTGTTCGCTGGCTTGTGCAGTCGATAGCGACTCGCCCAATGCAAAGTTTGAAGGAAGGGCTGGCTGATGTGGGCTTCGTCAATCAGGAGCAAGCTGTCGTGGGCGACCAAGGCAGCATGAATCGGGCGCGCCTCGTGGCTGACGCCGTAGCCACGGAACAGCAGACGTGAGCCTGCTTGATCAACCGTGCTGCAAATGATCATCGGTTGAGTGATCGACTTTGCCCAGGCTCTATCTCGATAGATGCCACCGCGCAGTTGCACGCAGGACAGAGGGGCGTCGCCGCCGCTCAGACTGCGAAGAGCATCGCTCACACTCTGAAGAATGGTCAACGCTTTTGCTCTCTCGGCATCGCTGAGATTCTGGGAAGCCAAGTATTTGGCGGGATCAGCCAGTGCTGGCACTAAATGATGACGAGCCCGCTCGAAGGCTTCATCGACGATAATGCGGCGATTGACGATGAAAAAGATGCGTCGGCCCGTCGTGCGCTTTGTTGGTGGGCGCGAGGCCTGAACGGCCAGCGCAAAGACTGCAGCATCGAGACACGCAGTCTTACCGCTGCCGGTCGGCACAGTGACGTAATCAGGTGCATGCCCAGCACAGACGCGGGCCGCGAAGTCACACTGCCAAGGAAAGGGATCGTAGCCCCAGAGAGCGCGAAAGAACTCGGCAAAATCCTCTGCTTTGATGGTTGGGGGAGTGCTCATTTGCCAGGGTAGCCAAGGGGTTTGCAGAGGCCGTAGCCACGATACCTGCCTGCTCCGAGCAGCACTGGCCCTTGCACTTCACAGCCGAACTCCAGCAGCACATGCACTTGCTGCTTGGCGTGGCCTGTCTTGCTGCTGAGCCAAGGCATGCCGCCAGGGCCTGGACGACCGCGTGGTGCGCCGCGATGCCAAGAGGTCTTGTCGATGTCGATGCGAACGGGAGCAGGTAGACCAATGCGCTCACAACTTGCGATGACCGACTCGGCGACCTCTTGACGCCATGCCTCGCGTTCACTGCCGCGAGCGCTGGAGGGATCGTGCTTCGGATGGCGGTCCAGCACCACAGGCGTCACGCTGGCCCAGACGGTGGATGGGCCCGTCCATGTCTGTGCTCTAAGCGCGAGCGGTGGCGATGCGCGTTCTTCTCGGGAGAGCGACCAGTTGTCGAGGTCTCTGCCCAGTTTCAGCGTGATCGGCAGTTCTCTGCCAGTTGCATCATAGAAGACGCGGCGTAGCTGGGCGGCACGTTCTTCCGGTGTGATTTCGCGAGGGAAAGCCAGCGCCAGACCAAGCAGATGGCCGTCTGCGTGTTCGCTGCCGACGTAGGCGAGTGGCAGCAAAGCCAAGTGCGGGCGCGTGGCAGGCTCTCCAGGCGCACGATGCCCTGTGAACCACTCCGGCGCACTCTCGCTGCCACTGAGCAAGGTGCCGCGCAGGGCCTCGATCAAGAGATTCGTGGACTCAAGGCCAAGCACACTACCTTCGTCTTTGGTGAGGATCAGCAGTTCATTGTCGAAAACGGTGCTGAGCAGCGGCGCGTCGTTGGGTTTGTTCATCTGATAAGACTGCGAAACTCCCACCACAGGGCGCAGACGAACGGGAGGAGCGAGGCTGGCGCGATAGTCCTCGCCGAAGTGTTCTTTAAAAGTTGCCTTGGCTACCTTCTGAGCTTTGCCACTGGTCGCTTCAATATTGGCAGCCAGATCAAAGAACAGATTGATTTCATCGGCATTGAACCGCTGATCGAGATCGGCCAGCAAGCCAGGAGCGATCGTGCGAAGATTGGCCGCTGAACCGGTGCGAGAGTGGGTCGATTGCGGTAGGAGTGTGGGTTCAGGCGCTTCATCCGCTAGCCACACTTGGACGAGTGATGATGAGTGTCCGATGCGGACGACCTTGGCCGTGATTCGGGCGAGCAGGGCGGCCACGTCTGGCGGCACGACTTTGTCCCAGATGAGGTAAACAAAGCGGTCGGGCGCGTCCAAACCGATCCCGATGGAAGGGAAGGTGCGATCAATCCGATGACGCAAATTCACCAAGTCTGCGCCGTTAATTGGATAGGCTTCTGGATCGTAACTTTTCCTGATCGCCTGATCATTCACAGGAACATAGTTGCTAATGACTGTTCGCCGACTGTGTTCGACATTGGTTGCACATGCCAGCGACGGCGATCCCTGCTGCTCCAGCCATTCGAGGGCACGCCTCTCCTCTGTCCAGGCGGCCATTACCTCATCACCGTCCACAGGTAGTGGGCGGGTTTCATAGTGGGCAGCCACCAACGCCATGAAGACGCGGGCAGGATGCGGTGGCCACTCCGCCTCTTCACGGCTGGCCGTCGCAGTCATGACCGCGCTGCCCGTGATGAACTCAATGCCAAGGGAAAGCATGGTGATAGGGTGGCGGGTTAGGCGGGATCAGCATCGCCTGCGACCTTGGCGGCGATGTCTTGAGAGCGCTTCAGTAGCGCGATGAGGTTCGGCGCGGGCTTGAGTGTGATTGTCTCGCCAAACCAGTTCAGGCCTTCTTTTTCCGCCACCTCGACCGCCGCTTTCAACAACTTGATCGCATCACCCGAAGTGAGCGTGATCTTCTCAGGCGCAGCACCTGGAGTCTTCAGCAACTCCCAAGTCAATGGTCCCTCCGGCCACAGCAAGCAACGCGAGCGTAGATCGAACCCGCTCTCCGCTGCTAGTGCCGCTGAGGTCAGTGCGAGCGCGGCTAGAACAGTGCGCCCCGCGTTGTCACGAGCAGGAGTCGTTTTTCCATCCACAGGGAAGCGCAAGCGACGGAGCGCAGGGAGCGAGAGCACCGTGATCTGCTCGGCGTAGTCGATGGTCACTCCGCCAGGCGCCAAAGATTTTTCCCTGACGAAATCGCCGTCGCCGCGCACCGGATCAGGGATGGAGACGTTGGCTGTATAGCGGGCGAAATCCGGTGGGATATTGCCGTGATTCACTTCCGAGGGTGAGACAGCATCCTTAGTTTTGTCGCCTGCGAGTTCATAGCTACCATCCGCTTTCTTGATAACCTTCGCCGCTGCTCGCATTCCAAGAGGATCAATGCGGCTGCTCGTCTTCTTCCCGATTTGTGCATTCACACCGATGATCTCGGAAACCATTGCTCGCTGAAACTTGGCTCCAAGGCCACCCTTTGGCCCCGTGGAATCCCAAATGCCAAAGACCAGCGCTGTAGGACAGAGCTTGTAGAGCGGCGTGGCATTTTGCAGGCTTGCCTCGTCCAGCAGTTTGCCTTTGTCGCTCTTTCTGAAGGGCACCCCGTCCAGAAGGCTGTCGCGGAGAATCGCATCAGCCGCGCGGTGCGGTGCCTCAAGGCTTGTCACACGGCCCACTTCATCCAGCAAGCCAAGCCCCGTGAAGTCCACGCTCAACACGGGAACAGGGCAGTCTTTGAGAGTCTCGCCATTGTCGATGGCCTGCTGCAAGGCATCCTCCATGCGATTGGCTTGCGATTGAACCGAATCCAGCAGCACACAGGTCCGTGTTTCGATTTTGCCCGTCGCATCAGCGACTTGGCGCTGCTCTACTGCATAGACTGCACCGGCGTAGGTGGGAGGGAAAACTTTATCACCCTCACCGCCAGCAGGTTGAAGGCGTGTGCGGCAACGGAAAGCAGCGGCGGGACCGCTGACGGTTTGGCTGAGTTCTTGGAGTGTCATGGTGTTTGGATAATTAAAAAAATGTTTTGATTAGTTGGATGAATATTTGAAGATACGCAATTTACCTTTTACAAACTTACGTTGACGAACTTCCAGAATGAAGTCAAGAGTCGTCGTATGCCGATCTGCGCTGCCGACACTTCCCCTCTGATTGCTTTTTCGGGCATAGACCGGCTCGATGTCTTGCGAGCGGTGTTCGACGAGGTTTGGGTGCCGACAATGGTCTTTGCCGAAATGGTCACGCAAGGGGTCGGTTGGCTGGAGGCTGCTGCCGTTCAGCGTGAACTCGGAAAAGGCGAATGGATGAGGACCGTGGTAGTTCAACCCAGCTCCATACTTACATCTCTTTGCACTGAACTTGGCGTCTGCGGTGAAGCGGAGGCCATTTGTCTGTCGTTGAACCATCGGATGCCCGTTTTGCTCGACGAGCTTTTTGGACGTAAAGTCGCTGCCAGAAATGGAGCGGAGGTGATTGGCAGCCTTGGCGTCTTGAAGATCGCCAAACGCAAAGGCATCATCTCGAACGCTGGCACCTTGATCACTGGAATGATAGCCAATGGCATTCACTTCAAAGCCGAACTGATTTCTCAATTCCTCACCGAACTTGGTGAGGCCTAGCGCCTGGGTGGGCGGAGTTTCCGCGCTCGCACGAGCGCGGCCTCGTTGAAGCTGATTCGATGGTTGAATGTTCGAAGCATCCTCACGGAACTCCCATTGAAACTTGCCGCCCATCCAGGTTGCTGCTATTATGACCCCGTGAATATCACTCTGGAGATTCCCGACAATGAAATGGCGACGCTTGCTTCTGGTAATGATGCGGCCCCGTTGAAGCATCGTCTTGTCTCTGAGCTCGCTTTTACACTTTATAGGCTGGGCAAGCTGCCTGTGGGTAAAGCAATGGAGCTTGCGGGGCTTACTCGACGTGAGTTTCATGAGATGGTTCATTCGAGAGGTGTGGAGCGCCCGTTTGATAAAGAGGAGCTTCGCCGAGAGCTTCAGTGGTGAAGATAGTGATCGAGATTCAGCAGACGCCACTTTGGTGTAAGCTACTCTCCTTTGGCGGTTCCAGAGCCAAGCGAGGATGACGGCGGCGGTTTTGCCAAGGCCGGTGGGGATGCTGATGAGGCGACTGGTGCAAGGCTCTTCGGCGAGACCCTTTTGATAGTCGTAGGGCTGTCGGCTGTCGCTAAACGCGGCGGAGAAGAAGTTGGAAAAGTCTGGGGTCATGGGTGAGGTGACAACTTGCGCATTTGGATTACAGCGGATTCAGAAGGGTCTGGCAAGGATTGATTCGTGAGCTGCGGTTATTCCTGCGTGCCAATGAGTCTAGGGTTTGTTTTCCTCCTCGCGGACGATGTCGGACATGGGCTTTTCGAGATCTTCTTGTTCGGCTTGGGTGAGCTGGTCTGGGGCGGATTTGGATTTGCGGAGGGCGCTGACTTTGCGGCTGAAGCTGCCGCCGGTGGTGCGGATGCCTTTTTCGTCGGCGAGCACGGCGCTGGTGTCGGCGGCGTGGATGTTCATGGCGGCGGCGGTGGCGATGGCGTCTTGGTTGGCGGCCAGGAAGAGGAAGTCCCAACCTTGCTTGCGCTTCTCGGCAATCAGGTCGCTGATGTGCGCGCTAGTGTAGCGGCGGGATGCATTCTCGTAGCCGTCGGTGAAGATGGCGAAGATGACGGACGATGGTTTGTGCTCGTCTGGCAGATTATCCAGCCGGGCAGCGGTCTCAGTGATGGTGCGGCCAATGGCATCGAGGAGCGCGGTGCTGCCACGAGGGATAAAGTCGGCTGCGGTCATCTGACGAAGTTGCTCCAGTGAGACATTGGAGAAGGGGACTTCATATTGGTCGTCGAACAGGACGAGGCTGAGGGTGGCGTCTCCTGGGACATCCAATTGGGAGCGGAGGAAGTCATTGAAGGCGGCTACGGCGGCTTCTTGCAGGTGCTGCATGGAACCGGAACGATCAAGAATATACGCGAGGTGGGTGCGGTGGTTTTCCATAGGCGGATAGTCTCGCACAGGGGGTCAAACATCTGTGGTTTGACCCCCAAAGGTTTCTATGATTTCTTTGTTAAGATGAGCAAACAATCCAAAAGCCAACGGCAGTCATTGAAATCGGGGCGGACGCCTGCGGCAGCCAACATCAAGCGTGTGGGGCTGAGTCGGCCTGCGATGCTACGAGTGGACTTAATCTTTCAAAAGATAGCGTCGGGCAAGTATCCGAACTGCACAACGCTTGCCCGAGAACTGGAGGTGACGCCAAAGACGATCCATGCAGACATCAAGTTCATGAAGGAACAGCGGGATTTGCCTGTGGAGTATGATGAGGTTCAGCATGGTTATTACTTCAACGGTCCGGTGAACAGGCCTGTGATTAAATTAACGAAGGGCGAACTGCTGGTGATGTTTATGGCCAGGAAGGCATTGGAACCCGTAAAAGGCTCGCGCTTGAAGAAGATCATCACCACAGGGTTGGGAAAAATCGCCGAGGCGTGTCCTGAAGAGGTGAGCGTGGATGCTGTGGAGCTGGATGCTGCGTTTTCCGTGGGGGCCTCTGGCTCGATGCGTGCGGATGTGGAGCAGTTTGAGAAACTGCTGGATGCTGCACTCAATGGCAAAGAAGTGGTTTTTGAGTATCACAAACTGGCAGGGAAGAATCATGAGGCCAGGAAGCTTCGGCCTTATGCGGTGGTGCAACTTAACCAGGGTTGGTATGTGATCGGCTATGACGTGGATCGTGGAGACATGCGCAAGTTTGCTTTGCCCAGAATGCGAGCGCTAAAGGCTACGAGGGTTAAGTTTCAGCGCCCGGCGGACTTTAAGCTCAGCGAACACTTGAATCGTGGTTTTGGGGTGTGGAGCTACGGTAAGGAAACGGAGGGCAAAGAGTACCAGGTGAAGATCAAGCTGAACGACTGGGCTGCTAGATACGTCCTTGAGAGAGATTGGCACGAGCATCAGGAGATCGTGAGACTGAAAGAAGACGGGAGCGAGATTGAGTTCCGGGTGAAAGTGGCGGGGTTGGAGGAGATCACAAGTTGGGTGCTAGGCTTTGGCAGCAAAGCGCAGGTCTTGGCACCTCTGAGCTTGAGAAATAGAGTGCGTGATGAACTGACTGAGATGGCGAGAATGTATGAGGTTCCATCATCTTACTGAAGCAAATGTGCGCTAGCACACGTTCCCGGCGATGTATGAAGAGAGTTGTTTTGGCGTTGCTGTTGTCTTGCGGGTGTCTCCAGGCTGAGGCGCGGCCTAATCTGGTTTTGTTCCTAGCGGATGATCTTGGCTATGGCGACTTGGGTTGTTTTGGGCATGAGGTGATCAAGACTCCGAACTTGGATGCTTTTGCCAATGAGGGTGCGAGGCTCACTCAGTGCTATTCAGGCAGCGCGGTGTGCAGTCCTTCCCGGTCTGCTCTGCTTACGGGTCGAACGCCGCACCGGAATGGGGTTTACACGTGGATCACTGAGCAGGGTGAGGTGCATCTGCGGAAGTCAGAGGTCACTTTGCCCTCGTTGCTGCGTGGAGCGGGTTATACGACCTGCCATAGCGGGAAGTGGCACTTGAATGGGTTCTTCAACGATCCACGACATCCGCAGCCGAATGACCATGGCTATGACTGGTGGATGGCGACTCAGAACAATGCTGGACCCTCTCATGAGAATCCGAACAACTTTGTGCGAAACGGTGAGCCTGTGGGTCAGTTGATGGGCTATTCTGCACCGTTGGTGGTGGAAGAGGCTGTAAGATGGCTGAGTGACAAGCGGGATGCCCAGAAGCCATTCTTCCTGGCGGTATGGACTCACGAGCCGCATTACCCGATCAAGTCTGACCCAAAATACAAGGCGCTGTATTCACAACTGACCGATGACGTGCAGAAGGAGCATCATGCGAATGTGACGCAGATGGATGATGCGTTTGGGATGCTCATGAAGGCGCTCAAGGAGCGTCAGTTGGACCAGAACACCTTTATATTCTTTACTTCTGACAACGGACCCGAGGGAGATGGCATCCAATCACCCGGAAGAGGCTCATCGGGTGGGCTACGGGGAAGAAAGCGAGACATGCATGAGGGCGGCATCCGCGTGCCAGGGATCGCCCGCTGGCCGGGCAAGATTGCGGCTGGATCGGTCATCGAAACTCCTGTGATTGGCAGCGATGTATTCCCGACGATGCTGAAGGCTGCGGGAGTGGAGGTGCCAAAGGATCGTGTTCTCGATGGTGTGGATGTCACGGAGGTTCTGATGGGTCGGAGCACCCGAGTGGAGCGCCCACAGCCTCTTTACTGGCGTCTGCACATGGCTCCGAATGCCAAAATGGCGATGCGTGTGGATGACTGGAAGATATTGGCCAATCTCGAGCTCACCGAGTTTGAACTCTACAACCTAAAGGAAGATCCCGCGGAAACCAATGACCTGAAAGACAAGGAATCTGCACGCTTTGCAGCATTGAAGGAGAAACTCACTTCCCACAATGCATCCGTGGAGGGGGAAGGGCCTGACTGGTGGAAGCGACTTACTCCGAATGGAGGCAAGACGCCTTCTTCTGGTGAAAACAAGAAAAAGAAAGGAAGGAAGCAATCATGAAGGTCTTGTCTGTCGCTCTAATGTTGATCGCGCTGCAGGTGGCAGTCGCGGAAGAGAAGCGGATGAATGTGCTTCTGCTGATGGCTGACGATCTGGCCGCAACGCTTGGGTGCTACGGCCATCCGCAGGCAAAGACACCGCATTTGGACGCGCTCGCTGGACGCAGTGTGCTGTTCACACGTGCCTACTGCCAGTTTCCTCACTGCAATCCATCTCGCTCGTCGATGATGAGCGGCCTCAGGCCGAACAAGACCCGAGTGACCAACAACGAAGACAATCTCTACAAGAACATCCCGGATGTGCTGACGATGCCGCATCATTTTCGTCAGCAGGGCTACGAGACTGCGCGGTGCGGCAAGATTTTCCACCTCGGCGTGCCTAGTGGATTGGAGAGCATGGATGACCCGAAGGCGTGGACATTTGGAACGCCGTTCAAGAGTGAACTGCCCTATCCGCCGAAGCGAAAGAGCTCCGTGGACGTCAAAACCGGCAAGAAGCAAGGCATTGGGTGGCAGGAGATCGAGGGCGATGATCCATCATTGTGTGACGGGCAGTTTGCCGATACGGCCATTGATTGGCTCAAGAATAAGCGGAGCAAAGCGAGCCCGTTCTTTCTGGCGGTAGGCTTTCATCGACCCCATCTGCCGCTTGTGGCTCCGGCCAGCTACTTTGACCAATATCCGATGGAGAGCATCACGCTGCCCGATGCGCCGCCTGACGATGAACGGGATATCCCTGAGCCAGCTCGCAATGGTGGGGTGCCAGGTTACACGGTACACACGACTCCAGAGCAAAGACGCGCCGCTATCCGCGGTTATCTAGCGTGTGTGAGTTATGTGGATGCCCAAGTCGGGCGTTTGGTCAAAACACTGAGTGAACTGGGCTTGGAAGACGACACGATCGTGCTTTTCACGAGTGATCACGGCTGGCATCTCGGCGAGCACGGGCTTTGGCACAAAAGGAGCTTGTTTGAAGAGTCGGCGCGTGTGCCGCTCATTTTGCATGTTCCCGGTGCCAAGGGCAATGGTAGCAAGAGCGCAAGCCTCGTGGAGTTGCTGGATGTATTCCCGACTTTTTGCGAGCTGACTGGAGTGCCGACACCCGAGCATGTGGAAGGCTTGAGCTTGAAGGGTGTCATCAATGATCCGGCAAAGGCGATTCACGATGCTGCTTTCACCCAAGCGCGTAGAGGTAAGTCCGCTGAGCATTGGGGGCGGAGTGTACGCACAGCCCGCTGGCGTTGCACCGAGTGGGACGAGGGCAAAAATGGGATTGAGCTCTACGATCATGACTCCGATCCCTATGAATATGAAAACCTTGCCGCTGATCCTGCTCATGCTGACACCCTCAAAGCGCTGCGGGAACTTTTGAGCCATCGGCTGGGCCAGCAGTGAGGTTTTTTGATTGAAACAGCGGGCTGGCACGCCACCCTGAAGCATTACCCAGCGTTGTTTCTTCAATGCCTACCTACTCTTACATCGCTGAAGATCCTGAGAACGCCTGTCCTTCATGCCGAAGGGGCTTTGATCTCCGTCGGCCCATGGGGCGACCGGCTCTCACGCATTGTCCGTTGTGCCGGCGGCCCGTCAAAAAGCTCATCACGGGCTTTGCGGTGCCTAAGCTGACCCAGAAAGTATCCATGTCTGATGCCAAAAAGGCTGGATTCACGATTCTGGAGAAGCGGTGTGATGGGTCATACGAGAAGCTATGACTGGACTGACGCTTCACGGACTCGTGATAGCCGCCGCTGCGGTGACGGAATCTGAGATGCCCACGTTCTCGCCGCGCGAGTTTGGATGGCGACTTGCGGTGTTTGCTGGGATCATCGCGGTGAACGCCTTTTTCGTCATCGCCGAGTTCACCATGGTGAAGGTAAGAAGCAGCCAGCTTCAAGAGCATGCAAGGCGCGGTGTTGGAAGCGCTCAACTGGCCTTGAAGATCACTGCAAACCTGGAGCGTTATCTGTCTGCCACCCAATTGGGGATCACGGTGATGAGCATCGCTTGTGGAACCGTCGGCGAGCCGCTGGTGGCGATGGTGGTGCAGCCGTTGCTGCATCAGTGGGGCGTTGACAATCCCACCGTTATCCACGGCCTTTCGTTGGTCATCTCGTTCATCGCGGTGACATTTCCCGTCGTCGTGCTAGGTGAGCAGGTGCCCAAGCGCATGGCCCTACGACATACCGTCAGTGCTTGCCTGCTGGTGGCGAGGCCGCTGGAGATCATCTATCGTTTGTTGCGGCCGTTCACGATACTTTTGAACTCGGCCACAGCCCTGGTGATGAGAGTCGTGTTCCGGGTCAAGCAAGGTCAAGAGAACTCGGACGCGGCATCTGGAGAGGAGATCCGGCACATTGTTGCTGAGAGTGAAAAATCCCAGCAAGTGACCTCAACCGAGAAAGATATTCTCGTAGCCGCGCTTCAACTCAACGAGCGACATATCCGCGACATCATGACACCGCGGAATCAACTCGTGTATCTAAATGTCGATGATTCGTTTGATAAGATCGTCACGCAGGCCATCGATCACGAGCATACTCGTTATCCATTGGTGCAGGGACATCTGGATCACCCGCTGGGTCTAGTTCACATCAAGGACTTGCTGCGTGTGGTCGCATCGGGTTCAAAGAATGTACGGGAAGCAGAGAAACCGCTGATCGTAGTGCCAGAGATGTTCCCCATCGACAAGCTGTTGAATCGTTTCCGCACGGAGAAGGCCCATTTTGCCTTGGTGATTGATGAGTTTGGTGGAACAGCCGGTGCAGTGACCTTTGATGACATCTTGGAGGAGGTCGTAGGTGACATCCAGGATGAGTTTGACGATGAGGCTCCAGAGTTTGAGCGCCAAAAAGACGGAAGTTTGTTAGTGGACGGATTGCTCAATCTCTATGAGGTCAATCAGTTGCTCGACCTTGACTTGGACAGTGATGAAGTAAGCACGATCGGTGGCTATGTGACTGAGAAGCTGGGACATATGCCGAGGTCGGGAGAGAAGGTGACTCTGGGAAGTTATGAAGCAGAGGTCGTATCGGCCTCTCAACGGCGGGTGTTAAAAATACGCATTCGGCCCATCACGGTTGCTGAGGACGAGCCTGTCGAAGAGTCGGAATGAGGTGGTCCGAAGGGAAGACGGGCAACAAAGCAGGCTTTGGGGTCGTATTTTGAGTGTGAATCCACTTCGCGAATCCAGTCTCCAGTTGTCAACTCGTCGGCAGTTTCTTCAAGCAGCCGGGCAACTGAGTCTTGGTGCAATAGCGATGAACTCGTTAGCCGGGCCGGAGAATCCGCTAGCCCCTCGGAAACCGCACTATGCGGCCAAGGCCAAGCGAGTCATTTATCTCCACATGTCTGGCGGGCCGCCCCATCTGGACATCTTTGACTACAAGCCAGAACTGGTAAAACGCGATGGTCAGGATTGCCCAGACTCGATTTTGAAAGGCCGCACGTTCGCCTTCACTACCGGAGTGCCCAAGCTCATGGGAACACCGAGGAAGTTTCAGCGGTATGGCAAGGCTGGCATCTGGATGAGTGATGCGGTACCGCATTTTCAGCAGATTGCAGATGAGATCACTGTGGTGCGCTCCATGCACACGGACCAGTTCAACCATGCACCTGCTGAGCTGCTTTTGTTCACCGGACATGCGCGCCAAGGGCGTCCCTCAATGGGATCTTGGGCAACATATGGACTTGGCACGGAGAATCAGGACTTGCCTGGGTTTGTGGTTTTGATCTCGAGTGGCGTCCAGCCGAGCGGAGGGCAGGGGTGCTGGGGCAGTGGATTCGTTCCGTCGGTCTTCCAGGGAGTGCAATGCCGGAGCAAAGGCGATCCTGTTTTGTTTGTGAGTGATCCTCCAGGGATGGATCGGGAAATGCGCCGCAAGACGCTTGATGCACTCAATAAGCTTAACCAGATGCAAGTGGAGCAACTCGGGCACCCTGAGACGGTCACTCGCATGGCGCAGTATGAGCTGGCGTTCAGGATGCAGGCGAGTGTTCCCGGCGTCATGGACATCTCTCAGGAGCCGAAACACATTCAAGAGGCCTATGGTGCTCAACCAGGCGAGGCCTCCTTTGCCAACAACTGCCTGTTGGCCAGGAGACTGGTAGAGCAGGGCGTTCGCTTCGTTCATTTGTTCGATTGGGGCTGGGACTTCCACGGAACAGGCCCGAATGAAGATATTCGTGACGGTCTTACTAACAAAATGGCGCGAACTGACAAGCCTGTTGCAGCCCTGATCAAGGATTTGAAGCAACGCGGGCTTCTCGAAGACACTTTGGTTGTTTGGGGCGGCGAGTTTGGGCGCACCCCTTTCCGGGAAGGTCGGACGGCCAAAGGCGCGCAGCTGGGACGGGACCACTATCCAGACTGCTACACGATGTTCATGGCTGGAGGCGGAGTCAAAGCGGGCTTCGACTACGGCAGCACGGACGAGCTCGGCTTTGCCGTGGCGGAGAACAAGGTTCATGTGCATGACTTGCAAGCGACGATCATGCATTTGCTTGGTTTCGATCACGAGAGACTCACCTACCGGTTCCAGGGTCGCGATTACCGGCTCACCGATATCCACGGGCACGTGGTCAAAGACCTGCTGACCTGACATTTTTAGCCTTTTGTCACAAAAACCTTTACATTAAGTGGCGGTTTTGATGAAATCTGGTCACCGGAAGCAATTTTCCGGGTCTCATGAACCTCAAGCCTACTTGTGCACTCGCATTGTTCCTTTGGACTGCGGCCGGTTCTCTCCCCGCTGCGGATGAAACGCTGAACCAACTCTACGAGGAGGCAAAAGCTTCCTTTGAGTCCGGTGACCTCGAAATGGCCAACTACCTGATCGGTCAGGTGCAGGCTGCTGATCCCCGGCACAAACCGTCCCAGGTGCTGGCCCTTCATGTCAAGGCCGCGATGCCGCCGGATGGGGTCAGTTTGAAGAAAAAATACTCCAGTGTGGTGCTACCCAACATCAACATGGCGGATGCAACGCTGGACGAGTGTCTTCAGGCGCTCACCATCATGGCGAGAAACGCTTCTGATGGCCGAGTAAAGACCAACTTCATCATCCAGGCCAAAGACAAGACTGAGGCCAAAGTCACGCTCTCGGTAAAACAGGTTCCACTGCCTGTGGCGATCGACTACGTGGCGCGGATCGCCGGAGTGAAGGCTAAGTGGGAGAAACACGCGGTCGTATTTTCTTCCGAGCCATAGTACGGCATCAGAACGTCCTCTGAACAGCATTTGACGTCACCTGAGGGTATCGGCAACGTGCCGCATTGAATACTGAGACTGCACAAGTCGCCCTGATCACAGGGGGCGAGGGAGATTTGGCAAAAGCGCTCACGGATGCCTTGCGCGCGGCTGGTTGGGCAGTCCACGCTCCGGGTCGAGCTGTGCTAGATGTTACAAATGCCGAACAGGTGACTGCACTCATCAATGCATTGCCTCGGATCGACCTGCTGGTGAACAATGCGGCGATTGTTGCTGATGGTCCTGCTGTAGCGATGACGGAGGAGGCCTTCAGCCAAGTCCTGGACGTGAATCTTCGCGGCAGTTTCCTCTGTGCGCGAGCGGCAGTGAAGAAGATGAGCCGCCAACGTCAGGGACACATCGTCAACGTGGGCTCGTATGCGGCATTGGCAGGAACTGCGGGCCAGTCCAACTATGCGGCGGCCAAAGCCGGCCTTATTGCGCTGACCAAAAGCATCGCCAAAGAATACGGATTACGCGGAATCCGCTGCAACTGCGTTCTGCCGGGTTTCATGGAGACGAAGATGACTCAGGGAGTAAGTGAAAAGCGGCGCGCCGAGGTTCTAGCGGAGCATTGTCTGGGCGCATTCACCACGACGGCGGAAGCCGCGAGGTTCATTGTCGCCCTGGAGAGCTTTAAGTCCGTCTCGGGGCAGGTTTTCCAGTTGGATAGCCGCGTTGGAAGCTGGAGTTGAATCTCCGGGCTACAACAAACCTTTGCGTTTGAAGTACCAAATCGGCACCGCAGCGAAAACGATCATCAGCACGATGGCTAGAGGATAACCTGCTGCCCACTTTAGCTCCGGCATGTTGTCAAAGTTCATGCCGTAGATGGAAGCTATCAACGTTGGTGGCATAAACAGAACAGACGCCACGGTGAAGATCTTGATGATCTGGTTCTGCTGGATGTTGATTAGACCAAGGGTGGACTCCAAGAGAAATGACATCTCTTGGACTTGCTGGTTGGTGTAGTCATCGAGCGAGCGCATGTCGCGCACGACGGTACGGAACTGAGCCGACAGCTCTGGCTTCATCCAGGTGGCGAAGTTGCTCAGGAAAAACTGCAGCATCCGGCTCAAGCTAAGCAGACTTTCGCGTAAGTTGGCAACGAGTGCACTACGTCTGCCGAGAAGCTTCACCACGTCGGCTAGGTCGCGCTCAATAGCGGCGGTGTTGCGCCTTTGGTCCACATTGAACACCTCGCGGCTCACACGTTTGAGATCCGCCTCGATGTTTTGTAGAGCATCCGCGATTCTGGCAACAAACAGTTCCACTAGGGCCAGGAAGACCGCATCACTGGTGAGTGGCACCGTGCACTGGCGCTTCACTTGGTCATAGAGTGAGCGGAAAGCCTGCGGGTCTGCATAGCGAACGGTGGTGAGACAGTCTTGGCCTATCACGAAGGAGATGGCCGTTGTCTCTGGGTCAGGAGTGTCTAGCCCCACTGGAACCCATGCCGTCATGTAGAGCACATTGTTCTCCTGATACAGTCGACTAGATTCCTCGATCTCCTGCATTTCCTCACGCGTGGGCAGCGAGTATTCCAGCCACTTCTCGGCTTCCAGTTCCTCAGAGCGTGCGGGGTTCAGCAGATCAAGAAAAACAAGATTGTCCGGGAGCGGCGAAACTTTTTCGTCGTTCCAGTCAATGAGTTGTCCATGCTGGCTGATGAGGCGGACCATGTGGTCAGGAAGGGTCGATGTGGTGAATGATGAGGGGCAAAGCTACTCTTCGAGGAGCAGCGTGCCACGGGATTTCTTGCGCGGAACCATCTTATTGTCTTAGATGCTCCCATGGTGCGCTTGATTGTTTTGCTCGCCCTGCTTGCTGGCCTTGGATGGTGGCTGCGGGAGGAGGAAGGACGTGGTCGCTTCCAGCAGGTCGATGAGACCTTCTTGGATGTGATGCTCGCCAATGCTCGCGATCATTTCAATCCATCGGCCACGTCTGCTGGCGAAGTGGTGTTTCTGCCCATCAAAGAGACTGATCGTGAAGAGTATGCGCACTGGCCGCCGGCTCCAGTGGACTATCAGATGATCTTGCGTGGACTTTTGGGATTCACTCCTAGTGTAGTGATTGTCACTGACCCGCTGACGTGGCCAGAGCCTGAGAGCGCTATGGTTCAGGCTCTTCAAGATGAGTTGCTGAAGTTTCCCGGCATCATCTTGACGGCGACATCTGGTGATACAGCATCGGATGAATCTCAATTGCCGTCTCCAGAGAGCGTGAATCTTGCTCGGGAGCGCCTGGGTAGCATTAAACTCGTGTCTGGTTCTGCGGATGTGCTCCCGCAGGCTCAGCTGAACCGTGTTCCGCTTCCTCCACTGATGCGCGCTGGAGATTTGTCACTGTTGAGCGCTGGTGGAGTCTCAGGAGTGGAGTTGATCTGTGGCGAGGGCGGTAAAGCCATTCCTAGCCCCGCACTCTTGGCGCTGTTGCACGCATTGAAGCTACCATTGGCAGGAGCACGCGCCGTGGTAGACGCGGGTCCGTCTCTCACACTGAGTTCCACGGTCTATTTACCGCTTCAGAACGATGCCAGCCTGCTCGTCGACAGCGAGATGAAAGTCACTGAACAGAATGCGCTCGATCTGATGACTGCGGGAATGCTGGATGGAGCCGACGATGGAGTGGCCCAGCGTATGGGAAAGGATAAGGTTGTCGTGATTGGCATTGATTCGGCGGAGAATCATCGTGCGCGAGACCAAGCTCGGGCTTTGATGCATGCATTGGCGCTTCCGTGCATTTCGCAGTTGGGAGGAATCGTTCAGATGGCCATCTGGGGTGTCGCCGCGTGTCTTGGGTTAAGCTTGCTGCGTGTTAGACGTGCAAGCGCATTACGCCGAGCTTTGTTGTTCCTGTTGCTCGCTTTGGTCATCAGCTTTTTGGCGTTTCAGATGGCCAGATTGTGGTTTCCACCCGCAATCCCCGCGGCGCTTTTGTTGTTCTGCGGCCTATATTGTCGGTTGTTCAATCCGAATGACTCGCCAACAGACTCGCATGGATGAAATCAGTCAGATCTATAGCCAAGTCGGTGATGAACGTTTGCGTCAGATGGTGGCTGCGTTTTACCGCCGAGTGAAAGTCGACGACTTGATTGGCAAGATGTACCCACCAGATGACTGGGATGGCTCTGAGAAGAGGCTGGCGGACTTTCTTGTTTACCGCTTTGGCGGGCCACAGACTTATCTGGAGGAGCGCGGGCACCCCAGGCTACGTGCCCGGCACTTTCCGTTCTCAATCGGCATGGAAGAACGCGATCGCTGGCTCACGCTGATGGGGCAGGCAATCAAGGAGACCGGAATTGAGCAGGCCCGGGCGGTGGTAATGGGACAGTTTTTTGCCCAGGTGGCCGACATGATGCGGAATCGCGAGAGCTAGCTGATCAAGCTTCTACAGCGGACCGCAGGGCGCTCGTTACAGCATCCCTGAGATCCATCGGCAGTGATGCTGGGCTGATTACCGCTACGGAAACCATGCCATGACGGCTATGGACAGGCATCAAGGTCATGATGCCGCCGTTGGGAAGTGTGCGCTCCACGCCCATAAAGTTTCCCATGGCTTGTGCGGGATTCACTCTCTGGTCAGACTGCCATGCCATCAATGAGGAGATGGCTAAATGCACAAAAGGCGTCTGTCCTTCGAGGACATCGCCAAAAGAATCCAGCACCAATACTTCCGTTGTGCCCAAAGTTTTAGACGCCCAGGCATGATAGGCACGCAGGCGATCACCTATTTCGCCATGTGGGACTACGAATGGCGCTGGAGCGGCGAGTGAGAATGGAGAAGGCAGGGCTAGAGCAGGTTCCACTACAATGGGTGAAGTGGGCGGCTCTGCGTGCTCTGTCTCGGGTATTGAACTCGGCACGGGCTCGTTGCTCTGAATCACGCCAGCCTTCTGGGCCCGCTGTCGCAGTTCCCGCAACTGCTGACGTATGCGATCAAGCTCGGGTGAGTCTACTTCATCGCCGAATGGGCTTGGTTGCACCAGAGGAGCAGACGGGGCCAGTGCCGCAGTTGGCGGTGGTTGGTTCTCATCGGGAGCAAGAGAGAACGCAGGCACCGACTGAGCGGCAGAAGGCTCTAGAGGTTGCGTGTGTAACTCCCAGGCACCTGCCTGTGGGGCTTGGGCGGGTCCCTGCAACTGCCGAAGCAGGTCAGCTACCTCGTCAGAATCAATCCAGGAGACTTGCGTGACGGTAGCCATGGTCTTGTTGACGGTTCAGTCCCACACGAGTTTCAAGCTCGGCGGCAATTTGATCAAAGAGAAACGCCTCAGGTGGCGGATTCTGTCGTAGCAGCGCCACAGGCACACCGTGCGCACTTGCTTCGAGAAATGAGGGTAACCTTGGGATGCTTTGTTTGAACATCAAATCGGGCGGCAGCACCTGCCGCAGTTCACGCGCCACCTGCAGGCTCGTTGGTGAGTCTTCCATCACCATGCTAAGGAGTACACCCGCCACCTTCACCGGGGCACCTTCTGATCGAAAGCGGGCGAGAGTCTCCAGCATGTGGGGAACACTTCGGACGGCGAGCGGCTCAGACTGCTGTGGCAGAATAGCGTAGTCCACACTCTTCAAAATGCCTTCCGTGACTCCAGTCAGGCCTGCAGCAGTATCGAAAAGAATCACGTGGTAGCCAGCCAGCCTTGCGGCTCGCTGAAGGTCGCTCACGCGGCGTGCAACATCAAAAAACTGCACCCCTAGACGCATGATGTTGTCGTACTGGCCTGCTGGCAGGATGCTGAACTCTGGGAGTCGTGTGGCAAGCACCAGATCCGTCAATGTTGGATGGCCACCTAGGTAATCATAAAACCCTGGCCTTACCCGAGTGCTCCGCGCAAGTGACAGGCCCACCGCCCCTTGAGGATCAGTATCAATCAGCAAGGTGTTCCAGCCACGACGAGCGATGGAGTAGGCGAGATTGACACAAATGGTCGTCTTGCCCACTCCTCCTTTTTGACTGGCCGTAGCGATACTGATCACACGCTGAGTTACCCGTGCAGTGGCGGTGCTTGCAAGCAGCAAGTTGGAAGTCTTGAGATCAAGGTTTGTTTTTCACCACCGGTCGCCACTGGACTTCGTCAAACCTCGTGGATGCCATGTATGAGCCAATGGCGAGTGCTGCAGGTCTGTCGGCTGGGTTCCACTCCCATTCTTTGGTGATGCTGAGCGGCTTGCCTTTGATATTGAACTCCCGGAACTCTCCACCGTCGATGCTCATGCGCACCTTGTCTGCTCGGATCTCGACGAGTAGCTCGTAGCTCCGACCATTCTCGATGGCGAACCGGAAGCCGTAGCCATTCAGCAGAGATTCGTCCCCGATGTTTTGCACTCCAGCTAATGAGTCCTCCCATGCATCGACTTCCGCAGAAGCAACACCAGCAGGTGTCTTGAAGAAGAGAGCTACGGAGTGAATCCCTCTCAGGCGCGTAAACTTCATCTTCACGTCATACTCATCTGGAAGACGATCCTCTAGTTTGATGATGCAAATTTGGTCTGTGGATGTCAGCACGCCGCTTTCTTTTTTCCAGTCCCCAAGTAGCACATCCTCATAAATGCGAGCACCCGCCGTGCCATCCCGCCATGGGCCTGCAGTCTCGGTCGCCGTGCTGATGGAACTTTGGTCTTCTGAAAAAAACATGATCGCGCCCAAGGCAGTGATCATCAGAGCACCCAATGCTAGCAACCACCACGGTCGCGATTTTGCCTTTGCGCCTGATTCCAGAGCATCAACAAACTCGCGAATCGATGTAAAACGATCCTTTGGGTCGGGTTTCAGTGCTCGCATGACCGCCTCGCTCATCTGCCGGGGCATCTCGGCCCTCGCTCGGTGAGGTGCATCAAAACTGCCCCGCGGGGTGACGCCTGTGAACAGCTCGTATGCGATCACCCCCAGAGCGTAAATATCCAGTCGCTTGTCAATATCCAATCCCTTGAGCTGCTCGGGTGCCATGTAATCCACGGTGCCCACGGCGGCTCCTGTGAGAGTGAGACGAGCTGTTGCCTCGTGCAATGGCAGCGCAAGACCGAAGTCTGAGACGCGGGCGACTCCCAATGCATCCACCAGCACGTTCTCCGGCTTCATGTCGCGGTGGATGATCCCTGCTGTGTGTGCGGCTTCCAGAGCGGAAGCGATTTGCTTAATGAGGGAGAGAGCTTCGGCTAGGGGCAGGCCTTTTGGGTGATTCTTCAGGCGATCCCGCAACGTGCCGCCCTCGATAAACTCCATGACGATTGCCGCACCATCTTCCGTGCGTTGGAAGTCATGAACTGCGACCAGATGCGGATGCCGTAGCTTGGCCATGACTCTGGCTTCACGTTCTAGGCGCTCCAGAAACAGCGGATCATTTGCCAGTTCGCTTGCCAGCACTTTGACGGCTACATCACGGTCAAGGCTGAGTTGTTTTCCGAGGTAGACAGAACCCATCCCGCCTCGTCCCAACTCGCCTTGAATCTCGATGCCGTTTACTTGAACGATTCCACTGCCTTCATTAACCAGCCCATTGGCCATCAACAAATCAGGCTGTAAGCCTGACAGGCGCGGACGTGCTTTCGGTGGCGTGGTGGAGTCGGCCATTCACCAGCAACAAAGCCTGACTCAGCGCCCTCGCAAGACTTCCATCAAGTAGCTCATCTCTTGATCCACATCAGCTCCCTCCGGCTGAGTCTCGGCTACTTCCGCCCGCAGCGCGTCCCGGAAGCGGCTTCTGAGGCGATGCACTGCTACCTTGAAGGCACTTGCATTCATGCCGAGTTCACGTCCCGCCGCTTCATAGCTATCACCATCGGCCTCACCTGTGAGGTGTGGGCGCATCACACTGAACTCCTTGAGCTTACCGCGACTCGCGGCGTGCTCTTCCAATCGCCCCAAAGCATTGTCCAGTACGGTGAGAGCCCATTGGCGATCAAACATTGCGTCAGGCGTCTCACCGTCGATTTGCTCCACTTCATACCAGGACTCAGCCTCCAAGGCATCGAACGAGATGACCTGACCTCCGCCTCGCTTGATGCGAGTTTCAGTGCGTTGAACATCGTGCACATGCCGACGGAACGCCGTGAGGAGAAAGGTGCGGAGTTTGCCACGATCCTGGTCTGCGTTGGAGAAGATGCCCTTCTTCATCACTTCCACGAAAAAGCCCTGCACGTAGTCTTCTGCGTCTTGAGGAGTGGCTCCAAATCGGCGGCTCCACGAGTAGAGGGCAAACCAGTAGGCCTGGCAGAGATCCTCTAAAGCTCGCCTAGCGACATCGCCTTCACCCCTTGCTTGAAGCACAAGGCTCCAGCGAGTGGGCTTGAAGGTGGCGGGAGTCGAATCTGACATTTTTGGGAACAGTTTGTAACCGTGACCTTGCACTATCGAAGAACAGGGTGCCATGAAAACCCAAACCTTCCTTTTTTGCCCCGCTTGCGATGTCGATGGATTACTCGTGATGCCGGTGCATGTGAGTGTCTTCGGGAAGACAACGTTAACCCTAGAACTTCCATGAGATCCCTCGCTTTTCTTCTCGGATTGCTCACCACGGCCAATGCAGCCCTAGTGAATCGTTGGTCGTTCAATGTCCCAGCTGGAAGCGCGGTCTCTGGTACGATCTACAATGACGTCATCTCGTCCACACCGCTCGTTGTGAGTGGAAATGGCGCTGCTTTAGACGGTGCGCGCATCACTTTGCCTGGAAACACCACCAGTGGCACGGCAGAGCCCGGAATCGCAGCTTATTTGAACCTTCCAAACGGCATCGCTTCATCCAAGACGAATCTCACCGTCGAGATATGGGCTGCCCCACTTTCTGCGCGCTTCTACCAGCCGCTGTTTGACTTCGGACGCATGAACCACTCTGGCGATGGTGTGGGCGCACCCGGTGAATGGACTGGAACGACGGCGGCAGTTCCCCCTGGCTCACAAACGAGTGATGGCATCGCATTGCTCATCAATCGCGAGACTGATCTGAATACTCAGCGCCAGGGTTCGCGCATCAATGACGGTACACCGCTTTATCTCGACTCCAACCTAGCCACCACCGCTGGCACGACTTACCACTATGTGTTCACCTTTCAGGACACCATTAGCGGCGGGAATGTCGCGTGGTATCGAAATGGTGCCCTTGTGGCCTCGGGCAGCGTGAACTTCCATTTGAGCGAGCTTGAGGACGTCAATAACTGGCTAGGTCGCAGTCAGTGGAACGTGTTATCCAACTCCCATGTGGCTTACGATGAAGTGCGATTGTACAACCACGCTTTCTCGGCTACTGAGGTTACCAATAGCTTTGCCGCTGGTGCAAACGCGGTGTTTCCACCGCCTGTGCTTCAGCCAGACAGCGCAACGATGCATCATTTGCAGAAGGTGCGGCTCAATGTGCTGGCGAATGATGAACAAGGCGGCACTGGCATCGAACTGATGCAACTGCCAGCCCACGGAACTGCTATTGTGCTGTCCGGTGGTGAAGTGCTTTATACGCACACTTCTGGAACGCCAATGACAGACAGTTTCACGTATCGCGTGAGCAGTCCGTATGGCCCAAGTTTACCCGTAGCGGTCAGTATCAATTTCAGCGCGAGTTTGCGAGTGGAGAACACCCTGCTGAATGTGCCTTCTACGCCGCCAACATCGACTTACACGACCGTGCCCGCCTTTGGAGCCCTCGGGTTCAGTCAGCCAATCAACCTTGCATCAGTGCCCGGCGATACTCAGCGATTGTTCGTCGTGGAGCGTCCGGGCACTATTCGGGTGATCCCAAACGTTGCGGCTCCCGCTCCTACCTCGGCACTGTTCCTCAACTTGGCCGCTTTGTGCACTTCGCGTGGCGAGACCTTGGCAACTACGGTCGATCGTGGCTTGATGAGTATGGCGTTTCATCCGCAACACGCTGCTAATCGGCGCTTCTTCGTTTGGTATTCGGTGCTCAGTGGAGGCACAAACTACTTCCGCATTTCACGATTTGAGACTCAACTGGGCAATCCAAATGCTGCTGACACGGCATCGGAACTGGTATTGATCCAGCAAGCCGACCCCAATGGCTATCACCTCGGCACAGACATGCACTTTGGCGCGGATGACTATCTCTACATTTCACTCGGAGACGGGGGAGGGCAGTTCGACTCACGCCGATATGGCCAACGCATCGACCTGGATTTCCACTGCGCGCTGTTACGCATCGACGTGGACAAGCTTCCTGGCAACCCAGAGCCCAATGTTCACCCTAGCGTGCCTAGAGATGCAGGCATAGCTCGCTACTCCGTACCCGCTGGCAATCCCTTCGTCATAGCAGGTGCCACGGTCACGTTCAATGGTGTTGATCTGCCCGCGACATCTGTGCGGACGGAGTTCTTTAGTGTTGGCTTGCGCAATCCTTTCCGCTTTTCCATTGATGCACCCACCGGAGAGATTTGGGTGGGTGATGTGGGCCAACTCCAACGTGAGGAGATCAATCTGGCGGTTAACGGTGGCAACTTTGGATGGTCGTGGCGTGAAGGGACACTTCCTGGACCCAATGCCGCCGAAGCACTGCCAGGCTTCACCTCCATCGATCCGCTTTATGAGTATGTCGTCGGTGATGGTGAGTTCTCTGGCAACAGCGTGACCGGTGGCGTGGTCTATCGCGGCACGAACTTGCCGGATCTCACCGGAGCCTACATTTTTGGAGACTACGTCGATGGCCACATTTGGTCACTCAGACGTAACGGTGGCCAAGTTAACGTGCAGCGCCTCACCGGCGACAACGGCCAAGTGGCCTTCCACTCAGACCCATCTAATGGAGACGTGCTCATGGCGGACATCAATGAAGGACGCATTCGCCGGCTCGTGACGGGTCAGGGAAGTCTCAATTACCCGCTCACACTTAGCGAGACACGTTTGTTTGCTGACCTGACCGACCTGTCTCCTGCTCCTGGACTGCTTCCCTACACGCCCAACCTTTCCTTCTGGAGTGATCATGCCATCAAGCGCCGCTGGTTCATCATTCCAGATGCCCAGGACATGACTTGGAGCGCGGAAGGTGCATGGACTTACCCTGACGGAATGATCTGGGTGAAACACTTCGACTTAGAGACCACTCGCGGGAATCCTGCTACTCGTCAGCGGATCGAGACGCGGGTGCTTGTTAAAAACAGCACAGGAGCTTACGGCGTGAGCTACCGCTGGAACCCATCGCAAACGGATGCAACGCTTGTGCCTGACAGTGGGGATGCCTTTGATATCGAGGTAGTTGAGGGTGGCGTGCCACGGATGCAGCACTATGTCATCCCGAGTCGTGCGCATTGTCTCGCATGTCATACGTCCCAGGCAGGTCATGCGCTGAGTTTTGACACACGTCAGCTTAATCGCAGCGAAATGATTCATGGCCACTCTGGCAATCAAATCAGCCTGTTGCACCTTGCGGGCTACTTCTCTAACACCCCCACCTCGCCAAACATTCTGCCGCGTCATGTGCGCCCGGATGAGACGAGCTATTCTCTGGAGGCTCGGGCGCGCAGTTATTTGGCAGTTAACTGCTCAAGCTGTCACAGCACCACAGGTTCATGGGACGCACGGGCACATCGGACGCTTGCCCAGACTGGACTCGTTAACGGACTCGCCGCTCAAAGTGGCAGTGATCCACTAAATCGTCTCCTCGTGCCCGGCGATGTCGGTCATAGCATCATCCATGGCCGCATCGCGCTCGCCAATGGCTTTACCCGAATGCCACCTATTGGCAGCACTGAGCTAGATCAGTCCGGAATCGATCTCATCAGCTCCTGGATCAATGATCTCGCTTCACGACAGACGTACGAGCAGTGGCGAACGCAACACTTTGGCAACAACACCAGTCCCGAAGGCGCGAGTGACCAAGATGCCGATAGCGATGGTCAAACGAATGAATCTGAGTTCCTAACAGGCACGATTCCAATGAACGGAAGACACCTATTTGGCCTCCAAAGCAGCACGATTGGAAGTCAGGGTCAGATTAGCTTCGATCTGCCACCATGGCGATCCTTCCAGATCGAGACCTCAACCGATCTCATCAACTGGCAGCTCTGGGACGTGCCCGGAAACGATGGTTTACCCTCAAGCAACAACCTTATTGACCTACAGTTCCCTGTCGGCAATCAACCCCAGTTCTTCCGCGCCCGAGTTTGGGAGAACTAGGGCTTGGCTACTCGCAAATACGCCATCAGATCCGCCAAGGACTGCGGTGTGAGCAGCGCTTCGAGTCCGTCCGGCATGAGGCTGGTCTTTGTGGATTGGAGTTGCTTGATTTCACCGCGCAGAACAGAGCGGGTGAGGTTGCCGGCCATCTTGAGCGTGAGGCTGCTGCTGGTTTCGGTGGCGATGATGCCGTAGAGCTGCTCGCCGTTGTTGAGAGTGCAGTGAAAAGCGGTGAATCCTGGCTCGATGATGGCACTGGGATCAAGGATGCTGTTGGAGAGCTTTTCGTTGGTGTGCTGCACCACGGTGCGAAGGTCGGGCCCAAGCGGAATACCCACGCCATCGAGCTGATGACAGGCGATGCAGCCAGCGGTGAGGAATGTTTGTTTGCCCTTGGCCGCATCGCCCGGAAGCGTGAACGCGGCCTTGAACTTCTCCAGCACGTCCTTGCGCGCACTGACGGCTGTGGCGGCAAAGAACTTCTCCGCCGCCTGCCGGATGGCTTTGTTGGGATGGGAGGTGAGCTGGGCCCGGCGATTGGAATCAAACACGGTCGGCTCGGCGAGCTTGAACAGCGCAAGTGTGAGACGTTGGTTTGAAGTCATAGCATCGAGAATGGCCTCGCGCTCCGAAGGTGTGCGCTGGGTGAAGTTAGTCATCAATGACTGAGAAACCTCCTGAGCGTCCCCGTATTTGGCAAGTATTTGAGTGGTTTGTCTGAGTTCGTTGGATTCAACGATTCCGATATTCATAAAGCTAAGGAGGAGGCTGATCCCAAGTATGCGAGTTGGCTTGTGAAGCGCGAGGATGATAGGCGGATGATTGCCATCGGGAAGAGCGAGGCCAAGTTGATCAAGCGAACCGCCTCGTTCATCGAGTGCTTCCAACACACGCTGAAGGTCTGCTGGCTGACTGAGATGTTTCTTCGCGATCTTTGCCGCCACAGCCTTGTTCTCATGGCTGAGCGCTAGGTCTAGCAGGTCCAGCGTCAGCGCTTCATCGGGCAAGGAGTCCAGCTTGGGGCCAATGGTCGCCGATGCGGCCCAGCGGATGTAGGGATCGCTGTCTTTGAGCAGCTCGGGCAACGGAAGCTTGCAGGAGAGCGCAAGTTGGAGCCGAATCTTGCTATTGATGTCTTTTGCCAGCGGCGACAAATCAGATTGCAGTTTCGGGTAGTTTTCAGCGATGAGGATCGCTTGCTCGCGAACCTTAGGATGCTGGTCGGTAAGGAGACGTTTGATTTGGTCAGTCGAGAGACTGTCGAGCAAGTGAAGAGTCCAGGCCGCTTGTGCTCGAGCAATACCCGAGGACGACTGTAGGCTCAGCTCCAACGATGGGAGAATAGAAGGGTTGGACGAGTCCCACAGCGCTTTCATCTGAGACCGATCTCGCCGCCAGCCCGTTTCAACGTGCGTGAGATGCAAAAGCCGGGTTTGTCTGGAAATCCGGTAGATTCTCCCCTTGTCGTCACCCTTCCGATAATGCGGCAGCAACTCGTCCTGCCCTTCCTTCGGCAGCCATTGGGGGTGTTCGATCATGAGGCGATACATGTCGGCGATGTAAAGCGCGCCATCGGGGCCATCTCGAACCATCACGGGGCGACACCAGCGGTCTTCACTGGCGAAGAAGTCATGTGTTTTGCCATCGTGATCGACTCGGGCTTTGAAGCTCACGCCGTCGTCTTCGAGGATGTGATGCTGCACGAGATTGTGGAAGGGCTCGCAGGTAAAGGCGTGGGTCGATTCGTCGTTGAACAGCGTACCGCCGCGATAGATGTTGATGCCGCAGGCGCTGGTGTAGGTAGTAGCATGTCCGAAGCTGTGATAGCGCTTCTCAGGCTCGCTGGTGGCCCACACGGTGGGATTGAGCGGATACATGAGCTTCACGGGGTCGGGTGGGATGATCTTGGTGTCCCGCAGTTCATGATCCTCCAGAATGTAGTGCCACAACGGCTTGCTGTTTTGCACACCAAACCAGTGGCCCCAGTCATCGCGCACACGACCGAACTGTGACGGGCCGGATTGTGGATCAATCTCGCCTGTGTCGGGCTTGAAGCGGAAGTCGCGCGCGCCGAGTTCGATCTTCTGCCCAGTAAGCTTGCTCTCGATGCTGGTGGTCTTGTTGTAGTTCACCGTGTGCGCTCCACCCGCGCAGTAAACCCAGCCATCCATGCCCCAGCGGAGACCATTCACACGAAGCTGCTGATTGCCCTCAGAGAAGCCGGTGAGCAGCACCTTCTTCTCGCCGTTCGGTTTGATGAACAACACGTCGGGCGCGGCAGTGACGAGCGCACCATCGCGCCAGGTCAGGACGCCAGTCGGGAAGTTAAGATCATCCACGATCACTTTGCGCTTCTGGTAGCGGCCCGCTTTGTCTGGCTCCGAGAGAATGACCAGACGTCCGCCCGGCTTGCCCTTGCCATCCATGCCGAGCGGGTAGTCCGCCATCTCGATGACCCAGAGGTTGTCAGCGTCATCCCAATCAAAGGCTACAGGATCGAGCACCACGGGTTCGGCGGCGATAAGTGATGCGGTGAAGCCTACACGCAGATGAAGCTTGGCCATTGACGCTTCGGGTGAGAGGGGTTCGGGAACCTGTAAAGTGTGGTGCAGGCGTCCCGCCTGCTGGGTTGAGGAAGCAGTCGAGACGACTGCACCACTCTGCACTTCAAACTCGCCATCCAAAGGAGCAAAATCATCGCAGCGTTTGCCGAAGAACAGCTCCTTCGCTTCTGGAGCGGTCACTGGAAGATCAGCGTCGATCTCCAGCTGGTCGTTGAGCCAGGCCTTAACGCGCAATCCTTCACGCACGATCTTGGCGGTGTTCCATGTGCCCGGCTGGATGACGGTCTTGCCGAGCAGCACTTGATTGGCCGCGTTGCCGTTGAACACGATGAGCTTGCCAGGGAACGCATCCTTGTAGGTGCCACCGATGCCAAGGTGATCGCCCGGAGCTTGGTGGTCGCCCTTGGGTCCGCGTGAGATGAGATAACCGGTGACGGGACCGGCGGTGTTAGACCGGTTGTTCTTGAAACGAATGGAGGCCGACCAGTTGGTGGCGGAAGCGCCTTGTGCTTGTGCAGCCTTCCGCTTGGCGCGGCGTTCGGCACGTGCGGCATTTTCCTCGCCGATCTTGGAGACCGCCCAGAGATCGGAGATGAGCTTGGGCTCGATGGCGCGATCCCAGACGGTGATTTCGTCCAACTTGCCTTGCAGGCCTTTGCCAAAGATGAGGTCCTTCGTGTTGGGGCCAGCCTTGGCGGTGAGGATGGGTTTTTCGCCGCCGTCGAGGTGGACGCGGAGTTGGTCACCATCACGGATGAGAACCACGAAGTGCCAGTCGTCGGCAAACAAAGTAGCTTCTGCTTTAGCCGATCCCGTAGCGTCACCTGATTCGGCTGAAGCCGAAGCTACTTTTAGATGCACATGATGATTTGCATCCTGATGAACTACTAATGAGGCACCCAAGTCATCAATGAGGTGTCCACTGCGCTCCGAAGCTCCGCTTTCGTGTCCAAGCCAGAACCAGAGGGCGATGGAGGACTGGCTTCCGAGTTTCAAGTCGGAGGTTTGGAGTTGGCCGCCTGCGAGATGGATTGCTCGGTTGATTGCCAAATCACGGAAAGCAGAACCACTTAGCGACTCTCTGTGGCCAAACCCATCTCCACTGCCGACCCCAGGTAGGCCGTGCGCCACTGAGCCGCTGGCTTGCAGTGCAGATGCCTCGCCAGTGAGGGAATCCAAGTGCTCATGCAACAGGGGTTTTGTAGCAGCAATCATGGTTCGGTAAGTTCCACGCTCCACACTCAAAGCTTTGGCCGGTGCGAGGGTGGATGCTGCATCAACCAATGCGCTCACCATCTTTGGTTCCGCACCCACTTCCAACCCCGCAGTCCTGGCGGGCCAAGTCGTGTATCCGCCCAAATCATGCTGCTCGGGCGGTGGGATGTATCCCTCCGCACCATTCGCGAGTTCGATATTGAAATGAACCTTGAACGGCGATGCCTCCCGCAACTTCAACCCCGTGATCGCATACACCTCGTTCGGCAAAGTAGCGATGCTGCAATCGCCTATCCGTATCGCTTGCAGCTTCACGCTGGTCTTCTGGCGCTCGTGGAGGATGAGCGCCTCTCTCGCATAGACCTCTTCTTTGTTCTTGGGCAGATCGTTCTCGATCTTTGCAGCGATTGGTCTTGCCCAGGCGAGGCGTTTTTCATCTGGCACGCGATACTTGAGTTCTAGCGTCTTCTCGATCATACCGAGCTGGGCGTGATCTTGATGCTTCACGGCTTGGAGCGCTTTCATCGCATAGTCGGCCACACCTGCGGCATAGTTCTCGATGGCGATGTTCTTCTTCTCAGCACCGTAGTCCATCCACATTTGGTCGCCGCTCGTGCCTTGGGACATGGCGCAGATGCCGCCGCCTAGGCGTTCTTCGATGAGGCTGTTGAAGATGCCGAAGTAGTCGGCAGAGATCGGACTCTGGCCAAAGTAGTGCTGCGAGTAGTTGGCCAGCACGGCGAGCGGCTTATCCTCCAGCGTGCGGATGGAGATAACACTCAGTTGAGGGTCAACGGGACCGCTGGGACCGACGACGTCCTTGCTGAGGTAGCCGGGGTGCATGTTGGCGCGGCCGGTGGGCTGGCCGAAGGGGTCCACCACTTCCTTGCCGATGAGTCTGATCCAGCGGCGGTTGTGCGTGTGTTCCCAGTCGTCGATGCTGCCCCAGCCGATTTTGGCAGGCTGGAGGCGATTGTGGGCTGCTACGATGCTCTCCGCGATCTTTGGGATGAGAACCTTGGCATACTCCGTGTCCTTCCGCGTGCCGAGGCATCCCATGGCGGCGGGCGCGCTGTGGGTGTGCGTAGCACTGACCATCATGCGGTCCGTGGGGATGCCGCATTGCTTCGAGGCCATCGCTTTGGCCTCGTCGATGAGCTTCTGCTCCATCATGCAGGTGTCCACGATGCAGAATGCGATCTGTATTTTGCCATCATCCAGCACGATGGACCGTGCGCTGAGTTTGGAGAAGATTTTTTCCCCACGCCCTTCCAGAAAGCCACCAGCGATGATGCGCGGGAAGGTCTTGGGCGTGATGTCCGTGACTACGGCACCGGCACGGAAGGTGTCTGCAAACGTCAGCGTGCTGGACAGGCTGAGGACGATGGCTGCTGTGAGCTTGATCATGGGAGATTCTACGGAGGTGGACAGGTCTTATTCGTGAAGTTTTCTGACTGTATAGCAGGTCTGCACACGTTCCCGGTGCATGATCTTCTCTCGGACTGGATTTCTTTTTTTGTTGGGCGTTGCTTTCCCTTTGGTGGCTCGTGCTGATGTTCCCAAGGCTGACGCACAAGGCTTGGCTTCGGTGTTGCAGTCGTTCATTGAGGATCAGTTAGCCGCCGGATTGGTCACGGTGGTGGCAAATGGCAGCAAGGTCTTGGATGTCACCTGTGTGGGCCATGAAGACGTGGATGCCAAGCGGCCCATGAAGCCGGATTCGATGTTCTGGATCGCTTCCATGTCGAAAGCCATCACGGCTGCGGGTGTCATGGCACTGGTGGACGATGGCAAGCTCAAGCTGGATGATCCAGTGGCTAAATATTTGCCCGAGTTCAAAGATCAGCGTGTGGTGGCAGAAGTTAGTCCGCAGAAGACGATACTCGTGCCGCCACTGCATCCCATCACCTTGCAAGACTGTCTGTGCCACACGGCTGGCCTTCCTTTCAAGTCCATCATCGAGCAGCCCACCTTGGATTTGTTGCCGCTGCGGCTAGCTGCCATCAGCCATGCCGCCGCACCGCTGATGCATCAACCAGACAGCAAGTATCAATATTCCAACGCTGGCATCAACATCGCTGGCCGGATCATTGAGATCGTAAGCGGCCAGGACTACGAAAGCTTTCTGAAGCAGAGAATCTTTGCGCCGCTGGGCATGAACGACACCACGAGCTTTCCTTCGGAGGAGCAAGTAAGTCGCCTCGCTGCTGTGTATCGGCCGAACAATGAAAAGACGGCTTTGGAGATGACGCAGATCGGTCAGTTGAAATATCCCCTGACGTCCAAAGACAGACAACCCATGCCCGGTGGAGGTTTTTTCTCTACAGCAGGCGATGTGACGAAGTTTTGCCAGATGTTGCTCAATGGCGGCACGCTCGGTGGCAAGCGAGTGCTCAGTGAAGCTTCTGCCCGAGCCATGCATGAGCGGCAGACGCCCACAGAGCTCAGCGAGGCATACGGTTTGGGCCTCAAACTGGAAGCGGATGGCAGATATGGCCACGGAGGGGCTCAGGGGACCAACATGACCGTCGATCCCGCACGCGGATTGGTCATGATTTACATGATCCAGACAGCAGGACAGCGCACGCCGCGCGCCAAAGAGATCCTTCCGACGTTCCATCGCGCGGCAGCGGCACAGTATAGCAAGCATTGAGTAAACTCCGGCATCGACACGGCAAGGGAGTTGCTGCATCATCCGCCGAACACCCATCTCATCTTCGCCGTGCAAGCAGTTCCCTTCCGCCTACATCCTGGAGACGATCTCAAGCTCCGTCTGGATCGTCTCGCCTGGGAGCAAGGCTGGCGCGCGGCCTGTGTGCTCACCTGTGTGGGTTCCCTCAGCCGTGCGGGCATTCGTTTTGCTGACAGCTCCAAGATCAGCGAGGTGCGCGGCCCGCTGGAGATCATTTCGTTGTCCGGCACGATCGCCAGCTTTGGCGGCTCGCATTTGCACATCTCTGTGGCGGATCGGAACGGTGTCGTCATCGGCGGCCACGTGAAGGAAGGCTGCATCATCCGCACCACGGCTGAAATCGTATTGGCTACTTTGGATGGCTATGCTTTCCATCGTGAGATTGATCCCGACACCGGATTCCCTGAGTTGGTGGTCAGTCCTGCTTGAATCACTTCTTATGTTTTGCCTTATGAAACCTGCGTCTCTCATCCGCATGGCCAGCCTCCTGGCCGTCGTCTCCATGCTGCCCTCGTGTGCCTTGGTGAAGCACTTCCGTGAACTCAGAAAAAAGCCAACCGCTGCGGCAGCGCCTGCTCAGCCGACCGCACCTGTTCTTTACGAATGGAGTGGTGACCAAGTGCCGGGTGCTACGTCGGTGCGCATCGCTCTAGCGGAGCAGAAGGCACGCATCTTCAAGGACGGAGAGCAAGTCGGCTGGACGTATGTCGCCACTGGCCTCTCCGGGCGATCAACCCCCACTGGGACCTTCCACGTGATGGAAAAGGTAGCAGACAAGCGCTCCAACCGCTGGGGCGTCATCGTCAACTCGTCTGGCAGCACCATCGATGGTGAAGCTAGGGCTGGGCGTGAGGCAGTGCCTGCGGGAGGCCGCTTTGTCGGCGCGCCCATGCCGCACTGGATGCGACTCACTGGCTACGGCATAGGCATGCACGGAGGCCCAATCCCCAATCCCGGACGACCTGCATCCCACGGATGCATTCGCCTTCCGTTCGAGATGGCAGGCATCCTGTTCAATCACGTCGAAGTCGGCACACCGGTGGTCATCACCCATCAGTAGGATCGTTGGTCTCTGCCGTCGTTGGAACGCTACTCGTCGTCAGGCAACCGTATTCGGGGCCAGCATCCGCGCACTGAAGGATGATGCACGCGCAAGCTCGCATCGTTGCCTATCCAGCCCGGTTGGCCATTCTCATCCACAAACGCAACCCCGATAGGCAGGTCCGGCATCGTATCTGCGATCCGAGTGATCTCCGCCTCTGCGCGATCTGACATGGCAATCCAGGCTTTCTTGAGTTCGATGGGGTCGAGTTCCCGGGCTTGGATCATTTCGAGACGTCGCGGATTGAGTCGAGCAAATCGCCTCATCATGTCCAGTAACAGCAGTGGACTGTAACCAGCGTCTTTACCGCAGGCCGCCCAGATGGTGGCTTCCAGTGGATAAATGCGATCCAACTCCACAATGTCTACATAGTCCCGTGTGACTGAACGGGCAGCTAAGGCCAGAGCCTTATTGGTAGCCATGTCAAACAGATGCAGTCTCCATCCAAAAGTCGGATCAGATTCTATGGGGAAAAAGCGAAAAGCTGCGTCTGCCGCCCAATCAATCTCCAGACTTTCGCCATCTTTGGTCAACTTAGCCTTGCGGAAAGTAGTGGGGCCATCCCAGTCCCCACGGACTTTTTCTACCGTATAGCCATGCTCAAGCAAGAGTGTCACATCGCGATCACTTGCGCTGGCTACTGCGACATCGGCTTCGTGAAAGATATCGAAGTCATGACTGAAACGAGCGGAGTCTTCCGTGACATTCAGTACTAACCCACCAGCAAAGTGACTCTCCTCACTTCGGTTGGCCGCAAGGAGCTTTACGACTTGCTTCTGGAAGTCAGTTAGAGGCATTTGGAGAGTTCCTGTGCCCGCTGCCAACTTTTTCTTCCGCCTTTGCGCAGATTGAGAACGACTTCTCTAACTTCTTCCACCGTCTCGGGCACAAAGTCAGGATTCCACCACCAAAAACACTCCGGGAACTCCTTCACCGCACGCATAGCCATCTCCACCACCTCCGGCGGGACCGGGCGGGTGTCGTTGGTGACCTTGGCATCTGCGTTCATGGGCAAAGCATAACCTAAACGGCTCACGGTCTCAACCGCCGAGCGAGAAGCCTGTTGCATAAAAAAGCCCCCGCCTCTGACTTGAGACGGGGGCTCGGTGAACGTTTCTCCGTTTAGTGCTTCAGCAGCCACTCGGTGGTGCGTGGGTTGAAGTCATTGAGGCACTCCCAGTGGAAGGCGTGGCCGGCATTGTCATAGAGATGCAGGTCACTGTTCGGGATGCCGGCGGCGACTTCTTCACTCATCCATGCTGGAGTGAAAGCATCGTTTTTGCCGCCGATGACGAGCACTGGGCACTTGATGTTCTTCAGGTCGCTGAGCGTGTTGTGAGTGATGGCGGCAGAGCTTTGAGCCTCCATGGCGTGCACGGGCTGGGGAGCCTGGTTCACTGCGGCGTCCTTCAGGCCCTGCTGCATGTTGTTCCAGCAGTCGTCGTTATCAAACCACGGCTTGGTGAAGATCAGCATCTGCACGTAGTGCATGAAGTCCTCTGGGCGCATGGTGGCCTTGCACTTCATGAGGTGCTGCCAGGTGTAGAGGCCAAAGCGGTCTTGGCGAGCCCAGGTGCACATCAGAATGGCAGACTGCACCTTGTCTGGATGACGGAGCGCCAGTTTCTGGGCGATCAC
This sequence comes from Verrucomicrobiaceae bacterium, assembly GCA_016795485.1. Taxonomy (GTDB): domain Bacteria; phylum Verrucomicrobiota; class Verrucomicrobiia; order Verrucomicrobiales; family Verrucomicrobiaceae; genus JAEUHM01. The sequence continues at coordinate 75,143 of JAEUHM010000027.1, read as the reverse complement.
CGAGCCAAGCGAGCATCCCACCACGCGGGCTTTTTTGATGCCCAGGGCATCCATGAGGCCGGCATAATCATCCGCCATCATGTCAGTGGTGTAGGGGCCTTCTGGCTTGTCGGTCTCGCCCACGCCGCGGTTGTCACCCAGGATGCAGCGGAAGTGCTTTTCCCAAGCTTGAGCGTGAGCATCCCAGACACCGCCGGGAGCCGTCACGCCCATGATGCAGATAAGTGGATCACCGGAGCCGCGCTCCTGGTAGTTCATCTCGATACCGTTGGTCTTTACTTTTGGCATGGCAATTAGGTCTGGTTAGTGGAGCAGAGGGTTTAGCGGAAACCACGCCGACGGGCAAGGAAGAACCCGCTGACCACGCTCCAAAATCGGCATAACGTCGGTCCTATTCGTGGAGCACATCGTAGTTTCGAGTGTCACTCGAAGCGGCACGGTGACCACTTTTTGCTCTGTGACGATCTCCGATTGGCGCAGCATGCGTCATCAAGCCGTCACAACTGCGCGCCAGAATACTCCTTTTCAACACTTGCCCTTGCTGGCAAACTCCGTCTCTGCATCTGACTGTTACCCGGTCCAGTTCTTGCTCGCGCTCTCACCCATTTATGAAGCCAAATATTCTTCTCCTCTGGATCACGCTGGCTTTTGCCTGTTGCGCGATCCCCGCGCACGCCATCATCATCGGCGTGGAGCAGTTTGATTACCCGGATGGGGCCATCGCCGGTCAAAGCGGCGGCACGTTCTGGAACTGGCGGAACCGCACTCCGGCGGCGCGGACGGCGGGCACTTCGGATTGGGACAATGTGGAAAATGCGCCCAGCATCGCCAGCGGTCGATTGGTGATGGGCGGCAGTGGCCAGAACGCGGTCATACGGGAATACAATGGGCCAGGCGAGGGTGCCAGTGTGGACATTGATCGCGATGACGGTCTCGGAGCCATCAACAACTTCGTGGGGGGCATCTCGTTTCAGGAAAAGAAGGTCTATTACCGCGTCACGGTCAGAACCGGGGCCACGCTGCCAGACTACTTTGGTCTCAGCTCGCACGACTTCAGCACGGAGAAGCTCTTCTTTGGCAAACGCGGCGGCAGCAGCACCTTCGGGCTGGAGTCGGTGGGCGGCAGCGGCACCAACGGCACCCGCACCATCGACCCCAACACCACCTATACGCTCGTGGTGCGGATCGACTACGTGGCGGGAACCATCGCGCTGTTTGTGGACCCGTCGCTCAATGTGGACGAGACCAGCCAGCTCTCCATCAGCCGCACTTTCGACACCTCTTTCTGGAGCACCGCCGTGCGTCTAGCTGCCGGAGGCGGCGGCGATCCTGTGCAGTGGGATGATCTCGTGGTCGCCACCACCTGGGAAGACCTCGGAACCGTCGTCACCACCACGGAGGACCATGACGATGGCTCGCTCGACCCACTTGCAGGCAGCGCCGAGGGCATCTCCTTGCGGGAGGCGGTGAAGTATTCCCCAACCGGTAGCCTCATCACGTTTGATTCTGAGTCATCCGGGCAAACCATCACGCTCACCCACCCCGATGGCGACATGGCCATCAACCGCGCCCTCACTATTGATGCCACCACTCTGCCCGGCGGCATCACACTGAATGGCAACAACACCCACCGGCATTTCTTTGTGAACAGCGGCATATCCCTCACCCTGCGCGGACTCACGCTCACTGGTGGAAACGGTGCCGGGCCGGGGAGCAACAACGGCTCGGGCGGCGCGATCAACAACAACAGCGGCACGCTTAGGCTGGCACAGTGCACCTTCCACGGCAATTCCGCCAACTTCGGTGGCGCGATTTTAAATTTGGTCGGCTCGATAACGCTCACGCGGTGTACGTTCTCCGCCAATTTTGCCAACTTCGCTGGCGCGATTGCAAACGCCAGCACTGGTGAGCTGACGCTCGATCAGTGCACCCTTTCCGGCAATTCCGCCGCCAACAAGGGCGGTGCCATTTCCAACGGTGGCGCGCTGACGCTGACCAACAGCATTGTCGCTGGGAACACCCTGACCGGGCCTGACAGCAGTGCGGATATCAGCAACCTAGGCACCGTCACCCGCTTCGGCGCGAACCTAGTGCAGTCATTAGTGAACGAATCGGGAGGCTCCGATTCCGGCCCCGCCGCCATTACTGCCGCCCCCAAACTCTCCCCGCTCGGCTACTTCGGCGGGCCGGTGCAGACGATGCACCCGCTCATCTGCTCCCCGGCCATTGATGCGGCGGGCAGCACTGATCCCGGCGGCACGGATGCGCGGGGTTTCCCGCGCTTTGAGGATGGAGACGCGGCCAGCTCCGGGAAGCAGCTCGACATCGGCGCGGTGGAGGCAGGGATTGTTCTGCTGGTCAATCAGGCCACGGATTCGAGCGGCAGCGGCACCTTGCGCACCCGGCTCGCCAACGCCGCCATCCTCGGTGAACCCAGCTTCCGCATCGTGTTCGATCCCGCCGTTTTCCCCGCCTCCACCATCACGCTCAACGGCAATCACCTCACCCCACCCGCCGGGATAGCCATTTTCATCGACGCCTCCAACCTCTCCGCCCCCGTCACCATTTCCGGCGGAGGCAACAGCCGCGTCTTCAACATCCCCGCCACCGCCACCGTGGCGATGCACTCGCTGCGGATCGTGAATGGCCGGGACATCACCGACTTTGGCGGCGGTGGCATTTTTAACAACGGCACCTGCTCGGTTCTGTTCTCCACCCTCAGCGGAAACGCTGCAAGCAATGGCGGCGGTATCTACAGCTCTGGGACCTGCTCGGTGCTCTGTTCCACCCTTAGCGGCAACTTTGCTGACGAGGGAGGCGGAGGCATCCTTAACTTTGGCACCTGCGTCACCGTTTCCTCCACGTTCAGCGGCAACTATGCTGGCGACGGAGGGGGTGGCATTTCTAACAGGGGCACCTGCACCGTCGTTTCCTCCACCATCAGCGCCAACTCGTCGGGGACCGAAGCCGCCGGCATCTTTAACTTTGGCTCCACCGTCCTCCGCCTCACCTCCAGCATTGTCGCGGGCAATACCGGTGGCAACATCACCGGCACCCTCGCCACCAACACCAACAACCTCACCAGCGGCGATCCCCTGCTCGCTCCTCTCGGCGACTACGGCGGCCGCAAGGAGACCATGCGCTTGCTCCCCGGCAGCCCGGCGCGAGATGCAGGAGCGGCCAGTGCGCGCACCACCGACCAGCGCGGCTTCCCCATTGTGGGCACAGCGGACATCGGGGCTTATGAGGCGCAGATCGGCCCCATTGCGGACGTGACGATGGTCGAGAACACCGCGCCGCCGACGCGGAACTTCAGCGTGGGCCAGATCGGCACGCTCACGGTCGCCTCCAGCAACACCGCCTTGGTCCCATTGGCTAACATCGTCATCAGCGGCACCGGAGCCAGCCGCAGCATCTCCGCCACGCCTGCGGCTACCCAGCTCGGCAGCAGCATCATCACCCTCACAGACAGCCTCACGGGTGAGACACAGACTTATACCGTCACTGTCACGCTAGATCCCGCCTTTGTCGTTACCAACACCAATGCCAACGGCCCAGGCTCGCTGACCCAGGCCTTGATCAATGCCGCCAATGCTGCTGGGCCAAACACCATCACTTTCGCCAGCGGATTCGCCAACATCATGTTCCCCACAGGCGAGTTCTTCATCACGGACAACGATCCCGTGGCCATCGACGCCACCTCCGTGGTCAACGGTCTCAGTCTCAGCGCACCCGCAGGTTCCCGGCACTTCCAGGTGCCGGTCGGCAAGTCATTGACCTTGCGCGGACTCACTCTGGAAAATGGCGATGCTGGTGGAGACGGCGGCTCGATTTATTCTGAAGGCTCAGTCATTCTGGAGCGCTGCACGCTGGAGAACAACTTCTCTGCCTTCAGCGGGGGTGCGGTGGCCTTGAACGGTGTGGCATCCTCTCTCCAGGCGCTGAACTGCACCTTCCATGAGAATGCGGCAATACGGCAAGGTGGTGCCATCCGCAGCCTCTCAGGCACGGTCAGCCTCACTCAATGCACAGTAGTGCAGAACACGGCGCCGGACGTAGGTGGCATCGCGCTTTTTAATAGCTCTGGCGTCCTGAACCTCACCCACTGCACCGTCACAGGGAACAACGGCGGCAACTCTGTCGGTGGAGTCAGCACTGGAGCAACGAATGAGGTCACCCTCATCAACAACATCATCGCCGGAAACACGAACACCAGCGGCTCTTCTGTTGACATCGACAACAGTTCCAGCGTCTTCACCCTCGGCGGAGCCAACCTCATCGGCAGCAACGAGGGTGTGGAATCCATCTTCCCCGCCGGACCACTCGTGGGCACAGCGGCGGCACCCCTGAATCCCGATCTCTCACCTTTGGGTGACTACGGTGGTCCGACCGCTACCATACCGCCCAACGTCAACAGCCCGGCCATCGATCAAGCCAGCACGCTCAGCCCGGCCTTGACCACCGATCAGCGCGGCGAGCCGAGACCGCTCGGCGTGCGCCCAGACCTCGGTGCGGTGGAAAGCTCCGTCATCATCGTCACCACACCTGTGGATGAACTGGACCCAGTAGGTGTCATCGGCAACGGCATCTCCCTGCGTGAGGCTGTGCGCGACATTCCCACTGACGGCACCATCGGCTTTGACCGCGCCGTGTTTGCCAGCCCTCCCACGCTCACCAAACGATCCATTACGTTGACGAAAGGCCCGCTGAACCCGCAGCGGGAATGCACGCTGAATGGCAGTATCAATCCGGGAGGCATTACCGTGATCTATGAGCCAGAAATCATCCAGCAGCCGCAGCATGCCAGCGTAGCCGCAGGTGATGCCGTGAGCTTTAGCACAACCGTGACCGCCCTCAGCGGCGGGCTGGCGAGTGAGTGGTTTAAAAACGGAGTCGGCACGGGCATTACTACTCCAGTCCTGAACATCCCCAGCGCTCAAGAAGCGGATGAGGGCGTCTATTTTCAACAAATCACGGAGGCCGCCGCCGCAACGATCTACACGCAGGATGTCATCCTCGGCTTCTTCTTGACGACCAGCCAGCCCGCAAGTCTGACGGTGGATGGCGCACTTGTCTCCATCCTGAGGAGTCCGTCTGGCTACACCATAGATCTCGGCCGAAGCCATACGCTCAGCGTCATCGCTGTGGGTCCGGCACCGCTGACCTACCAGTGGTTCAAGGCAGGCAGGGCCATCGCCAGGGCTACGAAGAGCAGCTACGTCATCCCAAAGGCGGCGCTCAGCCATGCGGGAGCCTACACCTGCGTGGTAAAGTCCGGCAACACTTCACCGGGCGTCACCAGCACTACGGCGGAGATCAGTGTGGTGGACACGCGGGAGAAGCGAGTCAGTCTGAAGGCAGGCAGCAAGTTCACCGCAACCGTCATCGCTGCCGGTAATGGGCTGAGCTATCAGTGGAACCGGGTGGGCAGCGTTGACACCACCAAGACGCTTACCATCAACTCCGTGAGCGTGGCCGATGCGGGACTGGTGTATTGCGACGTCAATGCCCCTTCCGTCCATCTCCTGCAAGGCGGCATCGTGCAGCTCTTCGTCAGCAATGCCGCGCCTGCGCTGGTGACACCCCTCAACCTGCCACCCGCCTACATCGGCCAGAACTACTTTTATCAACTGCCCGTAGTGAACACCGCAGGAGCACCTGCTGTGAGCTTTAGCGTGAGCGGAACCTTGCCCAGCGGCATCACCTTCAACAAAACCACCGGCGTGCTCTCAGGTCGCGCCACGGTGACGAAGAGCGCGGGTTATGCCCTCAGCTTCAAAGCCATCAACGCCAGCGGCACCAGCCTCCCTGCCACAGCTACTCTCACCGTCAATGTGGTGCCGCCGACTGCGATAGGCACCTTTGCCGGACCCATGGCACGCTCCAGTTTCAACGCAGGCTTTGGCGGACGCTTTGATCTCACCACCACCGCCGCAGGGACGTTCACTGGCAGCATCACCTTTGGTTCCGTGAAACGCAGCTTCAAGAGCCAACTCTTGCTTAGCGCTGGTGCGGGTGACGCCATCCTCCGTGGCAACATCCCCGGCATCAAGCTCGCCAACAACACCCTGCTCACCGCCTACATCGAAGTCTTCGCTGTGGAGCAACTCGCCCGTCTCACCTTGATCGATCCCACCGGCACCACCGAGCTGCACACCGCCTGGCGCAAGGCACCCACCGCCACCCTTGCCAACTACACTCTGCGGCTAGATCCCGGCCTCGTCACCGGAGCACCGCACGGCTACGGCTTCACCACACTCAAAGCCACCGCGAAGAACAGCGTCACCATCAGCGGAAAACTTCCCGACAACGCCACTCTGACCGGCAGCACCTTCATCGGAGCCAACGGCCAAGTGCTCATCTTCCAAATGCTCTACAAAAACAAAGGCAGCCTCGTAGGCCAATACCAGCTCACGGGCAGCGACATCAGCGGCGCCCTCACCTGGAACAAACTCCTCACTACCGGCACCATCTACAAAGACCCCTTTGGGCCACTGGCCGTCGTTGCTGACGGAGGCATTTACCTGCCACCTGGCCCTGGACAACTGGCCATGCCCGCTTCTTCCAAGCTCACGTTCAGCAACTTTGGACTCAGCAGCAGCAGCTTTGATCAATTGGTCACCATCAGCAACCCCAAGGCCACTGGCTTGACCAACACCGCAGTGCCTACGCCACCCGTGGCGCTATCCACCAAGATCACCAAGTTCGATGTCAAAACCGGCATAATGACAGGCACCTTCCAAGAAGACACCCGCCTAGCAACCTGGAGCGCTCAACTTGTCAAAATCGGCTCCAACACAAAAGGTTATGGCTACTCCCTCATGGATGACGGCCCACCACCCGCACAGAAACTCAGCGGCAAAGTGGTGTTAGGCCCACCGTAGCTTCGAGTGGCACTCGAAGTGGAGCGTCCCCTCACTCTGCAAAGCCTCACAGCAAACCATCCACAGCACTTCGATTAACAATCGAAGCTACACATGCCGCTCCAGCCCTTCAACGCGCACAAGCCTGTCCGCATCTACTTCACCAATCTCCCACACTGGCGCCAGGAAGGTTGCACCTACTTCGTCACGTATCGCTTGGCAGATTCAATTCCGCTAAGCGTCCTTGCTCAGTGGGAATCAGAGAAACTCGACTGGCTTCGTCACCACGACGTCCACACATCGAAATGGACGGATGGCTTTCCTCAGCTCCCATCAGACTTGCAAGGTGCCTTTATGAAGCACTTCAATCGCAAGCTGAACAGCTATCTCGATGAAGGCCATGGTGCCTGTCTTTTACGACAGCCAGTTCATCAAAAAGTCGTCAGCACTGGTTGGCAATACTTCCACGGTCAGCGCTACGAGTTGAGTGACCTCGTCATCATGCCCAATCATGTTCATCTGCTGCTCACTCCACTGCCGGGACATGAGTTGGAGGACATTTTGCAAAGCCGCAAACGACAGTCGGCCAAAGAGATCAATCATCTCAGCCAGCGAAAAGGGGACCTCTGGCAAAAGCACAGCTACGACCACATCGTCCGCGATGAGACAGAGCTGACAGCCTTTCAACGCTATATCGCCGACAACCCCATGAGAGCGAGTCTCAAAGCCGGCGATTACCTGCTCAGAACGTAGCTTCGAGTGGCACTCGAAGTGGAGCGTCCCCGGCCTCTCAAAGGTCAGAAGACCTGCGATTCCGGGGAAAATCCGCCTATTCCCTACTACTAGAGTCATCTTTCACGGCCTTGGGCCGTCTTTTGGGCGTTCCAGGACCGTGAGGGGGGTGCCCTGGGGGTGGTCATCGGGGGCCCGAGGGGTCCGATGCCAGAGCCTTGGGGCAGGGTATTACCACCCCTGAGGGTGGTGAACGGGGGCCTCAGGGCAGGTGATGACCACCCCCGGAGGTGGTCAACGGCACCCCCAGAGGTGGTGGCCGGGACCCCTGGAGGTGGTGAGTCGGAGCCTCGGAGGTCCCGCACGGGTGCCCAAGGGGTGCGGCGAGGGTGCCTGAGGGGTGCCGCAAGGGTGCTCAATGGGTGCGATGAACCACCCCTGAGGCATCGACTCGCCACCCCGAGGGCTCCGATGAACCACCTTTGGGGGTTCGGTTCACCAGCCCTGAGGGTCCTGGTAAGTAGCCCAGAGCCATCCGAAACGAAGCCTATTGATGTGTTCGCGGTCGTTTCTGTGCCAAGTCGAGGAGGCACTGAGGTCGACTTAGCGCCTAGCAGGCTCCAAGGCGGTGTCGTTTTTCGACAGTTCCTCGCCCATCTCCAGCACTTGGGCGGCACCACCGGACCCTGGGGCACCTCGGAGCACGGCGTAGATGGTGCGGCGGAAGTCTCCAGCGACTCCGGTGCTTTTCACGCGGCGAATGCTGCTGTTGACGCCAAGGAGAGACTGCCCGCTCTGATTGTTCATGGGTCGCACGTTGAGGACTAACAAGGCAGAAGCGACATCGGGGTAAAGGAGATCGTCTTTGGTCCCGCGAATGCCATCTCGCCCCAGCCTGCGGGCGACCAACTCTGAGGCAAAGCGCGGATCAGCGTTGGTGAGCGCGCTAATCACCTCGGGCGTGACTTCGTTCACATCTACAACGCCTGAGGAATAGATGCTGAACCAGTCTCGCCAGTTAGGATAGATGCGATTCACGTAATCCATGCCGCGCACGAGCATCATCTCATCCACCGAGCGGAACGGACGATTGAAAGGGAAGCCCGGCCGGTTGTAAAACTTAGTCTCGGCACCGCTGAGTCGGACGAAGAGATCAGGGTCCACCCAGTCGAGCAAGGAGTCGATGAGAATCTGAGCTTCCTGGAGATTGAGGCCCCAAGCGCGGGTGATGTTGATCCAGGTGCCGCGATCTTCTCTCTGTAGAAGGACGTTAGGATTGATGCGTCCATCTTCCCCTTCGATCTCCACGATGTAGCCTTCTCCAGGAGCTACTTCGTACCGGAGCAGCGGATCGTCTTGCTTCACCTGAGGGTGAGCGCCGATGGCAAGGCCTTGTTCCGCCAGGGTGCGCGCCAGGAACATCTGCCGCCGGGTATTAGACATCTCCACATCCTCCGTGAGGAGCGCCACGGTGCCAAAGACGAGTGCAACGAGGATGGCGATGACCCACATGACCGCGAGCAAGGCAGAGCCTTTCTTGTGTCGAGGAGGGCGATGGGAATGAAGGCGCATGACTTACATTCCTGCGGGTGTGCCCAAGGTGGGGTTGAGTTGAGGCACCGGGTTGACGTTAGGATTGACGGCGGGTGGCACACCCTGGGCATCTGGTGGGAGAGGCTTGCCGTCTGGCCCTAGCTGAGGCACGCCGCCTGCGGGAATGCCCGTTCCGGTGTTCTTGGCCAGCGGCGGAATCCAAAACACGCATCGCGTTTCCACCCCGTCGTCCAGTTTCATGATGCACTCGGCCATGCTGGGTCTTCCGGGGCCCTTCCACGCCTTCTCCCAGCGGCCAGAAGCGGCATCAAAGAGCTTCCACTCGAATCGAGCTGCGGACTCGATCAAGGGCAGCACAAAGTCAGTGCCAGAGCGCGAAGGACGGAAGTTGGCATTGATACGGCGGCCATTGGTCTGCTCACCATCCAACATGCGGAGGCCGATGCGCATGTAACCACCCGGCAAGGTGCGGCCAAACAGCTCCACGCTGGCATCCGGCGGCATGGTGGCACCGGGAGAGAACGCATCGCCACCATTGTAGATGGTAAGTGTAGGCACATACTGCCCGCCATCTGCCTTTACTTCCAACTGCATCTCTGCATCCGCCGGAAGTCGACGAAACGAGGAGCGCAGGAACTCGATGAAGTTCTGCCGAATCATACCCGCTTCCTGAGCTTCCTTCATGCTCACGCTCAACTCCATGGTACCCTGAGCGATGGCGAACACCCCCGTGACGACCACGCCAAAGATGGCCAAAGCCAACATAATCTCCAACAACGTGAACCCACCAGGGGCACGTTGGATGGAGTTGGCTGGAGATGGCGGCTGCATGTGACGGATAAGAGCGTTGAGGCAGGCATTCTGTTCCCTCCAGCAAGCAACTTCAACTCCAGGTATCAGATGAGCATCATCGGAGTGCCTCAACTTTAATGACCAGAAACTGACTTTGGCCCAGCGAGCACTTGCGCCAAGGGCTAAGTTTGGTCCGGCAAGCCCTACTCACCCCCGCCACCTGAGAAGAGGCTGGTATTGGGGCACGGAAGCTTTTCGCGAGAAGCTGATAAAACTAGCGGGGAAGGTCACATTGAGAAAGAAGGGCAAAGCCTACCGAACAGGTGCCATCAAGCGGGCACACGACATGGCAGAAGCAGAGCGGCTGGTGGCAGAAGGCCTAGGCAAGGCTGGGTTAACCGAGCACGCCCTCAGCAACCTCAAGGGAAGTGCGCCGATCAAGGTGGCGCTGGCAGAGAAGATTTGGAAGACCACAACGATGGATCAAAGTTGGATCGCCAAGCGGCTATGGATGAAGAGCGCATCAAACGTGAGCCAGATCCTAAATCGGACCGAGAAAGCAACCCAACTGCCGACCAGACAATCGCGCTGATCAAGACGATGCATCTTTGTCAAGATTCCAACCATGATCCCCATTTTTCCACCATTTCAACGTTCCACTATTTCAACGGAGATAAGGTTAAACATAACTCGTGGCACCTGTGAAAAAGGTGGATACGTGGACGTTAAAGTAATAACTCGTGAGATGGATTCCAAGACAATGAGCATTCCGATTGAATGAAGCCCAATTTTGCTAGCCGTCGTCGTCACATAGTTTGGGCTGGTGCCGTAATTTTGATTGTGATTGTTTCCATCACTTGCACCCGGGACTGGTGGACGTCACGGAAGTTGAAAACTTGGCTTGCTACGGTACCCATTCATGAGGCTGACTACCGCATCAAGTCGATTGATCGTGGGCCGCTGAATCGTTTTGATCACCCCGCCACCGTTTTAGATACTTTGTTTGCTGCCTTGGTTCTCGGACCAAATAGTAACCAAGCCGATCAAGCTCTCCTGGATGCAGTGGTTGGACTCTGGCCGATATGGGATGAGTTGGGCATAACACATGCCGAGTGGGAGGATGAACTGACGGCTTTCATCAAACGCCTTGATATGAACAACGGCTCGCCGAAAGAGGCTAAGGCTATCCAGTATATTCATGAGCTGTTTGAACAACGAACGGAAGCGGGTTACCGCAGTCGGAACGCACATGGAAATTGACAAATGTTTTTGGGAAAGATGACATGGGGCCGGAAGTAGCGGGCCAAGCTAGGCCTGCAAGAGCCGGGTGGTTCAAAAAGCAAAACGAACAGCAAACGGGGCTGGTGAAAAGCGAGGGATCAAATGGGTGGAACTCGCTTGAAGGTTCACCAACCGAAAGACAAATCCCATGCGCTTGCTGCGATGGATCAACGATAACAAGCAGCTACAATCCAAGTGCCGAGGTGTTTTTTCAAATGGCTGGTAAGTGTCAAACATTCACCACTGGGCCACATGATGTCACAACCAGGATTCGGGCGAGTGCGTCCGTTTTTCGTGTGGCGGGTTAACGACCGTTCGTCTTCTTTCGTCCCTTCAGGACGGTGTCCCTCTTCGTGGTCTGTCCGGTGGTTTTGTTGCACTCCACCACCGGCTAATCTCTTACAAGCCTCCGGCTTGGGATGACGGCCACAATAGTCTGAAAACCGTGCGAAAGATCACCAACCGAGAGACTAATGTCACTCCTGCGGGCTGCAAGGCTACTTCCTGCAGCTTTTCTTTGGTTTCACTGCAATCAACGACGCACCCAGCGGCTGGCCCAGGCGACTGTCCATTGGAACTTCCGTGCGTGCTCGCGGATGACGAAAGGTAGGTCCTGCTCTGCGGCGAGGGTGAAGTGCGTGCTGAGGTGTTGTTTGAGCCAGTCTCGAGTGGTGCCTTGGGGCCAGTGCTCTGGCGGTGTGAAGTCTGCCAGCCACGTGCAGGGCGTCGTAAGCAATAGCTGACCACCAGGTGCAACCAACTCGGGTAGACGGGCGATGAGTTTCTGTGGTTCGGACAGGCGACACAGGAGATTGGCTGCGTGGACGAGGTCAAACGAGCCGAGATCAGTTCTGAGGTTCATGGCGTCTCCCTGCTCAAAGTGAACATTGCCACGTGGAAGGTCTGCTGGCACATGAGCGATCAAATCCTGGGTGAGAGAGCCTTCTTGAGCGGCCTTGTAGGGCATAAAGCCGCTGGCTTTGAGTTCGTTGGCCGCATGAATGAAGCTGTGTGAGTAGTCGATGCCGATGACCGACTCACAGAATGTCGCAAGCTCGAAGCTGCTGCGGCCTACGGCGCATCCGAGGTCAAGGGCGCGTGCTTGCTGAGGAAGAATCTCAGAATCGATGAGATTGCGCACGGTGCGGACCGGGAAATCCAGCGCCTCGCGTGGACCGAAGGACCACGGCATGATTTCATCCGCCGTTCCGTAGTGAAAGAGCAGGTATTCGTCCAGCAGGCGGCGTGTTTCGTAAATCGGAGTGGCTTCCATCGTCTTACCAATAACGAGAGCCAGCTACGACACGGCGCTGTGTTTCGTCTTCAATCCAATAACGATAGCCTCTGCCGTCATCCATGACGCAGGCCCGGTAGGTGTGGCCTGCTTCGGCCCGGAAGCTGAGTTGGCTCTCAAATTGAGTGGAGTGCAGCATGTCGATGGCGTTGCCAATCGCGGTGCCGACAGGGCCAAGGGAGTAGTTGCCAACCGCTGAGCCGGTATGGGCCAGCATCGTGACCGTGACGGTGTGTGGGCCGGGAGGTAGGGCCACTGCTGACTCAGCCTCTTCTGCCGCCAGAGAGTGCCCGTCGATCTCACGGATGACGAGACGAGGGCTGAAGGTTTTGGACTGCGTGTTGCGCAATGCCATGGGGCGGATGAGTGCTTTGCCGGGAGGTGCGATGGGTGGCGTAGTACAGCCTGTAACCGCCAAAACGATGAGGAGACCGAGGATTCTGGACATCACCTAGCGGTGTTGTTTGAATGCTGCCCTGCTGCAGGAAGGATAAGCGTGTTACTGGAACAGCTTCTGGAAGAGGCGTGCGGCGCGGCTGCGTTTGATCTGACTGCGCTCTTGCTCTGGGTCTACGTACTCGTTGTTGATGAACTTCCGCATATCACCACCCAGCGGTGAAGCGCCAGCAGGATCTTGCGCTGAGGTCGGCACATCGCCATCGCCCTTCACGATGCGAGGACGGATGAACACCAGGAGTTCGTTGCGCTTTTTGAAGTTCTTGGTGCTGGAGGTGAGGTATTTGATGATCGGCAGGTCCTTGAGGATGGGGATGCCGTTGCGCTGACGATCCGTTGTCTCGGAAATAAGTCCGCCAAGCAAGACGGTGGCGTTGTTTTTGACGGTGATCGTCGTTTGTAGACCCTGGTTAGAAATATTTGGGATCGGATTGCCAGAGATGGTGGTGGTTCCACTGGTGGAGGCGTTAACCTGCTTGACCTCAAGGAGCAGTTCGTCGTCCGAGTAAATCAGCGGTGCCACGTCCAGCCGCAGTGAGACATCCTGGTAGGCGATGTTTGAGACAAAGCCACTGTTTACACCGCCGCCGACGGTAGGGTCAGACACTCCGCCGTTATAGCTGCCGAGTGTGGAGGTGGGAATGGGGATTTTCAGACCCGTCTCGATAGAGGCGGGCTTGTTGTTGATGGTGTGAAGGGTGGGGCGTGAAAGGATCTTGAAGTTAGATGTGCTGGCGAGCGCCTTGATGGCGAAGTTGAGGTCATCATTGAGTGTGCCAAAGATCGCAAGGCCGGAGGGGTTGGGGAAATCATCCAAACCGGAGAGTCCGCTAGGATCTACAAGGAGATCGCCAACGATGTCATTGCGAGCCACTCCAGCGACGGTGCCGTAGTTGTTGCCCTGGCCGAAGCTTCTGGGCCGCATGATGTAGTCGATGCCGAAGTCTTTGTTGTCATTGACATTAAGCTCACCAATGACGGCGTCGATGATGACCTGGCGAGGCCGTCGGTCGATCTGCTCCAGGACTTGATTGAGTGCCTCAAGCTGATCTGGCGGACCGGAGGCAAAAATCTCGTTCACGTTGGGATCGGCAATGATGAGCGTCTTACCAATGACGGTAGATTTAGGCTCCATGCTGTCTCCGCCAAGGGAACTGAGGCCGCCCCCGCCTCCGAAGCCGGAGCCGCCCATGCCACCGCTGCCGTAGCCACCACCGCCGAAGCCGGAGTTGCCACCAAAGCCGCCGCTACGGCCACTGCTGAAGTCACCACTGCGGTTATTGGTGTTGTTGGCCGAGGAGTTGTTGTTGTTAGCTCCCAGGGTGCTGTTTCCGCCAGATGTCGTACCGCTACCTCCCTCGTCGTCCATGCCGCGAGTGATGGCGTGCTCGATGACGGGAAGTGCCGCAGTGGCGAGCATATACTTCATCGGACGAGAGATGAAATTGCGCACATCGCTAGCACCATCCAGTTCCTCAATAAGCGTCTCAATGTAAGCGAGGTCGATGGGACGTGCGATGACCAGCAACTTGTTCGTGCGAGCAATCGGGATGATTTTTGGAGGAATGGCTGCGGCTTGTGGAGCATTTCCCCCTGCGGCTGCAGGTGTCGGAGTGCGAGCTTGGGCCTGGGCTGCTGGGTTCTGTTGAGGAATGCCATTGGCTGCGGGAGTGGCGGCTGGGACGGGGGGCGGTGGTGCAGTGCGGGTGCCACCACTGCTGCCACCTGAGCTACCGCTTTTCTTGCTCTCAATGTCGAGGATCTCGTTTAGCGCCTCGGCTACTTTATCCGCTGAGGAACGGAGCAGTTGGAAAGAGCGCTTGTCGGTTCTGGACGGCTCGACGTCCAGATGCTCGATCAACTTGAGCATGTAGCGAATGGTAGCGCTGTTGTCGGTGATGATGACTCCGCGAGCATTTGGCAGTGCGGTGATGACTTGATAGGCGTGAGCGGGAACGAGTTCAGTGATGGACTTCTTCAAGTCCTCGGCCTCAAGAAATTGCAGCGGCTGCACGAAGGTGACGATGCGCTCGTCATTGGGAAGGTCATCTGGGTCATTGAAGATATCAGTGCCCTCGGAGCCGGGTTTGAGCGCCGCGACATTGAGGAACTTCAGCATTCCGTCACCCGCAGGCACGAAAGCATAGCCATTGAGCAAAAGACTCTTCTCGATGTATTCGATTGCCTGGGACTTGGGTAGTTGGCCAGTGGTCTCAATGGTAAAGCTGACGGATTCGACGTTGATATCCCGCACAATCTTTTTGCCGGTCAGTTTTTCATACTCGAGGAGGATTTGAGACATGGGGAACTGCACCCACTGAATGTCGATGAGTTCCTCGCCAGAGGTATCCGGAGCTGCATCTGGCGGATTCTGAACGGACGGGGAAGGTGCCTGACGACCGATTGCAGGCTGCGGTGCTGGAATCGGCTGCTGGGGCGCTGCTGAGGGGTTGACGCCCGGTTGTTGGGGTCTTGCAGGGCTACCAGCCGTGCCGGGTCGAGGCACCGGTGTTACGGCGGGCCTCGGAATGTTCGGGCGGATCGTGTTTGGATTCTGCCCAGGGATAGCACCCGATCCGGGTTGGGCTACGGGTGTGTTTTGAGGAATCTGAGCAAGGAATAAAGATGAGCGCCGCCTTGTCCCGCTGTCTGAAGGGGCGGACGGGTTGGTCGCAGGCGATTGCACAGGTAGCTGAGCCCAGCTGACAATGCATCCGGACACAAAGCTGAGGGTGAGTGCGAGTTTTTTCATTGCGGAGGTGCCCCAGGGGCTGGCTGAGCGGGAGGGATGAGGAGACGGCGGCGGGATTGGCTGTTGATTGGTGTAGGCACAGGCTCCGGACGGTCAGGCTTGTTCTGGGCAGATTGAGCTGCCGTGGTGTTCGCTAGGGGCAAGCTTGCTATTTTGCCGTGGAGGCTGATCTCGGCGGTTGAGGCCTTTCTCGCGGGATCGGGCTGGCAAGCGATGAGTTTGAATCCGTGAATGTTGGGTTTGGACTCAACTCTAACGACTTCTCGCGTATGCACATTCTGTATCAGTGCGAATGCTCCCTGTTTTTCAAGTACAGTGGTACCAAGGAGCACCCAATCCTGTTCCCAAGACGATTTCGGAGGCGGGTTTGTTGTTGTAACCAAGAACGGATTACGCCCCCAAGTAGGAGCGTAGCGGTCGCTTGGATATGCCGACGGCACTGAGTTTTCCTCGTTCGCCATAAGGAAGCCGGTGATCGCGCAGCAGATTATAACAAGAGACTTCATTGCGGAGGTGCCCCAGGGGCTGGCTGAGCGGGAGGGATGAGGAGACGGCGGCGGGAAGATGGCGTGCGTGGAATGCTCCCAGGCAAGTTTGCAGGCATTTGTTGGGCCTGAGTGGCTCCGGGGTATTGCGGTTGCGTGCCCTGCATTCCAGGGGCGGGTGGTACGCCAGGCCGAGCAACGGGCGGCACTCCGGGCGTGCCTGGGCGCATGGCTGCCGCTGCGGCTGTATTGGTAGGGACGCCATTCGGCACGGCGTTGGGCACCTGCCCAGGCACAGGCACTCGCTGGGCGGCAGCTGGTGCGGGTGCCACTTCATCGTACTTGAG
Organism: Verrucomicrobiaceae bacterium; assembly: GCA_016795485.1. Taxonomy (GTDB): domain Bacteria; phylum Verrucomicrobiota; class Verrucomicrobiia; order Verrucomicrobiales; family Verrucomicrobiaceae; genus JAEUHM01. The sequence continues at coordinate 58,587 of JAEUHM010000027.1, read as the reverse complement.
CGTGGCGGTCTCTGAGCCTTTCCGCACTTCCACGGATGCACTCTTGCGATCAGGGTTAGGGTTAGCCTTGACGAGTTCAAAGCCATCGGAGTCTGGCTTGTTGGTTACTCGCTTGAACTCTTGGGTTTGCTTGTTGCGAATGTAGGCCATGCTCTCACCGTTAGGTTTGACCGTGAGGCCAGTGAGCGCCCAGTCTTGGGCAAACGAGACTTGATTTACGGCAACAGGTGCCACTTCGACGAGGAACGGGTTCTTAGTCCAGGTGCCGGAGTAGCGGTCCGCAGTATAAGCTTGGGGAATAGCCGGGCCGAGTCCTTCAATCGGCGAAGATGGGGTGCCAGTGGTTGTGGCATCGGCTGAAGGCGGATTGCCATCTGCGGGAGGCTCAGGGGACGTAGAGTCTGGCGAGGCTCCATCTACGTTAGGCGGGGCTTGAGGAGGGGCTTCCTGCGAATATCCACCGCCACAGACGGACGCAAAAGCGATCGCCGTGCCGAGGAAGAAGTAATGGAAGCTCCGGATCATATTCAGCCCTCCGAGTTGCTCACTTTGAACCACTTCTGAATCCGCAGTTCGGTCACCTCCAGCACTTTCGTGTCTTCTAGGTTAGGACGGAGTTCCATGCTGCGGATCGTGATGAAGTTCTTGGGATCATCTTGGAGTGAGTGGATGAAGCGCCACATTTTCTCATACTCCGCTTTGCCGTCTACGATCATGTTGGAGGCGCGTACCCCGGTCTGGTCCTCAGGTTGCTCCAATTGAGCTAAGGACAGTTCTACCTCGTGGGTTTTGGCGCGGTCTTTGACGAAAGTCAGTAAGCTGTTGTCTGCCTCGTTGCGGTTTTTGAACTCTGGCTGGTTGGCATTGAGGAACTCTGAGCGAGCCTTCCAGTAGTCCTTCATGGAGAGAAGGCTCTCTGCTTCTACTCGTCTCTGGGCGAGCGCGATCTCGCGGCTCTCCAATCTGGATTTCCAGCCGCCAAGACGCTTGTACGCCAAATACCCTCCGCCAACCACGAGGATGGCAGCAAGGGCGATGGCGAGTCTGAGCTCTCTGGGGTTCATCTGCGGTATGGTCAGCCTTATTGAGATTCTTCGGTCACGGGAGGGGCGGCCTGCCAGTCAAAAACCAACCGCCCATCAGGCTGCTGGCGGGAGTTGGGCGTATCCCATTGAAGCCCCTCAAAGCAGCCGGCTTTGGAGTCCAAAAGATTCTGGCGCAACTGGCCCTCCAAGGTCTGGTCTTTGGTCTCTGCGCTCAGGTAAACTGTGGAACCGTCGATTTTGAATAAAGAAAGCCGCATGTCCTTGGGCGGCATCAGCCTTGCTATCTGATGAAAAATCTCCGGAGGGGTTTTGTCAGGAGTGAGAGCGGATTCGATGAGACCCCAGCGCTCTTGCGCCTCTCTGATGGTCACCAACTCTGACTCCATCGCGTCCAATCGAGCGGTCTCTGCCACGAGACTCCGCTCCCGGGTCCAGAGTCGCGCCGCAAACGCTCCAAGCAGGGCCAGAATGACGAGGACGGCCCCTAACCCAGCAAGGAAGGCTGCCTGCCGCTGAGCCCGCTCACGACGGCGTTGGAGGATAACGGTGGGGGCCAGTCGCCAGTTGTGATCGGGGAGCACCGGGGCCGCCAGCGGCTCAATTTTGATGGGTAAATCCACTTCAGCAGCTAAATCTGCCAGACCGAGAGGTGGGGGTTGATCCTCGGGACGTTCTACGACCACTTCCTTGACTTCAGGCGTCAGTCCCAGCAAGTCCAGCGCCCCGAGCACACATCGGATCTCTGCGGCGGCATCTTCGTCTACATCGCGGGCCGTTAGCGCTTGGGCGTGGAGAGGTCTGCCGTTTTCGGCGGGAATGGCCATGCACCACTGGTCTGACTCTCGCCAGAGCGTGACTTCACTGGGCTCGAGTCGCTTGAAACTCACCGACGGAGCAAACTTACTGTCCATGCCCGCCTCGGGCGGTACGGAATGCCCGGCGGACTGGATCGCGATGGTTGCGCGGTGCTCTTTTTCGTCTGTGTCGTGAGTGGTGATGTCAAAATCGTCGTTGGTCAGCCCATTGAGCCCCAGGGTCTCAAGCTCAAGCTGGGCTGCTGCTTCCCGCCTGTCAGGCGTCATGGCGGGAAATCGTGCTGGCAGGGTGATCACCGCCTTTTGTGGCAAGGCCACCCAATCCGCCCGTTTCATCCGACCTACCTCGATGCCTGTGAGTTTGCCCTTCCCGGAGGCACGCCACCCTGTCGGCCCGGATGGACCGGGGATGAGGCAGGTTTCTTCAGAAGATTTCATGGGCAGATAATGAGGGCAGGGGCAGCGGAAATCGCCGACATAGCATGAGAGCCGTCAGATGCGAGTTTGTTCCGTGGAATCCTTACAAGTGCTTAGAATAGCTTAATGGTCAGGCCACACAAGTGGCGAGGCTGACTCATTCGGGGGGGGACTGGAGGGGCGATGAGTTGGGGAAAAATGAACGAAGTCCTAGATCTTGAGTCGCACTGACTGTGCGACCACAAGATGCCTTTGGCTGAGACTCAGAAAAAATACCTTTTGCAATTTCTGCGAATCTCATGTCATTACGTGCGAAATCTATGTCGACTTCTGTGACCGAAACACTTCGCCAGCAACGTGAGGCCCTGAGTCTCACTTTGGCGGATGCGGCTCACGAAACTCGGATTCCGGTGGATCGCTTGCGATTGCTTGAGGAAGGCAAGTTCGCCTCTATCGGGAGCATGGCTTACGCCAAGTCTTATTTGAAGATTTACGGCCGCTTCCTGGGCGTAAACACACAGACCATCGTGGATTCATTGCCCCAGCCGATTCTTGGGGGCGTGGCTGATTATCGCTATTTGGTAGAGAACCACGGACCCTGGGTAGACGAGGCTCAGCCGCGTCGATTTGGAAAGCTTCCTCGTCCTGCGCCTATGCCCCAAGCTGGTGGGCGTCGAATCAAGGCTCCGGTTTCGCCAGTGACCAAGGCGGCGGCAATGCTTGCCGTGATGGGGGCAGCTACAGCTTATTGGGTTTCAAAGATGCCGGTGTCAGGCTCTTCGCCCATCACTGCTACAGAAGTGGTGTCTCCAGAACCAGTGGCGATGGCCGTTCTACCTCCGACGGAGTCTGCTCCAGCCGTGCTCAACAACGTCATTCCGTGGCAAAAGGTCAACAAGACCAATGTCAGGGCCGCCCAAGTGGTGGAAGACGACGAAGAGCCTGGCACAAAGGGGCAGGGTCCTGCAATGGAGGTCCGCCCGGCGGTGCCGGTCATCAAAACTGCAGTCGTGGTGCAGTGAAGCGTTTTTCTGGGTGGTTTTTGTTTGTGGTGGCGCTCGTTGCGGCGTTTGCTTGGGCGTATAAGACCCAACCGTCATTTCGTGAGGTGGTGGTGGGGGGATTTGGCCTGTTGGCCAGCGTCTTCACCTCCCCTTTCATTTTGGAAGCCACCCTCGCTGTCATTGGCCTAGTCATCGTGATGACTTACAACCAGCGGAAGCTCGATAAAGAAGGCAAAGATGAGTGGGTGGAGATGAACGTCGAGACTCCGGGGGAGGCTGAAGGGGCTACTGCCGAGAAGAAAAAAAATGGGTGATGGAAATCCCGGTCCGGCACGCTACGAGAAGGAATGGCCCGTTCCGACCTTCGTACCCCTGATCAGCTAAGAAATGTCAGCTACATTCTTGATGTAGCACCTCATGCGAGCGCTTCCGTTCTCATTGGCTTTGGTAACACCCGCGTTATTTGTGCGGCTACCATTCAGGAAGAGGTTCCCCGGTGGATGAAGTTCCAAGGGGTCTCAGGTGGTTGGCTGACGGCCGAGTATTCCATGTTGCCTTATTCGACACTGGATCGCAAAGAACGCGACTCATCCCGGGGCAAACAGGATGGTCGGAGCATTGAGATTCAGCGACTTATTGGTCGGAGTCTCAGGGCTGTCGTTGATTTGGAGAAACTTGGGGCCCGCACTCTTTGGGTAGACTGTGATGTGCTTCAGGCCGACGGCGGTACACGCACAGCGTCCATCACAGGTGCCTGCATTGCGGCGTCCGTAGCATTCAACCGTCTTCTGGAGAAGGGCAAGATCACCCAGCAGCCGATGAAACGTAAAGTAGCTGCTATCAGTGCTGGCATTGTAAGCGGAGAGGCCTTGTTAGACCTTTGTTACGAAGAGGATGTAAAGGCAGAAGTGGATGCAAACATCGTCATGACGGAAGCCGGCGAGTTCGTCGAGGTGCAGGGAAGTGGTGAAGAGGCCGTCTTCACGGAGTCGCAACTGGAGCAATTGTTGACGCTGGGCAAAAAGGGAATCCGCGAGCTTTGCGCGCTTCAGGACGAAGCGATTGCCGCAGCAATGAAGCCTGCCACAACTGATGGAGTCAAAAGCCTAGCCGCTTACTTCAGTAAGAAGTAGTCACGAGTCAGTCAAAATCAGGCAACTGGGGTCCGGGAGTGCTCCCGTCCCAGTCCAACCATCTTGAGCTGGGCCAATGCAACCCCTCCAAGGCGCTGAACGTCTTTTTGTAGTCGTAGTGGCTGGGCTCGCGTGTGGCATAACCAGGGTACAGAAAGGTCCTTCCAGACTTGCGTGTCAGTTCCACCTCCTTCAGCAGCGTCAGGGTGCCGAGACCGCGCCGTGCGAACGCAGGATCGAAGATCGCATACACGCTGGACGTGCATAGGCCACCCATGTCCATGAAGCTTGCCGCCACGAGCCGGTTTCCCAGAAAGGCTCTGAGTGACAGGCACTCGCACGGTGTGTCGTGTGGTTGGGAAGTGAAAAAGCAATGGATAGACTCCGGAATGTTGTCCTGAAATCGGGTCTTGTGACGCTCAAATATCTCGTGAGTAGGCTCGTCAATGATGGCCGGTCCGACCTCCCAGCGAATATCAGCATTTTTTCGCCAGACCCGGCGGTGGCTCTTGCTCATCTGGAAATCCCCCACCCGGATGCGCACGGGCACGATGTCATGCCATGCACCCTGCATTTCACAAGCATCGTAGCGGAAGAATAAGGTGCCCTGGTGTCTCCAGCCGGCGGCCCAGAGTTGGTCCATCGTCAGTCCAGACACATGATTGGCGAAAAACGCTTCGTCAATGTTGGGGACACGATCCATGGCCGGAGGGTTTTAGTCTTGCTTGCGTTATCATGCCAGCAGGTCGTTGATTGTGCAAATGCATCCGCCAAGATTGCAGGAGATCATTCAGCACTTTGAGTCGCTCACAGAAGCCGAGCGCCGAGATGGGCTGATTGCGCTCGCCGATGCCGCAGAACAGCACTCGCCTCGGCCGGGTGAGTTGTTTGAGTTTGAGGATGTGCGAAAAGACAACGAATGCTCCGACACCGTGGGCATTCACCTCCGGCTTGAAGGTGGACGAGTCCGTCTCGCTGTGTCGCTCGGGTGCCAAGTGCAGACTCTGACACGTGCGCTTGCCGTGATTTTGTGCCGTGGCCTTGCAGATGCTCGTCTTGATGACATCATCGCACTGACGCCTGGTTTTGTAGAGCAGATAGTTGGGCAGAAACTGGTTCAATTGCGAGCGCGCACGATTTACTATGTGCTTCATCGCGTGCAAGAAGCGGCTGCACGCTTGAAAAGCTCAGATCAAACGCCTTTTTCGTCACAGCCATGCTGATGCGCCCAATCTTGTCACTGCTGATCGCCTCTAACCTGATCTATGCCCGGGAAAAAGTCGATGTTCTCGTTTTTGGAGGCACCCCTTGTGGTATTGGCGCGGCGATCGGTGCCGCTCGGGAAGGAAAAAGCGTTGTCCTCGTGGAGCCGACTGGCCACCTCGGCGGGATGGTGACGTCGGGTCTGTGTCACACCGACTTTCGTACTTATGAGGGCATCACCGGCTTCTATTTAACGTTCACTCGGGCGGTCGAGGACTATTACCGCGAGACGTATGGCCCCGACTCCTTGCAGGTGAAGCAGTGTTGGCGGGGCCTCCAGGCTGAGCCACGTGTCAATGAGTTGATCTTTGAGCGAATGCTCGCGAGTCACGCCCGCATCCAGATCATCAAAAATGCGCGCCTCGGCACCGTCACGTTGGACGAGAATCGCATTGTAGAACTTGGAATCGTCATGTCAGGCAAGGCCCGAACGTGGGAGCCGCAGGTGGTCATTGATGCCAGCTACGAAGGAGACTTGATGGCCGGAGCCGGTGTTCCTTTTCATGTGGGTCGAGAAGGAAAGGATAAATACAATGAAGGCCTTGCGCCCGAGAAAGAAGATTCCCAATTACAAGCCTACAACTTCAGATTCATCGCCACGGATGATCCGACCAACCGAGTAGCAATCCAGAAGCCAGCAGGGTATCGCCGAGAAGATTTTGTTGAGGCACTTCCGTTTTTGAAGCCTGGAATCATCGATAAGGTATTTGGCTATCCCGGCAAGTGCATCGTCAAAGCCCAGTTGCCACCGCTGCCCAATCGCAAGTACGATCTCAATGACGTATCTCGTGGAATCATCCGCATGTCCATGCCGGGCGAGAACCTAGCCTGGCCAGCAGGCACCGAAAAGGAGCGCGCGGACATCTTTACCCGCCATCTGAGCTATGGGGCGGGCATACTCTACTTCATGCAAAACGATGATGCCGTGCCTGAAGCCATGCGAGAGGCCGCGCGTGAGTTTGGCTGGTGCAAAGATGAGTTCGTCGACAATCAACATCTTCCCTGGCAACTCTACGTTCGCGAGGCTCGCCGAATGATCGGAATGCGCGTCTTCACGGAGCATGACTCAGAACATGCCCCTGGCGATGCGCGCGCGGTTCTCCATCGCGATAGCATCGCTATTGGTGACTACGGTAACAACTGCCACGGCACTGCTCACGAAGGCCCGCGCTATGGAGGAAGGCACACTGGTGAGTTTTACAAGACGGTTCCGCCTTATCAGATCCCGTATGGCACGATTGTCCCTGCAAAGGTCAAAAACTTGCTCGTACCTGGTGCCCCGTCATCGTCGCACGTTGGCTTTTGTGCACTACGCCTTGAGCCTATCTGGGCTGCAATGGGCGAGGCTGCTGGGATCGCCGCAGCTGCGGTCATTGAAGACCATGTGAGCGTTCAGGATGTTGCCGTGCACAAGGTCCAGACCCGTTTGCATCACCACGGAGCCGCTACTGCTTATGTGAGCGACATTCTGCCTGGTCACCCTATATTTGAAGAAGTTCAAGCACTGGCTTTGATTGGTGGCTTGCATGGTCTGCATCCCAAGCCAGAGAAACCCGGACAACGTGGGAACAACATCGAAGGTCAATACTACGAGGCATTCCCGTGGCATGCGTTTCAGCCTGAGTTGCCATTGGATGAATCGCTATTTCTCCGGTGGAAAGCACTCATGAAAAGCCATGTGGTCGATTCTTATCGCACAGGGATGAAGCGTGGCGAAATCTTCAACGCAGCTAACAGACAGAAGTAGTGGCCTTGCTTATCAAAGGACACGGCAACTGAAAGCAGCGGCAAATAATGTAATTTTCATTATTTTAGGGCGCAAATGCCTCTTGAGCGGCGATTGAGCAGGTATAGGAGAAACTCTGGATCTAAGCTCAGCCGGATCTCTCACTTCGGCCACTTTCAACGCGCAACTCTATTCTCCTCTCTGTCTCATGAATGCATTCGTAAGCCGCTGCAAGGGTAACTTCAGCCTTCTCAATCCAACTAAAGGCACTCTCGCTTTGTTGATTGCCACTTTGCTCCTCAACACGGTCCATGGGCAGCAAGTTTGGACCGGCGGTGGTGGTGACAACAACTGGACCAATGCTGCGAACTGGGGCGGCACCGCGCCGATTGCAGGGGATGCGTTGCAGTTTGCTGGGGCTACCAGACTCGGGCCTACGAATGACTTTGCCGCTGAAACTACTTTTGGAGGTATCACCTTCAATTCAGGTGCTGGCGCTTTCACGCTGACCGGTAACGCTATCACGCTCGGCGGAAACTTGACGAATGTATCCAGCGCTAATCAATCAGTGAATATTGGGCTAGTATTGAACGGAACACGCAACATTACTGCAAATGGAGGTGCTGGATTGTTGATTGGCGGCAACATCTCTGAAACAGGAGGTTCCTTCGGTATCAACATTGCCAACGGCAACGTGACCTTGGGGGGGAGCAACTCCTTCACAGGTGGAGTCACGGTTCAAAACTCTACTTTTACGGTAACAAACAGTGGTGCGCTTAATACGGCATCTCCGAATGCATTAACGTTCACGGGTGCTGCATTTGCTGCTCTCCAAGTGAAGGGTTTATTGGTCACTGTCTCGTCTCTTAGTTCAGCCACAGCGAACTCTGGAAGCGTATGGAACGCCTCAACTCTCGCACCTGGCACTATCATGGTCCAGAACAATGCAGACTGTACCTTCAGTGGCTTCTTCCGGAACGGCGCGAGCGCGTCTGACAAAGCGTTGAGCTTAACCAAGTCTGGCACCGCAGTCCTGACTCTTGCCAATACTACTGCTAGTTCAGTGCATTCTGGAGCCACTACGATTATCCAGGGCACGTTGCGGTCCGGAGCCAATAATGTGCTTTCCGACAACAGCGTGGTTGTACTGGATCCATTGGTTAGCTCGACTGCTACCCTAGACTTGAGTGGTAGGACGGACACGATCCCAGGTTTGACAATGGGCGGTGCAAACGGAGCCACTTCGGAGGTGCAAACGGGTGCCGGAACCCTCACAGTCAATGGTCCGGTCAACTTCATTGCCACAAACAACCCACAAGGGGCAAGTATCACAGGCAACCTTTCGCTGGGCAGCGCTACTCGCACTTATACGGTAGACGATAGTTCCGCCGCCACGGATGATCTGACCATTAGTGCCGTCGTTAGCGGTACCGGCGGCTTGACCAAGGCGGGTGCGGGTACGCTTGTGCTCGCTGCCGCAAATACCTATTCGGGAACCACTACTGTCAGCGGGGGTAAATTGGTGCTTTCCGGCTCTGGAAGTCTAGTGTCTTCAATGGCCGTGAACCTGTCTGGCGCCAGTGCATCAGTGGACATCTCCGGTATAACCCCGGCTAGTGTGACTTGGGGTTCCATTGCGGGGGTTGCTGGGAGCTCTCTGGTTCTCGGTAGCAAGACCTTGAATGTAGGAGGAGGAACAACATTTTCCGGCACCACAAGCGGAGTTGGTGGTGGCTTGACCAAGACTGGAACTGGGACCCTTACCCTGAATGGCGCATCACTGAATCACACAGGAAACACACTTTTGTCTGCCGGGACATTGCAGGTAAACAATAGCACAATAGCAAGCGGTTCTCTTCAAAGTAGTTCCGGGGCGACCATTACCATATTGGGCACAAGTACGTTCGGGGGCAGTGTGACAAATCCTACAGGTGGAGTCATCCGACTCGAAAGCGGGTCAACCCTCAGGCTGCAAACCGGTGGCACTTATGTGAATGACGGCAGCATTGCGTTCAACAACAACTCGGACGTGACACTGCGCATCGTCGGTGACGTCACCCTCTCGGGCGCGGGAAGCTTGACGATGCAGATGTATAACCATGGCAACTTCATACGTGGCGATGCGGGGACCGAGCGGCTCACCAACGCCAGCGGTCACACCATTCAAGGACAAGGTTACTTCGGCAGCAACCTGATGGCACTTACCAACTCAGGAACCATCATTGCTAACCAGGGAAACTTTTTGGAGATGGATCCCAATGCTGGAGGTATCACCAATACTTCCACCGGAATCATGCGTGGAGCTTCTGGAAGTAATTTTGGCCTCACCGTCAAAAATGGTAACCTAACGAATGAAGGAGTGATCGAAGCTACAGCTGGAGGCAGAACCACGCTGGATGCGTTAACCATTGACAACACCGGCGGCTCCATTCGGACTGTTGGTAACGGCCAACTAGTCGTCAACGGATCCACCACGTCAGGGGGGAGTCTAACAAATAGCTCAACGGGAACAATCATCGTCATCGGGAACAACACATTTAACGGAACGCTCACAAACCCCGCAGGTGGCGTAGTGAGGCTGGAGCCTGGCTCTACGCTAAAACTCAATGGGGCCGGCAGCTTCCAGAATGACGGTAGCGTGATATTTAATAACAATGCGGACATCAACCTCAAGGTCATTGGAACCGTGACACTCAATGGCAGTGGTGCTTTAACCTTGGTTGCCTACAACAGCGGCAACTTTATCTCGGGAGAGGCTGGTACGGATCATCTTATCAACAGTGCAGGACATACGATTCAAGGGCAGGGCTTTATTGGCAATAACCTGATGTCATTGACGAACTCTGGCACCATCATCGCTAATCAAGGAAATTGGCTCGAGATCGATCCCAATGCCGGGGGAATAAACAACACTTCATCCGGCATCATGAGAAGCGCCGCAGGAAGTTCCTTCGGCTTACGCATAAAGAATGGCAATCTAACCAATGAAGGCATAATCGAATCAACAGGCGGTATAAAGACTTCCTTGGAAGCTCTAACTATTGCGAACCTCAGTGGCATCATTCGTTCTGTGAATGGGATTGTTGATATCGTGGGGTGTACCGTTACGGACGGCGTTCTCCAAGCATCAGGTACCGGTAGTATCAATCTGTCCAATAGCACTCTCACCAACACCAGTATCACCAACAGTGGTAGCGGCAGTATTTCAACCACTGGTGGCACTAGCACGCTGACTGGATTGCTTACACTTACTGGCAGTAACTCCATCATTGTGGGCTCAAGCCAGGTGCTTAACATCAACAGTGGGCTGGAGAAGGATGCGGTCACCACAACGTTTAGCGGCAGTGGTACTATCAACATTAATACCGTTGGGATATCAGGGTCTTCCGTTACCTCCGATCTGGCTTCCTATGTGAACACACTTAACATCAACGTGCCTTGCAGCTACGGCGGAAGCACCCAAGTAGGTGCCGGGACGGTGCGCCTGAACGGAGCAGGTGCCCTACCTGTGGAATCACCCGTCATTTTCCCAAGCAATGGCACGCTCAATGTTTCCGCAATTAGTGATAGCGTCACAGCGCTCGGTTCACTCGCGGGCTCTACTGGTGCCGTGGTGCTTGGCAGTAAGGGTATAGTCATAGGTGGCGACAACAGCAGCAAAAGTTTTTCAGGCACTATCACGGGAAGCGGGGGCTCGGTAACCAAGATTGGCTCTGGGACGCAGACGCTTTCTGGCACCAACTCTTACAATGGAGTGACGACCATTGCGGGTGGAGTAGTCAGTGTTAGCAGCATCGGGAATGGAGGCGTAGCTGGTGGTATAGGGCAAGCTACAAGCACGGCTGCAAATCTAGTTTTCGATGGCGGCACCCTGCAATACACTGGGGCGAGTTCCAGTTCCAACCGTAGCTACACCATCAATCCAGGCAAGGTGGCCGTGTGGGACATCACAACGAACACGTTGACCCTTACTGGCGCTTCAGCCGTGACCACTGGCGGCTTGCAGAAGAAGGGGGCGGGCACACTGGTCCTCAGTGGCAACAATGGACACACTGGCACCACCACGGTGTCAGAAGGCACGCTAACGTATGGCATTGCCAATGCCCTCTCCACCGGAGCCGTCACGGTGGATGGCTCTACGGCGATCTTGAACCTCAGCACATTCTCAGACTCCGTCGGGGCGGTGTTGGTAGACAATGGGGGCACCATCTCTGGCAGCGGAACACTTACGAGCACGGATGGATTCGAACTCCGGAGTGGAACTGTATCCGCACCGCTTGCAGGCAGTGTAGCGCTGTTGAAATCAGGCACTGGCACTGCTGTTCTCAGCGGTAACAACACCTACACAGGCCAGACCACGGTGTCAGAAGGCACGCTCACCGTGAATGGTAATGTGGCCAATGGATCGGCGGCAACAGATGTCGTCGTTCAGAGCGGTGCAGCATTGAACGGCTCCGGGGTCATCGCTGGTGCCATCGGAGTCTCTTCTGGAGGCACCCTGGCTCCTGGCGCGGGTGTGGGCATCATGACTGCGGGTGCGGTGGCACTGGCTTCCAGTTCCACCCTCTCCATGCAGATCGAGGGTGACGTTCCTGGCACTTCCCATGACAAACTAAACATTAGCGGCATGGTAGAACTCGGCAGCGCCAATCTTGTCATCACTGGCAGTCATGTTCCTTCGGCCATAGCCAGCTACACGCTCATCGAAAACGACGGCGCCGATGCTGTCGTGGGCACATTCAATGGCCTTCCTGAGGGTGGAATCCTCACGATCAACGGCGTGCAGAAGGCCATCAGCTACGTGGGTGGCACCGGCAATGATGTAGTGCTCTCAGAGCCTAACTACGCGCCTACAGCCATTGCATTGAATCCGTCAAGTCTCGCAGAGAAGAGCAGTGTGGGTGCCACAGTCGGCGTTCTGACAGCCACAGATGCCAACACCACTGACACCCACACTTTCACCCTCGCTAGCGGTGCAGGGGATGCAGACAACGGCAGCTTCAGCATCGTGAGCAATGAGTTGAAGATAGGCATCGTCGCCAACTACGAGGTCAAGAGCAGCTACTCCGTCAGAATCAAAGCCACGGACAACCGTGGAGCCGATTACGAACAGTCCATTCAAATCACGATCACTGATATCAACGACGCGCCCACCGACATTATCCTCTCTCCGTCCTCTCTGGCAGAAAACACTGTGGCTCCGGCTGTCGTAGGCACGCTGTCTGCCACAGACGAAGATGCGGCAGCCAGCCACATGTTTACATTCGTCGGTGGGGCTGGCAGCACGGATAATGCGCTGTTCACCATCAGCGGAGGTAGCTTGAGCCTGATCGAGAGCGCCAACTTTGAAGTCAAATCCACTTACAACGTCCGTGTGCAAGCGGATGATGGCGCGGGCGGCATCTATGAAAAGGCGCTCGTTGTCTCCATCACGGATGTTAACGAGCCAGCCACCGACCTAACGCTATCTCATGCCAGTGTGGACGAAAATCAGCCTACCAACACAGCCATTGGCACGCTGAGCGCCACAGGAGACCCCGAAACGAGTCAGACCCACACATTCGTGCTCGTCAGCGGCACAGGGGATACGGACAACGCCTCCTTCAACATCTCTGGCAGCACCCTGCAAACCAGCGCCAGCTTCAATTTCGAGCAAAAGAGCAGCTACAGCATTCGCGTTCGGGCTACCGACAGCGGAAGCCCTGCGGAAAGCTTTGAGAAGACCTTCACCATCAGCGTGAATGACGTCGTTGAGGCTGTCCCAACTGCACGTTATGCCGGTTCTGCGCTCCAGTTTGATGGCACTAGCCAGTGGGCTGAAGCACCGCACATCGCGGCCCATCTCTCGCCGTCATTCACGGTGGAGGCTTGGGTTAAAACGACAGCTACTACAGGCAGAATCGTGGTGAAACCTCACCTTGGCGGCCAGCGCTTTGCGATGAGTCTCGTAGGTGGCAAAGCAGACTTCCGGTTCGACGATGGTGTGGGTGGGTTCGACAGAGTTGAGTCCACTGCACTGATCAATGATGGCTCATGGCACCACATCGCCGGTGTTTTCGACAACCCGAACGATTCTTTGAAGCTCTATGTGGACGGCGTACTCAACGCCTCTGCTCCCGCAACCAAGGAGCCACAGACCAGCGGTTCTCCGCTGACGATCGCAAGGTTTGATAGTATGTTTGGTGAGTATCTAGCCGGTGAGATCGACGAAGTCCGCCTCTGGGACCGGCCTGTGAGCGCCTCTGAGATCACCCAAAACTACCGTCAGCGTCTAACTGGCTCTGAGACGGGTCTGGTAGCTCTTTATCACTTCGATGAAGGCAGCGGTAGCACGTTGACCGACAGTTCAGTAAGTGGCAATCACGCCATTGTCTCAGGCAGTGCCACCTGGGCGCTCTCTGGTTCAGGCATCGCTCGCGCACGGACGTTTTTCTCCTCCAACTTGACTCTGACGCTGGGCGGATTCGATGTTGATTCACCCACGACTGCACTCCGTGCCATCATCACCGCCCTTCCGGTCTCCGGCACGCTGAAGCAGTTCGGTTCCCTTGATCCAATCACAACCGTTCCGACCGAACTTACCGATCCCAGTCGGCGTGTGGTGTTTGTGCCCGTAAACGGCGGCGAGCAGACGTTCAGCTACCAGCTTACGGATGGAGATGCCACTTCGGCTGCTGCAGAGAGTGTGGTCGTGGATGTGAAATCGCCCCCTTCCATCACCAGCAGCGCCAGTGTTTCTGTAACAGAGAATACGGCTTCAGTTACCACCATCACTATTGAAGAACTCAACATCGGCGAGGTCGTGACAATTGCTCCGGATGGCGGTGCTGATGCCAACAAGTTCGCAATCGACTCCGTGTCTGGAGCACTGACCTTTATCAGTGCGCGTGACTTTGAAACACCACAGGACTCTGACATGGACAACGTTTATGAGGTGAACGTGACCGCCACCGATGACGGCGATCCTGCCCAATCAGTCACTCAGGCACTGACCGTGACCATCACGAACGTCAACGAGGCACCCACGGACATCACTCTTAGTCCAAGTGCGATCGCGGAAAACAACGCCGCCAACGCCACGGTCGGCACATTAAGCGCAGTCGATGAAGATGCTGGTGCAATGCACAGCTTCAGCCTCGTCAGTGGTGCAGGCGACACGGACAACGGTGCTTTCTCCATCTCTGGGAACACACTGAACATCAACTCTACCACAGACTTCGAGGTGAAGAACAGCTACTCCATCCGCGTGCAGGCCACAGACGATGGTAGCCTGATCTTTGTTAGGCAGATCAGTGTGCAGATCGCGGATATCCAGCTATCGCAGACGATAGACTTTGCAGCCCTGCCCGATGTTCTCACAGATGCCGCGCCCATCACACTCTCAGCCACAGCCAGTAGCGGATTGCCTGTTTCCTTCAGTCTAGTCAGCGGTCCAGCTGCACTCATGGGCAACACCTTGACTCTGGCAGGCACGCCAGGCCAGGTGACGGTCCGCGCCCTGCAAGCTGGTGGCGTAAACGATTACAATGCCGCCACTTCAGTCGATCGTTCATTCAATGTCATCCAGGGCAATCGCGCTCCCGTCGCCGTGGCGGACAGCATTCGCTTCAACGGAGCCAGTGTAATCATCAGCCCTTTGGCAAATGATACGGATGCCGATAACGATGCCCTCACCATCGTAGCAGTCGGCACACCGGCACATGGCACCGTGACCTTCACGGCCAACAGCATTACCTTCACCAAGAAAACGACTTTCACCACATCCGATACCTTCAGTTACACGGTAGAAGATCCTTCGGGTGCTAGTTCGACAGCTACGATCACTGTGGCTCGGTATAGCCTGATCGCAGGCAGCTATTCCGGCTTGCTAGACGATGGTGATGGCCTTGCCGACGGTCATTTCCGAGCAACCATCGGCACCACGGGGCTTGCATCTGGGCGGTGTGTGTTTCGTGACCGCACGGTGACGTTCATTCAGAGCCTGGACTCAGCTGGAAAGCTATCCCTGATGGCAGGCACAGTGCCGGTCAGCATTGAGGCATTTGCCGCAGGCGCTTCTACCATAGAGCCCCGCCAACATATCCACATCACGGCAACCAATGGAGCACAGGTTACGACTGGACGTGCCATTCGGCATGCTTACTCAGCCAGTTCCCCTATTCCTCTTGCCAGCCGTGGTTTCTACCATGTGGGGCTGACAGCGCTGCCCGGTCAGCCTGGACTTCCATCCAGCCAAGGGTGGTTGCGGTTGCGGGTCGGCCTTGATGGCACCATCACGGCATCGGGGCGCGGGCCAGATGCACTGCCCGTGTCTGGCGCAGTATCTTTGGTTGTGGGTGACGAGGCTCCTCTGTTCTTGATCGGTGCCAAGACGCTTCCACGTGCTTCGTTGGCCGGCCTGCTGGATGTAAGCTTGGGCGGCTCTGTGAGTGGCACGTGTGGCTTTGTGCGTCCGGCCCAAACGCTGCCACGGGGTGCCAGCTATGCGTCTCCGTTAGCCGCTTCCTACAGTGTAACGGGCGGCAAGTACGTGGCACCTGCCGCAGGCGTTCGCATCCTCACTACTAATGGCGCTGGCAGACTTGCAGCCACAGTAACAGGTGGTGGCTACACCTTGCCGGCAAGTCCAGGCCTCACGTTGACCACGTCCAACACCTTCACACAGGTTGGCTCCCCACTCGTTCTAGTCCGCATCATGTCCAACGGGATCCTTAGTGGCAACGTCAAGTCACCTACCGGGACCAGTCTCTTGTTCAACGGCATTGCCGTGCCGGGCCTTGACGGGTTGGCAGGCACCCGTGCCACCGCCACATTCCTGAACCCCACCAGCACCTACTTTGGCGGCGAGATCAGGATGGCAGCTGCCCCTTGAGCCACCGCTTCGACCCGCAGCAAAACCATCGCGTGAGCGTGCGTTTAATGGCGCATGATCACACACTCATCCACTCGACGCAGTTTCGTGCGCAATGGCCTTGCCAGCGTCCTTGCGACCGGTAGCGCCCCTCTTTTCATCCCCGCTTCAGTGTTAGGTCAAGCGTCTCCATCCAGGACGTTCACCCTCGGCTGCATTGGCATGGGAAAGCATGGTGTAGGCGTCAATATGCGTTCATTTCTTCATGAGGAAGGATGTCGCATTGTCGCAGTTTGCGATGTATTTCGCGATAGGCGGGAAAAAGCCGCAGCCGAAGTCAATCGCCACTACAAAAACTCCGACTGTGCGGCAGTCGCGGACTTCAGAGCGCTGCTTTCCCGTCCAGACATCGATGCTGTCGTCATCTCTACTCCAGACCACTGGCATGTCACGATGGCGCTTCTCGCCCTTCAGGCGGGAAAGCATGTCTTCTGTGAAAAACCCACCCTCACCATCGACGAAGGCCGCAGACTTGTTCAGTCCGTCGCAAAGAGTGGCAAAGTCTTCTGCACTGGCCTGGAGGACCGTTCTCTCATTCACTACCACAGACTCGTAGAGATCGTTAGAAATGGCGACATTGGCACGCTCAAACACATCAAAGTAGGCCTACCCACAAAGCCCATCTTTCCCAAGCAGGACCCCGCCCCAGTGCCAGGCAGCCTGAACTTCCCCATGTGGCTTGGCCCGGCACCAGAGCGCGACTTTTTCCCAACCTTGACTGATGACCAAGTCTGGCGGCAGATCCGGGACTTCTCCGGTGGCTCACTCACCGATTGGGGTGCCCATCTGATGGATACCGCTCAAGTCGGCAACTTCTCGGAGAACAGTGGGCCCGTCACCGTCTCGGGCAAAGGCACCATCCCCCCAGACTCCATCAATACCGTGCCACGCGACTACACCCTTGATTACACCTTTGCCAATGGAGTCACCATGGAAGTGAAGTCCGCTGAGCCCTACATCCGGTTTGAGGGTGACAAGGGGTGGGTTGGCTGCACCAAGTGGGTAGGAAAAATGGAAGCTAGCGACATGCAGGTCTACCAAAAGAAATACGATCCAAGCAGCAGCAAAATCTGGCCGCTCCCCCCCAGAGAGCACCGCAACTTCATCGACTGTCTCCAGGGAAAAGCCGCGCCCACCTACTCAGCTGAATCGCTCCATCGCCTCAGCACCGCCATGCATACAGGGCTCATCGCTATGGAACTCGGACAGAAAGTTCACTGGGACCCAGAAAAAGAAACCTTCCAAGAGCCAGACGCCAATGCCCTCCGCACCCGCATCATGCGCGAAGATTGGAAGAAGCTAGGATAGAAGCATTAAGGTGTGTAGTATTGTCGGCTTCTCGACTTTTTTCGAGTTGGCATGGGCCAGCAACGTCAGGCCTTCTGCGATCCATGAACTCAGCATTGTGATGGCCAAAACCAACTCCAAGCCATCCAGCAAAAGCTGCATGAGGTGATCCTGGCGCTGAGGAGGTAGGTGCAGTGCTTCCGTCGAGATCAAAAATCGTCACTCAGAAATCAATGAATCCTGCCGGAGTGCGCCATTCCCCCCGTAGCGGAACTCGCCAGAGTTCCAACCCCAGCGCTCCGAAATCACCCCTAGGCCAATCCCCGGAAGCTTGGCAGCTTCCGCTACGCCTTGGGCTCCCACTTTTAGGGGCGAGGGCAGGGGCTTTTTTGGCATGTTTTTTTTCCCAGGAGGACCAAAAAAGGCTTTTTTGAGCCATTTGGATTTCCAAGTGGGTCGCGTAAGCCTTTTTTGGCATGCTTTTTTTCTCAAGTGGACCAAAAAAGCCTTTTTTGAGCGGTTTGGATTCCCAAGTGGGCCGCGTAAGCCTTTTTTGGCGTGCTTTTTTTCTCAAGTGGACCAAAAAAGCCTTTTTTGAGCCGTTTGGATTCCCAAGTGGGTCGCGTAAGCCTTTTTTGGCGTGCTTTTTTTCTCAAGTGGACCAAAAAAGCCTTTTTTGAGCCATTTGGATTTCCCAATGGACCGCACAAGCCTTTTTTGGAGGTCTTTTACGCGTTTGGGCTGAATCGCCCAGCGCCCCTCAACCATAGCCAACTTCCCCTTCTCCCCATGCCCTTCGATCCTGGCTCTGCGGCGGTAGGTGCCGTGCTTCCAGCGAGATCAAAAATCAAAAATCGTCACTCAGAAATCAATTAGTCCTGCCAGTGTGCACTGCGTGCGCTGCATACGCCGAACAATAGATTGCTGATTTCTGAGTGCAGTTTTTTGATGGATCTGAGGCTCGACTTTGGGTTGCGGCTCTTTTGACAAAATCATGGCTTTGAAATGATTTTGTCATTCATGATTCTGTCATCAGCCTCTTAACCGGCCTACAACGGGAGACGCTGCTTGGCGGAAACGAACGCCTGGTGAGCGGGACTGCCGAGCCACCTCCAACAGAGTGCCATGACTAACGCGAACAGGGTTGGCAGCAACGTGCCTATGAGGTGCCGAGGCCAACCGTGGAGTTCCTCGCCACTCAGACGGACTTTATAGATATGCCCGATCACTGGATAGGCGAACGCCATGGCGACCATGAGCGCACAAAAGAACCCAGCCCAGAAGCGCCCCCAAAACACAGAGGATGAACGACCTCCTAGAATGCCGATGCCCACGGGCACCAAGAGGACACCAAAGTTGATGCTAACCGAGTGGCTCATCAACTTCGCGATCACGGACCACACGGCCATGCAGCCTAGCAGAATGTAAATCCAGCCCACCACGGTGGACAGGAGTGGCCTTTGGACTTGTGAGGGGTCGATAGTCTCTGTTTGCATGGTGGTGTTCATGGAGATGACTCGCGCTGGATTCAGTGCCCTCTTGTTAGACACGCAAGATGCCACGGAAGCCGCGGGCGCTGTAGTAGGATTGGGCTCCGTTGTGGTAGACGAAGACGTGGCCGAAGCGGCGATCACAAAACAGGGCTCCTCCGAGCTTGCGGATGTCGGCGGGGGTCTTGATCCAGCTTGAGGTCTTGAGGTCAAACTCGCCTAGCTTTTGCAGATCGCGGTATTGCTCCTCATTGAGGAGCTCAATGCCGATCTCTGCGGCGAGGTCGATGGCGGTGTTGGCGGGTTTGTGCTCCTTGCGCGACTCCAGCCCTTCCCGATCGTAACACACGCTAGTGCGCCCCTTTGGACTCTCTGGGGAGCAGTCGACAAAAAGCAGTTCACCGGTCTTCTTCTCGATCCCAACGACGTCTGGCTCTCCACCGGTGCGCTCCATCTCGCTGAGCGACCATAGTTTATCGGGGTTGGCTTCGAGACGTGACTGAACGGAGGCCCAAGCGATGCCTTTGTGCCGCGCTGTGTTCTTCTCAAACCTGGCCTTGAGCGCGGTGATGAGTTCAGCAGCCTGCTTGGCGGGAAGGGTCTTCTTGGTTGCTTTGCTGGCCATATTGATTGCTCGGGTCGGTTGGATGGGTGTTAGGCAGATGAGCCTGTGCCAATCATGGAGCGACAACGGTGAGTTGGCCAGCGAGATGATTACGCGTTCCAGCCCTCGCGTTGTTGACGGGTGATGAGGGCGGTGGCTTCTGGGTCACCGGGGAAGGCCTCTTGTTTGGGATCGAACTTGATGGGGCGGCCGAGTTTTGCCGAAATGGCTCCGAGGTGACAAAAGGAGGCCGCACGGTGGGCGGCCTCTGCTGGTGCGGCGACTTGACCACGGGAGAGCACGGCATCGACGAAGTTTTTGTGGTGATCCCGCGACTCGAAGAGCTTGATGCCGTCTTTGGGCCGTTCACGGAGGATCTTCGGATCGCTGGCTTCGAGTTTTTGATTCTCGGTGAAGACCCAGCCGTCGGTGCCGATGAATCGGGTGCCCCACTTGCTTGTGTCAGTGGTGCTGGTCATGACCACCTTCACGCCGTTGGCATACTTGTATTCGATGTGGAAGCTCTCGGGTGCATCGTAGATGCCTTTGTCCCGGCGGGTGATGCGAGAGGCTTCGATTTCGGTGGGCGTAGTGTCATCCATGCCCGCTCCCCACTGAGCTACGTCAAGGAAGTGCGCACCCCAGTCGGTGATGTAGCCTGGGGCGTAGTCGTCACACCAGCGGAAGTTAAAATGGCAGCGTGCCTGTGTGTAGGGCTTGGCAGGAGCGGAACCGAGCCAGCGCTTGTAGTCGAGATGCGGTGGCACTTGCTGCTCGGCCTCCAGTCCGGTGAATCCGCCACGGATAGCAAACTTTCCTGGCACGCCGACTTCGATCTCCTTCAACTCGCCGATGCCACCATTCCGCACGATCTCGCAAGCGATGCGAACCTTGAGCCCGGAGCGTCTCCAAGTGCCGCACTGGAGGATGCGTTTGCTTTTTGCAATCGCATCGCACACGGAACGGCCTTCTCCGATGCTAGCTGCCAGCGGTTTCTCTGAGTAAAGGTCCTTCCCGGCAGCGATCGCCTCTAAAATGATGTGAGAGTGCCAGTGGTCGGGCGTGGCATTCATGATGATGTCCACATCTGTGCGAGCGAGCACCTCACGGTAGTCATTGTAGGTGTCGCCGTCTTTGACTGCCGCGATCTTGGCTGCTGCGGCCAGATGCTGCTTGTCCACATCACACAAAGCGACGACTTGGACACGCTCATCATTGAGGAACGCCTTCAAGTTTCCCGTGCCCATGCCGCCGAGGCCGATGCAAGCCAACCGCACTTTGCCATTGGCCCCGAGAGAGCTTTTGCTGGCAAGAACTCCCGACCCAAGGATCAAAGGGGCAGCAGACTGTAAAAAACGGCGGCGGGTAGGCATTGGATTCATCGGATGGAACTACGTTTGGGTCGCTGGCTTTTGATCATGCGCATGGCGCATCTCTCACTTCACACACCAACTCATGCGGCGTGCAAAGTCTGCCTGGAACGCAGGACGCCACCGGCTGACGCTAGTGCGCGGGTCAAAGTTAGGAGCCTTCGGCGGATCCAGCCACCAGCCATCGGCTTGGCGCTCGAACTGGCCACCCCAGCCGGGTTTCGACGGATCAGCCGGGTTATTGCCGCCAAGCGGCAGGAAAAAGAACCACGATGGTGTATCTCCCTCCTTCATGCAGCCATGAGGATTGGGTGCGGTGAAGGTTTTCATGGGATAGAGCGCACCCAGAGGGCCGTGCTTTTTGATGTTCGTCTCAATCCACTCCGCACTCGTCAATGCTTCGTCTCCAGTCAGATACATGCCTCGGAAGACCGCCTCCCTGCGGTCCATGCCCTTGGGTGATTTCGCAAGGATGTAGAAGAGCCCAGGAAACTCCTGGCGGATCCAGGAAGCGAGGCCGTCTTGATCCGCGATGTCATAGATCCGTGCTTTGGTTGCGAACGCACTCAGCCCCTTGACCCCACGATCTGTCTTCACCCGCCACAGCGCCTGGGCAAGGTCTGTCTGTCCGCCCCAGATGGCGATATTGAGAGGATTCCCTTCAGTGCCTTCATCCACAAGACGAACGAGAGCCCGGGAACCGTCGGTATCACCAGACGGACCAATGCTACTGCGGCCCCGGTGCGGGTTGCCTGACTTAACACACGAGTGCAGGTGGATCGCTTCTGGCCATCCGGATGCGTGTTGCTTCAAATGGGGTAGTACGGAGCTGTAGGTTTCAATGATTTCATCAATCAGCTCAGGCCGCGTTACTTTCTCTTTCAACTCACCGGGGGTGCCGGCCGCACTGGCGAGCAGTAGCTGAATGTCGAACTCATTGGCATAGAGCATGAGTCGAATCATGGACTGACGATCATCGGGATCACCTCCAATGTCTGTCAGAATGGCAAGGCGCGGTTTCTGAGCGTGGGCGATGGTGCCCAGCAGGCAAAAACAGATTAGGATGTGCCTCAAGACCATTCTAGGTCGTGCTTCTGGAGGTGGGCGGAGTGCTTGGAGTCCAATGCCTGGAGTTGGATGCTGATGCCCTTGTCCGTCACCCGTGCGGTGAGATAGCCGGTTGGCTGCACGGGGTTGTGTGCGTAACCGATGGCGGGGACGTTGATTACATGCAGTCCGCTGTTGCGCGTCTTCACTTCCCAGCGGTGAGTGTGCCCGTGGATGTAAGCCTGCACCTTGCTGTGCTGCTCGATGACCTTGATGAGCGCCTCGGTGTCCTTCAGGCCGGTGGCCTTTTTTCCTTCGACCAGCGGGCCTTGTAGATCGTGGTGACTGACGATGAGCGTTGGTTTGTTGGGCAAATCACGCAGCGTGCGGTCAAGCCAGCCGAGTTGAGCATCGCCCAGCAGTCCTGGGGTTTGGTCTACGGTTTCAAGACTGTCTAGCAGCACCCAGTTGACGATGGCACTGGTGAGGATGCCGCAGTGATGATGATCCAAAGGCGACTTGCGCAAGTGAAGCAGGTCCATGCAGCCTTTTTTGAAGTTCTCGCGGTCATCGTGATTCCCCATGGTGACATGCACATCAATGCCAGCGTCCCGCAGTGGCTGAACGTGTGCCACGAAGGTGTTGTAGTCGCCAGGTTGGCCGTCATTGAATGCGAGGTCGCCATTGATGATGAGTCCAAAGGTGCGCTCGGCTTCCTGAGCCTTCTTGATGGCAGCAACGACTTGATCCAAGTTGGCCGCCATGTTGTTGTCTTTGTTCGTCTTGGACGAATCTGCATCAATGTGAGTGTCAGAGAGCAAGTACCAAAGCTCGGAACGATTTGCGGCCTGAGCGTGAGCACCCAGGGCTGCCGAAAAGGTGGCCAGACCTGCCTGCTGAAGGAACTGGCGGCGAGAGACAGTGGCGGGAAGAGTCAGTGGCATGGTTTGAGGTAGGGTGGTGAGTTAAGTTCCGAAATAGCGATCTCCTGCATCGCCCAATCCTGGCACGATGTAGCTGCGGTCATTCAAATGCGAGTCCACTGCTGCGGTGTGCAGTGGAACGTCAGGATGAGCTTGGCAAAAGGCGTCAATACCCTGCGGACATGCCACCACACCTACGAGCCGAAGCGATTTGGTTCCGGCTTCCTTCAGTTGACGTGCGGCTTCAATGGCACTGCCGCCAGTGGCGAGCATGGGGTCTAGAAGAAATACATCCGCATTGCTCAGCAGGGAAGGCAGCTTGGCGTAGTAGGAGTGCGGTTTGGCCGTGGCTTCGTCTCGGGCAATGCCGATGTGGGCCACCACGGCATCTGGCACGAGGTGCAAGATGCCATCCACAAGACCTAGCCCAGCTCTGAGCACTGGCACGAGCACCACGGGCCGCGCGAGCTTGTCACCTTGGGTGCTGGTGATGGGAGTCTGCACAGAGATGCTCTGTGTCTGAATGTGGCGGCTGGCATCCATGAAAAGTAGGGCTGCCAGCCGCTGCATGGCGACCCTGAAGCGGTCTGATGGTGTGTCCTGATCCCGCAACTGCGTCACGAGAACGCGAGCGAGAGGATGATCGAGAACGTGAACTTGGTCAGACATGGCTTCAGGGTCCAGAGTGCGCCTTATTTGGGCGCGGTGATCATAGGGAAGCTATCCGTGCGGAAAGGAGTCACGGGCAGACCGTCTTTGCTGAAGAGGTTGCACACAGGATTGTCACTCCAAGCATAACGGACGGCTACCGGCTTGGCTACGGTAGCGGCAGAGACTTCGACTTTGTCTGCTCCGAGCACTTTGGCATTGGCCCACACCCACTTTTTGTCTTCTCCGCAGATGGCGAACCCGCGTGCCTCAGCTACGTCGAAAGTAACCAGCGCGCTGCCGAAGGTGTCGATCGTGACGACGGCCTTGTTGCCTTTGATCTCCAGGCTCTTGTACTCAGGGCTGCGGTAAGGCAGCTTCATGCCGTAATCCTTCACCAGTGCCCAGCGAGCGAGGCGCTCAGCCACATCGCGCTTGTTTTTGGGGTGGATGTCCTTGCCTTCACCGAGGTCGATGATGACCGCCTGACCGCCGTTTTTGATCGCGGTCATGGTCAGCGTCTGGGCTTCACGCAGTTCAGCCCAGTCGGAGTCGCCAGGGAGCGGCTGCTCTTGTTTGAAGTCGGCGAGCTGCACCCAGTAGAACGGGAAGTCGCCCTGCTTCCACTCTTCACGCCAGTGGGTGATCATGCGTGGGAAGAGAGAGCGGTATTCAAAGGCACGGCTCGCGTTGGACTCACCTTGATACCAAATGGCTCCTTTGATGCCGTAGCCGATGGTTGGCAGCAGGACTCCGTTATAAATATTGCCAGGACGTGAGTTGCCCCTCAGATAGCCGTCCGGAGCTTGAGGGCCGCGCTCGGTGAAGGGCTTGCCTGATTTTTTGGCCTCTTCCGCGCGCTTCTTCCATGCTTCCAAAGCCTTGTTGTAGTTGGCCATGGCTTCTGGCTTGGCGAGATCCGCTTCACGCTGGCGGGTATTGGCCATGAGAGTGGCAAAACGCTCATCCTTCTCCAAAACATCTCGCTTGATCCACGCTTCAGCAGCAGAGCCGCCCCAGGCATTGTTGATGAGGCCGATGGGCACACCCAGAGCCTGATGCAGTACGCGGCCATAGAAGTAACCGACAGCTGAGAAGGCAGGCACCGATTGTGGGGTACACTCGGACCATTGGCCGCGGAAGTCTTTTTGTGGCTCCTGGGTGCCTACCTGGGGCACGGAGATGAGACGAATGAGCGGATAGTTGGCCGTCATGGCTTCCAGGTCGGCATCGTAGGAGGCCTGCACGGACCATTGCATGTTGGATTGGCCAGAGCAGATCCAGACTTCACCCACGAGGATGTTTTTGATGGTCTTGGCGCTGCTGCCTTTGATCGACATGGACGTTGGCTTGGCATTGGCGGGCACGGGATCGAGTTGCACGGTCCATTTGCCGTCAGCGGCTGCTTTGGCGGTCTTGGTTTGACCTTCGTAGGTGACAGTGATGTCCGTGCCGGGGGTATCCCAGCCCCAGACGGGGTTGGCCAGCTTCTGCTGGAGCACCATGTTGTCGGTGAAGATGGCGGGCATCATCAGTTCGGCACGGGCTTGGCCGGTGAGCATGATGGCGGCGAGGAGGAGATGTTTGTTCATGGTTGAGTGATGGTTCTGAAAAGAACTTCGTTTCAGGGCAGCGAGATTACGGGTGAAGAACCAAGGCTATTGCCAAGAATGGCAGCCTGGAGGGCGTCAGGAGTACTTCACGTCCTTGCGAGGGTCCATTTCAAAGGACTGCACACAAGACTCAGCCACGGCGGGCTTCACTACATCCTCGCGGAACTTGATGTAGTTGGGGTCATCCTGGCAGATGGCCAGTTTGTCCAAGCTTTCCACCTCGATGGCGACATACCACTCCCAGGGATCGGTCGGCTTGATGCGCTTGCCGGTGCGGACCACCAGAACCTCCGGGACACGGAGCAATTGGACACGCGCCTGAGCCATCATGGTCTCCAAACGTTCTTCGGTGATCTCAGGCCTGAGCTTGTGGAGGCAGATATGGGCTATCATGAGCGGCTGGGGCGCTGAGCGCTTAGGATTTCCAGTTCAGCGCGCCTTTCTTCCAGGCGTAGACGAACGCTACACCCAGGATACTGACAAATCCCAGCATCGTGCCCAGGATGGCACCGCTCACGCCTTGCAGATAGTCTTTGTAGACGAGCGCCCAAGGATAAAGGAAGACGACCTCGATATCGAAAAGCACGAACAGCATCGCCACGATGTAGAACTTTACGCTGAAACGCGGCTGGGCCTCACCCAGGGGAAGCATACCGCACTCGTAGGCACTGTCTTTGACGGCGTTGGACTTGGCAGCCTTGCCCAGCATGACGCTGATGAGCAACGTCACAGCGGCAAATCCGCTCGCGATCAAGATCTGTAGCAAAACCGGGATGTATTCCTTCAGCATAACGGCCGAGACTCTAGCGGCGGCTCTCATGGCGTCAAACTGTCATTCCCCACTGCGATTGGGCTGAAAGTTGGCCCCAGTCCTGCCGTTCTCGCCGGTAGTGAGACTCCCCCTTTTCACGTTACCCCTGCTGGCGGCCACCGTGTTCGCTGACCAGCCCCCAGGCATTGCCGACTTCATGTCCCGGCACTGCACCGACTGCCATGATGCCGATGTGAAAAAAGGAGGCCTCGATTTGATGGCCCTTGGCTGGGATTTGGCAGACGGAAGCGCTTTTGAAAAATGGGTCCGCGTGATGGAGCGAGTGCGCGATGGCGAAATGCCGCCCAAGAAGAAGCCTCAGCCAGAACCTGCGGACAAAACCGCCTTTCTCAGTGCTCTGAAGGCCCCTCTCTTCAGTGCGGACAAGGCAGACATCGCTGCTCGCGGTCGTGTGAGGGGCCGCCGCCTCACGAGAGTCGAGTATGATCACACGCTGCACGACTTGCTCGGCATCGACCGACCCCTCAAGACCCTTTTGCCCGAGGATCGCATCTCTCATGGTTTTGAAACCGTGGCCGATGGGCAGCAACTCTCCCAACACCAGCTCGCACGTTACCTGGACGTGGCAGATTTGGCGCTCGATGAGGCATTTGATCGTGCCTTGGAAGGCGACAAGACCTTCAAAAAGTTCTACACGCCCAAAGACCTCGCTCAGAAGACCCGAGGCAACTATCGTGGCCCCGACCTGAAGGATGGCAAAAGCATCTCGTGGCCCATCACGCTGCAGTTCTTTGGTCGCATGAACGCTACCAGTGTGCCAGAGGACGGCTGGTATCGCATTACCTTGCGTCAGGTGAAAGCCATCAACCCCTCAGACGCAGGAGTTGTCTGGGGCACCTTGCGCTCGGGGACCTGTTATTCAGACGCGCCCATGCTTTACATGGTCGGCCTTGTCGAGGCGACAGAAGAGCCGCGCGACCTCACGTTTGAGGCCTGGATGCAGGAAGACCACATGCTGGAACTGCGGCCAAACGACGCCACTCAGAAGAAAGCACCCACCGGAGCCAAAGGGGGAAATGTCTCGTTTGACGGACGCAGCCTTGCCAAGCAGGGCTTCCAGGGCATCTCGCACACCGGCATCCAAATCGAGCGCATCTATCCCTATGCGAGCAGCCAACAGGTGCGCAAGCGCCTGTTCGGAAGCCATGAGCTGGTCAAGGAAAACGTGCCCACGATCATCAAAGACTTTGCGGCCCGCGCCTTCCGCAGACCGGTCACGAACGAACAAGTGGCCGCTTATCAAGGCATCGCTCAGGGCTTGCTCAAAGAAGGTGGCACTGTGCCGGAAGCCTTACGCGCTGCCTATCGGGCTATCCTCTGCTCGCCTCGCTTCCTCAGCTTTATCGAGGCTCCGGGCCCTCTCGACGATCATGCTCTCGCTACTCGACTCAGCTACGCTCTCTGGACCTCTATGCCAGACGAGGAACTCATCACCCTGGCCGATCAGGGAAAATTGAAGGAACTCGCCACACTCTCAGCTCAGATCGACCGCATGTTGGACGATCCCAAGGCAGAGCGTTTCATTGCCAGCTTCACGGACCAGTGGCTCAAGCTCAACCAGATCGACTTCACCAGCCCAGACACCCGGCTCTTCAAGACCTTCGACCCCGTTCTGCAGGAGTCCATGCTTCAAGAGACGCGTCTGTATGTTAGCGATCTCATCAAGTCCGACCGCAGCATCACCGCGTTCGTTGACTCTGGTTACACTTACCTCAATGAGCGGCTCGCGCGGCACTACGAGGAGAAAGTCAGCCTCACCCCAGGGGCAGGGCTTCAGCGCGTGAAACTCGTGGATGGCTCAGTGCGTGGCGGTCTCGTCGCCCAAGGTGCCATTTTGAAAGTCACCGCAGACGGCACGCACACCTCACCCGTCGTGAGAGGAGTTTTCGTCAATGAGCGCATTCTTGGTGAGCGCATTCCGCCGCCACCGCCCGGAGTTCCCGCCATTGAGCCAGACATTCGCGGTGCCGTTTCCATCCGCGACCAACTCGACAAGCACCGCAACAACGAGTCTTGCGCCAGTTGCCATCAGACCATCGACCCACCAGGTTTTGCCCTGGAGAACTTCGATCCCGTGGGGCTCTGGCGCGTCAGCTATGGCAAAGGAGACAAAGGCGCGCGGGTCGATCCCTCCGGTCGCACACCAGATGGCGCTCCGTTTGCCGACCTCCGCGCTTGGCAGAAAATCTATGGCCAGCGCAAGCAGCAACTCGCCCGCGGGTTCGTTGCCCAGTTCCTCACCTACGCCACCGGCTCCCCCATCCGGCTGAGCGACGAGCCCACCCTGGACAAACTCGCCACCGAGACCCCAACCATCCGCCAACTCCTCAAAGCCTCCATGCTCAGCGAGGTGTTCATGAAGAAGTAGGCTGGAGTCTTCTCTCAGCAAGTTTGCTGCTTGGGGCTAGTGTGAGCGGCCCCTTGAAACTTTGTTCCAGATAGCCTTCTCAAACCAATGCGGCATGGGATCACACTTCACTTCCAAGTCTTGGCCATCGGTTATCTCCGCCACCCAGAGGCGAGCACCGCCATGCCTGGAGTTGTCGAAAAGATAAGCGCGGTTCGTGTGCTTCACGGCGTCCAAGAGCAAATTGAGTGACCGGGCATACCGGTTGACGATTTTATCCTCCGGCACGTCATGGCCTCCTAATTGAACGCGGGCTTTTACCCGAGACACATTGATAGACGGGTCATCGGTGGCTATGTAGTAAAGATAGGTCCTGTAGCCAAGCCCTTGCGCCTTCTGTAGGAGTTGCACCTTATCGGGCGATGACATCACGGTCTCAAATGAGAATGATCTACGCTGCTCTAACAGCTTTTGCCGGAGGAAGTCGGCAGCCACAGAAGCAAAGTAGGCGTTAACAATCACCTCAAAAAAGTCCAGCTTGCCATCGGTGAAACGCAAGCACGCAGCCTCGTCATCTAAGTCTGCTCTCCTCAGCAAAGGCGAATCCATGAAATATCCCAAGATTTCATCTCGGGTCGTCTTCACATCGTACTGATGGACATCCAGAAACCCACGGTCTTCAATCTCCTTCTGAATCTCATCTGGATTCACGTAAATGCCGAGCAGATTAGCGGGCACGACACTTTTGATCGTGCTTTTGCCAGAACCATTCGGACCTGCAAACATGCGCATACGGGGCACGCTCATAGGTCAGGGAATCTTGATCCGAGTCCCCACCGGAATGCTGAGCGGCTTGTCTGTCGGCTTAATGAGCTTCTTAGTTCCATCCGGCAATGCTTGGTAAATGCCATCATCGTCGCTGATGAGCACCTCCAGTCCGCTGCTGAGCGCCTGCCAGTAGGCCACGTCCACAGCAGCAGCGGAGAGCGAGGGTATTTGTTGCTCTAGATAGTCGAGCGCAGAGTCGGAGTCGTTCATTTGAAATGCAGGGGGCGTCGTTCTCAGAGGGTAATCGTAGACCACGAAGCCGCCAACGGCAAACGCGGCTGGCAGTTGATCTTGGCCCAACTCCTGAGGGATCCTTTCTTCCACTTCCATCCTCCAGGCGATAGACCACCCCTCGCCTTTCGGTTTCATCTTCCTCGAAGATCATGCAGCCCGATCCATTCCTCCACCACTGAGGTTTCTGAAGTGGGCGACACACGGTGAATCTGTGACCTATGTCTGCGGTTCTCATCCGTTGCTGCCCGGTGCGGGCTCAAAGACTTTCCGCCTTGAAATCGGTCGGCTGAAACCTAACCATTCGATCAATACCTGCGCGTTACTCATGAACGATTCCGGCCGCCATTCATCTCGCAACATGGTGTATTCGCCACTGGTGCTCGCCCATGTTCTTCTCTCCGCTGCCGTGGTTTTGAGCGCGTGGCTGGGGTGGCAAAGTTTGCGCTATGGTTCGGGCGGGATTGCTGGTTGTCCCGTGGGTTCAGACTGCGACACCGTGCTGCGTTCTGATTGGGCATCGGTTGGGCGAATCCCGACCGCATGGTTGGGCGCGGCCTTCTACCTGATGCAGCTCATTCTGCTTGGCTCCCCCTCGTCGGGTAGGTCCTGGCTCATCTGCCTGCTCAGTGGGAACCTCGCCGCAGCCCTCTTTTTCACTGGCGTTCAGGCCATTTTCCTCAGGGCATGGTGCCCTTGGTGTTGCAGCATCCACCTCCTCGCCACGGCGGGGGCAGCTTGCGGCATCGTGGGCGTCTGGCGGAACGGGGCGCATCCTGCCCCTGGGAAAGTGAAGCCGGTGCGGCTTGCACCTTCCATCGCGTGGTCCGCCCTTGCTCATCTGCTGGTCCTCGGTGTTCTCTCCAGCCTGATGCCCACGGCAAAGTCCGAGGAAAACGCCAAGAAGCTCCCGGCCACGGCCCTGCCGGTGGCGAGGACTGAGGCGGATGGGACCCACTGGCTGTCCCTGCACGGAGGCCGCTTCCGCTTGGATATGGAAATGCTGCCACGGCTGGGATCCATCAGCGCCAGGCACCTCATCGTCTGCATCACCGATCCCACCTGCCACCACTGTCGGGACACCAGCCAGCAACTCAGCGAGGCATGGAAGACTCAAACGGAGGGCGAGGTGGCCATTGTGTTCCTTCCGGGCACCCTTGATTCCGAGTTGAGCTCTGCGCTTCAGACTGCCCTGCTCATCCTCTGGCGCGAGAACCCCAAGGCCTGGGCCGAGCTCAGCGCACGACTCTACCGCTCCGATCTGCTCCCGACTCGCGAGGCAGTCACCGAGGCGGTCCGTCTCGCTCTCGGTGGCCAGACGGAGTGGGACGCCGCGCGGCAAAAGCACCACGCCTGGACGGTGGACCTGATCCAGAAGACTCGTGAACTGATGGCCGAGAACGCACGTGTCACGGGCCGTGAGGTGATGTTGCCTCAGCTCCAGGTTGAGAGCCAGATCCTGCTGGGGGCACCTTCCGGTGTGAAGGACCTCGTTTCCCTCACCGGGAAAGGGCTGCCCTGGCCAGCCGCTGCCAGCCAGTCGAGCGAGCCGTGCAGTGGAAGAAAGTTCTGCGGGAATCTGACCATCCTCTTCAACGGTGCGGGCGAAAATCTAAACTCCGACCCCAAAAATCCCGGCACCGATCCGGCGGCCGGGGATACCATTCACTTTTTGGATGCCTTGAGCCAAGCCAAACCCAAGAACACCCGGGTAATTGTCCTGTCGAGTGACACCACCAAGGCGGTAAAGGATTCGATTGCCCGGGCAAAAGCTCGGATGGGAAGTGCTGTGCGACACATCCCCACATCGAAGCCAGCCTTTGAGCAGTTCTTCAAAAATGACGCCGCTCTCGAATCGCTGAAACAGGGGTTTCTGAAAGACCTGGAGTGCAAAAAGCACCTTCAAGAAGGGGAAGACATCTCCAAGTATCTCAAGGTGGACATCTTTGTCTCTTCACACAGCGACAGGCTACCCAATGGAAAGGTGGCTCTGCCGGTTTGGCCTTCGGATGATGAGACGGGACCAGATGAAAAACATGAGTCACTTAGAAATGCCGAAAAGGGGAACGGAAAAACAACCTCCGGCACATGTCTTACGACTCAAGACTTTGAACCGCTCAGACAAAAGTTTTCCGAGGCAGTTTTTCATGCATTGCCCATGACATGCGATGGTGCGGAAGTGGCAGAGATGATACTGCCCACTGAAACGGACGCGTGCAGTTGTTATGCGGCATTTACGGATGAGGGTGTGCTTCTTCGGACGCAAAGAAGTGAAAAAGATGCATCCATATCTTATGCTCTGAATAGCAGCCTTACAAAAGATGGTTGGATTCAATCGAGTTCAGTGCACGCTCTGATAACTCGATTGTCTAACTTATATCGCTGGAGAACATTTTCCCGCGACTCGAGCAGCCCAGGTGTACACGCAGCGCCATTATTCCACTTTCATAAAGATAAACCAAATTTGCAGAATCATCTCGATTACTACTCGGTGAGTTCGGCGGAGAAATACGCGGATCGTGTTTTGGCTGCTAATGGTTCGGTTGCTAACAAATCAGCTCCCGCAATCAAGCCTGTTACAAGCGACTCCTCTTTTGAAACTGCTTATGAGGAAGTAACGTCTCTGTTAGCCAAAACTGAAACCTTGGATCAGCAGTATTTATCGGGCCTTCAGAGAGATCCGCATTCCCTCAAACAATACAGAGAGGCTGCGAGGGACCTTTTTAACGGATGCTTTTACAACGACAAAGACCCAAGCGCTGATTGCGTGAAGCTCAATGACGTGGTCAAAAGGGTTTTTGACAGCCAGAAGGAAGATTCAGTCTACATCGAAGCCGCCGCTGCATTTAGTCAGGTCATCGCTGATGGACGAGAGTTGGGTAAGTCTGAGCTGATCACTAAAGCCTTGAACACCGACCCGATGGGCAACTATCAGAAGTTTGCCAAATACTGGGACAACTTCGATCACTTCGTTCGGACCTTTACTTCAGCAGCAAAACGTTTGGGCGTGCGGGTGGAGTCCATACCGGCCATGGATGACCTGACCGGGGCTTTTGCTCTTTGTTTCGCCACTTACATCCACGCGTATTTCCCCGACATCATGCAGGATACGCTCAAGCGTCGAGTGGAGAAGATGCGCAAAGCCGCCGATGTGCTGCGCACTCAATTTGCCCAGACGGGTGATCCGAAATACAAGACACAACTGCTAAGGTTGCGCAATCATCTGGCCTGCACGCTCAACTTTCCCTACGGTCCCAACTACCGTGAGGTTCATGAGCATTGAGGTCCCACACTTCGGCCAAAGTTGGCACGACACCGGCGATAGACCACCCCTCGCCTTTCGTTATCGTGCAAACCCATGGCCACTTTCACCTTCAAAAAACACCTTTCTCGCCGCACTTTTCTTCGTGGGGCGGGGGTTAGTCTTGGTTTGCCTTTGTTGGAGGCCATGACTCCGGCTTTGGCGTTGAGCGCTCCTCAGGGGCCGAAGGCGCGGAGGTTTGTGGGCGTGAGTTTGGCGCTTGGATTGCATAACCCCAACCTCGTGCCCAGCACCACTGGGCGCGATTACCAGCCCTCTCGCTACTTGCAGTCCATTCAGGACCTCCGGCAGGACTTCACCGTCGTTTCAGGCTCGTCCCATCCAGGCGTCACCGGCGGGCACACCGCCGAGGGCAGCATCTTTTCCGCCTGTCCCAACCAACGCGGAGCCACTTCTCGCAACACCATCTCGCTGGATCAACTCATGGCGCGTCATTTGGGCCACGAGACCCGATTTCCCTCCCTGGTGCTCAACACCAACAGCCAAAGCAGCCCTTCCTACACCGAAAACGGCTCGATGATTCCTGCCGAGAACAGCGCCATGAAGCTCTTCACCCGGCTCTTTGTGGACGACAGCGCGCAGGAGCAGGAGCGGCAGGCTGAGCTCATCCAAAAAGGCCGCAGCATCATGGATCTCGTGGGTGCTGAGGCAAAAGCTCTCCAGCGCGAGCTTGGCGGGGCAGATCGCGACAAGCTAGACGCCTGGTTCACCAGCGTGCGCGACCTCGAACAACGTCTTGCGGCCAATGAAGCCTGGACCCACCGGCCTAAGCCCCGCGTCAGCATGAAGCCACCCGCCGCTGTGCCGCGCGACAACGAAGTCGCCGTGGAAGGCATCTTTCTGGACATCATCCACATGGCGCTCATGACCGACAGCACCCGCTTCGTCACGCTGCACGTCACCGGCAACGGCGTGCAAGGCATCGAAGGCGTGGACGAGAGCTACCACGGCCTCAGCCACCACGGCATGGACGAGGAAAAACTCGCTCAACTCGCCATCGTGGAGCAGGGAATGATCAACCAGTGGGCAGCCTTCTTGCGCAAGCTCAAGACCGACAAGCTCCTGGACGAAACCATGGTGCTCATGACCTCAAACTTGGGCAACGCCAGCAGCCACGACAACAAGAACATGCCCGTCCTCTTTGCCGGCGGCGGCTTCAAGCACGGCCAGCACCTCGCCTTTGACCAGAGCGAGAACTACCCTCTGCCCAACCTCTACCTCAGCGCCCTGCAGCAGCTAGGAGTGGAGGAAGAAAAGTTCGCCACCAGCAGCGGCACCATGACCGGTCTGGCCTAAATCGGCCCAAGACGGACCGAACCCCAGAGATCAACTCAAGAGTCCCTATCGGGAAGGGATACGCATGGAGCCGGGTGGCGTCACCCCCGAGCTGTATCCCGGCCCCAAATGGCATGGCGCGCCTCCAAGCAGCCAAGACCCCGCCAAAATGCGCCTATTTGACGCAAGAAGTCAGCATTTTGGCTCTGACAGTCAGCATTTTCACTCCGGGACCCAGCATTTTCCCTCCGGCAGTTGGCATTTTCACTCCGGCAGTGGCCATTTTGACACACCCAGCCAGAGTTTTGGCGCTAGGGCCTGGCATTTCAGCTCCGGTAGCCAGCATTTTGCCAGTCCAAGTGGGTCCAAATGCCGCTCTAGTCGCTGCCAACGCCGTTTTACCAGCTCTGAGGCCCGCCCTATTCACTCTGTTTGCAAAATCAGCATCCATGGAGGGCAAACCCGCTAGGGGTGACTCCAAAAGATCAGACCTTGCCAGAAAATGCTCGGTCACTGCTGTGACTCCAACCCCTTACGATCCGATTAGGCTCGCTCATCCTGTGCCAGGATTCGTGATTCGCCCACAGAGTCGGAAACCGCCACCTCATTGAGATGGGCGAGCTAAGAATACAGCGACTTCAAAGGCGACCTGCGCTTCAAGGCTGTGGGTGCCTGATGCATGGGTGCTGAATCGTTAGTGCTGGGATCACGTCCTGCGACCTGGGAAGAGATGCAGATGCCGATGACTGCGGGTGGAATGGCAGAAGAATGGCGGCAGAAGAATGGAAGATGATGCTTTTGTTCTTAGTCGTCGGCCAATCTCCCCAAGCAGATGGTGCCCTTGCAACGAAGGGAATCACATCTCAAACGGCACGTAGACCTTGCTTGCTAGACGCTGCTCTTCGGCGTCTGGGCGCTGCTGATAGGCTAGCACCATGGGACGGAAGTAGGCCTCGACTACGGCCCAATCCACCGGCACCACTGGCCTAACAGGCATGTCCGGAGGTGGCTCAGGTAGGTCTGGCAACGAGAACTCATCGTCTGCGGATGAGTGCGGAGATGGATCAGAGCTGGACATGAAAATGGGTGGCGTAACGGGTGAGTGTGCTGGCGTTTGCGTATCTCCTGACGATAGCGAGCAACTCAGGTGATGCCGGATCAAGGTTACAAGCGCGAACGAGTTCAACGATGTCCCTCCAGTCCTTGTCGGCTGTGCTACCTGGGCGGAACTTCATTGCATGGAGCTTGAGGGCTACCAAATGGATGGGTGCTACCGCTAAGCAGGGCAGTGATCCTAGTTGAACGATCTGAGCTGAAGCACGCATTTTGTCCCAGGTGGGCTCATCCACTAGCATGAAATCCACCGCGATCTCTCCAGTCGGAGGTGTCCACTGTTGGAACGGGTCCGACTCATGAAAAAGTGTGTAGCCGCGAGACGTCATGAAAGTACGCCACGATTCCCGCTGCTCTTTGCGCACCAAAAGATCCAGATCAAAGGTAGAGCGCGGCACGCCGTAGCTGATCACTGCGTGCCCTCCAATGAGCAGTGCATCCAATGCGGATGACTGGACCTGTGAAAGGAGATACATGCCTTACTGTTTCAACGGGCGCGGAGCAGTTGCAACGCAATAGGCGTCCAAGTTTACCTAGTGGCTCACCTCGGCAGGTGCTGATGCAGCCAGGTGGTCATTAGCTCGTGGAGGTGGCGGGTGGTGCCTTTGCCGGTGTTGATGGAGTGGTCCCGGTTGGGGTAGGGCATGACGGTGAAGGGCTTGTTGAGGGCGATGAGTTCGTTGATGAGCTTCTCTACGCCCTGGTAGTGTACATTGTCGTCCCCAGTGCCGTGGATGAGGAGCAGGTCACCGCGCATGGCTTTGACGTGGGAGATGGCGGAGCCCTCAGTATAGGCTTTGTCGTTGGGCTTGGGCAGCCCCATGTAGCGCTCTTCATAAATGGTGTCGTAGAGACGGCGATCTGGCACGGGTGCAACGGCTATGGCGCTGCGGTAGAGGTCTGGATAACGAAAGAGTGCGTCTAAGCTGCTACTGCCACCTCCGCTCCAGCCCCAGATGCCCACACGCTTGGGGTCCAAGTGAGTGAAGCGCTGAAGGAGTGCGCGGACGGCTGCCGCCTGCTCCTGGGCGGTGAGTACGCCGAGCTTGAGGTAGATGCACTTCCGCCAGTCGCGTCCCTTGGGGGCTGGGGTGCCGCGGTTGTCGATGCTGGCTACCACATAGCCTTGTTGGGCGAGCATGGCGTGCCAGAGGCCTTTCTGGCCGCCCCAACTGTCTTTCACGGTCTGCCCGGCGGGCTCGCCGTAGACGTGGATCAAGAGTGGGTGCTTCTTGCTGAGGTCCAAGTCGGTCTTGCTCATGTACCAAGCGTCCAGGGTGATGCCGCTGCCGATGTCGAGCTGGATGAACTGAGTTTTGGGCAAGGTGAGCTTGGAGAGTTTCTCTTTGAGCTTCTTCTGGCTCTTGAGGATGCGGATCGTTTTGTGTTCTGGCAGTTGAATGAGGGAAACGACGGGTGGGGTGCTGGCACTGGAGTAGGTGTGCACTGCCCAGTGGGTGTCTTCGCTAACACTGTAGCTGTGGGTGCCGGACTGTGCGGTGGGTGAGAGGCGCTGAGGTTCTCCGCCGTGGAGACTGACGCGGTAGAGGTAGCGTTGGGTCGCATTGTCTGGGGAAGCGAAGTAGTAGAGCGCGCTGCTTTGCTCATCTACAGCCACGACTTCGATGAGATCGAACGCGCCTTTGGTGATCGGATTGACCTCGCCAGAGAGGGTGACGCGAAACGCATGACGCCAACCGGTGCGCTCGCTGAGCCACAGGAAGTCACTACCGAGCCAACGCATGGTGTCGTTGTCGTTGTTGACCCATGCTTTGTCTGTCTCCGTGAGGATGAGCTTGGTCTGGCCTGTGGCTGGATCTGCCAGCATGACGTGCAGGGTGTTCTGAAGTCGATTGAACTGCTGGAGGATGATGGATTTGCCATCGGGTGTCCATTCCGCCACGGGGAGGTAGTGCTCGCGTGGGTCGCCAGGGATTTGCAGCCAAGTGACCGGGCCGCCCTGAGCGGAAACGACTCCGAGACGAGTGGCGGAGTTCTTTTCTCCCGCCTTGGGGTAGGGGAAGGTGGTGAAGCGTTGGTAGTTGGTCTCTGTTTGGTTGACTAGCCAGAAGCGCCGCACGTCCTGGGTGTCGAACTGCCAAAAGACGAGGTGCGCGCCATCAGGACTCCAGCGGAAGCAGTCGCGCAGACTCAGCTCTTCCTCATTGACCCAGTCGGAAGTGCCATTGATGAGCGTGCTGCTGCCATCCTTGGTGATGGGGGTGATCTTCAAGTCGGAGAGAGTCTGCACATAGAGGTTATTTTTGTGCACATAGGCCACCTTGGTGCCGTCTGGGGAGAACTTGGCAAAGAAGAGGGTAGAGGCAGGCACGTCTCCACCGAGCTTGGTGAGCTTCTTGGTGGCTAAGTGCAGGAGCCAGTAGTCTCCACGGGTGTTATTGCGCCAAACTTTGCGGGTATTCGCAAAGAGCAGCACCGACGTTTCATCGGGCGAGAACTCAACGCTGTCGACCGTGAGTGGCTTGGTTTGCCCAGCGGGAATCATGTTCTGTGCGGTGGCAAGGACGGTCTTCTCTCCGGTAGCTGCATCGTGCCTGACGAGGTCCTTGCCGAGCTTGCCCTTAGCCGCTTTATCCAGCGTGCAGTAGGAGGCGGTCTTCTTGCTCCACTTGTGTGCCTCCATTTTTTCTTCGTCGAACTCCTTGTCGGTAAAGATGCGCTCCAAAGTGAGCACGGACGGGTCCGCCTTCTGAGCGACCAAAGGCAAAGCAAAGCCTGCAACCAACACAAGCCAGCAGGCCAACCGCCCATGCGCAAAGAGTGAGAACTTCATGGCGCACTGTGACGACGAGCCAGGCGATGTCTTGATGGATTTTGCACCCGAGCAGTGCGTTTACGCATCGTTGGCGGAGGGAGGCTTGCGATTTGCATTTGGGCTGGCACTTTGGGGGCCTTGGGTATGGCTGATGAGAGGGAAGACCTTCTGGCTGATGCGTTTCTGGAGTTCCTGAAGGTGGAGCGCCGGGCTTCTGTGCGTACTTTGGCGAACTATGAACTGGCTCTGAGGCGATTCAGGGAGTGGAGGCCTTCGTTTGCTGGTTGGGAGGCGCAGACGGCGGATGATTACCGGAGTTACCTGTTTTATCTCATGAAGCAGGAGATGGGGAGGGCCACGGTGAGGCTGCATTTCGCTGCGTTGCGGAGTTTCCACAAGTATCTGACTCGGCGGCATGGCTGGAAGGTGAATCCGCTGGTGGAGGTGCAACTGCCGAAGCAGGAACGACGTCTGCCGGTGGTGCTGACGGAGAAGC
This sequence comes from Verrucomicrobiaceae bacterium, assembly GCA_016795485.1. Taxonomy (GTDB): domain Bacteria; phylum Verrucomicrobiota; class Verrucomicrobiia; order Verrucomicrobiales; family Verrucomicrobiaceae; genus JAEUHM01. The sequence goes on along the minus strand of JAEUHM010000027.1, from coordinate 20,070 downwards.
AGGTGCTGGAGATGCTGGAGGCGCCGCTGAAGATGGAGCATCCGCAACAAGCACCGGTGTGGGCTCCGGAGCGGGATGTGGCGATCCTGGAGATGTTTTACAGCACGGGGATGCGTTTGGCGGAGTTGGCGTCTCTGGATGTGGAGGATCTTGATACGGTGCAGGAGACGGCAAGGGTGGTGGGGAAGGGGAAGAAGGAACGGGTGTGCCCCATAGGGCCCTTGGCCTTGGAGGCAGTGCAGCGCTACCGGGTGAAGGCGAATGTGCGGGAGGGACCGCTTTTCATCAGTAAGGTGAGGAAGAGGATCACGAGCCAGGCGATCTCTGATGTGGTGGAGAAGTACTGGAAGGCGTGTGGGCTGCCGGTGCACGTGACGCCGCATAAGTTCAGGCACAGCTTTGCCACGCATCTGCTGAATCGGGGTGCGGACCTGAGGAGTGTGCAGACGCTGCTGGGGCATGCGAGCTTGGCGACGACCCAGATCTACACGCATGTGTCAACCCAACGGATGCGCCAAGTGTATGACGAAGCGCATCCAAGGGCTTGAAATCTGGGGGCAGAGACGGTGTTGTGAATAACTTCGGGTGAGAAAATGCAAAACACATTTGCCACGGGGCAACAGCCCTCTAATCTCGGCCCCCGCTTATGGCCAAGCAATCTCTCGGTAAAGGTCTCAGTGCCTTGATCAGCACTCCCGCAAATGTCGCGGGAGTGAGCAAGGCACCGTCCTTGTCCCAGCCGGCTCCGGGTGATGTGGTGCGTCGTGTAGCGCTGGAGCAGGTGGTGCCAAGCCCATTGCAGCCACGGAAGACGTTCGCGGGGGATCAGCTGACGGAGTTGATGGACTCAATCCGTGAGCATGGGATTATCCAGCCGCTGATCGTCCGTGCGGTGAACGGGAAGCTGGAGCTGATCGCGGGAGAACGCCGCTGGCGTGCCGCGAGAGAGCTGGGGCTTAAAGAAGTCCCTCTGATCGTCCGGACGGCGTCTGATCAGGACGTGCTGGAGATGGCATTGATCGAGAACCTCCAGCGTGAGGGGCTCAACCCGATCGAGGAAGCGGAGGCTTATCAGCGCCTGTCGAAGGACTTCAACATGCGGCAGGAAGACATCGCGCTGCGTGTGGGTAAGAACCGTGCGACTGTGGCGAATGCGATCCGGTTGTTGGAACTGCCAACGCCGGTGCGTGATATGCTGGTGGATGGGCGGATCAGCACGGGCCACGCTAAAGTTTTGCTGACGCTGAAGAAGTCGGCGGATCAAGAAGCAGCTGCTGACGAAGTGATCCGGAAGAATCTGACCGTGCGCGCGGTGGAGCGTCTGGTGCAGCAGATCCTAAAGCCTGCACCGAAGCCGCCGGAGCCGACAAAGAAAGAGGCAGATGTGATCCAGGCGGTGCGGTCTGTGGAGCAGCGCTTGACGAGGCATTTTTCTACCAACGTATCCATCTCGCATGGAGAGAAAAAGGGCCGGATCGAGATCGACTACTACGGAGTGGAGGATTTGAATCGCCTACTCTCGCTGATGAGCGTGGAAGAGGAAGACTTTGGCGCGTAATCCGTGTCCGCCGCGCCGATGAGCAGTGTTTGCAGAATGCTGGTGCTGGGAGCGGTGCTGTGCGTGTCGTTGGTGAGTTGTGATCGGCAACCGATGCCGGCCCCGCATCCCGATGAGCCGGCGGTGCGTGCGTTTTTGGAACGCTACTTCAGCACTTGGTCCTCCCAGGACATGGATGGCTATGGAGGCTGCTTTGCCCCGGAGGCAAGGGTGACCTATGTAGAGAAGGGTGGCGCACTTTCTAGCCAAGGGCTGACGGATTTTCTTCATGGTCAGAAGATGGGGCACGAGCTGAGCAAGGTGCCGATGAAGGAGGTGCCGCTGTTGATGCAGATCAGCGGAGATATGCGAGTGGCTCAGGCCGCAGTGAGCTGGAAGCTGACGAAGGGTGATGTGGTGGAGACGGGTTGGGACTACTTTACGCTTCGTAAAGGGCCGGACGGCTGGCGCATTGTCAGTCTGGTGTTTTATCAGGACTGACGGGCGGGGTGATTGCTAAGGTGAACGAAATCGCTGCTTGGAAAGGTGGTGTCGAGCCGCTACCATGGGCGTCGATGTCACGCTGGAGAGCAGGTGTTTCCCTCGTATTGCTGCTGATGATGGCTGCCTCTTCAGGCAGCCAGGAGAAGTCCACAAGCGAGACGGCGCTGGCACGGCTGAGGGCTGACTTTGAAGCAGCACTGGCCCGCGCGTCTGTGGAACCGCTAAAACTGCGGATAACGGAGCTACAAGCTGCGGAGAAGCGCGCTGCGGCAGCGTGGGACTGGGAACAGGCACTGGCCGCTCGTGAAAAGCGCCAGCGGGCTGAGATGGACCTAGCCTCTGCGGAGAAACTAAGCCTGCTGCTGGGAACAGTGAAGGAACTGGAAGCAACGCGAGGGAAAATAGACCTGCCGCTGACACAGGCCACTCTGGAGGGCGTGAAGTATGACGACTCTCGCAAGGCGCTGACAGACTGGAGGACGACCAGCTCACGGGCGATGTGGACACTGCCTGATCTGCCACCGGGCGGGTATGAGGTGGTGCTGCGTTACACCTCCAGCGCTACCCAAGGCGGCACAGTGCGGGTTCAGGAGCAGTTTTATTCTTTGAATGCAGATACTCACATCACCTTGGCCGGTCCAGAGGACCATCTGTTGGGAACCCTGCGGGTGAGGACGGGCAGTGGGCCGCTGGTAGTGAGCGCATCCAAGGTGAGCAAGGGCGGGCTCATGGACTTGTATGGAGTGCAACTCGTGCCCGTGAACGAATGATGCCGCGCAAGAACCATTTTCTGTGCTCGGTCATGGGCTTGCTGGCGGCGACCTTCATGGCTCATGCGCAAATGGGTCCGCCACTGCCAGAGCCGCCTGCTTTGGTGGAGATGCGGAAGAAGTTTGAGGCAGCTGCAGCCCGGGAAACAGTAGGTCTCAATGAGTTGTTCGCTCCCCATTTGGCTAACTTGGAGATGAATGCCGGTGCGTCAGGTGATTACGCCCTAGCTTTGTCTGCCAAGCGCCGCAGAGAGAACTTGGTGGCCGCTAGCCAGCGACTCAAGGAGGTGGCGGCACCAGCACCAGGCATCACTCTGCCGCTGGCATCTGCCAGGGTCTCTGGGGGAGTGACTTGGAACGCAGGAGTGCTGGACAACTGGGCCGCATCCACCTCCGGCGCCGAGTGGACGCTCACCAACATTCAGCCTGGACGCTACGTGGTGAGGATCGTAGCGGCGGTGGCACCTCCCGCTGTGGCGGTGCCCATGCCTTTGACCGCAACCCTGCCAACGACTCCACCTGTGGCCGCAGTGCGGTTTCGGGAAGTGTCCAACCTGACGATTGCAGCGACCAACAGCGCAACCATTTCGGTAACGAGCGCCAATGGAAACGGTAGCTCAGTGCCAGAACAACCAACTGCGCCTAAACCGATCGTCACTGTCCAACGCCTGCCAGTTACCTTTCGCCTGGAACTAATGAACGCTGGCCAGATCGCCTTCAGGCTAATGCAAGTGGTGCTGGAACCTGTCAACGAGGCGCTGCTAAACCTGAGCGGTCCACCTGCAAATGCGGCCACTGAGTCTGCGGCCGTCTCACTAGCTCTGCAAAAGGCTGAGGAACTGCACAACGAGAGGATGAAGCAGGCGATGACCCCAGTGGTGCAGGACTATCTGGAACTCCTGGCCGGTCTGGGAGAAAAAGGAGCCGGTGCGCGAGTGGTGCAGGCGGAGACGAAGCGTGTGACCAAGTTTCTTGAGTCTGGCACGGAGTCTTTTTTCCAACTGGCTCCGTCTGTCAGCAAGTCGGGCCTCACCACGCTCACGGACGTGAAGTATGTGGCTGACCCAGGCAATACGGGGGACAGGTTCAAGGTGGAGCACGAAGGTGAGTCATTCTGGGTGAAGTTGATGTGGACGGTGTGCCCGCCCATGGATGCGCGCAAAGGTCGCACTATGGACTTGATCAAGTCACGTTTCGGCATCGACGAACTCGGTGCGGTGGCCATTGGTCATGCGGCCCGTGAGTTCACGGAACTTTATCTCACAGGCAAACCGCTTAAACTTCTAGCCAGGGCCACACCGGCACCTGACGGCACATTAGTGGCCCTCGTTTACCTTGAGACGACAGGGTTGTTTCAGCACGTGTTGATCGATCATGGGTTGGCGCTTGTCGATGGGCCTGAAGACAAAGGCTACACCCGCAAAGCAGCGCTCGAAGCTGGCCTCCTGGCCGATATGTTAGAGCACGAGGGGCGTGCAAGGAAAGCAGCCGAGGAAGGAGGCGGTTGGTATCGTGGCAAATAAATACGGTTCTTGGTTGTTAGCCTTGATGATGACATGTGCGGACGCGCTTATGGCTCAGATTGCCCCACCTGTGCCCGCCTCTCCGGCTACGGGCACTGGTTCTGCGTCTCAAGCTGCCTCCGTGTCTCCAGAATCGACTCAGGCACCGGGGCGGTTGGAGCAGTTGGAGCAAACGTACCGGGACGCCCTTCAGAAGCGGCACCGGAAGCTGATCGACCAGTATCTCATTGACTTGAAGGCAGCCCAAACGGCGGCATTGAGCGAGACAGAGAAGGCAGCGTATGCGGCGGAGATTTCGAAGATCACTCGTTTGGTGACGGTCGGAAACGGAATCGTGGAGCCTCCACAGACCCGCGTGGAAACGGGTAAGTCACTCCTCGCTACGGGCCAGATTCCCGGCCAAGTGTTCTCCCTTGATCCCAATGAGACGATCAATCCTGGACCTGTAGGTGCCTCTTATGTGACGTTGGGCGAGCAATCGTGGAAGCTATCAAAGCTGGCCGCCGGGACCTATCAGATCGTGGCTGAGTATTCATGTCCAGAAGTGCCTTTAGATGCCAGCGTTGAGGTCACCTTTGCCGGTAAGACGGCTCGTAGTGATGTGGCACCTGACATGAAAACTAAGGACAAAGAGACCTACCTGCTCCTCCGGTTGGGGCGCATTGAGATCACCGAGGATGTCACGGAGCAGATATTCACCGCTAAAGCCAATGGGACCAGCCCATGGCTACAGGTGAAGCGCATCCTCCTAGCCAGAGTTTTGCGCAAGCCCAAGGTGAAACCCTGATATTGCCGTGTGACAGGCCGCGAGAGCGCGCTACGTTTACAGCGCACGTTCTCCCACAACCCCCTGCAAATACTCGTCCCACCATGCTGGCCGCTCTGACAGAACAGATTTTCACTCCACTCAATACATTCCTCCTCGGCTTTCTGCTGGGAGTCATCTTCCTGGTGCTCTCACTCTACAGTCATTGGAAGACCAAGCGCGAGTTCAAGCGCTACCGCACCCACCTCAGTGACAAACTGGAACTGGACGCCAAGCAAATGCAGGACACTGGCAAGGAGAAGAGCCGCCTTGCCCAAGAGAACGAGAATCTCCGTCTCCAAATCGCCCGTCTCAGTGAGCGCAGTGATAACAAGATGATGCGTGAGTTGGAGATCCTAGCTAGGGCCGAGAAGCACATGCTTATCAACGCGCCTGGCTTTGCTCCGGCGTGGGAGTTGGCCAAAAGCCAAGCTCTGAGCCAGATCCAGAGCGAGGAGTCAGGTCAGTCCTTCCCTCAGCGCATGTTCCGCAAGCTACTTGGCACTGGGGGGCAGGGCACCGTGGTTGCACTGCCTCAGGATGCCACCGCCAAGCCCGGCGAGCCTTCCAATGGCTCCACAGGCGGAACAGCGGCGTGAGGCACAGCGTGCCTACTTCAAGGTCTCGTCTCGGCCACGTGCTTCACGCAAAAGGCAGACCAAGTCTCTAGTTCGTCTATCCGCGTTACTAGCTCATTGATCGGCACAAACTGTAGATCTTGAATAGCGTCTTCGTTGGATGCCACATCATCGGACTCCAGGTCAAACCAGTGCACCACTCCCAGGTGCACACGGCCCACATCGTTGCTGTCGTCATTGATCAGCCCTATCACCTTCTGCTTGTAGCTGCCCGTGATGCGTAGTTCCTCCGTGATCTCGCGCTCCACTCCATTGTTATACGTCTGCTCTCCAAGGTGCGCTTGGGTTTGATCCACGGGATTGATGTGGCCTCCTATGCCTACGCTCTTCTTCGCGTGGAGACGCTTCTCACCGCCTTTTCCACCGCGCGTGTAGCAGAGCAGGCGACCCGAATGATGAAACAGTGAATAAGGAATGAGTTGCTTGTGGGACGGGTCTTCCTCCGCCGCAGGTCGGTCCATGAAAAAGTTGTTCTCAGGGTTCAGCAGGTCCGTCAGGTAGCGCCCAGCGTCAGGCTGAAAGCCTTGAAAAGCACCGAGTTGATCAAAAAGAGAGCGCGAGACGACGAGAACCTGTTCCATGCACCGAGTGTGGGCAGCTAGGTGCACCGCGCAAGGACGGATGGCTCTTGTGTGCAGTCCGCACACTCCTTTCCAGATCAGAAGTCGAGAAATATCTCCGCGCGGCGGTTCTTGGACCGGCCCTCAGGGTCATCCGTGCCATCAGCCTTTTGGTTAGGGCTCAGCGGGACAGCCTTCCCCATGCCTTCGGTGATGACTTGATCCACAGACACACCCAGCGCTACCAGTTGCTCCTTCACGCTCTTCGCCCGTGCTTGTGACAGCGCCACGTTGTAGTCGTCCGTGCCCATAGCGTCCGTGTGGCCTGTGATACGGAGCTTGCGAGCACTATTGGACTTCAGCAGTTCCGCCACGATGTGCAGTTGCTTCTGCGCGCGCTCGTGAAGCTGAGCCTGATCATACTCAAAGTAGAGCGCCAGCGACTCGCCGCCCTTTGGGTTCTGCACCACCGGCGTGTAAGGCACACCAATCTTCGACGCCACCTGAGCAAACGAACCCAGCAACTCAGACAAGTTCAGGCCCACCACCTTCCACGGCTGACTCTCTGCTCCACGCTGCAACTCCAAGCCAAACTCCGTGCTCTGTTGCAATGACTCAGACTCCACTTGCGCGATCACCCACGAGACATTCGGGCTCGCCACCGTGATGATCAGCGGCTTGCTCGGCTTCAGTTGATAGTCACCCTCTTCAAATACGATGCACAGACCTGCTAGCTTCTCCACAGGCACCTTCGACTCGTCGATCACCTTACGCGCTGACGAGAAGTCTCTCCCTAACAGTGAGGTGACGAAGCCGCTCGCGAACCCAAGCGCATCCGCATGTTGTTCCACCACAAAAAGCGGCGTGCCACCCTTCGGTGCTGCTGCGGGTGTTGTTCCAGCAGTTGCGGGCGTGGTGCCGGCGGGAGCACTGCCAGCAACTGGAGGCGTCATTTTAGCCCCAGCAGCGAGAGCAGCGGCGGTAGGCTCTGTGGTAGACGAGGTCGCAGCAGCCCCCGGTGTGGAAGCAGGTGCACCAGGAGTCGCCATCGCTGCCGCTATCGCCGGAGCTAGCTCGTCAGGCAGGCGGAACTGCGTGATCTTCCATCCCATCTTCGGATCCCTCTCCACATCAATTTGTAGCGAAATCGTTGGCACCGTTTGCCCTGGCTTCAGCAGGGGGATGGAAAGCCGAGTCGCATCACCCACTTGGCCCAGGATCTTCATTTGGTCATCTGGGGCAGCCTTCAGACCCATGTCCGTAAACAGTTTCTTAAACACCGCCTCGGCCTCTGTTGCACGAGATGGATCACCCGCTGCTGCCATCTTCGCTGCTTGCGCTATGTCCCCCGTAGAGAGTGCCCGGGCCATTTGCGTGCCTAGATCTCCTGGCCTAGCGAAACCCAGAGCCGTTGCTTGCGTAGTCTTCGTTGCCCCAGGAGCCGTTGGCGGTTGCATGGCAGATCCTGCAGGCGCATTGGGCGTCCCGCTGGGTGGAGTTGTGGGTTCCGCAGGTGCAGTCACAGCCACCTTTCCCGGCTGACCACCAGCAGCATTCTTCGCCTCAGACCCAGTGTTTCCCTGCTGAGCCGCTAGGGGAGCCGTGGCCGCAGCAGGCCGATCTTCCAGCTTCTTCCGCGTGAAGAGAAAAAACACCGCAGCGCTGATCGCAAGACCAGCAACAATGAAGATGACAGGAGTGTAACTGCCACCGGATACGCCAGGATGACGCGAGCGCATGAAGTTCATTCGTAAGCGTGAGACATGTCGTTCCTGGCGGGCAGGGTAGCAAGCCCATTCTTGCCCCCGAGAGAGAAGGTTATGACTGCTTGGCAGGCTGACGCCAGAGCAGAGCGAGAGAGACCACGCCCAGCCAAGGGACCAAGCCCGCAAATGCCATGCCAAGATCGTAAGACTTCGTCTGGTCCGCCATCCGGCCGAACAGCGGATGCACCGGAGACGTCACCGCCCACACCCACATACTCAGGATCCCCGTCAGCTTGCCCACATGCTCATCCGACAGCTCCTGGACGAAGCTATAGTAGCAAGGGAACAGCCCCAGAGCACCCATCCCCACCAGCAAGATCACCCCCAGCAGCAGCCAGCCCTGCGGCAGCCACGGCACCAGCACTGCCAGAGAAGTAAACACACAGCACACCAGATACACCCGCCGCTTAGACACATGGGCCGTCATACCCCGCTTCACCAGCCACAGCGACAGCATCCCCGCCAAAAGACACCCCACATCCGTTGCGATGTAGTACACCGAGCTAAAGCCCAAAGCCATCTCCTCAGAGTAGCCACGCCCCTGTTGCAGAAACTTCGGCAGCCACACCCGGAACAAATGCCAGCACGTCTGCGCGCCAAAGATCACCAGCGCCACCGCCCAGAACCGCGCGCTCTTCAGGATCGGCCACACCGAACCCACCTGCCGTTTCCCCGGCGCTCCCCCCACTGCCACGTCCTCCCTCCGCACCAGAGCAAACCAAGCCACAATCCACACTAAGCCCACCGCGCCCACCACCTGGAACGCATAGCGCCACGTCGAGATCTCCTCCGTCATCAGCCACAGCATCAGCGGCGGAGTCAGCACCGCCCCCACAGACGCCCCACTCTGCAGCACACTATTCCCCATCGTCCTCTCCGCCGGGTTCAGCAGGGCAAACGTCGTCTTCAGCGCACAAGGCCAGTGCCCCGCCTCAAAAACACCCAACAACACCCTACACACCAGCAGACTCTCCACCGAGTCCACTCCCCCAGAAGCCCAGCCCGCCCCAGACCACCCCAGCAGCACCACGGGATACAGCCACCACACACTCACCCTATCCGCCAGCAGGCCAAAGATCAGCGAGCCCGCAGCAAACGCCCAGCCAAACCCCAACTCCAGATTCCCATACTGCTGCTCAGACAAGCCAAACTCCGTCGTGATCCGAGTCGCCGCATTCGCCAGCGTCACCCGATCCATGTAGTTAATCGTCGTAGCCAGCAAAAGCAGCCCACAGATCCACCATTTACGTTGCAGCATCATCCACCCCAGTCTGGCAAGCCACCCACCGATTGACAATCATTTCCCACCCCCCCCTTCTGGAAGATAGGGCCGCTTGGTCCTCCAAGCGTCGTCACCGCAGGCCACATGACATCATCCACGAGCATCCCCCAGTGCGGTCTCTGGTATCTGATCGACAAACGAGCGCGAACACTCATCCGCAAAACAAACACCAAGCCTCACACCAAGACACAAAGGCACCAAGAACATGGTGCAGTCGTCCCGACTGCGATCAGTGATCCTCCCTCAGCCTTTATCGTCCACAAAACTGAACCTCGGAACGCCATTCCTTAACCTGGAAATCGAAAAATTGAACCTCGGAACGCCATTCCGTAACTAAGCGGTGCCATTCCTTAACCAAGAAACGCCATTCCGTAACTAAGCCATGACATGTCTTAACTAGAAAATGCCGTTCCTTAACCAAGCGGTGCCAGTCCGTAACCTCGGAACGCCATTCCTTGACCTGGAAATCGAAAAGCTTAACCTCGGAACGCCATTCCGGAACCTGGAAATCGAAAAGCTTAACTTCGGAACGCCACTCCTTACCCTGGAAATCGAAAAACTTAACCTCGGAACGCCTGTCCCAAGTTGCCGGAGAGCATCCCGCACCAAGCATCTTCTGCCTGCTCCCCAGACCCTTCTCACACGAAGGCACCAAGGCACGAAGAACAAAGCACCAAGAACCTCCGCTTCTCGGCCCCAGTGTGTTGGTGTCGTCCCGACTGCGAACAGGAATCGGGTTGCAGCGGTTGAGCAAAGGAGCGCGGGGGCGGTTTACGGTAGTTGACGTGGTTGACCATTGTTGACGGTGGTTTGGAAAAGGAGCGCGGACACTCATGTCCGCCCGGTCTGGCATCTGATGTCTGGCAGGGCGGCTTGCGGTGGTTGAGCAGTGGTTGAGCGCTAGTTAAGCAGGTGGAGCTGGAAGGTAGGGTGAGGTGTCCTCACCGAGCCGTCACCGCAGGCCAAAGGACTCCCTTCACCCCAACAACCAAGAACCAAGAACCAAGAACTCCCCTGTCTCCTTGTCTGATTGTCTCATTATCTCCCCGTCTCCCCCGCTTCTGATCAGTCAGATTGCATTTCCTCTCCGGCGCGCTTACTCATCCAGCCATGCCAACCGAGCTACCTGACGCCAATGACCGGAAAGACCGCCAGCAGTCGCCGGATAGGATGCAAGCTTCAGTGATCTGGCGCAACTATGCTGAAGGGTTCCGCGCCATTGCTGCTGGCATTGAGCACCTCGCCAGAGGCTTGCACGCCATCGTGCAGTTAGTGGAGTATGTGCTAGCCACGCCCAGGTTGAGGAACTGGTTGGTCGTCACCATCGCCGCTTTCCTCATCAATCAGGGATGGACAGGCACCGAGTCATCATCAGCCGATCACAGCGCCCAGTCCCAAACCTCCGCCACCGCTCCCGTTCAAGGCTGGGGCTCAGACGTAGCGCTAGCACCCGCCGCCACCAGTTCGTCGGGAAGCGGATGGATTGCATCCCCTTGGCCCGACAACGGCTGGGGCTCATCGCCCATGGTAACGCCAACACCCACCACCGTTGAAGGCTTCACCTACGACGAGAACTGAAGCACCCCACACTCCCACCGACCCCGTTCCACACCTTCCGGCCTAGAAAGTGGTGCAGTCGTCCCGACTGCCTCCCCACTCACAAAACGCGGCCAGCACGCGCAAAACTCCACACGTGGAGGCCATTCCCTGACCTCAGAACGCCGTTGGCGACCCTCGGACAGTTTTTCCACCTCGCCAGAGGGGCCGTCCCTCGTCCACTCTAGAGCTGAAAACCGTAGTTTTTAGAACAAACCGTTAATTTCCCGCCAGATCTTGACCTCGGCCAACTTGGGGTTGGTGTTGACGTGTGACGCCTCGCGATGTTATGCCTGCTGGGTGTTTCAAGAAATCGAAGACTCCCTTCGCGACCTATATCTCTCAGACCCCCGTCCCTGGCTAATCGGATTCAGTGGAGGGAAGGACTCTACAATGGTGGCAGGCCTCATCTTTGGGATGTTGTCTTCCATATCCGTTGAACGCAGAACCAAGCCCATATCTGTTCTATGTACAGATACGAGAGTAGAGATTCCTGCGATCGTGGGGATGATCGAAGATACGCTCGAGCGAATGCGCCGCTATTCCGAACGGGAGAACCTCAATGTGTCGGTTCACCTTCTCAAGCCACCACCCACTGATACGTTCTGGGTGAACCTGATTGGTCGCGGTTATCCGCCACCGAACCGCCATTTCCGTTGGTGTACCCAGAGGATGAAAATTGATCCGGTAAACCAATTTGTAGAACGAACTCTTGGGAGGACAGGCCAAGCAATCTTGCACCTTGGTGCACGCAGAGGCGAAAGCTCGAGTCGTTCCCAGACACTGGCTGGCATTGAACTCAAGAATGGCCTGAGGCGTCATCCAGACCTGCCTAGGGTCGACGTGTCGAACCCCATCGAGCACCTAACTACTGAACAAGTCTGGGCCTACCTTTTGCAAAATGCCCCCCCTTGGGGTGGTAGCAATCAGGAGCTTTACCGGCTCTACCGAGACGCGGGGGGCGGAGAATGCCCGATCCATATCGACACGAGTACTCCGAGTTGCGGTAACTCGCGTTTTGGTTGCTGGACTTGCACCGTGGTGGAGCGAGACAAGGCAAGTGAAGGGCTCATGGCCAATGGCGATGAGAGAATGGAGTCGATGTTGGAGTTCCGTGAGCTGTTGCTCGAAGTCCAGAACCCAGACAACGGCTGGCGGGATACCCGCCGTATGAATGGCACGGAGGGAAATGGCCCTATCATCATGAAAGGCCGTAAAATGTTGCTCAAAGAGTTGCTTAAATTGCAAGATGCTTCCAAAATGAAGCTAATTAGCGATGAAGAGCTACTCCTCATTCAGCAATACTGGAAGTCAGCCCGCGAACCAGACGACGGTCGTGGTGTCGCCCGCATCGTAAACGCTCACTCCGGCCTACCCATGCACGACTTACGCAACACTGCTCGCCTGCGGAAGCTTGAAGCGGAAGTCGCTCAGGAAAAGGGCCTTTCCCCAGAGACCCTTCAAAGGTTAGTCTCGAAGGTTGAAGAGTTCAGCGAAAACAATCGGGCTCATGGCCTCCTTGCCGAACTCACGAAGATTCTTCAAGACGACCTCAAAGATAACTCCCCCCAAGAAGCCGCTTAGGCCATGGCAAACCTTGTTTCCATCGACTCGCTCTCGATCACCAATTTTGGTCCGTTCTATGACACCACCAATTTTGATTTTCTCACTCCAGCCGACAGCTCTCCCCACGTATTGATTGGCGGTAAGAACGGAGCAGGGAAAACACATGTCCTTAGGGCGCTTTATCTTGCAGTTGCAGGAGAGGCCGGTCTCGGAGACCTACGTAAGGTCGAGACTGGATCAGAAGCAACGCGTTTCAGTTTCGGTAAGGCATTGAATCGGCGCGCAAGCCGCGAGGGTTCAGATACCTGCACGCTGACAGTTGCTATTCGTCAACGGGATGCAGATAGCAGTAAGGAGCAGACACTGACTCTTCATCGGGAGATTCGTTTTCGCCCGAACTCGCCACCGGTATGGCGCTCGTGGGCAGAGCGTTCAAATGATGGGCAAGTGGAAGAGGATGAGAAGATGATTGAGCGCCTTCGCGACGCATTCCTTCCTCGCCACCTCGCTCGGTTTTTCTTTTTCGATGCGGAGAAAAGCCAAAACGTCAACCTTGGCGAAACTGAAATCGTCCAGGCAATCAGCCGAATCCTTGGCCTGTGGGCTTATGAGCGGCTGGAAGACGAGCTTCGCAGTATTTTCTCAGCCACCAATAAGCAAGTTGATGCCGATGGCGGCAGCGAGGCATCCGAGACGCTGGCGGACATCAGTTCCCAAATCCAAAGCCTGACGAACGGAAAGCTGCGAGGCAATCATCAACGTCGTGAGGTCCTACTCGAAAAGCAGCAAGAAGCAGCATCAGAGCTGGCCGATATACAGGATCAACTAAAGACGTTGGGGGCAGTCGACCCAGCCAAACTTGAGCGTGACCAAACCACAAGAGATGAGGTGGCGAGTGCGAAACGTGAGATCGAGGGTAAACTGGAAGCAGCTTGGGAAGCCCCAATTCCGGTCACGTTGCTCGCTGGTCTTAGAGTGGCGGTTACCGCTCATTTGGAAGGCGAGGAACGGAAACGAGAATGGATTGATCGAAAAGCGGCCATCGAACCCCGCCTTCCGTCGATCAAAGCGGATGTATTTGATGATCCTGAGTCCCAGCACAAGCTCTCACCGCCCACGCACGCCTATTACTCAGAACGCCTCGACAAAGCGCTTCTCAGCCTCTTTAACCCTCCCCCCGAAGGGGTTGAGGGCGTTGAAATTTTTGTCTGTGATAGACCAGAGGTTAACTTTTCTGTGCGGCAGATTCTAGCGACAGCCACCGCTGAAGTTTCAAGCCTTGAGAACGCCTGCCGAAAGCTTGAGGCGCTCCAGGCCGATATCAAGGACCTTGACTATGAGATTCGGCAGCAAAACCAGAACATCGCTGCAATTGGTGCAGGCAAGAGCCTACACGAGCGACGTGGCACTCTGCGCGCTGAGTTGGAATCGATAGATCGTGAGTTGTTAGAGTTGGACGCTCAGCGCATCCAAATCGAGAATGATATTACCCGTCTGAAGGTCGAGGAAAGCCGTTGGACTGAAATCGTTGAAAAAGCCTCGAAAGGCCGCAGTCTAGCATCCCGAGCTCATGCATTCCGTGACGCCGCCAGCGTTATGCGCAAGCGCGCATCTGAACAGATGCGCCGTCAGATCAATCAGCTGGTGGGCGACCTTTGGCTGGAGATCACCGAACGTAGTCACGAGTTCAAAGGTATGCAATTCACCGGTGAGCTTTGGCAGTGTGAACTCATTCGGAAGAGTGGAGAACGCATCCAGTGGGACGATGCAAATCCATCCGCAGGCCAAAGGCAGGTGAGGCTCCTCGCCTTCAATGAAGCACTTCGCCGACTTGCCCAAACTGTTCCTCCGCTAGTAGTCGATACCCCACTTGGACGCTTGGATCGTGAAGTTCGCGCAGCAGTGCTCGATAAACTTTACCTGAGTAGCGAAGGCCATCAGTCCATCGTTTTGGCGACCAATGCTGAGATTGATCCAGACGGACCACTTTTCGCAAAGGTTCGCGACCAGTTTGGGCGCGGCTACACTTTAATACCTGAAGGAATCGAAGGCACTGATGATTACCAAGTACGACTTGAGCCGAAATACTTCGGCAAGAAGCTCTGATATCCCTTTTGATACATGACCCCTAGCCTTTTTGCTGAGAAGTTCATTGAAGACGTATATCCCCGTGTGGGAGCTAAGACGAAAGCAGTACTTGGCCGGGCGGCCGTTAGTCTCGCACTCGCGGAAGGAGTGCCCCAGGACTACAAGGCACCAACAGGCAATGGCAAAGATATCAGTTGGGATGCGCTGGTTGGTCCGCTTGAGGAAGTCTATCGCGCAGCCCTCAGGTTCCGTTTTGGACAAAAAATGGATGATTCGGCATTCCAACGAGAGTTTCGGCGGGCGTTTGAGTTTGGTTGTGTGAGAATGGCGGACATCTGGGAATCGAGCGGGCGTGATCAAGCGAAGTTCGTCGCTGAACTCCTCCGCGGAGCGCAAAACACAGAACTGCAAATGCCGGTGAACCTCGTTGATGCCGGGGGAGGCAAACGCAAGATGCTCACCGTGGTGGACCGGGAGGTGAAGGTGAAGCTGCTCAATGAGGTTGAGCCGTGGAGTATGAACGGCCCTGAGACGAAGAATGGCTTGCTTATCATTTCAGGCCAGCCAGGCTCCGGCAAAAGCCAACTCGCGCTCGACCTTCTCGCCCAACTTGCGAGGCAAGGCGTATCGTTCCTGTTCTTTGATTTGAAAGGCGAACTCGAAGAAGCCAGCGCCGATGACAAAGAGAAGGCTGAGAACAGGAAGAAGTTCTTCGACCTCACAGGTGCGCAGTATCTCCGGCTCATCGATGCGCCGCTGCCGGTCAACCCGCTGTACGCGGGTAAGAGCGGACCCGAGACGGCGAATATCGCCTCCCGCATTGCGTCACTAGTCCGGGCCTTTGGCCCGCAGATGGGCCAAAATCAGGAAGACGAGTTGCGCTCTGCCTATCAGGCACTGCGTCGTCCTGATTTTCCCTCGCTCGTTCAACAGTTAGAAGACGACGAATCCGAAGGCGTCGCAGTGTCCGTGCTGCGCAAGCTGGTGGAGCTGAACATCTTTGCCACCGCTGACAAGGCGCGGCCCTTCGAGGAATGGATCAGTCGCTCGAACATCATCGACCTCAAGCCGCTCGATAACGACACCCGCGTGCTGGTAGTCGCCTTCGTGCTGAACTTCTTCATCGAGCGCCTCAACAAGAACCTCAGTGTGCGCAAAGGCATCCAGCCGCTTCAGATGGTGCTCTTCGTCGATGAAGCGCACAACATCTTGCCCAAGGACGGCAAAGCCAAGCTCCTTGAGAAGCTCGCACGCGAAGGGCGCTCCTGGGGCTTCCCTCTCTGGCTAGCCAGCCAAGACGCCGACAAGTTCCTCAGCAATGGCGTGGATTTTGCCGACCTCGCCTCCGCAGGCGTTCATTTCTCTCCGCAAACCCTGAAGCCGAAGGAGCAGAAGGAGATCCTCGGTTCCACAGTTTCAAAGATGCTGGACAAAGGTGACGCTGTGCTGCGGCTCGGCGGCAAGACCACGACGGGTGGAACGAGACAGTTCTGGAGGGACGGAGGGAATTGATTTCTCGAAACCATGACAATCAAAGAAGATCTCAAATCATTGGACCTTTTACCGGGCGAACTGGTGAGGCGCTTGAAGACTCCGCTCAAATCTGTGACATTTTGGATGCATTTACTTGTTGCTGTAGTTGGGCTTGGTGGAGCTGGCATTTGGTATTCGTTATTGGAGTATAGATTCAGTGGGGAATGGAGTTGGCCGGCGGTTGCGGCTGCTCTTTGCACTTACTTCCCAGCCGTTGCTGGGGCGGCCTACGTTGACAGCAGTAGTGAAGGGCAGCCGTATTTTCGGTCATTCGGCATAATTGCGTTTGCTGTATTCGTGCTTCTGATCGGCATGTCAGCTTTCACGATTCGTGATGGTTCAATCGTTTGGGGGCTCGTTGGCAGTATCCTCAGCATTCTTTTCTGGTGGGTCGTCAACGCCGACAAAGCTTGTTTTCGCGATGTTGATGGCGATGGCTCCACGCCTAATCCCAATCGAAAACTCAAAGGTACGAAGAAGGGATGGCAGGTATGACGAACTACCCATTTCAAACTCCGGCCATCTTTGTTTCCCAGCCATTCGGAGACTTTATTGTAGCGGCACTGCCTGCCCGTCTGCTGCTCGACACTTGTTACAGTGATCGGCTGGAGGCTTGTTTGCAACCAGACGGCTCATACAGGCTAGATGGATCACAACGCAGGTTGGACGATAAAAGACTCAAGGAGATTGGCGGGTTCATTGACAAAGGTTCCGCAAGTTTTCCCAATTCGATAATCCTCGCCGCAAACTATTCAGAAGGGGATGGTTTTGAAGTCACAGATTCTAAAACATGCTGGAGCTTTGAACCCACAGGTGAATCTAATCTTGGTGTCCTGACAGTGCCGAAGAACGGCAAGCTGGCCGCTATCATTGACGGGCAGCATCGCTTGTTCGGCTTCACTGCTATTGGAAATCCCGCTAGAATGGACATGCCGTTGGTATGTTCGATTTTCTTCGGGTTGCCAAAGCCGTATCAAGCTCGCCTGTTTGCAACGATCAATTCGACCCAGAAGCCGGTCAGTAAAAGCCAGACCTATGAGCTGTTTGGCTACAACCTAGAGGAGGAGGCTGAAGAACAGTGGACGCCTGACAAGTTTGCGGTCTTCATAGCCAGGAAGCTGAATGCTGATTCTGAATCCCCGCTCGCCGGGCATGTGATTGTGCCTGCAGAGAATGATTTTTCCATGACTTCTGCATCGGCTAAAAGGTCAGGTAGTTGGGTCGTCTCTCTTGCAACTGTAGTCGAGGGTGTGGTGCGCTTGATTTCATCCAACCCGAAGAAGGACGCCAACAAAATGGCAGGCGAGGAACGCTATGTGGGCCTCAAACGCGAGGTGCTGGAGCCTGTCGATTTGCATAAGGCTCCCCTTCGCGAGTTGTTTCGTGAATCAAACGACGAAATGATTTATGCCACGCTAGTGAACTACTTCAAAGCTGTAGTGTTATGTTTGTGGAAAGATGCGAAGCCTGGCAGCTTCATCTTCAAAACGGTGGGCATTCAGGCTTTGTTCGATATCGCGAAGCCTTTGATAGCCTCAGCGGTAGGAGATCGAGACGTCCGCGTTGAGCACTTCAAGAAGAAATTGGAAAAGGCTTCCAGGATTGATTTTTCCCACCAACAATTCGTCAATGCCTCTGGCGCAGGCCGAACCAAGATTCGACAGTGTCTCGAATTTGCCATCGGTTTGGCTGATGCTGATGATAACAAGGAAGCATACCAGTTTTACACCCGCGTTCTTCGGTCATAGTGCCCCGCTGCTTGCGAACTGACAGCAGGGATGTAACCTCTCTCATGAGCGTGATCACCCAGCGCATCGTCAGCGAGATCGAGTCTGCCCCTGAGCCGTTTCAGGCAGAGGTGCTGGATTTTGTGATCTTCCTCAAGCAGCGGAAGAGCGGTGATGGGCCGGGCAAGACGTTCATCCGGCACACGCCTGGAGTCTGTGGAGGTGAGGCTTGCATTCGTATGACCCGCATTGCCGTGTGGATGCTGGAGGAGGCAAGGCGCGCGGGGGCGACGGACGCAGAACTGATG
The DNA here is from genome assembly GCA_016795485.1 of Verrucomicrobiaceae bacterium. Taxonomy (GTDB): domain Bacteria; phylum Verrucomicrobiota; class Verrucomicrobiia; order Verrucomicrobiales; family Verrucomicrobiaceae; genus JAEUHM01. The sequence continues at coordinate 1,867 of JAEUHM010000027.1, read as the reverse complement.
GCCGATTACCCGGACCTGACACGGGATGACCTGGACGCGGCCTGGCATTACGTAAGTACCCATGCTGATGAGATCGAGAACGCCATCCGGGCTAACAATGAGGTGTGATGGCAGCGATCTATGCCAACGAGAACTTTCCCCGCCGTGTGGTGAATGAACTGCGCCTGCTGGGCCATGATGTAATGACCTCCCAGGAAGCTGGCAGGGCCAACCAGATGGTGCCTGATGAGGAGGTGCTCAACTTTGCCACAGAACAACAGCGTGCGGTGCTGACCCTGAACCGGCTCGATTTCTTCCGCCTGCACCGTTCCACTAGCGGACAGCATTCCGGGATCATCGCCTGCACACGGGATGACGCGAACCCGGCTGCATTCGCCCTTCGCATCCATGAAGCGTTATCTTCATGCACATCGTTGCCGGGCCAGTTGATTCGTGTGGTGCGCCATTCCTCTTGATGGTGGAAGAGGTGCGGTCACTTCAGCGCTGCCCAGACAACGATGTTACGCACCTTTGCAAAGCGGCGAGCGTCTCGCTGACGTCGTTCTCCTTGTTGGTCAGTCCGAGCGAAAATCGCACGCATTGCCGTGCTGCCTTCCCTGGTTTCATGGCTGCGATCACGTGAGAGGGATCAGGCGAATCGGCCAGACAGGCGGAACCGCTGCTGGCGCAGATGCTTGCCTGATCTAACAGGAGTAGCAGAGCCTCGGACTCGATGCCGTGGAAAGTGATGTTGCACGTGTTCGCGAGGCGCTCGGTGGGGTGGCCATTGAGTTCAGTATTGGGAACGGCAGAAAGGATGCCCTTCTCCAGGGCATCGCGCAGCGGGCGCACGGTGCTTTCGTATTTGGGCAGCTTCTTGGCAGCGTGAGCGGCGGCGGTGCCGAGGCCCACAAGGCTGGCGACGTTCTCGGTGCCGCCACGTCGCGACCGCTCCTGGTGTCCGCCGTGCATGAAGGGGACGAAGGGGGCCTTCTTGTTCACATAGAGAGCTCCGATGCCCTTCGGCGCCCCGAGCTTGTGCCCAGTAAGGGCGAGGTAGTCGATGGGTAGACGCTGGAGGACGATGGGGAGCTTTCCCACGGCCTGCACGGCATCACAGTGATAAAGGACGCCTTTGCTGCGGCAGAGGGTGCCTATCTCCTCGACAGGGAATAGCACGCCAGTCTCGTTGTTGGCCCACATGAGGGAAACAAGAGCGGTGTCGTCGTCGATGGCTTGCTCAAGATCACTCAGGGCAAGCAGGCCGTCACGGTCCACGGGGAGGTAGGTCACCCGATAGCCGCGATACTCTTCAAGAAAGCGACAATAGCTGAGCACCGAGGAGTGCTCGACCTGGGAAGTGATGATGTGCTTCTTGGTGGTCCCATGAAGTGCAGCATGGATGGCGGTGTTGTTGCTCTCGGTTCCTCCGCTGGTGAAGATGAGCTCCCTCGGAGATTTCGCTCCAATCAAGTCGGCAACCTGCTCCCTGGCGCTCTCTATCTTGGACTTGAGCTTAGACCCGAATCGGTAAGAGCTAGAAGGGTTCCCCCAATCGTCGGTGAGAAGCGGCAACATCGCTTCCCGGACTTCCGGTAAGACGGGGGTCGTGGCGTTGTGGTCGAGGTAGATCAAGTAGGCGGAAGAGAAGGGCTTGGCAGGAGCTTATGGCGGCCCTGAGCGTTGTCGAGCTACATGATGGAGCCAGTACTGGAAGCAGGCGGGACGACGGAACGCAGAGCGGGCTGGGCTCAGTCAGGACATCGGTAACACCTTTGGTTCAGGACATAGGTAACACATGGTGTGATTGGGTTATGGTTTAGGGTGTGGGCAAAGTGGGGTCAACTGTCGTTTTCAGGCTGCGTGTGGATTGGGGTCGTCTTGGGTC